>NZ_BAHE01000018.1 GCF_000298235.1 Gordonia namibiensis NBRC 108229
GAGGGCGCGCAGCCGGCGCGGGCACACGACCCACGCCGTCGACTTCGCCGACGGCCGGCCGGTGCACCTGTTCGCCACCGTCCTCGCCGCGGCGGGCCGGGCACCCCAGTCGTCGGTCCGGATCGCCGCACCCGACCTGCGCGCCGCCGAACGCATCGGCCAGGAATCCAACCTCGTCGTCTTCGTAGTGGACCTGAGCGGATCGATGACCGCCCGCCGCCGCCTCTCCGCGGTCGCGGAACTGTGCGTCGAGATGCTGCGGGACTCCTACACGCGACGTGACCGGGTCGCCGTGGTCGTCGCACGCGGCGGTACCGCGACCTTGGCCGTGCCGCCCACCAAGTCGGTCGACATCGCGGTGCGCCGCCTCGCCGAGATCCGCACCGGTGGTCGGACACCGCTGGCCGAGGGGCTGACCCTGGCCGGCGACGTCGTCGAACGATGCCGCCGCACCGAACCGAACCGTCGGCCGCTCCTCGTCGTCCTCACCGACGGTCGGGCCACCTCCGGCCGGGATGCCCCGGCACGGGCGCGGGTCACGGCGTCGGCGATCCGACGCCGGAGCATCGAGTCGGTGGTCGTCGACTGCGAACAGGGGATGGTGCGGCTCGGCCTCGCCGCCGACCTCGCCTCTCACCTCGGCGCCGAATTGCTGACCATGGACGAACTGTCCGCGACCGCGCTGACCCGCGGTGCTGCCTGAGTCCCGCTACAAAGGAGACATCCAGTGCCCCAAGGGGTTCCCGCCTCGGTTCCCGACGACGGCCTGACCACCCGCCAGCGCCGGAACCAGCCCGTGCTGGCCGTGCACACCGGTGACGGCAAGGGGAAGTCCACCGCCGCCTTCGGCATGGCCATGCGCGCCTGGAACGCCGGTCTGCGGGTCGCGGTCTTCCAGTTCGTGAAGAGCGCCAAGTGGAAGGTCGGGGAGGAGTCGGCGTTGCTGGCTCTCGGCCAGTGCCACATCGACACCGGCGCCGGCGGTCCGGTGGAGTGGCACAAGATGGGCCAGGGATGGTCGTGGTTGCGGGCCAACACCGAGCACGCCGACGACCATGCCGGCGCGGCGCGCGCCGGCTGGGCCGAGATCGCCCGTCGGCTCGACGCCGGCGAACACGACTTCTACGTGCTCGACGAGTTCACCTACCCGCTCGACTGGGGCTGGGTCGACACCGACGAGGTCATCGAGACGCTCGCCCGACGCCCCGGACGTCAGCACGTCGTCATCACCGGCCGTCGCGCACCACAGGCGCTCGTCGGCGCCGCCGATCTCGTGACCGAGATGCGCAAGATCGCTCATCCGATGGATGCCGGCCGCAAGGGCCAGAAGGGCATCGAGTGGTGACCATGTCCCGTGCGACACCGGCGGTCGTGATCGCTGCCCCGTCCTCGGGCAGCGGTAAGACGACGGTGACGACAGGACTCATCGGCGCGTTGCGCGCGGCCGGTCACCGGGTCGCCCCGTTCAAGGTCGGTCCCGACTACATCGACCCCGGCTACCACGCCGTCGCCGCCGGGCGCCCGGGCCGCAACCTGGACCCGAATCTGGTGGGGGAGGACCTGATCGCACCACTGTTCGCCCACGGTTCGGCCGGCGCCGACATCGCCGTCGTCGAGGGTGTGATGGGGCTGTTCGACGGCCGCATCACCAGCGACGACCCCGACGCCGCCGGCACCGACGCGCTCGGTGTCGGTTCGACCGCACACGTCGCGTCGATCATCGGTGCACCCGTGGTGCTGGTCGTCGACGCAGGTGGGCACAGTCAGTCACTCGCCGCGGTGCTACACGGGTTCCTGTCCTACGACTCGTCGGTCCACATCGCCGGCGTCATCCTCAACCGGGTCGGCTCGCCGCGGCACGAGATGGTGCTGCGCCAGGCGTGCGCCCGCGTCGGCGTCCCGGTCTTCGGCGTGCTGCGTCGCGACCCGTCGCTGACCGTGCCGTCCCGACACCTCGGACTCATCCCCGCTGCCGAGCGCAGCGCCGACGCGGTCGCTGCCGTCGCGTCGATGACCGCTCACCTCCGCGACGCACTCGACCTGCCGGCGATCGTGGCCGCGGCCCGGCAGCGTCGGATCCCCGACGTCGCGCCCTGGTCGGCGGCCGAGGCCCTCGCTCCCTTTCTCGACGGCACACCCGCCTCGGCTACGCGGCCCGTCGTCGCGGTCGCCGGCGGAGCGGCGTTCACCTTCGGCTACGCCGAACACGCCGAGATGCTGCAGGCCGCGGGCGCCGAGGTCGTCGCGTTCGACCCGCTGTGCGACCGGCTTCCGCCGGACACCGCCGGCGTCGTGATCGGCGGCGGCTTCCCGGAGGAACACGCCGAGGAACTCGGCGCCAACCACGAACTGCGGGCCGACCTGCGTGCACACGCGGCCGCGGGCCGGCCGATCCACGCCGAATGCGCCGGTCTGGTCTACCTGGCCGACCGCCTCGACGACCGCCCGATGAGCGGAGTCCTCGACATCACCGGCAGCTTCGGACCGAAGCTGACTCTCGGCTACCGCGACGCCGTCGCCGTCGGCGACTCGGTGCTGTTCCGTGCCGGCGAGCGCGTCACCGGACACGAATTCCACCGAAGCACCGTGCATGTCGGGGACACGACGTCGCCCGCGTGGGCGTGGCGCGACGTCGAGGGGCGGCCCGCCACCGACGGCGTCGTCACCGATGCGGTCCACGCGTCGTATCTGCACCTGCACCCGGCGGCCATCCCGGAGTCGCTGTACCGCTTCGTGTCCCGAGTAGGCTCCTCGTCGTGGACGATGCCGACAAACTCCTCGATGCGGGCTCGCCCATGACGGCACGCCGACTCCGCGAGACCCTCGACGCCCTGGCGACCCACGGCGCGGACGACCCCGAACTGTTGCGCCAGCTGCTCGAGGCCGTGCTCGTGGTCGGTCAGGGCGTCGAACTCGACCGTGCCCTGCAGCGCATCGTCGAGGTGGCCGCCGGTCTGGTGGACGCGCAGTACGGCGCGCTGGGGGTCCGCGGTCCCGACGGCGGTCTGAGCGAGTTCGTCCACATCGGGATCACCGAGGCGCAGCGGTCGACGATGGGTCACCTGCCGGTCGGCCGTGGCGTATTGGGTCTGCTGATCGACGACCCGCGGCTGCACCGCATCCACGACCTCGGGTCGCATCCGACCTCGGTCGGGTTCCCGCCCAACCACCCGCCGATGCGCACCTTCCTCGGTGCGCCGATCCTGGTGCGCGGGGAGGTCTTCGGCAGTATCTACCTCACCGAGAAGCGCTCGGCCGACGACTTCTCCGAGGTCGACGAGACGGTCGTCGCGGTGCTCGCGGTGGCCGCCGGTATCGCCATCGACAACGCCGGACTCTTCGAACGGGCCCGCACCCGACACCAGTGGATGCAGGTGCTGGCGCGCCGCGGGTCGGAGCCGCTCGCCGGTATCGCCCTGTCGGACACCATGTCCCGGATGTGTGTGGACGTCGCCGACCTGGTGGGTGCGGTCGACGTATTCCTCCTCACCGAACTCGACGGCAAGGTGGAGTTGCGCGGTCACACGGGAGAGCGGATCGACATCGACAGCTTCACCGCACCGCATGCGAACGCGATCACCGTCCTGCGCGCCGGAACCATCGCGCCGTCGCTGGTGCGTCGGGGCGCCCGCTGGACGACCGTGCAGCCGCTGCAGCGGGCCTCGGGCGCCTTCGGCTGGATGATCATCACCCACCGCAACCGCCCGCACTGGGATTCCGAGGAGATCGCCGGACTGGCGGGCGTCGCCGAGATCGCCTCATTGGCCGTCGTCTACGCCGAGCAGCAGCAGATCGCCCGCGACCTCGAGGTGCTCGAGGACCGCCACCGCATCGCGCGCGACCTGCACGACCACGTGATCCAGCGACTGTTCGCCGTGGGCATGTCGGTGCAGACGCTTCTGGCCGGGTCGACCGATCCCGCCGCCGCCACCGCGCGGCTCGAACAGATCATGACCGACCTCGATCGCACGATCGCGCAGATCCGGACGTCGATCTTCGACCTGCAGACGGTCACCGCCGGTGCCGACGGGTCGACCCTGCGGCGCCGCGTCCTCGACATCGTCTCCGAACTGTCCGGGCACGCGTCGATCTCGCCGAGCGTCCAGTTCGACGGCCCCGTGGACACCGTGGTGCCGGACACGCTGGGACCCCATATCGACGCGGTGCTGCGCGAAGGGCTGAGCAACGCGCTGCGGCACGCGCAGGCCGAACACATCGCCGTCGCGGTCCGTGCCGACGACGTGCTGACGGTCGAGATCACCGACGACGGGGTCGGTATCGGCACCGACGTCACCTATCGCGGGCTGGAGAACCTGACCCGCCGCGCCGAGGAATGCGACGGGACGTTCAGTGTCGTGACCCGCCCGCGCGGCAACCGCGAGGAGGGCGGGACGACGCTGACCTGGTCGGTACCCTTGACCGGCTAGTTCCTGCCGTCACGCAGCTTGGTCGCCATCACCGCGACCTGGGTGCGGCGCTGCATGTCCAGCTTGCCGAGGATGCGGGACACGTAGTTCTTGATCGTCTTCTCCGCCAAGAACATCCGCTCGGCGATCTGGCGGTTCGTCAGACCCTCGCCGATGAGGTTGAACACCTCGCGTTCCTGATGGGTCAGCTCGGCCAGCGGGTCCTTCTCCTCCTGCCTGCCGTCGCGCAGCTTCGCCAGCAGGGCGGCGGTCGACCGGTCGTCGAGCAGCGAACCACCCTGTCCGACGGTGCGGACCGCGGCCACGAGGTTGTGGCCGAGGATCTGCTTGAGCACGAAGCCCGACGCTCCGGCGAGCACCGCGGCGAGCAGGGCGTCGTCGTCGGCGTAACTCGTCAGCATCAGGCACTTCACGTCCGGTTCGGCGGCACGGACATCGCGGCAGAGTTCGACACCGTTGCCGTCGGGCAACCGGACGTCGAGCACGGCCACGTCGGGCTTGGTCGCGAGGATGCCGACGAGGGCCTCACCGACCGATGCCGCCTCACCGACGACCTCGATGTCGTCTGCGGTGCCGAGGAGGTCGCGGAGTCCGCGTCGGACGAGTTCGTGGTCGTCGACGAGGTAGACGCGAACCGGTGTGGGGGTCGAATCGTCAGCCATGATCTGAACGTACCGGACCTTCTCAGCTGCGAGAACTCACAACCGGGCGTTGTGTCGGCCGCGACAGGGTCCCGGCCCTATTCGCGACGTCTGCCCCCATCGAAGCGGGACTTTCTCCCCACGAGCAACACCCGCCCCGGCGCGCACAGTGGTTGTCGACGGATTCTCGATCCGCCTGTCCCACCCGACCTTCGGACCAGGAGAGCACGTGACCACCCTCATCGGACCCCCGGAACTGACCAACAGCGGGATGACCGGATCGGACCTGCTGCGCGAACTGCTACCCGTGTGCGAGACCGAGGTGGAGCGTCACATGCGGATGACCAAGGACTGGCATCCGCACGATTACGTGCCGTGGGACTCCGGCCGCAACTTCGCGATGCTCGGCGGCATCGACTGGGACCCGGAACAGTCGCAGCTGTCGGAGACCGCCAAGGCCGCGATGATCACCAACCTGCTCACCGAGGACAACCTGCCGTCGTACCACCGGGTCATCGCCCAGAACTTCAGTCTCGACGACGCGTGGGGCTGGTGGGTCGGCCGGTGGACCGCCGAGGAGAACCGCCACTCGGTGGTCATGCGCGACTACCTCGTCGTCACCCGCGGTGTAGACCCGGTCGAGCTCGAAGAGATCCGCATGGCCCACATGACGTCGGGCTTCAACCCGCTGCCCGAGGACGACGGACAGCGCGACCACAGCTTCGACATGCTCTATGCCGTCGCCTATGTCAGCTTCCAGGAACTCGCCACCCGCGTCTCGCACCGCAACACCGGAAAGGCCTGCGGCGACCCGATCGCCGACCGCATGCTGCAGCGCGTGGCGGCCGACGAGAACCTGCACATGCTCTTCTACCGCAACATCGTCGCCGGCGCCCTCGACCTGGTGCCCGACCAGACGATGGCCGCGATCTACGCGATCGTCTCCAACTTCCAGATGCCCGGCGCCACCATGCCGAACTTCCGGCGCAACGCGGTGCTCATCGCCAAGGGCGGCATCTACGACCTGCCGCAGCACATGTCCGAGGTGGTCATGCCGGTGCTGCGTAAGTGGCGCATCTTCGAACGCGAGGACTTCGGTCCGCTCGGTGAGCACTACCGCGAACAGCTCGCCGCCTTCCTCGAGGACATGAACGTCAAGGTCGAGAAGTTCGAGGCCTCGCGCGAGCGTGCCCTGCAGCGCGAGCGGGCCCGGGGTCGCGCATGACGAACACACAGCCGGCGCGGGTGGACTGCGATCGCGGTTTCGCCACGGCGATCTCGATGGCCGAGGCGGCCGCCGACCGGAACCCGGCGTGGTGGAACGAGATCCGCATGAGCGCCGACGACGTGCTCGACGCCTCCTACTGCAGTTCCAAGCTGCTCGGGGCGCTGTTGCAGTCGGCCGCGCACCGGCTCGGTGTGCCGGCCGCCGACGTCTGGGCCCACATCCGCCGTACCGGGGAACTGCCGCTCTAGACCGGGCCGGCGGGCAGCTGTAGATCACACCGGCGGGCGCCGGGGACGTGGCGGCCGCCCGGTAGTGTTCCGTCCCATGTCTGGTCACTACCTCGTGGGCCTCGACCTCGCGGGCCGCAGGGTGGTCGTCGTGGGCGGCGGTTCCGTCGCGCAGCGTCGGCTGCCGAACCTCATCGCGGCCGGAGCCGACGTGCACGTCATCGCCATCGACCCGACGCCGGCCGTCGAGTCGTTCCAGGGCATCACCGTGACCCGCCGCGCGTACGCCGACGGCGACCTCGAAGGTGCCTGGTACGTCATGGCCTGCACCGACGACCCGGCGGTCAACGCGGCGGTCGTCGCCGAGGCCGAGCGCCGCCACACCTTCTGCGTGCGCGCCGACGACGCACAGTACGGAACCGCGGTCACCCCGGCGTCCGCCCGGCACCGCGACGTCCAGTTCGGCGTCCTAGCCGGTGGCGATCACAAGCTGTCGGCCGCGTTGCGCGCCGCGATCAGCCGCGCCTTGGCCGAGGGCTCGCTGACCGTCGACGACGTCGAGCCGCACGCCCCGGGTGTCGCGCTGGTCGGCGGAGGTCCCGGAGATCCCGACCTCATCACCGTGCGGGGTCAGCGACTGCTCGCCGAGGCCGACGTCGTCGTCGCCGACCGTCTCGCGCCGGCCGAACTGCTCGAATCACTCGGCCCGCAGGTCGAGATCATCGACGCCGCCAAGGTTCCCTACGGCCGCGCGATGAAGCAGGAGGCCATCAACGACGTCCTCGTGGCGCGCGCCAGGGAGGGCAAGTTCGTCGTCCGGCTCAAGGGCGGCGACCCCTATGTCTACGGTCGCGGCTTCGAGGAGCTGCAGGCCTGCGTCGCCGCCGGTGTACCGGTCACCGTGGTGCCGGGCATCAGCAGCTCGATCGCCGCACCTGCGTCGGCCGGCATCCCGGTGACCCACCGCGGCGTCACCCACGAGGTGGTCATCGCCTCCGGCCACGTCCCGCCCGGGCACCCCGACTCGCTGATCGACTGGTCGGCGATGGGCAAGCTGCGCGGCACGCTCGTGCTGATGATGGCTGTCGAACGCGTCGACGTCTTCGCCGATGCCCTCCTCGAGGGCGGCCGGCCCGCCGACACCCCGGTCGCCATGATCGAGAACGGATCGCTGCCGACACAGCGACTGCTGCGGACCGATCTCGCGCATGCCGCCGAGGTCGCCGAGGCCGAGGGGTTGCGACCGCCGGCCATCGTCGTCATCGGCCAGGTGGCCGCGTTCACCGAAGGCGCCTGAACCGCACGATCCGGGACATCGAACCAACGGGGATTGGCACATCGGCGCGCTCGGCCGGTACCGTCGTGCCTTATGTCGAATCCCGGATCCGTGCACGCTGGAACTGTGGACACCTCCCAGTTCCGTCCGGTCTTCGGACTGCCGATCCTGGTGCTGTCCGGAATGCAGCTGCTCATGGTGCTCGACGGCACCGTCGCGGCGCTGGCCCTCCCACGGATTCGCGACGCCCTCAGCCTCTCCGAGTCGAGCGCCAACTGGGTCATCTCCAGCTACGTCCTGGCCTTCGGCGGACTGATGCTGCTCGGTGGCCGCCTCGGCGACACCTTCGGCCGCAAGCGGATGTTCATCGTCGGCGTCGTGGCCTTCACCCTGACCTCACTCCTGTGCGGTCTCGCGTGGAACGAGGGGAGCCTGATCGTCGGCCGAGCGCTGCAGGGGGCGTCGGCCGCGATCGCCGCCCCGACCGCGATGGCCCTGGTCGCGACCACGTTCGCGCCGGGCAAACCCCGCAGCCAGGCCTTCGCCATCTATGCGGCGATGACCGGCGTCGGCTCGGTCGCCGGCCTGATCCTGGGCGGCGTGCTGACCGAGGTGTCCTGGCGACTCGTGTTCCTCATCAACGTGCCCATCGGCCTGGTCGTCGTGATCGGGGCGATCATCGCGCTGCGCGAATCGCAGGGTGAGCGTCTGCCGCTCGACGTCCCCGGCGCGGTGCTCGGCACCCTCGGCTGCACCCTGCTGGTGCTCGGCGTCAACGAGGGTCCCAACGGTTGGGGTTCGCCCGTCGTCATCGGCTCGTTCGTGCTCGGCGTGCTGGCGCTCATCGCCTTCGTGGTGGTCGAGCGCCGCGCCGCCAACCCGATCCTGCCGTTCTCGCTGTTCGACAACGCCTCTCGCGTCGCGGCGCTCGGGGCGATCCTGTTCGCCAGCATGATCATGATGTGCATGGCGGTCTTCATCTCGCTGTACCTGCAGGGAATCCTGAAGTACTCGCCGATCCAGAGCGGTCTCGCCGTCGTGCCCTTCGCCTTCGGACTGGGTATCGCCGCGGCGATCGCGTCGAAGCTCGCGCTGATGATCCAGCCGCGCTGGCTGGTCCTGGTCGGCGGCGCGGTCATCCTCGCCGGCTGCTTCTACGCCTCGTCGATCGCCACCGACGCCCCCGATTACTTCCCGGGGATCTTCCTGCCGGTCATCGTGATCGGCTTCGGCGTGGGCCTCGCCGTCATCCCGCTGACCCTGTCGGTGGTGGCCGGAGTCGGACCCAATGAGATCGGTCCGCTGACCGCGCTCGCGCAGGTCGCGCAGAACCTCGGCGGTGCGGTCGGCCTCGTCGTCGTCGGTGCGATGGTGACGTCGCGGGCGCTGTCCAAGGGCGGCACCACCGCACCCGTCGAGACGATGAACCCGGCACAGCTGGCCGCGCAGGCGGAGGGCTACGGTCTCGCGTTCGCGGCCTGCGCCGGCATCGCGGTCATCGCCGCGGTCGTCGTGCTGTTCATGCGATTCACCCCGGAACAGGTCGCCGAGGGGCAGGCCGCCCAGGAAGCAGCCGACGCCGGCGTCGAGTGATCAGTCGGTGATGACGACGATCTGGTCGGGTGCGGCGATCTCGACGCGTTGACCGGCGTCGGACAGGACCGCGGCCAGACCGTCGATGTCGCGCACGTTGCGTCGTGTGCGCACCAGTTCGCGCGCCATCAGGCCCTTGTAGTGCTTGTTGAAGTGACTCACGACCTTGCGTGAGCCGTCGGGCTGTTCGGTCATCACCGTCGCGGTGACCGCACCCTCGACCGGGCCGAGCTGCTGGTACACCCCCGAGCGCAGGTCCACGACGAAGTCCTCCACCGCGTCGAGTGCGGGCGACAGCTCCGGTTTCCAGATCGACGCCAGCGTCGGCATGCCGGGCAGCTTCGATCCACCCGACAGCCGGTAGGCGGGAATCGCGTCGGCGGCACGCACCACACCGAACAGGGCCGAGCCGATGGCCAGACGTGCGGCGGCCTTGGTCTTGCCCGCCTTGGTGAGCGAGGCGTGGTCGAGGGCGTCGTAGAGGACGCCGGTGTAGCGCTCGATGGCCGGCCGGGTGGGGGAGAGCCACAGGTCGGCGTTGCGGTCCACCTCGGAGAGTTGGGTGGCGCCCAGGCCGAGTGCCTTGCGGCTGGCGTCGAGGTCGCCGGCGAGGTCGACGATGGCCTCGCCGATCCGTTTGCGGACAGGATTCAGCTCGGGAAACGACAGGCTGTCGAGATCGAGGGGAGCCCCGTGCCCACCGTCGGATTTGGTCTCGGAGGGAGGGAGGATGACGAGCACCGGAACACCATAACTAAGCTGGATTGTCGTGATCACACGCATGTCGACCCTGTTCCTGCGGACCCTGCGCGACGACCCGGCCGATGCCGAGGTGCCCAGCCACAAGTTGCTGGTGAGAGCGGGCTACGTCCGCCGCGTCGCGCCCGGCGTCTACTCCTGGCTCCCGCTGGGTCTGCGCGTGCTCAAGGCCATCGAGAAGGTGGTGCGCGAGGAGATGAACGCGATCGGCGGCCAGGAGATCCTGCTGCCGGCGCTGCTGCCGCGCGAACCGTACGAGGCCACCAACCGCTGGACCGAGTACGGCGACGCCCTGTTCCGCCTCAAGGACCGCAAGGGTGCCGACATGCTCCTCGGACCCACGCACGAGGAGCTCTTCGCCACCCTGGTCAAGGGCGAATACTCGTCCTACAAGGACATGCCGGTCATCCTGTACCAGATCCAGACCAAGTACCGCGACGAGGAGCGTCCGCGCGCGGGCATCCTCCGCGGCCGCGAGTTCGTGATGAAGGACGCCTACTCCTTCGACCTCGACGACGACGGCCTCAAGAAGGCCTACAACCTGCACCGCGAGGCCTACCAGAAGATCTTCGAGCGCCTGCAGATCAAGTACGTCATCGTCTCCGCCACCTCCGGCGCGATGGGTGGCAGCGCCTCCGAGGAGTTCTTGGCCGAGTCCGAGGTCGGCGAGGACACCTTCGTGCGATGCCTGGAGTCGGGTTACGCGGCCAACGTCGAGGCGGTCGTCACGCATGCGCCCGACCCGAAGCCGATCGACGGCCTGCCCGAGGCGGTCGTGCACGACACCCCGGGTACCGAGACCATCGCGAGCCTGGTCGAGTGGGCCAATGCGAACCTCGACGGCGAGTACACCGCCGCCGACACCCTCAAGAACGTGATGGTGAAACTTCATGCGCCGGGCAAGGATCCCGAGATCGTCGGCGTCGGTGTGCCCGGCGACCGCGAGGTGGACCTCAAGCGTCTCGAGGCCTCCGTCTCGCCGGCCGAGGTCGAACTGCTCACCGACGCGGACTTCGCCGCCAACCCGTTCCTGGTGAAGGGGTACATCGGTCCGAAGGCCTTGCAGGCCAACGGTGTCCGCTACCTCGTCGACCCCCGCGTGGTCGACGGGACCTCGTGGATCACCGGAGCCGACGAACCCGGCCGCCACACGTTCGGGCTGGTCGCCGGCCGTGACTTCACCCCGGACGGCACGATCGAGGCCGCCGAGGTGCGCGACGGCGACCCGTCGCCGGACGGTGCGGGAAAGCTGGTGAGCGCCAAGGGGATCGAGATCGGACACATCTTCCAGCTCGGGCAGAAGTACACCGACGCCTTCGAGGTCGACGTACTCGGTGAGAACGGCAAGCCGGTCCGATTGACCCAGGGCTCCTACGGAGTCGGTGTGTCACGTCTGGTGGCGGTCATCGCCGAACAGTCGCACGACGACAAGGGACTGCGCTGGCCGAAGACCGTGGCGCCGTTCGCGGTTCACCTGGTCATCGCCAACAAGGACGAGGCCGCGATCGCCGGTGCCGAGCAGCTCGCCGCTGACCTCGACGCCGCCGGACTCGAGGTGCTCCTCGACGACCGCAAGGCCTCGCCCGGCGTGAAGTTCAAGGACGCCGAGCTCCTCGGCATGCCGACGGTCGTGGTCGTCGGACGCGGTTATGCCAACGGCACCATCGAGATCCGCGACCGGTTCACCGGTGAGGCCACCGAGGTGGCCGTCGACGGCGCAGTGGACGCGGTCGTCGCCGCGGCGCGCGGCTGAGACTCAGCCCTGCTCTTGATCAACCCGAGACAGGAGACCCCGGGAACGCGACCGTGACCGGGGTTTCCTGTAGCAGTGCACGCCACGTGGCGGCGCGGACCGCAGAAGCCGACAGACCGTCGACGCCGATCCGGCGACCCGGCTCGTCGTCGGCCTGCTCGAGCAACGCCCGGTATGCGGTGGTGCAGTCGACCTCTGCCGCGAGGGCTGCCCGAGCGGCGGTCTCGGGGTCGGTGACCTCCACCGGAAGCGTGTAACCGGCCGCGGCCAGGGGCGGTGTGCCACCGGCGGCGGTGATGGCCCGGTCGATCTCGTCCCGGCGGGCGCGGTGCTCGGCGGCGTAGTCGCCGACCATGCGTCGGCGCGCGGCCGCGACGAATGCGGTGATCACCCCGTAGGTGAAGATCGCGGCGTTCTCGGCGTCGGCGGCGACGACGAGCGGATCGCCGGTGTCGGCCGCCGGGGAGGGGACGGGGCTGGTCATGCCAGTTGCACCTCTCGCATCGAGGTCACGGCGGCCGCGACCGATCCGGCCAGACCGGCCGGGTATCCGGACAGGGAGATCGCCACATCGCGCGCCTCGCCGGAGGACTGCTCGAGTCCGGCGCGCAGGCCCACCAGGGTCGGCGGTCCGCCCGGTGCGGGTGCCGCCGAGGGGGCCGGTTCGTCGATGGTGGCCGCGACGCCCTGGTCCAGCCGGATGATCTCCTCACGCAGCGCCCGTGCGTGCTCGGCGCGTTGGTCTGCGACAACGGCGAGGGCGGCGGCATATCGCGGCTCGGCGCCGGCGAGTGATCGGGCACTCTTCTCGTCGCCGAGGGCACTGCGCACGAGCGGTACCAACCGCTCGGCGGTCCTGGCCTCCTCCGACGGTCCGGTGCTGCACCCCGACACGCCGACGGCACCCAGGCCGGCCACCGCGACCCCTGCCACGAGTCCTCCGCGCAGCACGGTGCGCCGATCCAATGTGGTCACGCGACACATGATGCCAGCCGCGAAACGAAGGTGGTCGGGGCATGCCTCGGGATCCACTAGGATGTGTCGGAGCAACTTCGTGCGAGACCCTGCACGGCCCGACAACTGAAGACGAGGGGAGTGGCATGCCGATCAGCCCGCCGCAGGTGAGTGAACTCGTCGAAAAGCTTGTCGTAGAGCAAGGTTTCGACCTCGAAGACGTCACCGTCAACCGACGCGACGGCCAGGACGAACTGACGATCGTCGTCGATCGCGACGGCGGCAGCGATCTCGACGTTCTCGCCGATCTGTCCAACCGGATCTCCGAGGTCCTCGACGCGGCACCAGAACTCGCCGACGAGGACCCCTATGTCCTCGAGGTGACCTCGCCCGGCGTCGATCGTCCCCTGACCCTCCCGCGGCACTGGCGTCGCAACACCGGACGCCGCGTCGCCGTCGACCTCGCCCCGGTCGAGGGGAGCGAGGAGCGGACCCTCACCGGCCGCATCGGCAAGCTCGACGAGACCAGCGTCGAGATCGTGATGAACCACCGCGGACGGATCGCGGTGGAGACCATCCCGTTCGAGGCGGTGACGAGAGCCGTGGTGCAGGTCGACTTCTCGCAGCCGAGCGTCGCCGAACTCGAACTCTGCGGCCTCGACGCCGACGAGATCGAGCGCCGCCGGACGCGCGACCGCACGCAACTGAACAACTGAACAACCGAAGAACTGAACAGCAGTGACAAGTGAACAGCGGCGACAAGTGAATAGGAGCCAGACCCCATGAACATCGACATCGGCGCACTGCGCATGATCGAGGCCGACAAGGGCATCTCGATCGAGACGGTCATCACCGCCATCGAGACCGCCCTGCTGACCGCCTACCGTCACACCGACGGCTTCGCGCCGCATGCGCGTGTCGACATCAACCGCAAGTCCGGTGCAGTCCGCGTGATGGCACAGGAACTCGACCAGAACGGTGACGTCGTCCACGAGTGGGACGACACCCCCGAGGGCTTCGGCCGGATCGCGGCCACCACCGCACGCCAGGTCATCCTGCAGCGCCTCCGCGACGCCGAGAACGAGAAGAACTTCGGCGACCTGGTGGCACACGAGGGCGAGATCGTCGGCGGCGTGGTGCAGCAGGACTCCCGCGCCAACGCCCGCGGAATGGTCGTGGTGCAGATCGGCAGCGATGCCAACAGCACCGAGGGCGTCATCCCGCCCGCCGAGCAGGTACCCGGCGAGGTCTACACCCACGGCGACCGCATCAAGTGCTACGTCGTCGGCGTCAGCCGCGGCCCCCGCGGACCGCAGATCACGCTGTCGCGTACCCACCCGAACCTGGTCCGCAAGCTGTTCTCGCTCGAGGTGCCCGAGATCGAGGACGGTTCGGTGGAGATCGTCGCGGTCGCCCGCGAGGCCGGCCACCGGTCCAAGATCGCCGTGCACACCGGTGTCGCCGGGCTCAACGCCAAGGGCGCGTGCATCGGCCCGATGGGTCAGCGTGTGCGCAACGTCATGAGCGAACTGGCCGGCGAGAAGATCGACATCATCGACTTCGATTCCGATCCCGGTGTGTTCGTCGGGAATGCTCTGTCCCCGGCGAAGGTTGTATCGGTCACCGTGGTCGACGCGGCCGCGAAGGCGGCCCGGGTCGTCGTGCCGGACTATCAGCTCTCCCTCGCCATCGGCAAGGAAGGGCAGAACGCCCGTCTGGCCGCCCGGCTGACCGGTTGGCGGATCGACATCCGCTCCGACGCAGCCCCCGCGGTCGAGGGGGGACCCGAGTGACATGAGTGGCAGCCGATTGTTCGCAACCCGCCCGGTCGCGCTAGACTGATCGATGGTTCAGCGATCCGCCCCCCGCACGTCAACCAATCACAGGCCGGTACGGATGTGTATCGGTTGCCGGCAACGGGCAGAGGCCACCGAGTTGGTTCGTGTCGTCGCGCAGCAGCGTGACGGCACCCCAGTGCTCGTGGCCGATCCCGCGAAGACCATGCCGGGACGTGGCGCTTGGTTGCATGCGAGGGCGGAGTGCATCTCCGTCGCGACGCGACGCAGGGCCTTCGCCGCGGCACTCCGGACCCCCGGTCTGACCGCGGACCCGGACGATCTCGCCGAACAGCTCGGCGTGATCACCCACTAAAGATGGCTCCTCGGAGCCGGAACAGGTTGCAGAAGACATGAGCACACCGTGAAGTCCCCACGATGAGCATGTACCGGACATAAATCGAGGCCGTAGCGGGTTAGCCGCTTGGCCTCCAGCAAAGGAGAGCAGTGGCAGGCAAAGCCCGCGTGCACGAACTGGCCAAAGAGCTCGGTGTGACGAGCAAGCAGGTGCTCGAGCGCCTGAAGGAACAGGGCGAGTTCGTCAAATCGGCGTCGTCGACGGTAGAGGCCCCAGTGGCCCGTCGACTGCGTGAATCATTCCCCGGCAAGGACGGGGGAGCCAAGGACGGCGGATCGTCGTCGGCACCCGCTCCTCGCCAGTCGGCCAAGCCCGGACCCAAGCCGTCCGGCGCGCCGAAGCCCGGTGCCGCCCCGGCAGTGCCGGCCGAGCGTCCCGCCCCGGGACCCCAGACCAG
>NZ_BAHE01000017.1 GCF_000298235.1 Gordonia namibiensis NBRC 108229
GCGCGGCCCGCGGCGCCCCCGTGGTCGCGATCTGCGGTGGTTTCCAGATGCTCGCCCGGACCATCGACGACACGATCGAATCCGGGCGCGGCCGCGTCGACGGCCTCGGCGTCTTCGACCTCGACATCTCCTTCTCCACCGACAAGACACTGCGCCAGGTCAGCGGTACCGGTCGTGGCGAGCGCATCGGCGGCTACGAGATCCACCACGGGCGGGTCGTCGGGTCACGGGAGGACACCTGGATCGTCGACGACGTCGCCGGACCCGAAGGCGCGGTGCGCGGTGCGGTCCGTGGGACGCACTGGCACGGACTGCTGGCCAACGACGCCTTCCGGCGTCGTCTGCTCACCGAGGTGGCCGCCGAGGCCGGTGTGCGGGGCTTCCGGGTCGCCGGCGACACCGCGGTGGAGGGGATCCGCCGCCGGCAGGTCGACACGATGGCCGACCTGGTCGCCGAGCACCTCGACATGGACGCGGTGATGCGTCTCATCGCGACCGGGCCGCCCGCCTCCGCGCCGGTCATCCGCCACCACCTGGACCCCGACGCCGGTTCGGCGCAGACGCTATCGTGGCCCAATGACTGAAGATCAGCGTCAGGTGACCGTCAACGGCCTCACCTTCGACGTCCGGATCGGGGGACCGGAACGGGGCCCGTGGGTCCTGCTGCTTCACGGATTCCCGGTGGACGGATCCTGCTACGACGCGGTGCTCCCGCGACTCCACGAATCAGGCCTGCGGACGCTCGTCCTCAACCAGCGCGGCTACAGCCCGGGCGCGCGACCCGAGGCCGTCGAGGACTATCACCTCAGCCACCTGGTGTCGGACGTGATCGCCGTGCTCGACGAGCTGAAGGTCGGGTACGCGATCCTCGTCGGACACGACTGGGGCGGCATCGTCGCGTGGCATCTCGCGGGTAAGTACCCGGACCGGTTCACCGGTCTGGTGGTCGCGAGCACCGGCCACCCGTCGGCGATGCGTGATGCGCTCGCCTCGAGCGATCAGCGCGAAAGATCCTCCTACATCCTCGATTTCGTCGCCGACGGCGCCGAGAAGGCGCTCCTCGCCGACGACGGTGCGAAGCTGCGCGCCGCCGGGGTCACCGCCGGGGAACTCGCCCCGCTGCGCGAGCCGGGCGCCCTGCGGGCGGCGCTGAACTGGTACCGGGCCAACTTCGTCGGCGACATCAAGGGCACCATGGCATGCCCGCCGGTGGAGATCCCGACGACCCTCGTCTGGAGTGACGCCGACGCCGCGCTCGGGCGCGAGCAGGCGCAGGGCAGTGGCCGCTACGCCTACTCCGACTTCCGGTTCTGCGAACTCGCCGGGGTCGACCACTGGATCCCGCAGAACGCACCCGCCGAACTGGCCAGCGAGATCGCGCTGCGGTCGACGATCTTCTAGGTCGGCGCTAGATCTCCAGACCCAGCAGCGCGTTCTCGAGTACCTCGGGCATGCCCGGGTGGATCCAGTACTGGCCCCGGGCGACCTCGAGGGCGGTCTGGCCGAAGGACATCGCCTGGATGACTGGCTGGATCACCGTCGGGGCCTGCGGGCCGATGATGTGCGTGCCGAGGATCTTGCCGGTGCCGCGTTCGGCGATCACCTTGCAGAAGCCGGTGGTGTCCTCCATCGCCCAGCCGTAGGCGACGTCACCGTAGGCCTGGACCTTGACTGTGATGTCGTACCCGGCGTCGCGGGCCTCGTCCTCGGTCATCCCGACCGAGGCGATCTGCGGGTGCGTGAAGACGGCCGCGGGGACGAACCGGTGGTCGAATTCGACGAGATCGTCTGCGTCCCAACCTTTGAGCAGGTTGGCCTGCACCACCCGCTCCTCGTGGTTGGCGACGTGCTTGAGCTGGTACGGCGAGCTGACGTCGCCGAGCGTCCACACCCCGCGCGCGGCGGTGCGGCCGCGAGTGTCGCAGCGCACCCGGCCCTCCTCGTCGAGTTCGATGCCGACCGAGGACAGATTGAGGCGGTCGCCGTTGGGTTTCCGGCCGGTGGCGACGAGCAGGGCATCGGCCTCCAGTTGGGTCCCGTCGTCGAACTGCAGGCGTACCCCGCCGTCGGGCAGGTCCTCCGCACCGGTGATCCCGGTGTCGAGGTGGACGTCCCACTTCTCCTTCGCCACCTGGGTGAAGCGGTTGGAGATGTCGGCGTCCTGTTTCCGCAGCAGCGCGGGGCCGCGGGCGATGATCGACACCTTGGAACCGAGAGCGCCGAAGACATGCGCGAATTCGGCTGCGATGTAACCGCTTCCGACGATGACGAGTCGCTCCGGCAGCTCCGGCAGCCGCATCACGTCGTTGTTGGTGTAGTACGTGACGCCGGAGTCGGCGATGACCGGCGGGATGACCGCGCGGGAGCCGGCGGCCAGGACGACCTCGCGCGCGAGAACCGTTGCACCGTCGGCGGTGACGAGACGGTAGAGGCCGTCATCGTCCCGGCCGTCGAACTCGACATGGGAGCTGTACACGGTGATGTTCTCGCACCGGTCGACGCGATATTCCTTGCCGCCCTCGGAGATCGGGTCGATCCGTCCGAACACGCGCTCGACGATGCCGGGCCAGTCCACCGAGTCCACCTTGGCGTGCACACCGAGACGTGCTCCCTGCGTGGCGATCTCGGCGACCTCCGCCGCGTAGACGAACATCTTGGTCGGGATGCAGCCGACGTTGAGGCAGGTGCCGCCGTACACGCCTTCCTCGAAGATGGCGATCGTCTTCTCGACGTAGCGCTCGTCGGGGATGGAGTTGCCGCTGCCGGAGCCGATGATGGCCAGGTCGACGACCTGCGTGGCGGTCATAGGGTGCTCTCTTTCCTGCTGGTTTCCGAGGATTCGGTCGCGGGCCGGATGGTGTGGGTGAGCCAGTCGTCGACCTCGCGATAGGCCTGCTCACGCGCATGTGGCACGGAGAGGAAGACGTCGTGGCGGGCATCGGGGATGGGGACGGTCGACACGCGTCCGCCGAGGCAGCCGCTCCAGCGGGCGATCTGGCGGACGTCGAGGACGACGTCGGCGCGATCGGTCGACGCCGAGTAGGTCTTCGCGAAATGGGTCTTGTCCGACCGCAACACGAGTGCCGGCGTGCCGACGTCGATGCCGCGGTGCAGCCGCCGTTGCCCGCTGCGGACGGCGTTCAGGAATCCGAAGGTGACCGGAAAACCGCCCATCGGTTTGAGGGCGAGGTCGTAGCTCCACTCACCGTGCGCGCTCTCGTGGAGGCTCTCGCCGTAGGCCGAGGAGAGCTCTTGCGGGATCACCCGGGTGGGCTGTACCGCGGCCACCGCCTTGATCAGCATCGTCACCGGCAGCGTCCTCAGGACGGCGTCACCCTGGAGGTCCAGCCACGGCGAGTTGAGCAGCAGGCCGTCGACGAGCCCGTGCCGGGCCGGGTCCTGCTCGCGCAGGCGATCGAGCCACAGCGCCGTGATCAGCCCGCCCGTCGAGTGCCCGGCGATGATCATGCGGGTGTCCGCACCGACCTCTTCGGCGATCAGCTCGAGCGCGAGTCCGAGCTCCTCGTCGTACCGGGCGAGGTCGGTGGTGAAGTGGGCGGTGTGGTGGTCCTCCCGCGACCGTCCGCACTTGCGCAGGTCGATCGCGTAGAACGCGTAACCGCGGGCGGTGAAGAAATCGGCCAGCGGCTCGTGGAAGAAGTAGTCGGTGAAGCCGTGGACATAGAGCACCGCACCGGCCACGGGGCGGGAGCCGTCGATCCGCGCACCCGCCTCGGCACGGCGGATCAGGGTGGCGGTGACGGGAGATTCCCCGTCCGGATCGTCGCCCAGCGGGATGGTGCGGAGTTGATAGTGGTCCAGGAAGCGGTCGGGTTGCCAGCCGGTGCCTGCGGATACGCTCACAGCAGCCAGCTTAGTGACCCCTCCGCTCGGGCAGGGGGTGCCGCGGAAGTGTCACGGATACCACAGTTGAGCAGGTCGATTCTGTGACAGAACGTGCCATGCTGGACAATGGCCGATGAAAAGATCGTTGATGAGCTCGAAGTGGAGTCCAGGTGTCGAAAACGGTGATCAAGACCGACGTGGCTTTGGTGGGTGCAGGCATCATGAGTGCCACCCTGGGAGCGCTTCTCCGTCAGCTGCAGCCCGACTGGTCGATCAGCCTGTTCGAACGGCTCGACGCCGCTGCCGCCGAGAGCAGCGACCCGTGGAACAACGCGGGCACCGGACACTCGGCGCTGTGTGAGCTCAACTACACGCCGAAGACCGCCGACGGCGACGTCGACATCACCAAGGCGCTCAACATCAACGAGCAGTTCCAGGTGTCGCGCCAGTTCTGGGCCCACGCGGTCGACCAGGGCATCCTCGGCGATCCCTCGGAGTTCATCAACCCGATCCCGCACGTCGCCTTCACCCACGGCGACGCCGGCGTGAAGTACCTGCGCAAGCGCTACGACAACCTCGCAGGCCAGACCCTGTTCGAGGGCATGGAGTTCATCGACGACCCGGCCGAGTTCACCAAGCGACTCCCGCTGATGTCGGCCGGTCGCGACTTCTCCGACCCCGTCGCGCTGAACTGGTTCGACCAGGGCACCGACGTCGACTTCGGTGCGCTGACCCAGCAGCTGCTCAACTACGTCGCGCAGGGCGCCGACATCTACTTCGGTCACTCGGTGACCAACCTGTCCAAGCAGTCCGACGGCAGCTGGATCGTCAAGGTCCGCAACGGCCGGACCGGTGACGTCCTGAAGGTCCACGCGAAGTTCGTCTTCGTCGGTGCCGGCGGCGGTGCGCTGCACCTGCTGCAGAAGTCGGGCATCAAGGAGGCCAAGGGCTTCGGCGGCTTCCCCGTCTCGGGCGAGTTCTTCCGCTGCACCAACCCCGACCTCATCGGTGAGCACCAGGCCAAGGTCTACGGCCAGGCCGCCGTCGGCGCGCCGCCGATGTCGGTGCCGCACCTCGACACCCGTGTCATCAACCACAAGCCGGGCCTGCTGTTCGGTCCGTACGCCGGCTGGTCGCCCAAGTTCCTCAAGTCGGGCAAGATCACCGACCTGCCCGCCTCGATCAAGCCGGGCAACCTGCTGCCGATGGTGTCGATCGCGCCGCAGGAGTTCGGCCTGCTCAAGTACCTCATCAGCGAGCTCGCCGCGAACAAGGCCGACCGCGTCAACACGCTGTCGGAGTTCGTGCCGCGTGCGCTCGGGGCCGACTGGGAGCTCATCACCGCCGGTCAGCGCGTCCAGGTCATCCGCAAGACGGGTGTCGGCGGCAAGCTCGAGTTCGGCACGGCCGTCGTGACCTCCGAGGACGGCACCATGTCCGGTCTGCTCGGTGCGTCCCCGGGCGCGTCGACCGCCGTCCCCGCGATGCTCTCGGTGCTCGAGAAGTGCTTCCCGGCCGAGTACGCCGGCTGGTCGCCGAAGCTCACCGAGATCATCCCGTCGTTCGGTCAGAAGCTCAACGGCAACCGTGACCTGTACCGACAGGTGTGGGACTGGACCAACAAGTCCCTGCGGCTGACCGGTCGCGACGCGAGCACCGTCGAGTCCGGCGCGCTCGCCCCCGCCACCGCGGGGTGATCCCGGGCGGTCATCTGTGCTAACCACGACACATGAGCCCTGAACCGCAGCACGACCAGCGCCCGCAGGTACATCGCAGTACGGCAGCCGAGATCGATGCGGCCACGCTGTACCGGATCCTGAGGCTTCGGGTCGACGTGTTCGTCGTGGAGCAGGCCTGCCCGTACCCGGAGATCGACGGTCGCGATCTGGAGCCGACGACACGTCAGTTCTGGATCACCGAGAGCGGCGAACCCGACGACGATGCCGTGCTGGCGACCCTGCGACTCCTCGAGGAGCCGCCGGGTGCCGACGCCGGAACCGTGTACCGGATCGGCCGTGCCTGTACGGCACGCGCGCATCGCGGTCGTGGGCTGGTCGCCAGGCTCCTGACGGTTGCGCTCGACGAGGTCGGGGATCGTCCCTGCCGGATCGAGGCGCAGGCCTACCTGACCGAGATGTACGGCAAGTTCGGCTTCGTCGCCGAGGGCGACGAGTACCTCGAAGACGGGATCCCGCACGTGTCGATGCTCCGTTCCGGCCCGCGATGACCGACGTCTTTGATCCGGCCCCGGTCCGCTATCCCTTCAGCGCGGTCGTGGGACAGGATCAGCTCAAGCTGGCCCTGATCCTGTCCGCCATCTCGCCGAGCATCGGCGGCGTCCTCATCCGCGGCGAGAAGGGGACGGCCAAGTCCACCATCGTGCGCGGGCTCGGCCCGTTGATCGGTGGCGACGAACGGTCCGGGCGCGTCGTCGAACTGCCGATCGGCGCGACCGAGGATCGCGTGATCGGCTCCCTCGACCTGACCTCCGTGCTGCGCGACGGGCGCGCGGAGTTCACCCCCGGACTCCTCGCCCGGGCTCATCGGGGGGTCCTCTACATCGACGAGGTCAACCTGCTCGCCGACCATCTCGTCGACGTCCTGCTCGATGCCGCCGCCAGCGGGCGCGTCACCATCGAGCGTGACGGCGTATCCCACACGCAGGCAGCGGATTTCGTGCTCGTCGGCACCATGAACCCGGAAGAGGGGGAGCTGCGCCCGCAGCTGCTCGACCGCTTCGGGCTCGCGGTCGACGTCGCCGCAGGCAAGGATCTCGACGAACGTGTCGAGGTCGTCCGGCGGCGGATGGCGTTCGACGCCGACCCGGACGCGTTCGCCGCCGAGTACGCCGAGGCCGAACACGATCTGGCACAGCGGATTCACGCGGCCCGGGAAACAGCGAGCGAGGTCGAGGTCCCGACGCGCGAACTGCGCCGCATCGCCGGCATCTGCGCACACCTCGACGTCGACGGACTCCGCGGCGACATCGTCGTCGCGCGCACCGCCGCCGCACACGCGGCCTGGCGCGGGGCCACGACGGTGGCCGAGGAGGACGTGCGGGCCGCCGTCGAACTCGCCCTGCCGCATCGCAGGCGCCGCAATCCCTTCGACGAATCCGGTCTCTCGAACGACCAGATCGACGACGCGATGTCGACCGGCCAGGATGCCGCCGGCTCCGACTCTCCCGAGTCCCCGGACGACGACCCGACACCGCCGGACGGCGGACCGGGCGGGGGTGCGCCGGACCCGGAGG
>NZ_BAHE01000016.1 GCF_000298235.1 Gordonia namibiensis NBRC 108229
CCGGGTGTGGCCCACACAGCAAGCAGCATCGTGACCCGGGCGAGGAGTTCGGGGGTGAGGTTGGCGGTCATTTTGGCGGTGCCGTCGGCGCGTTGGCGGTGGATGCTCAGGTTGCGGCGGCGTTTGCGGTCGGTGTCGTCGGCGAGTGTGCCGTCGGGATCGAGGTGAGCCAGCAGGCGTGCGCCGAGGGCGGTGATGTCGGCGGGGGTGTGGTCGACGGCGATCTCGGCCATGTGTCGTTCGGCGGCGACTTTGATGTCGTAGTCGACGGCGTGGGGGATCTGCTCGAGCACCTCGACGACCGCTCGCACGTGCGCAGGCCCGACGCGACCACCGGCGAACGCCTCCGCCAGGGCGGGATACTGCGGTGGCAGCTGCTCGCCGGTGTGGCTGGAAAAGCTTGCGGTGGCCGACATCTGGTTGCGGCGTCGGATCGGTTCGGCCACGCGCAGACGGTGGGTCATGAACTGGATGACGCTGCGGTGGCCGGTCTTGTGGGGCAGGTCTCGTTCGGTGGCCTCGACGATCTGGCGGTCACCGGCGAAACTCAGTCGCGCGATGGCACGTTCGGTTTCGGCCGCGACGTCGACGAGTTCGGAATCGGAGCACTGCGTCAGATCGGCGGTCTGCAGTTCGGCGGTGATCCGGTGCAATTCCTGCACGAGTTCAGACGCGCGCGAAACCGGGGCACCGGACTGCGAGATCTCGGTCAAGACGGTCACCCCCCGATGCCGTTGTGCGAATGTATGTTCGACTTTACTCGCAAACCTGTTGACGCGCAACGAGTATCGAAAAACAATCGGTCGCCGAACTTGTCGGTGGCGTCTGATAAGGGGCTGCCGTTGTCGGGGTTGGGGTGCTGGGCCCGACTCTGCCCATATTGCTTCTTACGGTATACGGGTAGGGGGTATATAGTCGGACGCATGAGTGCTACATCGACCCATCACGGGCACGACACGGGTACGCACGAAGGTCACCAGCATGCTGGTGGCGAACACGGCGGTCACGCCGACCACGTCGGCCGGTTCCGCCGACTGTTCTGGATCATGTCGGTACTGGCCATCCCGACGGTGGCGTTCAACGAGATGTTCGCCCACCTGATCGGCTATTCGCTCCCTCACCACGGGTGGGTCGCGTGGATCTCGCCGGTACTGGGCACGGTCATCTACGTCTGGGGTGGCCGGCCGTTCCTCACCGGTGCGGTCGCGGAAAGTCGGTCCCGCGCCCCGGGGATGATGCTGCTCATCGGGCTGGCCATCACTGTTGCCTTCGTCGCGTCGTGGGGTGCGAGTCTCGGGTTGTTGGACAGCGAGCTGAACTTCTGGTGGGAGCTGGCACTCCTCGTCGTGATCATGCTGTTGGGACACTGGGTCGAGATGCGGGCGCTGGCCCAGACGACATCCGCCCTCGACTCACTGGCCGCGTTGCTGCCCGACGAGGCGGAGAAGGTCGACGGTGCCGGAACGGTTACCGTCCCGGTCTCCGAACTGGAGGTGGGCGACGTGGTGCTGGTCCGCCCCGGTGCAGCGATCCCGGCCGACGGGGAAGTCGTCGACGGCACGACGGATTTAGACGAGTCGATGATCACCGGTGAGTCGCGGCCGGTCCGACGATCGGTCGGGGATCGCGTGGTTGCGGGGACCGTAGCCACGGATTCCGCGGTCCGTGTCCGGGTCACCGCGATCGGCGAGGACACCGCGCTGGCCGGCATCGAGCGGCTCGTCGCCCAGGCGCAGGCCTCGTCGTCGCGGGCTCAACGTCTTGCCGACCGCGCCGCCGGGTGGCTCTTCTGGTTCGCCGTCGTCTCGGCGGCTATCACTGCAGTCGTCTGGACCTCGGTGGGCATGCCGGACTCGGCCGTGGTCCGGGTGATCACGGTGCTCGTCATCGCCTGCCCGCACGCTCTCGGTCTCGCCATCCCGTTGGTGGTGTCGATCGCGACCGAGCGTGCGGCGCGTGGGGGAGTGCTGATCTCCGACAGGCTCGCCCTCGAGACGATGCGGTCGGTCGACGCCGTGCTCTTCGACAAGACCGGGACGCTGACCCGTGGCGCTCCGACGGTCCTTGCCGTCGAACCGGCGGGCGGCCGTACATCGGACGAGGTGCTGGCGCTGGCCGCGTCGGCGGAGGCGGACAGCGAGCATCCGCTCGCGGTTGCGATCGTCGAGGCCGCCCGGCGTCGGGACCTGAAGGTGTCGGCGGCGCAGGACTTCACCTCGTCGCCTGCGGTGGGTGTCTCGGCGCGCGTCAACGGGATGTCCGTCGCGGTGGGCGGGCCGAGATTGCTCGACACGCAGGGTGTTTCAGGGCTCCCGATCGCCGGGACTTGGCGCGACGAGGGGTCGATCATTCTTCATGTGCTCGCCGACGGTGAGGTCGTCGGCGCCTTGGCGCTGACCGACGAGGTGCGACCGGAGTCGCGCGAGACGGTCGACGGTCTCCGGCGCCGGGGGGTCGAGACCGTGATGGTCACCGGGGACGCGCGGGCGGTGGCCGAGGATGTGGCACGGGAGCTGGGGATCGACCGCGTCTACGCCGGGGTCCGTCCGGAGGACAAAGCCGAAAAGGTGGCCGAACTGCAGCGCGAGGGAAAGCGGGTCGCGATGGTGGGTGACGGGGTGAATGATGCGCCGGCACTCGCGCAGGCCGATGTTGGCATCGCCATCGGAGCCGGTACCGACGTCGCCATCGCCTCCGCAGGTGTGATCCTGGCGTCCTCGGACCCGCGGTCGGTGCTCTCGGTGATCGAGTTGTCGCGGGCGAGCTACCGGAAGATGGTGCAGAACCTGTGGTGGGCGGCCGGGTACAACCTGATCTCGGTCCCACTTGCCGCCGGTGTGTTGGCGCCGATCGGATTCGTGTTGCCGATGAGCGTCGGTGCGATCTTGATGTCGGTGTCGACGGTTGTCGTCGCGCTCAATGCCCAACTGCTCCGGCGGCTCGATCTGTCTCCCGATCGACAAGCGCCACGATGACTGCGATCTGGTGACTGACGCCTGGCGTCTCGAGGGCTCGGACTCGCTGTCGCCAGGCGGTTCCGAGCCCCGGTGGTGTCTGCGAAGGAGCGCCACTGAGGGTTTGTCATCGAGAACGGCGACATCACGCTGGTGATCTCACTCACACAGGGTCATCTGTCCAAGACGGCCTTACCGGCATCATCGTCTGAAAAGCATTGTGCCGCAACGGTATTGAGGATCGTATATGGATCGGGTCCTAATGCGCGTCGAAAGTAGTTTCGCGGATTCTTGAAATCGCCCCGGAATAGTCGAATATTCATATCTACTGGCAAGTAACAACGGCAAGGAAAAGGGGGACGAAAGTCCCCTCCATTCGCGCCCGTTGTTTCATCCCCCCAACGATGTGAAGATTTGTGACATCCCCTCATGAAATACTCTTCCTCTGCACGTAAGCCGCGCCATGCGTGCGACTCAATCGGTGATTCGTCTCAGTCCGGCCTCTCCCGATCTGCTCGCCAATGGGCAATCGGTCTCGGCGGAATAGCGCTCACTGCGAGTGTTGCGGCAACCGCATTCGGTGGTGCCGGTGCCGGCGTTGCCGCCCCGGCTCCGACGGTTCCCACGTTCAATCTCTTCATTCCCGGGACCTGGGAAACGGATGCGGCTGCTGATCCCACCCATGCAACCGGCGCGCTGGCGGGGGTGGCTGACTCGATCTCGCGGACACACGGCGGCTCGGCGACCATCTACTTCCTCCCGTACATGGCCCGCGCCTTCGACAACGGGCGGACGTACGCGGACAGCAAGGCCACCGCGATCGCGAACGCCTCGAAGGTGCTCGCCGACCGGGCGGAAGCCGACCCCGACCTGAAGTTCACGATCAGTGGCTACAGCCAGGGTGCGGATGCGGCGGGAGATCTCGCCGCAGCGATCGGCAACGGCGACGGCCCGATCCCAGCGGACAAGGTGCTCGCGGTCGGCCTCCTCGCCGACCCTGGCAACGGAACGGCCGGCCAGAAGACCGTGGGTCCGAAGCCGCGCGGAATCGGGATCGCCGATCCGCGCCCCGAGGGGATGGGCAAGCTGTCCGGGAAGGTCACGAGCATCTGCGCCCCCTCCGACCTCTACTGCTCCATCGACAAACGGCGCCATCCTGTCCTGGGCAAGATCGGCACCGTCCTCAGTGAGGGGGCGGAAGAGGTGGCGGAGGCCGTCGAGACCGCGATCGACGTCATCGGCGCGATCGCCAGGATCGACTACGCCGGTCTGGGTGCCGATATCGGTCGATTGCCGCAGCTCATCGGGGTCGGAGACCTTCGGTCAGCCCACAAGGTCGCGGGGCGGGTGAACACTCAGCTGAGGCCGTTCGTGAAGCTCGCGGACACGGTGGACTACGCGAAGACCGCCCGCATCCTCGACCTCATCCCGGACCAGACGGGCCTCGCCAAGGTCGGTGCCTCGATCTGCCGTGTGCTCGACCGGGTGGACATCGAACGGACCGCGGATCTGGTCGGGGAGGTCCAGGAGCTGACCTGGACGGCGGCGGGGTCGGTCGGTGCTCGCGTCGGAGCCGCGTCGCTCCCGGACACCGACGTCTCGGCCGAGGAGGTTCTCGAGTTGGGCAGGGAGCTCGCCTCACTGGTGGCGGATACGACTGTCGATGTCTCCGACGACGGGGACGAGGGGGAAGAGAAGGGCACCGGGGTGTTGTCCGAACTGATCTCGCCCGAGTTCAAGGAGCTCGGCAAGGAGCTGGCCGGGATCGTCGCGAAGCAGGCCGTCGCCGACCCCGCGTCGCTGATCCGTGACGCCGTCACGGCCAAGGACTGACTTTTACTCCGGCAACTCGCACACCAACTACGCCAAGCTCGTCGTCGACGAGGCGGGCCGAAGCGCGATCTCCTGGCTCGGGCTGTGGCTGACGGACACCATCAACAAGGCCGGCGCCGAGGTGGAGCGCGACTCCGAGTAGTCGACAGTTCGGCCGGGTTTACCAATAACTGTTGTCGAAATATCAATGATCATTGTCTTGAATAACAATGCTTATTGTCATTATCGCAATGGTCATTGTCGTAAATTTCGGGACACTAACGAAGTGGGTCGAACGACCATCGAAGAAATAGTCCGATCGGTCTACAAATAAGACAACGGCCGTATCCAGAAAATCGGTACATATGACCAAAAGGCGGTGAGTCACTTCACACGATTGATCTGCAAGAACTGGTAACAAAAAGCGCAAAACAATCTAAATTACTCGTGAGTAGCAATGAGCTACGCCCCCGCAGATTGATGGACGGAAGATGACCAACAACCAGACCCCCACCAGCGCCCCCCTGACCGACGAAGAGCGCAACCGCAAGAGCCGCAAGCGCAAGGCGATCCTCGCCTCCGGTGCGGTCCTCGGTGTCGGCGCCGTGGTCACGCTCGCCGCGTGGAACGACACCGTCTTCGGTGCCGGCGAGTTCGGTATCGGCGACACCGCGTGGAACGTGCAGGGGAGTATCGATGGCACGACCTTCACCGAGTACGAGACGAGCCCGGGCGGCGCGATCGCATTCACCGTCGACCCTCAGGTCGACGCCGGGAACCTGATGCCCGGCGAGACCGCGAAGGGTTCGTTCTGGCTCAAGGAGACCAGGGGCCACATGGCTGCCAGCATCTCCATCCAACCCGCGACGGGCGCCGGTAACAGCCTCGGCCAGGCCCTGCGCGTGACCATCAAGGATGGTCCCACGTCCATCGTGAACAACCAGCCGCTGAGCGCGACGGGCACCGCGAGCACCTTCACGGTTCCCGCGGGGCAGACCAAGAAGCTCGACTTCGAGGTGACTCTGCCGGCCAACGCCAACCCGAACCTGATCACCAACGACTCCGTGACCGCGATCTGGGAGATGAAGGCCCAGAGCGTCGAGTGACCTCTTGATCCTGGTCCGGCGGCGGTTTTCCCCCACCCGACCGCCGCCGGGCCGGCACCTCGTCTCCGGGGCCGACGTCGCCGCAGACCGAGTCCCGCACCACCCTCAAGTCAGAGAGACATACGATGACGACGACCGCGAAACCAGGACCCGACCAGGCTGAGGCGCCGCCGATTCGGGATTCGTGGACCGTCACCACCCCGATCAAGGTCGTCCCGTCGTCGCAGCCACCTATGTGGACGTCGGCCCCCCGAAGCTACGTCCCGGCGTCGGACGCGCCGACCATCCCAATCCCCATGGTCCACCCGCTACCGCCGGTCGACGCTGCCGCTGCAGCATCGGCGACCGCCGAGTCGCAGGCAGCATGGGCTGCCACACGGTCTCTCGGCAGCAAACTCGTCGACTGGGGGCTCAACATCCTCGCAGTGTTCGGCGTGCTGTGCATCGCACTGACAGTGCTTGCATTCGTGGGCAATTACACAATCATCATGTTCAAGACCGGCTCGATGGATCCGACAATCCCGCAGGGTTCCATCGCTGTCGTGCACGAGATCCCGGCGACCGAGGTGAAGGTCGGCGACATCATCACCGTCGACCGCGGGGTCGGTCTGAAGCCGATCACTCACCGGGCGATCGCCGTGAAGCAACTCGGTGCTGGCGAGGCCCTCATCGAGATGCAGGGCGACGCGAACCCGAACCCGGACCCGGAGCCCTACCGCGTCGGTCAGGTACGCAAAGTCGTCTGGCATGCACCGGGTCTCGCGAAGCAGATCGTTTGGCTCTCCAACCCGTATGTGCTCGGTTCCATCACGCTTGGCGCCGCACTACTCGTGCTCTGGGCCTTCTGGCCGAAGTCGAGCGCAGGCCGTCGCAAAGAAGAGATGACCGATCCCTCTCGCCCCTGACCTCCATTTCCTCCGCTACTCATAGAGATACACGGCAAGTATGAACCTCACCAAGCGCAGCAAGATCCTGATCGCCGTCGTCGGCGTAGTCGCGATCGTCGGTGTACTCGCGCAGGCCACCGGCGTCCTCGCGGCCTGGAACGACAAAGTGTGGGGTACGTCGACATTCGGCCTCGCGCCGGCAACAGACGGCTACGCGCGGTCGATCACCGCGCACGCCAGGAACCAGCGACTCATCAGCGGTGACACGTGGGAGGCCACGACAGCGACGCGTACATTTGCCAACCCGGGGACCACCTTGACGCCCGGTGCCACCACCTACACCTCCAAGTCCAGCGGTAGTGGCTTCTTCGGTGTCGGGATGGTGGCTGCCAGAGGGCGTTCGGAGGCGATCTTCTCTCGGAGCGGTACTAACATCACCGCGAGTGCGAAGTCCTGGGCCCGGGACCTGAGGGCCTCCCCGACACCGAACTGGCTTGATCCATTCAGTTCGATCGTGTCCGTCCTGGACACTAAAGAGAACGTGTACACAGCCTCGGTCAACTGCACGTCGACGAACTACGGCGGGACCGTCACACCAACGGCCACCCCTCCGACCGGCGGCGACATCTATATCGGTGTGGGCTCGAACAACAACTACCCGATGCCGGCTCCCAACCAGTCCTACACATTCACCGACTATGCGGTTGGGTACGACGTTGTGGGCACCTTCCATAGCATTATCACCACGACTGCCAAGACGGCGCTGTCGACCCTGATTCTCGACCTCGACATTCGGAATTCGTTGTGGCCGTACAACACGGTCTGGACTGTAAGTATCCAGTTTGTCCGCGCGGAATGCGGTATCGGGCCCTCGCTTCCGAGTGCATCCGTCCAAAACCTCGCTGCGGGGATGGCGGCGCGCCTTGCTCCCTCCTCGGAGAGCACCACGCCGTCCGAGTCCGCGGAGAGCTCGGCGGCAGAGAGCTCCGAGTCGGAGGGCTCCGAGAGTTCGGCTTCTAAGAGTTCTGAATTCGAGAGTGCCTCGTCGGCAAGCTCTTCCGAGAGCGAAGCTGCTGACGCACCGGCCTTAAAGCAGGGTCCGACGACACCGACCGACGTCGATGTCGGGGAACGGTTCCCGGTGACTGCGACCGACGGAACCGACCTCGGTACGGCGACGATTCAGAAGGTCGAGTCCACGGCTCCTTCGGACGGTGCACCGGCGACAGTTGCGGTGAAGATGTCCGTGACAACGTCGGATACCGACGACGACGGACGATTGTCGTCGATCGACTGGGATGACTTCGCCCCGATGGTCGGGGGAGTGCAACAGGCACCCGGGCAGGCACCGAACGAGGGGCCGGAGCTGCCGGACCAGCTGGCGCCGGGCCAGACCTACACCGGCTGGGTGACGTTCACCGCGCCCGGCGCGGCAGGCAAGGCGATCTGGAAGCCCGAGGGCACAGCGGGATTCACGTTCGTCCTGCCGGACCCCGAGGTGCCGGTCACCTCGACGACGTCCACGCCCGCGCCCGTCGCCGTCGCGCCGGAGACCAGCGAACCGGAAGTGGCCCCGACCGAGGATGCACCCGCGGCGGAGGCGCCCGCCGCAGAAGCCGAGGACTCCGACCCGGTGCCCACTCCGGAGAAGAAGAGTCGGGCACGGTCGAGTTCCGGCGAGTCCGCGTCTGATCCCTCGGACGAGGAGTAACCGGTTAAACATCCCGTTGCGTTTTGTCCCGTAACCCGGGACAAAACGCAACGGGATCTTTCGTGTCAGGAGTCCTGAGTCAATCCGGCGAGAGCGCTTGCGAGATAGTCGTCTTCGGCGTCGTTGCCGGGTAACTCGAGTGCGCGTCGGTAGGCGGCGGCCGCACCGTCGTGATCGTCGAGCTCCGCGAGCGTGAGTGCCCGCGCGACATGGAACGGACGGTAGCGGTCGAGTGCGGTGTTCGACGCCAACAGGTCGAGCATCTCCAGCCCTCGTGACGGGGGATTTCTTCGTTGTCGGGACACCCCAGGGTTAGGACGACGTCCGCTGCAGGACAGACAAAGCGGGCGGAGGGTGAGAATCCCCGAGTGGAAGGTCGCTGCATCGCAAATGTTGGCCGGTGGCGGGGCTTCAGGGACCCTCACCCTTCGTTGCTAGGAGAATACGCCCGCGAAAAACGTGCTGCTAAACACAATTACCACCAGGGCGAGTTCGACAATGCCGAGTCCGAGTCCCCACGCGGCTAGGAGCGAGCCGTCTTCGTGGTCTCGACGCCGGGTTTCTGAGAGGCCGATGGCGCCGAAGACGACAGCAGGCAGCGCCAGAACGAACAGTGCACAGAGCAGGCTGATGATTGCGCACACGTTGGTGTTACGGCGGATCGGTTGGGGTGCGGCGGCAGTCGCTGGAGCGGACTGCCTGAGATCGCTTGCGCGAGTGAAGCCTCGACGGGCTGTGCTGGTCATGACAGTTTGATAACACGACTGGTTCGCGCCTGCGCTTCGTTCATCTGACCGTGGCGCGGATTCGGCTGTGCGGAGAGACTCGGACTGGAGTGGTTCCCGCCGTGGTGACGCACGGGTGGACGCGGGAACACGTCGAACGCTGCCCACCGAACTCATCGTGCAGCGGGTCGTGTTCGCTAAGCCCGGCAGACGACGACCGACGCGTCGTTGTCAGCAACGACGACCTCGCCGCCCACCCGGATCCGGCAGTGCAGCTTCCCCGAACCCCTCGCGGCGACGAACAAGTGGTCCGGCGTCGAGACGGGCGAGGTGTTCAGCGTCAACGAGTACCGGCCGGCGAGATTCGAGTACTCGAGCGTGTAGTCCTGCCAGTACCCAGGAGCCCAGGCGATCGAGACGTTCGGGGCGTCGGATTCGACCGTGTACAGGACGTTGACGGCGCTCGCCGGAGCCGCGGTGGCCAAGCCGCAGGCGATGGCGGTCGCGCAGATAACGGGAACGGTTCGACGCACAGGGACCTCCTCGCAGGAGGTTCCATTATCGGCGACGGCCGAGGCGGTGTCGCGGGTTCGGGCGATCGACACCGGGAAACGAAAAGTGGGAGGTCCGAAATTCGGACCTCCCACTCGTCGGGGTGGATGACGGGACTCGAACCCGCGACAGCCAGGATCACAACCTGGTGCTCTACCAACTGAACTACATCCACCATCGGCGTCGGAAACCTGTGCTTTCGCACTTGGCCTCAGAGCCAAGAACACTCTAGCGGGTAGATGCCGCAGAACTCCAATCGGTTATCTGACCTGCGTTTTCAGGCGGGTCCGAGATCCTCGACGATTTTCGCGAGAGCATCGACGTCGGGGCCTGGTGCCGGTACGAAGGCCGCCGCACGGTAGTAACGGAGCTCGCGGATCGACTCGCGGATGTCGGCGAGGGCGCGATGGGCGAGTCCCTTGTCGGGCTGACCGAAGTACACCTTCGGGAACCAGCGTCGGGCCAGTTCCTTGATCGAACTGACGTCGACCATGCGGTAGTGCAGGTAGGCGTCGAGTTCGGGCATGTCGCGGGCGATGAAGCCGCGGTCGGTGGCGATCGAGTTGCCGGCCAGCGGGACGGCGCCGGGCGTCGTCACGTGTTTACGGATGTAGTCGAGCACCATCTTCTCCGCCTCGGCGAGCGTGACGGTGGACGCGCGTACCTCTTCGGTAAGGCCGGAATCGGCATGCATCTTGGTCACGACGTCCGGCATCGACGCGAGAGCCTCGTCGTCGGCGTGGATGACGACGTCGACGCCGTCACCCAGGATGTTGAGGTCACCGTCGGTGACCAGGGCCGCGATCTCGATCAACTTGTCCGACTCGAGTCGGAGGCCGGTCATCTCGCAATCGATCCACACCAGTTTGTCCTGCACCCGACAACCTTAGCCAACCGCCACGACAGGCCCGCGTCAGACGGAGAACAGCGGTACACCGCGGGCTATTGTGTCCTCGTGACCGAAGCCCTCAGCCCTGCTCAGACCATCGCCGCCGGCTATGCCTTCACCTCCACCTCTCTCGAACTCGGGACGGTGTCGGTGAACGGCCAGGTCGACGCCACCGCTTCGGTGCGCATCCCGCTCGCGATGATGAACCGGCACGGCCTCGTCGCCGGCGCCACGGGTACCGGCAAGACGAAGACGCTGCAGTTGCTGGCCGAACAGCTCTCCGCCAACGGTGTGCCCGTGGTGATGGCCGACATCAAGGGTGACCTCTCCGGGCTGAGCCGCGAGGGCATCAGCAACGACAAGATCGTCGAACGCGCACAGCAGACCGGCGACTCCTGGCAGCCCGCTGCTCACCCCGTCGAATTCGTCTCGCTCGGTGACACCGGCATCGGCGTCCCCATTCGCGCGACCATCACTTCCTTCGGCCCGATCCTGCTGTCCAAGGTGTTGGGACTCAACGACACCCAGGAATCGACCCTCGGACTGATCTTCCACTGGGCCGACAAGAAGGGTCTGCCGCTGCTCGACCTGAAGGACCTGCGGTCGGTGATCGCCTTCCTCACCAGTGACGAGGGCAAGGAGGAACTCAAGAACATCGGCGGGGTCTCGCGTCAGACCGCGGGCGTGATCCTGCGTGCGCTGACCAATCTCGAGGCAGACGGCGGCGACACGTTCTTCGGTGAGCCCGAGATCGAACCCGCCGACCTCATCCGCCTCGCGGCCGACGGTCGGGGCATCATCACGCTTTTCGAACTCGGCGCACAGGCCTCCCGGCCCGTTCTGTTCTCGACCTTCCTCATGTGGATCCTGGCCGACCTCTTCGAGTACCTGCCCGAGGTCGGCGACCTCGACAAGCCGAAGCTGGTCTTCATCTTCGACGAGTCGCACCTGCTGTTCGACGACGCGTCGAAGGCATTCATCGACCAGGTCGTCCAGACGGTCAAGCTGATCCGCTCGAAGGGCGTGGGCGTGTTCTTCTGCTCGCAGCTGCCCACCGACATTCCCAACGAGGTGCTCTCGCAGCTCGGCGCCCGCATCCAGCATGCGTTACGCGCCTTCACCCCTGACGATCAGAAGGCGCTGAAAAAGACGGTGAAGACCTACCCGATCTCGGAGGTCTACAAGCTCGAGCAGGTTCTCACCTCCCTGGGTACCGGTGAGGCCGTGGTGACGGTGCTGTCGGAGAAGGGTGCGCCGACCCCCGTCGCGTGGACGGTCGTGCGTCCGCCGCGTTCGTCGATGGATGCCATCGGGGCGGAGGCGATCACCGCCGCCGCCAAGGCGAGCCCGCTGTACGCGAAGTACGGGCAGTCGATCGACCGCGAGTCGGCCTACGAGATGCTCGCCGCCAACACCCTGGCGCCTGGCGAGCCTGCCGACGCGCCCGCACCGGCACCCATCCCGGCTCCGGCACCCGCTCCCGCGCCGGCTCCGAAACGTACTCCGGCACCGAAGCCCGTCCCCGAGGAGCCGGGCATCCTCACCGAGGTGCTGACCAGCAAGCCCATGCAAAGCTTCCTGCGGTCGGCGGCCAGCGCCGCGGGACGCGAGTTCAGCCGGGCGATCTTCGGCACGGGGCGGCGCCGCAAGCGGTGAGAAGTGTTCGGCGCGAAGACCTACTCGGCGCTGAACTTGCGGTAGAACCCGCCGACGATCGGCGCGACCACGGCCCGCGGGGTGTAGCCGCCGGCCACTGACATCGCCTTGGACAGGGTTCCGGGAACGACGCGCATCTTGTTGTGCGCCAACGCGTCCAGGCTCATCTCCGCGACCTTCGCCGACGAATGCCAGAGGAAGTCGGGGACGACCTTGTCCACGATCGACTCCTCTTCGGGCGTCGGCGTGTGGGTGCGGACGGGCCCGGGCGCGAGCAGCGTGACGTGGACGCCCTGGGACGAGACCTCACCGCGCAGCGACTCGCTGAAGGTGTTGACGAAGGCCTTCGACGCCGCGTAGGTGGCGTTGTTCGGGATGGGCATGTTGCCGGCCGCCGACCCCACCATGAGGATGCCGCCGGAGCCGCGCTTCACCATCTGGGGAAGCACCGCGAGGGTGAGGTCGTGAACGGCGTTGACGTTCAGGAGGACCTGCGACTTCTCGTAGGCGGCGTCGAGTTCGGCGACGGGGCCGAAGGTGGCGATGCCGGCGTTGTTGCAGAGGATCGAGATCTCGCGTCCGGCGAACTCGGCGGCGAGGACCTCGACCTTGGTCGGGTCGGACAGATCGACGGCGCGGACCTCGACCGCGACTTTGTGCGCCGTGCGCAGTTCACCGGCTAGCTCTTCGAGGAGTTCGCCACGACGGGCGACGAGGATGACCGAATGGCCACGGGCGGCCAGCGCCCGGGCCAGCTCGCGGCCGATACCGGAGGAGGCCCCGGTGACGACGGCGCGGGCGGTTTCTGAAGGCGGCGGTACCGGCATGGGAGCAATCGTAGCGGCCACTGCGCCCCGGCCCGAGGAGAGCCGGAGCACAGCGACAGCTGGTTCTCCCGGTCAGTCGATACCGGCGGCGACCTCGGTGCCCTGCCGGATCGCCCGCTTGGCGTCGAGCTCGCCCGCGTAGTCGGCGCCGCCGATGACGTGGGTGGTGACGCCGGCGAGGGTCAGCGGATCGATGAGCTCGCGCACCGATTCCTGGCCCGCGCAGATGACCACGTTGTCGACCTCGAGGAGGCGGGTCTCGGTCACGTTGCCCTCGTCGTCGCGGAAGCTCAGGTGCAGACCCTGGTCGTCGATCTTGTCGTAGGTCGCGCCGCTGATCTGCTCGACGCCCTTCATCTTCATCGTGGCGCGGTGAACCCAGCCGGTCGTCTTGCCGAGCGACTTGCCCTGCTTACCGGACTTGCGCTGCACCATGTAGACCTGACGAACCGGCGGCAGGGGACGGGGTTTGGTGACGAAACCGGGCTTCTCCGGATCGTCGGTGACGCCCCATTCCTGTTCCCATTCCTTCAGATTCAGCGTCGGCGACTCGTCGGTGGTGAGGAACTCGCTGACGTCGAAACCGATGCCGCCGGCGCCGATGACGGCGACCCGCTTGCCGATCTCGCGGTGGCCGAGGACGGCGTCGGCGTACGACATCGCCATCGGATGGTCGACGCCGGGGAAACTCGGGATGCGCGGTACGACACCGGTGGCGACGATGACGTCGTCGAACTTCTCCGCGATGAGGGTGTCGGCGTCGACCCGGGTGTTGAGCCGGACGTCGACGCCGAGGACCTCGAGCTTGCGGGTGAAGTAGCGGATCGTCTCGTTGAACTCCTCCTTGCCCGGGATGCGGGCGGCGATGGAGAACTGGCCGCCGATGGACTCGCCGCCCTCGAACAGCGTCACCTTGTGGCCGCGTTCGGCGCTCGAGACGGCAGCCGACAGGCCGGCCGGTCCGGCGCCGACGACCGCCACGCGCTTGGCTTTGCGCGTCGGACTGAGGACCAGCGTGGTCTCACGCCCCGCACGCGGGTTCACCAGGCACGACACCTTCTTGCCGACGAAGGCGTGGTCGAGGCAGGCCTGGTTGCAGCCGATACAGGTGTTGATCTCGTCGGCGCGTCCCTCGCGGGCCTTGTTGGCCAGGTGGGGGTCGGCGAGGAACGGACGGGCCATCTGGATGGCGTCGACGCGGCCGTTGGTGAGGATCTCCTCGGCGAACTCCGCGGTGTTGATGCGGTTCGCGGCGATCAGCGGGATCGACACCTCGTCGCGGAGACGCTCGGTGAACTTCACGAAGGCACCACGGGGGACCGAGGTCACGATCGTGGGGACCTGGGCCTCGTGCCAACCGATGTCGGTGTTGATCGCGTCGACGCCGTGCTCCTCGGCCTTGCGTGCCATGAGGGCGATCTCGTCCCACGTCTGGCCCTTGCGAACCAGGTCGGCGATCGACTGACGCAGGATGATCGGGAAGTCGCGGGGAACCTGACGGCGGATCTCCTTGATGACCTCCACGAGGAAGCGCTGCCGGTTCTCGGTGTTGCCGCCCCACTTGTCGGTGCGGTCATTGGTGTGCGGACACAGGAACTGGTTGATCAGGTATCCCTCGCCGCCCATGATCTCGACGGCGTCGTACCCGGCCTTGCGGGCCAGCTTCGCCGACTGACCGAAGGTCTTGATGACGTGCCAGATGATCGGCTCGGTCATCCGCAGGTGCTTGAACGGGTGGATCGGCGACGGCTCCTTGCCCGGCGCGACCTTGAACGGGGTGTACCCGTAACGGCCGGCGTGGATGAGCTGCATGGCGATCTTGCCGCCCTCGTCGTGCACGGCCTTGGTGACGCGCTGATGACGCTTCCAGTCGAGGGTGTTGGTCATCTTGCCGCCCGCGAACATGAGCAGACCGGTACGGCTGGTGCCGAAACCACCCGTGATGATCAGTCCCGCACCACCTTTGGCGCGTTCGGCGAAGTAGGCGGCGAGCTTGTCGGTGTCCCAGAGACGATCCTCGAGACCCGTGTGCATCGACCCCATCACCAGACGGTTCTCGATGGTCATGCCGCCGATCTGCAGCGGTGTGAACAGGTGTGGGTAATACGGGTTGGGTTGTGCCGTGTGGGCTGACATGGCGCGACCTTTCATCTCGGTGTCGTCGTGACGCTTGGTGCGTGTATCGCTCTGTCTGGTTTGGGCGTTCGTGCAGTCACCGGCGGTGGTTCACATGCCGGCGAGTTCGCGTTCGAGTGCCGGGATGACCTCGTCGCACCACTCGATGTAGCCCTCCTCCTGCCGGATGCCGCCGCGCAGCACGAGGTACTGGTGGAGCTTGCGGCCGGTCAGGGTGTCGGGCTCGGGGTAGTAATCCTTCTGGAACCCCTTGAACAGCTTCAGTTGTGCGACGTGCTCGTCGCGGTGGGCCTTGAGTTCGCCGATGATGGCGGCGAGGTCACCGAACTCGGCGGCGCGGAGTTTGACGCCGATGTCGCTACGGAGTGATTGCCGTGGGGTGGGGCTCATCGCCCACTGCGCCAACGCATCCCGGCCGGTGTCGGAGATCGTGTAGACCTTCTTGTCCGGGCGGCCGTCCTGACTGATCGACTCGACGCTGACCAGTCCGTCGTCGAGGAGCTTCTTGAGCGTCCGATAGATCTGCTGGTGGGTCGCCGACCAGAAGTAACCGATGGATCGGTCGAACTGCTGACCGATCTCGTAACCCGTGCCGGGTCGCTCCGCCAGCGACACCAGAATCGCATGTTCGAGCGCCATGTGAGCACGCTAACACTGCAACAGCGCACTATGCAACAAGGTGCTTATGAGTCTTGTTGCATATGCGGCTGGGCAAGCACGGGGTAAGGGGAGCGGGTAAGCCGTGAGTGACGCAAACTGTTGCGCATGACTGAACCGGGGACGAGATCCCAGAACCTGCTGTCGTGGAAGCTCACGACGAACACCGTGGTGGCACCGGAGGAACGCCTGACCTGGCCGAAAACCGTGAGTATCGGTCTGCAGCACGTGGTCGCGATGTTCGGTGCGACCTTCCTGGTGCCGGTGCTCACCGGGTTCCCGCCGTCGACGACCCTGCTCTTCTCGGGTGTCGGCACCATTCTGTTCCTGCTGATCACCCGTAACCGTCTGCCCAGCTATCTCGGCTCGAGCTTCGCGATCATCGCGCCGGTCACTGCAGCGGTCGCCTCCGACGGTGCGTCGTCGGCGCTCGGCGGCCTGGTCGCGGTTGGTGCACTGCTCGTCATCATCGGCCTGATCAGCCACTTCGCCGGGGTGAGGTGGATCGAGACGCTGATGCCGCCGGTGGTTACCGGCGCGATCGTGGCGCTGATCGGCCTCAACCTGGCTCCGGCCGCGAAGAACAACTTCGTCGAGGACCCGGTTCTCGCGACCATCGTGCTGGTCCTGCTCGTCGCGTCGGCGGTGCTGTTCCGCGGACTTCTCGGGCGTCTGGCGATCTTCCTCAGCGTCGCGTTCGGTTATGTTCTGGCGCTCGTCCTCGACTGGATCGACTCCGACAACGACTACATCGACACCTCCGGCATCGCTGACGCCGCGTGGGTCGGCCTGCCCGACTTCCAGACCCCGACCTTCGATCTCGGTGTCCTGCCGCTCTTCCTTCCCGTCGTCCTGGTGCTCGTGGTGGAGAACATCGGTCATGTGAAATCGGTGGCGATGATGACCGGCAAGGACTACGACGACACGATGGGCCGTGCGCTCGCCGCCGACGGTCTCGCGACGATGCTCGCGGGCAGCGGTGGTGGTTCGGCGACGACGACCTACGCCGAGAACATCGGCGTGATGTCGGCGACCAAGGTCTACTCGACCGCGGCCTACTGGGTGGCCGGTGCGGCGGCGATCCTGCTCGGCCTGTCGCCCAAGGTCGGTGCGGTGATCGCCGCGATCCCGCCGGGCGTTCTCGGTGGCGTCACGACCGCCCTCTACGGCCTCGTCGGCATCATCGGCGTGCAGATCTGGGTCAGCAACAAGGTCGACTTCTCCAAGCCGATCAACCAGTTCACCGCGGCGATCCCGCTCATCATCGGCATCGCCGACTACACCTGGCAGGTCGGCGATCTCGTCTTCGCCGGCATCTCGCTGGGCTCGGTGGCCGCACTGGTCATCTACCACTCGATGCGGATCATCGGCGGCTGGCGCGGGACGGTGGTTCCCGACAAGTCCTGACGTCACCACGGCAGCCGCAATTCGACGTCGGGCTTCCGGGGGACGTAGAGGTCGGGTTGCTGACCGGTGATGACCTTCACCATGTTCCGGAAGGCCGTCGAGTCGGGGTCGTTCCAGTAACCGCCGTGGGTCTTGATTCCGCTGTCGTAGGTGCGGCCGTCGATCGTGACCGTGCCGGTGTCCAGGCGGGTCACTCCCGGTGCCGAATCGGGGTCGGAGCCATGCGGATTCCCGGGGAGCGACTGTGCGAGGTGGATCGGGTCGCCCGGGAACGTCAGTGAATAACGTTCGACGCCGCTCGGATGCGGCAGGTCGAGCACTCCGGTGCCCGCCGACGACGCGTAGATGACGCGATCCGGTGTGAGGCCGAGCTGCTCGGCGGTGCCGACAACAGAGCCGCCGTACGAGTGGCCGATGTAGGTGGTGGTCGCTCCCGGCGCGTGGCACGCGATCTCGGCGTCGAGTTCGGATCCGAACAGTTCGAGCCGGCGCGCCATGGCGGCAGCGAAAGAAGTGCTCGTGGCCGCGCGGAGGTCCGGGGGTAGGTCGCCGTCGAGGTAGAGGAACACCGGGCCGCCCGTCCGTGCGGCGAGTTCGGCTGCGGCGCGACGGTTGTCGCCTGCGGCGGTGTCGACGGTGGTGCCGGTGCCGGGGACATACGTCGTCGTATTCCGGGTGCCGGGGCGCAGCGACCCGATCATCTCCACGACACGCCCCCGCGGTGTGTTCACAAAGGTCACGAAGCGCCGCTCGACCGGCCCGGGCGCCAGCATCTCCCGCAGCGTTCGAGCCCGACGTCCCTCGCCCCGGCCGGCCTGGATCTCGTCGACGAGGGCGTTGCGGATGTTGATCTCGTTGGCCTGGATGCGGACGTCGAAGGGCACGCCCGGAAGATTGCCCATGACATGCGGATTCGCCTGGAGGAGGCGTCGGACGTCGTCGGGTTCCAGGTGTTCGACGATCGCCCGGATCTGGGGTGGGCTGAGGCTCTCGAGCGTGCGGATCGCGGCGTCGGCGTCCATCGTCCGGCCGCCGGGCAAGATGACGTCGGGTTGGCCGTCGACCATGGTTGTCAGATCAGCGGCGTACCCGTCGAGTCGGGAGCCGTAGCGTTCGTCGAGGGCGTCGATCGCGGCGAGGCCCGAGTCGATGGTCTCGGAGACCTCGGCGGCGGTCGATGCTCGACGTGGATCGGGGTGGGTGACGGTCCCGTCGTCGGCGACGTCGAATCCGGAGGACGTCGCCGCGTCGACGATCCGAAGGACGTGATCACGTGCATGGGACAGATCAGTCCCCGCGTCGGAGGCCTCGTCGGCGATCATCTGCAGCACGTTGCGGACCTCCCCGCCGTGGTCGTGCTCCTGCCAGATCTTCTGGTGCGCCGCATCGTGGGCGCGGCCGCGCCACGACCGTACGGAATCGAAAGTCCGCACAGCGCGGTCGATTCCGGTGTCGACGGCTTCGGCGGCCAGGGTCGCCGCCGACCCGGCGTCGGAGAAGGACTGCGGATTCCACCCACGTAGGGCCGAGATCGAGGGGCGCATCAGCGGGTCCGCAGCGAGTCGAATGTCGATGCCACCCGGGCATCCGATGCGACGGTCGTCGTGACAGAGGTGTCGAGGAGTTCGCTCATCGTCAGCAGTCGGTGGCCGATCGACTCGACCGCGCGGCGGGCGGGTTCAGCGGTGTCGCGGAGTGCGTGTGCGATCCGGCTCGGCGAACCCTGGACCTCGCCGATGGCCGCGGTGTCGATCGCGGAGATGGCGATGCCGTTCCCGCGCCACGACCTGACCACGGCCTCGATCTCGTCCGGCGAGACCCCGAAAGTGCCTTTGTCCGAATCGTTTCTGCGTTCGGGTCGGGGAAACCACCGGGGCACAAGCGGGATGGGTACGGGAATGGGGAACGGTAACAGCATGATCCTCCGCGACTCGTCGAGGACTGCGACCACCCGGCGAGGTGATGCACTTCTTGGACGCGCCGGGTGCCTCGGCGGTTCCGAAAAATCGTTTCGCCCGGCCATGAGCGGTCGCTACGTTTGGGGGCACTCGACACAGGACAGGGGACTCACCGATGCCGCAACAGACTTGGCGCACGAGGTCGGAGCGGGCCGACGACATCGCGCGCGTCCACGAGATCAATGCCGACGCCTTCCCGACGTCGGAGGAGGCCGAACTGGTCGACGCGCTGCGCGCCGACCCGGCCTGGATCGACGGACTGTCCATGGTCGCGGTCGATGCCGACGATCGCCCGGTCGGCTTCGCGCTGCTGACGCGTTGCCACATCGACGATGCGCCGGCGCTGTGTCTGGCACCGTGTGCGGTCGCCACCGACCACCAGCGCACCGGGGCCGGTTCGGCCGCGATCGTCGCAGCCCTCGATGCGGCGCGCGAGATGGGGGAGAGCACCGTCGTCGTGCTGGGTCACCCCGACTACTACCCGCGCTTCGGTTTCCGACGAGCCGTCGACCACGGTGTCCGCCTGAGCATCGAGGTGCCAGAGGACGCGCTGATGGTGCTCGGTCTCGACGGGGCCGATATCCCGTCCGGGCTGGTCCGCTACGCGGCGCCGTTCGGTATCTGAGCGGGGTCGTTCCCGCGTGCCTGATTTCGTCCCGCTTGTTCGTTTCCTTCCCGCCAATTGAGCTCAATCAGCGGGGAGGAACTGAACAAGCGGGAATCCGGCGCGGCACCGCGGCGAGCGCCCCCGGCAGGATTCGAACCTGCGACCTAGGGATTAGGGGGTTGTTCCGGAAGGTTGGTTCGTCTTCTAGGTTCGTTTGGGTCGATAGAATGTGCTTTGCCGTGCATTTATGTGTCGAAACGTAGGGTCTTCTTGATTCTTCTGGGGATTGGTACGTGCGCCGAAGTCGGGCCGTAAACGGCACTTCCTGGGGCGAAAACGGCACGTATTCGGCACTAGAATTGGTGCTATGAAGGCGCTGATATTGACCGTGGGTACCGGTGATCCGGTGGCCATCCTTGGTGCGTTAAGTTGCGCCGTGGCGCGGGGGTGGAGCTGCTGTGGGTGAGTTGACTCCCGGCGACCGCCGGATGCTGGCCACGATGCGCGCCGCTCGTGATCGGGGCACGGCTGCGGGACGGCGGTTCCCTCTGCCTGAGGGGCTCTCGTTTGTCGGTGGTGACGTTCACAAGTTGCTCCGTGGTCGTGGGTATGTCGGCGGGTTTCGGGTCGCGACGGATGACGATGGGGCGCGGTATGCGGTGCTGACGGATTTCGACCGCCCTGACGCGTGGCGGTCCCTGTCGAGTGAGGCGTCGTGAGCATGGCGGTGTCGGCGGGGGTTGATCCTCGTGATCGGGTGTTCGCGTTGGTGGGTCGGCTCGATGAGAGTCTCGTGGTCGGCATGGTGAAGATGGCGCCGGGTCCGACTGTCTACCGTCGGCGGGGTGGCGTGTGGGTGCAGGACCGGGCGCTGCTCGCGACTCTGCGGGCGCGGTCTCGGCGGCGCCCGTTGCTTCGGGAACTGACGCGGCGGGACTTGATCTCGTCGGAGGTCGCGCGGTGGGATGCCGAGGAGACTCGGCGTGCTGCTGCGAAGTCCGGCATGTACGGCGAGGTGGCTGCTCGTCCGGCTGTGCCGTCGCGGGCGGCGGTAACGAACGCCCGCCGGGTCGCTCGGGCTGCGCGGGGCGATGATCCTGCGGCACGGGAAGACGCGTTGCTGGCCGAACTTCTGGATGAGCGGCGGCGGTCGGCTGAGGTGATGGGGGCGCCGGTTATGGCCAGCGCCGCGCGCCCGACGGGTGACAGGCAGCGTGAGGTCACAGCGGCTCGGCTGCGGGAGCTGAGGGCGTCTCGGGAGCGGATGGGTGCGCTGGTGGCGGCGGTGCGTGCTGGGGGTCGGTGAGGGTGCGCGTCTGTTTCGGCTGGGATGACATGGCGGCGTGGCTCGCCGAGGGCCTCGGCACGATGGATCCCGGTGATGTTCTCGACGTCGGTGACGGGCGGGCTGTCGAGGATGATGAGCTCGTTGACTGTGCTGACGTCACGCGGGTTGAGGGCGGGTGGATCGTGCGGTTGTCGAGGATTGCCCTTGTCGACGAGGTTGTCGGCGAGGGCGAGCTTGAGCCGGAGGTGTGGGCGGTCGATGACCTTGCGACGGACGGTGTCTTGCTGACCGGCGACGCTGAGCTCGCGGCGGGTGCTGTGGTGGGGTGGTTTCGGGACCGGCTGGGTGTCGTGGGTCCGGCGGCGCTGGGTTTCTCGTACTCGGAGGCTGTCTAACGCTTACGGTGGCTCGCATGGATATTGCGGCGCTGGTGGTGTCGATCTTCGCGGTGGTGTTGACGGTGGCGCTGTTCTTGGTGCGGTTGCCGCGCGTGGTGGTGGAACATACGCGCGATGCTCAGCCTGGGACTCCGGCACCGGAAGGAACGATCGTCGAGCCCGATGGTTCCTATCTCGACAGTCATGGCAACACGCATTCGACGTTGTCGGAGCAGCGGTTTCGGGTTGTAGTGGTGAATCATGGCTCGGAGGCGATTACGGTGCGGTCCATCGGCATCGTCGACGAGCACGGTAAGGCTCTGAAAGACGAGTCGGGGGCCATCCTGCTCGACTACGAGGAGTCCCAAAATCGGGGGTATCTCCGGCGTGTGGGCGGGGGTGCAGTTCTAACCGGTGACTTCCCGCTTGGGCCGGAGTTGCCTGCGCGGGTGGACGGGCATGGGTGTGTGGTCTGGCGGTACCCGACCGAGCAACTAGAGCCGATCCGTGGCAAACAGGCGCGGGCGTACGCGGTGGTGTATCGGTCGGCGTGGCTGCCGTTTTTACCAGTGAAGTCGCGGCGGGTCCTTGCGCCGCGTGACTAGCGGGGCGGTCGCAGCGTCAGGCGACGCGGATGGCCTTGGTGACGTCGAAGACGATCCGGAAAAACGAGGTTAGTTCGACCTGATGGCGGTTGACGTCGGTGCGTGTCGACCGCGTTGTGTCGAAGGGGGTGAGCTGGATTCGGACGTCGGTGTCGGTGATGGCGATGGTGCGGGCCGGGTAGGCGGGGCTGTAGTACCAAGCGACGGTGAGGTTTTGGAGGCCGAGGGCGAGGGTGAGGGCCGCTTCGGTGCCGAGGTGCAGGAGCGGGGTGCCGTAGGGCGTTTTGGCGTAGAACGCCGCCAAGGCGGCGCCGAGGTCGGTGGCGAGGTTGCCGGTGCTGGCGACAGTCTCGACGTCGGCGTGGGACAGGAACACCTCGTCAGGATCATCGAGTCCGGCGCCGTAGTACAGGTGGCGCGCGGCGTAAAACTCGGCGGTGCGGTTGGCGCTGGGGCTGACGGCGGCGTCGAGCTCGTCGAGGGTGGCGCAGCGGGTGGGAACTTGGGCATGCACGACCATGGCTTGGGGGCCGAAGTCTTCGCCGAGGGAGACCTCGGGCGGCTCGGGGAGCGGGTAGGCGGGTTCGCAAATGTCGGTGACGACGACGTTGGTGGTGCGGTCGAGGAACTCCTCGGGTTCTTTGGCGCGGGTCCAGCTACCGGCGGGTTCCTGGGTGACCGTGATCGTGTCCAAAAGTGTGTGGCCCATCATTGGCCTCCTAGTTGACTAATTGCCGGCTGCTCGCTGGTAGAGGGTTAGGGGCCTGCACCGCCCCGCACGCGTAGTGCCGGGTGCGGTAGTCCATGCGGCGCAGGCCTTGTCCCGTTGTGTCTCCGGTGGCGCGCTGCTTTTGAGGTCACACGCGCGGGTTGCCCTGGCTGACGAGCACCGTTGTGGTGGGCGCCGGAGATGTGGCGGGTGGGGGTGCGGGGCGTCGCAGGTGGCGTCGAGGGGGGTCATTTGGTGGGTTCCCCAAGCGGTGCGAGCGGGCTGTGGACCGCTCGCGGGCTGGCAACCTTACTGGCTCTGGTCGGTGTACCGATACCGACTGCGGCCCGATGGACGACGCCCCGCAGGTATTTAGGTGGTGGCCATGGCTGGCTCCTTGTGTGCGGCCACGGCTTCGGTGGCGGTCCGGATGGTGGGTGCGGCGCCGTTGGCGATGGCGTCGCAAATCCAGAGGGTGGTGCGGGTGCCTGCGGTGGTGGTGTCGGGGAGTTTGTCGGGGTGCTCGAAGTAGAGCGCGGCGGTGGTGGTGTTCGTCTCTGCTGGGTCGAGGTCAGGCAGTAGGCCGCGTTGGCGGAGTTCGTCGACGACGTTGGTGACGTGCTCGAATTCGGCGACGAGCTGGACTGCCCGCAACCGCTTGTAGGGGACGTGGTGCCGTTGGGGCATGGTGTCCCAGCGGCGGATGTCGGCGGCGGTGAGGCTGTATTCCTGCCGGAATTCTTCGGCTTCGACGAGGCCTTGCCAGCGTCCGGCGACGATGTGGTCGGCGAGGGTGTGGGGTTCGCTGGTGAGCTCGACGATGATGGCTTGGGTCCATGGTCGGAGGGTGTCGGTGATGAGGGTGTCGCCGAGCCGAAGCCAGGTGTTGTGGGCTTCGCGGGCGCGGCGGAAGCGATTCTGGTTGCGCATTTTGGTGAGTTGGCGGGCGGTTTGGGGCGTGGCTCCGGCGATGACGCGGGCGGCGGCTTCGCTGCGTTGCTGGGGGCTGGTGTCTTCGCGGGAGAGGATCGCGAGGGCGTCGTCGGCGGTGCCGTCGAGGTGGTGCGCGAGGTTGGCGATCTCGGCGTCGGTCTGTTGTTCGGCGAGGACGACGTCGGCGATGGCTTGGCGGGTGTCGGCGACGGCTTTGGTGGGTGTGATGCCATGTTCGGCGGCGTCGGCGAGGAGTCGGTCGAAGGCGTCAAGGGTTTGTTGCGCGGTGTCGAGGGGGCGGGGTGGCTTGGTGCGGGTGCCGGGGTGCTTCTTGGTCACGGGGGCTCCTAGTCGCGGGTGAGTAGTCGGGTGATGGTCGCGGCGGTGCGGGGGTCGCCGCTGGTGGCGGCGAGCATGGCTTCGGCGCGGATTGAGGCTTTGATGGTGCGCTGGCCGGTGGCGGGGCGCGCGGGGGTGGTGGTGAGGCGGTGGACGAGATACTTAGCGAGGGCGCCGTCGGCGTTGCGCTGGTCGGGCGTTGAGACGTCGGCGAGGGCTTGGAGGGCTTGGGCGCGCCAGGCGGGGAATCGGGGGTCGTCGGGGGTGGCGCCGGTGCGCCAGGCGATCTTCGCGCGGTTGGCGGCGGTGCGGAGGACGACGGTCCATTGCAGGAGTGCCGGGTCGCTCATTGCCTGTTGGACCTGCTCGGTCCATCCGTCGCGGGTGAGTGCTTGGTCGAGGAGTTCGACGAGGGGGTGTTGCGGGGGGATGGGGTGGGGTCCGGGCATGGGGTCGCGCGGGAACGGTTCCCAGTCGGCGAGGAGTGCCGTGGGTTGCGGTTCGCGGTGGCGCCGGGTCATGGCTGTGACTGTACGCGCGCGGGCACGCGTACGCGAGGGCGAGACCCGTTGTGCGAGTTGTGGTTTGGTGTCCTGCGCTTGAGTAACTCGTATGTTTGTGCTGGTCAGTGTGGGTGCGGGGGTTTGCTTTGTGTCCTGCGCTTGAATAACCGAATTGGTTTTGGCAGTTGGTAGCGCTGCTGCCCGGCGCTTGCGGCGCGCGCGCTGGGGAAGCTTGACCGGGTCAGTGGGGCGGTCGCGAGGGTGTTTGCCAGGGTGGGGCATGGGTGCCGCCGTGGGTTGCTCGCGGAGTTCGCTGCGGCTCGTGATTTCCAAACTGTGTGGATTGCGTTGCGGGTGGAGCGTTTCCGGCGTCTCGGGGCAAGTCTGCTACTTGGGCATTAGTAGGTATGAGTAGGAGGGTCGGAACGTTTGGCCTGGTAGGGGGCGGCGTCGACGGGGTGGTGGGTGATTGGTTGGCTGTTAGGTGTCGTTTATGTGTCTTCTACCTGCGCTGTTTTCGTTGTGCGCGTTCGGTTTTGGTGGTGTGGATGGTCGATAGGTTTGTGGTCTTCGATGTTGGTTGATGTGTTCGTCTTCATCGTTGTTCTACTTCTTGGTTGTGTGCTCTCAATGTGTGCGTGTTCTGTTGTGTGCCGGTGTGAGGTCGAACCGTGGGGTCGGGCCTTGTTGTAGGCCTCGTTCTGTCCGGTATTCGTTCACCTCTGCAACAAACGTCTGTGATGTGCGGATCTGCGCCCACATGCGTCGGATCTCGTGCTCGGTGGCGCTGGCCGGATGTACCAGTCGCGGGGCGAGGTGGACGGCGCTGGCCGTGGAGGGCGAGTGGTTGAGCGAGATCCCGATGAGCCAGTCGTCGCGGTCGAGGATGGCTGATAGCCAGTCGATCCCGCGCTCGGGTGGTTCTGAGAGTTCGGCGGATCGGGCGGCAGTTCCAAGGTCGAGGTGGACGGCGCTGGTGAGGACTCGGTTGAGTCGTCCGAGGTCGTCGACGAATAGTGAGCTGTACGCGTATCGGGTAGGCGTGATCATGCCGGGGTGGCCTCCTCGGTTGGGGGTTGTGGCGCTGGACCTCGGCCTTGGCGGGCAAGGATGTCGGCCCGGAGGGCGTCGAGGTCGGTGGGGGCGTCGCGGCGGCGCAGCTCGGCGAGCACTTCGTCGAGGCCTTTGGCGGCGGGCGCGATGATGGCGAGGGTCTGGTATGCGCTGGCTCGTGCGGTGAGGGTGCCGATGGCCCATGAGGGGCGGGTGGTGTCGGCGTGGCTCCACCGGATGGCGCCGTGGGCGTGCTCGGCGGCGGCTCTGGCTTCGGTGAGGGTGGTGAAGGTCGTGGCGCTGGCCGTGGAGTTGAGGACTGCTCCGCCGGTGCCGAGGGTCAGTGTGGTGATCCGGTAGGTGGTCATGGAGCTCCTCGTCGCGGCTGGTGGAGGGTTCGCGGGTGGGTTGTGTTGTGCGGCAGACTATTTCACTAGTTGGCTATTTGTTTGCGCTGGTCAGCGGGTGTTTTGTCGAGTATGGCACGGTTTCGAGCGGGTGCGTGTCTACGTCGTGGCGGGTGTCCTCGGGTGAGTCGAGGTTGGTGGCGCTGGCCCATGACGAGGGGGGTCGGGGGGTCGTCGGGACGTCGGGCGGCCCTGCGGGATGGGGGGTGGGCTTTGCGCGTGCGCGCGCGAAGGGCGGCGGTGAGCGCGCGTCCGATTTGCCCGACTGCACAGGCAACTGCACAGGCAACTGCACAGGCATTTTTGGCCTCAAAAACCCTACCTGACCTGGTAATACACTAGGTGCACAGGCTGCACAGGCTCAAAACTTTTTTCCATACGATTTTTTGCTGTTCGTGGATATAAATACTGTAAGAGAATTTTTTCGAACCTGTGCAGCCTGTGCAGTGCCACCGGCGGGGGCGTTTGCGCTGTTCAGGCATGGTTTTATGGGGCTGTGATGGTCGAAATCTGCGTGTGCACTTGCCTGTGCAGCTACCGTTTGCCCAGGTCGCGCCCCGCCCACGGGGATCGCGCTCTAGACGGCTCGGATGCCTTGGTAGACGCGTGTCCGGCTCCCTGCGATGGTGACCTGTTCTTTGGTGATGAAGGGGAATCCTTCGAAGAGGTACTTGCCGAAGACGTTGAGTGCTGCGGGGGTCTCGCCGTTGTTGTTGCACCACTGTTGGTAGCGGGTGTAGAGGCTCGTTACCGGCTCGGCAGCGGTCGGCTCTAGTTCGCATTCTGAGCGGATGAACTCGGCGATGGGCGAGGCGGCGTCGTTCATCATGTCGATGACGGTCTGTGACGATGCTGGCGCGGTGAATTGGTTGTTGGGTGCGGCGGTGAGGCGGTCGAGGCCGTCGAGTGCCCAGAGCAGGATGGCGGGCAGTTCGGGCCGGATGCGGTTGTAGAGGTCGGCGTCTTCCTTGCCGACGAAGCTCTTGTTGAGAACAAGGACCAGCGCCCGGATTTGGAGGGCTCCGGAGGGATCGGGCAAGCCGAGGATGTGGTTGGTGGCCAGGACGAAGCGGGTGGGTGCGTGTCCGACCCATGGGGCGAGGTACTTGCGGGCGATGCTGACTTTGTCACCGCCGATGATGTTCTTGAGCTTGCCGACGATGGCGTAGGTGCGTCCGTTGTTGGCGAGCTTGACGTCTCCGGCGATGGCGAGGGACTTGCCTACGGTTTGTTCGAGGCCGTGGCGGTCGTCGAGGCGGGTGACGTCGACGGCGGTGGTGTTGTTGATGCCGATGAGTTCCTCTTGGATTTTGAGGATGGTGCCCTTGCCGGATCGGGGTCGGCCTTGCATGAGGAGGAACTTGTGGAGGTCGGTGCGTCCGGAGAGGAGGTAGCCGAACCACTCTTGGAGGAGTGCGATGGCTTCGGTGTCGAGGATGCCGGTGTCGTCGTCGGTCCAGATGGAGGCGAGGAACTTGAGGAACTCGACCGGGGCGCCGACGTGCTCGTCGTGGGCGAAGGGTAGGACGGCGCGGTTGAGTAGCTCCGGGGTGTGGTCGTAGAGCGTGCGGGTTGGCGCGTGCAGGAGGCCGTTGGCCATGGCGATGAGCTCGTTGGCCGGGGGGCGTGTGGCGGTGGGGTCGTCGGTGAGCCAATAGGGTTCAGCGATTTCAGAGCTGAGCAGCTGGGTGCCCTTGAGCTCGCCGATGATGTCGTCCTTGCGGCGCTTGTTGGGGTTCCATGGCTTGAGGGTCACTGCGCCCTTGCGGTCGGTGTGGGCGTAGCGGGCGTGCTCGAACGTCTCGCTGATGAGCTTGCGGAGTTCCTCTTCGTCGATCTCCTGCCAGTATCCGGCGTTCCAGCTCAACCACTTTCGGCAGTGGAAGAGGAGGAGGTTGTTGCCGTTGTCGTCGGTGAAGTGGAGTTCGGCGAGGAAGCGGGCGCACGGTAGGGGTGCGTCCGGGGGTGGGGCGATCATGGGGGTGGCGCCGTCGGGGCCGTCTTCGGTGTATCCGGAGGGGCGCGGGAAGCTGGGTGAGGTGCCGTAGCGGACGGCGCTCGTGATGTCGATGTGGAAGTGGTAGCCGTCGGGGTCGGCGGCGTGCAGGGCGGTGCTCTTGCCCAGTGCCCACGCGGTGAGGTCGTCGACTTCGGCCTCGGTGTCGGCGGGGTCGGTGAGGTCGCACCCGCTGGTGGGGTCGTCCCGGAGGGCGACGACCGCCTGACGGATCTGGGTGAGGGCGTTGGCGGCGTCGAGGTAGCCGTAGCGGGCGAGGCCAAAGACGTCGACGAGGAGTCCGAGGGCGGTGTTGTGGAGTCCGGCTCCGGCGCGGGCGCGTTCGTTGAGGTTGGCGACGATGGTCTCGGCGATGGTGGCGCCGGTCTCGCTGGTGGTGGTGTAGGTGTTGGTGAACGCTTCGACCTCGGCGGTGTTCGCCGCTTCGAAGATGATGTCGTGGCCGTTGAATTTCGTCTGTCGTGCCTTGAGCCCTTTCGCCAGTTCGTCGGGCATGACGGGGATTTCGCCGACGCGGATCCATTGGTAGCGGCGTCCTAGGTGCGCCTTGGGGTGCTGAGAGGGGGCGGTCAGGATGATCGCGTTGTTGTGGCGGACTTCGCCCGGCGACTTGGTGTGGGTGCGGGTGCGAGGTTCGCGGACGTCTCCGGGGGCGAAGAAGGTCACGGGGTCGATGCCGGGTCCTCCGATGCGGCCGTTGGTGAAGCTGTGCCCGGCGGGTGTCTTGAAGATGTAGTGACCACGGCGGTCGTCTGTGGCGGATGAGCTGTGGAAGCATGCGCGGTCGAGGTGTGGCCACATCCACGGCGGGACGGCGTCGGGGTTGTCGACGTCGAGGACGGTGTGCTCGGGTCCGATGTGGATGGCGAGATTGACGGTGGCCAGGGGGACGGCGCGGTAGAACCCGGCACGCTGCACGGCTTCGGTGGGGTCGGCGCTGGGGGTGAACCACTTGGTGATCTCGTCTTCGCGGATGGTGCTGCGGTGTTGCCATCCTTTGCCTACGAGGGAGCCGGGGTTCTTTGAGGCGTCTTCGCCGGGCTTTCGGTCGGTGGGGACCGACGTGGTGGGCAGCACTCGGAATCCGGCGCGGACGAGGGCGCTGGCGGCGTCAGCCATGGTGATGTCGGTGTCGAGGAGTTCGGTGCCGAGGTAGCCGGGGCGGCTGCGGTATTCGAGCGTCTCGGACGAGGAGGGTTCCGCTAGCAGCGACTGGACGGGTGGCAGCTTGGCCGGCGGTTCGGGGGCGAGCTCGGGTTCAACGCCAGTGGTCGCAGGTGTTGTGGGCTGACTGGCCAGCCACCGACTGATATCGGTCTGCTGCGGGCTGTCACCTGACACCGGTCGGGCGGCGTCGGACGTGCCGGTCCCCTCGTCGATGTCGTCGGGGACGGCCAGAGGCGGGACGAACTCGAAGTCGTCAGCGTTGTAATCGGCGGTCATGGCGCTCTCTCTCGCTGGTACGTGCGTAGGTGCCAGGTGCGTCGAGAGCGGTTAGAATCGGCCCAGGGTAGGGGTTGGTTATCCAGCTCTCGGCGGCGTCGCCCTTGGCAGGGGCGGCGCCGTTTTTCGTGCCTGTGTCATGTGTTTCGCCTGTGTCTGTGTGTCGTGTCTTCTGTGTCTGTGTGTCGTCGCTGGTGTCGGGTTGTGTTGCGGTGTAGTCGGTTACAGCATGTCGGCTAGTTCGGTGGGGGCGGTCACGCGGCCACCTCCGTCGTCTTGGTTGGCACGACGGCGATCATGCGGATGAGCTGGTCGCGCTCCTCGGGGGTGAGGCTGAGTCCATCGAGTTCGCCGGAGAGGTCGCGGATAATCCGGAGGACGGCGAGCTGGCGGGATAGCTCGGGGACGGTGTCGCGTCCGTAGCGGCTCGCGTTGGCGAGTCGGGCGCGGGCGTGGGCGATGCGGTCGGTGATGGTGGCGTCGATGGTTGGTGCGGTCATTTCTTCTCCGTGATGCTCTTCGGTGTGGAGCGGATAGGGGTAAACGTACGCTTCGCGCAGATGCGATGCAACGACTGAATACGTTGCGCGCGTTGGCATTTGATCAAGTTGCGGACATAGTGCAATTGCTCAGACTGCGGCTCGGACTCGGAGGAGTTTGGCGACGAGGTGGGGGCAGAGTGTGATGAGCTCGTCGGCGAGTTGGGTGTCGGTGGCGAGTTGGTCGAGCGCGGCGCGGAGGATGAAGTCGTCGGTGCAGCGGGTGACGGTGAGGGTGGGCCGGTATCGGGCGGTCTCTTTGCGGGAGCAGGTGCGGGCGGCTTTGGCGACGTTGATGAGCCAGTTGGCGCCGAGTTTTTCGGCGGGCTGGAGCCAGTCGAGGTAGCTGCAAATCCATTCGCGCGCGGCGAACTCAGGCAGTAGCGGACGGCGTCGGCGTGGGCGGCGCTCGGCGTCGCGCTGGTGGACGTGTTCGAGTGCGGTCGCGGTGTTGAGGAGGCGGATCACGAGGGCTCGGGCGAGTGCGCGGCGGTCGGCCGGGTCGGCGGGTGGCTCGACGCGGCGCTCTTCGATGTAGCCGTCGACGGTCGCGTCGGCGAGGGCGAGGGCGTCGGTGGTCGTCAGCATTGAAGGTCTCCGAGGAGTGAGGCCAGCGCCACGGCGCCGGTGGCGGGGTCGAGGTGGTCGAGGGCGTCGTCTAGGCGCTGGCGGAGCTCGGCGAGTACCTCGGTGGCGCCGGTGATGCGGACGACGCTCCGGATGGACTCGTGGCGGCGTAGGTAGGTGTCACCCCCGGTGCGGGCGAGGTCGACGAGGTCGTCGGCGACGGATCCGTTTCGGGTCGAATCCGCTGGTAGACTTGGTTTTGCTGTCGGCAAGCGCATGGCGACGGCTCCTTCGGTCCGTGCTCCTCTGGGGCACGGACCGCTTAGTTGTGGGTGGTTCCTCGGCTGTGCGAGGGCGTGCGGTAGAGGCGTCCGGAGACGATGCCGTCGAGGCTCGAACGCGGCAGGCTGCTTGACCATTGGGCGCAGGGGGCCAGGACCGGGCAGGCGGCGCAGGTGGCTTTGGCCTTCGCGACGCGTTCGCGTTCGGGTCCTGCACTCCAATCGGCTGATGGGGCGTCGAAGAGCCCCGGATCGTCGCGACATGCTGCGTGTTCGATGACGGTTGTCGGTGGGGGCGGTCGCCGGGTGGTGTAGGGGTTGACGCGGCGGTTGGTGCGGTTCAATTCACTTGGCGCCGTGGACGAATCGAACGACGTCGGCGGTCGAGTAGTGCCAACGGGACGCCACTTTCCATGGTGTTGGACCGACTCCCTTGCTGCGCCACGCGTGAATCGTGCGGTCAGTGACGTGGGCGAGGCTCGCGAACTGAGGCGTTGTCATAGTCGGGCCGAATTCGTCGGTGGCGGCGTCGATGGCGGCGGTGAGGGCTTGTCCGCCCTTCGCGCGGGTCTGGGTGGTCATGGTTTCCGGTTCTCCAATGTGTGCGTGGATTGGCTTCTGGGTGTCGTTTTCGACGCTCGGTTCGGACGGTTTAGCTTCTAGAATCTTCGGTGTCCGATGGGGTTGAGAGTGGCACACAACTCGGGGGTTCGCAAGCGTCAATACCGCTGTGACCAGGTACTATGTCCTGAGGTTGCACAAGACAGTTAAGCAACTAAGCGGGTGGAGGGTTCTGGGGTCGGTTTCCGGAATACGGTTACTCGAACCTGCTATTGTGAAATGGTCGGGACCGGCTGGCGGTCCTCTCTGGACGATTGGATTGATCTGATGGGACGCGCGATCACGCAGCCGGGGCGGAACACCCCGATCAAACGGAAGCGGCTAAAAGACAAGGACGGCAACGAGATTAAGGGTCGGTGGGTGGCTTGGTGCCGATACGCCGGTGATGATGGCGTGGTGCGTCGGGCGAAACGGTATTCACCCGACGGTGTTCGTGACCCCCATGGGGCCAAAGCGGTTGCCGCGCTTGAGGATGCGTTACCCGACCTGAAAGCTTCGTCGGGCGCTGCACCTCGGCAGAAGGTCGATGAGGAGACGTTGGTCGATCTGCTCCGGGTGGAGTTATCGAAGATTCGAAAGTCGCCTGAGTACTACTCGCGGCGCACGGTCGACTCGTATACGAGGGTTGAGCGGGTGATGGTGTCGTCGGTGCTCGACGACGAGGACAAGCCGAATGTGTGTCGGGAAGGTGGGCACGACCACCTCGGAGTAGTGAAGGACACCCCCGCGAAGTTGGTGACGGCGGCGGATTTGAAGGCCGTCATTTTCGACATCGAGTCCGGGCATGACCGGGTGACGGCGTCGCAGGCGCGGACTCTGCTGCGGTTGGTGGGGAGCTACCTCGTCGACTCGGGGGTGTGGACGGTGAACCTGGCCAGCGCCGTCGAGTTCCGTCGTCGTCGGCATGCGAAGGGTGCGGCGATGGGCTTGGGTCGGGATGAGGCTCTTGAGCTGATGTCGGCCCTGCGGACTTCGGAGGCGGAGTTGCCGCCGTCGAAGTCGGGCACGCGGGCGACGGGTCGGACGGTGTCGGAGTTCGCGGCGACGGTGGATCTTGTCGACCCGCTGATGATGACGTTGTGGACTGGTCTGCGGCGGTCGGAGGTGTTGGCGTTGCTGTGGTCCGACGTCGACTTCGAGGCGCAGGCGTTGACGGTTCGGCACCACATTGTCCGGGCGTACCAGCATCACGGTGAGGGTGAGGGTCCGAAGACGGAACTCCTCCACGAGGCCGCGACCAAGACGGAGAACAGTGCGCGGGTGATCCCGCTCGCGGACGAGGTTGTCGAGATGTTGCAGCGGCGGCGGCGTGAGTACATGACCGGTGAGCGGGTGGCGCCTCGGGTGGGTGTTGAGCCGGTGATTTTTCCGACGACGGTCGGCGGGCTGCGAGACCCGGACACCTTCGCCTCTCAGTGGACGCGGATCCGGGGCGCCCTTGGAGTGCCGTGGTTGACGTTGCACCGACTCCGGAAGTCGACGGCTCGGATCCTGCATGACGCGGGTTTCACGTCACGGCAGATTGCAGACCTGCTCGGGCATGCCCAGATTTCGATGACTGAGGACACCTACATCGGGCGAGGTTCGGGGCCGTCGCGTGAGGTGGCTGCGGGGCTGTCTGCGGCGTTGGGGTCTGCGACCAAGTAGGGGATTGCTGCCCAATAAGACACATAAACGGCACCTGAGGCCTCCTGGTTGGAGGTTCGGGTGCCGTTTTCGTGCATACTGGCTGGTCAGTGCCCCCGGCAGGATTCGAACCTGCGACCTAGGGATTAGAAGGCCCTTGCTCTATCCACCTGAGCTACGGAGGCTGGTCGACGCTCGTGACATCAGACACGCGGCGTCGGGCACATGGAGTTTACGACATGGCGCCGGCTCCGCCGCAGGTGTGCCGCACACCACGGGCTGACCAGGTCGGAGGGTGTGTCGTCGACGCCCGGACCTACAGTTGAGGAATGACCCGCTCGTCGACGTCCGCCACGCCGGATCAGAATCGCGACGCGATGAACGAACCGCGCGGCGTCGTCACCGCGGTCCTCTGGGCGTCGGGATGGCTCGCCGCGATCGTCGCCATCGCCGTCACCGCCGTCTCCGCGTCCACCGCGCTCAAGCTGACCGGCGTCCCCGACCCCGGCCCGCTCACCACTTACGGGCTGCCGACGCTGACCGCGATCGGTGAGTTCGCGGCCGCGATCGCGCTCGGCTGCTCGGTGTTCGCAGCCTTCTTCGTGCCGCCGCAGTCCGACAATGTGCTCGACGTCGGCGGTTATCGCGCCATCCGGATCGCGGCGTCGTCGGCGCTGGTCTGGTCGGTGTGTGCGCTGCTGCTGATGCCGCTGTCGGCGTCGGAGGTCAGCGGTTCGCCGCTGTCGGAGGCCATCAAACCGGCCAACCTGATCAACGCCTACGGCCAGGTCGCCGAGGTGCGCACCTGGTTCTGGACGGCCGTGTTCGCGCTGGTCGCGGCAATCATCGCGCGGACGATCCTCAAGTGGGGTCCGACAGTCGCGGTCATCGCGTTCACGATCTTCAGCCTGATGCCGTCGGCACTCGCCGGTCACTCGTCGTCGGGCGGCAACCACGACATCGCCACCAACAGCCTCATCCTCCACCTGATCGGGGCGACGCTGTGGCTCGGCGGACTCGCCGCGGTGGTCGTCTACGCGCTCGCGTCCGGGCGGTGGCGGGCACTGGCGGTCCGACGCTTTTCCCGCGTCGCGTTCTGGTGCATCATCGTCGTCGGCCTCAGCGGCGGGGTCAACGCCGCCGTTCGGGTGCCCTTCGATCAGCTCTTCTCCGACACCTACGGTCAGCTCGTCATCGCCAAGGTCGCGGCGCTCGTCGTCCTCGGCGCTCTCGGTGCGTGGCACCGCCGCGTGACCATCGCCCAGCTCGACTCGGAGGAGCGGCCGTCGCTGTTCGTCCGGTTCGGACTCGTGGAACTGGCTGTCTTCGCGGCCACCTTCGGTCTCGCGGTCGGCCTCAGCCGGACCCCGCCGCCGGCCCTCGACACCGCGAACGTCTCCCCGGTCGAGAACGCCATCGGCTACGACATCGACGGTCCGCCGACCTTCCTCCGCTTCTTCACCGACTGGCGTTTCGACCTCATCTTCGGTCTCGCCGCGATCGTCCTGGCAGTCGTGTACATCCGCGGCGTCGTGCGCCTGAAGCGCCGCGGCGACGACTGGCCGATCGGCCGCACCTTCGCGTGGCTTCTCGGATGCCTGCTGCTGCTCCTGGCGACCTCGTCGGGCCTCGGGAGGTACGCACCGGCGATGTTCAGCATCCACATGATCGCCCACATGCTGATGTCGATGATGATCCCCGTCCTGCTGGTGCTGGGCGGCCCGGTGACGCTGGCTTTGCGCGCACTCCCGCCGGCCGGCCGCGGCAACCCGCCCGGACCCCGCGAGTGGATTCAGGCCGGCGTGCACTCCGGGCCGTCGCGCTTCCTGACGCATCCGCTGATCGCAGCCATCATGTTCGTCGGCAGCTTCTACATCCTCTACCTCGGCGGCCTGTACGAGTCGGTGGTCGAATACCACGCGGCGCACCTGCTGATGAACCTGCACTTCCTGCTCAGCGGCTACCTGTTCTACTGGCTCGTCATCGGGATCGACCCGGCACCACGACAGGTCAAACCGGTCGCCAAACTCGGCATCGTTCTCGGCTCGCTGCCGTTCCACGCCTTCTTCGGCGTGGCCCTCATGATGACCACCGCCGTCATCGCCGAGAACTACTACCGCGGACTCAATCTGCCGTGGACCTACAACCTGTTCGACGACCAGCGCGCCGGTGGCGGAATCGCCTGGGCGGCAGGCGAGATCCCGCTCGTCGTCATCATGCTGGCCCTGCTGGTCCAGTGGCAACGCAGCGACACCCGGCAGGCGAAACGCTACGACCGCAACGCGGCCCGCGACCATGACGCCGAGCTCGAGAACTACAACGACATGCTCAAGGAACTCAACAAACGCGGCTGAGCTCCAACAGGATTCAGCTCGATCCCGTCGAGACCGCGCAGACGGACTCACCGGCCTGGGCCAGGGCCGCGACGTGCAGCGGGTCGAAACCGGCGCCGGCGGCGGACCGAGCACTCGACACGGCCAGTTCCGGCGGGCAGCGCAGGGTCGTCACGACGTCGCGTGAGGCCGCGAGTTCGTCGACGATCGCCACGTTGAACTCGTTGATCGCCGCACGGACCGGACCGAGATCCGGTGTCGCGGGCGGAGCTGTCTGCCCGGGCAACTCCCACAGGGCGAACAACCCTCGTTGGACCGTCTTGCTCGCCTCGATCTGATCCCGGAACACGTTGCGTACGTAGGCGGGGTCGAGGTCCCGGTCGAGAGCGAGCTGCGACACGGTGTCGAGGACGACCTGTTCACGCGCGGGATCGTCGATGGCAGCGCCCGATGCCCACTTCGACGCGGCCACCGCGTCGGCCAGCGCGAGGCGCCCGGCGACCGCGTCGGTCAGGCCCGACAAGGAAGGGGCAGGTGCCGCCGCGGACAGAGGTGGCGTGGACAAGGGTGGCGCGACCAACGTCGAGGCCGCCATCAGACCCACCAGGAACCCTCGCAGTCGCATATCGCGATCCTATGGGCGGAACGCCAGAGGTACCGGCGATCTGTGTGTAAACCTCGGAGAGTTCTCCACAGCCCGATCAGGTCCCCGTCTCGGACGCACGCCGGGGGAGATGCTGATGCGGCCACACTTCCCGTGGCCGACACCAGTAGGAGACGACTATGTTTGAGACGTACACGACCGTCATCGGAACCGTTGTGTCCGAGCCCCGCCGACGCCAGACCACCACCGGCGAGGACGTGATCTCGTTCCGCGTGGCCTGCACCTCGCGCCGCATCGACAAGCGCAGCGGCGAGTGGGTGGACGGACCGACGCTGTATCTGACGGTGAGCTGCTGGCGCCGACTCCTCGCCGGCGTCGGCCTCGCCATCGCGAAGGGGCGGCCGGTCATGGCGCACGGTCAGATCAAGACCAACGAGTACCCGACGGCCGACGGGTCACGCCGCTCCGACCTCGAGATGACCGCCGTCGCCGTGGGACTCGACCTGAGTCGCTGCATCGTCACCTACCGCGGCACGCCGTCGTCGGAGCGAGACATCGCGGCCGCACTTCCGGTCGCCGCCGCAGACAAGGCGGAAACCCAGACGGCCGCGTAAGGGTCACGCGGTTCGGTTGCGGACCAGCCGCCAAAGGTTGTGTCCGTCGGAGCGGCGGTAGGACAACTCGTCGAGGACCCTGACGGCGATGGCGAGTCCGCGTCCTCGTTCGGCGACATCCTCGGGCAGGCTCACGGTGTCGAGGTCGACGCGAGCCGGATGGCCGTCATCGCGGTAACGTGCCTCGATCCGGTCCGGGGTCACCTCGACCTCGAGGCGGAGGTGCACGGTGCTCCCGTCCCGCGCGTGTTCGATGATGTTCGCGCCGATCTCGGCCAGGGCGAGCTCGAACTGCATGGCATCCATGTCGCCGACGGGGCATGTGCGCAACAGGTCCGCGAGGAGCGCGTGGACGTGCTCGAGGGTGTCGTCGGAGGTGATCTCCTCGAGTTCGCGCGTCCCCGTCTGTTCGGTCATGACGGTGATCCGGCGGATCTCATTCGACGGTCTCCGCGGCCGGACCGAACGCGGAGTCCGCGGACTCGTGCACGCGCAGAACCCGATTGAGATTGGTCAACTCCAGGACGGTCACGACCTGCTCGGTGGGAGCCGCGATCCGCAGATCTCCACCGGCCTGCCGCGCCACCTTCAGCCCGGAGACGAGCGCTCCGAGACCGGACGAGTCGATGAAGTCGGTCCCGGACAGGTCGACGACGATCCGGGACGATCCGGCGCCGACGAGCTCGTGCAACTGATCGCGCAGCTTGGGGGCCGCGACCATGTTGAGTCGGCCGGCGGGGGTGATCGCCACGGCATCGCCGTTCACGGCGCGGGTTGCGAAGGTCGTCATCATGGCCTTTCGTCTGTGGAGCTGTCGGCGGCGGAGTCGTTCGCGGTGGTACCGGCCGCAGTGGTCTCGTCGTGACCGCGGTAGCGGACCGCCATGATGACGACGCTGAGGATCACCAGATCGAACAGTACCCAGAACAGGTTGACGCCCACGCCCAGAACGGAGATCGCGCCCCGCCACAACTGCACGATGCCGATCACCGACGCCACGACGAGGAGGGCCATCGCGGCGAGTTGTGGACGGACGAGGTGCCACGGCAACGCGTCCTGGGACTGCTTCGTCTTCGGCGTGACCGCGAAGCCCAGGGGCCGGTTCAGGTAGACGTTGCGGAACGCCGTGGTGCAGGCCCGGATCCAGACCGGGAACAACGCGAGACTGTACTGCTGTCCCCGCCAGGTCGGGGTGCCTCTGGCCACCACGAGGAACAGCACCTGGTTGATCACCAGGAACGGGATGAGGCGGAGGAAGAAGTCCCAGCTGTAGGCCTGCACGGGGAGAACCCCCAGGACGAGGTACACCACCGGGGCGGCGATGTAGGCGATCGCCGCGAAGCCCGCCAGGTAGCTCCACATCGTCGCCCAGTACATGAGTCGCTGGGCAACGGTCAGTCCTTTCTGGACCAGCGGGTTCTCTCGCAGCATCACCTGGATGGTGCCTTGAGCCCACCGAAGGCGTTGGGTGAGCATCGTTTTCAGGTCCTCAGGGGCAAGACCGTAGGCGAGGTTCTCGTGGTGATACGCCGAATTCCACCCCAGGGCGTGCAGTCGCATACAGGTGGCCATGTCCTCGGTGACCGAGATCGTCGCGAGCGGCAACATCGGTTGCGCCTCATCGGATCTGCCGACATCGACCGCCGCGACCAGCGCACGGATCGACTCGATGGCGCCGAGCGGGGACCATTCGCGATCGGCCAGAACCGCCAGTGCGTCGAAGTCGAGTGCCCCGGCGCCTGCTTCCTGCTCGCTGAACTCCGTGAGGGCCTCGATCGCCTCGAGGTCGGCACGCATCACCTCGACATCGGCGTCGACGAGTCCGCGGGCGGCCTCGTCGACCCGCGCCTGGAATCGGTACGTGATGTCGGCCAGCGGTTCCCGGTCCTTCAGCTGCGTCCGTGCCTCCTTGACCGCGGCATCCACCCGGTCGAGTGCGGCGAGTGCCGGGGCGTTGTCGCGGACGCGACGCCTGGTTTTGCGGAGCACGGTCCGCGCGGTGCGCAGGGCACGGTCGACGCCGTCCTCGACGGCGGTGACATACTGCGTGATCCCCAGCTGCATCAACGCTTCCCGTCGCAGCACGGCGTTGGAGCCGCAGAAGAAGGCCGCGTTCCAACCGTCCTTTCCTTGCTGGATCGGCCCGTAGAAGAGCGGTGCCTGCGATCCGAGCGGGTCCGAGGGCGGCACATTGACGAAGTACTGCGGGGTCTGGACCAGGGCCATCTTCTCGTCGTGGAAGTAGCCGAGCGTGCGGTCGAGGATCTGAGGTTCGGGAACCTGGTCGGCGTCGAGGATCAGGATGAACTCGCCCTCGGTCTGCATCAGCGCGTTGTTGAGGTTGCCCGCCTTCGCATGTCGCGGTTTGTCCAGCCAGTTCGACGACCGGGTCAGGTAATCGACGCCGGCCGCGTGCGCGGCCTCGGCGAGTTCGGCGCGGTCACCGTCGTCGAGAATCCAGGTGGTGTGCGGGTAGGTGATGGCCCTGGCGGCGAGCGCGGTCTTCATCACGAGGTCGATCGGTTCGTTGTAGGTGGTGATGAAGACGTCGACCGTCGCGTCCGCGGGTGGCGGTGGAGGGTCGGGACGGTGCTGCAGTTTCCACATGGTGAGCCCGAACAGCAGCGAGTCGATGAGGCTGTAGGTCTCGGCGACGACCAGCGGTACGGCGATCCACCATGCCTCCCAGTTCACCGAGGCCAGCCAGCGCCACACGATGTAGTTGAGTCCGAGCACGGCGGCCACGACGATGAGCAGCCGCAACCACGGTGACGGGGCGGTCCGCGCGAGGGTGGACTCCTCGAGGCTCTCGCTCATCCGGCATCGTCCCGCCGGATCGCGACGAGCGTGACATCGTCGACCGGAGGAAGACTGGCCACCAGTTCCTCGACCTTCCTCCGCACCGCGGCGGGAGTGCTTGTGCCGGAGAGTATTCGGAGCAGTTCGAACGCGTCGCCGCCGGCAACGAGGTCGAGGAGACCGTCCGAGGCGATCACGAGCATGTCGCCGGGGCCGAGATCGACTGCGGCCGACCGCCAGGTGTCCTCCGGCAGGATGCCGATGGGGAGTCCGCCGCCGTGCAGGACGGTGCAGTGGCCGTCGGAGCGGCGTACGGTCGCCAGGCCGTGCCCACCGTCGACGTAGTCGATGTGACCGTCTCGGGTCCGCAGCCGCGCGTGGAAGAGCGTCGCGAAGGTCTCGGTGCCCGCGAAGTCCTCGGCGAGCTGCCCCGCCACCGTCTCGACCACCTCGCCGAGATCGTGTTCTGGGGTATCCACGCAGACAGCATCGAAAGCGCGTGAGGCAGCGCGCATCGCCGACCGCACGGTCGCGGTGAGGATCGCCGCCCCCAGACCTTTGCCCATGACGTCGGCGACGGTGAACACGAGTCCGTCGTGACAGCGGTAGTGGTCGTAGAAGTCGCCACCCACGGCGAACGCGGGTAGGCACGTCGCCTCGATCGCATAGCCGGGCACGACCCCGAGCGGCGGTGGGAGCAGCTGACGCTGCACCTTCGCGGCGCGCTCGAGGTCATCGGAGTTCTCGATCTCGCGTTGCGCCCAGGCCGCCAGCTCGCGGAACGCGGCCAACTGGTCGGCGGTCAGCTGCCGGGGCCGGGTGTCGTAGACGCAGAAGGTTCCCACCGGGTGACCGCCGGGACCGTACAGCGGATACCCGGCGTAGAAGCGTATTCCACCCTCACCGCCGATCTGGGGGATCTCCGCGAAGAAGGGGATCGTCGACACGTCCTCGATGACGAGCGCCGGGTCGGCGGGACGTGTGTAGGCCCGAGCGACCGTCACCTGGCACACGGTCTGCTCGCGCGGCTGGTTCTGCAATTCGATGCCGTCGACCGCCTTGAACCACTGTCGATCCCGGTCGAGAAGAGAGACCGTCGACATCGGGACGCCGAACACCGCCTTGGCCATGCGGGTGATCTGCGCGAACCGGTCCTCGGGGTCGGAGTCGAGCAGGTTGAGCTGCTCCACCGCCCGCAGACGTGCCTCCTCGACGTCGGGGTCGATCCGCGCGTGCGTCTCGTCCACCGCGACCCGACCCGGTCTCTCCACTTCGACCCCCGTCACCGTGTGTCTCCTTTCACCGCAGTCCCACTTCCTCGAGCGCGCGGGCCATCGCCCGGCCCGCTTCCGGCGAGCTGTTCAGGCCCCAGTCCGCTTCCTTGTCGTGGTCGAACCACACGAAGCCGGTGACCCCGTCCGCATCGTCGAGGTAGTCGACGAGATCGGCGATCCAGTCGGCCTTCGAGCCGCCGGCCTCGGCGCACCCGACCTCGGTGACGAGGATCGGCTTGTCCGGCGCCAGTTCGCGCAGCTGGTCGAGCGAGGAGTCGAAGAGGTCGTCCGGCGATGTCCATCGGTGGCCGGGAACCGAGCCCCAGTTGTAGCCGTCGAGGCCCAGGACATCGACGTAGCCGGCGCCGGGATACCAGCGGGACAGGGGAGCATCGGAGATGGGCACGTTCGGCGCCCACACCCACTTCACATTCACCGCGTTCTTCGACGCGAACAGGTCGTGGACGTGTCGCCAGGCCGCGATGTACGTCTCGGGGGACGTCCCACCGGCGGGACTCCACGGGTACCAGTCGCCGTTGGGTTCATGTGCGAACCGCAGGTACACCGTCGAACCCCAGGCGACCAGTTCGTCTGCCCAGCGGTAGAGGTGGTCGTCGTGTGTTCCGTCGGCGATCGACGCCATCGAGAACGCGGTCCGGTCGTAGGTGCCGTCGCCGAGATGCCTCCAGGGTTCCCAGGTGACGATCGGCTCGGCACCCGCTCCGACCACGGCGTTCAGCGCGGCGATCGGTGGAATGGCCGTGAAGTCCTCGAAGAACAGGTTGATGCTGGGGGACACACCGGTCACCCGGGCGACGGCCGCGGCATCGGCCGGTTCGAGCGGCCCGTTCGGCGTGGTGATCCCGAACCGCAGACACGGGCCGGGGGGACCCGACAGCGGGGTGATGCCGGCGGGGCACACGCGCGGATCGGCGGAGCACGCGCCGACTGCGCCGATCGACACGGCGATCACGCCGAACACCATCGTCATCACGGTCCATCTGCTCACCGGGGGCATGACACTCCCATCACGATGCCCCAGTGCCGCGCGGTGCTCGACGACCCTGTTCTTCTCATCCGGGACCATCGCCACACGCCGATCGACCCGCGTCGGCTCCGGCCGACAAGAATCCATTGTTGCGACAGATCGCACATCTTGTGCCATATCCGGCGAAATGAGCACCGACGATCCGCGGGCAGGGTCACCGGGCGACGAGTCCATACGGGCCGACCACTAGGCTGGGACCCATGTATGCGCACCGACCGTGCGTGCGCCAGAGCATCTCTAATTGCTGACATCCCCGCATCGAGCAGGTCCGAAGGAGTTTTCACGTGGCTGAGTTCATCTACACCATGAAAAAGGTGCGCAAGGCGCACGGCGACAAGGTCATCCTCGATGACGTCACCATGTCCTTCTACCCGGGCGCCAAGATCGGCGTCGTCGGTCCCAACGGTGCAGGTAAGTCGTCGATCCTGAAGATCATGGCCGGCCTCGACCAGCCGTCGAACGGCGAGGCCTTCCTCGACCCCGAGGCGACCGTCGGCATCCTGCTCCAGGAGCCGCCCCTCAACGAGGAGAAGACGGTCAAGGAGAACGTCGAAGAGGGCATGGGCGAGATCAAGGTGAAGCTCGACCGCTTCAACGAGATCGCCGAACTGCTGGCCACCGACTACTCCGACGAGCTGATGGAGGAGATGGGCAAACTCCAGGAGGACCTGGACAACGCCGACGCCTGGGACCTCGACTCGCAGCTCGAGCAGGCCATGGACGCCCTGCGCTGCCCGCCCGCCGACTCGCCGGTCACCCACCTGTCCGGTGGTGAGCGACGCCGCGTCGCACTGTGCAAGTTGCTGCTGCAGAAGCCCGACCTGCTGCTCCTCGACGAGCCCACCAACCACCTCGACGCCGAGTCGGTGCTGTGGCTCGAGCAGTTCCTCGCCTCCTACCCGGGCGCCGTCCTGGCCGTGACCCACGACCGGTACTTCCTCGACCACGTCGCCGGCTGGATCTGTGAGGTCGACCGCGGCAAGCTGCACCCCTACGAGGGCAACTACTCCACCTACCTCGAGAAGAAGGCCGAGCGTCTCGAGGTCCAGGGCAAGAAGGACCAGAAGCTGCAGAAGCGCCTCAAGGAAGAGCTCGCCTGGGTCCGTTCGGGTTCCAAGGCCCGCCAGACCAAGAACAAGGCCCGCCTGGCCCGCTACGAGGAGATGGCCGCGGAGGCCGAGAAGACGCGGAAGCTCGACTTCGAGGAGATCCAGATCCCGACGCCGCCCCGTCTCGGCGATGTGGTGGTCGAGGTCTCCCACCTCGACAAGGGCTTCGAGGGCCGCGTCCTCATCAAGGACCTGTCCTTCACGCTGCCGCGCAACGGCATCGTCGGCGTCATCGGCCCCAACGGTGTCGGTAAGACCACGCTGTTCAAGACCATCGTGGGTCTCGAGGAGCCCGACTCGGGCACCGTCAAGGTCGGCGAGACGGTCAAGTTGAGCTACGTCGACCAGACGCGCGCCAACATCGACCCCAAGAAGAACGTGTGGGAGGTCGTCTCCGACGGGCTCGACTTCATCGAGGTCGGGCAGAACGAGATGCCGTCGCGCGCCTACGTCAGCGCCTTCGGTTTCAAGGGCCCGGATCAGCAGAAGAAGGCCGAGGTGCTCTCCGGTGGTGAGCGCAACCGCCTGAACCTCGCACTGACCCTGAAAGAGGGCGGCAACCTGATCCTGCTCGACGAGCCGACCAACGACCTCGACGTCGAGACCCTCGGTTCGCTGGAGAACGCGCTCGAGAACTTCCCCGGCTGTGCCGTGGTCATCAGCCACGACCGCTGGTTCCTCGACCGCACCTGTACCCACATCCTGGCGTGGGAGGGCAACGTCGAGGAAGGGAAGTGGTTCTGGTTCGAGGGCAACTTCGAGGCATATGAGGCGAACAAGGTCGAGCGCCTCGGCGCCGACGCGGCACGTCCGCACCGGGTGACCCACCGCAAACTCACCCGCGATTAATACCGACCCGTCCGGCACGGGTGACTAGCATCGGCGATGTGACGTCACTCGTGCCGGACGCGGTGAACCACTACTTCAAGTCCCGGGCCGAAGGCTCCGGGGCGGACAGCGCCGCCGAGCAGGTGATGCGTCACCTTGACGTCGCGATCCGGCGCGATCCCGGTCAGGCGCTGGTCGAGGTCGCCGTCGACGAGGGCGGCGCGGTCGAGATCGTCGTCGTCAACGACGACATGCCGATGCTCGTGGAGGCGGTCCTCGCGACCGTCGAGGCCCACGACCTCGCCATCGACCGCATGGACCATCCGGTCATGCCGGTGCAACGCGACACCGACGGCCGGCTCGAGGCGATCGACGACGGGCCCGGTGCCGCCTGGGAATCCTGGATCTTCGTCGGCGGGCTCGCCGGACATCCCGGCGTCGACCCGGAGGCACTTCGTGCGGATCTTCTCGAAGTCGTGTTCCGGGTGGGCGACGTCGACCACGACGCCGCCCGCATGCGGTCGCGGATGACATCCTGCGCCGCCGACCTGTCGGTGGCGCCGGTGCGCGAGTCCACCGGCATCCGCAACACCGACCGCTACGAGTACGCCAAACTCCTCGAATGGTTCGCCGGGAACCACTTCCACCCACTCGGCTACACCCGGGTCGGCACCGACGGCGTCCGGGACGGCGACGAGCGGCTGGGTGTCTGGCGCACCGACTCCATCAACCGGGACTTCCCGGCGGTGACCACGCGTCCACTGCTCCCGCGAGCGAGCCGGGTCTACGTCGCAACCGGCATACAACGGTCGAATTTTCCCGTGCTGCTTCAGGTTCCGGCTTTCGATTCGCACGGGAACTACGACGGTGAGCACCGGTTCCTCGGTACGCTCACCTCCTCAGGTCTGCACCAGACCGTGCTCGACGTCCCGGTGCTGCGCACCAAGGTGCGCGACGTGCTCGCCCGGGCCGGCGTCGACGAGGACTCCTTCGCGGGGCAGTCCATGATCGAGCTGCTGCAGAACTATCCGGTGGTGGAGATGTTCGCCTCCACCACCGACGAACTCACCCGCCGCGTCACCGAGATGCTCGACGCGGTCGCCACCCGGTCGTTGCGCCTGTTCGTGCGAACCAACGCCGACGGCAAGACCGCGGTCGCCCTCATCTATCTACCCCGGGATCGCTACAACACCCAGAGCCGGCTCGCCCTCGAACGCGCCCTCATGGACGAATTGCACGGCAGCGCACTCGAATACACGGCGCGCGTGAGCGAGATGCCGCTCGCGCTCCTACAGGTGCTGGTCTGTATCGAACCGGGCGCCGCATCGGAACTCGGATCGGTGGACACCGGATCGCCCGCGCATGCGCGTATGCAGGCGGCCCTCGCGGCGGCGATCCGCGGATGGGACGAACGTGTCCGGGAACTTGCCGCGAACCTGGGTGATCGTTCCGGATCGATCGCCGGCGGGCCGGAACTCCTGCTGCGGCAATTGCCCTCACTTTCCGACGACTACAAGGAGATACGCGAACCCGGGGACGCCCTCGAGGACCTGATCCACGTCGTCCCTCTCGAACCGGGTGCGCTGGCGGTGACACTGGACGCCACCGAGGAGCGCGGACCGGGCGACCACCACCGCTGGCGGTTCACCCTCTACCTCTGCGGGGAGTCGGCGACCCTCACCGACGTCCTACCTGTGCTGCACAGTCTCGGCCTCGACGTTCTCGAAGAACATCCGTACGAGATCCGACGGTCCGACGACACCGTCTGCTGGGCCTATGAGTTCATCGTGCAACTCGCCGCGGGGATGTCGGTGGACCTCGACCATGCCGACGACCTCGAGGAGCGCTTCACCGAGGCGTTCCGTCAGATCTGGCTCGCCGCAGCGGAGGTCGACGACTACAACGAGCTGATCATCCGCTGCGGTCTGGACTGGCGGTCGGCGGCGATGCTCCGCGCCTACGGGCAGTACCTGAGGCAATGTGGATTCTCTTATAGCACAGCCCATGTCGCGAATGTGCTCGGCCGTCATCTGCAGATCACGCGCGGACTGGTCGATCTGTTCGTGGCCTCCTTCGACCCGGCCGCCGCCGATCCCGAACGGCGCGAGCGGGTGAGCGAGCAACTCCGGACCGACATCGGGACGGTGCTGAGCCTCGACGCCGATCGCATCGTGTCCGCTTTCGCCGCCGTCATGACCGCGACGTCACGGACGAACTACTTCGTGAAGGTCGGCGACCGGGATGGCGAGCATCGCCCCGTGATCTCGTTCAAGCTCCGGCCCCGCGAGATCCCGCAGACCCCCGAACCCCGTCCGCTGCACGAGATCTTCGTGTACTCGCCTCGGGTCGAGGGCGTCCACCTGCGGTTCGGTGCGGTGGCGCGCGGCGGGTTGCGATGGTCGGATCGGAAGGAGGATTTCCGTACCGAGATCCTCGGTCTGGTGAAGGCGCAGGCCGTCAAGAACGCTGTCATCGTCCCGCTCGGCGCGAAGGGCGGATTCGTCGTCAAACGTCCGCCGGCGCCGACGGGTGACGTTGCAGCCGACCGGGATGCGCAGCGCGCGGAGGGGATCGCCTGCTACCGGCAGTTCATCTCCGGTCTGCTCGACGTCACCGACAACATCGACCGCTCGACCGGCGAGGTCATCCCGGCCCGCGGTGTGGTCCGCCTCGACGAGGACGACACCTACCTGGTGGTCGCGGCCGACAAGGGCACTGCGGCGTTCTCCGACATCGCCAACGAGGTGTCACAGTCGTACGGCTTCTGGCTCGGTGACGCGTTCGCCTCGGGCGGCTCGGCCGGTTATGACCACAAGGCCATGGGCATCACCGCCCGCGGTGCCTGGGAATCGGTCAAACGACACTTCCGGGAGATGGGCGTCGACACCCAGACGCAAGACTTCACCGTTGTCGGCATCGGCGACATGAGCGGCGACGTGTTCGGCAACGGCATGCTGCTCAGCGAGCACATCCGGCTCGTCGCCGCCTTCGACCACCGGCACATCTTCGTCGACCCGGACCCCGTCGCCGACAGGTCCTACCGCGAACGCCGCCGGCTGTTCGAGTTGCCGCGATCGTCGTGGGCCGACTACGACACCGATCTGATCGGCGTGGGCGGCGGGGTGTGGTCCCGCGACCGCAAGGCGATCCCCGTCAGTGCGGAGATGGCGGCCGCGCTCGGCATCGAGGAGGGGGTCGACGAACTCTCGCCGCCCGAACTGATCCGGGCGATCCTCCTCGCGCCGGTCGACCTGCTCTGGAACGGCGGGATCGGCACGTACATCAAGGCGTCCACGGAGACCCACGGAGATGTCGGCGACAAGTCCAACGATGCGATCCGCGTCGACGGTGATCAGGTGCGCGCCAAGGTGATCGGGGAGGGCGGCAACCTCGGGGCCACCGAACGGGGGCGGATCGAATACGACCTCGCCGGTGGCCGGATCAACACCGATGCACTCGACAACTCGGCCGGCGTCGACTGCTCCGACCACGAGGTCAACATCAAGATCCTGCTCGATTCCGCGGTGTCGGGCGGCGCACTCGACCCCGACGATCGCAATCCGCTGCTCGAGTCGATGACCGATGACGTCGCCGATCTCGTTCTCGCGGACAACATCTCGCAGAACTCCGAGTTGGGCTTCTGCCGCACCTTCGAGCTCACGCGCGTGGAGGTCCATGCCCGGATGCTCGACCAGCTGTCACGAGAACGCGGCGTCGATCTCGAGCTCGAAGCCCTCCCGCAGGCGCGTGCACTCCGCAAGCGGTTCGACGGGGAGTTGCACCGTGGGCTCACCTCGCCGGAGTTCGCGACCCTGATGGCGCACGTCAAACTCGAGGCGAAGTCGGATCTGCTGGCCAGCGATCTCCCCGACAACGATGTGTTCGCGCCACGCGTCGCCCGCTACTTCCCGGAAGCTCTGCGCGAGACGTACGGAGAGCAGATCAACTCCCACCGGCTGCGGCGTCAGATCGTCACGACGACCCTCGTCAACGACGTCATCGATCACGCCGGGATGACGCACCTGTTCCGGTTGAGCGAGGGCGCCGGGTGCACCACGGAAGAAGGTGTCCGCGCCTACGTCGTGTCCAACCGGATCTTCGGCATGGGCGACGTCTTCGAGAGCATCCGGCACGCACCGGCGCCGGCCGAGGTCGTCGACGGGATGATGCTGTATGCCCGCCGGCTGCTGTTCCGGGCGTCGCGGTGGCTGCTCGCGTTCCGCCCGCAGCCGCTCGCCCTGGCCGCCGAGATCACCCGCTACTCCGATCGGATCACCCAGCTGTCCGCGGCTGTCGACGGCTGGCTGGGGAAGAGCTCCGCGAAGGACATCGCCGATCGCGTGCGTGCCTACGTCGACGAGGGGGTCCCCGACGGCCTGGCCCGGACGGTGGCCGTCAGCCTCCACCGGTTCTGCCTCCTCGACATCATCGACGCCGCGGAGATCTCCGACCGCGATCCCGAAGAGGTCGGCGACCTCTACTTCGCGGTGATGGAGCACTTCGGACTCGAGGGACTGCTCACCGCGGTGTCGAACCTGGACTACGGCGACCGCTGGCACGCGCTCGCCCGACTGGCGCTCCGCGACGACATGCACGGCGCGCTACGTGCGCTCACCCTCAAGATCCTCGAGGTCAGCGAACCCGACGAGTCGAGCGACGAGAAGATCGCCGAATGGGAGTCCTCCCAGTCGAACCGGCTCAGTCGCCTCCGCAGCGTCCTCGGGGAGATCGAGGAGACCGGGACCCTCGACCTCGCGACGCTGTCGGTCGCGGCACGACAACTCCGGAGTGTGATCCGCTGACGCGCTTCGGCCCGTGATCCGTTTCGGCCCCGCCGACCCGATGCCCGGGCCTAGCCTGGGCTCATGACGCGTACGGCACCGCGAATCTGCCCGCTCTGCGAAGCGACCTGCGGCTTGACCCTCGTCGTCGACACCCACGGCGGCCCGATCGACGAATACGCCGTGGGAGACGGGCACCTGCGTGGACACGTGACCGGTGCCCGCGGCGACGCCGACGACGTGTTCAGTCACGGCTACATCTGCCCGAAGGGGGCGAGCTTCCCACAGCTCGACAACGACCCGGACCGTCTCGAACACCCGCTGATCAAGCGGGACGGACGGTTCGTCGAGGTCGACTGGGACGAGGCGCTCCACGAGGCCGTCACTCGTCTGCGCGCGGTCATCGACGCCCACGGCGGATCGTCGGTCGGTTTCTATCTCGGCAACCCGTCGGCGCACACCATTGCGGGCACCATGTACGCACCGCTGCTCGCGCGGGCGATCGGCACCCGCAACGTGTTCAGCGCGGGCACTCTCGACCAGATGCCCAAGCAGGCGGCGTCGGGATACCTGTTCGGTCACGCCGGGACCTTCGCGGTTCCCGATCTCGACCGCACCGATCACCTGGTGATCATCGGCGCGAATCCCGTTGTCTCCAACGGGAGTATGGCCACCGCCGCGAACTTCCCCGGCAAGCTGAACGCCCTCCGGAGTCGCGGCGGGCAGCTCACGGTCATCGACCCGGCGCGCACCCGCACCGCCCGTCTGGCAGACACCCACCTCGCACCGCGCCCCGGAACCGATGCCGCGTTGCTGGCCGCCATCGTCACCTGCCTGTTCGACGAGGGGCTGGTCGCCGACGACCTCGGCGGCATCGCGCCCCACGTGCAAGGTGTCGACGAATTGCGCAACGGCATAACCGATCTCACGCCCGAGAGGGTGGCCCCGTACTGCGATGTGCCGGCCGAGGACATCCGCGCGCTCGCCCGTGAGATCGCGGCGGCGCCGTCGGCGGCGGTCTACGGCCGTCTGGGCACCACCGTCGTCGAGTTCGGAACCCTCGGCAGCTGGCTCGTCGACGTGGTCAACGTCCTCACCGGCAACCTCGACCGGCCGGGTGGGGTGATGTTCCCGACGGCGCCGACAGCCCCCGCACCCAGGCCGGCCCGGCCGGGGCGCGGATTCCGGACCGGCCGCTGGCGCAGCCGGGTATCGGGACATCCCGAGGTCGCGGGGGAGTTGCCCGCCGTGGCGATGGCCGAGGAGTTCGAGACGCCCGGCGAAGGGCAGCTGCGGGCACTGGTCACGGTCGCGGGCAACCCCGTGCTGTCGGCGCCCAACGGCAGCCGCCTGGCCACTGCGCTCGATGCCGCCGACATCGTCGTGTGCGTCGACCCCTATCTGAACGAGACCACCCGGCACGCCGATGTCATCCTGCCGCCACCGCGCCCCTCCCAGAGCCCGCACTTCGACGCGATCCTCAACAACCTCGCGGTACGCGCGAACGCCCGCTACTCGTCGCGCGTCCTTCCGCTGCCCGACGGCCGACCCGACGAGATCGACATCGTGTGCCGCCTGATCCTCGGACTCTCCGGGGTGGGCGTCGACGCCGATCCGGGCCTGGTCGACGAGCAGGTCATCGCCGCGACCCTGGCCAAGGAGGTGACCGACCCGCATTCACCGGTCGCCGGGCGCGACACCGAGACGCTGGTGGCGATGTTGCCCGATGCGCCGGGCCATCAGCGCCGCCTGGACATGATGCTGCGCCTCGGCGCGTACGGCGACGGTTTCGGTGCACGGGAGGGCCTGACGTTCGCCGATCTGCTGGCCGCCCCGCACGGCATCGACCTCGGGCCGATGCGGCCGCGGCTGCCCGGCGTGCTCCGCACCCCGTCGGGAAAGGTCGAGCTGGCACCGGACCCGCTGATCGGGGATCTCGCCCGGCTGCGCGTCGCGGTCGACGCCGGACACCCGACGGGCGACCGGTCGTTGCTCCTCGTCGGGCGCCGGCACCTGCGGTCCAACAACAGCTGGATGCACAACCTCCCCGCTCTCACCGGCGGCACGAACCGATGCACCCTGCAGATGCACCCGGACGATGCGACGCGACTGGGCATCGACGGCATCGCGACGGTCCGCGGAGCGGGCGGATCGCTGACCGTCCCGGTGGAGATCACCACCGACATCAAGCCCGGCGTCGCCTCGATGCCGCACGGCTGGGGTCACGACGACGCACAGTCCCGGCTGTCCGTGGCGGCCGCCGAACCGGGCGTCAACGTGAACCTCCTCAACGACGGGGCACGGCTCGACCCGCTCTCGGGGACCGTCGTCCTCAACGGCGTGCGGGTCGAGGTCGGTCCCGCCTGAGCCGATCGAGGTCGCTCGTCGCCCGTCCGAGGTCTCGGTGCCCGTCGTGCGTAGGGTTGATCTCGCGGCGCCCGGCGTCGTACCAGCAGATCCGGATCGACAGGGGATGGAACGCACGTGCTCAACGAGGACTCGGGGACCGCAACAGCTGCCGGCTACGTGGTGAAGGTCCCGGTGCGATGGTCGGACATGGATGTCTACCAGCACATCAACCACGCCCGGATGGTCACGCTGCTCGAGGAGGCGCGCATCCCGTGGCTGTTCCTCGACGGTCGGCCCACCGCGCCGCTGCGGGACGGCTGCCTCGTGGCCGACCTCCACGTGAAGTACCAGGCACAGCTGCGGCACTCCGAGGGGCCCATCGAGGTGACCATGTTCGTCGAGCGCCTGCGCGCCGTCGACTTCACCGTCGGCTACGAGGTCCGCGCGGCCGGGGCCGATCCCGCCTCGAAACCGGCGGTCGTCGCCAGCACTCAACTCGTCGCCTTCGATGTCGCCGGGCAGCGCATCGCCCGACTCACCCCGGAACAGAAGGAGTATCTGAACTCCTTCCGCCGCGCCGACGACACGTCTGCGAACCCGCGCTGATGGAACGGTTCATCCAGATCGCGGAGTCCGATCGTTCCAACGCGTCGGCCTTCCTCGCCCATGCCCAACGGCTCGACGACGCCGCCGTCGTGCGCGTCATCGCCCGCTCGGACGGACTCGTCGGACTCTGGACGCACACCGGATTCGAGGTGCTCGCGACCCGTGCGGTCTCCGGGCGGGTGGCACCTGCCGACATCGTCTGCGACGCCGCATCGCTGCACTCCGCGCTCGCCGCGGCTCCTGCGGGCGAACCGATCGATCCCGGATTCTCCCTCGACTCCGCCTGGCGCGGTGCACTTCCCGCGTCCGTCGGCTACCGGCACGTCGATGATGTGCCCGCGCGCAGCATCGTCGGCCTGGCGCGCGACGGTGCCCGCGTGGCGCGAGAGGAGGGAAGTGCTCACGGACCCGCCACGGGTGTCCTCGACCAGGACGTGCTCGAGGTCTCGACCGAGGACGGCGCGCTGCGCGCGGCGGTCACCATGCGGTCGCTCTTCGCCTTGACCGGAATGGGTTTCATCCGCGACCGCGACGGGCGCGCGGTCACCGAGAGCTCGCCGGTCGAGGACATCGACGCCGCCGAGCCGGTCCGGATCCGCTTGTCCGCGGCCTGGATTCGGGTCGACGCCCGATACGGGTCGGTGTACCAGCGGCGTCACCGCGACCTGTCGGTCACAGTGCTCTAGGAGTCCTCAGACCAGCCAGGCGGCGGCGTCCGGCGGCAGCATGCCGTCCACCAGAGGCGAACTGATCAGGATGAGCTCGCCCGGCGGCAGCGGCACCGGGACCTCGCCGGCGTTCAGCGCGCAGATCAGGAAGCCTTCCGACCGCCGGAATGCCAGGCAACCCTGGGGTGCCTCGTACCAGTCGATCGAGTCGCCGGCGAATTCTGTTCGGTCGTAACGCAATTCGATGGCCGCCCGGTACAGCGACAGCATCGAGCCGACGTCTTCGAGCTGTACCTCGGCGGTCAGCGACCGCCACGACTCCGGCATCGGGAGCCAGGTGTCGGCCGATGAGCTGAAACCGAAAGGCGGCTCGGTGCCCTGCCACGGCAGCGGCACTCGACATCCGTCGCGGCCGCGTTCGGTGTGACCCGACCGCTCCCACACCGGATCCTGGAGGGCCTCTTCGGGGAGGTCGTCGACGTTGGGCAGGCCGAGTTCGGAACCGTTGTAGAGGAAGATCGAACCGGGCAGGGCCATCTCGACGACGAGCATCGCCCGGGCGCGGCGCGTCCCGCGTGCGAGATCGAGTTCGCCGGTCGCGGGGTCGACGGGGGCGTACCGGGTCACCTCACGTGTGACGTCATGGTTCGACAGCGTCCAGGTGGGCGTCCCGGACACCGACAGGACCGCGTCGAGGGAGTTCTCGATGGCCTCGCGGACGGCCTCGGCGTCGAATGGGGCCTTGGCGAGACGGAAATTGAAACCCAGATGCAGTTCGTCGGGGCGCAGGTACTCGGCGAACCGCTCGTTGTCGTTCACCCAGATCTCGCCGACGTTCGCGGCGCCCGGGTACTCGTCGAGAACCTTGCGGATCTTGCGGTGGATGTCGTGCACCGCATAGTTGTTGAACCGCGGATCATCGTCGTCGTTGGAGAGCAGCGCGGTCTTGGTCAGATCCATGTCGGGCAGGTCGGCGGGCTTGGCCATCCCGTGCGCGACGTCGATCCGGAACCCGTCGACCCCGCGATCGAGCCAGAACCGCAGTGTCTTCTCGAGATCTTCGAAGACCTCGGGGTTCTCCCAGTTCAGGTCGGGCTGCTCGGCGGCGAAGATGTGGAGGTACCACTGGCCGGGACTGCCGTCGGCCTCGGTGACCCTGGTCCACGACGGCCCGCCGAAGATGCTGTGCCAGTTGTTCGGTGGCTCGTCGCCGTTCTCACCGCGACCGTCGCGGAAGATGTACCGGTCGCGTTCCGGACTGCCCGGGCCGGCGGCGAGCGCGGCCTGGAACCACTCGTGCTGATCGCTGGTGTGGTTGGGGACGAGGTCCATCGTCACCCGGATGTCGCGGGCGTGGGCCTCGGCGATGAGGGCGTCGAAGGTGGCGAGATCGCCGAAGAGCGGGTCGATGTCGCGCGGATCGGCCACGTCGTATCCGTGGTCGGCCATCGGGGAGGTCATGATGGGGCTGAGCCAGATCGCGTCGATGCCCAGCAGTTCGAGATATCCGAGTTTGCCGATGACACCGGCGAGGTCGCCGACGCCGTCGCCGTTCGCGTCGCAGAACGACCGCGGATAGATCTGGTAGAAGACCGCGGACTTCCACCACGTGGTGTCGGTCGGATCCAGCTGTGGCACCGACACGGTGGCCGGTTCGATTCGTGCGGCGGCGGTTTCGGCATCCGGGATGAGATCGGCGTCCGGGTCGAGTTCGGCATCCGCCTCGGCCTCGATGGCCTCGTCGTCGAGGGCCTCCGGGTCGGTCGTCGCGGGATCGACGACTTCCGGGTCGACGGCCTCGGTGTCTGTGGTTGCGCGATCGTCGATTTCGGGATCGTCGGCTGCTGCCGCGTCCTCGGTGGGAACGGCGCTCACGGCGTCGCCGGTCTCGGCATCCGATGCGTCTCCGGCGATCTCGGGGGTGTCTCCCGACAAGTCACTCACGTTGCCCTCGGTACCCGTGGTCTCCGGTACGTCGGTGTGTGCGCCGTCGGTCTGACCCCCGTCAGATGGCTCGGCGGGGACAACATCTGGTGTCTCATCGCTCACCGTGGTCATTCTGCCCTACCTGAGTTTTCGGCGAGAAATCCTGGTCAATCGGCGCGTCGTGGGCGTGTCGAATGTTCGGGTGCCGAAAAGCAGAGGGTATCCGCGGATCTCAGATCGGGGAGTTCATCATCGACTGGGCGGCCATCTCCATGTAGTCGACGAGTGCCTGCCGATGCGGTGGGTCCAGGGTGTCGTCGTCGATCGAGGCGATCGCGGTGTGCATGCACCGCAGCCAGGCGTCGCGCTCGATCGGGCCGACGCGGTAGGGGTTGTGGCGCATGCGCAGCCTCGGGTGGCCGCGCTCCTCGGAGTAGGTCCGCGGACCGCCCCAATACTGCTCGAGGAACATCCGTAGGCGCCGTTCGGCGGGACCGAGATCCTCCTCGGGATACAGCGGGCGGAGCACCTCGTCCTTCGCCACCTCGGTGTAGAAGACCTCGGTGAGTCGTCGGAACGTCTCCGCGCCGCCGATCTCCTCGTAGAAGCTCCGCGGGGCCGGGTCGGGGGAGTTGCCGGATTCGCCAGTCACAGCCGCCATTGTCCCTACGACCGAGGGGTGCCTCAACGTCGCGTGCCGCCGGTGGGTCCCCGACGGGGTGTCCTGCCGCGGATTTTCCGTGCACGAGATCGGTGTCCGTGGTGAACTTGTGCAGGTCAACCTGTTCACGCCGATCCGGCGGGAGGGCGAATGACGCACCGGTCACATCACAAGACGGGCGAGGTGACGAGGCTGCACGGCGGTGCCGCCTCGCCGCCGGGCGGTCCACGGTCGCGGACGCGCCGCCGGGTGCTGCTGCTCAACGCCACCTACGAGCCGCTCAGTGCGGTCACCATCCGCCGAGCCGTCGTCCTGATCCTGCGTGGACGCGCCGACATGGTCCACGCCGACGAGTCCGGGGGAGCGTTCCACTCGGCTGCGACGGAGGTCCCGGTGCCGACGGTGATCCGTCTGCGCAACTATGTGCGGGTCCCATACCGTGCGACCGTGCCGATGACCCGGGCGGCGCTGATGCATCGGGACCGGTTCCGCTGCGGATACTGCGGCAAACCCGCCACCACCATCGACCACGTCGTGCCACGCAGCCGGGGAGGCGCGCACAACTGGGAGAACTGTGTGGCGTGCTGCACGTCGTGCAACCACCGCAAGGCCGACCGCCTGCTCAGCGAGCTGGGCTGGACGCTACGGACCCGTCCGGTCGCACCGAAAGGCCGGCACTGGGGACTCATCGCCGCCGTCAAGGACATCGATCCGGCCTGGATGCAGTACATCGACGCGGGTGCCGCGTGAGGCGCGTGGACACGCCGGGGGTTGCCGCCGAGAACTGTCTACGACGCGCTGTAGGGGTCGCTGCACCGGGCCGTGTGATGTGGGCTAGATTGATCAACGATGACCTGTGCCGACAACCGGCCTGGTCCGGCGCGACCATCGAAAGGGTGACATGGACAGCCTGATCGTCCCCATCGGAGTGCCAGTCACGATCGTGACGGTGCTCTTTGTCGTGCTCTGCGTTGTCGCGATGGTGTTCTCCAACGGGGTCAAGTACCCGAAGGTCAAGGAGTACACCCTCGATCAGCAATGGGAGCATGCTCCGCTTCTCTTCAGTGCCACCGACATCGAACCGATGGCACTTCCGCGGCACGCGGAACCCGGCGACGTTGATGGGAGCTCGGCAAGTGGCAAGTGGTGAGGTTTCGCACGCGAACGTGAGTGCAGAGGTCGCGGCCCGGTCGGCCGCCGAACTTCCGCTCGGCGCCGTGATCACCAACAGCGGACGCATCTCGGCGGCCCGCTACCCGGGTGACACCCCGTCGACGCCGCCCTTCAGCAAGAAGGACCTGATCGCTCTCGACGACACCCTGAAGGCCGCGAGCGAGAAGGCTCTCGTGCGCTTCTCGGTCTACATCGGCGATCTCGACGGTGACCTCGACGCGAGCGCCCGCGCTGTCCTGGCGAAGGCTCCCGAGCCCGCCCACGGCACGCTGATCGCGGTGTCGCCGAACACGCGCGACGTCGTCATCGTCTCCGGTAGCGAGGTGTCGAGCCGCGTCAACGACCGCGTCGCCGCACTCGGCGTGACCGCCGCGGTCACCGGCTTCCGTCAGGGCAACCTGATCGACGGCCTCATCGCGTCGCTGCGCGTGATGGCGACCGCCGCCGCAGCAGGCTAGTCCAGCAGACCACGAAGAAGGCCGCTCCACCTCTGGGTGGGGCGGCCTTCTTCGTGTTCGCGTCTTACGTGTGCCGGGACGGGTGCCGGGTCAGCGGTACATGCGGACCAGGGGACAGGTAAACGGATCGCGATCCCCGAGCCCGACCTGGTTGAGGTAGCGGATCACGATGCCATAGGACCCGACCAGCGAGGTCTCGGTGTACTGCACGCCGTGACGCGCGCAGTGCGCCCGGACCAGCGGCTGCACCTTGGCGAGGTTGGGACGCGGCATGCTCGGGAACAGATGGTGTTCGATCTGGTAGTTGAGCCCGCCCATCATGAAGTCGGTGACCGGGCCGCCCCGGATGTTGCGCGACATCAGCACCTGTCGGCGCAGGAAGTCCACGCGCATGTCCTTGGGAACCAGCGGCATGCCCTTGTGGTTCGGCGCGAACGACCCGCCGAGCAGGAGCCCGAACACTGCGAGCTGTACCGCGATGAACGCGACGGCGAGTCCGGGGGACATCACGAGGAACGGAACCGCGACACCGAGGAGAAGGCGCAGCAGGATCAGTGCGATCTCGACGGCCCGGTGCGGCACGGCCGTGCGCGCGGCGAGTCCTTGGAGGCTCGCGACGTGGAGGGCGGCCCCCTCGAGTGTCAGCAGCGGGACGAAGAACCATCCCTGGTGTCTGGTGAACCAGCCGTAGAGGCCGGTCCGTTCCGCGGCCACCGTCGGCACGAACGCGATGGGGCCGTCGGCGATGTCGGGGTCGGTGCCCACCTGGTTGGGGGCCTTGTGGTGCCGGTTGTGCTTGTTGCGCCACCAGTGGAAGGAGAGACCGGCTCCCGCGGCGGCGAGAATCCGTGCGTTCCACTCGTTGGCCCCGGCGGAGGCGAACATCTGGCGGTGGGCGCCGTCGTGACCGAGGAAGCCGAACTGGGTGCTCACCACGGCGAGCAGAGCCGCGGGCACGATCTGCCACCAGGTGTCGCCGAGCAGGATCACCGCCGTCCAGATCCCGACGAACGAAAGGACGGTCAATCCGATCCGGGCGACGTAGAACCCGCGTCGACGGTCCAGCAGTCCTGACGCGCGGACCTCCGCCGCGAGTTCGGTGTAGGAACTCACGAATTTGTTGTCACGGGCATGTGACACAGCTGAAAGGGACAAGAGTGCGTACCTCTGGCCTTCTGATTGTTGCCAGGTACGCCGGAGGGATCAGCTTTCGGAACTGAGGCGCGTCACGAGAGACATGAACCGGGATTGCGATGCATCAAGGGGCGAGACCCATCATGCCATGGTCACGGCCGACGGACCCGGCCCGCGCCGTGATGGCGCGGGCCGGGCCTGCTCAGGACAGTGCTCAGGACCGCGGCGCGGAACCCTCGAGCACCTTCTCGCGGGTCCCGGTCGAGTCGAGGTCGTCGTCGACCATGTTCGACTCATCGAACGGGACCCGACCTGCCAGCACCTCGTCGACCTGGTGCTTGTCCACCGTCTTGGTCCAGGAACCGACCAGGAGAGTCGCCACCGCATTGCCGGAGAAGTTGGTGACCGCACGAGCCTCGGACATGAACCGGTCGATACCGACGATCACGCCGACGCCCTCGAGCATCTCCGGGCGGTGTGCCTGGAGTCCGGCGGCGAGGGTCGCCAGTCCCGCGCCGCTGACGCCGGCGGCGCCCTTCGACGCGATGATCATGAATGCGAGCAGACCGATCTGCTCGCCGACCGACAGGGGGTCGCCCATCGCGTCGGCGATGAAGATCGACGCCATGGTCAGGTAGATCGCGGTGCCGTCGAGGTTGAACGAGTACCCGGTGGGCACCACGACACCGACGGTCGTCTTCTCGACGCCGAGGTGTTCCATCTTGGCGATGAGTCGTGGCAGGGCCGATTCCGACGACGAGGTCGCGAAGATCAGCAGGTACTCGCGGGCCAGGTACCGCACCAGGCGGAAGATCGAGACACCGGCGATGGTCCGGAGCAGCACGCCCAGCACACCGAACACGAAGACCAGGCAGGTCAGGTAGAAGGCCAGCATCAGCGTCAGAAGTTGTTGCACCGCTGCCCATCCGGTCTGGCCGACGACGTTCGCGATGGCGCCGAACGCGCCGATCGGCGCGACCCACAGGACCATGGTCAGGACCTTGAAGACCAGCTTCTGGAAGTAGGAGACCGCGGTCAGGATCGGCTCGCCGGTGCGTCCCATCGCCTGGATCGCGAAGCCGACCAGGAGCGCGACGAACAGCGCCTGCAGCACGCTGCCGTCGGTCAGCGCCGAGAGCATCGACTCAGGGATGATCCCCTGGATGAAGTCGAGGGTGTCACCCGATTCGTGAGCTTCCTTGGCGAGTTCGGAACCCTTGTCCGACATCGACGAGATGTTCAGGCCTTCACCGGGCTGGATGAGGTTGCCGACGACCAGACCGATCGCCAGCGCGACCGTCGACATGATGAGGAAGTAGACGAACGCCAGACCTCCGACCTTGCCGACCGTCGCGGCCTTGCGGACCGATCCGATGCCCAACACGATCGTGCAGAAGATGACCGGGGCGATCATCATCTTGATGAGGCTGACGAACATGGTGCCCAGGACACCGAGGTTCTTGCCGACCTCGGGAGCGACGAGACCGACGACGACGCCGGCGACCACCGCGACGATGACCGCGATGTAGAGCCAGTGCGTGCGGTCGCGTCTGGCTCGTGGGGCCTCGGCCTCCGCCGCCTCGTCACCGGCCTTCGGATCTACGTTCATCGGCAGTTCTCTCCTCGTGTACCGGGAACATGGGTGGTTAGGATTGTGAACCGACCAGGTGACCACCGTCACGGTTCTGTTCATTACGTTCACCGCTGCCGGGGAATAGCCCGATATGGGGCTTTGCCAAACACGACGGCGGGTCATGAGGGTGGAGACGCAGTTAGGGGCCGAGCATGCGGTGGTTTCCGCGGACGCTCGCCGGCCAGGTGGCGGCGCTCGCGCTGGCCGTAGTGGGGGTCGTGGTCGTGGCGGGCAGTGTGCTCGCGGCGGTCGACGCGCGCGCTGACGGCGACCGGGCCGCCCGCGACGAGGTCACCGCGGTGGCGGTCAGCCTCGCCCAGGCGCCCTCGACGGTGTCCGCACTCACCTCCCCGGACCCGAGCGCGATCCTGCAGCCGGTCACCGAACGGATCCGTCGGGAGACCGGCATCGCCTTCATCACCGTGCTGGGTCCGGACCGGACGCGCTTCACCCACACCGACCCGTCCCTGATCGGTGCTCCCTACATCGGGAGCATCGATGCGGCCCTGCGCGGCGAGACGATCACCGAGACCTACACCGGCACCCTCGGCCCATCCATCCGGACGATCACCCCGGTCCGGGGTCCCGACGGCCGGATCCTCGGCATGGTGGCCGCAGGCATCACCCAGCGTTCACTCACGTCGACCTGGCGCGGGGAACTCCCTCGGATCGCCGTCACCGCCCTCGCGGCCCTGCTGACGGCGGTCGCCGGCGTCTGGTGGATCCGACGGCGACTGTTGCGGCAGACCGGCGGACTGGCCCCGGACGACCTGCGTCTGATGTACGACCACCACGACGCGGTGCTGCGTGCGGTCCGCGAGGGCCTGATCGTCGTCTCCGACGGCCGGCCTGCGTTGGTCAATGCAGAGGCCCAACGCCTGCTGGGCATCGGAACCGACACCCCCGCAGGCGAACTGCCGGACTTCCTGACCCGCGGCGACGGGGTGTCCGACGAGTTGCACGCCGAGGGCGGACGGGTACTGCTGGTCAGTCGCTCGCCGGTGTCCGGACGACGCGGCTCGTCGGTCGTCACGATCCGCGACCGGACCGAATTGGCCGAGGCCATGGGAGAGTTGGATTCGATGACCCGATTCGCCGAGGCGCTCCGCTCCCAGGCTCACGAGTCAGCGAACCGGTTGCACACGCTGGTCGCACTGGTCGAGATGGGGCGGCCGGAAGAAGCGGTCCGACTCGCGACCACCGAACTCGAACTGTCCCAACACCTCATCGACCAGATGGCCCAGGCGGTAGCCGAGCCGGCGCTGGTCGCGTTGCTCCTCGGGAAGAGCGCACAGGCGGCCGAACGGGGAATCGCGTTCTCGCTCACCGAGGATTCGCAGGTGAGCGATGAGGCCACGCAGATCCTGTCATCGCGCGAGATGATCACCGTGGTGGGGAACCTCGTCGACAACGCCCTCGACGCCTGCGATCCGAACGACCCGTGGGTCGAGGTCGGGGTTGTCGGAGACCACGAGGCGCTCGAGATCGTCGTCGCCGACAGCGGACCCGGGATGGACGGCGAACTGTTCCGACGCGCGACCGCCCGGGGGTACTCCACCAAGTCCGGCGGCGACGGCGCCGGCCGCGGACTCGGCCTGGCCCTCGTCTCGCAAGTGGTCTCCCGGCACCACGGGACGTTGACCGCCGAGAACACCTACGGCTCGGTGGTGACCGTGCGTATCCGGGTGGCGCAGTCGCCATCGGGGGAGGTCCGGTGATCCGCGTACTGATCGTCGAGGACGAACCGGTGATCGCCGAGGCACACCGTGACTACCTCGCACGAATCGGCGGCTTCGAGGTCGTCGGCGCGGTGACGACCGCGCAGGAGGCGTTGCGCTCCGCACGGACGCATGGCGTCGACCTGGTGCTGCTCGACCTCGGTCTCCCCGACGCCCGCGGCACCGACCTCGCCTCCGCGCTGTCCGGGGTGCGCCCGGCCCCCGACGTCATAGCCATCACCGCGCAGCGAGACCTGCCGACCGTGCGCGACGCGATGTCGCGCGGGGTGCTGCTCTACCTGCTCAAGCCGTTCACGTTCGCGGCCTTCCGCGAGAAGGTCGAACAGTATCTGCGATATCGGGAGGCGTTGACCGGTGAGGCGGAGGCGGTCAGTCAGCGCGACGTCGACCGGGCACTGGCCGAGTTGCGTTCCGGCGATCACCGGCGGTCGGCGAAGAAGGGCTCGGCACCGCAGACCGAGGATGCGGTGTGTCGTGCGGTGCGGGACAGTGCCGACGGGCTCACCGCCTCGGAAGTGGCTCGCACACTGGGATCTTCGCGCGTCACGGCATGGCGCTATCTGGAACGACTTGCCGACGACGGCATCCTCGACCGCGACACCCAGTACGGCTCGGCCGGTCGCCCGCAGGTGCGGTACCGGTGGCGCCGGCGCTGATCGCCGACACCACCGGTACCCGGAACATCAGTCCTGGGCGTCGAACTCGCGCGCTCGCAGCGAACGTGCAACGCCGTCACGGCCTTCGGAGATCAGCCGCTTGAGGGCTGGCGGATGGTCACCCGCGACGAACTCCTCGGCGAGATCGAGGGCATGCTGCGTCATCGCCCAGCTCGGGTAGAGGCCGATGACAACGGTCTGGGCGACCTCGCTCGAACGGCGCGCCCACACCTCGGGGATCGCCTCGAAGTACTTCTCGACGTACGGCTCGAGCAGCTCGCCCTGACCCGGCCGCGCGAAGCCCTCGATCATGGTGCGGGTGTAGATGTTCGACAGGGAATCGTCGTCGATCGCCTGCGACCACGCGTCGGCCTTGGCCTCGGGGAGCGGTCGCGACGAACGCGCCGCGGCGGCCTGCCGGGTGCCGGTGGCGGTGTTGTCACGCTGGGCCTCGGCGTCGATGGTCGGGGTCGAACCCGCGTCGGTGTCGATCGCACCGGCGGTTGCCAATGCCCGCACCAGCTTCCACCGCAGGTCGGTGTCGACGGCGAGACCGTCCAGGCCCTGCTCGGCCGGGTCCGCACCGTCGAGAAGTGCGCGAACCACGTCGACCTGGTCGTCGTTGAGCTTGCCGGCCAGCCAGGTGTTGACGAAGGCGAGCTGGTGGTCGGAGCCCGCGTCGGCACCCCGTGCGAGTTCCAGCAGCCGGGCGCTGAAAGCGGGCCGACCAATCGAGGACACCCAGGCGGGGTCGGCGTAGGACTCGATCGCCGTGGTCGCCTGCATCAGGACACGCTGCACCACACCGATCTCGGTCTCCGATGCGATCCCGCGCTGCACGAGTTCGACGAAGTCACGGGCGCGCATCTCGGCCTGCCGGGTCATCTCCCACGCCGCGGACCACACGAGCGTGCGCGGCATGGAGTCGGTGATGTCGCCGATGCGGGCGGTCGCGGTCGCCAGCGACTCGGGGTCGAGGCGGATCGACGCATAGGTGAGGTCACCGTCGTTGAGCAGCACCAGGTCTCCGCGGTTCACGCCGACGAGGTCGGGCACGTCGGTGCGCTCACCCTCGACGTCGAGTTCGACGCTCTGGGTCTGTTCGATGGCGCCGGAACCGTTGTCGGCGTAGATGCCGACGCGGAGCCGATGTACGCGGGTCTCGCCCGCGCCCGGGGCGGCGCCGTCCTGGACGATCGTGAACCGGGTGAACGCCCCGGACTCGTCGACCTCGAAATCGGGTCGCATGACGTTGATGCCGGTGGTGCGCAGCCACTGGTCGCCCCAGTCCGACAGGTCACGACCGGACGACTTCTCCAGTGCCCCCAGCAGATCCGAGAACGTCGCGTTGCCGAACTTGTGGGCGGCGAAGTAGTCGCGCAGACCGGCGAGGAAATCGTCCACACCGACATAGGCGACGAGCTGCTTGAGCACCGAGGCGCCCTTGGCATAGGTGATGCCGTCGAAGTTGACCTCGACGGCGGCGATGTCGGGGATGTCAGCGGCGACCGGGTGGGTCGAGGGCAGCTGATCCTGCCGGTACGCCCAGGACTTCTCGACATTGGCGAACGTCGTCCAGGCGTTGGTGTACTCGGTGGCCTCCGACTGGCAGAGAACCGAGGCGAACGTGGCGAAGGACTCGTTGAGCCACAGGTCATCCCACCACTGCATGGTGACGAGGTCGCCGAACCACATGTGCGCCATCTCGTGCAGCACGGTCTCGGCACGACGCTCGTAGAGGTACTTGGTGACGCGCGACCGGAAGACGTAGTCCTCCAGGAAGGTCACCGCTCCGGCGTTCTCCATCGCGCCGGCGTTGAACTCGGGCACGAACAGCTGGTCGTACTTGCCGAAGGCGTAGGGGATGCCGAAGTTCTTGTGGTAGAAGGCGAATCCCTGTTTGGTCTCGGTGAAGAGCCGGTCGGCGTCCATGTGTTCGGCCAGCGAGGCGCGGCAGTAGATGCCCAGGGGGATGTCGCCGTGGTCGTCGGAGTAGACGTCGGTCCACTCGGCGTACGGCCCGGCGATCAGCGCGACGAGGTAGGTGCTCATCGGCGCTGTCTCGCGGAAGCGGTGGATACCCGGTTCGGCGGCGGTGGTCTCGACGTGTGCCGCGTTCGAGATGACCTTCCAGTCCTCGGGTGCGGTGACCGTGAGGGTGTAGGTGGCCTTGAGGTCCGGCTGATCGAAGCAGGCGAACATGCGCTTGGCGTCGGCGGTCTCGAACTGGGAGTACAGGTACACCGAGTCGTCGGACTGGTCGACGAAGCGGTGCAGTCCCTCACCGGTGTTCGAGTACGCGCAGTCGGCGACCACGGTGAGGGTGTTCTCCGCGGCCAGCCCGGGCAGGGCGATGCCGACGGATTCGTCGAAACCGGAGACGTCGAGCTCGACGCCGTTGAGCGTCGCCGAGTGCAGCGTCGGCGCGACGAGGTCGATGAAGGTCTCGGCGCCCTCGGTCGCGGTGAACGTGACCGTCGTGGTGGATCTGAAAGTCTGGGTGCCGGGCGAACCGTTGCCGTCGGTGAGGTCGAGTTCGATCTGGTAGTTCGACACGTCGACGATCGCGGCGCGCTCGCGGGCCTGGTCTCTGGTGAGGTTCGGGGCAGTCACGCAGGCCAGCTTATAGAGATTGGCGGTGCTCAGCCGTCCGACAGCAGATCGGCGGGTTGGAGGATCGCGGTCGCGAGTGCGATGAGGGCGTCGGAGATCCCCGTTCGTGCGCGCAGTTCCGGCGACTGCACGATGTCACCGGTCACCCCGATGAACGCGCGGGTGAGGCCTGCGGCGTCGCCCTCGGACAGTTCGGGCGCGCGGGCGCGGATGGCGGCGGCCCATTCGGCGATGTATGCGCGTTGGGCCGACCGCAAGACGTCCTGGTCGGCCTCGGGCAGGTAGACGAGGTCGCGGGTGAAGATCGGGACGATCCGTCCGTGCACGCCGAGCGCCTGCTCCACGTGCAGTGAGATCAGCACGTCGAGGGCGTCGCTCGGCTCGACGCCGTCGAGGGCGTGGGCCGTGAGGAAGAGCATTCCCTCGAGGGCGCGGAACAGGATCGCGCGCAAGACCTCGGTCTTGCCCGGGATCTGCTGATAGAAGGTGGCGACCGAGATGTCGGCCGCCCGCGCGATGTCGTCGATCCGGACGTCGTGGAAACCCCGCTCGGCGAACAGGTCGGTGGCGGCATCGAGGATGCGCTCGTGCCGGTCGGCGGGGCGTCGGGTAGGCGGCGACGGGGATGAGGCGTCGGGTCCGGCTGCGGGCACCTCGCAGTCGACGATCGACCGGGCTATGGCCCGCTGGATCTGCATCACGCGTGCGGGCGGCATCTGCCCGCGGATCACCGAGGTGTTGGAGTACAGGCTCAGGACGGCGAACCCGAGTAGACGGGCATCGGCGTCCGGCAGGTCGGGTCGTACTGCGACGACCTTGTCGGCGATGTAGTCACCGTACTTCGTGAAATAGCCGCGCATCTCGGCGAGTTGTGTGGGCTGCAGGTGCCGTTGTTCGCGGCGCCAGAGGATGGACACATCGTGATTGGCGGTCATGTCCCCGAGACGATCGAGGAAATGCCACAGTTGGGCCGCCGGTGTCTCGCCGCGGCCGTCGGCCTCGCGCACGAGCTGGTCCACCAGGTCGACCTGGGTCAACAACGCCTGCACGAGGATGTCGTGCTTGCCGGGGAAGTGGCGGTACACCGCGGGACCGGTGAGACCCACCGCGGCACCGATCTGTTCGATGCTGACGTTGCGGTAGCCGAAGTCCTGGAAGAGGATCGTCGCCGCCCGGACGATCTGCTCGGCCCGGAGCCCCCGGGGGTTCGCCCGCGCGCCCGCCGGACCGGGACCGGAGCCCGGATCATTCGGCGTCGACGACATGGACGTTTCCTCTCCGAGAACGGTGGCTGACCCGGACGTGGCCCACCCGAAGGGGTCCTCCCAAGGAACCGTAACCGGATCCGAGCCAGATTTCCGCAGCTCACATCACAAACCGGGAACAGCCCGACGCGTGCCGATGTTGAGCACGGTTGACGGTGCCGCCGGTACGGTCGAGATCGAACACCACTTCTGAGAGGACGTCGACGATGTCAGAGCAGGGCCAGTCCACCACCGATCGGGTCGATTTCTGGTTCGACCCGCTCTGCCCGTGGTGCTGGATCACCTCCCGGTGGATCCTCGAGGCCGAGAAGGTCCGGCCGATCGACGTGAACTTCCACATCATGAGCCTGGCCGTTCTCAACGAGGGCAAGGAGATCCCCGACGAGTACCGCGAGGCGCTGAAGAACGCATGGCGTCCGGTCCGGGTGATCGCCGCGGCTGCAGCGGAGAAGGGCGACGATATCCTCGCGCCTCTCTACGCCGCGATGGGCACCCGGATCCACAATGAGGGGATCAAGGACTTCGACGAGGTCATCGCCGGTGCGCTCGCCGAGCTCGGGCTCGATGCCTCGCTGGCGAAGGCCGCCGATTCCGAGGAGTTCGACGAGGCCATCCGCAAGAGCCACCACGAGGGAATGGACAAGGTCGGCGACGACGTCGGCACCCCGACGATCCACGTGAACGGTGTCGCCTTCTTCGGCCCGGTGCTGTCACGTATCCCGCGCGGCGAGGACGCCGGCAAGGTTTGGGACGGGGCGCTCGCCCTCGCGTCGTACCCGCACTTCTACGAGCTCAAGCGCAGCCGCACCGAAGGGCCCCAGTTCGACTGATTCGCAGCACGATTCGCTCTCCGCGAACCCGCTTCCCGAACCCCCGCTCAGAACCTGGGCGGGGGTTCGATGCCGTTCGGGAGCGAACCCGTCGGGACCGTCGCCGGGTGCGCAGGCGGTGGCACGGCCACGACGTTGCCGCTGCCGATGCCGCGCACGATCCGGCGTGGCCGCAGCAACATCGCGCCGGCCCGGGTGCGGTCACGCAGTGCAGCTGCGCGCCAGGTCAGGACGGGATGGGTCGAGATCGCATTGACCAGGTGCACGAAGAAGCCACGTTCGTGGGTGGCGCGGTCGGCGAACTGGTCGAAGTCGACCGCCGACAGCATGTACTTGCCGGCGGCCAGGACGCCGATCGCGCCCGGAGCCCCCGCCGGCTTCGCGTAGTAGCCGTAGTTGTCCGCGGTGTACTCCTGCGCCCGTGACAGGGCGCTGCCGAGCAGAGGGATGTTGGTGCCGAAGACCGTTGCCAGCTGACGCCAGTACGACGTGTGCCCGGCCGCGATGTGCCCGACCTCGTGTCCGATGATGAACTCCAGCGCCTCGGGACTGCGCGCGGCGCCACCGACCTCGAACAGGTCGGAGTAGACGACGACGAACCGGCGGAATCCGTGGCCGGAGGCGAAGGCGTTGATCTGTCCGTTCCCGAGCACGACGTAGGCGTCGGGAACGTACTCCAGCCCGTATCGGGCGGCGGCCTCGACCACCATGCGGTAGCCCTCCGGGAACTGGGTGGGCGTCATCTGCACGCCGTTCACGCGCGGTGTCGCATAGGTCAGACCGCGGATCACGAACAGCAGCAGCGGAAATGCTAAGGCGGCCAGCAGGATCTGGTCCAACATGCCGAGGGCGACGAGGAGCACGATCGCCGCGTATCCCACCGTTGTGGTGAGGATGACGAGGACGAGGACTGGGATCTCCCACGGATGCAGCTGCGGGCGCGCGGCGAAACGAGCCGCGCGAAGCCAGCGTCGTGACGGGTCGGGCGGTGTCTCCGGGAGCGGGTCGGCGACCCCGGGCACGTTCGGGATCGGGTTCGGCAACGCTCGGGGGATGGGCGCAGGCGTGTCCACGCCCTCAATCTATAGTGGCGCCATGCGTGTCTATCTCGGTGCCGACCATGCCGGATTCGAACTCAAGAACCAGATCGCCGACCACCTGACGGCGAACGGACACGAGGTGGTGGACTGTGGCGCCCACGTCTACGACGCCCTCGACGACTACCCGGCCTTCTGCATCGACGCCGCGACCCGGACCGTCGCGGACCCGGGCAGCCTGGGCATCGTGCTCGGCGGCAGCGGAAACGGCGAGCAGATCGCCGCGAACAAGGTGCCCGGCGCCCGCTGTGCCCTGGCCTGGAGTGTCGAGACCGCGCAGCTCGCACGCCAGCACAACAACGCCCAGCTGATCGGCATCGGCGGGCGCATGCACTCCACCGAGGAAGCCCTCGCCATCGTCGACGCCTTCCTGGCCACCGAGTGGTCGGATGAGGCGCGCCACCAGCGCCGCATCGACATCCTCGCCGAGTACGAGCGCACCGGCGTGGCCCCCGAGGTCCCGCAGCCGCCGGCCTGATCGGTGCCCGAAGGTCATACGCTGCACCGGCTCGCCCGCCGGCAACAGCGACTCTTCGGCGGCCGACCGGTTCGGGTGACCAGCCCCCAGGGGCGGTTCGCCGACGGTGCGGCCGCTGTCGACGGGATGACCTTCCACGCCGCGGAGGCGTGGGGCAAACACTTGCTCCACCGCTATCGCGACGGACGGACCGAGCGGATGGTGCACATCCACCTCGGCCTCTACGGCGCCTTCACCGAGCTGACAGCGCCGCCGCCGGAGCCGGTCGGACAGGTCCGGCTGCGTATCGAGACCGAGGACACCGCCACCGACCTGCGCGGACCGACGGCGTGTGAGATCTACCACCCTGCCGACCTCGACGCGCTGATCGCCCGACTGGGTCCCGACCCGCTGCGACGCGACGCCGACCCGGACCGCGCCTGGGCGGCGATCTCCCGCTCGTCGCGACCGATCGGCGCACTGCTGATGGACCAGAAGGTCATCGCGGGAATCGGCAACGTCTACCGTGCCGAGGTCCTCTTCCGTGCCGGTATCGACCCCATGCGCCCCGGGAAGGGCCTCGCCCGAAGCGAATTCGACAAGATGTGGACCGACCTGGTGGCGCTCATGAAGGTGGGCGTGCGCCGCGGCCGGATCCACGTGATCCGGCCCGAGGACGACCACGGGGCGCCGGCGTACGCGGCGAATCGTCCGCGGACTTACGTCTACCGCCGGGCAGGGGAGCCGTGCCGCATCTGCGGCACTCCGGTTCTGCTCGCCGAACTCGAGGCCCGCAAGCTCTACTGGTGCCCGGTGTGCCAGACGTGACGCTTCCCTCAAAAGATGTATGGATAGGCGAACCTCAGTAACATCGCGGAAGTTCGGGATGCACTGCATCCGCGTCGCAATCTGGTGGGGGTAAGCGTGTCGATCGTCGAGGAGTCGCGTGTCCATGCCGGCCTGATCTCGCGTGGTGAGGTGTCGCCGCTGAAGGACGTGCCGTTCCACGGCGCTTCTGATGCGCCGATCTCCCGACGCGTCCTAGCCGGCGGCGATCTGTTCCCCGAGGCCGAGAAGCGGGTCGTCGCCCATGAGATGCGCGCCGTCTCGGCCGCGACCCGGGACTACTGCGAACCCCACGTGCACGACTGTCCCGAGATCAACATCCTCCTCTCGCTCGATCACCTGGTCTACGAGATCACCCTGGGCGACGAGTCGTATGTGGTGGAGGCCCCGGCGAGCATCTACATCCCGGCCGGCCTGAGCCACAGCGCGAACGTGATCGAGGGGAGTGGTTTCTTCATCGCGATCATCGAGACCGCGGACTACGTCGCCAAGCCGCCGCCCGGCGCCACCTTCTGACCTCCATCCGGCGCGGAAGCGTCCGGAGGATCTCAGCGAACCCACAGCGTCGTCTGACGTCCGCTCACATGTGCGGTCGTCACGCTGGATGGGTGTACAGCGACGAGCAGACCCTCGACGACGCCCTCGGGGACGTCTATCGGCCGGCGATCACCGTCCTCGTGGTCGGCGGAACCGGGGAGTCGTACCCGGGCGACGTCCGCACCGAGGTGACCGGTCTCCTCTCGGGCGTGACCGCCGAACTCGACGATCGGTTCTCCTGCCGCTGGGTCGCCTATCCGGCGAGCTACGGCCCGGCGCCCCATCCCGGCGGCATGAGCTTCGCCGACAGTGCGGCGATCGGTTCCCGGCGATTGTCCGAGCTGCTCGAGCAGACCACGGGATCGGTTGCCCTGCTGGGGTACTCGCAAGGTGCCGTGGTGATCCGGGCGGCGCTCGCCGAACTGGGGGCGCGCCGTCATCCCGTTGTCGACCGAGTGATCGGCGTCGGACTCGTCGCGGATCCGCACCAGCCGCCGGGGGCCGTACCCGGATGCGACGGATGGGGTGTCGCGGGTCCCGGGGAACAGTTACCGGCGGGCCTGCCCGTGATGTGGGTGGGCGCCCCCGACGACATGATCTGCAACGCACGCGCCGATTCCCTGGTCCGTGACATTGCCGACCTCACCCGGGCGATGACCTTCGCCGCGCTGGGCCGCTGGGGACGCAGCGCATTCGAGGTGCTGCGCCGCAACGCCTTCCAGAACGCCCGCCGCACCGCGGTGCGCCCGTCGCAGTGGCGGCGGGACATCCACCGACTCGCATCGGCCTGGTGGGAGATCCGCTGTTATCTGCCGTCGGTGATGCGGTTCCTCGGTGTCGCGTGGGCGAATTCGCCGGGCGGACGGCACACCTCGTACGGCCACGAGCCCTATCGACTCGGTTCTGTCACCGATCCCGTCTCGACCGGGTGTCAGGTGATCGCGGGTTGGCTGCAGGTGCAGGCGACGTTCGCCGCCGTTCCCGCGGACGACGTCCGCGCTGCTTGAGGAGTCTCCCGAGTCGCGCGTCACGGCTGTCGTCCGACACCGACAACGAAGGCCGGTCACCGTGGAGGTGACCGGCCTTCGAGGTCTGTTGGAACGCCAGATCAGTTGCCGTTGTACTGGCCGCCGATGGTGTTCCGGACCACGATCGGGGTTCCGCGCGGGACGTTGTCGTAGACCCACTTGCCGAACTCGGTGGTGACGTTGATACAGCCGTGGCTCACATTGCTGTTGCCCTGCTGCGCGACCGACCACGGTGCCGCGTGGATGAAGATGCCGTCCCACGACATGCGGGTCGCGTACTCGACGTAGGTGCGGTAGCCCTCGGCGGAGTCGACCGGCACACCGTACGTGGACGAATCCATGTACATGTCGCGGTACTTCTCCTTGGTGTAGTAGACACCGTTCGGGGTCGGGTGCTTGTCCGAACCCATCGAGATCGGCATGGTCTTGACGACCTCGCCGTTCTTCCACCACGTGATGGTGTGGGTCTTGTCGTCGGCCAGGGCGATGTACCCGGTCGGGGACTTCACGTTCGGGATGGCCGGACCCGCGGGCTTCTCCGGGGTGGTGCTGCTCGACGGCGGCTCCGGGGCCTTCGGGGTGCTCGGTGCCGGCGGCGTCGGCAGGCCCGGGATCACGGGGATCTCGACCGGCGGCAGGCCGGGGATCACGGTGACGGGTGCAGCGTTCGCAACGCCGGGGAGGGCGAGAGCCATGGCCAGGACGCCGACGACGATCCCGCTGAGGCGCCGAGTGGTGCGTCGACGAGACCGCGTGGTCGGCACATTGTTGGTCTGCACTAGTCGTACCTTCGGTTCGATGAATATCTCGCGCTGTACATCTGAAAGCGCGAATCCATCGTTACACAACCGTTGTCTAACGGCCAAGGAATGCAACGACCTCGCCGGCGCCGCGATCGCAAACGGGGCATGCGAGCTGGCAAAAACCCGTGGTGAGCGCATTGACCGCAACCGGAGTGATGGTAGTCACAAACCAATGGCAGACTCCGCCGATCATCTCATCGGCGTACATCATCGCCCCTGTCGTGGTGGTGTCAACAGGATCGGTTGTCCCACAGGGGCGCCGGGACTCAGGCGGGTTGCGGGTGCTCTGTGCGCAGATGCCGCACCGGCTGCGTGCACGCCTCGTCCCGGCACACGAGCATGATGTCGACGCGTTCGAGCCCGGTCTCGGATTCGGTGATGTCCCTGCGTATATACAGCGGTGCGCCGCAGGTCTGACACTTTCGCTGGGTTTTCGTATGTGTGGATGACATGCCCCCACCTTACGCGAGTGTGTCGTGTGTCACAGCTGTGTTTCGGCTTCGCGAACACCGCAAACAGCGTCGTCGGCCGGAGCAATCTGGATGTCGGCACCCGGGAAGGACAGGGCGCGTGCCCGAGAGTGCACGCAGGTCGGGAGACATTTCCGCGCGGAGGGGGGTGCTGACGTCTGCGAATGGAAGACCGAGAGCAATGAACCGACCCTTGACCACCTTGACGTTCGCTGTCGCCACCGCCACCGCCGGGCTTTTCGGTGGCGCGGCACTTGCGAGCGCCGACGCACCATGCACGATGCCCATCGCCAACGGGCAGACCGCCCCGTGTCCGCCACCCGTCATCTCGACGGGTCCGGGGGAGAACGGCGCGGTGAAAGACACACCGGAGACACCGCCTCTGCCGGACCTGCCGCCCTACTACGACTACCCGTACGACTGGTACGAGTTCGGCGATATTCCGTGGCTGGATCCCTTCATCTAGGGATCGGCGGTCGCTGAGCGCACAGAGAAACGAAACGACCCTGGTCCTCGTCTTTCGACGGACCAGGGTCGGATCGTGTCCTCGACCGGGTCGAGGGGTGTGGTGGAGCGGGTGACGGGAATCGAACCCGCGTAGCTAGTTTGGAAGACTAGGGCTCTACCATTGAGCTACACCCGCGTGCTCGCGATCGCCGGGACCGGAGTTCGCCGCGTGCGATGAGTGACTGTACCTGGCGGCGCGCCGGATTTCTAAATCGGGGTGGGTGGCGGTGCGTCCGGCACCCGTTGGTCGAGTCGCAACAGGCGCCACGTACTATCTTCTGTTGGCCCTGATGCGCGGTCGGCCGTGAGGCCTCCACCGCGACCTGAGGACCGCGGGATGTGGCGCAGCTTGGTAGCGCATCCGCTTTGGGAGCGGAGGGTCGCAGGTTCAAATCCTGTCATCCCGACTTGTCGATGTGACCGTGTGGGTCACGGGGGCACACCACCCGAAACCGAACTTTCATCACCACCCCAGATATAAGGAGCAGTAGGCGTGAAGAGCACTGTCGAGCAACTCACCCCGACCCGAGTGAAGCTCAATGTCGAGGTCCCGTTCGAGGAGCTGTCCGCAGACTTCGACCGGGCGTACAAGTCGCTGGCCCAGCAGATCCGGATCCCCGGCTTCCGCCCGGGCAAGGCGCCCGCCAAGCTGATCGAGGCCCGCGTCGGTCGCGACTCGGTCCTGGCGCAGGTCGTCAACGACGCCATCCCCGCCAAGTACTCGGAGGCCATCGCCGAGACCGAGACCAAGGCCATCGGCCAGCCGGAGATCGACCTGTCGGAGCTGAAGTACGGCGAGTCCGTCACCTTCACCGCCGAGGTCGACGTCCGCCCGGAGATCACCCTGCCCGACTACTCGACCCTCTCGGTCGAGGTCGACGCCATCGAGATCGACGACGCAGCGGTCGACGAGCAGCTCGAAGGCCTGCGCGCCCGCTTCGGCACCCTCAAGGGTGTCGAGCGCGGCATCGAGAACGGTGACTTCGTGTCGATCGACCTCGAGGCCACTGTCGACGGCGAGGCCGTCGAGGAGGCCACCACCGAGGGTCTGTCCCACGAGGTCGGCTCCGGCCAGCTCATCGACGGACTCGACGACGCCCTCATCGGTCTGAAGGCCGGCGAGAGCAAGGAGTTCACCACCAAGCTCGTCGCCGGCGACCACGCCGGTGAAGAGGCTCTGGTGAAGGTCACCGTGCAGTCGGTCAAGGAGCGCGAGCTCCCCGAGGTCGACGACGAGTTCGCGCAGATGGCCAGCGAGTTCGACACCGTCGAGGAGCTGCGTGCGAGCCTGGCCGAGCGCGTCGAGCAGTCGGCGAAGCTCGAGCAGGCCAACAAGATCCGCGACGCCGTGCTCGAGAAGCTGATCGAGACCGTCGAGGTCCCGCTGCCGGAGAAGGTCGTCGCCGAGGAGATCGAGGGTCAGCAGCACCAGATCATCCACGCTCTCGGCCACGACGACGAGCAGGTCGCGAAGTTCCTCGAGGCGCAGGGCAAGACCCGCGAGGAGTGGGACGCCGAGGCCCGCGAGGAGGCCGAGAAGTCGGTCAAGCAGCAGCTGCTCCTCGACGCGATCGCCGATCAGCAGGAGACCGAGGTCAGCCAGGACGAGCTGACCCAGCAGATCATCTTCACCGCGCAGCGCTACGGCATGCAGCCGCAGGAGTTCATCCAGCAGCTGACCCAGGCCAACCAGGTCGGCGCGGTCTACGCCGACGTCCGTCGCGGCAAGTCGCTGGCCGGCATCGTCGGCGAGTTCACCGTCACCGACACCAAGGGTGCGACCGTCGACACCTCCGAGTTCTTCGGGGGCAACGACGACGCCGAGTCCGACGAGGCGGCCGACGCCGACAACTGAGTCGACCCGGAGCCTCACCACGCATCACCGATCGCCGGTCCCCGTTCGCGGGGGCCGGCGATCGGCGTCGGGTGCACCGGTCTGCATTCGCCGTTCACAGTGATGACCCGTTCTGCTCTCAGCGAATAGACGTGTCCTCGGGAGTGCCGGTGGGTGTGGATTGGTTAGTGTCGGAGAGGACGTCATCAGACAGAGAACGTGTGCGACGCCGGCGACGGCGCGCACAGGTCATGACAACAAGGCAAAGGTAGGAACCTGTGAGTGAGCCGACCATCCACACACCCTCGATGAGTTCGGGTGTGGCTGGGTTGAACCTGACCGATTCGGTGTTCGAGCGTCTGCTGCGCGAACGCATCATCTTCCTGGGCACCCAGGTCGACGACGACATCGCCAACCGGCTGTGCGCGCAGATCCTGCTGCTCGCCGCCGAGGACCCCACCAAGGACATCCACCTCTACATCAACTCGCCCGGTGGCTCGGTCACCGCGGGCATGGCCATCTTCGACACCATGCAGCTCGCCCAGTGCGACGTCGCCACCTACGCGATGGGCATGGCGGCATCGATGGGTCAGTTCCTCCTCGCGGCCGGCGCCAAGGGCAAGCGCCATGCCCTGCCGCACGCGCGGATCATGATGCACCAGCCGTCCGCGGGTATCGGCGGTACGGCCGCCGACATCGCCATCCAGGCCGAGCAGTTCGCGCTCACCAAGAAGGAGATGAACCGGCTCAACGCCGAGTTCAGTGGTCAGCCGCTCGAGAAGATCGAGGCCGACGCGGATCGCGACAAGTGGTTCACCGCCGAGGAGGCCAAGGAGTACGGCTTCGTCGACAAGGTGATCTCGCGTCCGGGGCAGTGACCCGGTCCCGAGCATTCCGCCACCTCCGAGCCACACCTACTCATTGGAGCAACAGATGACCAACTCCCTTTCCCTGGACGGTATGCCCGCCGAGGTCGCCGCCGGTATCCCGTCGTCGGCGTTGGCGCTCAAGAACATCGAGGCGCGCTACATCCTGCCGTCGTTCATCGAGCACACCCCGAACGGTCAGCGCCAGTACGACCCGTACGCCAAGCTGTTCGAGGAGCGCATCGTCTTCGTCGGCACCCCGATCGACCAGGTCGTGTCGAACGACGTGATGGCCCAGCTTCTCGTCCTCGAGTCGCAGGACCCCGATCGCGACATCACCATGTACATCAACTCGCCCGGCGGCAGCGTTCCCGACATGCTCGCCATCTACGACACGATGCAGTACGTCCACTGCGACATCGTGACGGTGTGCCTCGGTGAGGCGGCCTCGGCCGCGGCGATCCTGCTCGCCGGCGGAACCCCGGGCAAGCGTGCGGCTCTGCCGAACGCGACCGTCCTGATCCACCAGCCGCGCACCGGCGGCGCCTACCAGGGTCAGGTCTCCGACCTCGAGATCCAGGCCGCCGAGATCGAGCGCATCCGCGACCGGCTCGACGAGATCCTGGCCAGCCACACCGGCCAGGACAAGGCGAAGATCCGCAAGGACACCGATCGCGACAACATCCTGACCGCCGCGGCGGCCAAGGAATACGGCATCGTCGACGAGGTCTTCGAATACCGCAAGAAGTCGATGAAGAAGTCCTAGGGACAACCCACAACCAGTACAGAAGTCGCGGGGATTTTCTGTCGCGACATTTGGCCTTATCGGTCGAAGTTCGAGCGGTGCGCGGGTACCGTCGGGTTACTGGGCATTCGGAGGTCGTCAGATCATCCGTGCCCGGCTGCGTGCGACGCGACGGACCACGACGACAGTCCGGCAACGAGGAAGTAGGTACTACGCGAGATGGCACGAATCGGAGACGGCGGCGACCTGCTCAAGTGCTCTTTCTGCGGGAAGAGTCAGAAGCAGGTGAAGAAGCTCATCGCCGGCCCCGGCGTGTACATCTGCGATGAGTGCATCGACCTGTGCAACGAGATCATCGAGGAGGAGCTCGCCGAGAACGGCGACGTGAAACTCGACGAACTCCCGAAGCCCGCGGAGATCCGCGACTTCCTCGAGAAGTACGTCATCGGTCAGGACACCGCCAAGCGCACGCTCGCGGTGGCCGTCTACAACCACTACAAGCGCATCCAGGCGGGGGAGAAGAAGGACTCCCGCACGGGTGAGACCGTCGAGCTGATGAAGTCGAACATCCTCATGCTCGGCCCGACCGGTTGTGGCAAGACGTACCTCGCGCAGACGCTGGCCAAGATGCTGAACGTGCCGTTCGCCATCGCCGACGCCACCGCGCTCACCGAGGCCGGCTACGTGGGTGAAGATGTCGAGAACATCCTGCTGAAGCTGATCCAGGCCGCCGACTACGACGTCAAGCGTGCCGAGACCGGCATCATCTACATCGACGAGGTCGACAAGATCGCCCGCAAGAGCGAGAACCCGTCGATCACCCGTGACGTGTCCGGTGAGGGTGTGCAGCAGGCGCTGCTGAAGATCCTCGAGGGCACGCAGGCGTCGGTGCCTCCGCAGGGTGGGCGCAAGCATCCGCACCAGGAGTTCATCCAGATCGACACCACCAACGTGTTGTTCATCGTCGCTGGTGCGTTCGCGGGTCTCGAGAAGATCGTGTCCGAACGAATCGGCAAGCGCGGCTTGGGTTTCGGCAACGAAGTGGCGAGCAAGGACGAGGTCGACACCTCCGATCAGTTCGCCGATGTGATGCCGGAGGATCTGATCAAGTTCGGGCTGATCCCCGAGTTCATCGGCCGGCTGCCGGTCGTCGCCTCGGTCACCAATCTCGACAAGGCCTCGCTGGTGAGCATCCTGTCGGAGCCGAAGAACGCACTGGTGAAGCAGTACACCCGCCTGTTCGAGATGGACAACGTCGAGCTCGAGTTCACCCAGGACGCCCTCGAGGCGGTCGCCGACCAGGCGATCCATCGTGGCACCGGTGCTCGTGGTCTGCGCGCCATCATGGAAGAGGTCCTGCTGCCGGTCATGTACGACATCCCGAGCCGTGACGACGTCGAGAAGGTCGTCGTCACCGGTGAGACGGTGCGCGACAACGTGTTGCCGACCATCGTCCCGCGCAAGGCGTCGAACGACGAGCGTCGCGACAAGAGTGCCTGACGTAACCGTCTGACAGACAAGAGAAATCCCCGCCCGGTGATCCGGGCGGGGATTTCTCTGTTCTGAGCGAGGGGGCCTCAGGCCGGTTCGAGCCGGACGACCACGGCCTTGGACACCGGGGTGTTGGATTCCTTCGCCACTGCACCCAACGGCACCAACGGATTGGTCTCCGGGTAGTAGGCGGCCGCATTGCCCTGCGGGGTGTCGTAGGCGACGATCTCGAAGCCGCGTACGCGGCGCTCCTCGAGTCCGTTCTCGCCCTCGAACTCCGATACGATGTCGACGAGCTGGCCGTCGTGCAGTCCGAGTGCGGAGATGTCCGCGGGACTGACCATCACCACATGCCGGTTGCCCTTGATCCCGCGATAGCGGTCATCATGCCCGTAGATGGTGGTGTTGTACTGATCGTGGCTGCGCAGCGTCTGCAGGATGAGACGCCCCTCCGGGATGTGCACCCACTCGAGCGGGTGCACCGCGAAGTTGGCCTTGCCGTTCGGGGTGTCGAAGGACCGGTTGTCGCGGGGCGGGTTCGGTAGGACGAAGCCGTCGCTGCGCCGGACGCGGATGTTGAAGTCCTCGAACCCCGGGATCACCCGCTCGATACGATCGCGGATCGTGTCGTAGTTCCCCTTGAGTTTCTGCCACGGCACCGGATGATCGGCGCCGAGCGCAGCGGTGGCGAGGTCGCAGACGATGGCGACCTCGCTGCGCAGATCGGGCGACACCGGCGGCAGTGAGCCTCGGGACAGATGCACCACCGACATCGAGTCCTCGACCGAGACACGTTGGGCGACTCCGTTGATGACGTCGCGGTCGGTCCGGCCGAGGGTCGGCAGGATGAGCGCCGCGCGACCGGTGACGGTGTGCGACTCGTTGAGCTTGGTCGACACCTGCACGGTCAGGGCGCACCGGCGCAGCGCGTCCGCGGTCGCCTCGGTGTCGGGGGTGGCGGAGACGAAGTTGCCGCCCATTCCCATGAACACCCGCACCTTGCCCGCCGCCATCGCGTTGATCGCGGCGACGGTGTCGTACCCGTGCTTGCGGGGGCTGACGATCCCGAACTCGGCATCCTGTGCGGCGAGGAAGGATTCGGGCATCTTCTCGAAGATGCCCATCGTGCGGTCGCCCTGGACGTTGGAATGCCCTCGCACGGGGCACAATCCGGCTCCGACCTTGCCGATCATGCCGCGCAGCAACAACACATTGGTGCCCTCGGCGATCGTCGCCACCGCGTGACGGTGCTGGGTGAGTCCCATCGCCCAGCACAACACGATGCGCTGCGAGGTCCGAACGGCGTCGGCGAGATCGGCGATCTGGGTTCTCGTCAGACCCGTGATGGCGGCGACCTCGTCGATGTCGACGTCGTCGAGCAGGGCGAGGTAGTCCTCGGTGCCTGCGCACGACCCGGTGAGGAACTCGTGGTCGAAGACGGTGCCGGGATTCGCCTGCTCGGCGTCGCGCAGCAGTCGGGCGACACCTCGGAACAGCGCCATGTCGGAGCCGAGGCGCACCTGGAGGAAGTCGTCGGCGAGCTTGGTTCCGTCACCGATGACGCCGCCGACCTTCTGGGGGTCCTTGAACCGCATCAGACCCGCCTCGGGCAGCGGGTTGATCGCGACGATCCGTGCCCCATTGCCCTTCGCCTTCTCGAGCGTGGCCAGCATGCGCGGATGGTTGGTGCCGGGATTCTGCCCCGCGATGAGAATGAGGTCGGCGGCCTCGAGGTCGGGGACGGTCACCGAACCCTTGCCGATGCCGATGGACGTCCCGAGCGCGGCGCCCGACGATTCATGGCACATGTTGGAGCAGTCGGGGAGGTTGTTGGTCCCGAGGCTGCGCGCGAACAGCTGGTAGACGAAGGCGGCCTCGTTGCTGGTCCGCCCGGAGGTGTAGAAGACGGCCTCGTCGGGGGAGGACATCGCGGCGAACTCGTCGGCGATGATGCGGTTGGCCTCGTCCCAGCTCACCGGGCGGTAGTGGGTGTCGCCGGGCGCGAGATACATCGGATGCGCCAGTCGGCCCTGCTGGGAGAGCCAATAACCGCTGCGGGTGGCGAGGTCCTCGACGCTGTGGGCGGCGAAGAACTCCGGGGTCACCGAGCGCTTGGTGGCCTCCTCGGCGACGGCCTTCGCGCCGTTCTCACAGAACTCGGCGTGCTTGCGGTGGCCGGGTGTCTCGGGCCAGGCGCAGCCGGGGCAGTCGAAGCCGTCGCGCTGGTTGAGTTCGAGGAGGGTTCGGGCGGTGCGCACCGGGCCCATCTGCTCGAGTCCGCGCTTGAGCGCCACGGCCACCGCGGGAACGCCGGCGGCCCAGGTCTTCACCTTCTTGCGGTGGACATCGGTGGGCTCGTCGACGCGGAGGTCACCATCAGGGCTACGGCTCATGATGTCCATCTTGCCTCGCCGCGGTGACGGATCACGCACACTGGGTGTTGTGACTCACGACACGGGATCAGACGGTTCGAAACTCGCGGCGATCGTGCTGGCCGGCGGACGGTCGCGGCGTATGGGGAGCGACAAGGCGGCACTGGACTGGGACGGGGAGCCGATGCTCGCCCGGGTCGTCCGGGTCGTGGCGCAACGGTGCGATCCGGTGCTCGTCGTGGCCGGTGAGACGTCGGCGGCTTTCCGCGGCATCGACGACATCCGCGACCGCGCGGCGCCCGGCATCGACCGGGTTAAGGTGCACTGGGTGACCGACGAACAGGAGGGGGCCGGCCCGTTGGGCGGGCTGGTCGCGGGACTGGCAAAGGCTGCGGCCGACGGCGCCGACCTCGCTTTCGTGTGCGCCACCGACATGCCGCTGATCGCGCCCGAACTCATCGACGAACTCCGGCTGGGACTCACCGACTCCGCCCAGGCGGTGATCGCCCGTGACGCGCAGCGCGACCATCCGATGGCGGGGATCTACCGGACCGATGCCGGGCCGGTGATCGCCGATCTGGTGGCCGGCGGTGAGCGCCGGATGCTCGGTGCGATCGAGGCGCTCAACACCTACCGCGTGGGCGTGTCCGACGCCGACTGGCTGGTGAACGTGAACGCGCCCGAGGATCTGCACCGGCTGCGGATGACGACGGGCTGATCACAGCGACGGGCTGATCACAGCGACGGGCTGATCGAAGGCGACGGGCTGATCGACGAGGTCAGTCGCCGGTGGGTGCCGGCGACCCGGCCGTGGAGTATCGGGCGACGGCGGTGCGGACGGCCTCGTCGACCACTTCTGCGACGCGTTCGGCTCCGACCTCCCAGCCCGGCACCAGGAGCGTCGGCCAGAACACGTAGTTGGAGATCATCCCCAGGAACTGGGTGGCGGCGAGCTCCACATCGTCTATCCGCACCGTGCCCGCCTCGTGCTCGGCCAGGAGGTATGCGCGCACGGATTCGAAGTAGGGCATCTTCCCGCGTACGAACTGTGCGTCGGCCAGTTCTGGGAACCGGGGGAGCTCGGCGATGACGATCCGGAACAGGTCGGTCATCCGGGGACGGCACAGCAGTGCGGCGTAGCGGTGACCGAGGACGCTCAACCCGTGGGCGACCTCGCCTGCCGGGGGAGCGGTCTCCTCGTCGTCGATCGACCACGACTCGGTGATCATGGCATCGAAAAGCGCTGCCTTGCTGGGGAATTGCTTGAACAGGGTCGCCCGCGACACGCCGGAGTGTTCGGCGATCCGCGCCAGCGATGTCCGGTCGTAGCCGAGCTGCAGGAAGAGGGCCGTCGCGGCCTCCAGGATCACCGAGCGCTTCTCCTGCGCGATGCGCTGATGGTAGGTCGACACGCCTCTGCTCATGGCCCAGAGCATACGAGGTGAGTGGCTTGACTCACCATCCGATACGACCTAGCGTGAGTGGTGAGTCGATCGGCTCACCACTGACCCCGATCATCATCCGATGCTCCCGGTCGCCCATCTCGCCACCGGAGGAACACCTCATGCACCGCTTCGACAACCAGACCGTGCTCGTGACCGGGGGAACCGGTGGACAGGGGTCGAGCCATGTCCGCGCCTTCCACGCGGAGGGGGCGAACGTCATCATCGGGGGCACCGACGCCGGGCGCGGTACCGCCATCGCCGACGAGCTCGGGTCCCGCGCTCGCTTCATCCGGTTCGACGTCACAGACGAGAACTCGTGGTCGTCGGCGGTTGCAACCGCCGAGGAAGCCTTCGGGGCCGTGGACGTGCTCGTGAACAACGCCGGGGTCCAGAATCCGCCGGCGTTGATCGAGGACACGGACGAGGTCACCTGGTCACGGATCCTGCGCACCAACCTCACCGGCACCTTCCTCGGTGTCAAGGCGGTCGCGCCCGCGCTGCGACGTGCGGGAGGCGGTGTCATCGTCAACATCGCGTCGACGATGAGTATGGGTGGCACCGCGTTGTACGCGCCCTATGTCGCCAGCAAGTGGGCCGTACGAGGTCTGACCCGGACGGCGGCTCTCGAACTGGGCCGCGACCACATTCGCGTCAACACCATCCACCCCGGCGTGATCGCGACCCGGTTCATCAACGAACCCGCGGTCGGCGCCACGGCGGCGATCGCCGATTTCTACTCGCCCGAGCCGTTCGCCGTTCCCCGGCTCGGCGAGCCGGCCGACGTGACCCGGCTCCTGCTGTTCCTCACGTCGGCGGAGGCGTCGTTCATCACCGGGGCGGAGTACGTGATCGACGGCGGGCTCCTCCTCGGTCCGGCACTTGCGGCCGAGACCGCGTGAACGGTGCACGAGTGAGGACCGGGGCGAGGTCACACCCGGCGGAAACATAGAATGGCGGCCGTGACATCACTCGACCCGACATCTGCGCTGCCCGAGAACGAGTTGCCGAAATCCTGGGACCCCGCCCAGCACGAGGCCACGCTCTACCAGGGCTGGGTTGATGCCGGCTACTTCACCGCCGACGCGACGAGTGACAAGCCCCCGTTCTCGATCGTGATCCCGCCGCCCAACGTCAACGGGTCGCTGCACATGGGTCACGCCTACGAGCACGTCCTCATGGACGCGCTGTCGCGTCGTCGTCGCATGCAGGGCTACGAGGTGCTGTGGCTGCCCGGCATGGACCATGCCGCGATCGCCATGCAGACGATGGTCGAGCGCAAACTGGCCGCCGAGGGCAAAACTCGCGACGACCTCGGCCGCGAGGCGTTCATCGAGCGCGTCTGGGCCGAGAAGGCCGAGATCGGCGGCAACATCGGTGAACAGATGCGCCGACTCGGCGACAGCGTCGACTGGTCGCGTGAGCGCTTCACGATGGACGAGGGTCTGTCGCGTGCGGTGCACACCGTCTTCAAGAAGATGTTCGACGACGGGCTGATCTACCAGGCGGAGCGGCTGGTCAACTGGTCGCCGGTCCTCAAGACCGCGGTCAGCGACATCGAGGTCAGCTACGCCGATGTCGAGGGCGAACTCGTCAGCTTCCGCTACGGCTCGCTCGACGACTCCGAACCCCACATCGTGGTCGCCACGACGCGTCTGGAGACGATGCTCGGCGACACCGCGATCGCCGTGCACCCCGACGACGAGCGGTACAAGCACCTGATCGGCACCGAACTGCCGCACCCGTTCCTCGATCGGAACATCCCGATCGTCGCCGACGACTACGTCGACCCCGAATTCGGCAGTGGCGCGGTCAAGATCACCCCGGCCCACGATCCCAACGACTTCGCGCTGGGGCAGCGGCACAACCTGCCGATGCCGACGATCATGGACGAGTCTGCTCGGATCGCGGATACCGGAACGCAATTCGACGGCATGGACCGTTTCGAGGCGCGCGTCAAGGTGCGTGAGGCCCTCGCCGAGCAGGGGCGCATCGTCAAGGAGGTGCGTCCGTACCTGCACAGCGTCGGGCACTCGGAGCGCACCGGTGAGCCGATCGAACCGCGACTGTCGATGCAGTGGTGGGTCAACGTCTCGTCGCTGGCCCAGGCCGCCGGCGACGCCGTCCGCGACGGGTCGACCGTGATCCACCCGAAATCGATGGAGCCGCGCTGGTTCGGCTGGGTCGACGACATGCACGACTGGTGCATCTCGCGTCAGTTGTGGTGGGGCCACCGCATCCCGATCTGGTACGGCCCGGACGGCGAGGTCGTCTGCGTCGGACCCGACGAGGAGGCGCCGGAGGGTTACGTCCAGGAGACCGACGTCCTCGACACCTGGTTCTCCTCGGGTCTGTGGCCGTTCTCCACCATGGGCTGGCCGGAGAAGACCGCCGACCTCGAGAAGTTCTATCCCACTTCGGTTCTCGTCACCGGTTACGACATCCTGTTCTTCTGGGTGGCGCGGATGATGATGTTCGGCACCTATGTCGGCAAGGATCTGGGTCCGGGTAACGAGATCCCGTTCCACAACCTGTTCCTGCACGGCCTGGTCCGTGACGAGCACGGCCGCAAGATGTCGAAGTCGAAGGGCAACGGCATCGACCCGCTCGACTGGGTGGAGCGCTTCGGCGCCGACGCGCTGCGGTTCACGCTGGCCCGCGGCGCCAACCCGGGCGCCGACATCTCGGTGGGCGAGGACCATGCCCAGTCGTCACGCAACTTCGCGACCAAGCTGTACAACGCGACCAAGTTCGCGCTGATGAACGGCGCCAAGGTCGCCGAACTGCCGGCGGGGGACGCCCTGACCGACGCCGACCGCTGGATTCTCCGGCGTCTCGACGAGGTGCTCGCCGAGGTCGACGCCGGATTCGAGTCCTACGAGTTCTCCAAGGCCTGCGAGTCGCTCTACCACTTCGCCTGGGACGAGGTGTGCGACTGGTACCTCGAGCTGGCGAAGGTGCAGTTCGCCGAGAACGACGAGAAGCGTTCGGAGACAACCTCCATCGTGCTCGGCGCGGTCCTCGAGCCGCTGCTGCGCGCGCTGTCGCCGGTGATGCCGTTCGTCACCGAGGTGCTGTGGAAGGCACTCACCGGGGGCGAGTCGCTGGTCATCGCCGAGTGGCCGGCCCCGTCGGGACAGGACTGGTCGACCGATTCGGCGGCCCGCGTCGCCGACCTGCAGCGCCTCATCACCGAGGTGCGTCGCTTCCGCAGCGACCAGGGGCTGCGTCCCGGTCAGCGGGTGGCCGCACAGTTCGACGGACTGGGGGAGTCGGGCATCGAGCCGCTGCTGCCGTACGTGCAGTCGCTGGCGCGTCTCGATCCCGCCGGACCCGGCTTCACCGCGACCGCGACCATCGAGGTCCGGCTGTCGGTCGCAACCGTCACCGTCGCGATCGACACGTCGGGAACGGTGGACGTCGAGGCCGAGCGGAAGCGCCTCACCAAGGACCTCGCGGTCGCCGAGAAGGAACTGGCGACCACCTCGGCCAAGCTGGGCAACGAGCAGTTCCTGTCCAAGGCCCCCGACCATGTGGTCAGCAAGATCCGGAACCGCCAGCGGATCGCAACCGAAGAGGTCGAGCGCCTGAACGCGAAGCTGGCGAGTCTGGCCGGCGGCGCGTGAGCGACGAGACCGGCTTCCCCGAGGAGGATCCCGCCGTCGTCGGCGAGGATCCGTTGGGACTGTCGGAACTGATCGACGCGGAGGAACGGGCGGCGGACGCCGAGCACGACCGTCCGCCGCTCACCGTCCACGACAGCGCCGACGATCTCGCCGAACTCGCCGAGGTCGAGACCGAACTCGACACCCGCTGGCCCGAGACCAGGATCGAACCGTCGCTGACGCGTATCGCGGCGTTGATGGACCTGCTCGGCTCGCCGCAGCACAGTTATCCGGCGATCCACATCGCGGGCACCAACGGCAAGACGTCGGTGACGCGGATGATCGATGCGCTGATGACCGCGCTGCATCGGCGGACCGGGCGCATCACGAGCCCGCACCTGCAGCGGGTCACCGAGCGGATCTCGGTGGACGGCAAGCCGATTCGTGCGCGGACCTACATCGACACCTACCGCGAGCTCGAGCCGTACATCACGATGGTCGACGACAGCTCGACCGCGGCCGGTGGGCCGCGGATGAGCAAGTTCGAGGTGCTGACCGCGATGGCCTACGCGGTCTTCGCCGAGGCGCCGGTCGACGTGGCCGTGGTCGAGACCGGCATGGGTGGCCGCTGGGACGCCACCAACGTCATCGACGGCATCGTCTCGGTCATCACGCCCATCGCCATGGACCACGCCGACTATCTCGGCGACACCCTGGCGGCCATCGCGGGGGAGAAGGCCGGGATCATCAAGCCCGGTGAGCCCGACGCCCTCGGGGCCGTCGACCCGGTCACGATCATCGCCGAGCAGAACCCCGAGGTCATGGACGTGCTGCTGCGTGCAGCGGTCGATGCGGGGACCGTCGTGGCCCGTCAGGGGTCGGAGTTCGCGGTCCTCGGCTCGGCCACCGCCGTCGGCGGTCAGATGCTCACGATCCAGGGGCTCGGCGGCGTCTACGACGAGGTGTTCCTGCCGCTGCACGGAGCTCATCAGGCTGCCAACGCGTCCCTGGCACTGGCCGCCGTCGAGGCCTTCTTCGGTGCCGGCCCGGACCGTCAGCTCGACATCGACGCGATCCGGAGCGGGTTCGCCACGGTCGGCAATCCCGGCCGGCTCGAACGACTCCGCAGCGCGCCGACGGTGTTCGCCGACGCCGCGCACAATCCGCACGGCGCGAACGCACTGGCCCAGGCGCTGGCCGAGGAGTTCGACTTCCGGCGCCTCGTCGGCGTCATCGGCGTCCTCGGTGACAAGGACGCGCGCGGTCTGCTCGAAGCACTCGAGCCGGTGCTCGACGCCGTCGTCGTCACCAACAACGGCTCACCCCGTGCCCTCGACGCCGAGACGCTCGCGGAGTACGCGACCGAGGTGTTCGGCGAGGAACGGGTCGTCGTGCAGCCGTTCCTGCCCGATGCCGTCGAAGAAGCCATCGCCCTCGCGGAGGAAGCCGAGGGCCAACGAGTCTCGGGTGCGGGCGTCGTGATCACCGGCTCGGTCGTGACCGCCGGTGCCGCGCGCACCCTGTTCGGTAAGGAACCGTCATGACCCGGTACACCCCACCCGCCAACGACCCGTGGAAGGGCCTGCGCGGGGTGATGGCGGGGACGATGATTCTCGAGGTCATCGTCGTCATCCTGGCGTTCCCGATCGTCTGGCGTCTCGGCGGCGGACTGACCTGGGTGTCCGGCGGATACCTGATCCTGCTCGTGCTCGCGATGATCGCGGCCGCCGGGATGCAGAGTCGTCCGTACGCGCTCAAGCTCGATCTCGCACTCCAGGTGGCGGTGATCGTCGGTGGTGTCTTCCACTGGTCGATCGCTGCGGTAGGTGTGGTCTTCGGGTCGGTCTGGCTCTACATCGTCTACATCAAGCGGGATGTGGAGAAGCGCGTCGAACTGGGCATGCTCCCCGGGCAGGAACCGATCGACTGACACGCCTCTCACCTGGGTGGTCAACACTGTCCCCACGGCGGTTTGGTGGTCGCAAGACCTGTGGCCGGACCGTTATCGGCGAAGCCGGGCGGACTGTGGGAGTTGCTGCAAGAATGGCGCAAGCCGTGGGGGAGCGGACTGGTTCCCGCGTGGCTTTCTTTTCATCGCGACTCGCAATCGCAGCGACATCCAACGTGAGGACGTACGTGCAGTTCCTGTTTTCCCGGACCCCCGCCGGTATCGATCGCCCCCGCACCTCCGCCCGTCTCGGCCGTACGGCCGGAACGGCGCTGCTCGGGGCGGCCGCGTTCGCTCTGAGCGCTCCCGCCGTCGCCTCGGCGGAGCCCGCCCCCGAGCAGACGCCCCCGGCGCTCGAGGCGTTCGCGGTACCCGAGGCAGGAGCGCCGGTCCCCGTCTCGCAGGGTGAGTTCAGCTACGTCGCGACCCACGACATCACCAAGCGCGCAGCCGGGATGAAGGCGCCGGAGGCCATCGCGACCATGCCGGTGCCCGCCCAGTACCGTCCGGCGAATCTCGCTCTGGCGCAACAGTTCGACCTCGCTCTCACCGGTGCACTCGCCTCTCCCGGTGGATGCCTGCAGATCGTCGTCGACCCGCAGGCACGCTCCGGCAGCCTGTTCAACTACGGGTTCTTCCCCGTGGCCGGTGAGTACTGCTCCTGACCGTCGGAATCCTCCGGCCGGTCGATAAGGTGTCAGTCGTGACTGAACGCACTCTCGTACTCATCAAGCCGGACGGCGTCGAACGCTCGCTCGTCGGCGACATCATCAGCCGTATCGAGCGCAAGGGGCTCACCCTCGTCGCTCTCGAACTCCAGACCGCCAGCGACGAGGTGGCCCGCGGCCACTACGCCGAACATGCGGACAAGCCCTTCTTCGGCTCACTGCTGGAGTTCATCACCTCCGGCCCGCTGGTCGCGGCCGTCCTGGAGGGCCCGCGCGCCATCGCGGCCTTCCGTCAGATCGCCGGCGGCACCGATCCCGTGGAGAAGGCGGTGCCCGGCACCATCCGCGGCGATTTCGCCCTGAACACGCAGTACAACCTGGTCCACGGCTCGGACTCGCCGGAATCGGCCGAGCGTGAGATCGGCATCTGGTTCCCCGAACTCGCAGGCTGACCGGGGTCACCTCGGTCCGGCTCGGTTCGACGCGCGTGTCAAACGCGCATACTTTGCGGTCATCCGACCCCCATGTGGGATACTTGCAGGGTTATCGCCGACACACTTTGTCGACGATGGCCGGATGACGCGCCTTGGTTCGGCGCGTCGCGGTGCGGCAACCTCGCACCGCGACGCCCACAACCACAGCTGACCCCGCCGAGGTTCGTGCTGCTGCCAGCAGCCGGACACTCAGGCTTCGCCCTGTGCCCGGTGTCGTGGAAGGCGCCCGGGATGCGGTCATCGACACAGCAAGAGCGTTCTCTGCTGAACCGACACGGCTCAGCGTGATGACGCGCAGACCACACAACACCGGCCATACGTGGACCGGGACACAGAGCAGACCCTCGCGTGGCCGCGTCAGCCCGACGCGCCCGGGGGTTCGAGGAGACTGAGTGACCGACAACGGGTCACCGGCTGACGCGAACGCAGCGCCAGAACCGGTGGAAGAATTTCCCAGCAAACTTCGTGTGCACGCACTGGCCCGCTTCCTGGGCTTGACGAGTCGGCAGGTGCTCGCGCACCTGGCCACTCTCGGGGTGCAGACGCGTAGCCCCCAATCGAGCGTCGACCGTGAGGTGGCGCAGGCCGTGGCCGAACGGGTGCGGGCGAACGTCGAGGCCGACGAGCCCGGCGTGACTCCGTCCACTCCAGAGGAAGCCGCCCCCGAGGCCGCCGCCACCGCTGAGCCGACCAGCGCTGAACCGACCACCGGGGAACCGGCTGTCGAGGAACCCGCCGCTGAGGCGGAGGCACCGCGGGCGGAGGCACCGGAGGCGGAGACACCGAAGGCGGAGACACCGAAGGCCGATGAGCCGCCGAGCCTGTTTTCGGCCGCTTCGACGCGGTACGACGAGCCGGTCGCGGCACCCGCCGCCGAGGCCGAGGCGTCCTACGGCACCCAGCCGTTGTTCCTGCAGCCGCAGGCCCCGGCCGAGAAGCCGAAGACCGCACGCCCGGCCAAGCAGGCCGAGAAGCCGGCGAAGGCCGACGACTCCACCGCCGACTCTGGCGCCAAGCCTCAGGAAGCCAAGGCCCCGGAGACGAAGACCCCCGAGACGAAGACCCCCGAGCCGAAGACCCCTGCATCGAAGACCGCCGAGGAGAAGGCTCCCGAAACGGAGACCGCCGACTCGGATGACACCGACGAGTCCGCAGACCACTCCGACAGCTCCGACAACGACGATTCGGGTTCGGGTCGCAGCCGTCGTCGGCGCCGCGGACGTCGTGGCCGTGGCCGCGGTCGCGGTGACCAGGGCGGTGACGGCGAGTCGGGCGACGCCTCGGACGAGGACGATTCCGACGAGAACGGCGACAAGTCCGAGAGCAAGTCCCCCGACGACGACTCCTCGACCGAATCTGTCGACGCGGCGACCACGGACGAGACTTCTGATGAGTCGAAGTCGGACGAGTCGAAGACGGACGAATCCAAGGCGGACGAACCCAAGTCGGATGAGTCGAAGGCGGACGAGTCGACCTCTCGCCGTCGGCGCCGCCGCCGGTCGGGCTCGGACACCTCGGAGGAGGCCACCGGCAAGGACTCCGCTGCCGACGATTCGTCGAAGGACGGCGACTCCGGTGACGACGACTCGGACGACAACGACGGCGATGACTCCGGGGACGATTCGGCTGAGGGGTCCTCGACCCGCCGCCGGCGTCGTCGCCGGCGCCGCAAGGGCGGGGGAGACTCCGACGAGGGCTCGCCGGATGATCCGCCGAACACCGTCGTCCACGAGCGTGAACCCCGCAGCAAGCGGGCGCGCGACGAGGTGCAGGGCATCTCCGGTTCGACGCGGCTCGAGGCCAAGCGCCAGCGCCGTCGCGACGGCCGTGACGCCGGTCGCCGGCGTCCGCCGATCCTGACCGAGTCGGAGTTCCTGGCCCGTCGCGAGGCGGTGGACCGCGTGATGGTGGTACGCGAGCGCAGTGCCAACACCAGCATCACCGACGGCGACGGCCACGATCATGCCGCGGTGGAGGACTACACCCAGGTCGCGGTGCTCGAGGACGGTGTCCTTGTCGAACACTTCGTCACCACGGCGACGTCGTCGTCGATGGTCGGCAACATCTACCTCGGACGCGTGCAGAACGTGCTGCCCGGCATGGAGGCGGCCTTCGTCGACATCGGCCGCGGGCGCAACGGTGTGCTGTACGCCGGCGAGGTCAACTGGGACGCCGCCGGACTCGACGGCGGTTCCCGCAAGATCGAGCAGGCGCTCAAGCCAGGCGACCACGTGCTCGTCCAGGTCAGCAAGGATCCGGTGGGGCACAAGGGTGCCCGCCTGACCACGCAGATCTCGCTGGCCGGCCGGTACCTCGTCTACGTGCCCGGCGGCTCGTCGACCGGAATCAGCCGCAAGCTGCCCGACGTCGAGCGCAAGCGTCTCAAGCAGATCCTGTCGAAGCTGGTCCCCGAGGACGCCGGCGTGATCATCCGCACCGCCTCCGAGGGTGTGAGCGCCGAGGAGCTCGGAGCCGACATCGCCCGCCTCGAGGCGAAGTGGAAGTCGATCGAGGAGTCGGTCGAGAGCGCCAAGAAGTCCGGTTCCGGTGCGCCGAAGGCGCTCTACGAGGAGCCCGACCTGCTGGTCCGCGTGGTCCGCGATCTTTTCAACGAGGACTTCAAGAAGCTCGTCGTCGAGGGCGACAAGGCGTGGAACCTCGTGGAGGGCTACGTCAGCTCGGTAGCCCCCGATCTCATGGAGCGGGTGGAGAAGTTCAGCAAGCCGCATGCGGACGCCCCGGACTCGTTCGTGGTCCACCGCATCGACGAGCAGCTGGCGAAGGCGCTCGACCGCAAGGTCTGGTTGCCCTCCGGCGGCACGCTGATCATCGAACACACCGAGGCGATGACGGTTGTCGACGTCAACACCGGCAAGTTCACCGGGTCGGGCGGAAATCTCGAGGAGACGGTCACCCGGAACAACCTCGAGGCGGCCGAGGAGATCGTGCGGCAGATGCGTCTGCGCGACATCGGCGGCATGATCATCGTCGACTTCATCGACATGGTCCTCGAATCGAACCGTGACCTGGTGCTGCGTCGCCTCACCGAGGCGCTGGCCCGGGACCGTACCCGTCATCAGGTGTCGGAGGTGACCTCGCTCGGCCTGGTCCAGATGACGCGTAAGCGTCTCGGAACAGGTCTGCTCGAGGCCTTCTCGACCCCCTGCACCTCGTGTGGCGGTCGCGGCCTGATCGTGCACGCCAACCCGGTGGAGGTGCGCGCCGGCGACGATGCGGCGAAGTCGGACGGCGCGGGTTCCAAGCGTTCGCGCCGCGGCAAGAAGAAGTCGGAGGCCCCCGCCGAGGCGGCGGCACCCAAGACCGCACCGCCGGCGGCCCCGCCGCACAAGCCCGCTGCCGAGCACCCGCTGTTCCGGGCGATGGCCGCACATCACCACGACGGTGAGCATCCTGAGGGGGAGCATCCTGAGGGCGAGCACCACGAGGGTGAGCACGTCGAGGTCGAGCAGGCGGTCGCGAATGCCGCCGAGACCCCGGTGACGACGGAGTCGCCGGAGGCGGAGCCGGAGAAGGCGCAGACGCCGGAACCGGTCACGAAGGCCGAGAAGCACGCGAAGACGGAAGAACCCGCGAAGGCCGAAGAGCCGGAGCAGGCCCAGGAGCCCGCGAAGGCCCAGGAACCGGCCGCGTCGACCGACGGCCAGGCACCTGCGGCGAAGCGTCGCCGCCGGGTGGTCCGGCGTCCGGCGCAGACGACGACCGCACCGGAGAACGTGGTGATGACGGCCGTCGACGCGGCTCCGGAGGCGCCGAAGACGACCTTCGGTCCGGTCTCCACCGGAGAGTCGGTGGTCGCAGTACGTCGGCGCCCGCGGAAGCGGACGGCGGGCAGGCCCGCCGGACCGCCGCCGGCCGACAGCTGAGGTCCGAGGTGAGGGACCGGCGGGGCGAGTTTGACCCGGCCACCGCCGTTCCCGTAACCTTGGAAAGTCGCCTCCCGCGGAGGGTCTGCGCTGTTCTGTGCCACGTGCACCGGAACCGGCACAAATCCCGTGGCAGGCCCTCTGGTGTGAATCGCAACCACTCCCGGTCAACTGACTGGGTGGATTGCGGCCCGCACCGGCACGCACTACACGAACGCCTTCGAATGCGCCTCGGCGCTGACGAAGGGCCCGACCAGACGATTAAGAGGAAGAACTTCGATGGCAACGTACGCGATCGTCAAGACCGGCGGCAAGCAGTACAAGGTCGCTGAGGGCGACACTGTCAAGGTCGAGAAGATCGACGAGAAGGTCGGCTCCACGGTGAGCCTGCCGGTCGCGTTGGTCGTCGACGGCTCGACCCTGACCACCGACGCCGACCAGCTGGCCAAGATCTCGGTCACCGGCGAGGTCGTGGAGCACGTCAAGGGCCCCAAGATCCGCATCCACAAGTTCAAGAACAAGACCGGCTACCACAAGCGCCAGGGTCACCGTCAGAAGCTGACGGTCCTGAAGGTCACCGGCATCAAGTAGTTCGACAAGCTTCGCGAAGACCTCAGGAGGACTGACACATGGCACATAAGAAGGGCGCATCCAGCTCCCGCAACGGTCGCGATTCCAATGCCCAGCGACTCGGTGTGAAGCGCTTCGGTGGCCAGCAGGTGAGCGCAGGAGAGATCCTCGTTCGTCAGCGCGGCACCAAGTTCCACCCCGGCGTGAACGTCGGTCGCGGTGGCGACGACACCCTGTTCGCGCTCGCCGCGGGCGCGGTGGAGTTCGGCAGCAAGCGTGGCCGCAAGACGGTCAACATCGTTCCGGAAACCGCTCAGGTCTGACCCGAGTACTCCGGCACGACAAGCCTTTTCGCAGGGCGGGCAGGGTCATCACGTACCCGGCCCGCCCTGTTCTTTTTTGACGGAAGAAGGATTCGATGTCACGGTTCGTCGACCGCGTGACCATTCACGTCGCGGCGGGCAACGGTGGCCACGGCTGCGCGTCGGTTCACCGGGAGAAGTTCAAGCCTCTCGGCGGCCCGGACGGCGGCAACGGCGGTAACGGCGGGTCGGTGCGACTCGTCGTCGACCCGCAGGTGCACACTCTGCTCGACTTCCACTTCCGTCCGCATGCCAAGGCGAGCAACGGCAAGCCCGGCGCCGGGGACAACCGCGACGGCGCCATGGGCGAGGACCTCGTCCTCAAGGTGCCCGACGGCACGGTCGTCCTCGACGAGAACGGCACGATTCTCGCCGACCTCGTCGGCACCGGTACGACCTTCGAGGCCGCACAGGGCGGTCGCGGTGGTCTCGGCAACGCGTCGCTCGCGTCGAAGGCCCGCAAGGCTCCCGGTTTCGCCCTCCTGGGTGAGGAGGGCCAGCAGCGTTCCCTCGTCCTTGAGCTGAAGTCGGTGGCCGACGTCGGCCTCGTCGGCTTCCCGTCGGCGGGCAAGTCGTCGTTGGTGTCGGTGCTGTCAGCGGCCAAGCCGAAGATCGCCGACTACCCGTTCACCACTCTCGTGCCGAACCTCGGTGTGGTGCAGACCGCCGGTGACGTGTTCACCATCGCCGACGTGCCGGGTCTGATCCCGGGCGCCTCGACCGGTCGTGGTCTCGGACTGGAGTTCCTGCGACACCTCGAGCGGTGTGCCGTCCTCGCGCACGTCGTCGACTGCGCGACCCTCGAGCCCGGCCGCGATCCGGTGTCCGACATCGACGCCCTCGAAGCCGAACTGGCCGCGTACAAGCCGGCACTCGACGCCGACCACGGTCTCGGTGACCTGGCCGAGCGACCGCGTGTGGTCATCCTCAACAAGGTGGACGTCCCCGACGCCGCCGAACTCGCCGATCTCGTGGAACCCGAACTGGCCGAACGCGGTTGGCCGGTGTTCCGGATCTCCGCGGTGGCCCACGAAGGTCTGCGCGAACTGACCTTCGCGCTGGCGAAGATGGTCCGCGAGTACCGGGAAGCGCAGCCGGAGAAGACACCTCGCCGGGCGATCATCCGCCCGAAGGCGGTCGACGACACCGGTTTCACCATCGTCCGCGACCCCGAGATCGAGGGCGGCTTCGTCGTCTACGGCACGCGCCCGGAGCGCTGGATCGCCCAGACGCAGTTCGACAACGACGAGGCCGTCGGCTACCTGGCCGACCGCCTCAACCGCCTCGGCGTCGAAGACGAGCTGGTGAAGATGGGTGCCGAGCCCGGCGCCCCGGTCACCATCGGTGCGGTCACCTTCGACTGGGAGCCGAGCACGCCCATGGGCGACGACGTCCCGGTCACCGGACGCGGTACCGACATCCGACTCGACCGCAACGACCGCGTGGGCGCCCACGAACGCAAGCAGGCCCGCCGGTTGCGGCGCGGACTGCCCGTCGAGGACGGAGAGCAGGACCAGTCGTGACCGCGGAGGCCGGCATCGAGGTGCGGGGCGTGCGGGAACAGATCGCGCACGCGCGCAGCATTGTGGTGAAGATCGGCTCGTCGGCGCTGACCGACCTGGCCGAGGGGCTCGACCGCGACCGGCTCGACGCCCTGGCGGACGCCCTCGAGGCGCGGATGCGCGCCGGTTCCGACGTCATCGTCGTGTCGTCGGGTGCGATCGGCGCGGGCATCGCCCCGCTCGGTCTCAAGAAGCGTCCGAAGGATCTGGCCACCAAACAGGCCGCGGCCAGCGTCGGTCAGCTCGCCCTGGCGCACGCCTGGGGCACGTCCTTCGCCCGCTACGGCCGCACCGTCGGGCAGGTCCTGCTGACTGCCGACGACATCTCGAACCGCTCGCATCACGCCAACGCCCAACGCACCCTTGATCGTCTGCGGTCGCTCGGCGCGGTCGCCGTGGTCAACGAGAATGACACGGTCGCGACCAACGAGATCCGGTTCGGCGACAACGACCGGCTCGCCGCACTCGTCGCCCATCTCAGCGGCGCCGACGCCCTCGTGCTCCTCTCCGACGTCGACGGCCTGTACGACGGCGACCCCCGCAAGGTGGGCGTGGACGGTCGGCGTGCCCGTCTGATCCCCGAGGTGAACGGACCCGAGGACCTCGACGGCGTCATCGCCGGGTCCGGGGGAGCGCTCGGCACCGGCGGGATGGCGTCAAAGCTCGCCGCAGCGCGTCTGTCCGCGGACGCCGGTGTCCCGGTTCTGCTCGCCGCCGCGTCATCCGCGGCGCAGGCGCTGGCCGACGCCTCGGTGGGCACGGTGTTCGCCGCCCGCGAGGAGCGCTTGTCCGCACGTCGCTTCTGGGTGCGTCATGCCGCCGACGCGCGGGGCAGGATCGTCCTCGACGACGGCGCGGTGGCCGCCGTATCCCGCAGGCGCCGTTCACTTCTCGCTGCCGGCGTGGTCGGCGTCGAAGGCCGGTTCTTCGACGGTGACGTCGTCGAACTGGTGGACCAGCGGGGCGTCGTGAAGGCGCGTGGGGTCGCCGCCTACGAGTCCGACGATGTCACCTCGATGATCGGTCGCCACACCGAAGAGCTCCCGCCCGAACTGCAGCGGCCCGTCGTGCACGCCGACGATCTGGTCGTCGTCTCGCGCTGAGCGCTGCTTCCCGGAGGCTAACCGGCCGCGAGCGCCGGCAGCACCACCCCGGCCCGATGGTCGATCTTGAGGGACGCCAGCTCGTCGGCGCGGGTGTGTCCGCGGTTGACGATGATCAACGGTTTACCGGCACGATGGGCCCGTCGCGCGAACCGCAGGCCGGACATGACGGTCAGCGATGACCCGACCACGAGCAGGGCGTCGGCCTCATCGACCGCCGAGAAGGATTGCTCGACAAGCGGTTTCGGAACCGTCTCGCCGAAGTAGACGATATCGGGTTTGAGGATGCCACCGCAGTGCGGGCAGTCGATCATCCGGAACTCCGAGGTGTCGGAGAGCATCGCGTCGGCGTCGGGTGCCACCTCGATGGCCCCACGCCCGGCCACGCGTTCGGCGAAACCGGCGTTGATCTCCTCGAGCAGTTGCGCGAGACGGTGCCGGGAGATCCGCCAGTCACACCTCAGGCAGCGCACGCGGCCATAGCAGCCGTGCAGCTCCAGGACGCCTCGTGTCCCGGCCTTGGTGTGCAGCATGTCGACGTTCTGCGTGATCACCGTCGACACCCGGCCGTGGCCCTGCAGGTCGGTCAGTGCGAGATGCGCGGGGTTGGGGAGGGCGGCGTCCATGTGGCGCCAGCCGAGGTGATTGCGAGCCCAGTAGTGCCGGCGGAACTCGGGGGAGGACAGGAACATCTCCAGGGTCATCGGCGTGCGCGGCGGCGACCCCGGGCTGCGGTAGTCGGGGATACCCGAGTCGGTGGAGATGCCGGCGCCGGTCAGGACCGCGACCCGGCGTCCGGCCAGGATGTCGGCGGCCAGATCGATGCGCTCGGCGACGTCATCGTCGAGCGGTGTGTGTTCGGCCGGGGTCTGGCCGAGCTGAAGACGAGTGCGCACCCTGCCCAGGATAGGCAGGGTGCGCACTCGTTGACTTCTGTGCAGGTCGAGGCGTCAGGAGACGGCGGTCTCCTCGACGGCGTCCTCGGCATGCTTACCGGTCGGCTGCGGCACGGCGACCAACGGGTACACGCCGTTCTCGTCGTGGACCTCGGTGCCGACCACCGGCGGATTGAACACGCACAGCATGCGCATCTGGGTGTCGGCGGTGACCGTGTGGCGCTCGTGGCCGTTCAGCAGGTACATCGTGCCGGGGGCCAGCGGGTGGGTCTCGCCGGTCTCACGGTTGAGCAGGGTGCCGGTGCCCTCGACGAGCCAGACGGCCTCGATGTGGTTGGCGTAGTGGAATTCGTTCACGCTGCCGGCTTCGATGGTGGTCTCGTGGAACGAGAACCCCACACCGTCGCCGCCGAGGACGATTCGCTTGGAACGCCAGTGGCCGTCGGCCACGTCGCGCTCGGTACCGGTGATCTCTTCGGTGGTTCGGACGATCATCCGATCACCTCCTTGACTGCGTCGGAAAGGATGGACAGGCCGCGGTCGAGGTCCTCGCGCGAGATGGTCAGCGGCGGGAGCAGCTTGACGACCTCGTCGGACGGACCCGACGTCTCGGCCAGCAACCCGGCACCGAAGGCCTGCGCACAGACCTTGCCGGCTGCCGTGTGGTCCTCGAACACCAGGCCGCGAACCATGCCGCGACCGCGGGTCGAGATGCCTTCGTAGCGATTGCAGAGGTCGGAGAAGACCTCGTGGATGCGCTCACCCTTCGCGTGGATGTCGCGGCTCAGGGTGTCATCGGACCAGTAGGTCTCGATCGCCTTGGCGGCGGTGACGAAGGCGGGGTTGTTGCCGCGGAAGGTTCCGTTGTGCTCGCCGGGGGTCCAGACGTCGAGCTCCGGCTTGAACAGGGTCAGCGCGAACGGCAGACCGTAGCCGCTGATCGACTTCGACAGGGTGACGATGTCGGGCTTGATGCCGGCTTCCTCGAACGAGAAGAACTCGCCGGTGCGGCCGCAGCCCATCTGGACGTCGTCGACGATGAGCAGGATGTCGCGGCGCTTGCACAGGTCGGCCAGCGCACGCAGCCACTCGGCGCGGGCGACGTTGACGCCGCCCTCACCCTGCACGGTCTCGACAATCACCGCGGCGGGGCGGTTCAGGCCACTACCCGAGTCGTCCAGGACGCGCTCGAACCAGGCGAAGTCCTCCATGACGCCGCCGAAGTAGTTGTCGAACGGCATCGGGGTCGCATGGACCAGCGGGATTCCGGCACCCGCGCGCTTCATGGAGTTACCGGTCACCGACAGCGAGCCCAGCGTCATGCCGTGGAAGGCATTGGTGAAGCTGATGATCGACTCGCGACCGGTCACCTTGCGGGCCAGCTTGAGTGCAGCCTCGACGGCGTTGGTGCCCGTCGGCCCGGGGAACTGGATCTTGTAGTCGAGTCCGCGGGGCTCGAGAATGTGCTGGTTGAACTTCTCGATGAAGTTGCCCTTGGCGACGGTGGCCATGTCGAGGCCGTGGGTGATGCCGTCGGAGGCGATGTAGTCGATCAGCGCCTTCTTGAGCTCGTCGTTGTTGTGGCCGTAGTTCAGCGAACCGGCACCGGCGAAGAAGTCGAGGTACTTCCGACCGTCCTGGTCGGTGATGTAGGACCCCTTGGCGGTGGTGAAGACCGCCGGCCAGTTGCGGCAGTAGCTGCGCACCTCGGACTCGTGGGTGGTGAACACCGAGTCGTCGTAGGTTTTGTCGAGTACAGGAGTGGTGTCGAGAAGTTGCATGACCTGCTTCCTTCTTCTTGGTATAACCGCGTCACGTCTGTGTGAGCGCAGGAGTTCCGGTGCGGTTCGACGACCGGGAGTACCCAGAACTCGAGAATTTATGCCGAATTTCGGCATCTCTATCTAAATAGTGCCAACGACGTTGTGGCACTGCGTATTTCGATGGTGACCGGACTTACAACTGTCGACACCGGCGGCATGGCCGTGCCGGGATCACGCGCGAGCGCTCAGGGCTCGGGGATCTCCGGTTCCAGCATGTAGAGATCCTCGGGCTCGTGCGAGTCCGGGAAAGTGTTGGCGGCGAACAGGTCACGGCGCTCGAAACGGAGGCCTCGGGCCTTCGCGACCGACTCGAACAGTCGCTGCGACGGGATGTTGTCGGGACTGATCGTGGTGTGCATCGCCACCATTCCGAGGCGGTTCGCACGATCGAACAGGTGGTGCAGCATGGACCCGGCGACGCCGTGCCCGCGCATCGAGTCGTCGACGGCGACCTGCCACACCATGAGGGTGGAGGGGTCGTTCTGCCGACGATACCCGGTGACGAAGCCGACCGGACGGCCGTCAACTTCGGCGACAATCGAGGTCTCGGCGAAGTCATGGCACCACAGGACGTAGGAGTACGACGAGTTCACGTCGAGAACCTTTGAATCCGAAGCGATTTCCCAGAGGCGGGTACCGTCGGCGACAGTCGGCATCCGATAATCGACGGTGAGGACAGTTGTTGGGGCCGTTCTTGTTTGTGAAGGGCTCATAACGCTCTCGACGTTAACAACGGGTATCCGGGAAGTCACCCACCAGCGGAAATTGCCCCATCGAACCCCTACCTTCTACCTGTTCAGACATGCAATGTGAAGTGGGTCACAAGAGTGTCACCCACGCGTCGATTCGGCAGTTCCCGGGGGAGCAGAATGGCCCCATGACGAGGATCATCGCCGGCGAGCTACGGGGTAGACGGCTCCGTGTTCCGGACGAGGGAACTCGTCCCACATCTGACCGTGTACGGGAGTCGGTCTTCAACATGTTGGACGCCCGGTTCGATCTGGACGGGCTGTGGGTCCTCGATCTGTACGCCGGGTCCGGGGCCCTCGGCATCGAGGCGGTGTCACGCGGAGCCGCCGGCGCCACCTTCGTCGACTCCGCGCGGAAGGCCGCGACCGTGATCGGGGCCAACGTGAAGGTCTGTGGGATCGCCTCGTCGACCACCGTACTGACGCGACCGGTGTCTGCCTACCTCTCCTCGCCGCCCGAGCGGAGATACGACCTCGTGTTCTCCGACCCTCCGTACGCGGTCGGCGCGGCGGCTCTCTCCGAGGATCTGGCGAAACTCGCCGCGACCCGGCTCGCCGACGACGCCCTGGTGGTCGTGGAACGCTCGGCGCGCTCGACCGGCGACATCTGGCCCGGCGGCTTCGAGGTTGTCGTCGACAAGAACTACGGCGACACCCGCGTCGAGGTCGGGGAGTTCGTCGGCTCCTGACGCGGCCCGGGCGTCGGACCTGACGGTAAGTTCAGGTCCATGACGACGGCAGTGTGTCCCGGTTCCTTCGATCCCTTCACCCTCGGCCACCGCTATGTGGTCGAACGCGCCGCGGCGTGTTTCGACGAGGTGGTGATCACCGTGGTGGTCAATCCCAACAAGCGCGGCATGTTCAGTGTCGACGAGCGCATCGCGCTCATCGAGGAAGACTGTGCCGACCTGCCCGGCGTGCGGGTCGATCGCTGGGAAGGCCTTCTCGTCGACTATCTGAAGCAGGAGTCGATCCACACCATCGTCAAGGGGCTGCGTTCGGCGGTCGACTTCGACTACGAGGTCCCGATGGCACAGATGAACCGCGCGCTCGCCGACGTCGAGACGGTCTTCCTGCTCACCGACCCCCGGTTCGCGCATGTGTCGAGCTCGCTCGTCAAAGAGGTCGCCAAGCTCGGCGGTGACGTCACGCCCTTCCTGTCGCCGCACATCCACGAGAACCTGACCGCGAAGCTCACCGGCGAGCGTTCCGTCTGAGAGTCACCTGCGGGAACCGCGACACACCCCACGCGCTTCACTAATCACAGGCGCAACATTCGGCACAATAGTCACAGATTCACCAACTGTTGCAAACAGGCAAGCGCCGGATTGGGGTGGCTGTGTACCGGGTATTTGAGGCTCTCGACGAGCTCGTCGCGATTGTCGAGGAGGCGCGGAGTGTGCCGATGACCGCGGGCTGTGTCGTGCCGCGCGGTGACGTGCTCGAACTCCTCGACGACATCAAGGACTCGATCCCGGGCGAGCTCGACGACGCTCAGGACGTCCTCGACCAGCGCGACACCCTGATCGGTGATGCGCGTGAGCATGCCGAGACGACAGTGGCCAAGGCCGACTCCGAGTCCGAGGCCGTGCTCGCACACGCCCGTGCCGAGGCCGACCGAATCCTGTCCGAGGCCAAGGCCCAGGCCGATCGCATGGTCGACGAGGCGAGCTCGCACTCGCACTCGCTCGTCGAAGACGCCACCGAGGAAGCGCGCCGGCTGCAGACCAGTGCCGCCCGCGAGTTCGAGGCCGTCACCGGCCGGGCCCGCGCCGAGGCGCAGCGCACCATCGACGCGGCGAACAACACCTACGACAAGTCGGTGGCCGACGGCATCGCCGAGCAGCAGCGTCTGGTGTCGGAGACCGAGGTCGTCGGTGCGGCCAAGTCCGAGGCCGAACGCATCATCGACGCAGCCCACGCGGAGGCGGACCGCCTGCGCGGCGACTGCGACGTCTACGTGGACGAGAAGCTGGCCCAGTTCGAGGAGATCCTCACCGGCACACTGCGTTCGGTGAACCGTGGACGGCATCAGCTGCGTACCGGTGCGGGCATGCACGACTACGTCGAATACCCCCGCAGCGTGGACGAGCCGGCACGCGATTCCCGCGGCGACAACTCACGCTCGCGTGAGACGTCCACCCGGAATTCCTACGACCGCGACCAGGGATCCCCGCTGGCGGTGTGACCTGCCGGACAGCCGATCCGGCGCACACCGTGGCGTCGGTCGATGATTGGCGATCGCGAGCGTATGGTGCAGTTTGTGTCTGATCATGCTGTGACATCAGAAACGTCGCACGGGCCCGGTTCGGCGCCACGGCGCGATCCCTTCGTCCTCGACGTCCGGTCGCTCGGTCGGCGCCCGGGCACCATGTCCGAGGTGCACAAGACGGTCGCGACCCCCGACAAGCTCGGGGTCGAGATGATCGGCATCCCGGCCGGCTCGGACGTCGATCTCGATCTCCGGCTCGAGTCGGTGAGCGAGGGAATCCTGGTGACCGGCACCGCCTGCGGTGAGACAGAGGGGCAGTGCTCCCGCTGCCTCGAGCCGATCGACGGCACGGTCACGGTGTTCCTCACCGAACTGTTCGCATACCCCGACAGTGTGACCGAGCAGACCACCGAGGAAGACGACGTACACCGCATCGTCGACGACCGCATCGACCTCGAGCAGTCGATCATCGATGCGGTCGCGCTGGAACTGCCGATGTCCCCGCTGTGTTCGGAGGACTGCCCGGGGTTGTGTCAGGTGTGCGGCATCCGTCTCGCGGTCGCCGAACCGGGCCATGCGCACGAACTGATCGACCCCCGCTGGGCCGGCCTCGCGAACAAGTTCTCGGAACTCTCGGACCGGGAGACGTCCGAAACGGACGCCAAGCCCGACACGCAGGAACGTCGTGACTGAGGCGACCCGCGAGGACGGTCGGCGTGCCGCGCTGCTCGCCGCCCTCGACACCGACATCCCCGAAGACCTTCTGACGCTGGCGCTCACGCACCGCTCGTACGCCTACGAGCACGGGGGTCTGCCGACCAACGAGCGTCTCGAGTTCCTCGGCGACTCCGTTCTCGGCGTGGTGATCACCGAGCGCCTATACCTTCATTTTCCGGATCGTCCCGAGGGCGAACTCGCGAAGATCCGCGCGAGCGTGGTGAACATGCACGCGCTCGCCGATGTGGCCCGCGGCCTCGGCGACGAGGGCGGCCTGGGCAAGTACCTGTACCTCGGTCGTGGCGAGGAGATGACCGGCGGTCGCGACAAGGACTCGATCCTTGCCGACGGCCTCGAATCGCTGTTCGGCGCCGTGTTTCTCAGCCACGGCCTGGAGACCTCGCAGCGGATCATCCTGCGCCTCTTCGACGAACGTATCGAGAAGGCCGGACAGCTCGGCGCCGGTCTGGACTGGAAGACGTCGCTGCAGGAGCTGAGCTCAGAACGCGGTTACGGCCCGCCGCAGTACCAGATCTCGTCGACCGGCCCGGACCACAACAAGGAGTTCACCGCGATCGCGATGATCGCGGGGGAGAACTTGGGCGAGGGCGTCGGACGCACCAAGAAAGAGGCCGAGCAGCAGGCTGCCGCTCACGCGTGGAAGGCGCTCACCGAGCGTGCGGAGGCTTCGTCGTGACGTCCGCCTCGTCGTGATCTTGACTGTGCATGCCTGAACTCCCCGAGGTCGAGACCGTCCGGATGGGTCTCGAGAAGCATCTGACCGGGCGGACGGTGACCGCGGTCGAGGTCCTCCATCCCCGTGCCGCCCGTCGCCACGTCGGCGGCAAACCCGATCTGATCGGTCGCCTGGCGGGCAAACACGTCACCGGGGTGCGTCGTCGCGGCAAGTACATGTGGATCGACGTCGCCGACGACACCGATCGTGCCGCTCTTGTCGTCCATCTCGGTATGAGCGGACAGATGCTCATCGCCCGCGACGGGGCGCCCGACCACACCCACCTCCGCATTCGCGCGACCCTCGATGACGAGAACGAACTGCGTTTCGTCGATCAGCGCACCTTCGGCGGCTGGCACCTCGACGACTACGCGGTCTCCGATGACGGCGCCGACGTCCCGGTGTCGGTGGCACACATCGCCCCCGACCCGTTCGACCCGGCTTTCGACGCCGCAGCCGTCGTATCCCGTATGCGCGCCAAGCACTCCGAGATCAAACGGGTCCTGCTCGACCAGACCGTCATCTCCGGCGTCGGCAACATCTACGCCGACGAGGCGCTGTGGCGCGCCCGGCTGCACGGTAGACGCATCGCCGAGACGATCTCGCGCAAGAAGTTGCTCGAACTGATCGACGCCGCCACCGCGGTGATGACCGAGGCGGTCGAGGTCGGGGGCACGTCCTTCGACGCGCTGTACGTCAACGTCAACGGCCAGTCGGGGTACTTCGAACGATCTTTGAATGCCTATGGGCGCGAAGGGCAGCCGTGTCGCCGCTGTGGGGCGATCGTGCGCCGGGAATCTTTCATGAACCGCAGCTCGTATTTCTGCCCGAAGTGCCAGACTGCTCCGCGGCGTCGCGCCGGCTGAGTCGGCAGTACTTCAGTGAATGTTGTCGCCGTGTGAGAGCGGCGTAGTTGCCGTGCTATGCCTACGAGCTCGTGAGGACACGTACAGATCGGCGCTCACCTGGTTGCGCAAGGAGGTGCGGCGCCGGTGGAGCAGCGCGGCATCCTGCATTGGCTACGCTGTGATCGAGAGCGACGTGAGCATTGAAAATTCGGCGCCTCCTGCTCCATCAACCTGCTGAACTCGGCTCGCGACTGGTCCACGGGTTTCTATACCCGCGGCTCGGGAACACGAGGCTCGCGGTAATAACGAGTTGGTAAGGCTTCGAGCGTTCCGCGGAACGCTCGAAGCGCCTTGGCCAGCTGTTTTGTCGGTGGGCGACACTACGTTGTTCGTATATTCGTTCGAACAGCTGGGGGCTTCGTGTCTGTTTCGGTGCTGCACGGTGAGAATGTGTCGTCGATGTTCGATGGCGCGGATCCGGCATCTTTGTCCGATGATGCGTTGGAAAGCAGAGTGCTGGGTTATGCCGCGCAGATCACCGCGCTCACGGCCGAGTTCTTGTCTCTGGTTGCGGAGTTGGATGAGCGGCAGTCGTGGAGGGGTCCGGGTATTCATTCGCTCGCACACTGGTTGTCGTGGAAGGCGGGCATCTCTCAACGCACAGCCCAGGAGCAGGTACGGGTGGCGAAGGCATTGGCGGCGTTGCCGCTGATTCGGCAGGCGTTCGGCGCGGGGCGGTTGTCCTATTCGAAGGTGCGAGCGCTGACGCGGGTGGCGACCCCGCTGCGTGAGAAGGAGCTGGTGAACCTGGCGTCGTCGTGTACGGCGTCGCAGCTGGAGCGGGCGGTACGTGCGATGGGACAGATCGATCGGGATCGTGGCATCGAGCCGGAAAATCGCCCACCGGTGGAGTCGACGGGCCGGTGCAAGTGGAATGCGGACGGCTCCTTGTCCGTGTCGCTGACGCTGTCACCGCTCGATGGTGCCCGGTTCCTGGCCGGTGTGGTCCGTGCCGAGTACGAGCGCACCCGGACCTGCGACGATGCGGATTTGCCCGCGGTGTCGAGCGTTCCGCGGAACGCTGTGAGCGAGTTGGAAACCGTGGATGGTGAACGGGACTCCGAGGTGAAGCCGGCGAATCGCCGGGACCTGTGGCGGAATGTGCCGTCGAATCTGGCGCCGGCGGTGGTAGCGATGGCCGACATGGTGCACGACGGGATCGCGATGCCTGATCTCGCACCGGGAGCCGAGATACTGATCCATGTCGGCGACGGTGAGGAACAGGCTCACCTCGATGACGGGCCGGCACTGTCGGAGGCTGAGTTGGACGAGGCGCACTGCGGTGCTGCGGTTCGGAAGGCGTTGTCCAGCAGAGTTTCCGGAGCACCGGGAAAGTTGGCGTTGCTGGGGTTGGGGCGTAAATCGCGAACGCCGAACAAGGCACTGGTGCGGGCGTTGTTCCTGAGAGATCGCTGCTGTCAGATGCCCGGATGTGAGCGCACCCGGCATCTGCACGCCCATCACGTGGTGTTCTGGTCGGCTGGCGGGGAGACCGAGTTGGACAATCTGATTTTGTTGTGCGGAAGCTGCCACCGTGCGTTGCATCGGGGTGAGTTCAGGATCACCGGTCATGGCTCGCAACGGTTTTCGTTCCACATGCCGGGTGGTTCAGTGATCGAGGTGAGCCCATCGACACGCGCGCCAGGGCTGTGGCAGCCGGACGGGCGGATCGCGGCGGATGCGACGGTGCCCACCGGTGGCGGCAAGCTCGACCTCGCGTACGCGACAGAGGTCATCTACGCGGTGTGGGAATGGAAGGAACGCAACGCAAGCAGGGAGTCGGCAGCGGCCTGACGACCCGTCGCGACCGGCTCGGGAATTCATTCCGTTCCACGGCTCTTACTATGGTCAGCGGTGCCAGCGCCACCCCGCCGCCTGAGAGGACTCATCCCAGCATGACGATCGAACAGAACACCGCCGCCCCGGCCGGGACCGGCGAGCCGGCACACACCGACCTCTGGGTCGAGCGCACCGGGACCCGGCGGTACACCGGGCGCAGCTCGCGCGGCGCCGAGGTGCTGATCGGCTCGCAGGACGTCGAGGGCGTCTTCACCCCTGGCGAGCTGCTGAAGATCGCGCTCGCGGCCTGCACCGGCATGTCCTCGGACCGCCCGCTGTCGCGCCGCCTCGGCGACGACTACGACGCCACGATCCGTGTCAGCGGTGACGCCGACCGTGAGAACGAGGTGTACCCGCGGATCGAGGAGATCCTCGAGGTCGACCTCTCCGAACTCGACCCCGACGCCGCACAGCGACTGCTCGTCGTCGTCGAACGTGCCATCGACGCGGTGTGCACCGTCGGCCGCACCATCAAGGCGGGCGCCGAGGTCGACCTGAAGATCGAGACGGACTGACTCCATGACCACCGACACGGTCCGGCTGTCCGCATTCGTGCACGGACACGTCCAGGGCGTGGGCTTCCGATGGTGGACGCGGTCGCGGGCGCTGGAGCTCGGTCTGGTCGGTTACGCGTCCAATCAGGCCGACGGCCGGGTACACGTCGTGGCCGAAGGGCCCCGCGACAAAGTGCTGGCACTGCTCGACGCACTGCGCTCCGGTGAGACCCCCGGCCGGGTCGATCTGGTCGTCGACAGCCTCGACCCGGCGCGCGGAGACCTGACCGGCTTCGTCGAGAGGTGAGCGCTGAACGGTGAGCGCTCCCCGAAACACGTCGCGATGGTGAGTAGTCTGTACCGTCGTGCACCTCAAAAGCCTGACCCTGAAGGGCTTCAAGTCGTTCGCCTCGGCGACGACCCTGCGCTTCGAGCCGGGTATCACGTGCGTCGTCGGTCCCAACGGCTCGGGTAAGTCCAACGTCGTCGACGCCCTGACCTGGGTCATGGGCGAACAGGGCGCCAAGGCACTGCGCGGCGGGAAGATGCAGGACGTGATCTTCGCCGGCACCTCCGGACGTCCGCCGCTGGGACGTGCGGAGGTCACGCTCACCATCGACAACGCCGACGGTGCGCTGCCCATCGAATACTCCGAGGTCTCGATCACCCGCCGAATGTTCCGCGACGGCGCCGGCGAGTACGAGATCAACGGCAACACCTGCCGCCTCATGGACGTGCAGGAGCTGCTCTCCGACTCCGGTATCGGCCGCGAGATGCACGTCATCGTCGGTCAGGGCCGGCTGTCAGCGATCCTCGAGTCGCGTCCCGAGGACCGTCGTGCGTTCATCGAGGAGGCCGCAGGCGTCCTCAAGCACCGTAAGCGCAAGGAAAAGGCGGTCCGCAAGCTCGACGCCATGCAGGCCAACCTGGCGCGTCTGACCGACCTCACGGCCGAACTGCGGCGTCAGCTCAAGCCGCTCGGCCGACAGGCCGAGGTCGCCCGCCGGGCTCAGACGGTGCAGGCTGATCTCCGCGATGCCCGGCTGCGCCTCGCGGCCGACGATCTGGTGATCCGCCGAGCCGAGATGGCCGAGCACGCCGCCGTCGAGGACGAGGTGCGGCGCCGCCAGGACGAGGTGGCCGAGCAACTCGACGAGGCCAACGCGCAGGTCACCGAACACGAACAGCATCTCGCCGAGGTCACCCCGGCTGCCGCGGCGGCGAGCCGCGCATGGTTCCGGCTGTCGGCACTCGCCGAACGCGTCGACGCGACCCGCCGGGTCGCTGCCGAGCGCAGCCGCTACCTGAGCGAGGCCACCGCAGAGGCCACCGGCCCCGATCCCGAGGAACTCGAGGAACAGGCCCTCGAAGCCGCCGAACTCGAGGCCGAGCTCACCGAGGGAGTCGAGATCGCCGCCGAACAGCTCGAGACGGCCCGCGAGGTGCTTCGTGAACGCGAGTCGATCGCCGAGGCCGCGGAGGCCGCACATCTGGCCGCTGTCCAGGCCATCGCCGACCGTCGAGAGGGGCTGGCCCGTCTCGAGGGGCAGGTCGACAACCTGCGGACGCGGTCGGAGTCGACCGACGCCGAGGCCGACCGCCTGACGGCCGCCATCGCACACGCCACCGAGCGTGCGGAAAATGCTGCATCACAACAGGATTCGGCGGCGGGTGAACTTGCACAGCTGGAGGCCTCCGAGCAGGCCCTCGACGAACACCACGAGCGGTGCGTCGCCGCACTGAACCTGTCCAACGAACGTGTCGCGACCCTGCAGGCCGAGCACCGCGAGGCGGAGCAGTCCATCGCCTCGCTGTCGGCACGCGTCGAGGCCCTCGCGATGGGTCTGGAACGCAACGACGGCGGTGCCTGGCTGCTCGACAACGCACCCGACGGTCTGCTGGGACCGATGTCGGAGCTGCTCACCGTCGAACCCGGTTTCGAGACCGCCATCGCCGGCGCGCTCGGCCCCGCGGTCGACGGCATCGTCACCGTCGACGGCATGGCGGCCGTCCGCGCCCTCGAGGCCCTCAAGTCCGGTGACGGGGGACGGGCCGCGCTGATCTGTGGCGGCCTCACCGAGCCCGTGCGCCAACGAGACGTCACTCTTCCCGACGGTGCTCGGTGGGCCGCGTCCGCGGTGACCTGCGGGCCGGAGATCCGCAACGCGATCGACACCGTCCTTGCCGACACCGTGGTCGTCGACGACCCCGCGCAAGGACTCGAGATCGCCCGTCGCCTCGGCGTGCGCGTGGTCACCCATGCCGGTGACCGGATCGGCCCGGCGTCGATCGAGGGTGGCTCGTCGCGTCGCCCGTCGACGCTCGAGGTGCAGTCGGCCATCGACGCCGCCACCGAGGAACTCGCCGCCACCCGGCGCCGCGTCGAAGAGCTCGAAGCCGCACTCGACGGCGCGCTCACGGAACAACGCGAGCGGCGGGAGGCGGCGGAGGAGGCGCTCGCCGCGCTGCACGAATCGGATTCGAGTGTCGGCGCCGCCTACGAGCAGATGGCCCGACTCGGCCATGAGATCCGCACCGCCCGTGCGGAGGCGGATCGCTTCACGCGTCAGCGCAACCTGCTGGAGAAGAACCGCGCAGAGACCTTGGAGTCCCTCCACGAACTCGAGGAGCGCCTACGGCTCGCTCGTGACGAATCGGATTCGGGACCGGAGATGGCGGCCGACGACTCGGAACGGTCGATGGCCGCGGCGGCGGTCGGGATCGCGCGCGGCACGGAGATGGAGGCGCGGCTGGCGCTCCGGACCGCCGAGGAACGCCTCGCCTCGGTGCGCGGCAAGGCCGACTCCCTGCGTCGCGCCGCCCAGCGTGAGCGCGAGGCCCGGGAACGGGCGCGTCGTCAGGACGAGATCCGTCGGCAGGCCGCGGGTGTCGCAGCGGCAGTCGAACGGGCCGGTGCCCAGGTCGCCGAACGACTCGCGTCCGCGGTCGCATCGGCGCAGGCAGGCCGCGACGAACTCGAGGAGATCCGGATCGCACGGTCGGCGACCCTCGATGAGCTGCGCGTGCGGGCCGGCGAGCTGACCACCACGCTGAACTCGTTGCGCGACACCGTCCATCGCGACGAGGTGGCCCGCGCCCAGGTTGCCCTGCGCATCGAGCAGCTCGAGGAGCAGATCCTCGACACGTTCGCGATGTCACCCGACGACCTGATCGCCGAATACGGTCCCGACGTCCCGATGCCGCCCTCGGCCCTGGAGATGCAGGAGTACGAGGAAGCCAAGGCGCGCGGCGACCAGGTGGTGGCCCCGGCGCCCATGCCGTACGACCGCGCCACCCAGGAGGCCCGCGCGAAGAAGGCGCAGAAGGACCTCAACACCCTCGGCAAGGTCAACCCTCTCGCGCTCGAGGAGTTCGCGGCGCTGGAAGAGCGCTACAACTTCCTGTCCTCACAGCTCGAGGACGTGAAGGCCGCCCGGAAGGACCTGCTCGACGTGGTCGAGGAGGTGGACGCCCGCATCCTGCAGGTGTTCACCGAGGCCTACGCCGACGTCGAGCGCGAGTTCGGCCAGGTCTTCGAGACGCTGTTCCCCGGGGGCGAGGGACGGCTCGTGCTGACCGAGCCCAACGACATGCTGACCACCGGCATCGAGGTGGAGGCGCGGCCGCCGGGTAAGAAGGTGAAGAGGCTGTCGCTGCTGTCGGGCGGGGAGAAGTCCCTGACCGCGGTCGCGATGCTCGTGGCGATCTTCCGCGCCCGCCCGTCCCCGTTCTACGTCATGGACGAGGTCGAGGCGGCGCTCGACGACACCAACCTGCGCCGGCTCATCAAGCTGTTCGAGCAGTTGCGGGAGAAGTCGCAGCTGATCGTCATCACACATCAGAAGCCCACGATGCAGATCGCCGACGCCCTCTACGGCGTCAGCATGCGCGGGGACGGCATCACGACCGTCATCTCGCAACGCATGCGCGGCGTCAACATGCCCGTGGCTCAACAGGAGGACACCAGCCAGTGAACACCGGAATCATCATCGGGATCGTCATCGCGGTGGTCGTCATCGCCGCGCTGATCGCGCTCGGACTGGTGCTGGCGCGTCGTCGTCGCATCTCGCTGTCCGACACCAAGACGCAGCCGGAGATCGTCGACGGCACCACGCGTCAGGTCGACCGGTCCGGGGGCTACCAGGCGGGGTCGGGCTTCAGTTTCAGTCGCGGTGACACAGCCCTCGCCGAACCGCCGGCCCGCAAACCGGAACCGCCGCGCAAGCCGCAACCCGAGCCCGAGCCGCCGGTCCAGCCGGTCGGGGAGCGCACCGACGTCGACGGCCAGCCCACGGTCGGCGATGACGCCGCCGTGCCGCGCGACTCCCACCGCCGCGGGATCACCGAGGTGCCGCTCCCGGACGTGATCGAACCGGCCGAGGCAGAACCCGCGACCACCGAGCCCGCGACGACCGAGTCGGAGACGACCGAGCCGGAGGCGAAGGTCGCAGAACCGGAAGCGGCGGCGCCGGAAGCAGCCGAGGCCCCGGTCGTCGAGCCGCCGGTCGTCGAAGAGCCGGTTGTCGAGGTTCCCGAGACCGAAACCCCCGAGACCGAAACCCCCGAGACCGCGGCCCCCGACGATGCGTCGGGTGCGGTGGCGGTACCGCCGCGCGAGGAGATCGCCCCAACTGCCGGGCGGCTGGGCAAGCTGCGCGGGCGGTTGTCGCGGTCGCAGGGTGCGATCGGCAAGAGCGTGCTCGGTCTGCTCGGTGCCGGCGACCTCGACGAGGACAGCTGGGAAGAGATCGAGGACACGCTGCTGATGGCCGACCTCGGGACGGCCACCACCATGACCGTCGTAGAGAACCTGCGTACCGAGCTGGCCGCGAACCCGGTGAAGTCCGCCGCCGAGGCGCGGGCCCTGCTGAAGCGTGTGCTCATCGAGCAGCTCGACCCGACCCTGGACCGGTCGATCCGTGCGCTGCCGCATGCGGGCCGTCCGGCCGTCGTGCTGGTGGTCGGGGTCAACGGCACCGGCAAGACCACGACGACGGGCAAGCTGGCCCGCGTACTGGTGGCCGACGGCCGTCGCGTGCTGCTGGGTGCCGCCGACACCTTCCGTGCGGCCGCGGCCGACCAGTTGCAGACGTGGGGTGAGCGGGTCGGTGCGGAGATCGTGCGCGGCAAGGAGCAGGCCGATCCGGCCGCCGTGGCGTTCGACGCGGTCGACCGCGGAATCGCCTCTGGTGTCGACGTCGTCATGATCGACACCGCGGGACGCCTGCACACCAAGACCGGCCTGATGGACGAGCTGGGCAAGGTCAAGCGCGTGGTGGAGAAGAAGGCGCCCGTCGACGAGGTGCTGCTCGTGCTCGACGCCACCGTCGGCCAGAACGGCCTGATGCAGGCCCGGGTGTTCGCCGAGGTCGTCGACATCACCGGGGTGGTGCTGACCAAGCTCGACGGCACGGCCAAGGGGGGCATCGTCTTCCACGTCCAGAAGGAGCTCGGCGTGCCGGTGAAACTGGTCGGTCTGGGCGAGGGCGCGGACGATCTGGCCCCCTTCGAGCCGGAGGCGTTCGTCGACGCACTGCTGTGAGACCCGCGCGGTGAGAAGCAGCCGATGATCGCCGCACTGGTGTGAAACCGATTCGCGATCGGCAATCGCGGGCTAGAAGTGCTCGGACGAATCTGAGACGGCCCTCAGAAGCGTCCTCGCGATTTACCTGAGCGAAATATAAATCGCTCATCGGGTTACGTGCCTGAAACGTGAAGGCACCACTGCTGAAACCGAGTGCCGACAGTCTCTTTGGAGGCGCCGAGCCGTCGGCGCATCCTGAGGAGGTTTCTACAGTGGTTTTGGCGCTGCCAGAAGAAGCGTTCGGCGCATTCGACACCGGCGACACCGCGTGGATCGTCACGAGCGCCGCGTTGGTGCTGTTGATGACACCCGGACTCGCGTTCTTCTACGGCGGACTCGCTCGAGGCAAGTCCGTCCTCAACATGATGATGATGTCCTTCATCTCGCTGGCCACCGTCAGCGTCGTGTACGTCCTCTGGGGCTTCTCGATGGCTTTCGGCAACGGCATCACCGGGGATGACGACATCGCCGGCCTGTTCTCGAATCCGTTCGCGCTCTTCGGGTCCGGCCAGCTGGCCGACGTGATCCCCGGCCCGGACGACACCGAGCTGGTCGTGACCGGCGGCATGACGATCCCGTCCTTCGTGTTCATGGGCTTCCAGCTCACGTTCGCGGTGATCACCGTGGCCCTCATCTCGGGCGCGCTCGCCGAGCGCGTCAAGTTCGCCACCTGGACGGTCTTCACCGTCATCTGGGCGACCATCGTGTACTTCCCGCTCTCCCACATGGTCTGGGGCGGCGGCATCATGTCGGGCGCCGAGAACGGCTTCGCGTCGTGGATGTTCGGCAGCACCGACGGTGAGGCCAACGTCGCACCGATCGACTTCGCCGGCGGCACCGTGGTCCACATCAACGCAGGTATGGCAGCTCTGGTCCTGGCACTGGTCGTCGGCGCCCGCGCCGGATTCGGCCGCACCGCCTACCGTCCGCACAACATCCCGTTCGTCATGCTCGGCGCCGCGCTCCTGTGGTTCGGCTGGTTCGGCTTCAACGCCGGTTCCGAGCTCGCGGCCGACGCCGTCACCGGTCTGGTCTGGGTCAACACCACCGCTGCCACCGCTGCCGCGATGATCGGCTGGCTCGCAGTCGAGCTCATCCGCGACAAGCACGCCACCAGCGTCGGCGCCGCCTCGGGCATCGTGGCCGGCCTGGTCGCGATCACCCCGGCCTGTGGTGCGCTGACCCCGGTCGGCTCGCTGATCCTGGGTGTCATCGCCGGTGCCCTGGCTGCCCTCGCCATCGGCATGAAGAACAAGTTCGGCTACGACGACTCGCTCGACGTCGTCGGCGTCCACCTGGTCGCCGGCCTCTGGGGCACCGTCGGAATCGGCTTCCTGGCCAAGGACGTCGGCCTCTTCTGGGGCGGCGACTACAAGCAGCTCGTCGTGCAGGTCGTGATCGCGCTGTTCGCCCTCGTGTTCACCGGTGTCCTGACCGCGATCATCGCCTTCGCCCTCAAGCCGCTCGGCTGGCGCGTCAGCGATGAGGACGAGAAGAGCGGCATCGACGAGGCAGAACACGCTGAGACTGCCTACGAGCTGGCATGACGCTCGAGCCAAATCGCTACTACGCTGACACCCGTGGAGAGGGATAACAAATGAAGCTGATCACTGCAATCGTCAAGCCGTTCACGCTCGAGGACGTCAAGGCCGGCCTGGAGCAGGCGGGAATCCTGGGCATGACCGTCAGCGAGGTCCAGGGTTACGGACGCCAGAAGGGCCACACCGAGGTCTACCGCGGCGCCGAGTACTCGGTCGACTTCGTGCCCAAGGTCCGCGTCGAGGTCGTCGTGGACGACTCGGCCGTGGACAAGGTCGTCGACGTGATCGTCGAGGCCGCCCGTACCGGCAAGATCGGTGACGGCAAGGTGTGGGTTTCGCCGGTCGAGTCGGTGGTGCGTGTCCGCACCGGCGAGCGCGGCGGCGACGCTCTGTAAGTGAGCTCGTGCCCTTTCTGAACCCCAGCGCGGCCCCGCGTTCGACGATGAGTCGGGCGCGGGGCCGCACCGTTCAACCCCCGAGACCGAGGAGCCTCCCGTAGCCGCCACCGACCTGGCCAAGACCCGCCGGCAGCTCACCGAGTCGAGCCGGAACGGGAAACTCGACGCACCGGCGCTCCGCCAGGTGCTCGTCGACCTGCACGAGTTCTGGCTGACCAGCAAGGGCGCCGAACTCGGCATCAAGCCCCACAGCGGATTCGCGATCGTCGCGGTCGGCGGTCTGGGGCGCGGCGAACTGCTGCCGTACTCCGACCTCGACCTGATCCTGCTGCACGACGACATGCCCGTCGAGCGGGTGTCCGAGGTCGCCGACGGGCTCTGGTACCCGTTGTGGGACGCCAACATTCCCCTCGATCACAGCGTCCGGACCGTACCGCAGGCATTGCAGGTCGCCGGCGACGACGTGACCGCAGCCCTGGGCCTTCTCGAGGCCCGCCACATCGCCGGCGACGAGGACCTGTCGAGCCTGCTGATCGGCGGCGTACGCCAGCAGTGGCGCAACGACATCCGAAATCGTTTCCCCGACGTGGTCGCCCACGCGCAGGACCGCTGGCGACGCGCCGGCGACATCGCGCACCGCGCCGAACCCGATCTGAAGAACGGTCGGGGAGGTCTACGGGACGTACAACTCCTCGGTGCCCTGGCGATCGCCCAGCTGACCGACGGGATGGCCAGCCTCCGACCGGATTCGCCCGGCGCCGGGCCACAGGTCGCCTACCAGCGACTGCTCGACATCCGTACCGAGCTGCACCGCACGGCCGGCCGTCCCCGCGAGCAGGTGCGCGCCCAGGACGCCGACGAGATCGGCGCCGCACTGCGGATCGGGGACCGGTTCGACCTGGCGCGCGTCATCAGCGACTCCGCCCGAACCATCAGCTATTCCATCGATGTCGGTCTGCGGACCGCGGGCAACGCCCTCCCACGGCGTGGGCTGGCCAAGCTGCGCCGTTCCCCGCTGCGTCGTCCGCTCGACGAGGGCGTGGTCGAGCACAGCGGTGAGATCGTGTTGGCGCGCAACGCGATTCCGAGCAAGGACCCCGGACTCATCCTCCGCGTGGCCGCCGCCTCGGCGCGGACGGGCCTGCCGATCAGCGCATCGACCCTGAGCCGACTGGCCGACTACGCACCGGAGCTGCGGGAGCCGTGGCCGGCCGAGGCGCGCAGCGACCTGCTGGTCCTGCTCAGCTCGGGCCACCACATGGTCGACCCGATCGAGGCGCTCGACCGCACCGGGCTCTGGGGTCGGCTGCTACCGGAATGGGGTGCGGTGCGCGACCTCCCGCCGCGCGATGCGATCCACACCTGGACCGTCGATCGTCACCTCGTGGAGACCGCGGCCTACGCGAGCTCGATGACGACGCGGGTCTCGCGGCCCGACCTCCTCGTCCTCGGAGCGCTCATCCACGACCTCGGCAAGGGGCGGGGAGCCGACCACAGCATCGTCGGCGCCGAACTCGCGGTCCAGATCGGCAACCGGTTCGGTCTGTGGCCGCAGGACGTGACGATCCTGTCCGACATGGTGCGGCATCACCTCCTGCTGCCGCAGGTCGCGACGCGACGCGACCTCGACGACCCGGCCACCGCCGAATTCGTCGCGACCACACTGGGTCACAACCGGGTGCTGCTGGAACTCCTTGCGGCACTGGCCGAAGCGGATTCGCGGGCGACCGGACCCGGCGTGTGGGGGGAGTGGAAGGCCTCACTCATCGGTGAGCTCGTCCGGCGGTCCATGCGCCACATCGACGGCGTCCCACCGGCCGTGCCCGAGCCGTTGACCCCCGAGCAGCTGGCGATCGCCGCCGAGGGGGACTTCGCGGTCCGGCTGGTGCGCGCCGACGGGCAGCACACCTACGACGTCACGATGGTGGCGCCGGATCAGCCCGGACTGCTGTCGAAGATGGCCGGGGTGCTCGCGCTCGGCGGTCTGCGCTCGCACAAGGCCTGCGCCCAGAGCCACGACGGCAAGGCGATCAACTCCTTCATCGTCGTGCCGATGTTCGGCAGTCCGCCCGACGCGGGTCTGCTCCGCCAGCAGCTCATCGCCTCGGTGAACGGCAAGATCGACGTCCTCGCGCGCCTCGATGCGCGCGAGCGGGACTCGCCGATACCGACGATCGCCTCGGTCAGCACCCTGCCCGGGACGATGGTGAGCCTCGGGGCGAGTGCCGGCAGCACGGATCCCGACGTCGACGGGGCGGGTCACCCGAAGAACGCCGTGCCCGCACTGTTCGCGGTCGCGCCGCCGCGGGTGACCTGGCTCGATGCCCCGGAGCCCGACGCCGCCGAGGGTGCGGTGCTGCTCGAGGTCCGGTCCGACGACCGGATCGGGCTGTTGAGCCGGGTGAGCTCGGTCCTGGAGAGGAACGGCGCCGACATCCGGTGGGCGAAGGTCTCGACCCTGGGCGCGACCGTCGTCGACATCTTCAGCCTGCGACTGGCAGAGGACACCGAGGAGATGCGTGCAGCGCTCACCGCCGCGATCATCGCGGTGTGCCCGCCGCCGCAGCCCAAGCGTGACGAGGAGGACGGGCCGCAGACGCCCGGCGGGACGGGACGGTCCGGAGTGCCGATCTCCTAAATGGAATGACCGGGGAACCACATGGAAGGATGGGACCCATGTTCGATTCCCTCTCCGACCGGTTGACCGGTGCCCTGAAGGACCTCCGCGGCAAGGGGCGGCTCTCCGATGCCGACATCGACCGCACCTGCCGTGAGATCCGGCTCGCCCTGCTCGAGGCCGATGTCTCGCTGCCGGTGGTGCGCGCCTTCATCGCGCGGATCAAGGAACGGGCGAAGGGTGCGGAGGTCTCCGCGGCCCTGAACCCGGCCCAGACGGTCGTCAAGATCGTCAACGAGGAACTCATCGGCATCCTCGGCGGCGAAACCCGCCGGGTGCGGTTCGCGAAGAACCCGCCCACGGTCATCATGCTGGCCGGTCTGCAGGGTGCCGGTAAGACGACACTCGCCGGCAAGCTCGGTAACTGGCTCAAGCAGCAGGGGCACACGCCGCTGCTGGTGGCCTGTGACCTCCAGCGTCCGGGCGCGGTCTCGCAGCTGCAGATCGTCGGCGAGCGGGCCGGCGTACCGGTCTTCGCCCCGCACCCGGGCACCAGCGTCGGTGGGGAGGGAGCACTCGGCGTCACCTCCGGCGACCCGGTCTCGGTCGCCCGCGCAGGTGTCGAGGAGGCGAAGGCCAAGCACTACGACGTCGTCGTCATCGACACCGCCGGCCGCCTGGGTATCGACTCCGAGCTGATGAAGCAGGCCTCCGACATCCGGGATGCGACCACGCCCGACGAGGTGCTGTTCGTCGTCGACGCGATGATCGGTCAGGACGCGGTCTCCACCGCCGAGGCCTTCGCCGACGGCGTGGGCTTCACCGGCGTCGTGCTGACCAAGCTCGACGGCGACGCCCGCGGCGGTGCCGCACTGTCGGTGCGCGAGGTCACCGGTCAGCCGATCATGTTCGCGTCCTCCGGTGAGAAGCTCGAGGATTTCGACGTCTTCCACCCCGACCGCATGGCCAGCCGCATCCTCGGCATGGGCGACGTGCTCAGCCTCATCGAGCAGGCCGAGCAGCACTGGGACGCCGAGCAGGCCGAGGCCGCCGCGGCCAAGATCACGCAGGGTGAGCTGACCCTCGAGGATTTCCTCGAGCAGATGCTGATGATCCGCAAGATGGGCCCCATCGGCAACATCCTGGGCATGCTCCCCGGCGCCGGCCAGATGAAGGACGCGCTGTCGCAGGTCGACGACAAGCAGCTCGACCGGGTCCAGGCGATCATCCGTGGCATGACCCCTGCCGAGCGGGACAACCCGAAGATCATCAACGCCTCGCGCCGGCTGCGTATCGCCAACGGCTCCGGCGTGACCGTCAGCGAGGTCAACCAGCTCGTCGACCGCTTCTTCGAGGCCCGCAAGATGATGGCCCAGATGTCGGGTCGCATGGGCATGGGCGGGATGAACCGGAAGTCCAACCGCAAGGGCAAGAAGGGGAAGAAGGGCAAGGGACGCGGTCCCACGCCGCCGAAGGTGCGCGGGGGCTTCCCGGGGATGCCCGGTGGCATGCCCGCCGGCTTCCCTGACCTGTCCAACATGCCCGCCGGACTCGACCAGCTGCCGCCGGGTCTCGAGGGCATCGACGTCTCCCAGTTCCAGCCCAAGAAGAAGAAGTAGCGATGGGTGGCCCGGCGATGGATGGCCCAGCACCTGATGTCACCGCCCGCCACTACCGGGGCGCCGACCCGCTCACCGGCGAGCCGATCGAGTTCTGGGTGTCCGGTGAGACCATCAGCCACACGCCTGTCGTTGACGCCGAGACCGTCGTCGACGCCGGCTGGATCCTGCCGGGGCTCGTCGACGCCCACAACCACGTGGGTATCGCGCCCGGGCTCGGCGTCGACATCGAACAGGCCCGCGGTTACGCGTACGCCGACGCCCGGGCGGGGACTCTGCTGATCCGTGAGGTCGGGTCGCCGCTCGACACCCACCCGCTCGACGACGACCCCGCATGTCCGCGGTTCATCCGTTCGGGCAAGCACATCGCCCGGCCCAAGCGCTATCTCCGCGACTACGGCGTCGACCTCGACGACCCCGACGAACTGGCCGCCGAGGTGGCGCGCCAGGCGCAGGCCGGTGACGGCTGGGTGAAGATCGTGGGGGACTGGATCGATCGCGAGGTCGGCGACCTCGCGCCTCTGTGGACACGAGACCAGATCGAGGCCGCGGTCGCCGTCGCGCACGAACACGGCGCAAGGATCACCGCCCACGTCTTCGGTACCGACGCCCTGGTCGACCTCATCGGGGCCGGTGTGGACTGCATCGAACACGGCACCGGGCTCACCGCCGATCTGATCGATCAACTCGTCGACAGCTCGATCGCGTTGGTGCCCACGATGATCCAGGTGGAGAACTTCCCGGGCATCGCCGACGGTGCCGAGCGGTTCCCGACGTATGCCGCTCATATGCGCAAGTTGCACGCCGACGCACCGAAGGTGTTCGAGTCGGCCCGCGAGGCAGGTGTGGCTATCTTCGCCGGGACCGACGCCGGGGGATTCGTCGAGCACGGGCGCATCGTCGACGAGATCGAGGCTCTCTCGCAGGTCGGTCTGGGGAATGCCGGGGCGATCGCTGCAGCGTCCGTGCAACCTCGGCAGTGGCTCGGCGCCGACCTCCTCGCCGACGGCGACCGCGCCGATTTCGTGGTCTACCGGGAGAACCCCTGCGATGACCTGGGAGTTCTGCGTCACCCGTTCGCAGTGGTGTCGTCGGGCCGAAACATTTTGTGAGCAACACCACAAGGCGACCGCTGGTTGCGCTTACCTACTGCCGCGTAAGGTAGCAACCGCGTTGCACAGGTTCGTAAGGGGACGAACCGAACAGCACAGTGCAGACCCCGCCGAAACCGGGGGTGGAAACGGGGTTTCGGTGGGGGTCGCGCAAGCCTGGGGGCCGATCAATCGGTAGGCAAGTGGCGTTTGCGACGTACGGCATGTGGTTGTTCTCGCGGGGTGGACAACCACATGCCGGTTTCTTTTCCGGCAACATTCGCCGGACTCCGTCCGGGCGACCTGACGGATTTCTTTCCGGGGCCTCTGTTCTGGCAGAATGGCTCGACGGTTCGTCGGATACGGTCACGGCCGCCCGACGGTCACACCGAAACAGACGCAAAACCGGGTCCACCATTCCGGGTGGATCGCAGAATTGCGCAGTGACCACACGAAAGTAGAAGAAGACATGGCTGTCAAGATCAAGCTCACGCGGCTCGGCAAGATCCGCAACCCGCAGTACCGCATCGTCGTCGCCGACGCTCGGACCCGCCGCAACGGCCGGGTGATCGAGACCATCGGCAAGTACCACCCGAAGGAAGAGCCCTCGCTGATCGAGGTCGACTCCGAGCGCGCGCAGTACTGGCTGGGTGTCGGCGCACAGCCGACCGAGCCCGTCGCCGCGATCCTCAAGGTCACCGGTGACTGGCAGAAGTTCAAGGGCCTGCCGGGCGCCGAGGGCACCCTGAAGACCGCCGAGGCCAAGCCGTCCAAGCTCGACCTGTTCAACGCTGCGCTCGCCGCCGCCGAGAACGAGCCGGTCGCCGCGGCCACCACCCCGAAGAAGAAGGCCGCCAAGAAGGACGAGGCCCCGGCAGAAGAAGCTGCCGCCGAGGCCCCCGCCGCCGAGGGTGACGCGTGAGCGCTGTCGTCGCCGACGCGGTCGAGCATCTCGTCCGCGGAATCGTCTCCAACCCGGACGACGTCCGGGTCGACCTCGTCACCGGTCGTCGTGGACGCCTGGTCGAGGTCCACGTGAACCCCGACGATCTGGGTAAGGTCATCGGCCGCAACGGTCGTACGGCCACCGCCCTGCGCACCCTCGTCTCCGGTATCGGCGGACGCGGCATGCGCGTCGACATCGTCGACACCGACCGCTGACGGCCGACTCGCAGGACGAACGCATCGTGGATCTCGTCGTCGGACGCGTCGTGAAGTCGCACGGCATTCGTGGCGAACTCGTCGTCGACGTCCGAACCGACGAGCCCGAACTGCGTTTCGCTCGCGGCTCGGTGCTGCGCGGCCGACTGCCGCGCGGTGGCGGAGAACGTGGATTCACCGTGACAGCCGCCCGGGAACATTCCGGGCGGCTGTTGGTGTCTCTCGAGGGCATCGCCAGTCGCGATGCGGCCGACGCCATGCGCGGCACCCTGTTCCTCATCGACTCCTCGGAAGTCGAGCCGTCGGACGACCCGGACGAGTTCTACGACCACGAACTCGAAGGCGTCCCGGTCCAGCTCGCCGACGGCACCGAGGTGGGTGTCGTCGAATCGGTGCTGCACATGCCCGGCGGCGAACTGCTGTCGGTGCGCACCCCCGACAAGCGTGAGGTCTTGATCCCGTTCGTGCGGGAGATCGTGCCGACGGTGACCCGCGAACTCATCGTCGTCGACCCGCCCGAGGGCCTCCTCGATCCGGACTCGGCCGACGGCGCGAAGTGATGCGCCTCGACATCGTCTCGATCTTCCCCGAATATCTCGACCCGCTCCGGGTTGCGTTGCTGGGCAAGGCGATCGACGCCGGCCGGATCAGTGTCGACGTCCACGACCTGCGGAACTGGACACACGATGTGCATCGCAGCGTCGACGACTCGCCGTACGGCGGCGGACCCGGCATGGTCATGAAACCCGACGTGTGGGGGCCGTGTCTCGACGACGTCTGCCCCGACGACGCGCTTCTCGTCGTCCCGACCCCGGCCGGTGTGCCGTTCACGCAGGCGACCGCCCAGCGGTGGAGCACGGAGAAACATCTCGTCTTCGCCTGCGGACGCTACGAGGGCATCGACCAGCGTGTCTTCGACGACGCGGCCCGTCGGGTACGCGTCGAAGAGGTCTCCCTCGGCGACTTCGTCCTCATCGGCGGCGAGGTCGCGGTCATGGCGATGATCGAGGCAACCGTCCGGCTGATCGACGGTGTTCTCGGGAATCCTCGCTCGCACCAAGAGGATTCGTTCTCCGACGGGCTCCTCGAAGGGCCGAGTTACACGCGTCCGGTGAGCTGGCGAGGACTCGACGTCCCGCCGGTGCTACTCAGCGGCGATCATGCGAAGGTCGCGCGATGGCGACACGAGCAGGCGCTCGAACGGACCCGCGCCCGCCGGCCGGACCTCCTCGCCAGCCCTGTGAATCCCCACGAAGACCCGGAGTCGGATCCCCGCTAGGATTCGGCACAACTCGAGCACACGGGGGTGTTATGCAGGGCTATGAGGCCATGGTCGGGGAACTCGACCGTCAGCGTGCCGAACTCGCGCAGACCCGTGCCGCGTTGTCGGAGCTGACCTCCCGGGCGGTCAGCCGCGATCGGCTCGTCGCCGTCACCGTCAACGCACGCGGTCTCGCCGTCGACATCTCGATCGATCCCACCGCCTTGCGTCGCTACCGTGCCGACCAGCTCTCCGAACTCCTGACCACCCTGATCGCCGAAGCGGACCATGCGCTGACTTCGCGGCGCGCCGAACTTCTCGCTGCGGCAACGGGTTCGGGGTTGGACTACGCCGACGCGCGTCTCGACCCTGCCGGTCCCGACCCTGCCCGTCTCGACACCGCCCGGACTACCGGATGACGGCCGGAGGACGCCGAAACCGGGTGGCCGCGGACGTGGGTACCGCGGCGGACCTGTCCGCCCGGCTGGCCAATGCCGAGTCGCGGCTGGGCACCGTGCATTCCGAACTCGTCGAACTGCTCGCCGACATCGACACCGCGGTCGGGGTCGGGGAGAGCGCCATGGCCTTCCGTCGCGGTTTCGGTCCCGCGAGCGCCGACGCGAGCGACCTGCTCTGTTCCGCGGTAGCGCGTCTCGCCGAGCATCGGCGGGCGCTCACCACCGGTGTCGAGTCGCTCGCCTCCGCCGATGCCGACGCCGCGGCCGCCTTCGAACCCGGTGATCCCCGGTGAACTCGGCGCCCCGACACATCGCGGACGAACTGGCACCGGGCGTGTGGCCGGGTGCGGATCCGACGTCGCTCCGGGAGGCGGCACGACGCGCACGGGCCCTCGCCGAAAGCGTGGAGAGGGTCACCGACGTGGTCGTCTCGGCAACCGCCGCGTACTCCTCACCGGCCGGCGGCGGCGCGGCCGTCGAGGGGGAGTTCGCCGACGCTCTGGTCGACGGGCTCGGCCGGGTCACCGGCATCGGGCCGCAGTCGCTGCCGCATGTCGCCGAACGGCTCCGCGCGATGGCGGCGTCGTTGGACACCTATGCCGACGTCGTCGTGGAGACCGAACAGCAGATGACGACGATCGCCCTCGTCGCCGACCGTGACCGGCAGCGGGCGGAGGTCTTCGCCGAGGTCGGGGACGACTCGTGGCGGGTGAGTGCGGCAAGTGCCGGTCGTCTGGCCCTGACGGCTGCCGGTGACGACTACACGCAACGGTCGGAGGATGCCGGGCAATCCGCCGGCGGGACCCCGCCCGCGGCGACCAGCGGGATGATGCCGTTCGCCCCGATGGGTGCAATGGGCGCGGCCGGAGCGGCCGCCGCCGGGTTCGGTGCCGCCGTGGGTGCTGCATCGCGCACCGACCGGGACACCACCGGGGGAGACCTGACCTGGCTGAGGCGGCGCGCCGACGCCGTGCAGTCGACGGTGCCGACGACCATCGCGGGCTGGTTCCGGACCGCGGTCGGTGTCGGTGTCGGTGCCCGCGGGCGTCGCGTGGTCGTCGTCGGGACCAACGATCCGCAGCCCTACCAGCGCGCGGGGCTCGAACTCGCCGACGACGAGGCGTTGACCGCGAACGGGCGGGCGCCCGAACTCGCGATCGTCGAACACATGACGAGTTCGGGGATCACCCCCACGGCCGTCGCCGCCGCCACGCCGATGGATTCGGCGACGGTGGCGGCGCTGCAGGCCGCCGGCGTGGTCGCGATGGCACCCGGTTCGTCGCGCTGACCGGGGATTTCGTCGGACCGGGGTGTCTCTGGCACAATAGTCGGGTTGCCTGTCCCGTGTGACGGGCACCGACGACTCGGAGTATGAACCGGTTCGAAGCCGTACGGCCCGCCAGGTTCCTCTGCTCAACGTTCACGCCAGAATAGGACCCAATCAATGAACACGCTCGACTTCCTCGACAAGCAGTCCCTTCGCGACGATGTCCCGGAGTTCGGCCCCGGCGACACCCTCGACGTCCACGTCAAGGTCATCGAGGGCAGCAAGGAACGCGTCCAGGTGTTCAAGGGTGTCGTGATCCGTCGCCAGGGTGGCGGCGTCCGCGAGACCTTCACCGTCCGCAAGGTGTCCTTCGGCGTCGGCGTTGAGCGCACCTTCCCGGTGCACAGCCCGAACATCGCCAAGATCGACGTCCTCACCCGCGGTGACGTCCGTCGCGCCAAGCTCTACTACCTGCGCGATCTGCGTGGCAAGGCCGCAAAGATCAAGGAAAAGCGCTGACGCGTCTACCCTGACGAGGTGGCCGACACACAGCGACCCAGCGACGATCGCGACCTTGACACCGAAGGCAACGACGGTGAGAAGCGTCCCTGGCGGTTGAAGTCCGATCCGGACGAGACCGCCGACGCCAAGAGCAAGTCGGGCTCCGGCTCGCTCTTGCGCGAGGTCGTGATCATCGTGGGGTGCGTCCTGCTCCTCACCTGGGTGCTGCAGACCTTCATCGGTCGGCAGTACGTCATCCCCTCGGAGTCGATGGAGTCGACTCTGATCGGTTGCGACGGGTGCACCAACGATCGCATCGTGATCGACAAACTGGTCTACCGTTTCGGTGATCCGGAGCCCGGTGACGTCGTGGTCTTCAAGGGCCCGTCGGAGTCGTGGAACGGCGCCTGGGTGTCGCCGCGCTCGACGAACCCGGTCGTGCACAAGGCGCAGGATGCGCTGTCGTGGTTCGGTTTCGCCCCGCCCGACGAGAACAATCTCGTCAAGCGTGTGATCGCGACCGGCGGACAGACCATCGAGTGCCGCAACGACGAGGGTGTCGGCGTGAAGGTCGACGGCAAGCCGCTGCGCGAGCCGTACATCAACATGGAGTTGCAGCGCGAAACCCTCGCGGCTTACGGACCCGATTCCGGTGTGAGCGACAAGCTGCCGCCGTGTCTGGGCCCGGACTTCGGTCCGATCAAGGTTCCCGAGGGCAATGTGTGGGTGATGGGCGACAACCGCCTCAACTCACAGGACTCGCGCTACCACGTCGACGACCAGTACCAGGGCACCGTCCCGGTCAGCGATATCCGCGGCAAGGTCCGGACCATCATCTATCCCTTCTCGCGGATCGGTGGTGTCGGTTCGATCAATCCCCAGCAATGACCATGTGGGGATTGCGTACACCATGAGCCGCTGGCCACCGCGTTCGCCGGTCCGTCGTGCAGCCGGACTACGGACCTTCGAATTCGCGCTCTACCGGCAGGGCCTCGGTCCTGTCGCCGGGGTCGACGAGGCCGGTCGCGGTGCGTGCGCCGGGCCGCTGGTGGTGGCGGCATGTGTGCTGAAACCGACGCAGCTGGCCTCGCTCGCCGACCTCGACGACTCCAAGCGGCTCACCGAGAAGACCCGCGAGACGCTGTACCGATCGGTGACCCGGTACGCACACGCGTGGAGCGCGGTGATCATCGACGCCGCGGAGATCGACCGGATCGGCATCCACGTCGCGAACATCGAGGGCATGCGCCGGGCCGTCGCGGCACTCGACGTGACTCCCGGATACGTGCTGTCCGACGGGTTCGTGGTCCCCGGCCTGACCGCGCCGTCGCTGCCGGTGATCGGGGGAGACGGGGCCGCGGCCTGCATCGCGGCCGCGAGCATCATCGCGAAGGTGACAAGGGATCGGATCATGGTCGCGATGGACGCCGACCTGCCCGGGTACGATTTCGCGATCCACAAGGGATACAGCACAGCTCTTCACATGTCCCGCATCGATGCGGCGGGACCGTCACCACAACACCGCATGTCGTACCGGAACGTCGCGGCACGAGTGGTCTCCAGTGCAAACGACAACAGGGATAGGCTTACAGGATGAGTGCTGAGGATCTCGAGAAGTACGAAACCGAGATGGAACTCTCTCTGTACCGCGAGTACAAGGACATTGTCGGCCAGTTCACCTACGTGGTGGAGACCGAGCGGCGCTTCTACCTTGCCAACGCGGTCGAGATGATTCCCCGCAACACCGACGGCGAGGTGTACTTCGAACTCCGGATGAGCGACGCCTGGGTCTGGGACATGTACCGGCCGGCCCGCTTCGTCAAGCAGGTTCGCGTCATCACCTTCAAGGACGTCAACATCGAGGAGCTCGAGAAGCCGGAACTCCGGCTTCCCGACGAGCCCTGAACTCTCCTGGGGTGAACGTGCCCCGAGACGTCGACGACACCATGTTGGTGAGTCGGTAGTTCTCCACAGATTCGGCCGCGGCGGGTGTACTCCCGCCGCGGCCGAATCGTATTCGGGGACCCTTCAGAGCATGAGCAACCGTCGTGCGCACGTGGGCAAGCTGGGGGAGGACATCGCCGCCGAGTTCGTCGGTTCACTGGGGTGGGTGGTGCTGGAACGCAACTGGCGCAACCGATATGGCGAGCTCGACCTGATCGCCGTCGACCCCCGTGGCACGGCCGGTCCGGCGCTGGTGGTCGTCGAGGTGAAGACACGTGCCAGCCGCACCTTCGACGATGCCGTGATGGCCGTGACCCCGGACAAGCTCGCCCGGATGCGTCGGCTGGCCGGTATCTGGCTCGCGGGCCAGGAACGACGCTGGCCACAAATCCGGTTCGACGTCATCAGCGTGCAGTTGGACGGCCACACCCCGGACGACCCCGCAGCGGCGCACGTCAGGCACCACCGCGGAGTCCACGAGTGAGTAGTCGTCGGCCGGGCGTCTACAGCTTGCCGAGGTCGGAGCGGATGAGCATCACGTTGTAGTCGCTCCAGCGTGAGGCGTTGAAGTACAACTCTTTTCCGGTGCCGGTCAGTGCCGGCGAGGTCGGCAGCATCATCGGCCCGTAAACCACCGGGTTGCCGGGGGCCACGATGTTGCGCGGCGAGCTCCACGGGCCTTCGGGATGGTCCGCGGTGCGGAGTTTGATGCCGTTGTCGCCGTCGAGCATGATGTATTTCTTCAGGTACGGGCTCCACGCCACGGACAGTTCGCTGACCGGCTGACGGACGACGACGCCCTCGGTGTCGTGGATGTCGCTGATGCTGTCGACCCATCCGATGCGCTCGCCGGACCAGTACTGGTACTTACCGAGGTCGAGGATGTCATCCGGTTTGAACCGCGCCAGGAATGCAGCGCCGAAACGGCCGTTGGGCGTACCGAACTGGTAGATGTAGTCCTCTTCATCGGTGCCCGGCCGTCCACGCATGTATGCGTTCTGCTGGAACTTGCCGTTGTTGACGTCGATCGCGCGCAGGTTGCCGGGTAGCTCGAGGTCGATCGGAGCGTTGATGAGGATGGTGTCGGGGTCGCTGACCCAGGTCTGACCGTTGTCGTCGGAGTGGGCGATACCCGAGTAGTTGGTGATCCAGTTGCCGGCCGTACCCCAGGACCGGACCGACATGTAGTTGATGTACTGCCGGAACCCGCTGCCGTGGGGGAGCGAGATCGCCGCGGTGGGGATCGTGGTGACCTCGATGTTCGAGATGCCCAGGGACGGAATGAGTTCCTCGGCGTAGTTCGCCCGGCCCCGGATCACGGTCCCCGAGTTCTCGTCGCCGGCCACGCCGTTCGGGATGGTGATCTTCCCGTCGCTGAAGTCGTCGTCGTTCGTCCGCAGCAGGACATTGTGCCGCCATTCCTGACCGACGGCGGTGCAGTTGCCGAAGCTGTCGCCGAACGCCATCAACGTCTGCCCGCGGCCGTTGTCCCAGGCGATACCGAGGTCGGTGCCGCTGATGCCGAAGCGGTCGTAGGTGTCGTTGTTGCTGCGCGGACCGGTGACCCAGCTGAGGACCTTGGAGATGTTCCCGTTGTAGACGGGCAGCGGGCCCTGGGGTCCGGCTGCAGGGGCATTGGAGCTACCCGACGAACCGGTGCCGAGAAGACTCGAACCGGCGCCGGAGTTACCGCACGGCGCGGCTTCTGCGATGCCGGTACCGGCGGTCAGGACGATCGCGGAGGTACCGATTGCGAAGGCTCCCGCCAGCGCCAGTCGGACACCCTTGGTGAAACGGCTGGGCACTCAAGACCTCCGTGTGACAGGTGTTACTGAAGTTATGGACGTGACTATTGTTACTAGAGTTGTGTCACGGAAGGCCCCGAGATCGGTCACGATCCGATGTCAGCGGATGAGGTGGCGCTTCTCCGAGTCGGTGCGCGACTGCCAGCCGACCCGTTCGAGTTCGGGGACGTCGTTCTCTCGTTCGGGATAACCGATGCAGAGGTAGCCCACGAGTTTCCAGGTGGGTGGGACCGCGAGTGCGGCGGCCACCTCGTTCGGTTCGAGGATGGACACCCAGCCGATACCGACGCCGCGGGCCCGGGCGGCCAGCCACAGGGTGGTGATGGCCGTGACGACCGAGTACTCGAGTGTCTCCGGCACGGTGTGGCGACCCAGGCCGTGGCCCTGGTCGACGTCGGGTTCGCAGAACACGGCGAGATGAACCGGTGCGTCGTCGAGGCCGGCGAGCTTGAGTGACGAATACAGCTGTGCGCGCTCGCCGGTGTAACCGTCGAGCGCCTCGGCGTTGCAGCGAACGAAGCTGTCTCGCACGGCCTCCCGCGCCGCCTTGGTCTGCACCTCGACCCACCGCCAGGGCTGGCTGTTGCCGACAGACGGCGAAAGCTCTGCCGCTTCGAGGATCTCGGGGAGGAGGTGCGATTCGAGCGGTTCGCGACTGAACCGGCGGACGTCGCGTCGCCAGCGGAAGAGTCGATCCAGGTCGTCGACGAACGCGTCGTCGAATGTTCCGTCACTCATCGGTTGTCGAGCTTAGCGACGGTCATCGATCAGATCGGTGCCGGCCCGGTGGTGGCGCGGACGACGAGCTCCGGCGGTTGTGCCGACGACGACGTCGGGAGCCCGTGAATCAGGGTGAGCATCGACTCGACGGCGCGAACACCCATTTGGCGCAACGAGATCCGGACCGTGGTCAGCGGAATGAAGAGTTCGCGTGCGATGGGGATGTCGTTGAATCCGATGATCGAGACATCTTCGCCGGGGGTCAGTCCGCGATCGCGGAGGACGCCGAGCGCACCGATCGCCGCCTCGTCGTTCATCACGAACACCCCGGTCGGTGGGGTCCCGGACGCCAGGAGGGACTCCATCCCGCGCCGGCCGGCGGCGGCGTCGAAGCCCTCGTACCGGATGGCCTCGTCGGCGAAGGGGATTCCGTGTCGCGAGAGGGCGGCCCGGAATCCGGACAGGCGGTCGGCCGTGGTGCTGACCCAGGACGGTCCCCCGATCACACCGAGCTTGCGATGACCGAGGTTGATCAGGTGGCTGCCGGCGATGTCGCCGCCGAGGATGTCATCGCTGGTGGAGTGCACGGCGGCGCCACTGCGGCGGTTGACCAGGACGACGTCGATCCCGCGCGAGGCGATCTGTTCGATGTTGTTGTTGTCCAGTCGGGCATCGCCGATGATCAGGCCGTCGACGGCCCGGCCGAGCAGCAGTGACACCTGACGTAGCTGCTCCACCGGGTCGTCGCGGGTGTTGGCGACGAAGGTCGCGTACCCCGCGGCGTTCGCGGTTTCCTCGACGGCGTCGTACACCGTGGCGAGAACGGCATCGGTCAGCTGCGGGACGAGCACACCGAAGGAGTGGGAGCGGCGAGTGGTGAGGCTGGCGGCGTTGGGGTTGGGGACATATCCCAACGCCTCGGCGATCTCGAGGATGCGGATGTCGCCGGGGGTGGCGTTGGTACCGTCCTGAGCTGCCCGACGAAGCGCGCGGGACACGGTCGACACGTGGACACCGGCCTCCGTGGCGATCGTCTTGAGCGTCACCGCGCTTCGACTGCGCGGCGGGCGCACTGAGTCAGTCGGTCGCATTCGTCTCCAATCCCTGGCAGATGCCGTCGATGATCGTGTCGGCCCACGGGAGTGGTGCGTTCCGCTGCCGGGATCACCCATTCTAGCTAAGATGCAACCGATTGCAGCGAAAGCAGTCGATTCCGGGGCGCTTCTGGTCGCCCCACGTCCCCAACCAGGTCGAGGTGACCTCACACAATGACATTCTCGGACGGAACGAATTCAGGCGGAACGGGTTTGGGTGGACTGAACCCACCCTCCGGGGCGCTGACGCTGGCTCTGGTGCAGCAACAGGTACCGCGGGTGCGGTCTCGTGAGGACATCATGGCGGTCACGCGCTCGGTCGCGTCGATGGTGTCGGAGATCGCGGGGGCGTTCTCGAATGCGGATCTGATCGTCTTTCCCGAGTACAGCCTCCACGGTCTGCGCAAAGACGCCTGGGCGGACGACTCGCTCATGCTGGACATCGACGGGCCCGAGGTCGACGTGCTCCGCCGGGCGTGTGTCGATGCCGGCCGGTGGGCGTGTTTCAGCGTGATGGAGGCCAACCCGTCCGGTGCGCCGTTCAACGTCGCGATCATCGTCGACGATCGCGGTGAGATCGTCCTCTACCAGCGCAAACTACATCCCTGGGTACCGAAGGAACCCTGGGAGCCCGGTGACCAGGGGATCGCGGTGTGCGACGGACCCCACGGGTCCAAGCTCGCCGTTCTCATCTGTCACGACGGGATGTTCCCGGAGGTGGCGCGCGAAGCGTCCTACCTGGGGGCGAATGTGCTGCTGCGTACGGCCGGATACAAATTCCCGTTGGCTCAGGCGTGGCGGATCACCAACGAGGCCAATGCGTTTCACAATCTCGCCTTCACCGCGTCGGTGGCTCTGGCGGGGGAGGACGGCAACCACATCGCCTCGATGGGGCAGGCCATGGTGTGCGACGTCGACGGCACGATCATCGCCTTCGGCGACGGAACCCCGAATCGAGTCGTGACGACCTCGATCGTGCCCGCCACCGCCGATGCCGCACGCCGGCAATGGGGAGTGGAGAACAACATCTACCAACTCGGCCACCGAGGTTTCACCGCGGTGGCCGGGGGTGCGCGGGACTGCCCGTACACCTTCATGAAAGACCTGGTCAAGGGTGAATATCGGGTGCCGTGGGAAGCCGATGTGGAGGTGACCGACGGCACCGGTGAGGGCTACGGCCCGGCACGGGCACCGGGGTCCGACCAGGACACGGCCCGTGCCGGCTTGCGCGCTCCTGCGGCGAACCCGACGCCGTAACGGCTCTGTTAACAGTGGGCTCTTGGCGGCTCAGGGGTCGACAGAGAGAGATTTGTGTCATACGGTCGCTGCAACCGATTGCACAAGCGATTGCGATCTGCCAATCGACGAAGGAGGGCCTTTTGCCCGTGGATTCCCCAACTTCGGAACTGCGAGACATCGAGCTCGAGTCACTGTCCGATTCCGAGGTTTACAAACTACTTTCGATCGCGGTTCAACCGCGCCCGATAGCATGGGTGTCGACCGTCGGAACCGACGGAGTCGACAACCTGGCGCCGTTCAGCTTCTTCAACGTCGCGTCGCGGACGCCACCCACGTTGATGTTCTCGATCGGGGAACGTATCGGGCACCCGGGGCGTGCCAAGGACACCCTGATCAACATCGAGGCGACCGGCGAGTTCGTCGTCAACATCCCGGCGCGTGATCATGCACGGGCGGTGACCGTCAGCCATGAGACCGTCGAGTCCGACATCGACGAGTTCGTGCTCGCCTCGGTGGAGAAACGTGATTCGACGAAGGTTCGGCCGAAGGCAGTCGCCAACGCGCTGGTGTCGTTGGAATGCACTCTGCTCCAGACACTTCCGATCGGGACAGACACCGTGGTCTTCGGCAGTGTGGTGGCCGCGACGGTGCGTGGGGACGCGGTCGACGAGCGTCTGTACAGCGATCCCGACGCGGGGCTCTGGCTCGCCCGTCTGGCCGGTCCGTACTACTCCGCGGTCGTCGGGGGAGTCCACCAGGATGCCGAGGGGTCGGAGCCGCGGGGCGCGGATCGTTGAGGCAGCTCGGAATCGGAGTGGTGCAGACCAGGGCCGATGGTGAGGACCCGGGTGCACGCTTCCGCGAGATCTCCGGCCGGATCGACGAGCTCCGCGGTGCCGGGGCCGACGTCATCGTGATCCCCGAGTTCGCCATGACCGGTTACGACCTGACGGTCGACCAGCGAGGGATCGCGGCCGACGCCTCGCTACGTGCGCGAGATCTGTTGGGTCAGTGGGCGATCGCTCATCAGGTCACCCTGGTCACCGCGCTCCCGCTGCTCGACGACGACGGTGTGCTGTACGACGCCTCGGTCATCCTGGCCGCGGACGGACGTCAGTACGTCGGCGCCAAGCGTTTCCTCTGGGGCGACGAACGCGCGACCTTCACGGCCGGGCGCGGGGCGGCGTTGCTCGCCGAGGTGGACGGAATCACCATCGGCGTGCCGATCTGTTATGAGATCGGCTTCCCCGAAGTCGTTCGTGAACTCGTCCTCGCGGGTGCCGAGATCATCGCGGTGCCAGCGGCTTTCGGTCGTCCGCGCCGCCACGTGTGGGAGCTCTTCACCAGTGCTCGAGCCGTGGAGAACGGCTGCATCGTGGCCGGTGCGGGACTCTGTTCGGAGAACCTGCGGGGTCAGCCGTTCGCCGGCCACAGCACCATCGTGGATCCGTTCGGTCGGCGCCTGGTGCAACTGGGCGACGTCCCGGACGCGGCGGGTGTGGTCGTCGACCTCGCGGACATCGACCGCGCACGGGCTCAGCTGCCCTATCTGGAAGACCTGAAGTCGATCAATTCTGTTGCAGCGCTGGACAACTGAGAAACAACGACCGATAATGGACGTCGCGGGTTACGGTGAGGTTGTTAACGCACTGTGAACAAGCACCCGGACGTATTTACCCCATACAGAGTCCGCGTATAGCGTGGACGCAACCGATTGCACAAGCGATTGTCCGCCCCCTGGGCGCAACACGGTGATCGACCGTGCCGAGCCGCTACCGACGTCGTCACCCGGCCGGGATCGCACTACGGACCTACCGAACAAGGATGCACATGCCTGACCTACAGGGAATGGATCTTCTCGCCGCCTTCACGCAGGAACTCGAACTCTGCAACGTGGCCAAGGGCGAACACGTGGTGGTGCTGACCGAGCCGACCAGCCGCGACGACTACATCGCCGCGGCCTTCGGCGCGGCACAGTCGCTCGGCGCGCACGTCCTGGTGTTGACCGCTCCCGGCGGTAGCCCGGCGCCGTTGCCGAGCACCCACACCGGTGCGGGGCCCGGTTTGCAGTCGGTGCTCGCCGACCAGGTCGCCCAGGACACCCTCAAGCGGGCCGACCTCGTCGTCGATCTGACCCGCGAGGGCTTCATCCACGCACCCGTGCAGCAGGAGATCCTCGCGGCCGGGACCCGGATCATCTTCGTCTGCGACGCGCCGGAGGTCCTGATCCGCAACATGCCCGCTCGCGCGGACAAGGACCGGGTCCAGCGCGGCGTCGACCGCATCCGGACGGCATCGACGATGAGGGTGACCTCCGCGGCGGGAACCGACCTGACGGTCGAATTGCGCAACAGCGCACCGGAATTCCAGGTCGGTTACGCCGACGATCCGGGGCGCTGGGATCACTGGCCGTCGACGATGGTCCTGTGCTGGCCGGAGATCTCCAACGGCACCATCGTGCTCGACAAGGGGGACATCGTCCTCCCGTTCAAGGAGTACGTGCGCGACACGGCGGTGCTGACCGTCAGCAACGGTCAGATCGTCGACGTCAGCGGCGGCGCCGACGCACGGATGCTCTCGTACTTCCTCGACGATTCCGACGACAAATGGGCGCGCTACCTGTCCCACATGGGCTGGGGTCTGATGCGGAGCGGCGACTGGTTCGCGACCGCGATGTACGCGAAGGACGAGATCATGGGAATGGACGCACGAGCCTATGCCGGCAACTTCCTGTGGTCCACCGGGCCACACCCCGTTCTGGGCCGGGATTCCTACGCCCACCTCGACATCGCGCAGCGCGGCATGACGATCACTCTCGACGGCGAACCGGTGGTCAGCGACGGCGTCCTCGTCGACGATCTGGTCACGGAGGGCTGAGGCAGATGGTTGCCACACAGTCCTTCGAGGTCATCGTCGTCGGCGGCGGACTCGGCGGTGTCACCGCGGCATTGGCACTGCGCCGCAGGGGACTTCGGGTCACCGTCCTCGAGGCCGCCAAGGAACTCGGCGAGGTGGGTGCGGGTATCCAGACCGCACCGAACGCGAGTCGCGTCCTCATGGGAATGGGGCTGAGGTCGAAACTCGAGGCGATCAAGACCGAACCGCTGGATCAGATCCGCCGGCGTTGGGCGGACGGATCGGTGATCGGCCAGACCTCGCTCGGCCGGTTCTGCAAGGAGAATTACCTTGCGCCGTACTGGCATTACCACCGGGCCGATCTGCACTCGGTACTCGTCCACGCCTGCAGCGATCCGGACCAGCCGGGCCCCGCGGTCGACTTCCGTACCGACAGCCGGGTCGTCTCGCTCGACCAGTCCGACCCGACACGCCCCAAGGTGGGCACCGCGGACGGGGAAACCTACAGTGCCGACGTCGTGATCGGTGCCGACGGTGTCCGTTCCTCCGTCCGCGACCTGGCGGGATTCGACGACACGCTGGTCTACTCCGGTGAGATGGCCTACCGCGCACTGATTCCCGGGGAACGTATCTTCAAGGACCCGGCCACACGATTCGTGTTCGACCGATTCCAGTCGGCGATCTGGTACGGGCCGGACCGTCACCTCGTCCATTACCTGCTGCGCGGCGGCGAATACCTGAACGTCGTGGCCCTGGTGCCGTGCACCGATGAGGTTCGGGGCAACGGACCGCGAACCGCGACGGCCGCGGAACTGGCTGCCCAGTACGCCGATTGGGATGAGCGGGTGCCGGCGATGCTGTCGAAGGCCGACGACGACATCCTCGTGCAGGCGCTGTACTACCGGCGGCGGGATCCGGTGTGGGTGACCGACCGGGTCGCCCTCCTCGGGGATGCGTGTCACGCGATGCTGCCGTACCAGGCGCAGGGCGCCTCGCAGGCCATGGAGGACGCCGCGGTCCTCGCCGAGGAACTCGGCCAGGTCACCCGGGACGGTATCGACTCGGCGCTGATCCGCTACGTCTCGCGCCGCGCTAAGCATGCCGGCATGGTCCAGGACGCGTCGTTGGCGAACATGTCGCTCTACCACCTGCACGACGGGCCCGAGCAACAGGCGCGTGACCGGAAACTGGCCGAGTTCGACGGCGAATCCGTCGTGTCGTACCGCTGGTTGTGGAGTGGGACGCCACTCAACGACCCCGACAACGAAAGCTTTGAGTACAAGTTCGCGAAATGATGCACCAACCCTGAAATCAGCTGTGCCGCAACGACGCGTCGGTTGATTGATCGTTGCGCCGAGGTAGATTCCCAGGCGCAGACCACTACGTCACACACGGAGTACACATGAAATCCGGCGAGAGCGTCGTTCAAGCACTGCCATGGAAATGGAATGTCCAGGGCAGGATCTTCATCATCGGTGGCCTGGGCTACATGTTCGACGCATGGGACGTCGTCCTGAACGGGTTCCTCACCCCGCTCGTCGGCGACTACTGGGACCTCGATCTGGGCACCCGGAGCCTGGTGGCCACGGCGAACCTGATCGGCATGGCCATCGGAGCGGTGGTCTGGGGCAGCATCGCGGACAAGATGGGCCGCAAGAAGGCCTTCAGCGTCACGATGCTGATCTTCGCGCTGTTCTCGGTCATCGGTGCCTTCTCGGTGAACTTCGAGATGTTCATCCTCTTCCGCTTCCTCGCCGGATTCGGCCTCGGTGGTTGCATACCGGTCGATTACGCGCTGGTCAGCGAGTTCTCGCCACGTCGGCTGCGCGGCCGCATCCTGGCCGCGATGGACGTGTGGTGGCCGATCGGCGGCACCATCTGCGGCGTGGTGGCAACGCTCCTGGTCCCGGTCGAGGCCGACACCCGGTGGCGTGCGATGTTGATCTTCATGGTGCTGCCCGCACTGTTGCTGTTCTGGGTGCGGCGGGGCATTCCCGAGTCGCCGATCTACCTCGCACGGACCGGGCAGGCCGACAAGGCCCGTGCGGTGATCGACGACATGGTGGCGCGGACCGGAGCAGAGCCCGAGGTCTACACGATCTCCGATCCTGCTCCGGCGGAGAAGATGTCGTGGCGTATCGCGATCACCCAGCTGCGCGACGTGTGGCGGTTCAACCCGCGCATCACCGCGACGGCTTGGGCCCTGTTCATCACGATCATGTTGCTCTACTACGCAGCCCTGAGCTGGATGCCCTCGATTCTGCGTGAACAGGGCCACGGGGACACCGCGGCATTCGCCGGGACGACCCTGATGACCGGTGTGGGCATCGTCGGCGTCCTCACCTCGGCGTGGTTGTGCGAGGCCTACGGACGCAAATGGGTGATCGGGCTCTCGGGTCCGCTGGCCGGGCTGGCCGTCGCACTCTTCGCGGCCACCCTGAACGCCGGCACCATCTCGCTGGTCTTCCTCTGCATCTTCGGCTTCCTGATCCAGCTGACCATCCCAGTCTTGTATGCCTATGTCTCCGAGCTCTATCCGACCGAGATCCGGGCCAGCGGCTTCGGGTGGGCGTCGGCAGTGAGCCGCGTGGCCACCGGGTTCGCGCCGCTGTTGTTCGGCACCCTCCTGTGGCCGGTGGTCGGCTTGACCGCGACCTTCGCCATCGCCGGTGTGCTGGTCCTGGCCGCGGTGTGCTGGATGATCGTCGGATCGCCGGAGACGAAGGGACGCGAACTCGACGACATCGGCGTGGAACCGGAAACCCCCGTCGCCGACGGTGTCACCTCGTGAAACCCTCGTCCTTCGGATATCACCGGGCTAGTTCGGTCTCCACGGCCTGCCGCCTCCTCGCCGAACTCGGTGAGGATGCCAAGATCCTCGCCGGCGGCCAGTCGCTCGTCGCGATGATGGCGTTCCGACTCGCTCGCCCGAGTGACCTCCTCGACATCGGGGGAGTCGACGAACTCGACTACCTGGACGTGGGGCCGGCGGAGCTGCGGATCGGTGCGCTCACCACCCATCATCGGGCCGAGAAGGCGCAAGAAGTGTTGACCGACAACGGGTTCGGGGTCATCGCCAGAACGATGCCCTACATCGGGCACCTGCCCATCCGGACCAGGGGGACCGTCGGCGGCAGTCTGGCCCACGCCGATGCCACCGCCGAGTGGTGCCTGCTGGCCGAACTGCTGGATGCGCAGATCGTGGTCACCTCGGTGCGCGGGGAGCGCATCATCGATGCCCACGAGTTCTTCTTCGGGTTCTTCGCCACCGCACTCGACGAGGACGAACTCATCACCGAGTTGCGGTTCCCGCGTCCGGCGCCGAATGCGGCGGTCGCCGAGTTCGCCAATCGGCACGGGGATTTCGCCGTCGTCGCCGCCGGGGTGGATCTCGACGTCGATCCGGCTGCCGGAGTCCGGGCGGGTCGCGTCGCGCTGGCGGGCACACAGCCGGTGCCGGTGACGATCGCCGCTGCCGGTGAGGTGCTGGCCGACTGTGGGGAACTCACCCCACACCTGGTCGATGCCTGTGTGGAGGCCGCCGTCGCCGAGCTGGACCTCACCGATCAGGCCGACCCGGAATACGTACGCGGGGTGGCCCGTACGCAGATCCGTTCCGCGCTGTGGTCAGCAGCGCCCGAGGAAGTCAGGAGCCGATGATGTCAGCACCGTCGTTGACCGGGCCGGAGACGATGCTGCGAGGCGGCTCATGGGTCGGACGATCCGTACGACGCCGCGAGGACGGACGCCTTCTCCGCGGCACCGGCCGCTTCCTGGACGACATCGAGCTGCCCGGCATGGTTCATGCCCAGTTCGTCCGCTCCACCATCGCAGCGGGGACCTTCGCCGACCTCCGGCTGGACCGGGTACGCGAGATGTCGGGAGTCTGCGCCGCCTTCACCGCGACCGACCTGGACCTGGCCCCGATGGCCCCGTCGCTCGACCGGCCGCTGTCGGAGTTCGTGCCGACCGAGATGCCGATCCTCGCCGACCGCGAGGTGCGGTACGTCGGCGAACCGATCGCGATCGTGGTGGCCGAGGACGCGTATCGCGTCGAGGACGCGCTCGAGTCGGTGGAGGTGACCTACCACTACACCCAGGCGATCACCGGTATGACCGATGCGCTGGCACCCGAGGCGCCGCTGGTGCATGCCGCCGCGGCGAACAACACCCTGGTCGACGTGTCGATGTTCGACACCGAGGGCGTCGACGAGGCCTTCGAGAGCGCCGATTGCGTTGTGTCCGTGACCTGTTCGACCGGGCGGCAGAATGCGCTCCCGATGGAGACCCGCGGCGCGATCGCCGAATGGGACGAACGCAACGAACAGCTCGTGGTCCACACGCCCAGCCAGGTTCCGCATCAGGTCCGCACCGTGATCTCGAAGTGCCTGGGTATCGACGAGCGCAAGGTCCGTGTGATCGTCCCCGACATGGGCGGCGGCTTCGGCATCAAGTGCGTCGTCGGACGCGAAGAGGTCGCGGTGGCTGCCGCCGCGCTCCGGTTGCGCCGGCCGGTCAAGTGGATCGAGGACCGACGCGACGCCCTGACCGCATCGTTCCTCGCACGCGAGCAGCATTACGAGGCCAAGGCGGCGTTCGCTGCCGACGGTTCGATTCTCGCGCTGGCCGCGGATGTTGTCTGCGACATGGGTGCGTACAGCTGCTACCCGTTCACCGCGGGTATCGAACCGCTGATGGCCGCAACGGAGATGCCGGGGGTGTATCGGGTGCCGGAGTACCGGGTCCGGGCCCGCGCGATCACCACCAACAAGGCCCCGACCGCGCCGTATCGAGGCGTGAGCCGCCCGCAGTACGTCATGGTCATGGAGCGCCTGATGGAGCGCGCGGCCCGCGAACTCGAGATGGACCCGCTCGAAGTGCGCCGGCAGAACCTGATCGACGTATTTCCCTACACCGGGGTCAACAACGTGACCTACGATCCCGGCTCCTATCGGGAGTCCCTGGATCTGTGCGAGTCCGTCCTGGCCGACGAGGGATGGTTCACCCTGCGTGACGAGGCGCGGGCCGAAGGTCGGCACGTCGGTATCGGCTTCTCCTGCTTCAGCGAACGGACCGGCTACGGGTCGGCCGCCTTCGCCGCCCGCAAGATGGACGTCGTCCCGGGATTCGACATCTCCGAGATCCGGATGGACACCAGCGGAACGGTCGTGGTCACCACCGGAACGCTCAGCCACGGCCAGAGTCACGAGACGACCATGGCGCAGATCGTCGCCGACCGCCTCGGTCTGTCCATCGAGCAGGTGCGGATCTCGCAGGGTGACACCGAGCGGATCACCTACGGCTTCGGCAGTTTCGCTAGCCGGTCGATCACCATCGGCGGCAGCGCCGTAGCACTCGCGGCCGGCAAGCTCGGTGAGAAACTCCTCGACATCGCAGCCCACCTGCTCGACACACACCGCGAGAACGTTCGACTCGGCCAAGGGCGCGTCGAACTCGTCGACGAGCCGACGCGTGGCTTGAGTTATCGGGACATCGCCGACGTGGCCTACCTGAAGGCGCATCTGCTGCCCAAGGAATGCGAGCCGGGTCTGAACGCCACGGCCAGTTTCGACGTCGCAGGCGACGGAACGTTCTCCAACGCCACCCACGGCGTCGTCGTCGAATTACACCCGGGCACCGGCAAAGTCGAGATCCTTCGGTACTACTGCGTCGAGGATTGCGGGGTCGCGATCAACCCGCAGGTCGTCGACGGGCAGGCCCGCGGCGGCATCGCCCAGGGCATCGCGGGCGCGCTGTTCGAGGAGGTCACCTACGACCCGACGGGACAACCGCTGGTCGCCAGCTTCATCGACTACCAGGTCCCGACCGCCTCCGAGATCCCCGACGTCGGCATCTCGCACCTCGAGACCCCCTGCCTGTTCACCGAATCCGGGGCCAAGGGCGCCGGCGAGGGCGGCACGATCGGGGCTCCGGCAGCGGTCCTCAACGCCGTCAACGATGCCCTGTCGTCGACGGGGATCGAACTGGACAACACACCCATCCATCCGCACATGGTGGCGGCAGCTCTCGCCGGCGCCCACGGTCACGACGCGGCCGACGGATACACCGAACGACAAGGGGAGCAGAGATGACATCCACCGAAGAGAGCACCGGGCCCACCGAGGCCGAGAAGGTCCTGATCGAACTCCGGGTCAACGGCGTCACGCGCGAACTGATCACCGAACCCCGCCGAACCCTCGTCGACGCGCTGCGCCACGACTTGCGGCTCACCGGAACCCATGTCGGCTGCGAACACGGCGTCTGCGGCTCTTGCACGGTGCTCGTCGACGGTGCGCCGGCGCGTTCGTGCCTGATGTTCGCGGTCCAGGCCGAGAACCACGAGATCACCACGGTCGAATCGCTGGAGGAGTCCGACGGGTCTCTGGGAGATCTGCAGAGCTGCTTCTCCCGTAATCACGGTCTGCAGTGCGGGTTCTGCACGCCGGGCTTCCTGATGCTCGCGGAGGGGTATCTGGCCGAGAACCCCGCACCGACCCGCGAGGAGGTGCGCGAGGTGGTGGCGAGCAACTACTGCCGCTGCACCGGCTACCAGACCATCGTCGACAGCATCGTCGAATGTGCCGAGCTACGCAGGCAAGGCCACGACGGAGGGCCCGGGATGTGCGGCCACGGCTCGCCGACGACCGAAGACACCACGACAGAGGAGATTTCGCGATGAAACTGGAGAACACGGTCACCATTGCCGCACCTCCGTCCGAGGTGTTCACCCTCATCAACGATGTGGAGCGGGTCGCCACCTGTGTTCCCGGCGCAACCCTGACCGGTCGGGACGGGGATGCCTACACCGGCGGGGTCAAGGTCAAGGTCGGCCCGATCGCCGCGGCGTACCAGGGAACCCTGAGGTTCGTCGAGATCGACGAGATCAACCACACGCTGGTCATGGAGGGCTCGGGTGCGGACTCGCACGGCAACGGCGGCGCTCAGGCGAGCGTGCGGTTGGCAGTTGTGCCCGACGGCACCGGCTCCCAACTCCGCGTCGACACGGACGTGTTGCTCAGCGGCAAGATCGTCGCCTTCGGCAAGTCCGCGATCGTCGCCGTGTCCAACAAGATCATGGGGCAGTTCGCCGACAACGTCTCGGCACTGCTCACCGGACCGGCGTCCGCCGTGACCGCACAGCCCGGTCTGCCGGCTGCTGCTGCGTCCTCGCCGACGGCTGTTCCGCAGACGGTCTCGAATGGTTCGGGTGACCTGGACATGATGGCGTTCCTGCCGGCCGGTACGGCGAAGGCCGTCACCTACGCCGGCATCTTCGTGGCCGGTATCGCCGAAGGGTTGCTCATCGCACGGGCTTTCGGCCGACGCTGACACGGACTGCCAGTCAGAACGGCGCCGGACCGTCCTCGACCTGGCGACGCTCACGCTCTCGCTTGTTGCGGGCACGTTCGGCCCTCCGCCGGGCGTGCTTCGCGGCGGTTCGGTTGGTCGGCGTCGGGGTGTCGTCACCGGTGATGATCCGTGGGGTGGGTGGCGCTTGAGCAGGTTGCTCGAAGCGGATGCGGCGCAGGTTGGGGAACAGATCTTCGAGGGTTTCGGCGTCGCCGCGGATTCGGTAGCCCTCTGGGGTGACGTACTCGGTGACCAGACGGCCGTCGTCGTCGCGGTACTGGACGTCGATCCAGTCGCCAAAGGTTTTGTGCAGGTGCCCGTACCGGCATTTGGCGTTGAGGTTCTCACTGGAGGTGAGTCCACCGCGGGTCGGGCGCTGTCGGTCGAACTCGGCGACGTGGTCGAGGTCGCAAGTGAAAGACGACTGCTCACAACCGGGCTCGGTGCAGTAGCCGTCGCGGATGCGGACGAAGTCGGCGCACGCGGTGGTCGGGCGGTAGGGGTCGGACGGCTGGGAACCGGGATAGACGACTATGACATCCGGTGACGTTGCTTCGGCATCGTTCGGCGCGGTCGGCTCAGCGATCGGTGCGGCTGCGGGTTGCGGGCGTCTGGCTTCGCGGTCGTGTGCGTCACGCTCGTCGTGCTTGCTTGCCGGCGAGGGCGTTTCGGCCGCAATCCGTGTGGGTGCCGTGCGGACCGGAGTCACGGGTTTGATGGTGGCGTCGGGTCGGTGGGCGAGGTCGCGGACGTGCTCATCGGAGATGACGCCGTGCCCGTCGATCCAGCCGATCCCGGGTGCGCCGGCCAGTGTCGCGGCATCGGTGACGACGTGGATGACGATCTCGCGCACCGACGCGACCGCCGCCCGGGGTTCGCGAACCTCGGCCGTGCAGTTGTCACGATCGCAGCTGCATTCGAACAGAGTGCCGGTCAGGAGGGCGAACATCGCGTCGGAGTTGCGTTGTCCGACGGTGCGGCCGTCGTGCTTGCACACCGAATCTGCCAGCACGCGAACGGCCTTGGCGGCGATGCGCACGTTCTCCGCGGCCATCACTCCGGTGATCTCGGCGGTGCCGTCGTCGAGGGTGTGTGTATGCATCCCGCGGTTGTCGAGCGCCTCTTTGCGGCGTTCGCGGACCAGGTCTGGGTCGTGACGGAACACCAGGCGGTCGACCATGTCGCGCAGCCGGGCTCGCGTCCAAGAGCCCTTTCTGTTGCGGAGAGTGGCGGCGATCTCGGCGTCGAGGATGGGAGTGATCGATGAGTCGGGCGGGACGAGTGCGGTGCGGGACAGGATTACCTGCAGCTGCCAGCGGGTGGTGATTCCGTCGCGCAGGGTGTCCAGTACCTCGGGGAGGTTCTCGTGCAGGGTGATTGTTCCGTCGATGAGGATCTCGGCTTGGCGTCGTGTCAAAGACAGCTGGCGCGACACCCGCTGGACGCACTCGGCCTCACCGGTGACGACGATCCCGCCGTCGAAGGTGTAGCGGGTGCTTATACAGCGTTCGGCGATCGCGTGCACCGTCTTGTATCGGGCCCCAGTGTTCGTAGGATTCGCGACGCTGAGACGCCTTGAGTTCGTCCATGAGGGAGTACATGTCGGCGTCGTAGGGGTGGGCTGGATCGATCCCGGCGAGATACCCGCCCTTCGGATCGATCCGATTCCCCGACACCCTGCCCCCAGAAGTGTTGCGGCGCCGACCCGATCGATCGGCTCACCTACTGACAACCAATGTAGACCCGACCACCGACAAACCCGGACCGTCGTCCACAGGCGTCATCTCGCTACACAGATGCGCCGCAACAAGGTTGGCTGAGATGAAGTCGCATGCGACACCGAAGGTGTGCAGGGCTGCCGGTCAAGCCGGTGATGTGGATATCGGAGAGGTGATCCACAGATCACTCGCCGGGCGACTGTAGGCCGGTTCGCCGGCGTGATCCTTCGACAGACTGTGCTCCATGTTGGGGCAAACACAGTCGGTGGGGCTCAATGCCTTCGCCGCTCGGGTCGTCGACGTGCAGGCCAGTGTCGGATCGGGGTTGCCCGGCTTCGCGGTGACCGGTAACCCCGATCCGTCGGTGCGCGAGGCGCGCGACCGGGTGCGGGCGGCGGTCAAGAACTCGGGGTTCAAGTTCCCCGACCTGAATGTGACGGTGGCGCTCTCGCCGGCAGACATGCCGAAGGTCGGTTCGGGTTTCGATCTGGCCATGGCGATCGCGATTCTGGCTGCGACCGAACAGGTGTCGTCGGAGAAGCTGACGTCGACGATCTTCCTCGGCGAACTCGGCCTCGACGGGAACGTCCGGCCGATACGCGGAGTGCTGCCGGCGGTGATCGCCGCGCGACAGGCGGGTTATCGGCGTGCGGTGGTACCGATCGAGACGGTAGCCGAAGCGGCGCTGGTCGACGGGATGGACGTCGGCGGCGCGACGAGTCTCAAAGAGGTGGTCGCCTGGCTTGCGGGTGACCTCGTACTCGACAACTTCCACCGAACGCCGACCACGAAGCCGCCACCGATTCCGGACATGGCCGACGTCGTGGGGCAGCACGAGGCGCGGCACGCACTCGAGATCGCTGCGGCCGGAGCGCATCACGTCCTCATGACCGGGTCGCCGGGTATCGGGAAGACGATGCTCGCACGACGCCTCCCCGGCATTCTGCCGCCACTGGGTGTCGAGGACTCCCTCGAGGTGACGGCGATCCACTCGCTCGTAGGGGAGCTGTCACCGGGTCGCCCGCTCATCACCGAGCCGCCGTTCGTCGCTCCGCACCACAGTTCGTCGACGACGGCGCTGCTCGGCGGCGGTACCGGCTTCGCCCGGCCGGGCGCGGTCTCCAAGGCACATCGGGGTGTGCTGTTCCTCGACGAATGCGCCGAGATGAGCGCGAAAGTCCTGGAGTCCCTGCGGGAACCATTGGAAGACGGCGAGGTGCGGGTGCCGCGGCGGGATGGGGTCGCGACGTATCCGGCGCGGTTCCAGCTCATTCTCGCAGCGAACCCGTGTCCGTGTGCACCCGCGCATGATGTCGACTGCGTGTGCACGGCAGTGGTCCGACGACGCTACCTGGGCAAGCTTTCCGGACCCCTGCTCGACCGCGTCGACATCCGTGTCCGTATGGACCCACCGGGAAATGCGGCGCTGATGAGCGGTGCAGGGGAGTCGAGTGCCGAGGTGCGGGCACGAGTCACCGCCGCGCGTGCGGCAGCGATCGAACGGTGGTCGGAATTCGGGTGGCGCACCAACGCCGAGGTGCCGGGCGCGGCCCTACGGCAGAAGTTCCGGCTACCACCGGAGTCCCTACGTCCCATCGAACTGTTCCTCCGGGACGGCCGGGTGACGGCACGTGGCGCCGACCGGGCGTTGCGACTGGCCTGGACCCTCAGCGATCTGCGGGGCACCGAGAGTCCCGTCGAAGACGATGTCGCACAGGCACTTCTGTACCGAGACCGAGGAGCAACGTGATGAGTGGCAAGTACCCGTCGGAGCTGACGGCGTGGGCCTACCTGGCACGCGTGGCCGAGCCGCCGTGTGCGGACGTGATCACCCTGGTGGACCAGGTCGGTGCGGTCGACGCGGCATCGGCGATTCGTGAACGCGCTGTCCCGGACGGTCACGAACCGGTTCTGGCGGCAACCGCGGCGCGGTACGAATCCGACCGTGCGACCGAGGATCTCGACGCGGCCGCCGCGATCGGTGCACGGCTGGTCACCCGATCCGATCCCGAGTGGCCGGCCTGGTCGCTCCTCGCCCTCGGCCAGGCCGACACCGCCGCACGCGGCGGCGAGCCACTGGCCCTCTGGGTGCGTGGTCCGGCGCGGCTCGACGATCTCGCCGCGGCCTCGATCGCGCTCATCGGGTCCCGCGCAGCGTCGTCCTACGGCGGGCACGTCACGCAGATGCTGGCCTCGGGGTTGTCGGGCGAGGGTTTCGCGGTGATCTCCGGTGGCGCCTTCGGGATCGACGGGGTGGCGCACCGCGCCGTTGTCGCGGCCGGCGGGGTCACCGCGGCGGTGATGGCCTGCGGCATCGACCGCGACTATCCGGCTGCGCATTCCGCGCTGCTGGCGGAGATCGCCCGGACCGGCGCGATCATCAGCGAGTACCCGCCGGGCACGACGGCCGCCAAACATCGGTTCTTGACGCGCAATCGGCTGGTCGCGTCACTGTCGGGGGCGACCGTCGTCGTGGAGGCCGGCAGACGTTCGGGCGCGGCGAACACCGCCGCCTGGGCGCGGAAACTCGGTCGGCCACTCGGTGCGGTGCCGGGACCGGTGACGTCGGCGACCTCCGTCGGATGTCATCGGATGATCGCCGACGGGCTGGCGGTGCTGGTCTCCGACGTCGCGTCGGCGGTGAACCTCGTCCGGCCCGACGGCGGGGGAGACATCGGCCGGGGGAGGGTGAAGAGAACCGATGGCCTCAGCGCCGAGCAGCTGCGCGTGCACGACGCAATTCCGGGCAGGGGTGGCGTGGGGATCCAGGAGATCGCCTTCGCGGCAGGACTCGAGGTGCCGGTCGTCCGGGCGGCGTTGGCGCGACTGGACATCGACGGGCTGGTGGAGAACGTCGGCGGTCAGTGGCGACTGGCCACCGGCTGACTCACTTGCGCGTCAGGATGTCGAGGAAGATGCGCAGGTCGTCGGCCGTCGCTTCACCGAGCCGTCCGTGCGCGTGGACGAAGCCGATCCCCGCGTAGAGCAGCGTCGTCGCGCGGGCATGGGCCTCGGCCTCGTCGAAGCCGAGTTCGCGCATCGCCTGATGGGACATCTGGAAGATCTGGCCGTCGAGTTCGGAGATCGAGTCGGCGATCGTCCCGTCGGTCTCGGCCCACCGGCGCATCGCGGCTTCCATCCGCCACCTGCGCGGATCGGACACGAGCTGCGCCATACCCTCGATGCGCTCGACCGGCGGGAGCTCCTCGAGGTCCGCCATCCGCGCCACGGCGGCGGCCTGACCCTTGCGACAGTGGTCGGCGAGTTCGGACTTCATCGTCGCGATGTCGGTGAAATGCCAGTAGAAACTGCCCTTGGTGACCCCGAGCCGGGCGCTCAGGCGGGAGATCTTCAGACCGTCGATGCCGTCTTCGAGGAGAACCTCCACGGCGGCGTCGAGCCAGTCGTCGGCGCCCAGACGCGAGCTACGGACGGGAGCACTGTCCACTACGGATCGGGGTTCCACTGGTTGCTCCGGCATGGAATCGCCTCTGGTCGGGGTCTCGCGACGTCTGATCTGAAGAATTGCGAACTCTCGGATCACATCGCTTGATCGTGAGAAAACCTTACAAGGGGCCTCCAACGGCTTCCTCGGACAAACCGGCACCGCGTCTTAGGCTCGCCTAAGTAATAGGCGTAAGGTGAACGCGACAAGGAGGTTCCATGGCCAAGCGCGTGAACACGATGACGGTGCTCCGTCGTGAGCAGATCAGCCCGCACTTCGTCCGGCTGTACCTCGGCGGCGACGGGTTCGACGACTTCCAGGTGGCGGTCGGTGCTTCCGGTGACGCCGACACCGACATGTACGTGAAATTCATCTTCGCGCCGGAGGGCGTGACCTACCCGGAGCCCTTCGACCTCGCCGAGGTCCGGGCCACGCTGCCGCCCGAGCAGCAACCGGTCCTGCGCACCTACACCGTCCGCCGCGTCGACCCGCAGGCGCGCGAGATCCTCGTCGACTTCGTCGTCCACGGTGACGAGGGCATCGCCGGACCGTGGGCCGCATCGGTGGAGCCGGGGGAGACCGTGCGGTTCATCGGCCCGGGCAGTGGATATCGGCCGAAGTCGGATGCCCCGTGGCACCTCCTCGCCGCCGACGAGGCCGGGCTGCCCGCCGTGGCCGCCGCTCTCGAATCGCTTCCCGCCGACGCGATCGCCAAGGTGTTCATCGAGGTCGCCGGACCCGAGGACGAGCTCGACCTCATCGCACCCCCGGGTGCGGAGATCGTCTGGGTCCACCGTGGCGGACCGGCCGGCGAGGTCGACGACTCGGTCGCCGGCGACAACGCGCCCCTGATCGCAGCCGTCCGCGACGCGGAATGGCTCGACGGCGAACCGCATGTCTTCATCCACGGTGAGGCACAGGCCGTCATGCACAACCTGCGCAGCTACATCCGCAAGGAACGCAAGGTCAGCCCGGCCAACGCCTCGATCTCCGGATATTGGCGCCGCGGCCGCACCGAAGAAGGCTTCCGGACCTGGAAGGCCGAGCTACGCGCTGCCGAGGAAGCCGCACCGGCCGGCCGATAGGCACGCGGCAGGCATCGATCCGGCCACGGCACCGCGTGTGGGGTTGCACCCGCCCCCGGCGCGCGATGTGCTGGCAGGCATGCTCGACGACTTCGCCGATCACCTGCGCCTGGAGAAGGGTCGCAGTGAACACACCATCCGCGCCTACGTCGGTGGTGCGCGTGCGTTGCTGTCGTTCGCCGGTGCCCGTGGAGTGGCCGCGGCGGACATCGACCTCGCCCTTCTGCGGGCCTGGCTGGCCGAGCTGACGCAACGCGGCGCCGCCCGTACGACAATCGCGCGACAGGTCTCCGCGGCGAAGACCTTCTGCGCGTGGGCGGTTCGCGAGGGCATCATGGCCGCTGACCCCTCGCAGCGACTCAAGGCGCCGAAAGCCCACCGCACACTCCCGGCCGTCCTCGCACCCGGACAGGCCGACGCCGCGATCGGAGCGACCGCGCAGGAGCGCGATCCCGGCGACCCGATCGCACTCCGGAACCGGTTGATCCTGGAATTGTTGTACGCCAGCGGTATTCGCGTCGGCGAATTGTGTGGTCTCGACGTCGACGACATCGACACGGGGCGTCGAATCCTGCGCGTGATCGGCAAGGGCGACAAGGAACGGTCCGTGCCCTACGGCGAACCCGCGGCCAAGGCCATCGACGACTGGCTGCGACGCGGGCGTCCGGCGCTGGCCACCGAGGCATCCGGACCGGCGCTGCTCCTCGGCGCGCGCGGCGGAAGACTCGACCAGCGGATGGCACGGTCGGTGGTGTCGGAGGCGGTCCAGGCCGCCGGTGGCCCGGCGATGGGACCGCACGGCCTCCGGCACAGCGCCGCGACACACCTTCTCGAAGGTGGTGCCGACCTACGCGTCGTGCAGGAGCTGCTCGGGCACTCCTCACTGGCGACGACGCAGATCTACACCCATGTGAGCGTCGAACGCCTCCGTGCGGTGCACCGTCAAGCCCATCCTCGAGCGTGATCACGGCGGCTCCGGGCCGAGCGGTTTGAGCCGCACCCGCACGGCTCCGAGCAGCCCCAGGGGATTGAGGTACTCGGCATCGCGCCCGGCCCCGCGTCGTGCGCCCCAGTGCAGACACGCCAGCGTCGGACATCCCGGATGCCCGGCGACGAGCGTGCCGATCGGCTCGCCCCGGTACACATGGTCGCCCTCGTCGACGGACGCCTCGACGGGCTCGTAGGTGGTGATCAGCCCGTCCGGGTGCTGCACCGAGACCACCGGACGACCCGCCACCCGACCCGCGAACCGCACCCGGCCGGCACCGGCCGCAGAGACCGCGACACCGGGCACGGCCGCGAGGTCGACGCCGCGATGCCCCGGTTGCCACCGTTTCTCCGGCGCATCGAAGCCGGTCACGACGGTGGGACGCGGTGACAGCGGAGCGGAATAGGTACGCGGCGCGGCATTACCCTGGGACGGTGTCGAGCACAGGATGACCAGGAACAAGGACGCCGCCGACGCGGTGCGGGAACACGAGGTGTGCACTCCTGTTGGACGCACCGGAGCGCGATCCGGATCCATCGCCGGGGCAGGGGGCCGGAGCGTTTTGGTTTTCGCTGGTCGACGCGCGTAAACTCTCGTCCGCACCTCATCGGTTGTTGATGGGGTGACTTCGCGCGCCTGCGACACCACGCCGAATGTGCAGTCCCGGACCCGGTCATCGACCGGAATCGGGTGACATTCCGCCGGCAGGCGCCAGGGTCGGACACCAACCCGGTGCCGACAGACAACTGCGACAAAAGGAAATCTCATGGCTGTCGTGACCATGAAGCAGCTGCTTGACAGCGGCGCACACTTCGGGCACCAGACCCGCCGTTGGAACCCGAAGATGAAGCGATTCATCTTCACCGACCGCAACGGCATCTACATCATCGATCTGCAGCAGACGCTGACCTACATCGACAAGGCCTACGAGTTCGTCAAGGAGACCGTCGCCCACGGCGGCACCATCCTGTTCGTCGGCACCAAGAAGCAGGCTCAGGAGTCCATCGCCGCTGAGGCCACCCGCGTCGGTATGCCTTACGTCAACCAGCGTTGGCTCGGCGGCATGCTCACCAACTTCAACACCGTGCACAAGCGTCTCCAGCGCATGAAGGAGCTGGAGACCATGGAGCAGACCGGTGGCTTCGAGGGTCGCACCAAGAAGGAGATCTTGATGCTGACCCGCGAGAAGAACAAGCTCGAGCGCACGCTCGGCGGTATCCGCGACATGGCCAAGGTCCCCTCGGCCGTGTGGGTCGTCGACACCAACAAGGAGCACATCGCCGTCGGTGAGGCTCGCAAGCTGAACATCCCGGTCATCGCGATCCTGGACACCAACTGCGACCCCGACCTCGTCGACTACCCGATCCCGGGCAACGACGACGCCATCCGTTCGGCTGCTCTGCTGACCCGCGTCGTGGCCTCGGCCGTCGCCGAGGGCCTGCAGGCCCGCGCCGGCGCCGCCGGTGGCGACGCCAAGCCGGAAGCAGCCGCAGGCGAGCCGCTCGCCGAGTGGGAGCAGGAACTGCTGACCCAGGCCGCGGCTCCGGCCGGTGGCGAAGCAGCCACCGACGCGCCGGCTGCCCAGTAACACCTGCCGCAGCAATTCGGTCCCACCACACTCTTTCGAAGGAGGCTCGCCAACGATGGCGAACTACACCGCAGCCGATGTGAAGCGACTTCGCGAACTCACCGGTTCTGGAATGCTGGACTGCAAGAACGCGCTGGCCAACAACGACGGTGATTTCGACAAGGCCGTCGAGGAGCTGCGCATCAAGGGCGCCAAGGACGTGGGCAAGCGCGCTGAGCGCTCCACCGCCGAGGGCCTGGTCGCCGCCAAGGGCGGCGCCCTGATCGAGATCAACTCCGAGACCGACTTCGTCGCCAAGAACGACGAGTTCCAGAAGCTCGCCGATGACATCGTCACCGCGGCCGCCGAGGCCAAGACCAACGATGTCGAGGAGCTGAAGAAGGCTGCTCTCGGCAGCGGCACGGTCGATGAGGCCATCGCCGCGCTCTCGGCCAAGATCGGCGAGAAGCTCGAGCTCCGTCGCGTCGTCTTCTACGACGGCCCGGTCGCCGTGTACCTGCACAAGCGTGCTTCGGACCTCCCGCCCGCCGTCGGCGTGCTGGTGTCCTACACCGGTGAGGGCGAGGGTGCCGAGGAGGCTGCTCGCGGCGCCGCCATGCAGGTCGCAGCTCTCAAGGCCAAGTACGCCACTCGCGAAGAGGTCCCCGCGGACGTCGTCGAGAACGAGCGTCGTATCGCCGAGCAGACCGCCAAGGAGGAGGGCAAGCCGGAGCAGGCTCTGCCCAAGATCGTGGAGGGTCGCGTCAACGGCTTCTACAAGGACGTCGTGCTGCTCGACCAGCCGTCGGTCCAGGATTCGAAGAAGACCGTCAAGGCTCTGCTCGACGAGGCCGGTGTGACCGTCAAGGGCTTCACCCGCTTCGAGGTCGGACAGGCCTGATCGCTTCCGGGGTCTCCCCGGATGACGACTCGACCGCCCCGTCTCCCATCGTGGAGGCGGGGCGGTTGTCGTTGCGCCGCAACACGAAAGTGATGCCGCCGATGCCGATGGCGAGTGCGGCGAGCACCCACAGCGTCGTGCGGAACGCACCCAGGAAGGTGCGGGCGGTGACGGACCGCACCGCCTCCTGCGTGTAGGGCTGCGCCTCGGCGGCGATCGCCGCGACCGCGCTGTTCGTCGGGGTGCCGGTGCACCCGGGGGCCGGTCGTTCCGGATGCGCTGAGGTGAGCTGTTGCGACGCGCACCAGGCGAACCGGTCGGCGACGGCCGGCCGGAACATCGGGTCCACCGGCGAATCCTCCAGTGCGACGGTCAGTTCGGCCCGCACCGCGGGCACGCTGGTGCCGGTCTGTCCGGCCACCTGACCGAAGAAGAACATGGTCACCAGCGCCAGGCCGATCGACGCCCCGATCTGCTGCACGGTGGGGATCGTGCCGCTGGCCGACCCGACCGTCTGCGGCGAGGTGTCGGAGAGGATGACCGCCTGCAGGGGCGCGACGAACAATCCGGTACCCACCCCGCCGAGGACAAGGGGAACCAGGATCGCGCTCACCGGAAGGATTTCCGACGCCGGGTCGAGCGTCAGTGCGATCCACGCGAACGCCACCCCGACGGTGACCACACCGCCGAGCAGAACCCGGGGCGACCCGATGCGGGCGACCGCCCACGGTGACGCGACCGACCCCACGGCTGCACCGCCGGCGAACGGCAACGCGAGGAGCCCGGTGTCCAGTGCCGAGTACCCGAGACCGAATTGCGCCGAGATCGACACGGTGAAGAAGAATCCCGCGAACACGCTGAAGAACAACAGCGACATGGCGAGTCCGGCCGCGAACCGGCGCGACGAGAAGAGCGTCATGCGCAGCAGCGGCGTCCCGCCCTGCGCGGCAAGGCGTTTCTGGTGCCAGACGAAGACGACCGACAGGATGCCGGCGGCACCGAGCATGATCCACAGCGGTGCCGGCCACTGCTGTTCCCGGCCCACCGCCACCGGGTACAGCAGCAGGAACAGTGCGGAGGCCGAGAGCACCATGCCGACGATGTCCGGACGGTCCGGATCAGGATCGAGCGCGGCCGGGAGTCGACGCCACGCCAGTACGCACGCGAGCACGCCGAGCGGGAGATTGACGAAGAAGATGGTGCGCCAACCCCATCCGGCGATGTCGGCGTGCACCAGCAACCCGCCGACGACGGGACCGAGGATCGCGGCCAGTCCCGCCACCGCGCCGTAGATGCCGAAGACCAGCCCGTGGCGCTCCCTGGTGAACAGGGCGGCGATGAGGGCCAGCGTCTGGGCCGACATCAAGGCGGCGCTGACACCCTGTGCACCCCGGAAGACGATGAGCATCACCGGATCCGTTGCGAGACCGCACAACATCGAGGTGACGGTGAACGCGACCATCGCGATCACGAACAGACGGCGACGCCCGTACCGGCCGCCGAGGGTGGCCGCGGTGAGCAGGGTGCACGCGAACGACAACGTGTACACCGTCAGCACCAGAAGCTGCTGTGAGCTCGATGCCCCGAGGTCGACGGTGAGATCAGGCAACGCGATGTTGACGATGGTCGTGTCCAGCATCTGCATGAACACGCCCAGCAGGCATCCGGCGAGGGCCAGCCACGCCGGGCCCGCCGTCACGATGTGAGTGCGGGCAACGACGGTTGGTAGTCACCCTGGTCGGCCACCGCGCTGATGACGTCGACGAAGCGTTCGACGTAGCGCTGCACCGATTCCCGTGCGATGTCGGTGTTCGGGTAGAGGAATGTGATCGAGGTGGTCGTGGGGAAGCGGTTCACCCACATGTAGACCTCCTCGCTGCTCCCGCGGTTCCCGAAGAGGCAACCGTTCCCGGCCTCGAAGATCTCCACGCCCGGCAACTTGCGCACGTCGACGTAGGAGACCATCGGTACCGACCAGCCCGGTTTGACGTCGAGGCCGTCCTCGGGTTCGGCGAGCTGCAGTACCCGGTGGAACGAGATGTCGGTCAGTTCTTTTCCGGCGGCGTAACTCCGCGCGGCCTGCGGTGCGAGGCTGCGGAACGACGTCGTGTCATCGACCGTCAGCGGAACCGGGATGAGACTGGTGAACCAGCCCACCGAGTTCATCTCCTCGGCACCGGACCGGGTACTCTTCGGCGTCATGCCGAAATAGTCGCTCTTGCCACTGAATTCGGCGTAGACCAGCGCGGCGACGGCCATGATCCCGGCGATCACGTTGGAACCCAGGTCGCGACAGACGTCCTCGAAGCGTTGGGCGGCGGCCTCGTCGAACACTGTCGCGTTCATGAGCGCGCTCCGCGTGTACCCCTCGGTGTCGGTGCCGAGGGGGAGCGGGAAACTCGGCAGCCGGCCCTCGTTGGCCCGGACCAGGTCGATCCACCGTTCGACGTGGGGGGAGTGCCGGGTGAGCTGCCGCGAGATGGCGCGTTCCCGGGCGCAGTAGTCGATATAGCTTCCGACGGGAGGCAATTCGGCGCCGGCGTCGAATGCGGCGTTCATGTAGAGCGTCATCAGCTCCAGGCAGGTGGACGCCTGCGAGATGCCGTCGGTGTTGAGGTGGTCGACGGCCGCGTAGATCGTGAAACCGCCCTCCCATTCGATCGCACCGAAGGTGAAGCAGTCCCAGTTGAACGGACCCGACGTCTCTTCCTGTACGAGCGTGCAAAGCCGCTCGGCGTCGAGGTCTCCGTGATCGACCGGCACCATCTCGATGTCTTCGGTCGGCACGAGGTGGCGAAGCACCGAACCGTCGTCCTCCATGGAGAACCACGAACGGAAGCTGTCGTGGCGCCGGACGAACTGATTGACCGCCGTGGTCATCGCATCGACGTCCAGCGGGGCGTTGACATCGAACGCCATGAGGCACAACCGGGCGAACCGGAAACCGGCAGATTCGTTGCGCCACGCAACCTTCAGGTATTCCTCCTGCTGGTGCGAGGCGGGGACGGGGTGGACGGGCGCCAGGCCCGCCGTGGTGACCGAGGCGAGTGAGGCCACCCAACTCGTCAGGTGACCGGGGCGCGGATCCCACTCCTCGATCAGTCCGAACTTAATCATGGTGTGACCACCTCTTTGCTGAAGGGGATTTACTTGCGGGCGATGCAATTTGATTACGAGTGTTGTCATTCGGCTGACTGACAAGTTTCGACGATCGCAGGGACGGTACCCGAGATTCGGTTCACCAGAACAGTTTTCCGGCGAAAGTGTCTGATTTGTGTGAAAAAGTCTGAATTCCTGGACATTTGACCGCATTGGACACCGCTCGATTTGTCCGGCAGACTGCCTCCGCATCGATGTGATGTGGCTCGCATCGGCGGTCGTGCTGCAGGAAAGCGGAGTGGATGAACGAACAGGATGTCGCCGGGGTGAACGGTCGCCGTGTCATCGGAGCGGTGGGCCTCATCGCGCTGTCGGTGCTGGCGATGGTGATCGGGTTGCCGGGTTCTGCTGCGGCGGAACCGAATCCGGCGTCGATCGTCGCCGAACGCGTGCAGCGTGCGGGCGAGATCGACCTGACTGTCCGGTCGAGTGCCATGCGCAAGACGATGACCGTGAAAGTGCTTCCCGCAAAAGGGGATCGGCCCGCTCCCACGCTGTACCTGCTCAACGGCGCCGCCGGCGGTGACGGCGGTAGCAGTTGGTTCGACCGCACCGACATCCGCACGTACTTCGCCGATCAGCACGTCAACGTGGTCGTCCCCATGGGTGGCGCCGCGAGTTACTTCACCGATTGGCAGCGTCCGGATCCGGTGCTCGGGGTGCAAAAATGGGCCACGTTCCTCACCGAGGAACTCCCCGACGTGATCGACCGTCGTCTCGACGCCAACGGCCGTAATGCGGTCGCCGGGATCTCGATGGCCGGTACGTCGGTGTTCCAGCTCTCGCTGCACGCGCCCGAGCTGTACGAGGCGCTCGGTTCCTTCAGCGGATGTGCGCAGACGAGTGACCCGCTGGGTCAGGCCGTGGTGCGCATGGTCGTCGAGGGGCGCGGCCACGGCAACACCCTCAACATGTGGGGGCCGCCGACGAGTCCGGCCTGGCGCGCCAACGATCCCTTCGTCCACGCGGAGTCGTTCCGTGGGAAGTCGATCTATGTGTCCAACGGTTCCGGTGCGCCGGGGCGCTACGACACGATCGACGGGCCGGGCATCGACGGCAACGGTTCCAAACTCTTCGACCAGCTCGCCGTGGGCGCGGTGATCGAGACCGCGACGGCCGAGTGCACCCGTAATCTGCAGCGCCGGATGCGCGAGGTCGGGGTGCCGGCGACCTTTCACCTGTACGAGGGCGGCACCCACTCGTGGCCGTACTGGCAGGACGAACTGCACCGCGCCTGGCCCCAGTTCCGCGCGGCGCTGGCCGGGTGACCCCCGGCGAACTCGTCGGGTGCAAGGACGGCCGCACCGTCTCCGTGGTGGTCCCGGCGTTCGTCGGGGAGATGCCCGCGGCCGCCGTCATCGACTCGGTCGCCCCGCTCGTCGGGACGCTCGTCGACGAGATCGTCGTCGCCGATTCGGGTCCGCGGGAGGATCGGGGAGGCGTGCTGCGGCGGGCGCTCGCGACCACCACCGGCGATCTGGTCGTTTTCCTTGACGGTGATGTCGTGGACCCCGATCCGGCCGACGTCTCGCGACTACTCGGTCCGCTCCTGACGTCCCCGGGCGTGCAACTTGTCAAGGGGTACCACCGGGTCCCGGCCGGCGGCAGTCGGCTCACCGAGTTGCTGGTGCGGCCCCTCATCGCGTCGCTGTGTCCCGAACTCGCGGCGATCATCGCTCCGATCGGCGGTGACCTCGCCGGAACCCGGGACCTGCTGAGGTCGATCCCGTTCGCACCAGGCCACGGCGTCGACATCGGCATCCTGCTCGACACGGTCGCGGAGCACGGGATCGATGCTGTCGGGCAGGCCGACCTGGGGGTCCGGGAACTGCGGAGTCGACCGCTCGTCGAACTCGGTCCGGAGGCGCGCCAGATCGTCGTCACCCTGCTCGAACGTCTCGGAATCGAGGACTCGCAGGCTCCGCTGACCCAGTTTCTGCCCGAAGACGACGGCTACCGGTGTGTGCAGACGTTTCCGGTGCCGGCCCGGTCCGAGGAGTACGCGTGTCGCGAGTCGCATTCGGCGAGGACGTAACATAGTTCACCGAACCGACGAGTGAGGAAGCGAATGAGCGAAGCGCCCGATCCCACCCCATCCGATCTCAAGAAAGCCGAGCGTGCCGGATTCAAACGAGTCCTGTTGAAGCTGGGTGGTGAGATGTTCGGCGGGGGAGAGGTCGGTCTGGACCCGGACGTCGTGGCGACCGTGGCCGATCAGATCGCCGACGTCGTCAACTCCGGTGTGCAGGTGGCCGTCGTCATCGGCGGAGGCAACTTCTTCCGCGGCGCCGAACTACAGCAGCGCGGCCTCGACCGCAGTCGCTCGGACTACATGGGCATGCTCGGTACCGTGATGAATTGCCTTGCGCTGCAGGACTTCCTGGAGAAGCGCGGCATCAGCACCCGCGTGCAGACCGCCATCACCATGGGCCAGGTCGCCGAGCCGTATCTGCCGCTGCGCGCCCAGCGCCACCTCGAGAAGGGGCGTGTGGTCATCTTCGGCGCCGGCATGGGCATGCCGTACTTCTCCACCGACACCACCGCCGCCCAGCGCGCGCTGGAGATCAAGGCCGAGGTCGTCCTCATGGCCAAGGCCGTGGACGGTGTCTACGACGCCGATCCGCGCACCGATCCGGACGCCAAGCTGTTCACCGAGATCACCCACCGCGAGGTCCTCGACAAGGAACTCAAGGTCGCCGACGCGACCGCCTTCAGCCTGTGTATGGACAACAAGATGCCGATCTTGGTGTTCAATCTGCTCCAACAAGGCAATATCGCCAGAGCGGTGGCCGGCGACCGGATCGGCACGCTGGTAAGCACCTAGCAGCCCCAGCGAACCGCACGAGAGCACGGCCCCGCACGAGAACAAGGCCTGCCCAGGCCCTACCGAACGGAACAAGGACGAAGATGATCGACGACGCGTTGCTCGACGCCGAGGAGAAGATGGAGAAGGCGGTCAACGTCGCCAAGGAGGACATGGGCTCCATCCGCACCGGACGTGCGAACCCGGCCATGTTCAACAAGATCAACATCGAGTACTACGGTGCGATGACCCCGGTGACGCAGGTCGCGTCGATCAACACGCCCGAGCCGCGCCTGGTCGTCATCAAGCCGTACGAGGCGTCGTCGCTCCGTGACATCGAGACCGCGATCCGCAACTCCGATCTCGGCGTGAACCCGACGAACGACGGCACGATCATCCGCATCGCCATCCCGCAGCTCACCGAGGAGCGTCGTCGCGAGCTGGTGAAGCAGGCCAAGGGCAAGGGTGAGGACGCGAAGGTCGCCATCCGCAACGTTCGCCGTAAGGCAGCCGACGAGCTCAAGCGCATCCAGAAGGACGGCGAGGCGGGCGAGGACGAGGTCACCCGGGCCGAGAAGGAACTCGACAAGACCACGGCCACCTATGTGCATCAGGTCGACGAACTGGTGAAGCACAAAGAAGACGAATTGCTCGAGGTGTGAGCGAGAAGGCATCCGACCCCGAGAACAAGACCGGCCCGGAGAAGAAGTCGCGGGCAGGTCGTGACCTCCCGGCCGCCATCGCGGTCGGAGGCACGCTCGGCGTCAGCATCATCCTGATCCTGCTGTTCGCGCCGATGCTCTGGTACGTCCTCGTCGCCGTCGCCTTCGCGATCGCGACCTGGGAGGTGACCAAGCGGCTGCAGACCGCGGGCCACAACGTCGCGTTCTGGCCGCTGCTCATCGGCGGTCAGGCCATCATCTGGGTCAGCTGGCCGTACGGGCCCACCGGCGTGCTGGTCGCGTTCGTCGCGACCGTCCTGGTGTCGATGGTGTGGAAGCTGCTCGCCCAGGGCATCTCCAACGCGCCGGAGAACTATCTCAAGGACCTTGCCCTCACGGTGTTCGTGCTGGCCTGGCTGCCGTTGCTGGCCTCCTTCGGTGTCCACCTGGTCACCCAGGAGGACGGCGCGGCCCGCGTCGCGACCCTGATGGTGGTCGTGGTCTGTTCCGATGTCGGCGGATACGCCGCCGGGGTGCTCTTCGGTAAGCATCCGATGGCGCCGGCGATCAGCCCCAAGAAGTCGTGGGAAGGCCTCGTCGGCTCGCTGCTCGTCGGCACGATCGGCGCGGTCTGCTGCATCACGTTCCTGATCGGCAGCCACTGGTGGATCGGTCTGATCCTCGGGCCGGTGCTGGTGGTGTGCGCGACGCTCGGCGACCTGGTGGAGTCGCAGGTCAAGCGCGATCTCGGCATCAAGGACATGGGCACACTGCTGCCGGGCCACGGCGGCATCATGGATCGCCTCGACAGCCTCCTGCCCTCGGCGTTCGTGGTGTGGGCGGTGCTGACGGCTCTCCTGTAGGAGAGACCGGCCTACCCGGCGGCCTTCTTCAGGGCCCGACGTAGCTGCAACATGCGCAGCCCGCCGATGAGGGCGACGATCAGCGCGCCCGCGATCGCGGCGATCAGCAGGCTGACCCCGAGCGGGAGGTTGACCTCCCAGAAGATCAGCTCGATCCGCTGACTCTCCAGGTTCTGCACGATGAACACCAGCAGCAGGACCAGGATGACGGCGCCGATGACGACGCCGAACCAGGTCGCGCGTGTGCGGGTGTGTTCGACGTCGGCGACGGTCTGGCGCAGACGGTCACGCTCGGCCAGCACGGCGTCGTGATCATCGCCGGCGGGTACCGGGGTCACGGGTGCGGGCTCGGGGACGGGCGCGGTGTCGTGAGCAGGGTGGGGCTCGCCTTGCGAACCCCACTGGGGGACCGGATTCCCGGTTCGTCGGCGATCGGGTGTGGTCATGGGTTCATCATGACATGCGACAATGGCCCAATGACCTCATTACCGCTGGTGTTCGACGCGCCCAAACGCGGGCTGCCGCCGACACACTTCGCCGACCTCGACGCCGCCGGTCGCGTCGCGGCGCTGGCCGAGTTGGGTCTCCCGAAGTTCCGGGCCGATCAGCTGGCCCGTCAGTACTACGCGCGCCTCAACGGCGACGTCGAGGAGATGACCGATCTGCCCGCGGCCTCCCGCGACGCCGTGCGCGAGAAGCTGTTCCCGCGGCTCCTCACCCCGGTGCGGCACATCTCGTGCGACGACGACTCGACGCGAAAGACCCTCTGGCGCCTGCACGACGGCACCCTCCTCGAGAGCGTGCTCATGCGATACACCGAACGCAACACTCTGTGTATCTCCAGTCAGGCCGGCTGCGGCATGGCCTGCCCGTTCTGCGCGACGGGACAGGGCGGCCTCGATCGCAACCTGTCGACCGCCGAGATCGTCGATCAGGTGCGCGCCGCCGCGCGCGCTCTGCGCGACGGTGAACTCGGCGAGCCGGGACGCCTCTCGAACGTCGTGTTCATGGGCATGGGAGAACCGCTCGCCAACTACAAGCGCGTCGTCAGCGCAGTCCGTCAGATCACCTCGCCGGCCCCCGACGGTCTCGGGATCTCGGCGCGATCGGTGACCGTCTCGACCGTCGGTCTCGCCCCGTCGATCCGGCGCCTCGCCGACGAGGGCCTCGCGGTCACGCTCGCGGTGTCCCTGCACACCCCCGACGACGAACTGCGCGACACCCTCGTGCCCGTCAACAACCGCTGGTCGGTGGCCGAGGTCCTCGAGGCGGCCCGCTACTACGCCGATACCACCGGACGTCGCGTCTCCATCGAGTACGCCCTGATCCGCGACGTCAACGATCAGCCCTGGCGGGCCGACATGCTGGGGCAGAAGCTGCACAAGGCGCTCGGCTCGCTCGTGCACGTGAACCTCATCCCGCTCAACCCGACCCCCGGCTCGGAGTGGGATGCCAGTCCCAAACCGGTGGAACGGGAATTCGTGCGCCGCGTCCGCGAGCAGGGCGTGTCCTGCACCGTGCGCGACACCCGCGGGCAGGAGATCGCCGCGGCCTGCGGCCAGCTCGCCGCCGAAGAGCGCTGAGCCGGGAGACGAAACCGGAGATACGAAAAACGCTGAGCGGCGGTGCCGCTCAGCGTTTTTCGGTGTCTGGTCAGTGGAGGATCAGGACCACTTGCCGCGGTTCATCCACCAGCCGCGGACCGCGAAGTACAGGACGCCGACCGCGAAGGCGATGAGCCAGAGATCCTCGACGTGACCGGTGTGGTTACCGATCATCATGAGCAGCAGGAAGGCCGCGAAGAAGATGGCGGCACCGTAGAAGGTCTTCGTCGCCGATCCGAACCAGCCAAAACGAGCCGACGGCGCATCGGCGGGCTCACGACGCCAGCCGGTGTCGATGACGTCGGCGTGTCCGCCAGTGTGCTCCACATCGGTGCTTGCCACAGCCACTCCTCACAGCGCGGGTCGTCAGAAGTCTGACGAACGGTAGTAGTTCTCGAACAGCATAGCGGCACAGTGATCTCGACGACCCAGCCCGGTGGGTGATTCGGTGACAGAATGCGGCACATGTCTCCGTCCGAGTTCCGCGCCGGCCCCGGTGCCGGTCGTTCCCTGGCCGACTACCGTGCCGAGGCCTATCCCCGCGACATGATCGGATACGGTGCCACGCCGCCGAATCCGCAGTGGCCCGGGGACGCCAAGATCGCCGTTCAGTTCGTCCTCAACTACGAGGAGGGCGGCGAGAACAACGTGCTCGAGAACGACCGCGGCAGTGAGACCTTCCTGTCGGAGATGGTCGGCGCACAGCCGTTCCCGAACCGGCACATGAGCATGGAGAGCATCTACGAGTACGGCTCGCGGGCCGGGGTGTGGCGGGTTCTGCGGGCCTTCGACCGCCGTGGACTGCCGTTGACGATCTTCGCGGTCTCCCAGGCGATGGCCCGTAACCCCGAGGTGGCGGCGGCCTTCGTCGAACGCGGTCACGAGATCGCCTGCCACGGCTACCGGTGGCTCAACTATCAGCTGATCGACCCCGAGGTCGAACGCGATCACATGCGCGCCGGGATCGAACTGCTCACCGAGATCACCGGGGAGAGGCCGCGCGGCTGGTACACCGGCCGGGACTCACCCAACACGCGCCGCCTCGTCGTCGAACAGGGCGGGTTCACCTACGACTCCGACAGTTACGCCGACGACCTGCCGTACTGGGTGAAGGTCCCGCGCGGCGACGAACTCGTCGACCACCTCGTGGTGCCCTACACGCTCGACACCAATGACATGAAGTTCTCGTCTCCCGGCGGCTTCCCGTCGGGGGAGCAGTTCTTCGCGCACCTGCGCGACGCCTTCGACGTCCTCTACCGCGAGGGCGACGAGGGGGCGCCGAAGATGCTGTCCGTCGGACTGCACTGCCGGCTCGTCGGACGGCCGGCCCGGCTGGCGGCCCTCGAGCGGTTCCTCGACCACATCCAGTCCCACGACGGTGTGTGGATCACCCGCCGTATCGAGATCGCCGAGCACTGGCGGAAGGTGCATCCGGCCGGCTGACACAATGGATCCGTGCCCACACGTGTGTTGATCCTCGGTTCGACCGGCTCCATCGGCGTTCAGGCGCTCGAGGTGATCGCCGAACATCCCGACCGCTTCGAGGTCGCCGGTCTCGGCGCGGGCGGCGGGAACCTCGACCGGCTGGCCGAACAGGCCGCGGCCTTCGGTGTCCCCGCGTCCCGGCTGGCCGTCGCCGACGAGGCGCGTGCCGCCGAGCTCGCCGAACGACTCGCGGCGCCGGTCCTCGGTGGCGCCGACGCCATGTGCGACCTGATCGACGCGGTCGCCGCCGACGGCGGCGTCGACGTGATCCTCAACGCGGTCGTCGGATCGATCGGGCTGGCCCCGAGCCTCGCGGCGCTGCGTGTCGGGGCGCGGCTGGCACTGGCGAACAAGGAGTCCCTCGTCGCCGGCGGGGCACTCGTCCTCGACGCAGCGGCTCCCGGTCAGATCGTCCCGGTGGACTCCGAGCACTCGGCCATCGCCCAGTGCCTGCGCGCGGGTACCGCCGCCGAGGTGGACCGGCTGGTGCTCACCGCGTCGGGCGGGCCGTTCCGCGGTTGGTCGGCCGAACAGCTCCGGGACGTCACCCCCGAGCAGGCCGGGAAGCACCCCACCTGGTCGATGGGCCCCATGATCACCCTCAACTCGGCAACCCTGGTCAACAAGGCCCTCGAGGTCATCGAGGCGCATCTGCTCTTCGACGTCGACTACGACCACATCGATGTCACGGTGCATCCGCAGTCGATCGTGCACTCGATGGTGACCTTCGTCGACGGCGCGACCGTCGCCAAGGCGTCGCCGCCGTCGATGAAACTCCCCATCGCCCTGGCGCTGGGCTGGCCCGATCGCGTCCCCGGATCGTCCACCGCATGCGACTTCTCCACCGCCTCGGCGTGGACGTTCGAGCCCGTCGACGACGAGGTCTTCCCGGCGATCGAGCTCGCCCGGGCGGCGGGACGGGGTGGCGGGAGTCTCACCGCCGTGTACAACGCCGCCAACGAGGCGGCCGCCGACGGCTTCTTCGCAGGTGCGATCCGTTTTCCGCGGATCGTCGAGATCATCGGTGAGGTGCTCGGCGAGGCGGATCAGTGGCGTGTCGCGCCAGGTACTGTGGAGGAGGTCTTCGCCGCCGATCGGTGGGCCCGGGAGCGCGCCGCGCAGCTGGTCGTCGCCTCGTCGTGATCGGTGCGCATCTTGATCTGGATGGAGTGAGTACGTGAGTTTCGCGATCGGTGTCACGCTTTTCGCGGTGGCACTGTTGCTGTCGGTCGCCTGGCACGAGTGCGGTCACATGTGGGCCGCCCAGGCAACCGGCATGAAGGTGCGTCGCTACTTCGTCGGCTTCGGGCCGACGATCTGGTCGACGCGCCGCGGCGAGACCGAGTACGGGCTCAAGGCGATCCCGCTCGGCGGCTTCTGCGACATCGCGGGCATGACCCCGCACGAGGAGCTCACCGCCGACGAGCAGGACCGGGCGATGTACAAGCAGAAGGCCTGGAAGCGCCTCGTCGTGCTGTTCGCCGGTCCCGCGCAGAACTTCATCCTCGGCTTCGTGCTGATCATCATCGTCGGCCTCACCTTCGGGCTGCCCGACCTCAGCCCGCCGCCGACCCCGGCGAAGGTGGCCGAGACCCAGTGCGTGTCGTCGACGATCACCATCGCCGACGGTGAACAGACCAACTCGCCCTGCACCGGCGGCGGACCGGCGGCGGCCGCGGGCCTGCGCCCGGGCGACGAGATCGTGGCCATCAACGGGACCCCGGTCGGCAAGGCCGCAGACCTGACCCCGGTGATCCGCGAGTCCACGGGCCCGGTCGTCCTCACCGTCGACCGCGCCGGTGAGCGCCTCGACCTGACGATGACCCCCGAGCCGGTCACCGTCACCGCCAAGCGCTCCGACGGCACCACCGAGAGCGTGTCGTACAACATGGTCGGCATCGCCTACGACGCCCCGCCGGCGATCAAGGACTTCAGCGGCTTCGATGTGATCCCAGGCGCTTTCGTCTTCACCGGTGACCTGATCAAGGAGACCTGGAACGCGCTGCTGTCGCTGCCCACCAAGATCGGTGCACTGTGGACCGCGGTGACCGGTGGCGAGCGCGCGCTCGACACCCCGGTCAGCGTGTACGGCGCCTCCGTGCTCGGTGGCCAGGCGGTCGAACGCGGTCTATGGGACATGTTCTGGATGCTGTTGATCAGCATCAACTTCTTCCTCGGCCTGTTCAATCTGGTCCCGCTGCTGCCGCTCGACGGCGGCCACATGGCGATCGTCGGCTACGAGAAGGGCCGCGACACCGTCCGCCGCTGGTTCGGCCGGGCCCCCGGCGCCGCCGTCGACTACTACAAACTGCTCCCGATCACCTACGCCGCGGTGGTGGTGATGGCCGGCTTCATGGTGCTCACCCTCACCGCCGACATCATCAACCCGATCAATCCGTGGTGACCTCCCACAACGAATCACCCCAAGACGCCCGAGAAGACCCACACCCGAATCACAGAGGTGAATGAGATGAACGCCCCGACTCCTGCCAACGCCGTGCCGATCGGACTCGGCATGCCGGCCGGACCCCCGCCGGTGCTGGCCCCGCGCCGCAAGACCCGGCAGCTGTTCGTCGGCTCGGTCGGCGTCGGCAGCGACCACCCCATCTCGGTGCAGTCGATGACGACCACCAAGACCCACGACATCAACGCGACGCTGCAGCAGATCGCGGAGCTCACCGCGTCCGGCTGCGACATCGTGCGCGTCGCATGCCCGCGTCCCGAGGACGCCGAGGCACTGCCGATCATCGCCAAGAAGTCCAAGATCCCGGTCATCGCCGACATCCACTTCCAGCCGAAGTACATCTTCGCCGCGATCGACGCCGGCTGCGCCGCGGTGCGAGTGAACCCGGGCAACATCAAGGAGTTCGACGGCCGAGTGAAAGAGGTCGCGAAGGCCGCCGGTGATGCGGGCATCCCGATCCGCATCGGCGTGAACGCGGGCTCGCTCGACAAGCGCATCCTGCAGAAGTACGGCAAGGCGACGCCCGAGGCGCTCGTCGAATCGGCGCTCTGGGAGGCGGGCCTCTTCGAGGAGCACGGCTTCGGCGACATCAAGATCTCGGTCAAGCACAACGACCCGGTGATCATGGTCGAGGCCTACCGTCAGCTCGCCGCCCAGTGCGACTACCCGCTGCACCTCGGCGTCACCGAGGCCGGTCCGGCGTTCCAGGGCACGATCAAGTCGGCCGTGGCCTTCGGCGCACTGCTGAGCGAGGGCATCGGCGACACCATCCGTGTATCGCTGTCGGCGCCGCCGGCCGAGGAGATCAAGGTCGGCGACCAGATCCTGCAGTCGCTCAACCTGCGTCCCCGCAAGCTCGAGATCGTGTCCTGCCCGTCGTGTGGTCGCGCCCAGGTCGACGTCTACAAGCTGGCCGACGAGGTGACCGCGGGCCTCGAGGGCATGGAGGTCCCGCTGCGCGTCGCCGTCATGGGCTGCGTGGTCAACGGGCCGGGCGAGGCCCGCGAGGCCGACCTCGGTGTCGCCTCCGGAAACGGCAAGGGGCAGATCTTCGTCAAGGGTGAGGTCATCAAGACCGTGCCGGAAGCGCAGATCGTGGAGACATTGATCGAAGAAGCGCTGCGGATTGCCGAGGAATCAGGGGAAACTGGAGACGGCACGCACGTCGGCTCGCCCGTGGTCACCGTCTCCTAGGCGCCATCGGCTCGAACCGAACGGGCGCTGTCGCGAGTCCCCGTGGGGAAGTGAGGAGCGGTGGTGCTGAAGCTACTGGGCGACAAACCGCTCGGCGCGCGTGATGCGGCTGCCGTCGAACGCGTGCTCATGTCCGACCCGGTGGCGATGTGCATGGTCGCCGCGAGGTTCGAGACCCACGGCATCAACCCGCGTCTGCTCGGCGGCGAGCTCTGGACCGCACACGACCCCTCGACGTCGCTGTGTTTCTCCGGTGCCAACCTGATCCCGCTCATCGGGTCCGCCGACGACCTCGACTACTTCTCCGATCGTGCGGTCGCCGCACCCCGCGCGTGCTCGTCGATCGTCGGCCGGGCCGACCTGGTGTTGCCGATGTGGCAGCAGATCGAACCCGTATGGGGTCCCGCGCGGGAGGTGCGTCCGGTCCAGCCATTGCTCGTCCTGTCCGGCAGCCCGGCGGTCCCGTCGGATCCGGCCGTCCGGCTGGTCACCCTCGACGACCTCGACGCCTACATGCCGGCCGCGATCGACATGTTCATCGGCGAGGTCGGCGTCGATCCGACCGCAGGCGACGGCGGACGTTCCTACCGCAGACGTCTGGCGTCGCTGATCTCCGCCCAACGGGTCTTCGCCCGCTTCGACGGTCCCGATGTCGTGTTCAAGGCGGAGATCGGGTCGCTGTCGCGGCGGGTCGGTCAGATCCAGGGCGTGTGGGTGTCGCCGGACCGACGCGGCGAGGGTCTGGGCCTGGGAGGCACCGCGGCGGTCGCCGAGGCGGTCGCGGCCCACGGACGACTCCCGAGCCTGTACGTCAACAGCTTCAACGAGACCGCCCGTGCTGTCTACGACCGCATCGGGTTCACCGAGGTCGGCACCTTCGCGACCGTCCTCGTCGACTGATCGACTCCCGGTCTCAGGTCACACCGCGACCTCCCGCGTGCCTACCGGGTATCGATGCCCCGCAGCCATAGACTCGACCGCGATGTGGCGCATGCGAACTCGATGGACCCCGGCGGTGATGGTCGCGGTCTGTGCTGTCGTGATCAGCGCGACCGCCGCCTGCTCGTCCTCGGAGGACGATGGCCCGCGCCGCGCCGCGGAACGATTCCTCGAGGCGTACTCGCAACAGGAACTCGACGCCGCGGCCGCCCTCACCGATGTGCCACAGACGTCCCGCTCGGCGATGGAGTCGGCGTGGTCGGGTCTCGCCGCGGAGGAACTCGAGGCCAAGGCCGGTCGGGTTCGCGTCACCGGGGACACCGCCGAGGTGGAGGTCGACTACACCTGGGCGCTCCCGCGCGGCCGTGACTGGTCGTACGACGCCACCCTGCACCTGGGTCGGTCCGACGCCGGTTGGGGGGTGCGCTGGGCATCGACCGCGGTCCATCCGAAACTCGGCGCGGACCAACGACTCTCGCTGCAGATCATCGAGGCGCCCCGGGCGACGGTGAACGAGGCCGACGGTTCGGAGGTCATGGTCAACGGCACCGTCGTCGGCGTGAACTTCGACCCGGAGAAGGCCACCGAGCAGGGGGCCTCGATCGCGACCTCGGTCACGAGTGCGGTCGCCGTGCTGCGTCCCTTCAACCGCGACCTCGACGAGCAACTGATCACCGAACAGGTCACCTCGAACGGTCAGCAGTATCCGCTGGCCCGACTCACCCATGCCCAGTTCGACCGGTTGCGAGACCAGCTCGCGATCCCCGGCGTCGTCACCAACGAACAGGCCGAACTGGTCCCCAAGGACCCGAAGTTCGCGCCGGCGCTGCTGACCGAGGTCAAGAAGGTCGTCGACGGCGAGGTCGCCGGACGGGCCGGGTGGCGGGTGGTCTCGGTGAACCCCAACGGACTCGACGCCGACGTGCTCGCCGACCACGACGCCGACCCGTCACCCGCCGTATCGCTCAGCCTGTCGCGCACCGTGCAGAACGCCGCTCAGCGAGCGGTCAACGCCGCCAACAGGTTCCAGGTCGCGATGGTCGTCGTGCAGCCGTCCACCGGCCGAATCCTCGCCGTCGCGCAGAACCCCAATGCCGACCGGCAAGGCCCGATCGCGACGACCGGCCTGTACCCGCCCGGCTCGACGTTCAAGATGGTCACCGCGGCGGCTGCCATCAACCGCAAGATGGCCGGGCCCGACACCACCGTCGGCTGCCCGGGAGAGATCCAGATCGGTCCGCGACTGATCCCGAACTACAACGGCTTCTCGCTCGGCACGGTGTCGATGCTGCAGGCGTTCGCCGCGTCCTGTAACACCACGTTCGCCAAGCTCGCCAGCCAGATGGGGCCCTCGGACCTCGCCCACACGGCCGCGGCCATGGGTATCGGTCAGCGGTACTCGATCGCCGGCCTCGACGCGGTCTCCGGGTCGGTGCCCATCGAGAACGAATTGGTCGCACGCAGCGAGGACGGCTTCGGACAGGGCAAGGTGCTCGTCTCGCCCCTCGGCCTTGCGCTGGTCGCCGCGACCGTCGCCAACGGTTCCAAAGCCCCCGTGCCGCAACTGATCCTGGACAAGCCGACCGAGATCGAGGGGCCGACCCCGACGATGCCGCCGGAGGTCTACCAGCAGCTGCGGCCGATGATGCGCGCGGTGATCACCAGTGGTACCGCGTCGGTCATCGACGGCCGCGGAGCGGTGTTCGGCAAGACCGGTGAGGCCGAGTTCGCAGGCGGATCGCACGCCTGGTTCGCCGGCTACCGCGGCGACATCGCCTTCGCCACGCTCGTCGTCCGCGGTGGCGACTCGAACAACGCGGTCGCCGTCACCCGCGACTTCTTCGACGGGCTGGGCCCGGGATACGCGGTCCGCTGACATCGGCGGAGCTCGATCACGGGAAACGGGGCTCGATCAACGGGAGGAGCGTTCGGGCAGGATCACCCGGCGCCCGCCGTGCTCGATGACCTCGACGGGATGGTCGTAGGTGCGGCTGAGCAGTTCGGCCGTCATCACCTCGTCGGTCGAACCGATGGCAAGCAGCTCACCGTGCTTCATCACCGCGATGCGGTCGGCGTAGGCGGCCGCGAGCGTCAGGTCGTGCACGACGAGCAGCACGGCGTTCCCGGCGTCGCGGTGAATGCGCAGGATCTCGAGGACCTGCTCCTGGTGGTGGATGTCGAGGGCGGCGGTCGGCTCGTCGAGCATCATCACCGGGGTGTCCTGGGCCAGCGCCCGCGCCAGTGACACCCGGGCCTGCTGACCGCCGGACAACTGGGCGAAGGGGCGGTCGATGATGTCGGCGAGTTCGCACAGCTCGACGGCGTCGGCGATGACCGCGGGGGAGTCGGCTGCCCTGGGGGTACGCAACCAGGGGTAGCGGCCCATGGCGACGACCTCGGCGACGGTGAACGGGGTGTCCACGCGGTTCTGCTGGGTGACCACGCTGCGGTGACGTGCGAGCTCGCGCAGCGGGGTGGTCGCGACGTCCCGTCCGTCGATGGTCACGCGGCCGCTCTTCGGGCCACGCGTGCCCGAGAGCACCGACAGCAGCGTCGATTTGCCGCATCCGTTCGGGCCGACCAGCGCCACGAGTTCGCCGGGATGGACCTCGAGGGAGACGCCGCGGACGACCTCACGGCCGCCGAGTTCGACCCGGACGTCCTCGGCGGCGATGCCCGGCGTGCCCGCGGGCTGCACGGCGGCGGTCACCAGCCGGCCCCCGCGCGACGGCTGCGGCGCAGCAGGATGAAGAAGACCGGCCCGCCGATCAGTGCGGTGAACATGCCGAGCGGGAGGTCGGCGTCGCCGACCATCGTGCGGGCCGCGAGGTCGGCGCCGGTGATGACGAGCGCACCGCCGATCACGCTGGTGGGCAGCAGGATCGAGTGCTTGGGGCCGACGATGAGCCGCATCACGTGCGGGACCACAAGGCCGACGAAGGCGATGATCCCGGCGAAGGCGACGGCTGCGGCGGTGAGGATCGCGGTCAGCACGATCGCCTGGCGTCGAACGGATTCCACGTTGACGCCGAGCGACGCCGCCTGGATCTCACCGAGGGCGAGCAGGTCCAGTTTGTGGACCAGGAGCACGCAGGCCGCGACGCCCACGACCACGAGCGGTGCCACCACCCAGATCTCGCTCCAGGTGCGGCCGGCCAGCGAACCGAGCTGCCAGAAGACTATCTGCTCGCGGGCAGCGGTAGAGGCGACGAAGGTCAGGAAGGCGATGACGCCCGCGGCGAAGGCGTTCACCGCGATGCCGGTCAGCACCAGCATGATCGCCGACGACGACCCGTCGCGCAGGGAGAGCAGGTAGACCGCCGCGGCGGTGACGAGTCCGAAGAGGAAGGCCGCCCCGGCCAGCGCCCAGTTCCCGGCGGCCCCACCGGCTCCCGCCGAACCACCCGCGAGGACGATCACCAGGCAGGCACCGATGGCCGACCCCGAGGACACCCCGATGATGCTCGGCTCGGCGAGCGGATTGGCGAGGACGCCCTGTAGCAGGCACCCCGCGGCACCGAGTGCGGCGCCGACGAACAGTCCTAACACGATGCGCGGAAACCGGACGTTCCACAGGGCCCCTTCGCCGTTGGGATGCGAGGGCAGCGGTCCGATCTCGAGGTGGAAGTGGTGCGCGATGCTGCCGAGCACCTCGAGCGGCGGGATCTCCACCTGGCCGATCCCGGCGGACACGATCGCGAACGTCGCGGTCGCGAGAAGCATCACGGCGACGACGACGGTGTTGCGCATCCGGTGCGAGCGGGCGGTCACGGGTGCCGCGGTCCCGGTATCGGTTTCGGCGGTCGGGATGCTCACGTGTAGATCGCCTTCGCCAGCGCCGAGAGGACGAGTCCGACGTCGGGACCGAAGGCCAGGATCTTGCTCTCGTCCATCTGCACGACGCGGCGGTTGCGGCCCGCCTCGGTGTCGGCGATCCCCGGGAGCGTCAGCACTCCGGCGGGTCCGCCGACCGTGTCGGCGCCCTGGGTCATGACGATGAGGACGTCGGGGTCGGCCGTGATCATCGCCTCGGCGGTGATGGCGGTGAACGCACCGGTGAGCTGTGCCGCCTCACCGGCGTCCCGGCCGCCGAGTTCGGCGATCAGGTCGTCGGCGCCCGAACCGGGGCCAGCGAGGAGCAGGAGGTTGCGGCCGCGGATGTAGAGGAAGGCCATCGTCGGGTCGCCGGAGGGATGGGGGACGAGATCGCGGGCGGCCTCGATCTGTGTATCGGTGCGTTCGACGAGCTTTTCACCCGCCTCGGGGACCCCGAGGGTCTTGGCGACCGACCGCATCAAAGTGTTGTTGGACGCGAGGTCGCGGGTGGCGGGGAACACCACCACGGTGACGCCGGAGTCGCGGATCTGGTCGACCGCGGTCACCGGTACCGTCGACTCGCTGACCAGCAGAACCGTCGGAGCAAGGGCCAGAACGGATTCGGCGTTGAGACTGTGCCCGCGGTTCGTCACCACCGGGAGTCCGACCGCCGACGGAAAAGCCGTCGAGGTGTCGCGGCCGACGGCCCGCGAGCCCATGCCGAGTGCGAAGACGATGCTGCCGAGGGTGCCGCTGACGTCGACGGCGATGATCCGGCTGGTGTCGGTGACGGTCACGGGTCCGTAGCGGACGGAGTCGACGGTGACCGGCAGCGCCGATCCCGGGTCGTCCGCGACGGGTGTCACATCGTTCCCGTCGAGGGTGGCCGTCTGCGGCCCATTGCGCAGATGGGCGCCGGGGGAGTGCCGGTCCTGTTCGATCGGGGTGACGAAGCACGCCGAGACGGTCACGACGGTCAGGACCACCACCAGCAAGGCCCGCACCGATCTGATCGACGCGCCCACCGTCACCACCTTCGAATCCGGTCCCGACGCCCAGCGGCGTGGAAGTCTTAGGGCGAGCTTAGTTGTCGCGCCGATGCCGTCCGCGCACCGGTCCACCCCGGGTGGACGGATAAAGTGGTCGCATGCCAGTTCGCAGTGCCCTGACCCCCGGTACCCCGACGCCGATCCGAACCGTCCCCGACTCCATCGAGCGGCCGGAGTACGCGTGGAAACCCACCGTGAACGAGGGTCACGAACCCTGGGTGCAGACGCCGGAGACCATCGAGAAGATGCGCCTCGCAGGCAAGATCGCCGCGAACGCGCTCGCCGAGGCCGGCAAGGCCGTCGCACCCGGCGTGACGACCGATGAGCTCGACCGGATCGCCCACGAGTACATGGTCGACCACGGCGCCTATCCGTCGACGCTGGGCTACAAGGACTTCCCGAAGTCCTGCTGCACCTCGCTCAACGAGGTGATCTGCCACGGCATCCCGGACTCGACCGTCATCGCCGACGGCGACATCGTCAACATCGACGTCACCGCCTACATCGACGGCGTCCACGGCGACACCAACGCGACCTTCCTCGCCGGGGACGTCGAGCAGGAGGTCGTCGACCTCGTCGAGCGCACCCGTACCGCCACCGAGCGGGCGATCAAGGCGGTCAAGCCGGGACGCGAACTCAACGTCGTCGGCCGCGTCATCGAGTCGTACGCGAATCGCTTCGGTTACAGCGTCGTCCGCGACTTCACCGGGCACGGCATCGGCGAGACCTTCCACAACGGGCTCGTCGTGCTGCACTACGACGAGCCCAACGTCGACACCGTCCTCGAACCCGGGATGGTGTTCACCATCGAGCCGATGATCAATCTCGGTGGCCTCGCCTGGGAGATGTGGGACGACGGCTGGACCGTCGTGACCGCCGACCGGAAGTGGACCGCGCAGTTCGAACACACCCTCGTGGTCACCGAGGACGGCGCGGAGATCCTGACCCTTCCGGACGCCTGACCGCGGTTCCCGCCCGGCTGGGCGGGCTAGGCGGGGAAGCGCACGGGCTGCGGCTCGTTGCTCGTCGTCGTGGTGCCGTTGCCGAGCTGCCCCTTGGAGTTGAGTCCCCAGCAGTACATCTTCGCGCCGGCGACCGCGCACACGTTGGCCGAGCCGGTGGTCACCTCGGTGACGCCCGACAGCCCGTTGATCCGGTCCGGGGCGTGGTCGGGGAGCGCACTCCGTGAACCCCAGCAGTAGGCGGAACCGCCCGCCGCGGCACAAGCGGCGTAACCCGTGGTGGAGACCTGTGTCGCGCCCCGGACGTCGATCGGCGTCGGTCGTTGCCGGCTGACCTCGGTGCCGTCGCCGAGCTGACCGGAACCATTCTCGCCCCAGCAGAACACGGTCCCCGAGGCGCCGCCGGAACCGTCGGCCACCGCGCACGTCGAGTAGAGGCTCGTGGAGATCGAGGTGGGGGAGTCCAGGTCGAGCCTGGTCGGGGTGGGCCGGTTGGTGGTGGTGCCGTCGCCGACCTGCCCGTCGGCGTTGTTGCCCCAGCAGTAGGCGGAGCCCGTGGCGATGGCACAGGTCGTCGTGTGGGAGGTCGAGACCGCCGTGACGTTCGACAGACCGGAGACCCGCGTCGGTGTGGGGATCGTGGGGTCGGCGCCCGCACCGGTCTGTCCGTGGAGGTTGTTGCCCCAGCAGTAGAGGTCGCCGGAGCTGACGGCGCAGGTGGTGAGGCCGACTGCCACCGAGCTCACGTCGGTCAGGCCGGACACCTTGGTCGGCAACGTGACGTTCTGGCCGGTCTGTCCGGCGCCCTGGCCCCAGCAGTAGAGGTCGCCCGAGGCGATCGCGCAGGTTCTACCGAGGCCGCCCATGCTGACGGCAGACACATCGTCGAGGCCGGACACCTTCTCCGGGCGCGGCCGGTCCGTCGTCGAACCGTCGCCGAGGGTGCCGTACTGGTTGCCGCCCCAGCAGAACAGCTCGCCGCCACGCACTGCGCAGGTGCTGTCGCCGCTCGAGGCGATGGACGCGAAGTCACCGCCCGAACCCGGTGTGGCACTGGTCGATCCGGCCGACGAGCTCGTCGACGTCGAGGCGCCTGAAGCCGTGGTCGCCGGGGCGTCGTCGGAGCCCACCAGGGCGATCGCGGTGATCACGAGAGCCAGGACGAGGACGAAAACACCGGCGCCGACACCCACGAAGAGCCCGGTCCGATTCTTCTTGGGAGGTGGCGGGGGGAAGCCGCCGGCGAAGACCGCGGCCGGGGTGTGCGGCTGGTGCGCGGTGGGCGGGGTGTGCACCTGGAACGGGGGCTGGTGCGGGATTCGTGGCGGGAACGCCGGGGCCGGGGTGGTGGGGGCCGCGCGACGCGGGCCCGCGGCCGCCGCCTGCTCGAGTGCCCGCGCGAACTCCGTGCACGATGCGAACCGGTCGCCGGGCTGCTTGGCCAGCGCCCGGGCGAAGACCGGATCGAGATGCGCCAGAGCCGGATCGTGGTCCGACGGCCGCGGCACGGGCGAGTTCACGTGTCCCGAGATGAGCGCCACCGGGGTGTTGCCCGGGAACGGCCGACGACCGGTGAGCAGCTGGAAGACGGTGCAGCCCAGGGCGTACTGGTCCGAGGCGGGTATCGCGGCCTCGCCGGTGAGGAGTTCGGGAGCGGCGTAGGCCAGCGTGCCGACGAACAGGTTGGTCGCGGTCATCTTGTTGCCGTCGACCAGCCTGGCGATACCGAAGTCGAGAACGGTCACGCGCGTGATGCGGCCGTCCGGCCCGCGGGCGACGACGATGTTCGCCGGCTTGACATCGCGGTGGATGACCCGCTGACCGTGCGCGTAGTCGAGCGCGTCGGCGACGCGAGCGGTGATGGTGACGACCTCGTCGACAGGCATCGGGCCGGCGCCGGTGAGGTCCTCGCCGTCGAGGTAGGTCATCGAGAACCACGGGCTGCCGTTCTCGACGCCGTGGGTGAAGACGGTGACGATGCCCGGGTGATCGAGGGCTGCCGCGGTCCGGGCCTCGTTGCGGAACCGCTCGTGGAAGCTCGGATCGGCCGGGTTCGGCGAGATGATCTTCAGGGCCTCACGACGGCCCAGCGTCGGATGTTCGACGAGCCAGACCTGGCCCATCCCGCCGCGCCCCAACAGGGAGATCACGCGATACCCGGCGAACGTCGATCCGGGTTCCACTGTCTCCACGCCCGACGACCCCCTTGTCCCGACCCGCTCGCACAGGTCTTTCCGACCACGCCCTTGCAGGCGATGTCGTCACTGTAACCAGCCGGAGCGATTCGCGAGGCAAGTGGTGCGTCGTGTGAACGACCCCACCACTACGCTGTCGTGGTGGCCGATCTCGGTGGTGCGTTGCTCGTGGGCGGGACCAGTAGCGACGCCGGCAAGAGCCTCGTCGTCGCAGGTCTGTGCCGTGCTCTTGCGCGCGACGGCGTGCGCGTCGCGCCGTTCAAGGCGCAGAACATGTCGAACAACTCGGTGGTCACCCTCGACGGCGGGGAGATCGGCCGCGCCCAGGCCCTGCAGGCCTTCGCCTGCGGACTGGAACCCTCGACGCGGTTCAACCCCGTCCTGCTGAAACCCGGCAGCGACCGCCGCTCCCACGTCGTGCTGCGCGGCCGCCCGGCCGGTGACGTCGGCGCCCGGGACTACCTGGCCTGGCGGTCTCGGCTGAGGGAAGTCGTCGTCGAGGAGCTCGCCGCACTCCGCCGCGACTTCGACGTCGTGCTCTGTGAGGGGGCGGGATCGGTCGCCGAGATCAACCTCCGCCGCAGCGACATAGCCAACATGGGGCTCGCGCAGGCGGCGCGACTACCGGTGCTGCTGGTCACCGACATCGACCGCGGTGGATCACTGGCCTCGCTGTTCGGCACCACCGCGATCCTCGATCCCACTGATCAGGCGCTGATAGCGGGGTACGTCGTCAACAAGTTCCGGGGCGACCCGACGATCCTCGAACCCGGGCTGCAGCAGGTCGAGGCGATCACCGGTCGCCGGAGCCTCGGCGTACTGCCGTTCGCCGACGATCTGTGGCTCGACGCCGAGGACTCGCTGGCCGCCCCCGTCGGTCGGCGGGTCGGGCCGCCGCTGGGCCCGGCCGGCTCGGGCGCCCGACTCC
>NZ_BAHE01000015.1 GCF_000298235.1 Gordonia namibiensis NBRC 108229
TCGCGGGGTGGTGGAAGTGGCGAAAAAGGGTGGGTTTTGCGTAGCCGGTCAGCGGAGGAAGGTCGCGGCGGCGTCGGCGAGATCGAGGAGCGGTTGCGGGAAGACGCCGAGCACGACGGTGACGAGCGTGCACAGGGCGATGCCCGTGGTGGTGAGGATGCTCGGCTTCACGACGTGCGGTGCGTCGCGGGTGGGGACGTCGTCGAAGAACATGGCGACGATGATGCGGATGTAGACATAGGCGGCGATCGCGCTGCTGATGACGCCGATGACCACCAGGGCTCCACCACCGTTGCCGGCAACCGCGGCGAAGACGTCGAACTTGGCGATGAAGCCGCTGGTCAGCGGGATGCCTGCGAAGGACAGCAGGTAGACCGCGAACATGGCGCCGACCAAGGGATACCGCCGGCCCAGACCCGACCACTGGGTGAGGTCGGTGGCCTCGCGGCCGGACAGGTGCGGATTGCGGACCGTCGCCGCGGCGCCGTGGATCGCGGCGGTGCGTGCCGATGTACTCGTGTCCGTATCGGGTTCCCGGATGACCGCCACCATCGCGAAGGCGCCGAGCGTGGTGAACGCGTAGGCCGCCAGGTAGAAGAGGGTCGCGCCGAGGCCTGCGTCGTCGAAGGCGATCAGACCGAGCAGGATGAAACCGGCGTGCGCGATCGACGAATAGGCGAGCATCCGCTTCACGTCGTTCTGGGTCACGGCCATCACCGACGCGATGACCATCGACGCGATCGCGACCGCCCACAGCGCCGGCGCCCACTGGTCGCGCAGCGCACCGAAACCGACGTAGAAGACGCGGAGCAGCGCGCCGAACGCGGCGACCTTGGTGGCCGAGGCCATGAACGCGGTGACCGGGGTCGGGGCACCCTGGTAGACGTCGGGAATCCACGAATGGAACGGCACCGCCCCGACTTTGAACAAAAGGCCGACCGCCAGCATGGCAAGACCGATCAGTGCCAGCGTGGTGTCCCCGCCGGTCCCGGCGACGTCGGTGATCGACGCCCCGATCGTCGACAGGTTCAGCGACCCCGTCGCGCCGTAGACGAACGCGGCACCGAACAAGAAGAAGGCCGACGAGAAGGCGCCCAGCAGGAAGTACTTCAGCGATGCTTCCTGCGAGATCAGCCGACGACGCCGCGCCAGTCCGCACAGCAGATAGAGCGGCAGCGAGAAGACCTCCAGCGCAATGAACATGGTGAGTAGATCGCCGCACGCGGGGAACAGCATCATGCCGCCGACCGCGAGCAGGGCCAGCGGGAACACCTCGGTTGTCACGGCACCGGCTCGGGTCGCCTCGAACTCGGCGTCGGTGTTGGGCACGGACGCGCCGGACGGGGTGAACATGTCCGCGTCGACACCACCGCCGTTGAGACCTGTTCTGCCGGACTGATCGTCGCCGACCCCGGCGCCGGCCAGGGTGCGCATGGTGACCGGCGCGACGACCCGTTCGAGTCGCCGTTCGGCCATGAACCCGACCGCGACGATCGCGATGATCAGCAGGAGGCCCTGAAGATACAACGTCGGGCGGTCCATCACGACGGCCCCCGACATCGCGAACTGGCCGTTCGCGCCGTCTGTTGTCTGCCCGGCCGTGACGGTGGCCAACGCCGCAAGAGCGACGACGAGCCCGCCCAGCGAAAGTGCCAGTTGCAGTGAGTACCTCACCCGGCGCGGGGCGAAGGCCTCGACGAGGACCCCGATGACTCCCGCACCGAACACGATCAGCATGGGGGACAGCGCCGCGTACTCGACGCTCGGGGCCTCGATCGCGGCCAGCGGGGTCGTGACGAGAGAGGTGGTCATCGGTGGGCCTCCGCATCGGTGGTCGCGCCGGCGGGCCGGCCATGGGCGGGGTCCGCGACCGCGGGTTCGGGATCGGTGACCCCGACCGTGGTCAACGTGCTCTGCACGGCTGGATCGATCAGCTCGATCATCGGTTTCGGATACACACCCAGGGCGATGAGCAGGGCGAGCAGCGGTACGACGACGGCCAGTTCGCGACCAGCGAGGTCGCGTATCGGCGACCGCTGCTCGTCGTCGGACCTCGCCGGCCCGCCCATCATCCGCTGGTAGGTCCACAGGATGTAGATGGCGGAGAGCACCAGGGCCGAACACGCGAGGACAGCGGCGATCGGATAGCGCGTGAATGTGCCGATGAGGACCAGGAACTCGCTGATGAACGGGGCGAGACCGGGTAGTGAGAGGGTGGCGAGACCCGCGACGAGGAAGGTCCCGGCAAGGACCGGGGCGACCTTCTGGACACCGCCGTAGTCGGCGATCAGGCGGCTACCCCGCCGCGACACCAGGAACCCGGCGATGAGGAACAGTGCGGCGGTGGAGAGTCCGTGATTGACCATGTACAGCGCCGAACCGGTCTGGCCCTGATCGGTCATCACGAAGATGCCCAGAATGATGAAACCGAAGTGGGAGATCGACGTGTAGGCGATCAGGCGCATGACGTCGGTCTGACCGATGGCCAGGACCGCGCCGTAGACGATGCTGACGACCGCGAGCCCGCAGATCAGTGGAGCGAAATACTGGCTCGCATCCGGGAACAGCTGCAGGCAGAACCGCAGCATCGCGAAGGTCCCGACCTTGTCGATGACGGCCATCATCAGCACCGCCGATGTCGGGGTGGCGGCAACCGCGGCATCGGGGAGCCACGAATGCAGCGGCCACAGCGGGGCTTTGACCGCGAACGCGAACATGAAGCCGAGGAACAGCAGTTTCGCCAGGCCGGTGGTGTCGTCGATCTGACCGCTCGACACCGCGGCCACGATGTCGCCGAGCGCGAAGGTCCCACCGCCGTCTGCGCCGACACCGTTCTGCGCGGACACCACGTACAGGCCGATCACCGCGGCCAGTAACAGCAGACCGCCGAACAGGTTGTACAGCAGGAACTTCACCGCCGCGCCGGAGCGGTTGGGGCCGGTACCGAAGCCGCCGATGAGGAAGTACATCGGGATGAGCATGGCCTCGAAGAAGATGTAGAAGAGCAGGATGTCCAGAGCGACGAAGCTCATCAGCACCATCGCCTCGGTGGCGAGGAACAGTGCGAGGTAGATGTGCGGGCCCTTCTGCGCCCGTCCGCCTGAGTGATCCAGGGACCCGTCGGAGTCGGCGTCGTGCCAACCGGCGAGCAGGAGCAACGGCAGGAGAGCGGCGGTCAGCAGGATGAGGACCAACCCGATTCCGTCCAGTCCCAACGCATATCGGGTTCCCAGGGCCGGAATCCAGCTCACGTTCTCGGTGAATTGGTAGCGCTCGCCGGCGGGATCGAAACCGACCGCGAGGCCGACGGCCAGGACGAGGACGCCGACGGTGATCGCGAAGGCGAACCAGCGTGCCGCCGCGGGCCGATTGACCGGGATGGCGAGGACGAGAGCCGCGCCCACCGCGGGGGCCAGCCAAAGGATCGTCAGCCAGGGGATGTTCACAGCACGTTCACCGCCATCACGAGTGCGACGATCAGGGTCGTCCCGGCGAACATCGACAGTGCGTAGGACCGCACATAACCGTTCTGCCAGCCACGTATTCGACGCGACGTGCGGGTCACGGTTTCCCCGACCCCGCTCGTCAACCCGTCGACGCCGTCGGACTCCACCGCGACGAGGCCGGCCGTGATCCGCTGTCCGGGTCGCATCAGCAACTCTTCGTTGATCGCGTCGCCGTACAGATCACGTCGTGCCGCGACGGTCAGCACCGACACGTCGTCGGGTGCGATGGCGGGGACGGGCCGGGTGGCGTACTGCCGGTAGGCGACCGCGACGCCGGCCGCGACGACGACGAGAATGATCGCGGTCATCGCCCACACCGGGATCAGGTGGTGGGCGGTGTGCTCGCCGACCACGGGTTCGAGCCAGTGCTCGAGTGAACCGCCGATCGCGAGCAGTCCGCCGGAGACCACCGAACCCAGCGCGATGAGGACCATCGGCCCGGTCATCACCCGGGGTGACTCGTGCGGATGCGGCGCTGGGGCGTCGGTGCCGTCGTGCCAGCGCTTCTCGCCGAAGAACGTCAGCAGCATCACGCGGGTCATGTAGAAGGCGGTGATGCCCGCGCCGAGAAGCGCTGCACCGCCGAGGACCAGGCCCTTCGCACCACCCGCCCCGAAGGCGGCCTCGATGATGTGGTCCTTGGAGTAGAAGCCTGCGAATGGTGGGACGCCGATGATCGCGAGGTAGCCGACCCCGAACGTCACGAAGGTGACGGGCATCAGTGTGCGGAGTCCGCCGTACCGTCGCATGTCGGTTTCGTCATTCATCCCGTGCATCACCGATCCGGCGCCCAGGAACAGGCCGGCCTTGAGGAAACCGTGGGTGAGCAGGTGCAGGATCGCGAATGCGTAGCCGGCCGGGCCGAGTCCGGCGGCGAGGACCATGTAACCGATCTGGCTCATCGTCGACGCCGCGAGCGCCTTCTTGATGTCGTCCTTGGCGCAACCGATGATCGCGCCGAACAGCAGCGTCACGGCACCGACGACCACGACCCCGACCTGCGCGGTGGGCGCCAGGTCGAAGATCGGGCCGGAGCGCACGATCAGGTAAACGCCTGCGGTCACCATCGTGGCCGCGTGGATCAGCGCGGACACCGGGGTCGGACCCTCCATGGCGTCGCCGAGCCACGACTGCAGCGGCACCTGGGCAGACTTGCCGCAGGCGGCGAGCAGGAGCACGAAACCCAGTGCGGTGAGGGTTCCTTCGCCGGCCTGCGGGGCGCCGTCGAAGACCGCGGTGAACGCCACCGACCCGAAGGTGGCGAACATGATCATCAGGGCGACGGCGAGCCCGATGTCGCCGACGCGGTTGACCACGAAGGCCTTCTTGGCCGCGGTCGCTGCGGTCGGTTTGAACTGCCAGAAGCCGATCAGCAGATACGACGCCAGACCGACACCCTCCCAGCCGAGGTACAGGCCGAGATAGTTGTCGGCGAGGACGAGGACGAGCATCGCCGCGAGAAACAGGTTGAGGTAGCCGAAGAACCGTCGACGATCGGGGTCGTCGGCCATGTAGCCGATCGAGTAGACGTGGATCAGCGATCCGACGCCGGTGATCAGCAGGACGAAGCACATCGACAACTGGTCCAGGCGGAAACCGAAGTCCACCTGCAGTTCTCCGACCGGAACCCAACTGAAGAGGGTGTCGGTCACCCCGCGGTCATCGGCGGGACGGGACACCATCCCGGCGAACATCACCAGCCCGACCACGAACGACGCGATCGCTGCGGCAGTACCGAGCAGGTGGCCCCAGCGGTCGGTGGTCCGACCACCGAGGAGGAGGATCACCGCACCGGCGAGCGGTAGTGCGGGCACCAGCCAGAGCAGTGACGCGGTCAGTTCGGCGATCACCAATCCTCCTCTACCGCTTCAGCAGATCCGCGTCGTCGACCGACGCCGAGCGGCGCGATCGGAAGATGGTCATGATGATGGCGAGACCCACGACCACCTCGGCCGCGGCGACGACCATCGTGAAGAAGGCGATCACCTGCCCGTCGAAGGACTGGTTCATCCGGGCGAACGTGACGAAGGCGAGGTTCGCGGCGTTGAGCATCAGCTCGATGCACATGAAGACGACGATCGCGTTGCGTCGCAACAGCACTCCGGCGGCGCCGATGGTGAACAGCAGTGCCGAGAGGTAGAGGTAGTTCTCCGGGTTCATGAGCGGCCCCCTGAATCCTGGCCTCCCGGGTTCTCCGGGGCCTCCGTGTTCTTCTGGCGCAGGGTGCGGGCGGCCAGGATGGCGTTCACCGAGAGATCGGATGGACTGCCGTCGGGGAGTCGTGCGGGGACGTCGACCGCGTTGTGCCGGGCGTAGACACCGGGACTCGGGAGCGGGGTGATGTTGATGCCGGTGCGGAATCGCGCCTGCGACAGCTCCTTCTGGGTGAGGCGTGGACCGAACTTCTCGCGGTGGGCCAGGACCATCGCGCCGAGGGTCGCGGCGATGAGGAGCGCACCGGTCAGCTCGAAGGCCCACAGATACCGGACGAAGATGAGTTCGGCGATGGCCTCGATGCCGTAGTTGGTGTCGTCGGCGAGGGCGCCGGGCGCGGTCGCGCCGGAGGTGACCGCGATGGTGGCGTTGCCGATGCCGGCGATCATCAGGACGCCGAAGCCGAGACCGATGAGCATCGCGGCGACACGTTGCCCTCGCAGGGTCTCTTTGAGGGAGTCCGAGGAGTCGACGCCGATGAGCATGAGGACGAAGAGGAACAGCATCATCACCGCGCCGGTGTAGACGACCACCTGCACGACGCCGAGGAACACCGCACCCTGCGCCACGTAGAAGACCGCCAGCACGATCATCGTCGTGGCCAGGAAGATCGCGGAGTAGACCGCCTTGGTGGCGAAGACGACGCCGAGCGCGCCGGCCACCGCGATCACTCCGAGGACCCAGAACTGCACGGCCTCACCGGTCGAGGTGCGGACCACCTCGTCGGCCAGGATCGCGGTCACCGGCCCGGGCGTCATGGTCGCGGCTCCCGGGCACCCTCGCGCACCGTCGGTGTCGGGAGAGGTGTGACCCGGCCGTCGGAGGTGATCTCGCCGCGGTAGTAGTTCTCCTCGGTCGAACCGGGCGCCATGGCGTGCGGCGGCGGTTCGACGCCCGGTGGCAGAGGCGCCAGAAGCCGGTCCTTCTCGTATATGAGGTCGGCGCGGTTGTCGTCGGCGAGCTCGTAGTCGTTGGTCATCGTCAGCGCACGGGTCGGGCAGGCTTCGATGCAGAGTCCGCACCCGATGCAACGCAGGTAGTTGATTTGATAGACGCGGCCGTATCGCTCACCGGGCGAATACCGTTCGTCCGGCGTGTTGTCGGCTCCCTCGACGTAGATGGCGTCGGCGGGGCAGGCCCACGCACAGAGCTCACAGCCGATGCACTTCTCCAGCCCGTCGGGATGACGGTTCAGTTGGTGCCGGCCGTGATAGCGGGGCGCGGTCGGCCGTTTCTCCTCGGGATACTGCTCGGTGATGCTCGGCTGGAACATGCCACCGAAGGTGACGCGTAATCCACTGACCGGCTTGAGGAAATCAGGCATCGGTGGTCTCCCTGCTCGGCTTCTCTTCGGCGGGAAGGGGCGGCTCGGGATCGATCCGGACGGGCTGGGATCTCGAATCCGTCGAGGGCATCGGCGGCACGGGGAAGCCGCCGGCCATGGGGTCGAACTCGGCCGGGCTCTGTGGTTCGGACGAGGCGTCCGGCACATCCGGTACCCGCATCATCCGCCAGATCGCGTAGCCGATGAGTGCGGTCACGGCGAGACCGGCGCCCGCCGAGACGAGTGCCCGGATGAGGCCGGCGTCGTCGCCGCCGATGGAGGCGCGGATGATCGCCACGACCATCACCCATGTCAGCGAGATCGGGATGAGCACCTTCCAGCCCAGGTTCATGAACTGGTCGTAACGCAACCGCGGCAGGCTCGTCCGGAGCCAGATGAACACGAACAGGAACGCCCAGACCTTGATGGTGAACCAGAGGATGGGCCACCACCCGGAGTTCGCCCAGTCGAAGGCGCTCAGCGGCCACGGCGCCTGCCAGCCGCCCAGGAACATCGTGGTGGCCAGGGCGGAGACCGTCACCATGTTGATGTACTCGGCCAGCATGAACATCGCGAACTTCAGCGATGAGTACTCGGTGTGAAAACCGCCGACCAGCTCGCCCTCGGCCTCCGGCAGGTCGAACGGGGCACGGTTCGTTTCACCGACCATCGAGATCGCGTAGATCACGAACGACGGCAGCAGCAGGAGGAAGTACCAGTGGTGCTCCTGCGCCGCAACGATTCCCGAGGTCGACATCGTCCCGGCGTCGAGGAACACCGCGGCGAAGGTGAGGCCCATCGCGATCTCGTAGGAGATCACCTGGGCGGTGGAGCGGAGTCCGCCCAGGAGGGGATAGGTCGAACCGGACGACCAACCGGCCAGCACGATCCCGTACACGCCGACCGAGGTCACGGCCAGGACGTAGAGCACCCCGACCGGCAGATCGGTGAGCTGCAACGGGGTTTGGTGACCGAACACCGACACCATCGGTCCGAACGGGATCACCGCGAACGCCATCACCGCGGGGACGACCGCGATGATCGGCGCCAGGAGGTAGATCACCTTGTCGACGCCGGACGGGATGATGCCTTCCTTCAGTGCGAGTTTCACACCGTCGGCGAGACTCTGGAGGATTCCGCGGGGCCCGACGCGGTTCGGCCCGATCCGGGACTGCATGCGCGCCATGATCTTGCGCTCGAGCAGGATCGCGACCAACGGGTTGACGACGAGGAACGCGAAGACGGCGACCGCCTTGACGACGACGAGCCAGATGGGGTCGTGGCCGAAGTCGGCGAGGTCGGGGTAGTCGATGGCGAGAGCGGTCATCGCACACCTCCCGCGACATCCGCCGACGAGGCCGGCGCCAGCGCGACGAGATCACCCGCGCGGGCCCGGAGGTCGGCGTGCACTCGGGAACCGGGGGAGTTGAGCGGAACCCACACGACGCGGTCGGGCATGTCGGCATACTCGACGGGCAAGGCGATCTCGCCGTCGGCGGTGCTGATCCGGACCCGCCCGCCGACCGCGACGCCGGCCTCGGCGGCGGTCGTCGGCGACATCCGTGCCACCGGCGGACGTGCGGTCCCGGCGAGGTGCGGCTCGCCGTCCTGCAGACGTCCGAGGTCGAGCAGCAGGTGCCAGGTGGCCAGGACGGCCTGACCGGCCGCCGGTGCGCGCTGGGAACGTTCATGAGCGACGACGGCCGGGCGCTCACCTGCCCACGCTCCGATGCGGCGCAGATCCATATGGATGGTCTGCGGCCCATCACAGCGCAGGTCGACGCCGAGACGCCGTGCGAGCGCATCCAGTACCCGATGGTCGGGAACGTGTCCGGACTCGGTCAGCGCGGCGGTGAAGCTGCGCGGACGGCCCTCCCAGTCGACGAACGTGCCCTCCTTCTCGGCGACCGTCGCCACCGGGAACACCACGTCGGCGTGCGGGGTCACCGTCGAGTGCCGCTGTTCGAGACTCACGACGAAGGGTGCGGCGGCGAGTGCGTCGCGCGCAGCCGCGGGATCGGGGAGATCGTCGAGGTCGACGCCTGCGACGATCAGTGACAGCCCGTGGTAGCGGGCCGCGTCGAGGATGCCGGTGGTGTCGCGACCGGGCAGGGTCGGGATGCCAGGACCCCACACCTCCGAAACAGCGTCGCGCGCCGCGGTGTCGGTGATCGACCGTCCGCCCGGCAACAACCCGGCGAGAGCGCCGACCTCGAGTGCGCCCCGCTCCCCCGCACGCCGCGGGATCCAGGCGAGGCGGGCGCCCGTGCGGTCGGCGAGGTCGGCGGCGGCCTGCAGGCCACCCGGGACGCCGGCCAGTCGCTCCCCGACGACGATGACCGAACCCGCTTCGCCCAGATGGTCGGCCACCTCGTCGGAGGCGAGGATCTCCGGCTCGGCGCCCGGCGCGACGGGGAACAGTCGAGCATCGAGTTTCTGCGCCCCGCGGCTCGCGAACGGGGCCACGGTGGCCACCCGCTGCCGGTTCGTCCGCACCGCCCGGCGAAGACGGAGGAAGACGATCGGGGATTCCTCCTCGGGTTCGAAACCCGCGAGGAGTACCGCCGGTGCGTCGGACAGGTCGCCATAGGTGGTCTCGAGACCTCGTCCGGCCACCCGGGCGGCGAGGAAGGACGCCTCCTCGGTGCTGTGGACGCGGGCGCGGAAATCGATGTCGTCCGTCTTCAGCACCGTGCGGGCGAACCGTGCGTAGGCGTAGGCGTCCTCCACGGTGAGGCGTCCACCGGCCAACACACCGACATGCCCACTGGCCGCCGAGATTCCCTCGGCGGCAACGCGGATGGCGTCGGCCCACGACGCCTCCCGCAGTTCACCGTGCCGGTCGCGGACCAATGGAGAGGTCAGGCGGTCGGACTCGGTCGCGTACGCGAAAGCCCACCGCCCCTTGTCACAGTTCCACTCGGAATTGACCTCGGGGTCGTCCCCGGCGAGGCGTCGGAGCACTTTGCCGCGCCGATGGTCGGTGCGCTGGGCGCATCCGCTCGCACAGTGCTCACAGACACTCGGCGTCGAGACGAGATCGAAAGGCCGTGCACGGAAACGATACTGGGCACCGGTCAGCGCGCCGACCGGACAGATCTGGACGGTGTTGCCGGAGAAGTACGAGTCGAACGGTTCGTCCTCATAGATGCTGACCTGCTGCAGCGCACCACGATCCGCCAGCTCGATGAGCGGATCGCCGGCGACCTGCGTGGAGAAGCGCGTGCACCGGGCACAGAGGACGCATCGCTCGCGGTCGAGCAGAACCTCCGACGACAGCGGGACCGGCTTGGTGAACGTGCGTTTGACGCCGTCGAACCGGGACTCGCTGCGACCGGCCGACATGGCCTGGTTCTGCAGCGGGCACTCACCGCCCTTGTCGCACACCGGACAGTCGAGCGGATGGTTGATCAGCAGCAGCTCCATCACGCCGCGCTGCGCATCCGCGGCGATCTGCGAACTGAGTTGGGTCCGGACCACCATCCCGTCGGTGGCCGTGGTGGTGCACGACGCCAGGGGCTTCCGCTGGCCCTCGACCTCCACGAGGCACTGGCGGCAGGCGCCGACCGGGTCGAGCAACGGGTGATCGCAGAAGCGGGGGATGGTGATCCCGATCTGCTCGGCAGCGCGGATCAGCAAGGTGCCCTTCGGCACCCGCAGCTCGACGCCGTCGATGGTGATGCCCACGAGATTGTCGGCCTGGGTCGTCGGATCACTGCCGTGGGTGAGGGTCATCGGGCATCTCCCGTCGGCTCGGAACCCAGGACGGTCGACAGCGAGTGGTCGAACGGGCAACCGTGATCGAGGTGGGCGAGGTATTCGTCTCGGAAGTACTGCAGCGACGACACGATCGGGCTTCCCGCGCCGTCGCCGAGCGCGCAGAACGACTTCCCGACGATGCTGTTGGTGACGTCGGAAAGGGTGTCGAGGTCGGCGGCGGTGCCGCCCTCGTGCTCGAGCCGATGGAGCAGCTGCACCAGCCAGTAGGTGCCCTCCCGGCACGGCGTGCACTTACCGCACGACTCGTGCGCGTAGAACTCGGTCCAGCGCAGCACCGCACCGACGACGCAGGTCGTCTCGTCGAAGATCTGAAGAGCCTTGGTGCCCAACATCGATCCCGCGGCGCCGACCCCTTCGTAGTCGAGGGGGACGTCGAGATGCTCCGGTGTCAGCAGCGGCGTCGACGATCCGCCCGGGGTCCAGAACTTGAGTTCGTGCCCGGCGCGGACACCGCCGGCGCGTTCGAGGAGTTGCCGCAGGGTGATCCCGAGCGGCGCCTCGTACTGACCGGGATGGGTGACGTGGCCGGACAGGGAGTACAAGGTGAACCCCGGCGACTTCTCGGTGCCCATCGACCGGAACCAGTCGACGCCGTTCCGGATGATCGACGGCACGCTGGCGATGGATTCGACGTTGTTGACCACGGTCGGGCTCGCGTAGAGGCCGGCGACCGCCGGGAAGGGCGGGCGGAGGCGCGGCTGGCCCCGACGACCCTCGAGTGAGTCGAGCAGCGCCGTCTCCTCGCCGCAGATGTAGGCGCCCGCCCCGGCGTGCACCACCAGGTCGAGGTCGAAGCCCGAGCCCAGGATGTTCTTCCCGAGATAGCCTGCGGCATAAGCCTCGTCCACGGCGGCACGCAGCCGTCGCAGGACCGAGGCGACCTCCCCGCGGACGTAGATGAACGCGTGGTGTGCGCGGATCGCATACGCCGCGATGATGACCCCCTCGACGAGGGTGTGCGGCGTCACGAGCATGAGGGGCATGTCCTTGCAGGTGCCGGGTTCGGATTCGTCGGCGTTGACCACGAGGTAATGCGCGATCGACGGCTCGACACCGGACTTCTCCTGCGGGATGAACGACCACTTCATGCCGACCGGGAAGCCGGCGCCGCCGCGTCCCCGCAACCCGGAGGCCTTCACCATCTCGATGACGTCGTCGGGCGGGGTGTCGAGCGCGGTCCGCAGGCCGCGGTACCCGTTGTGGCGCAAGTAGTTCTGTAGAGACCAGGACTCGGGCTCGTCCCAGTGCCGGGACAGCACGGGGGGTTCCGGTGGGTCGGGTTCGGCAGGTTCGCTCGTCGCCTGGTCAGCCGGCAGAAGGGGATCGGCCGACGAGGGTGCGGCCCCGGCGAGTTCGAGCTCGGTCTGGCGGAAGGAGCACACGCGCCCGGTGCCGCGGGCGGGTTCGACCGAGACGCCGGCACGGAGGTCCTCGATCAGTTCGATCGTCGACTCCGGGGTCTGGTTGTCGAAGAACTCCCAGTTCACCATCACCACCGGTGCGAAATCACACGCGGCGTTGCACTCGACGTGTTCCACCGTGATGCGTTCGTCGGCGGTGGTGTCACCGGGGCGAACACCGAGGTGGTCGCAGACCGCGCGGAGGATGTCGTCGCCGCCGAGGGTGGCGCAGAGCGTGTTGGTGCAGACCCCGACGAGGTACTCGCCGGTCGGCGATCGGCGGTACATCGAGTAGAAGGTGGCCACCGAAGCGACCTGGGCGGCGGTCAGATCGAGCTGCGCCGCGCAGAACTCGATGCCCGCGCGGGTGATGTATCCGTCCTCGGACTGCACCAGATGGAGCAGGGGGAGAAGGGCCGACCGCGACTGTGGGTAGCGCGCGATGATCGGCGTCGCCTGCTCGGCGAGGCGTTCGGTGACCTCGGCCGGGTAGGCGGAGGGGCCGCCGAAGGTGATGGTCGGCGCCGGGATGCCCTGGGCCGGCGCGGCGTCTTCGGTGGGCGGCGAGGTGGACAGCTCCACGAACACGGGATCGGTCATCGGTCCACGCCTCCCATCACCGGGTCGATACTGGCGACGGCCGTGATGACGTCGGCGACCATGCCGCCCTCACACATCGCGGCCACCGCTTGCAGATTCGTGAACGACGGATCGCGGAAGTGGACCCGATAGGGCCGGGTGCCGCCGTCGCTGACCATGTGGACACCGAGCTCACCGCGCGGGGACTCGACCGCGACGTAGCACTGCCCGGCCGGTACCCGCATGCCCTCGGTGACCAGCTTGAAGTGATGGATCAGCGCCTCCATCGACGTCCCCATGATCCGGGCGATGTGCTCGGGGGAGTTGCCGAGACCGTCGGGGCCGAGGGCCAGATCGGCCGGCCAGGCCAGCTTGCGGTCGGCGACCATGACCGGACCGGGCCGGAGCCTCTCGAGGCACTGTTCGACGATGCGGATCGACTCGCGCATCTCCTTGACGCGGATCAGGTAGCGGCCGTACGAGTCACAGGTGTCGGCGGTGATGACGTCGAAATCATAGGTCTCGTACCCGCAGTACGGCTGCGTCTTTCGCAGATCGTGCGGATAACCGGTGGACCGCAACACCGGTCCGGTGATGCCGAGAGCCATGCAACCCGTCAGGTCGAGGTATCCGACGTTCTGGGTGCGCGCCTTCCAGATGTAGTTGTCGTTCAGCAGGTCTCCGAGCTCGTCCAGGCGACCGGGTAGCTGGGCGATGACCTCGGCCACCTGTTCCGGCCCGTCGGGCGGCAGATCCTGCGCGACGCCACCCGGTCGGATGTAGGCGTGGTTCATCCGCAGGCCGGTGATGAGTTCGAAGAGGTCGAGGATCAGTTCCCGTTCGCGGAAGCCGAGGAACATCGCGGTGACGGCACCGAGCTCCATTCCGCCGGTGGCCAGGGCCACGAGATGGCTGCTGATCCGGTTCAGCTCCATCAGCATGACGCGGATGACGGTGGCCCGTTCGGGGACGTCGTCGGTGATCCCGAGGAGCTTCTCGACGCCCAGGCAGTAGGCGGTCTCGTTGAAGAACGGCGACAGATAGTCCATCCGAGTCACGAACGTGACGCCCTGCGTCCAGTTGCGGTACTCGAGGTTCTTCTCGATCCCGGTGTGCAGGTAGCCGATTCCGCAGCGCGCCTCGGTGACCGTCTCGCCCTCGATCTCCAGGATGAGGCGGAGCACGCCGTGGGTCGACGGGTGCTGGGGACCCATGTTCACGACGATGCGTTCGTCGCCGGGTTGCTGTTCGGCGCGAGTGCGGACGTCGGAGACGATGGAGTCCCAGTCCTGTCCGGAGACGGTGTAGGTGCGGGTCGGGGTCTCCTCCTCGCGGGGCGTCGCGGCGCGGGATTTCGACGATCCGGTGGCTGTGTCGGTCATCAGCTGTACGACCTCCTCCGGTCCGGTGGGTCGACGCGGGTTCCCTTGTACTCGATGGGTACTCCGCCGAGCGGGTAGTCCTTGCGCTGCGGATGGCCCTCCCAGTCGTCGGGCATCTCGATGCGGGTCAGCGAACGGTGGCCGTCGAAGACGATGCCGAAGAAGTCGTAGGTCTCGCGTTCGTGCCAGTCGTTGGTGGGGTGGATGTCGCAGATGCTCGGGATGTGCGGATCGGTGTCGGGCGCCGACACCTCGAGGCGCACGCGCCGGTTGTGGGTCAGGGAGGCGAGGGGATAAACGGCGTGCAGTTCCCGGTCGGCGTCCCCGGGATAGTGGACCCCGTTGACGCCCAGGCACAGTTCGAAGCGCAACGCGGGTGCGTTGCGCAGGGTCAGCGCAACCGTGCGGAGGTGTTCCCGCGCGACGTGGATGGTCATCTCGTCGCGGAAGACGACCACCTTCTCCACCGCCGCGTCGTAGGACTCTCCGAGTTCGGCCTGCAAAAGATCGGCGACCTCGTCGAAGTAGCTGCCATAAGGTCGAGAAGAGCTGGGCGGCAAGGTGATCGGATCGATCAGACCGCCGTATCCAGAAGTGTCACCGGTGCCCGGTGCGCCGAACAGTCCGTGCCGGACGCCGATGACCTCGGGATCGGGCGGTTTCGGGTCGGGCATGCCGAGGTCGGTCATCGCAGCAACCCCTTCATCTCGATGGTCGGAGTGGCCTGCAGGGCAGCGCGTTCCACCGCCCAGATGGCCTCCTCGCGGTTCACCCCGAGCGGCATCTCCTGGATCTTCTCGTGCAGCTTGAGGATCGCGTTCAGCAACATCTCTGGTCGGGGAGGGCAACCCGGGAGATAGATGTCGACCGGCACGACGTGGTCGACGCCCTGGACGATCGCGTAGTTGTTGAACATCCCGCCGGACGAGGCGCAGACCCCCATTGCCAGAACCCATTTGGGTTCGACCATCTGGTCGTAGATCTGCCGGAGCACCGGGGCCATCTTCTGGCTCACGCGGCCGGCGACGATCATCAGGTCAGCCTGCCGTGGAGACGCCCGGAACGCCTCCATGCCGAATCGGGCGAGGTCGTAGCGACCCGACGTCGTGGACATCATCTCGATTGCGCAGCAGGCGAGTCCGAAGGTGGCCGGCCACAGCGAACCCTTGCGCATGAAACCGGCGAGATCCTCGACGGTGCTCAGCAGGAAACCGCTGGGGAGTTTCTCCTCGAGTCCCATGACTGACCTCCTTGCAGACGGTTACCGGTTGAAAAGTCCTCAGTCCCAGCTCAGTCCGCCGCGACGCCATTCATAGGCGTAGGCAACGGAGACATTGACGATGAACAAGAGCATGGCCGCGAGGCCGAACCAGCCGAAGGAGTCGAAGGCGACGGCCCAGGGGTAGAGGAAGACGATCTCGATGTCGAAGATGATGAACAGCATCGCGGTGAGGTAGTACTTGACCGGCACCCGCTGGACCGGGCCGCTGAACGTGGGGCCCTCGCCCCCGCGGCGGGAGGCAGGAGTCAGGAGGCTCTGGCCGACCGGCTCGATGCCACACTCGTACGCCTCGAGTTTGGCGCGGTTGTACCGTTTCGGGCCGATCGCGACGCCGATGAAGACGCTGAAAACGGCAAACGCCACGCCGATTGCCCCGAGGATCATGATCGGGACGTAGGCGTTCAAAGCGTGGACTCCTCCTCGCTCCGGGCGGCCGAAACGCCTGGTGGGCGGTTCCGGCTCGGCGATTGTCCTGCCCGTGCCAGGGGTTCGGTCAGAACCTCCCGACGCGGTTGTGAGCTACAACACAAGCCTAGGTGGTCGTCCCGCGGGAGTCACCCGTTTCAGGCAGTTCGGCGTTTCTCGACCATCTCGACGAAGGCCTCCGGGAGGGCGATCGGATCGACCGGGAGTGTGGCGACGGCATCGGCCCGCGACCATTCGGCGAGCCAGCGGTCGTCGGCGCGACCGAGCAGCACGAGCACCGGCGGGCTCGGGTCCAGTTCGTCCTTCATCTGCTTGGCGATCCCCATCCCACCGGCCGGAGAGGCCTCGCCGTCGGCGATCACCGCATCGACGACGCCGGCGTCGAGCTGGGCGAACACCATTGGAGCCGTGGCGACTTCGATGAAGCTGAGCTCCGGGATGTCCTGGGACGGCCGGGTACCGAGCGCGCCGATGACCTGGGCCCGGGTATCGGAATCGTCGGAATAGACCAGCACGCGCAGCGACCGGGCAGCCTGGGTGTGGGTCACGCGTGCGATGCTACCGCCGTTCGACGTCCGGTTCGGGTGACTTTGGCCCGCGCGTCGGACGTCGCGGTCGTTCAGTGCTCGGTCGAGAAGCCGACTCGGCGCCGGTGGACCTCGAGCGCGAAGGTGACGAGCTGATCGATGAGATCGGCGTAGGGCACGCCGGTGGCCTCCCACAGCTTCGGGTACATCGAACCGGGGGTGAACCCGGGGATGGTGTTGACCTCGTTGAGCAGCCACCCGCGACCGTCGGCCTCGTAGAAGAAGTCCACCCGGGCCATGCCGGTACAGCGCATCGCCGTGAAGGTCCGGGCCGCGAGCTCCCTGGCCTCCGTGAGCGCGGCGTCGGGCAGGGCGGCCGGGATGACGAGCTTCGCCGCGCCGGTGACGTACTTGTCCTCGTAGTCGTAGAACTCGCTGCCGGGTTCGATCTCGCCGGGCACCGACGTCTCGGGTGCCGTGTCGCCGAGGACGGCCACCTCGATCTCGCGGCCGGTGACGGCCTCCTCGATGATCACCACGTTGTCGTAGCGCAGGGCCAGGTTGATCGCAGCGTCCAGCTCGCGCTCGTCGTGCGCCTTGGAGATGCCGACCGACGATCCGAGGTTCGCGGGCTTGACGAACACCGGTAGTCCGAGGTCTTCGACAACCCGGGAGACGATGGTGTCCGGGTCGTCGACGCCGTCGCGGAACTCCACCCATTTGCACTGCGGGATGCCGGCCTGGGCGGCGACGATCTTCGCCATCGCCTTGTCCATGCACAGCGCCGACGAGAGCACCCCGGCGCCGACGTACGGCAGCTTGAACAGCTCGAGCATCCCCTGGATGGTGCCGTCCTCGCCGTGCGGACCGTGCAGCAGCGGCAACACGACGGTGATGGCCTCATCGGCGTGACCACGGAGTTCGGTCAGCGGGTCGACGACGCTGCCCGCCACCTCCAGGACGTCCGGGAGCGGGGTGCCTTCGGCGATCGCGGCCATGGCCTTGTCGTTGCGCAGCCAGGTGCCGTCCTTGGCGATCCCGATGGGGACAAGGTCGTATTTTGCCCGGTCAGCGGCGGCGAGAACGTGCGCGGCTGTGACCCGTGACACATCATGTTCGGCGGAGACCCCGCCATAGAGGACCACAAGACGCAGGAGCCGCGAAGACATGCATGTCACGATACGGCCCCCGGCAACCGAGTTCTCGGGGTGGAGTGGCCGGTTGTGGGTTTCGACACGGCTCCTCGCTGCGCTCGTCGCCTGCTCAACCGGCGAGGGCACACGGCTCCTCGCTGCGCTCGTCGCCTGCTCAACCAGCGAGGGCACACGGCTCCTCGCTGCGCTCGTCGCCTGCTCAACCGGCGAGGGCACACGGCTCCTCGCTGCGCTCGTCGCCTGCTCAACCAGCGAGGGATGGCCCTCTGCCGGCCGAGTAGCGACGACCGAACGGAGTGAGGCCGCCGCGTATCGAGGTCAGCACCGTGACGGCTCGGGAAGCCGGTCGACCGCCGTCGGCTAGCGTGAGGTCGTGCATTTCTTGGCGAGTGAGGTCGCAGCGTCCGTCGGCGGCGAGTTGATCGGTCCCGACGTGCAGATCGACGGGGCGAGCATCGACTCGCGCAACGTCCGGCCGGGGCAGCTGTTCGTGCCGATCGTCGCCGAGCGGGACGGTCACGACTTCATCCCGTCGGCCCTCGAGGGCGGCGCGGCGGCCTTCTTCACCTCCCGCGACGAGGTCGCACGCGGCACTGCCATCCGCGTCGCCGACACCGCCCTCGCCCTCGCCGACCTCGGTCGCGCGGTCCGCCGCCGCATCCCCGACCGCGTCGTCGGCATCACCGGCTCGGTCGGCAAGACCTCCACCAAGGATCTCCTCGCCGGCGTCCTGCAGACCACCTACCGCACCGCGGCGAGCGAGAAGTCCTTCAACAACGAACTGGGCCTCCCGCTGACCCTGGCCGGTGCAGCCGACGACGTCGAGGCCGTGGTCCTCGAGATGGGTGCACGGGGGATCGGCCACATCGACCTGCTGTGCTCCATCGCGAGCCCGACCGTCGGTGTGATCACGCGCGTCGAAGGCGTCCACCTCGAGTTGTTCGGGGACATTGAATCGGTGGCCCGCGCGAAGGGGGAGCTGGTCGAGTCTCTCCCGGCCGACGGGATCGCCGTCCTCAACGCCGACCACCGTTACGTCGCGGCGATGGCGGATCGCACCTCGGCGCGGGTGCTGCGGTACGGCCTGTCGCCGGATGCCGACGTGTACGCGTCGGACATCGTCGTCGACGACGAGCTGCGAGCATCCTTCCGGCTGCACACGCCGTGGGGTTCGACCGACGTGCGACTCGGCGCGCGAGGGGAGCATCAGGTGCCCAACGCGCTCGCGGCCGCCGCGGCCGGCGGCGGTCTCGGAGTGTCCGTCGAGGACATCGCGAACGGCATGTCGGCCGCCGAATTGTCCGGTCTGCGAATGGAACTCGCCAAGACCGCGGACGGCACGATCGTGCTCAACGATGCCTACAACGCGAACCCGACGTCGATGTCGGCGGCTCTGAAGTCGCTTGCCGCGCTGCCGGCCGGGCGGCGGGTTGCCGTTCTCGGCACCATGGCGGAACTCGGATCGGATTCCCCGGCCCAGCACCACGCGATCGCGCTCGAGGCGCACGAGCTCGGCATCGAGGTCATCGCGGTCGACGAACCGAACTACGGCGACACCGCGCGCCACACCTCCGGCGTCGACGAGGCGGTTGCCGCGCTCGGCGACCTCGCCGGAGGAGATGCGGTGCTGGTGAAGGGAAGTCGCGTTGCCGCGCTGGAGCGGGTGGCACAGGCTCTGCTGAGCTGAGTTCGGCCTCAGCCGGGCGTCACGAGGTCGGTGATCCCCAGTCCTCCACGGCGTCGGCCTCGGCGGCCGCCCGGGCACGATACTCGCTCGGTCCGATTCCGAGTTCGGCCCGGAATCGGTTGCGCATCGTGGGACTCGACGGGAAACCGGAGACCCTCGCCACCTCGGAGACCGCCATGTCCGGACGCGTCCGGAGGAGTTCGCAGGCGGTCTTGAGTCTGCGGTCGGCGATGCGTGCGGCCAACGAGTCCTCGGTGTCCTCGAAGTGCCGGTACAGCTGACGGCGGCTGATGTGCAGGTAGCGGGCGATCGCGTTCGGGGTGAACGACGGGTCGCGATGGTGACGCTCGATGAGGTCGGAGACCGCCTCCCGCACGAACAGGGCGTTGTCGGTGATCTGTCGGTTGTCGTAGTCGAGCTGTCCGAGCGCAGCGCGAACCAATTCGATGGCGGCCATCTCCGTGTCCGGGTCGGGTTCGGTCACGCCGACCGCGGTGTCGGACGCGAACTGCAGGATGAACGACGCGGTGGCCCGCGCCAGCAGGGTGTGGGAGGCGACCGGTCGTCGGGCCTGCTCTGCGACCCTGCGCTGGTTTCCGAGGAGTTCCAGCGGGATCACCAGGCCCGCAGGGTCGTTGATCTCGAAGGTCCGCTCGAGATAGGGCGATGCGTTGCTGACGAAGGCGAGTTGCCCGGGGCCATAGGCGAAGTCGCGTGACCCCTGGCGGATGATGTGCCTGCCCTCCAGGGTGTGCACCCCGATGACCAGGTCCTCGGAGGGTTGTTGCTCGATGAGGCGCGGGTTGCGCGAGAGCTGGAGTGGGGTGTGCAGGCTGCAGAACGTGCCGATCATCGAGAGCTGACGTGCGAACATCAGCGCGTCGAATGAACCGGGGTCGTCGGTCTGCACCTCGACGTGCTGTCCGAAGTGGCGCATGCCGTCGGGTCCGGTGAGTCGGATGGGTTCGGCCTGGATGTTGCTGCGGTGCACGCCGACTCGGCGCTCCCACGTCTCGATCACCTTCGGCGGCAGGGCTGCCGGCGGGACATCGTCCCGGAACAGCTCGGTCATCCCCGGCTCCCCGGTGCCGGAGCGCCCTCGCCGGGGTTCTGTGGTGTGCGTGGTCCGGTCATGCGGACTCACCCGAGGAGTTCCGGTTCCAGGCCGGGAGGACCACGAGGGATGCCAGGAAGAAGCAGATCGCGCCGATGAAGGTGCCCCAGTTGGCCATCGCCGTGTCGACCGTGACTCCGGCCTTGGACACGTAGGCGCCCACCGCGGCGACGCCGAAGGCGATACATCCGAGGAGGTTGATCTGCACCGACCACCAGCCGATCGAACCCGGATCGAAGAACTTGTGTGCGTGTCGGTAGCCGCGAACGGCCAGGAAGCCGCTGACGAGGAAGAGGATCGATCCGCCGGCGTCGGGCGACCAGACGAGGTCCCGTTGGGAGGGAATCGAATGCGCGGTGAGTGCCGCGGTGGTGCTCACGTTGAACAGGATCGTGCCCAGCGACTGGGTCGACGCCGCGAGCCAGTCGGCGCGCACCATGATGCCGCTGCCGTAGTCGACCTTGGTCGTCACGGGGCCACTCAGGATCAGCTGGATCAGCCCGGCGGCGGTGAAGAACCACGCACCGATGAAGCAGCACAGATTGACGGCCGAAGCTCCGGCCCAGCTGCCGAAGCCCGGCGCCGCACTCAACGCGAAGAGTGCGGACCCGATCATGAAGCCCCAACACTGTTTGTTCAGGGTCGGGATGAAGAACGTGCTGCGCCTGGGGGCTGACGCGGCAATACTCATTGTCTACCTGTCTGTGTATGCGACGATGCGTCCCCGGCCTGGAAGGGGATGCCAGGCCGGGGACACGTCGGGGGGTCGCGGAAGACCTACGCGATCAGTGGTGGAAGTGCGAGCGCTCGCCCTCGACCGGCATGGGGCCCTCGAGACGATCGAGGAAGTCGACCTCGGTCTGGATGTCGGCGATGAGTGCACGAGCGAGGTCGTGGCTCAGGCCTGCGCGGACGACGATGCGCTGCACGGTCAGGTCGGCGAGGTCGTCGGCCATCGGGTAGGCCGGGACCAGCCAGCCCTTCATGCGCAGGCGATCCGACAGGTCGTAGAGGTTCCAGTTGTCGGTGTGACCCGACTTCAGGCGCCAGGCGAAGACCGGGATGGTGTCGCCCTTGCTGACGAGTTCGAAGGCGTCGATCTTGGCGATCTCCGACGACAGCCACTGCGCGACGTCGAGCGAACCCTGCTGGACCTGGCGGTAGCCCTCACGACCGAGGCGCAGGAACTGGTAGTACTGCAGCAGCACCTGGGCGCCGGGGCGCGAGAAGTTCAGTGCCAGGGTGGGCATGTCGCCACCGAGGTAGCTGCAGTGGAAGACCATGCTCTCCGGCAGGGCCTCGGTGTCGCGCCAGACGATCCAGCCGACACCCGGGTACACGAGGCCGAACTTGTGACCCGAGGTGTTGATCGAGGAGACGCGGTCGACGCGGAAGTCCCACTCGAGGTCGGGCTGGCAGAACGGAGCGATCATCGCACCCGATGCGCCGTCGACGTGGATCTTCACGTCGAGGCCGGTGTTCGCCTGGATCTCGTCGAGCTTGGCGGCGATCTGCTTCACCGGCTCGTACATGCCGGTGTAGGTCTGGCCCATGATGGCGACGACGCCGATGGTGTTCTCGTCGACATACTTCTCGAGCTCATGGCCGTCGAGGACCATGTGCTCGGGGCTGATCGGCACCCAGCGGGGCTCGACCTCGAAGTAGTTGCAGAACTTCTCCCAGCAGACCTGAACGGCGGTGGACAGCACCAGGTTCGGGGTCTCGGTGGACTTGCCTTCGGCCTTGCGGCGGGCCTGCCAGTGACGCTTGAGGGCCAGGCCGCCGAGCATGCAGGCCTCCGACGAACCGATGGTCGAGGTGCCGATGGCGTTCTCGACGTTCGGGTTGTGCCACAGGTCGGCGAGGATCTTCCAGCAGCGGTCCTCGATGGCGGCCGTCTGCGGGTACTCGTCCTTGTCGATCATGTTCTTGTCGACGGTCTCGGCGTAGAGCTTCTTCGCCTCGTCGTCCATCCAGGTCGACACGAAGGTCGCGAGGTTCAGTCGAGCGTTGCCGTCGAGCATCGCCTCGTCGTGCACGATCTGGTAAGCGGTCTCGGGCAGCAGCATGTCGTCGGCCATCGAGAACTTGGGCAGATCGGTGGCCTCGCCCGGACGGGTGAAGACGGTGCGCAGGTTCAGGTTGTCACCGATGTTGGTTGTGGTGCGGGCTTGCGAGTTCGACTTGGGTGTCATGTATTCCTCCTGGTGTTCAGATGCTAAGGCGCTCAATACCGGAAATGGGGGCGGTTGAAGCGATCTACTCGAGGTAGACGACAGTCACGGGGGCTTGCCTGTCTCGACCTCCCTAGACTTCCACCGGCGGATACAAACGGTCCATCGTGTACTGGCGGTTTCGGCGGGCGGCCCACGACGAGATGGCCAGGCAGCCCAGCGTGATTCCGCTGAGGACGCCGATGGCAAGCCATAGTCGGTAGTCGATGCCGCCGACCGTGAGTTGTCGGAGGCCCTCCACCGTGTAGGTCATCGGGTCCACGTAGTGGATGTACTGGAACGGCGTGGCCGTGGTCGGCACGGGATAGATACCACCCGCAGAGACCAGCTGGACCATCAGGAATGCCAGTGTCACAACACGTCCGACCGCGACGTCGAAGACCGCGTTGAACATCTGGATCATCGCCATGAAGGTCGCGACCACGAGCAACAGGTACAGGAACGTGGCTATCGGGTACTCGGCACGCAACCCGACCGCGAAGGTGACCACCGTGTACAGGACGGTCGCCTGGATGAAGCCGATGGCGAAAGCGGGTGCGTACGAGGCCAATACGACGCGCAGCGACGAGAAGCCCTGGACGATCGGGCGGGACTGCAACGGCGTCAACAACATCCAGGTGATGATGCCGCCGACGAACAGTGCCAGGGACATGAAGAACGGTGCGAAGCCGGTACCGAAGGTCGGGGCCTCGTGTGTGTAGTCCTCTTGCAGTGCGACGGGTTGTGCCAACGTCTTGGCGATCTCCGTCTTCTCCTTGTTGGTCCAGGAGGGAATGGCCTTGACGCCCTCGTCGAGGCCCGATGCGAGCTCATTCGAACCGGCGGCGAGTTTCTCCGTGCCGCTGGCGAGTTCGTCGGCGCCGGCACTCAGCTCACCGAGACCGGTGCTGAGTTCGGCCGATCCGCTCTTCAGTTCGTTGGCGGCGCCGCGAGCAGCGAGGATGTCGTTGCGCAGTCCGCCGTCCTCGACCAGGGTGAGGCCGAGCCGGAGGGGGCTGCTCGGGTTGCCGAGCTGCTGGGAGAGCAGGGCGGCGTCATTGTTCAGCTGCGTGAGCTGATTGTTCGCGTCGGGGCCGAGGCCGTTGGTACGCAAGAACTGTCGCGCCGGATTGAGGGCCTCGGCGAGACCGCGCATCGCGGGATCCGTGGACGCGCTGAGCTGGTTGATGACCGACTCCAGGCCCTGACTTGCCCGGGACTGCTGGTTCGCGGCGGTGCTGAGTTCGTTCGATGCCGCGCCGGCGTTGCGGGCCAGGCGATCTGCGGCCGCGTTCACCTCGGCGGCGGTGATGCCGGTCTGGTCGCCGTTACCGATCGCCGCGAGCAGCGGGTCGGTCGCGCGGATCAGCGCGGAGTCGAGTTCACCGAGACCGCCCGCGAGTTCGGCGGCACCGTTCTTCGCGGTCACGAGGTTGGTGGCGATCTCCTGAGCGCCCGTGTTGGCGGACTTGAGACCTGCTGCCAGTTCGTTGGCACCGTCGGCAGCCTCGGTCAGCTTGGGCGTGAGATCGCCGACCTCGTTGAGGACGATCTCGAAGGTCTGGGCACCCACCTGCGCGCTGACCTTGTTGACGACCTGCTGGGCGGCGTCCTGGCCGATGATCGTCGCCAGGTAGTTGTTGGCGTCATTGTAGGTGAACACCAGCGGTGCCGAGCGCGGGTGGTCGCTCGTGGGTGAGGCGATCGCCTTGCTGAAGTCGGCGGGCAGCGTGATCGAGAAGTAGTACTTGCCGTGCGCGACGCCGTCAGCGGCCTCGGCGGCGGAGACCTCGTGCAGGTCGAGCTGCTTGGACTCGATCAGTCCGGCGGCCACCTGGGAGCCGGCGTCTAGCTTCTGCCCCTCGACGACCGCGCCGGTGTCCTCGTTGACGAGTGCGACCGGGATCTTGTCGGCGGCGGCGAACGGATTCCAGAACGCCCACAGGTACATCGCGCCGTAGAGGAGCGGCATGAGCATGATGACCACGAGCGCCAGCCGGGGCATCCGGCCCCGGTAGTAACGCTTGATGTCGCTGCCCGGCGAGAATGCGGCAAACATGTTCCTACGTCCGATCTTCGTGCTCGAGGCCGACGAACTGGCCATCTGTGAGGTTGTCGACGGGGATGACGTCGCGGACGCCGCCGGCCGGGGACACGGCGTTGATGTCGGCGGTGATCACCGTCTGGGCGCGGCCCAGGTCGACCAGCCGGTCCATGAGATGGACCTGGTTCTCGCGACGGGTCAGGTTGTCCACCCCGCCGACGACCAGCAGCGGCGGGCGCCGCAGGTTGCCCACGGCGATCCGGAAGAGCGCGGCGGTCAGCTCGGGGAGCTCCTCGACGAACGATTCCATCGCGGGCAGGGGATAGGGCCCGAAGACGGGCCGACAGATGCGTTCGAGGTCTTCCTCGCGTGCGGGCGTGACCCACTTGTACCAAGGCGCCGACCACCGGATCTGCTCGGTGATGACGTCGCTGACCCGGATGGTCTGCTCGATCTCGTCGACCTCGTCGATCCATGCGACGGCGGCGTTCTTGAACAGATGGTGGGCGTCGTTCGACCGGTCGAAGGCGACGAGTTCACCCTTGGTCGGCTTCATGCGACCTGCGAGAGTGAGGAGCAGTGCGGTGCGGCCTCGACCTTCCGGTCCGGCGAGGACGGTGACCCCGCCGGACCGGATCTGGAAATCGACCGGGCCGTAGATGTGGCCCCAGGAGGCATCCACGGAGAGTCCGTGGGCTTCGATCAGGGTCGCGTCAGAGGGGGTGCCGCCAGGCTCCGGGGCGTCACGCATCGCTGCCGCCCGATCCGAAGACCACATCGTCCAACTTTCTGTTGTCGCGTCGGCATAACCGACTTGCCTGCCGTACCGCCGGGAAGCAGTACGGCAGGCTGGGGGTTAACTCAGAGGTTCGAGAAGATCCGCGCGGAGACACCCTGGACGAGCGAGTCCGCGCCGTCGGCCAGTTCCAGCGACGTGTCGGCGAATACCCGGAATTTCGTACTGAGTATGCGACCGTGAACAGTCACTTTGCTGGACATACATGGGAACTTAGCCCACGCATATCGGGCATTTCAACGCGAACGTGCAGGTCGACGCGGCGGAACGTGGCACAAAAACTACCCCGACACCCTGTAACGGTCGCCGGGATTTGATTCTGGTGGTGTCCTACCTCCTACGAGCAGCGCGTTTTGTAGTGATCGGCGCCATTCCTCATGATGTGACCAGAGTCGCACATCTCGTGGGTTTCGGCTCCTCTTTCTGGGGGAACGAAATAGTCCGTTCGGGGGAATCGGCCAAAATGGCACGAAAATGCGGTTACCGGCGGGTAGCCCCGAACTCGGCGATAACATCAGGCGTCGATACGACTCGAGAATCCTCCGGAAGGCCGTCCGGCGGTTAACGGTGGCACGCATTGTCTGCTGCTTCCATTCGTCGCCGAGAACCGATCGGATGGGGCTGTCAGAATCTCTTTCATGACCGACCTCACCGATGCGCACGCCGTACCCCTTTCCACCGTTCCGAACCTGCGAGACCTCGGCGGGTGGACGACCGCCGACGGACGCCGGGTGCGGTCGGGTCTGGTCTTCCGGTCCACGGAGCTTCACCGGCTGGCCGGTGACGACCTCACCAAGTTCGACGCATTGGGCATCACGGCCGTCTATGACCTCCGTACGGCCGCCGAGCGTTCGGCCGCGCCGGACCCGGCCCTGCCCGGTGTCGAGGAGGTGCCCCTGGACGTGCTGGCCGACTCGTCGACCGCCATCCCGGCACGCCTCAACGAGGTGGTCGCCGATCCGGCCGCGGTCGCTGCGGCGAGTGAGGCACTCGGGGGAGGCAAGGCGGCGGAGCTGATGGAGGGCACCTATCGACAGATCCTGAGCCTTCCCAGTGCCCATGCCGCCTACCACCGCCTGTTCAGTGCACTCGCGGAGCCGGCACAACCCGGTGCGGCACTGTTCCACTGCACGACCGGCAAGGACCGGACCGGTTGGGCGGCCGCAACCTTCCTCACGGTGCTCGGCGTCGGCCGGGACGAGGTGTTCGAGGACTACCTCCTCACCAACGACGAGCTCATCCCGGCACTGCATCCGGTCTTCGCCGCGTTCCAGGCGGCCGGCGGCGACCCCGAGGTGTTGAAGCCGATCCTCGGCGTCCAGCGGAACTACCTCGAGGGGGCTTTCGAGGAGATGACCGCGCAGTTCGGCGACATCGAGGGCTACTTCCGCGACGGCCTGGGACTGGATCCCGCTGTGCCGGAGCTACTTCGGAAGCGCTACCTGGACGAATGAGCGGAGGCCGGGCGGCATCGTGATCAGAGGTGTTTCTCGGCGTTGGCCCGGATGACCTCGCGCAGATAGACGGCGAGCCCGGGCGCCTGTTCGTCATAGTGCGCGGTGAAACGCGGGTCGGCGACGTACATGTCGGCGAGCCCGACGTGCATCTCGTGGGTGCAGTCATAGAACCGGCCGATCTGTGCGCGGTGCTCCTCGGCGAGAGCATCGGCTTCGGCGGAACCAGGTGTGAGTCCGCGGAGCATCGCGTCGGCGAGGCGCCGTTCGAGGCCATCGGCGCCGGCCTTGATCTGCCGCCAGTCCTCCTTCGAGAACCGGGCGACGCGCTTGCGGCTCTCCTGCCACGCGTCGGTCTCGCCCCACCGTTCCTCGGCCTCCGCCGCGTACTCCTCGCCGCGCCAGTCGTCGCCGAAGATCTCGCGTTGCTCGGCCGCGGACAGCTGGATCCCCTGCTTCTTCGACATCATCATCTCCTCCACCGCTGCGACCATCCGGTGCAAGTGATCGATCCGGTCGGTGAGCAGCTCGTGCTGCGCGCGGAGTTGATGCAGTTCGTCGGCATCGGGATCGTCGAGCAGGGTCGCTATCCGCCCGAGTGAAAAGCCCAGCTCGCGAAGGTGAGGACACGGTAGAGCCGTGCGACGTCGGCGTCGTCGTAGACGCGGTATCCCGCAGGCGTGCGGCGCGACGGCGTCACCAGACCGATCTGGTCGTAGTGGTGCAGTGTGCGGACACTGACCCCGACCATCCCCGCGACGACGCCAACGGTCAGGTCCGACGCAGGAGTGCGGAGCGGGTGGTGCTTCTCTTCACTCACATGAGCAACCTTGGGGTCTGACGTCGCGTGAGGGTCAAGCGAGTTGGGGTCAGGGAGCGAAACCGATGACCGTCGTGTCCTTCTGGCAGGCGGCGAGCACGCCCTGTAGTGCCGACGGCCCACAGGTCCAGCCGCTCACCGACTGCTGCGTGCCGGTGACGATCTTGGGGCCGTACTCGTCGGCGATCGACTTCGCCTTGTCGCAGTCGACGTCGCCGGCCAGGATCAGGACACGCAGCGCGCCGTCAGGGCCGGGGATGCTGCCGCAGGTGGTGCCGGGGCCGGCCTGGGTCGACTCGTCCGCGTCGGCCGCCGATGTGACCGAGTCGGCGCGGGCCGACGCGGGCTTGCGACCCGGGACGACGGGTGCGGAGGTCGACGGGGCGTCGGCGGGTTGCTCCGCCGAAGCGACAGCGCCGTTCCCGGCGCTCGCGGAGGTGTCGGTGACATCCTGTTCCGAACCGCACGCGGACAGTGTGAACAGGGCCAACGACAGGCCGAGTGCGGTGGTGGCGACCCTGGCCCCGGAGGCGATGGCGCGGCGCGTTCTGCACGACATGGTCCCACCGTATCGAATGCCGGAACGCCGGAGCGATAGGTCGTCGAGGGCGCAGACGGGGCCGACGGCGGCGTCGTCGGTTTGGGTGGAGGCCACCGACCTGGGAGGATGCACCGGTGAGCAGTACCGGAACCGAAGTCGCCGACCCCGCCTACACCGTCGGCACCACCCTGCCCGGCACCCGCGGCCGCACCGGGGTGATCAACACCCCGCACGGCGCGATCCAGACCCCCGCCTTCGTGCCGGTGGGTACCAAGGCGACGGTGAAGACCGTCCTGCCCGAGTCGGTGGCCGAGTTGGGTGCGCAGGCCGTCCTCGCGAACGCGTACCACCTGTACCTGCAGCCGGGCCCCGAGATCATCGATCAGGCCGGCGGGCTCGGTGCCTTCATGAACTGGTCGGGCCCGACCTACACCGACAGCGGCGGATTCCAGGTCATGTCGCTCGGCGCCGGCTTCAAGAAGGTCATCGCGATGGAGGTCAGCCCCGACGACTCGCTCATCGCCGAGGGCAAGGAACGTCTCTCGCGAGTCGACGACGACGGGGTGACCTTCAAGTCGCACCTCGACGGTTCGGCGCATCGCTTCACCCCCGAGGTGTCGATGCAGATCCAGCACCAGCTCGGTGCCGACATCATCTTCGCCTTCGACGAGCTCACCACGTTGATGAACACCCGTGCGTACCAGGAGAATTCGCTGGAGCGTACCCGGCTGTGGGCAATCCGGTGCCTGGCCGAGCACAACCGGCTGAGCGTCGAGCGTGCACATCGGCCCCAGCAAGCGTTGTGGGGTGTGATCCAGGGTGCCCAGTACGAGGATCTGCGGCGCAAGGCGTCCCGCGATCTCGTCGCGCTGAGCGAGGCCGATCGCGAGGCCGGCGGCAAGGGCTTTGGCGGTTACGGCATCGGCGGCGCGCTCGAGAAGCACAACCTGGGCACCATCGTCGGCTGGGTCAACGACGAACTGCCCGAGGACGCGCCCAAGCACCTGCTGGGCATCAGCGAACCCGACGACATCTTCACCGCCATCGAGAACGGTGTGGACACCTTCGACTGCGTATCGCCGACGCGCGTCGCCCGCAACGGTGCGATCTACTCGCTCGACGGTCGATACAACATCACGAATGCGAAGTACCGCAACGACTTCCGGCAGCTCGATCCCGAGATCGAGAACTACACCTCGCAGTACAGCCGCGCCTACCTGCATCACCTGTTCAAGGCGAAGGAGGGTCTCGGCCCGACGCTGGCGACCCTGCACAACGTGTCGTTCATCGTCACGCTCGTCGACCGCGCCCGACAGGCGATCGAGAACGGCACGTACATCGAGTACCGCGACGAGTTCCTGCGGCGCTACTACGGTTCGACGCGGGACTGACGAGTCGGCGACCGGCGTGCGGTGGGTCACGTGCCGGAACCGTGCGGATCGGCGATTCGTTGTGAGCGCATCGCAACGAGGTTGCGAACACCCCCGAACACTCGGCACCCTGTAGGGGTATTCGAGTACCAGCGAGAGAGACGATGAGACGCGCAAAGCGCCGAAAACGCCGACGACACCCGTCCGCACCCTGTTCCGAACCGGACCCTGACCCGCAGTCCGGACCCGCAGCCCACTGCGAGATCCTTCCCGGCGTCCCAGGCGTCGACGCTGATCGGATGGCGACATGCTGACCGTTCTCGGAATCTTCCTGGGAATTCTGGTGGTCCTCGCGATCACCGCCGTCACCGGCTACTTCGTCGCCCAGGAATTCGGCTTCATGGCGGTCGACCGGTCCCGTCTGAAGGCGCGTGCCGAATCCGGTGACGCTGCCGCCAAGCGCGCACTCTCCGTCACCCGGCGCACCTCGTTCATGCTGTCCGGGGCTCAGCTCGGCATCACCGTCACCGGCCTGCTCGTCGGTTACGTCGCCGAACCGCTGATCGGTTCGGGCGTCGGTGACCTGCTGGGCAACGTCGGCATCCCCGTGGGTGTCGGTGTCGTGATCGGCACGATCATCGCGATCCTGTTCTCCACCGTGGTGCAGATGGTCTTCGGAGAGCTGTTCCCCAAGAACCTCGCGATCGCCCGACCTGAACCGGTCGCGCTGTGGCTCGCCCGGTCGACCACCATCTATCTGGCCGTCTTCGGCTGGCTGATCGCGCTGTTCGACAAGGCATCGAACCTGTTGCTGCGCGCCCTGCGTATCGAGCCGGTCCACGACGTCGAGCACTCGGCCTCGGTCCGCGACCTCGAACACATCGTCGCCGAGTCCCGCGACGCCGGTGAACTGCCCGAGGACCTGTCGGTGCTGCTCGACCGCGTGCTGGAATTCCCCACGCGCACAGCCGAACACGCGATGATCCCGCGTCCGCACACCGATCAGGTCGATGCGTCGCTGCCCGCGTTCGAGGTGCTCGCGCTGATGAGCACCGGGCACACCCGGTACCCGGTCGCCGGTGACGACGACGAGGTGCTCGGCGTCGTCCATCTCCCCGACCTCCTCGAATGGTCGTACGCACTGAAAAAGGAACCCTCGAAGGCCGTTCCGACGGCCACTGCGGGTGATCTCTGCCGCCGCGCCGTCGTGGTGCCGTCGACCCTGCCGTTGCCGGAGGTCCTGGAGAACCTCGCCGCCGCACATGAGGAGATGGCCATCGTCATCGACGAGTACGGCGGTTTCGCCGGCGTCGTGACCGCCGAGGACATTGCCGAGGAACTGGTAGGCGAGATCGACGACGAACACGACCCGGAGACCGCCGCGGCGATCGAGAAGACCGCCGACGGCTGGCGCGTCCGCGGCGACGCCCACGTCGACGAGGTGTCCCGCGCGATCGGATGGGAACTGCCCGAAGGCGATTACGAGACGATCGCCGGGCTGGTTATCGCCGAGTTCGTGGGGCTGCCCGAGGTCGGGGAGACCGTCGAGATCACGATCGATCCCGATCCGGCCTCGCTCCTCGACGACGACGAGGCGCCACCCCGCGTGGTGCACGTCGAGGTGCTCGAGGTGGACAAGCATGTGCCGGCTCTGGTGTCGATGTCACTCGGGACCGAAGTGAGCACCGACGCAACGGCTTCGGACGCCGGACGGGAGGCCGACAATGGATAACCCGTGGGTCGTCGGGGTGATCACCGTCGCGTTGATCGCGGCGAGTGCCTTCTTCGTCGCCGTCGAGTTCGCGTTGATCGCGGCCCGACGCCACCGGCTGGAGGACGAGGCCGCGACGAGTAGCAGTGCCCGCGCCGCCCTGCGCAGCGCATCGGAGTTGTCCGTGCTGCTCGCGGGTTCGCAGCTCGGCATCACCGTCTGCACGCTCGCGCTCGGTTCGATCACGAAACCTGCTGTCCACCACTGGCTCACGCCGCTGTTCGAGACCTGGGGCCTGCCGTACTGGTCTGCGGACATCGTCGGCTTCGTGCTGGCGCTCATCATCGTGACGTTCCTGCACCTGGTGGTCGGTGAGATGGCCCCGAAGTCGTGGGCGATCGCCCACCCGGAGCGGTCGGCGATCGTGCTGGCCCTGCCGATGCGAGCCTTCATGTGGCTCACGCGACCGATCATCGTTCAGCTCAACCATCTGGCCAACTGGTGTCTGCGCCGCGTCGGCGTCGAACCGGTGGACCAGGTGGCCACCGGACAGGACAGCGACGCGCTGCGTCACCTGGTCGAGCACTCGGCGACGGTCGGGACACTCGACGAGCGCTATCACGCGCATCTGACCAGCGCACTCGAACTCGAATCGCTGACGCTCGGCGACGTCGTCACGCCCAGTGACACGTTGGGCGCGGTGCTGCCGACCGCGAGTGCCGACGAGATCCAGACGGCCGGACGGATTTCGGGACACCTCCGGCTGCTGGTGCGCGACGCCGACCGGGGACCGGTGCACGGCGTCGTGCACGTGCGCGACAGCCTGCGCGCGGAGCCGGGTGCCACAGCCGCCGATCTCATGCGCCCGGTGCTGCGGATCGAATCCGGGCAACCGGTCTACGAGGCGCTCGCCGCCATGCGTGAACGCCGCGCCCACCTCGCGCTGGTCACCGACTCCGGCCGGGCCATCGGGCTGATCACGCTCAACGACCTGCTGCAGAGGTTGCTGGCGACGACCGCCTAACCGTCAGGACGACCACTCCGTGGGCCCCAGCAGCCAGGGTTCGCGGGGGAGGGCATCGGGGTCGAAACGGCTTGCGAGCGTGTGGAGATCGACGGTTTCGCCGGGACCTGCGAGGCCCAGCGAGCGAGCGATGTGCGAGAGGACGGTGCCGGCCGGAACACCGCCTGCTGCGAGGTCGGCGAGGGTCACCGCCCCGTCGCGCTTGGAGAGCCGGACGCCGTCGGTGTTGAGCACCATCGGCACATGGGCGTAGGTCGGCGGGGTCTCGCCGAGCAACGTGGCGAGGTAGGCCTGGCGGGGAGCCGACGACAGCAGGTCGTCGCCGCGCACGACCTGATCGACTCCCTGCGCGGCGTCGTCGACGACGACGGCCAGGTTGTAGGCGGGGGTGCCGTCGTTGCGCTGGATGACGAAGTCGTCGACCATCCCGGTGAAGGTTCCGTGGAGCAGGTCGGTCACGGTGAACTCGGTGGTATCGGCCCGGATGCGGATCGCGGGCGGTCGGCCGGCGGCGATCTTCTCGGCGCGCTCGGCGTCGGTGAGGTTCCGGCAGGTGCCGGGGTAGGCGCCCTGCGGTGCATGGGGAGCGGACGGGGCCTCGAGGATCTCGCGTCGCGTGCAGAAGCATTCGAAGGTCCGACCGCCCTCGCGGAGACGATCGATGATCTCGCGGTAGATGTCCCGTCGCCCGGTCTGGTAGACGACGGGGGTCTCCCAGTCCATGCCGAGTGAGGCGAGGTCGGCGAGTTGCCGGGCGTCGGCGCCGGCGACCGCGCGGTCGAGATCCTCCATGCGGATGAGGAACCGGCGCCCCGTCGTGCGGGCGAAGAGCCAGGCCAATATGGCGGTCCGCAGGTTGCCGACGTGGAGGTCGCCCGACGGGGACGGCGCATACCGGCCCGCTGCGTGCTGTGTCGACATCGCGTCGAGGTTACCGCGTCGTGTCGACGACCGACGATGAGAACCGGGCTCGACGGCGGTCTGTCCCAGCGCCAGACCCGACGGTCATCCCGGAGTTCCGGGCGGATCGTTGCCAGCGCCCGGAGAAGTGAGGAACAGTGAAGCCATGGATCTTCCCGTCATGCCGCCCGTAGCCCCGATGCTGGCCAAGGCGGTCACCGCTGTGCCACAGCAGCCCGACGGTGAGACGGCGTGGTCGTACGAACCGAAGTGGGATGGTTTCCGCGCGCTGATCTTCCGTGACGGGGACGAGGTGGTGATCGGTTCCCGAGGCGGGAAAGACCTGGCCAGGTACTTCCCGGAGATCGTGGCCGCGGCGAAGGCCGAGCTGCCGGACAAGGTCGTCCTCGACGGCGAGATCGGGGTGCCCGCACTCATCGGCAACACGCATCGGCTCGACTGGGATTCGCTGGCCCAGCGCATCCACCCCGCCGAGTCGAGGGTCAACATGCTCGCCGAGAAGACACCCGCGATCTTCATCGGCTTCGACGCACTCGCGCTGGAATCGACGTCGGTCAAGGACGAACCGTTCGAGGTCCGTCGAGAGGCGTTGCTGCGTGCGGTCGGACCCGGCGGCCGCGATCGGCGAATGCACGTCAGCCGGGTCACCGGCGACCCCTCGGTCGCCGAGGATTGGTTCTCCGCCTTCGAGGGCGCCGGCCTCGATGGCGTCGTCGCCAAGCGACTCGACGGCCTCTACGTGGAGAACAAGCGCGAGATGCTGAAGATCAAACACAAGCGGACCGCGGACTGCGTGATCTTCGGTTACCGAATCCACAAGTCCGGCAGGGGGATCGGCTCTATGCTGCTCGGGCTCTACGGCGACGACGGCGAGCTGCACATGGTCGGGGGAGCGGGTGCGTTCTCCGACGCCAAACGTGTTGAACTGCAAGAGATGTTCGAGCCGATGCGTCTCGACCCGGACAAGCCGTCGCCGGGTGAACCCACCCGCTGGCGGTCGGAGAAGTCGGGGGAGTGGGTTCCTATTCGTCCCGAACTGGTCGCGGAGTTCGCCTACGACCAGATGGAGAACCAGCGTTTCCGTCACACCGTGAAGTTCCTCCGCTGGCGCCCCGACCGGGACCCGGAGAGCTGCGGTTACGACCAGTTAGAGGTTCCGCTCACCTACGACCTGCACGACGTCCTCGAAGGGGAATGACCATGGCATCACGTTCTCCCGCAGAAGAGCTCGACGTCGACGGGGTCGCCGTCCGTCTCAGCAACCCGGACAAGATCTACTTCCCCGAGCTCGGCGAGAACGGCGGCCGTAAGCGGGATCTCGTCGGTTACTACCGGACGCTCGCGCTCGGCGTCGACGACAGCGGTGACGGGCCGCTCATGCGCGCGACGCGCGACCGGCCGACGTTTCTGCAACGCTTCCCCGACGGTGTCGAGGGGGAGGAGATCTACCAGAAGCACATCGCGAAGAAGCGGCCTGAGCACGTGCAGTCCACGCCGATCGTGTTCCCGTCCAAACGAACCGGGGACGCCATCCGCCCGACGATGCCGGCCGATCTGGTGTGGGCGGCGAACCTGGGGACGGTCACGTTCCACACCTGGCCGACCCTGCACCCGGACAACGACCATCCCGACCAGCTCCGCATCGACCTCGACCCGCAACCCGGCACGACCTTCGACGACGTCCGGAACGTGGCGATCGACGGGCTGAAACCACTGCTCGACGAGCTCGGCTTCACCGGCTTCGTGAAGACCTCGGGTGGGCGCGGGATTCACGTCTACGTCCCCATCGAGCCGCTGTGGGATTTCATCGCCACGCGGCGCTGTGTCATCGCGATCGCCCGTGAACTGGAACGCCGCGACCCGGACCGGGTCACCACCTCGTGGTGGAAAGAGGAACGCGGGGAACGGATCTTCATCGACTACAACCAGAATGCCCGCGACCGCACGATGGCCTCGCCCTACTCCGTCCGCCGCAGCGCGATCGGCCGGGTCTCGACCCCGGTGACGTGGGACGAACTAGCCGATGTCGATCCCGACGACTGCACCATGGCCACCGTCCCGAAGTTGCTGGAGGATCGCGGTGATCCGTGGGCTGGCATCGCCGACCACCGCCGCGGCATCGAGAACCTGCTCGAGATGGTCCAGGAGGACGACGCGAACGGGCTGGCGGACATGCCCTATCCGCCCAGCTACCCGAAGATGCCCGGCGAGCCGCCACGTGTGCAGCCCAGCAAGAAGGTCGCCGAGCACTGGGACGAGAAGGGCAACCGGATCGGGGACTGACGCTCCCTGGGATCCAATCCGTATGACGTTGTGCCCGCTTTCCGGGTTCGACGTCATACGGAAGATTCGCGGGTCAGCCGCGCAGCGCCTCGGCGGCCCACTCGGCGAAGGTCTGCCACCCGACGCCGGGGAACCGGCGGTGCAGTGCGGGGATGTCGACCTCGTAGCCGCGATCGCCGAGGAAGCGGAACATGGCGCTCATGTCGGGCGACGGGATGCGGTCGGGATCATAGGATTCCGCGCTCACTCTGGTCCCGAGGACGTCGCCGGCGATTTGCGCCATCTCCACCGGCGTCGGCTGGTCGGAGGCGAGGTCGATGCGTTCACCGGTGTACGCGCCCGGATCCCGGAACAGCGTCGCGACGAACCGGCCGAGATCGCGGCGCGAGAGTTGTTGCAGCGGTTTGTCCGCGGGCATCGCGATCGGCATCACGCCGGCGGCGAGGGCGTCGGACCCGGCGAGCAGGTTGTCGTAGAAGTAGGCCGGCCCGACGATCGTGTGCGGGATGTCGGTGGCGGCGAGCATCCGCTCGACCTCGAACTTGGAATCGAAGTGGGGGACTCCGGTGTCACGGTCCGCGGAGGCCACCGACGAGAAGACGAGGTAGGGGAGCGCGGACGCGGTGGCCGCCTCGATCAGCGCGGTGCCCTGGGCGACCTCGGCGCCGACGCCGGACTCGAACGGCGTCGTCAGCGCGAAGGCGCCCGCCACCCCGGTGAACGCATCGGTGAGGCCTACGCCACTCACGAGGTCGCCGACGGTGAGTTCGACACCACGGTCGGCGAGCGCCGCAGCCTTCGACGACACGGCGTCGCGGACGACCGCGCGCACCGCGAAACCGGCGTCGAGCAGCGCGTCGAGGACGGCGCCGCCCTGTCCACCGGTTGCTCCGATCACGACGATGGGAGAGGAATCGGACATGACCCCGACCCTAGTGCCGACCGAGCGCCTGGCAAGCGGGTTTGGGTGTGGGAGCGCCCGGCGGCTATCATCTCGACGTTGGAGGATTCGCCTAGTGGCCTATGGCGCTCGCCTGGAACGCGGGTTGGGTTAACAGCCCTCAGGGGTTCGAATCCCCTATCCTCCGCCACCGAAGGTCCGTGGTGCACAACCCCGCAAGGGAGTCGCACCGCGGACCTTCGTCGTATCCCCGGGTGCCGAACACCCGCATCGCCTGCGCAGACCGGGGCCGCCGAGGGGTGGTGACCACCCGGTGTCACCCGTCTGTGAACCCTCGCTACACTGGACGACGGATCCCGCGCGGCGTGCATCCTGTGAACTCCCCCAGGGCCGGAAGGCAGCAAGGGTCAACGGGCTCTCTCGGGTGCGCGGGGTCCCCTATATCCCAGATTCATATTTCAGGTCTGCGGCGTCGGACACCCGCACCGGCGTCGTGCCGCGGAAGGTCCAGACGTTGAATTACCACTCGATGAGTGCCGACCAACTACGTGACACCCAGGCGGATCTGAAGAAGCGTTATGACGAGCTGGCCGCTCTGGGTCTGAAACTCGATCTCACCCGCGGCAAGCCCGCTCCCGAACAGCTCGATCTCTCCAACGCACTGCTGTCGCTCCCCGGCGACGAGTACCGCGACGGCAAGGGCACCGACACCCGCAACTACGGCGGGCTCAACGGCCTGCCCGAGCTGCGTGAGATCTTCGGCGAGCTGCTCGCCGTCGATCCGGCGAACCTGATCGCGTTCGGGAACTCGAGCCTCGAGCTCATGCACGACCTCACCGTCTTCGGCCTGCTGCACGGCACCGCCGACTCCGACGAGCCGTGGGGCCGTCAGAAGATCAAGTTCCTGTGCCCGGCCCCCGGATACGACCGTCACTTCGCGATCACCGAGAGCTTCGGCATCGAGATGATCCCGGTCCCGATGCTTCCCGACGGCCCCGACGTGCGCCTCTGCGCCGAGCTCGTCGCCAACGACCCGAGCATCAAGGGTCTGTGGGCGGTACCCACCTACTCCAACCCGACCGGCGTCACGTTCTCCGAAGAGGTCACCCGCGGTCTGCTCGAGATGCCCGCGGCACCCGACTTCCGCATCTACTGGGACAACGCCTACGCGGTGCACACCCTCGTGGAGGCCCCGCCGACGCCGTTGCGCGTCCTCGAGATGGCCGCCGAGGCCGGTCATCCCAACCGCGTGTATGTCCTCGGCTCGACGTCGAAGATCACCTTTGCCGGCGGCGGCGTGTCGTTCTTCGGGTCGTCGGACGAGAACCTCGCGTGGTTCAGCAAGTACCTCGGCTTCAAGACCATCGGCCCGGACAAGGTCAACCAGCTGCGTCACCTCAAGTTCTTCGGCGACGCCGACGGCGTGCGCGCCCACATGGCCCGCCACCGCGAGATCCTGGCGCCGAAGTTCAAGCTGGTGCTCGACATCCTCGAAGACCGCCTGGCCGAGTCGAAGGTCGCCTCGTGGTCGGAACCCGAGGGCGGCTACTTCATCAGCCTCGACGTCGTCGACGGCGCCGCCCGACGCACCATCGAACTGGCCAAGCAAGCCGGGATCGCGCTGACCGGCGCCGGTTCGGCGTTCCCGTACAAGACCGATCCGCACGACCGGAACATCCGCCTCGCGCCGACCTTCCCGAACACCGACGACCTGCGGGCCGCGATGGACGGGGTCGCGACGTGTGTGCTCCTCGCCTCGGCCGAGACCCTGCTGGCGGAGCGCAGCTGAGCCACTCGTCTCGCCGACACGCCGCTCTCAAACGCCGAATAGGCGTTAGATAGCTCTCATTCGGCGGCGAGTGAGCCGGTATGCACCGACTCTTATGCCACTCTTGTAAATCGTGAATCTGCCCAGGCCGGTTCTTCTCGCATCCGGTTTCGCCATCGTGGGGGTCATCGCACTCGCCCTCCAGGACGTTGTCGTGCCCTGGGGAGCCCAGTTCTGGGGTCTGCTGAACAACCAGATCGATCTCGCCGTGTATCGGCAGGGTGCTCAGGCGGTCACCGAGGGCGCCAGCCTGTACGACGTCAAGATGATCGGCGACCTCGACTACACGTATTCGCCGTTCTCGGCGCTGCTGTTCACCCCGCTCGCGTGGATCTCGTTCGACGTGGCGCGATGGTTGTGGACCGCGGGCATCGTGGTCGCCCTCTATCTCGTGGTCATGCTGAGCTTCCGCAGCCTGGGCCGGTCGGTGAGCTGGCCGCTGCGGGTCATCGCGATGTCGCTCGTCGCGGTGGCGATGCTGCTCGAGCCCGTGCGCACCACCATCTGGTACGGCCAGATCAACGTCTTCCTGATGCTGCTCATCCTGGCCGACCTCACCCGTCCAGACACCAGCAGGACCAAGGGTGTGGGTGCCGGCATCGCCGCCGGGATCAAGCTGACGCCGCTGATCTTCGCCGGTTACTACGCGGTGCAACGCAACTGGCGTGCGTTCTTCGGTGTCATCGGCGGCTTCGTCATGACGGTGGCGATCGGGTTCGTCGTCCTTCCGCGTGACTCGTGGGCCTACTGGACCGGCAAGCTGTTCCAGTCCGAACGCGTCGGCTCGGCGCAGCTGCGAGGTAATCAGTCGATCCGCGGGATGCTCGCCAACCATCTCGACACCGACCACCCGTCGACCCTCCTGTGGGGAGCCCTGGCGCTCACCGCCCTCGTCGCCGGTTTCGCGATCGCCACCTACGCCCACCGCAGGGGCCAGGAGTTGCTCGCGATCACCATCGTCGGCATGACCGCATGCGTGGTGTCGCCGATGTCGTGGGGGCACCACTGGGTGTGGTTCACCCCGATCGTGGTGATCGGGGTTCACCTGGCCCTCGACCTGAGACGAAGCCAGGTCGAGCGTGGCCTGGCGGCGGTGGGGGCCGTGGCGCTCGTCCTGCTCGCGTTCGCGTGGCCGACGCACGTCCCGGCGCTCGTGCCCGACGGTTATTACACCGGGCTCTACGTGAAGACGCGGGTCACCTGGCTCAACTGGTTCACCGTCAGTCCCTATCTGTTCGCGTATGTCGGAATCCTGATCGCGACGGTCGTCGCACTTCGGGTCTTCGGCTCCCGTTCGGCCACCACAGCCGACCCGGCCGCGGTCATCGCCCCGGGGGTCGCGGCGGCGGTCATCGCCGACGGCGGATTGCCCACCGAGCCGTCGGAGGGCGGGAGTCCGCGGGTCGTCGAACCGTCGGTACGGGCCGACGACGAGCTGTTGAACCTGGCCGACGACATGGCCGATGACCTGGTCGGAACCGCCGGCGAGTCGATGGGTGAAGCACCCGAGACCGGGGCGTCGCCCGCAGTGTGAGGCAGGCGCATCCGATGTCACGGGTCGCCGGTACTCTCGACGCGTGGCTCTGTATCGCACCTATCGCCCGGCTACCTTCGCCGACGTCGTGGGGCAGGAGCACGTCACCGATCCGTTGAGCCGTGCCCTCGACTCGGGGCGCATCAATCACGCGTACCTCTTCTCCGGTCCGCGCGGGTGTGGCAAGACGTCGTCGGCGCGAATCCTGGCGCGGTCGTTGAACTGTGTCGAGGGCCCCACCTCGCGTCCCTGTGGCACCTGCACGTCGTGCGTGGCTCTCGCCCCCGGCGGTCCCGGCAACCTCGACGTCATCGAACTCGACGCGGCCAGCCACGGCGGCGTCGACGACACCCGCGAGCTGCGCGACCGCGCGTTCTATGCGCCGGCCGAGTCGCGCTACCGCGTGTTCATCGTCGACGAGGCGCACATGGTGACCAACGCCGGCTTCAACGCGCTGCTCAAGATCGTCGAGGAGCCGCCGGAGCACCTCATCTTCGTGTTCGCGACGACCGAACCCGAGAAGGTGCTGCCGACGATCCGTTCGCGTACGCACCACTACCCGTTCCGTCTTCTCGCCCCGCCGGTCATGCGCGGGCTGTTGGAGAAGATCTGCGAGCGGGAGGGCGTCACCGTCGCGCCCGAGGTCTATCCGCTGGTCATCCGTGCCGGCGGTGGTTCGCCGCGTGACTCGCTGTCGATCCTCGATCAGCTCCTCGCCGGCGCCGACGACCAGGGCGTCGCCTACGAGCGCGCCCTCGCACTGCTCGGCGTCACCGACGTCGCACTCATCGACACCGCCGTCGAGGCGCTGGCGTCGGCCGACGGCGCAGCGCTGTTCGGCGCCGTGGAGAAGGTCGTCGACGCGGGTCACGACCCTCGACGCTTCGCGGTCGACCTCCTCGAACGGCTCCGCGACCTGATCCTGCTGCAGGCCGTCCCCGACGCCGCCGACCGCGGCCTGGTCGAGGCACCGGGTGACCAGCTCGCACGCATGCGGGGCCAGATCGAGACGCTCGGTCCCGCGTCGCTGACACGCTTCGCCGAGATCGTGCACGACGCCCTCGGCGAGATGCGCGGAACCACGTCGCCGCGACTCCTCCTTGAGGTGATGTGCGCGCGCATGCTGCTGCCCGGAGTGTCGAACGACGACGCGGCCCTGTTGCAGCGGCTCGAGCGTCTGGAGTCGGGGATCGGCACCACATCGATCCCGGTGCCCGCGAAACCTGCTGAGCCCGAACCGGAACCGAAGTTCGTGCGTCCGTCGCAGCGCAAGGCGATGGAGGAGGCGAAGGCCGCCGAGGAGGCACGTCGCGCTGCGGCCGAGGCCGCCGAGGCCGACACCCCCGTTGCTCCGCCTGCATCCGCGCCGGTTGCCCCGGCCGCTGCTCCGCCCCCGATGCCGACCGCACCGGAACCCACCGCACCCGAACCGCCTGCGCCGGTGGCGAAGCCCGTGCCGGCCGAACCGGGGCCGGCCGAACCCGCCGCCACACCTGCGGTTCCTGAGCCCGAACCGGCCTCGCCCGCCGCGGAGCCGGTTGCTGCCGCACCGCAGGCCGACGCAGCCGCAGCCGTCGAGACCGACGACGCGGACATGCTCGAGGAGCTGATCGTCGAGCAGCCCGCACCCGACGCCATCGCCGATCCGGACGCCCTGCCCGATGCTGACGCGCTTCCGGAACCCGAGGGGCTCGATCTCGGGGATCTCGACACCGGGACGACCGACACCGAGACTCCCGAAGTCGACGCTGCTGCACCGACTCTCGACGTCCCCTGGGACGAACCCGAAGCGGAGCCCGCCACGCCGGCGCAGCCGGTTGCCGAACCCGTACGCCCGGCGGTCCGGAACGGCGGAACCCCCACGGCGCCGGAACCGCCCTCGCGTGCACCCGTGGCCGAACCGGCCCCGAAGCCGACCCGGGAACCTGTGGCCGAGCCGGCTCCGTCGGCCTACTCCGACGACATCCCGTTGCCGGATGAGCCGGTTGACGAGTACTCGGTTCCGCCGCCCGATGCGATGCCGGCCCGGGCGAAGCGCCCCGCGCCGGAGCCCGAACCGGAACCGGAACCAGAACCGGTTACCCCGGGCGGGCTCGACGCCGACGCGATCCGCAAGCGCTACCCGGAGATCCGGGCCGCGGTGCGGGAGCGTTCCAAGAGTCTCGAGCCGATGCTGTCGGCGGCGGTCATCGCCGACCTCGAGGGCACGACGGTGGTGCTCGGACACCCGGTCGAGGTGCTCGTCGGACGACTCTCGGCGCCGCACGCGGTCACGATCATCCGCGAGGCTCTCGCGGAGGTCTTCGGCACACCGCTGGACGTGCGGACGGTGCACCAGGCCCCGGGCACGGCGGTCGCGCCGTCGGCGGCCGCCGGCGCACAGTCAGCGAAACAGCAGGCCAAGCCCCGGCAGTCGTACTCACGCCCAAGTCGGTCCCGTGACCAGTCGGCGGCCGCGCCGCCGCCGCCCGAGCCGGTGGCCGAGCCGGAGGAGCCCGAACCGCCTCGTGCGGACGAGGACATCCCCGACGAGGAGCGAGCCGAGATGGTCGCCGACGCGCGTACCGGGGCGCCCGAGCAGCGCCTCGACCCAGATCAGGTCGCGCTCGAACTCCTCAAGTCCGAGCTCGGGGCACGGCCGATCGAGTGACCGTCGGGACGAAGGGCTGGTAGAACGCAGAGATGCAGATCCGATCGGTCCTACGCCTGGCCGCGGCGCCGGCAGCGGTGGTGGCGGCGCTGACGCTGTCGATGGCTTGTGCCGAGGCGGCTCCCGCCGACCAGCAGGCCCGCGCGGTCGGACTCGTCGACGTGAAGACCGTCGTCGCGGACGCGGTGCTGGATCTGCGCTACGCGACGACCGACAACTTCGTCGGTGAGCGGTTGTACCCGCCGAATGCGCGCTGTCTCGTGCACGAGTCGATGGCTCCGGGTCTGAGGACCGCGGCCCAGAAACTCCGGGCCCGCGGTGAGACGCTGGTGTTCTGGGATTGCTACCGACCGCATTCGGTGCAGCAGAGGATGTTCCAGAAGGTTCCCGACCCGGCGTGGGTCGCCGCCCCCGGACCGTACTCGACCAGCCACGAAACCGGACGTTCGGTCGACGTGACCCTGGCCGTCCGTGCCCCGGCCTGTCCTGCCCCGCGCAAGGTCGGCAATCTCTGTCGCGTCGACATGGGCACCGACTTCGACTCGTTCACCCCACGCGCGACCGCGTATGCGACGCAGGGGGTCTCGACGTCGGCGCAGGCGGCGCGGGCCCGATTGCGCCAGGCGATGGCCGCCGGGGGATTGACCGTCTACGCCGGTGAGTGCTGGCATTTCGACGGCCCGGGCGCGGACGTGCGCCGGCCGATCGTCGACGTCCCGCTGGTCTGAGACGTCCCGGGGTGAACGATCCGGGGGCCTGAACGACGAGACCCCGCCGGGCATCCGACGGGGTCTCGTTGGTCGAGCGGCAGGCTCAGGCGTTCCACCAGGGCCGCAGCGGGACCTGATGGCCGCCATGGTCGTCGAGCTTGGTGGCCAGCACGTGATGGAGCTGGATGATGTTGCGGTCGAAGCCGATCCGGCAGCCCGCCATGTAGAGGCCCCACAGGCGAGCGGTGCCCTCGCCGACCTCGGCGACGGCCTCGTCCCAGTGATCGACGAGGTTGATGTTCCAGTCGCGCAGCGTCATCGCGTAGTGCTCGCGGAAATTCTCCTCGTGGATCACCTCCATGCCGCCGATGTCCTGGAGTTTCGAGATGATCTTGCCCGAACCGGTGAGCTCGCCGTCGGGGAACACATAGCGGTCGATGAACGTGCCGGCCTTGCTGCGGCTCGCGTTGTCGGGTCGGGTGATGCAGTGGTTCAGCAGCATCCCGCCCGGACGCAGTTTGTCGCGCATGAAGCCGAAGTAGGCGGGGTAGTTGCCGACACCGATGTGTTCGGTCAGGCCGATCGACGACACCGCATCGAAACCGGATTCGGTGATGTCGCGGTAGTCGCTGTGACGCACCTCGGCGAACTCGGAGAGTCCTTCGTCGACGATGGCCTTCTGCGCCCACTCGGCCTGCTCGGCCGACAGCGTCGCACCGATGGCGTGCACACCGCGCTTGGCGGCGTAGCGGACCATTCCACCCCAACCGCAACCGATGTCGAGGAGCCGGTCGCCGGGCTTGAGGCGCAGCTTCTCGAAGATGAGGCGGTACTTGTTGTCCTGGGCGGTCTCGAGCGACGCGTCGCGGTCGGGGTAGACCGCACACGTGTAGGTCATCGACGGACCGAGGACCCACTCGTAGAAGGTGTTCGAGACATCGTAGTGGTAGTGGATGACCTCGGCGTCACGAGACTTGCTGTGGCGCAATCCTTCCGCGAATCGACGCCAGCGCGGCACGGCCTCCTGCGGCGGCGGGGCGATCGGCTTGAAGTGTTCGATGCCGAGCGAGCGCGCGATCTGGGCCAGGGCCAGCGGCGACGGACGATGGAAGTCCAGATCGCTGGCGAGCGCCTTCAGTGCGGGGTACGGGTCGCCGGGGTGCGCGCCGACGAGTTCGAGGTCGCCGGCGATGTAGGCGCGGGCCAGGCCGAGATCGCCGGGCGCCGTGACGAGGTAGGTGGTGCCGCGCGGGGTCTTCAGGTTGAGGCCGTACTGGGCGTCGGCCGGGCCTGCGCTGCTGCCGTCGTACGCCGAGATCCGGATGGACAAGTTGCCGCCCAGGAGGGTCTCGAAGATCTCCGACAGGGACATCTTCCCGGTCTGGGATTCCGCACCGGTCGGTGCGTCTTTGAATGTCGTCATTGGCGTTTCACCGCTTTCGCATAGAGGTCCAGAAGGCGGCCGCGGGGGTCGTACCGCTTCTTCAGGAGCCGATAACTCTCTCCGCCGTAGAGTTCGTCGAACTCTTCCGGCTCGTAGAAACTTTCCGAGTACAGCGACTTGTGGCCGTCGAGTTCGGCGACCTTGCGTTCGATGATCTTGTTGGTGTGCCCGGGATCGCCCGGGGTGACCGGCACGGCCGACCAGAAGCCGACGTTGACGTAGGTGCGCCGCGGTTCGAGCGGATAGAGCGGCCACGGGCGCGCCGGATCCGAAGCCGGCAGGGCCGGTTCGCGAAGACGCAGCGGGCACAACCAGATCGGTTCGATCGGGATGTTGCCCAGGAACCATTCGACGTAGTCGGTGGTGCGCTCGATCGGCACCTCGATGTCCTGGACGACCCGCTCACCCGGAGGGAGGCCCTTGCGCGCGTTGAGGCGGTCGCCGATGTCCCAGCGCTGGTCGAGTCCGATCAGCTTCCAGTAGAAGCTGCTGCGCAGGTAGCGCTTCGGCCACCAGCGGCGGATCTTCGGGTTCTGGGCCCCGAAAGCACGTGAGCACCAGAACCAGTCGGTGTCCCAGCGCCAGAGGTAGTCGTGGATCGTCAGACGGTCGGTGGTCTTGTTCTGGATCGACCGGTAGAAGATGTCCATCCCGGTGTAATCGCTGACCGGGCCCTCCTCGTCGGTCTGGCGTCCGAGCGTGAGGTAGGACTCGTTGGCGGAGAACACGACTCCGTCGAGATAATCGACCTGTTCGCCGTCGTAGGTCTTCTCGGTGACGATGGTCTCCATCGTCGCCTGCAGCTCGGCGATCGAGGTGAACCGCACGTGACGCAGCGCCACGTAGGGCTTCACCGGCTCCAGCTCGATGCGCAGGCGGACCGAATAACCCAGCGTCCCATAAGAGTTGGGGAAGCCGAAGAACAGGTCGGCGTGTTCGTTGGTGGGCGTCGCGGTGATGATCTCCCCGTCGCCGGTCAGGATGTCGATCTCCGACACCGACTCGTGCGGCAGCCCGGAACGAAACGACGTGCTCTCGATGCCGAGGCCGGTCACCGCGCCGCCGAGGGTGATCGTCTTGAGTTGCGGGACCACCAGGGGCGCCAGACCATAGGGCAGGGTCGCCGCGACCAGGTTCTCGTAGGTGCACATCCCGGCGACGTCGGCGGTGCGGGCGTCGGGATCGACCGAGATCACCCGGTCGAGTCCGGAGACGTCCAGTCCGGGATGTGGATTGGCTGCGCGCTTGCGGAAGAGGTTCGACGTCTTCTTCGCAAGGCGCACGGTCGCGTTCGGAGGGATGGCACGATAGCTGGCCAGTAGGGTGGACACCCCCTGGTCAAATGCCTGTCCCCCCATCTCCAAGCCAGAGCTCACCCGGTTAGCCTAGGACTTGATCAGTTCGCCCGCCAATCGTTTCGTCCCGAGGAGTGTTCCATCGTGGGTCAGGTTTCCGCATCGCAGTCGATCGACATCACCGCCGCCCCGGACACCGTCATCGGAGCCCTCGCCGACTACAACGACGTGCGCCCGGCGATCCTCCCGGCCCACTACCGCGACTACAAGGTCATCAGTGGCGGTAACGGCGACGGCACCGTCGTGCACTGGATCCTGCAGGCCTCCGAGAAGCGGCAGCGCGACGTCCAGGCGACCGTCAGCGTGACCCCGGACACCGTGACCGAGCGCGACGCCAACTCCACCATGGTGACCACCTACACGGTCGCCCCGTCGGCCGGCGGTTCGCGCGTCACGACCACCACCAGCTGGAAGGGCGCCGGCGGCATCGGCGGCTTCTTCGAGAAGACCTTCGCGCCCAAGGCGATCAACCGCATCCAGGCCGAGGTGCTCGGCAATCTCAAGAAGCGCCTCGAGAACTGACGTCACGGAGGAGGGGTCGGGCCCGGCCCTCGCCGCTCCCGATCCGGGACGGCGTCGACTCGACGCGGGTGGTCTTGCGGGCGGGGCCGGAATCCACCGTCGCCGAGGCACTGCTGGCGTCGCCGAGCCTTGCGGGTCTCGGGATCGAGGAATTGCACGCCCGTGCCGTGGCCGGCGAGATCGTCGATGCCGACGGTCGGCCCGTCGACCTCGACGCGCCGTCGCGATTGAACGTCTCGCTCTACCTGTACCGCGACCTGCCCGACGAGGTCCCGATCCCGTTCGACGTGCCGGTGCTCTACCGCGACGAGAACATCGTCGTCGTGGACAAACCGCACTTCCTGTCCACCATGCCGCGGGGGCGGCACGTGACGCAGACCGCGCTGGTCCGGCTACGCCGCGAACTGGGCAGCGACACGATCTCGCCGGCCCACCGCCTCGACCGGCTCACCGCCGGTGTACTGCTCTTCACGCTGCGTCCCGAGGTCCGGGCGGCGTACCAGGACCTCTTCGCCTCCCGGTCGGCACGCAAGGAGTACCGCGCGCTGGCGCCGGTCGACGAGCGACTCGCCGAGACCGTCACCGTGCGCGACCGGATCGAGAAAACCGCCGGTGACCTGCGGGCTCGCGTCGTCGATGGCCCGGTCAATGCCATCAGCGACATCGCCCTCGTCGAACAGACCGAACGCGGCGGCGTCTACCGGCTGGTGCCGCACACCGGACGCACCCATCAGCTGCGGTTGCACATGTCGTCGCTCGGTGTGCCGATCGCGGACGACCCGCTGTATCCCGAGGTCCGGCCCGAACTCGCGGAGCGCCCGGACCACGGAGACTTCTCGGCCCCGCTACGGCTCGTCGCACATGCTCTCGAGTTCACGGACCCGCTCGACGGAACGGAGCGTCGGTTCGAGAGCCGTCGCTCGGTGGCGTTCTGAAAACCGCCCCCGAAATCCACCCCTGACTTCGACCCTCCAGCGAACCGGCGCCGACATATCGTCCGCGGTGGACTCCTGGAGGGTCGATGTCAGGGGCGTTTTTCAGCGGCGGACCTCGATACGGCCCTCGGCTCGCGCCTCGGACCTACTCGGCCGGCGGGGTGATGGTCCCTCGGCTTGCGCCTCGGACCTACTCGGCCGGCGGGGTGGCGGGCCCTCGGCTTGCGCCTCGGACCTACTCGGCCGGCGTAGGTGGCGGGCCCTCGGCTTGCGCCTCGGACCTACTCGGTCGGCGGGGTGGCGGGCCCTCGGCTCGCGCCTCGGACCTACTCGGCCGGCGGGGTGGCGGGCTCTCGGCTTGCGCCTCGGACCTACTCGGCCGGCGGGGTGACGACCCTCGGGCTGGCGGAAACGCTGGTTGAGTAGCCGAGGAGCGCAGCGACGAGGCGTATCGAAACCACTACCCTGGCGACCGTGACCATCCGCGCGTCGTACGAACGACACCCCGACCTGGGCTGCGAGGCCGTCGTGTTCATTGACGACGAGTCGCTGGCGTGTTTCCAGATCCAGCGGGACCTCACCGGCGGCCCGCGCGCCGACGAACACTGCGTCACCACCGGGGCGAGTGCGCCCGTCTACGGCGGGATCGTCGAGTGGCGTCGCGTCGGCGACCGTTTCGAGTTCTCGCTCACACGACGGGCCGGTCATCTGTTCGGGGACGAGGTGCTGTCCTTCGAGATCAGCCCGGTCGACGAGGTGAGCGTCGACGACATCGCCGCGCATGTCGATCGATTGCTGCGCTGACCCGGGGGCTACCCTGGACGGCGTGACGCAACCATTCGATCCCAGCGCATTGTTCGGCGGCGGCCAGGGCGGCGAGAACCCGATGGCGGGTCTGCTGGCACAGGCGCAGCAGATGCAGGAGAAGCTCCTGTCCGCACAGAACGAGATCGCCGCGGCGGAGATCGTCGGGAGCGCGGGCAACGGCCTGGTCACCGTGACCGGCAACGGCACCGGCGAGGTGACCGCGGTGTCCATCGACCCCAAGGTCGTCGACCCCGAGGACGTCGAAACCCTTCAGGATCTGCTGCTCGGCGCGCTCTCCGACCTGTCGCAGAAGCGCGAGCAGCTCACGAGCGAGAAGATGGGCCCGCTGGCCGGAGGCCTCGGCGGCGGCATCCCCGGGCTCGGCGGCTGATCGCGCCCGCCGCGCGATCCTTCCCACCACACCAGAGAACCCGGGCACGCGATGTATGAAGGACCGATCCAGGATCTGATCGACGAACTGGCCAAGCAGCCGGGGCTCGGTCCGAAGGGTGCGCAGCGGATTGCATTCCACCTGCTCGCCGGGGAGAAGTCCGACATCGACCGGCTCGTCGCGGCGCTCGGTCGCGTCCGCGACGACGTCGTGTTCTGCGCCGAATGCGGCAACGTTTCGGCGAATCGGCTGTGCCGCATCTGCTCCGACTCACGACGGGACGCCACCAAGATCTGCGTCGTCGAAGAACCCAAGGACGTTCACGCGATCGAGCGGACCAAGGAGTTCACCGGCCGCTATCACGTGCTCGGCGGGGCCCTCGATCCGTTGTCGGGGATCGGACCCGACCAGCTTCGCATCCGGGAGCTGCTGCGTCGGCTCGCCAATCAGGAGGACGGGGTCGACGTCAGCGAGGTGATCGTTGCGACCGACCCCAACACCGAGGGCGAGGCCACCGCCACCTACCTGCAGCGCATGCTCAAAGACTTCCCCGGGCTGTCGGTGACGCGCCTGGCGTCGGGTCTGCCGATGGGCGGCGACCTCGAGTTCGCCGACGAACTGACCCTCGGCCGGGCGCTGTCGGGCCGTCGAATCCTGGCCTGAGGACCAAACGCAGACGGTTCTCGTGTGCCCGGCTAGGGTCGGGGAGTGATATCGCTGAAGCGGGGGCGTCAACGAGTCCGGGTGATCGCGCTGGTCGTGGCCGCGGTGGCCGCGGCCGGTCTGCTGGAGACGGCGCGCGCCGTGCCGCCCGCGGCGGCTGCGGAAGCCGAACTGGACTGGACGTCGTGTCCCGCCGTCCACGGTGTCCCGGCGAACGTCCGTTGCGCTGCGGTCGAGGTCCCGCTGGATCACGCCGATCCGAGCGGACCCACGATCGAGCTCCTCGTGAGTCGCATTCCCGCGCGGGAACCGTCGCAGCGGCGCGGTGTGCTGATGGGCAATCCGGGAGGTCCCGGCGGCGACGCGATCGCGATGTTCAGTCAGCTGCGTGTGCCGGACGAGGTACGCGACCAGTGGGATCTCGTTGCGGTGCAGCCCCGGGGCCTGGTGTCGGGCACGCCGCTCAAGTGTTCGCCGATCAGCGGGTCGGAACCCGAGATCTACACCGCCGCAGGCAAACTCAACCGTGATCGATGTGCGCGGCGCACGCCCGGCCTGGGGTCGACACTGACCACGGAGAACACCGCGCGTGACATCGAGGTGGTTCGCCGGAAGCTCGGCGAGACCAAGATCAGTCTGTACGGGATCTCCTACGGGACATTGCTCTTCGGGACCTACGCAACGTTGTTCCCCAAGCGTGTCGACCGGTTGGTCCTCGATTCCGGCTTCGACCCCAGTCTGGTGTGGAACGCTCTCCTCGACGCGCAGACCCCCGGATACAAGGCTCGCGTCCACGCCATGATGGCGTGGATAGCGGGTCACGACCACATCTACCGGCTGGGGACGACTCCGCTTGCCGTGTATCGGAAGTGGAGCGACCGGGTCAGTGCCGAGGCGGGTGTTCCGCCGTCACTGGTCGCGCCGCCGGCACAGGTCGGGGACGTTCCGCCGGGCCTCCGTGCCGTCGCCGACCAGTACATCGCCGGCACCGACCTCACCGCGGATGCGCGTGCACGGTTCGAGAACTTCGCCGCGACACTGCTGACACCCGGTTCGGTACAGGCGAATTCGGGGCTGCTGATCCTGACGCAGGCGTTCGCGCCCGATCGGAACAGCTGGCCGGTCATCGCGATGATGACGGCCGGTACAACCCGAAAGCTCGCCGAGCCCCCACCCGCGGTGCTCGAAGCCGCGTCGATCTCACAGGACATGCAGGGTGCCGTCCTGTGCAACGAGAACCAGGCACCGGCTGACCCGTCGTCGAGCCTCGCCGCGTTCATCACCGGCTACGTCACCGCCGATCCGTTCGAGGCGCCCGGCTTGATCTACCGGTCGGGGATGGCCTGTGCGGGAGCTGCTCCGCTCACCCGTCCGATCCCGATCCGGAATCGTGGACTCGCCGTCCGCCCCTTGCAGATCCAGAGTGTCGGGGACCCCCAGACGCCGTATCGCGGCAGCCTCGTCATGCGCCGGCAGATGGACAGCCACCTGATCACCGTGGGCGGCGGCGACCATGGGCAGTTGGGCCGTGCGAACCGGCCGCTCGACGCCGCGATCGCCGAGTACCTGCGGACCGGTCGGACAGACGTGACCCGGGTCCCGGAGGCGCCGATCACCGCGCCGTTGACGAAGCTCCCGGCGGGCCTGTTCACGGGTGTGAGGGTGCGGTGACGGCGTCCGACATCGTCGCCCCGGCGATCGGTGCGCGGGTCGCCGAACTCGCCGCCCAGCTCGACTCGGGGATCGTCGCGATCGACGGCCCGTCCGGGGCCGGGAAGTCGACGGTCGCCGATCTGCTGGTGGCGCAGCTACGCGAACGGGGCGCCGGGGTGACGCTGGTGCGCACCGACGACTTCGCGACCTGGGACGATCCGGTTGCCTGGTGGCCCGAGCTGGAAGCGGATGTGCTGCATTCCTTCGGCCGGCGACGGGACTACCGCTACCGTCCCCGAGTGTGGCGCGACGGCGTCGCGACGCCGGGACCTCAGGTGTGGATCGAGTGGCAGCCGCTGCTGATCATCGAGGGGGTGTCATCGGCGCGGCGCCGGATCGCCGACCGGTTGGCCCACGCCCTGTGGCTCGACGGCGGAACCGAGGCGGAACGTCTGGAGCGGGCCGTCGCGCGGGACGGCGAGAAGTCACGGGTGCACCTGCAGCAATGGCAGGAGTTCGAACGCGGCTGGTTCGCCGTCGACCGCACCCGCGAACGCTGCGTCGTGCTGGATTGAGCGACCGGCCGCCGCTCGCGGTTACTGTCGGATATGGGCACCCGACGGCGGTTTCGTGATCTTGCGGAGCTCGACGCGCAGCTGATCGATTGTCGCGCATGCCCGAGGCTCGTCGAATGGCGCGAACAGGTGGCACGGGAGAAGCGGCGGGCGTTCGCCGATCAGGAATACTGGGGACGGCCGGTCCCGGGCATCGGTCCGGCGGATGCGCGGTTGCTGATCGTGGGGCTGGCCCCGGCCGCCCATGGCGGCAATCGCACCGGCCGGATGTTCACCGGTGACCAATCCGGTGACTTCCTGTTCTCCGCCATGTATCTCGCCGGTCTGGTGAGCCAGCCGCATTCGGTGTCGATGGACGACGGACTGGAACTGTTCGACACCCGGATCACCGCGCCCGTGCACTGCGCTCCGCCGCAGAACAAGCCGACCGTCGAAGAACGGGACCGGTGCTCGCACTGGCTGCACGGTGAGCTCGAATTGCTCGCTCCGACAGTCCGTTCGGTGATCACTCTGGGGGCCTTCGGTTGGCAGTCGACGCTGCGTACGTTCGGCGCACTCGGCTGGACGGTGCCGCGGCCGGCGCCGAAGTTCGGGCACGGGGCGTCGACGATCCTGACCCGCGACGATGCGAACCTCGAGGTGTTCGGGTGCTATCACGTCAGTCAGCACAACACCTTCACCGGACGGCTGACCGTCGAGATGCTCGTGGACGTGCTGAAGACGGCGGCGAGGTCAGCGGGGATTGACCTGGGGGAGTAAGTGGTACGAGTGGTTTCGACACGGCTCCTCGCTGCGCTCGTCGCCTGCTCAACCAGCGGAGTCTCCCGTCCTCGCTGCGCTCGTCGCCTGCTCAACCAGCGGGGTCTCCCGTCCTCGCTGCGCTCGTGGACGTGCTGAAAGCCGCCGCGGCATCGGCGGGAATCGCGTTGGGGGAGTGACGACTCCGGTTGGTTTCGACACGGCTCCTCGCTGCGCTCGTCGCCTGCTCAACCAGCGGATTCCTTTGCCGGCCGAGTAGGTTCGAGGGGCTACCCGAGGGCCGTATCGAGGTCAGGTGGCGCCTAGCGCCGACGCCCGGCGGCGAGGCGTTCCTTGCGCAGGCGGCTGACCTCCGGGAGGTCGAGCGGCGCAAGCGATTCGACGCCCATCGCCGTGGCGAGGAGGTGATCGGCGAGTTCCGGGTTCCGGGCCAGGGCCGGACCGTGCATGTAGGTGCCGATCACGCTGCCCTGCACGACGCCCTCGGTGCCGTCGCCGACGCCGTTGCCGATGCCGTGCTTGACCCGCCCGAGCGGTTTGGCGTCGGAGCCCAATGTGGTTCCGCCGCGGTGGTTCTCGAAACCGGTGAGCGGTTCGGTGAGGGCGGCGAGGGAGGGGTCGATGACCAGCTCGCCGATGCTGCGCTTCTCCTGCGGTGCGGTGGTCAGGTCGAACAGCGAGATGCCGTCGACCCGTTCACCTGCCGAGGTCTCGTACCAGTGGCCGAGTACCTGGATGGCCGCGCAGATCGCGAGGACCGGGCGTCCCGCCGCAGCGGCCTGCTGCAGGCCGGGGTAGCGGGTCAGGTGGCGGGTGGCGAGACGCTGCGCGTAATCTTCGGCGCCGCCGAGGGTGTAGACGTCGAGGGAGTCCGGCACCGGGTCGTCGAGCGTGATGTGCACGACCTCGGCGTCGATGCCGCGCATGAGAGCGCGACGCTTGAGGACGAGGGCGTTGCCGCCGTCGCCGTAGGTACCCATGACGTCGGGCAGGACCAGCCCGATCCGCAGCGTCGACTCGCTCACTGTTCGGCCTTTCGTGCACGTGCCGCGCGTTCCATGGCGATCCCGAGATCGCGGAACGCGGTGTAGTTGGCCAGTACCTCGACGCGTCCGGGTGGACACGAGGCGATCGCCGCCATCGGGTCGGGGATCGTGGTGTGCTCGGCACCTGCGTAGAGCAGGCGCACCGACAGGTCGGCGGCCCGCTCGCCGGCGGCGACCACCTGCATCGTTTCGAAGGCCTCGAATCGCACGTCCCACAGCCATGAGAGGTCCTCGCCGTCGGGAACCTGTCCGTTGACCGCGATGACCAGTCCGTCGGCGTCCTGGTCGATCATCGACAGGGCCTCCTGCCAACCGGCCGGGTTCTTCGCGAGAAGCGTACGGACGGAGTGGTTGCCGATCTGGTGAACGCCGTAGCGGCCCGCGACCTCGCCGACCGTCCCGACCGCGGCGACGGCCTTTCCAGGGTCTGCGCCCATCGCGACGGCGGCCGCCACCGCCTGGGTCGCGTTACCGCGGTTGGCCCGGCCCGGGACGGCCAGGGTCAGCGGGGCCGAGAAGCCGTTGGGGCCGTAGATGTTCTCGTCGTCGAACCACCAGTCGGGAGTGGGTCGACGGAAGTTCTCGTCGCCGGTGGACTGCCAGCCGTCCGCGGACCGCACGATCGGCTCGCCGGTACGGGGACAGCTCACCGAGTCGCCGACCCAACTCGCGCCCGCAGCCACCCAGACCACGTGCGGAGCGTCGAAGGCGGCGGAGGTGACCAGCACGTCGTCGCAGTTCGCGACCACGGTGGTCGACGGGTGACTGGCGATGCCCTCGCGGAGCCTGCGCTCGATCATGTTGATCTCGCCGACCCGGTCGAGCTGATCCCGCGACAGGTTCAGCAGGACCAGCACCTCGGGATCGACCGCGTCGCTGACATGCGGCACGTGGAGTTCGTCGACCTCCAGCGCACACAGCGGCGCGGTGCGGCTGAGGGTGAGGGTCGCGATGATGCCGGCGTCCATGTTGGCGCCGTCGGCCTGTGTGGCGACCTCGCCGAGTTCGGCCATCGCCGCGGCGGTCATCCGGGTGGTCGTCGACTTGCCGTTGGTGCCGGTGACGATCGCGGAGCGTTTGCCGGCGGCGAGACGGCGCATGATGTCGGGATCGATCTTGGCGGCGACGAGGCCGCCGATCATCGAACCCTTGCCGCGGCCCGCGGTGCGCGAGGCCCAGCGAGCCGCTGCGGCCGCGGCCAACGCGACCGAGGTGCGGGCGGGCACACGGGTGCTTTTGCGAGATGCGGATCCGGCGGACGATGGGCGGTCGGGCATGGCCACGAGTGTTCCACAGCGTCGATCCCCGGGTTGCTCGTGCTGACCGCCGACCAGCAAGTAGGCTCGGCGACTGTGAGCCGTGACACCCATCTGAGCCTGTCCCTGCCCGCGCGAATCCAGCGGGGCGTGCTGATCGCCGCGGGAAAGATTCCCGACGCCGCGATGGCCGTCCTCGGCCGGCGGGCGCCGGTGAACTCCGACGGCGAACGGGTTGCGCCCGAACTCGCCGCGATCGGCTGGGCCAACCAGCACGTCCCCGGCCTCAACCCGTTCGCGGGCGAGGTCGCCCGGTCACGCTTCGCGACCGACGAGAGCGGCGCGTCGATGGCGGAGAACCTGCCGCCCATGGCGGTCGAGGAAGACCTGGTCATCGACGGTCCGGACGGTCCGATCCCGGCCACGCGCTACCGGTCGTCGACCGAGTCGGACGGGCTCATCGTCTACTACCACGGCGGTGGCTTCGTCACGGGCAGCCGCATCAGCCACGACACCTTCGTGCGCCGGCTCGCCCACGGCACCGGACTCGACGTCCTGTCGGTCGAGTACCGGCTCGCACCCGAGCACCCGTTCCCCGCCGGCGTCGACGACGCCGTCGCGGCCTGGCACTTCGCCGTCGACATCGCACCGAGGTGGGGTCTCGACCCCGAGCGGATCGTGGTCGCCGGTGACAGCGCGGGCGGCAACCTGGCGACCGTGGTCGCACGACTCGTCCGTGACGAGCCGATCACACCGGTCTTCCAGTTGCTCATCTACCCGGTCACCGACGCCACCGCGGACACCCCCTCGCGTCGTGAGTTCGCGAACGGGTACTTCCTGACCAGGGACGGCATCGAGTGGTTCAACGACCGCTACGTGCCCGACGTCGCGCAGCGCAAGGACCCGCGTTGTTCGCCGCTGCTCGCCGACGACCTCAGCGGACTGCCGCCGGCTCACGTCGTCGTCGCCGGCTTCGACCCGTTGCGCGACGAAGGCCTCGCCTACGCCAAGCGGCTCGAGGAGGCGGGGGTCCCGGTCACGCTGCGTCGGGAGGGGTCGATGATCCACGGGTTCATCAACATGACGCTCATCAGCTCCGGTGCACGCGCGGCGGTGGACCGGATGTGTGCCGAGGTCCGGAGAGCCCTCGAGGAGGCAGCGTCGGCGGGCCAGGAGGAGATCGCCGGCTAGCGGTCGCGGGCGGCTGTCGCAGCGCACGTGAGGTCGTCGTCGGTTGACGGCACCGTGCTCGTGGTGTCCGCGCCAGGGTCGGTGATGCTCGTGGTAGCCGTGGCCGCTGCTGCAGCCTCGGCCGCAACCCGCCGGCGTCTGCGCGACTGCGGCCGGGCCATCACGCCGACCGCGCAGCCGGAGACGACGATCACGGCACCGACGATCTCGCCGACCGTCGGGACCTCGCCGAGGAAGACGAACGACGCGCTGATGCCCACCACAGGCACGAGCAGCGACATCGGCGACACCCGGCTGGCGTCGTTGCGGCTCAGGAGCACGGTCCACAGGCCCGCGCCGACGAGGGTCCCCAGCGCGGCCAGGTAGATGAGTCCGCCGAGCGCACGCAGCCCGGTGTCCGTGCCGATCGTCATCAGCGCGTCGAAGCCCGCGGACGGCCCCTCGATGATCAGGCTCGCCAGGTAGAGCGGCGGAGTTGCGACGACGGCCATCCACATGGTCATGCGGAACGAGTCGTCGGGCTGCGCCAGCCGGCCGCCGATGTTGCCGATCGCCCAGCTGAGGCCGCCGAGGATGGTGAGTCCGATCGGGAGGAGTGCGGCCACACCGATGTCGCTGCCGGTGGCACGGTCGAAGGCGATCAGACCCATGCCGCCGACGGCGACCAGCAGGCCCACCACCTGGGCGACCGTCATCCGCTCACGCAGGAACAGCACGCCGAGGATCACCGTGAAGGGCGCCGATGTCTGCAGGACGAGCGAGGCCAGTCCGGCCGGCATGCCCAGGCTCATCGCCAGGAACAGGAACATGAACTGCACCGACCCGAACCCCGCCACGTAGACGAAGAACCACTTGAGCCGGACCTTCGGGAAGCGCACGAACAGGATGACCGGGATCGCCATGACGGCGAAGCGCAGCGCAGCCAGGAAGAACGGCGGGAAGTGTTCGAGACCGAGGTGGATCGCCACGAAGTTCAGTCCCCACAAGAACACGACACAGAGGGCGAGCAATCGGTCACGAGTCGACATGGTCACCATCGTCCGAGTCAGTGCCATGAAGAACAATCGAATTTAAACGGAAGGATTGTTCAGATCTACTGAACAATCCTTCCTCGGTGCGCGTCAGCGTGTCACTGCTGCGCGGCGGCGACCTGCGCCCGCACGTCGTCCATGTCGAGTGCCTCGACCGCGCCGATGAGCTCCTCGAGCTGTGCGGCGGGGAGTGCTCCCGGCTGGTTGAAGACGAGGATGCCGTCGCGGAAGGCCATCAGTGTCGGAATCGACTGGATGCCAAGGCTTCCGGCGAGCTGCTGCTCCGCCTCGGTGTCGATCTTGCCGAAGAAGATGTCGGAGTGGGCCTCCGAGGCCTTCTCGAAGACCGGGCCGAACATGCGGCACGGGCCACACCAGCTCGCCCAGAAGTCGAGCAGCACGATGCCGTCGGCCTCGATGGTGGGTTGGAAGGTTTCCAGGGTCACGTCTTGTGTTGCCATGACCCGCACAACGGATACGGGGGTGGAGACATTCCTTGCCGGGGCCCTTCGAGCTCGTCGCTGCGCTCCTCGCACCTCAGGGGGCTGGGCGGGCACGTCGCTGCGCCCCTCGCACCTCAAGGGGCTGGGCGGGCTCGTCGCTGCGCTCCTCGCAACTCGGTACCTTTGGCGCATGGAGGTCCGTCGGCTGCGATTGTTGCGTGAGTTCGCCGATCGTGAGTCGATCGGCGCGGTCGCCGACGCGATGCACATGACGCCGTCGGCGGTGTCGCAGCAGCTGAAGGTGCTCGCCGACGAGGCCGGCGTGCCGCTGTTCGAACCGGACGGCCGGCGCATCCGGCTGACCGAGGCGGGCCGCGCGCTGGTCCTGCGCGCCGACGAGGTGATCGCCGCGGTCGAGCGGGCCCAGGAGGAGATGGCGTCGTATCGGTCGGGCCGGGCGCGCGTGCGGCTCGCGATGTTCCCGTCGGGGTCGACGCTGTTGCTGCCGACCGTTCTCGATCGGGCCGCCGAATCCGGGATCGAGGTGCACGCCTTCCATCTCGACGTCGGGTGCTCCGACGCCGCTCCTGCTCTCGCGGATTTCGACGTCGTCGTGACCCACCGGGACGAGCGGACACCCGCGGTCAACAAGTCGCGCGTGTGGGTCGCCGAGCTGATGCGCGAACCGGTCGACGTGATCGTCCCCGTCGACAGTCCGCTCGCCGATGCCGACGAGGTGGCGGTGTCCGAGCTCGCCGAACACGATTGGATCAGCGTCGAGGGCGGATTCCCGGTCGACGATGTGCTGCAGTCGATCTCGGCGGTGACCGGGGTCGCGCCCCGGGTCACCCAACGCATGCTGGACTTCACCACCATCGAGGCGCTCGTCGCCGGCGGTCACGGGATCGCACTGATGCCGCGGTTCGCCGTCCGTCATCCGGAGGTGAAACGTCTGGAACTCAAAGGGGTTCGGGCGGCCCGGGTGTACGAGGCGTTGGCGCGGCCACGGTCCCGATCGGCGGTCCAGCAGGTCGTCGAACACCTGACGGCTGCGGGCGCCGAACACGGTCAGTGAACGAAAAAGGCCGGTGGGTCACGCATTCCGCGTGACCCACCGGCCTTGTGGTTCGATTCCGGGATCAGACGCCCAGGCTCTTGCCGACGATGTCCTTCATGATCTCGGTGGTGCCACCGAAGATCGTCTGGATGCGGGCATCGGTGTAGGCGCGGGCCACACGGTACTCGTTCATGTAGCCGTAGCCGCCGTGCAGCTGCAGGCAACTGTCAATGACGCGCTTGGCGAGCTCGGTGCACCACCATTTGTTCTTGGAGGCGTCGATGGCGTCGAGTTCACCGTCGAGCACGCCCTGCAGGCAGCGGTCGATGTAGACCTCGGCGATGTCGAGCTCGGTGGCCATCTCGGCGAGCGTGAAGCGGTTCGCCTGGAAGGTGCCGATGGGGCGACCGAATGCCTTGCGGTCCTTGGTGTACTGCAGGGTCTCCTCGAAGATCGCGCGTGCACCGGCGATCGCGCCGATGCCGATCGACAGACGCTCGGACGGCAGGTTCTGCATGAGGTGGTAGAAGCCCATGCCCTCCTGGCCGAGCAGGTTCTCGACCGGGACGCGCACGTTGTTGAAGTGCAGCTCGGCCGTGTCCTGCGCCTTGAGACCCATCTTGTCGAGCTTGCGACCGCGCTCGAAGCCCTCCATGCCACGCTCGACGACCAGCAGCGAGAACGCCTTGTGGCCGGCCGCGGGGTCCGGGTTGGTGCGGCACACGACCACGACGAGGTCGGAGTTGATGCCCGACGAGATGAAGGTCTTGTTGCCGTTGAGGACGTAGTGATCGCCCTCCAGCTTCGCCGAGGTCTTGATGCCGGCGAGGTCCGACCCGGCACCCGGCTCGGTCATCGCGACGGCGAGGATCGTCTCACCGGTGGCGATGCCCGGCATCCAACGCTTCTTCTGCTCGTCGTTGGCCAGATGGACGAAGTACGGTGCGACGACGTCGTTCTGGAGGCTCAGGCCGGGAGCCGCGCCGTCGAACTTGGCGAACTCCTCGACGACGACCGCGTTGAAGCGGAAGTCGTCCATGGCGCCGCCGCCGCCGTACTCCTCCGGGATGTTGAAGCCCAGGAGGCCCGCCTCGCCGGCCTTCTTGAAGATCTCACGGTCGACCTGACCGGCCTTGGTCCACTCCTCGTTGTACGGACCGCACTCGCGGATCAGGAAGTTGCGCGCGGTTTCCCGCAGGGCCTCGTGCTCGTCTTCGAAGATCTTGCGCTTCATGGATTTTCTCCCTTTCGTGGACCGTAACTCGTTGTGTCAGTCGTTGTTGTTCGTGTCCTGCGCACCCACGACCCGCAGGGCGATCGAGGCGTAGGACGCCGCGACCTCTGCGGGTGTGCGAGCACCGGACGGGCGGTACCAGGTGGTGACCGCTTGGCAGGCGCCGAACAGATAGCGCAGGACGTCTTTGACGTCCTGGTCGAATCGGAACTCGCCCGAGTCCAGGCCTGCCTGGATGACGTCGGCGAGCATGTTCTCGGTCTCGGTCCGCATCGCGATGTAGGGCTCGCGGCGCGGGTCCTCCGGGTCGAGATGGCGGAACTCGCTTGCGACACTGGCCAGCTCGAGATCGCTGGTCATGTGCAGAACGATGGACTCGATCGCGTTCGACAGCTTCTCGCTCGGCGTGCGCCCTTCCTCGATCGCTGCTCCGACCCAGGCGAGGACCGACGTCATCGCCGCTTCGAGCAACTCCACGAGGATGCCGAGCTTGTTGTCGTGGTGGTAGTAGAGCGTCGGCAGGGACACCCCGGCGCGCGACGCGATGTCGCGGATCGAGGTTCCGTGGAACCCGCGCTCGTAGAACGCGCGCTTCGCCGCGACGAGTGTCGTCGGCAGCGGCACCGGCTCGCGCCGCCGCCAGTCCAACCCCTCGGTGTCGACCGTGAACCGTTTTCCGGCAGCGGCTTTCGCTGAGTCAGACACGTTCGATGATCGTGGCTTCGGGCATGGGTTTCCTCCGTGTGGTGTCGCGAACCGGTGCGGACCCAGCATGGCGCCCATCACTTTATCTAACGATCGTTATACAGGTGTAGCACGCATCTGTTCGGCGAATCAACAGGCTCGGAGAGATCCGGCATACGACGACGCCCCCGCCCCGTCGGAAACGGGGCGAGGGCGTCAGCGGATCAGCGGGTCAGATCGCGCCCTTGTCGGCGTCACCTGCGGGAACGGGGGAGAACGTCTTCACGTCCAGCGGGCCGGCCAGCAGCGGCCCGATCTTCTTACCGAGCGCGGTCAACGCCGGTGCGCCGCCGTGGGTGGCCAGCGCCTCGAAGGACTCCCAGCGCTCGATCATGACCAGGTCGGTCGAGTCGCCGGTGGCCTCGTGCAGTGCGTACTTGCCGCAACCGGGCTCGCCGTGCACCTCGGGAATGGCGGCCAGCACCGCGTCGCGGACAGCCTGCTCCTCGCCGGGCTTCGGCGAGATGGTGGCGACGACGATCACTTCGGACATGGGTGGGTACTCCTCGGGATGGGGACGGGATCGCTCGTGACGTTATGGGAGTGCGGTCGTTCGCGTGGCGAAATCGACGATGGTCGAACTCAGCGCCAACCGAGCGCGGGCGCCACGTGGGTGAGGATCGACTCGATGACGTGCGCGTTGTACTCGACCCCGAGCTGGTTGGGCACGGTCAGCAGCAGGGTGTCGGCCGCGGCGATCGCCTCGTCCTCGCGCAGCTGCTCGATGAGCTTGTCCGGCTCGTCGGCGTAACTGCGGCCGAACCGGGCCACGCTGTTGTCGATGACGCCGACCTGATCGGACTCGTCGCCACCGCGGCCGAAGTAGGCCCGGTCGCGGTCGTCGACGAGTGCGAAGATGCTGCGGCTCACCGAGACCCGCGGTTCGTGCGGGTGGCCGGCGTCGGCCCAGGCCTTGCGGAAGCGCTGGATCTGCTCGGCCTGCAACTGGTGGAACGGGACGCCGGTGTCCTCGGTCAGCAGCGTCGACGACATCAGGTTCATGCCCTGCTGCGCAGTCCATTCGGCGGTCGCGCGGGTGCCGGCACCCCACCAGATGCGGTCGCGGAGACCGGGCGACTGCGGCTCGATGGGCAACAGTCCGGGCGGGTTCGGGAACATGGGTCGCGGGTTGGGGCGGGCGAAGCCGCCGCCCTCGATGACGCGGAGGAACACCTCGGTGTGCTGACGGGCCATGTCGGCGTCGGTGGAACCCTCCGACGGAACGTAGCCGAAGTATTTGTAGCCCTCGATGACCTGCTCGGGGGATCCACGGCTGATACCGAGCTGCAGACGCCCGCCGGCGATGAGGTCGGCTGCGCCGGCGTCCTCGGCCATGTACAGCGGGTTCTCATAGCGCATGTCGATGACACCGGTGCCGATCTCGATGCGGCTGGTCTTGGCGCCGATCGCCGACAGCAGCGGGAACGGCGACGCCAGCTGGCGCGCGAAGTGATGCACCCGGAAGTACGCGCCGTCGGCGCCCAGTTCCTCGGCCGCCACGGCGAGGTCGATCGACTGCAGCAATGTGTCGGCGGCCGTGCGGACCTGCGATCCGGGCGACTCCGACCAGTGACCGAACGACAGGAAACCGATCTTCTTCATGATCGGTAAATGAAACCACGGTCCGGATTGTTCCCACCCCGAAGGCGAGGAGTACCGGTACGGCGGGTCAGTCCCGGACGTCCACCGGCGTCTGGGTTCGTCCGTCCGTCGTCACGACCTGGCCCTCACGCCGGTTCCGGGCCGCATCTGCCAGGGACGTGATGAACTGCTCGGCCGCCCACCGGAGGGCCTCACGGTCCTCGGGGAGTGTGGTCTGTTCGTATCCGGTGAGGACGAAGTTGGCCCAGCTCGAGTACCGATGGGCGGCGACCCGGTCGTCGAGGAGCTCCATGGCGATGTCGAAGACCACGTCGTATCGGGAACGATCGGCGGCCTCCTGCACCTTGCCGACGTCCGGGTCCATCGCCGCCCAGGTGCGGATCGCGGCCTCCGCGTCGTGGGGGAGGGACACCGCGAACTCGATGAGCTCGATCATCCGGCGCAGCGGATCAGACACGGACTGAACTGCCGCGACCTCCACCTGGGTGCGCGAGTCCAACCAGTGGTCAATCAGCTGGGTGGTGTAGTCCGACCAGTTCTTGAAGAAGTGATAAAACGAGCCGCTTGTCACCCCGAGCCGGTTGCACACCTCGGACAGCTTCAATGCGCTGTATCCGGAATCGGCGAGGACGGCGAGGCCGGTCTCCAGATACAGCTCCCGGGTTGTCGTGGCTCCCATGCGGCAACGGTATCCAAGAACCCGGCGGGAGGTATGGCGGCGTTGTGCCGTGTTTCGCGGTGGACTGGCACGAAGATGCGCAATGGGCCGGGACCCCGGACGAGGATCGCCCGTCGACGTGGTCCCGGCCCATCAGCCGGAGATGTATTCGATTGTCCGTTGCGCGAGGGCTTTTACGGGGCCCAGGTGCGCGGGGCGGCCTCGGCCTCGGCGGGCGGGGTCGAGGTGACACGGTAGGCGCGGTTGACCGCGGACACCACGGCACGCAGGCTCGCGGTGGTGATCGACGACGCCACGCCGACACCCCACACGGTTTCGCCGTTGACCTCGGTCTCGACGTATGCCGCGGCGCTGGCGTCGCCACCGGCGGTCAGGGCGTGCTCGCTGTAGTCCAGGACGCGGACCTCGTAGCCGACGGTGCTCAGGGCGTCGACGAAGGCGGCCAGCGGGCCGTTGCCCGAGCCGGTGATCTCGCGCTCGTTGCCCTCGATCTTCACCACTGCGGTGATGTGGTCCTCGCCGCCGTCGACCTCGGCTGCGTCGACCTTCTGGCGCATGCGCTCCAGCGGCCAGATCGGCTGCAGGTAGTTCTCCGCGAAGACGTCGTACATCTCCTTGGGATTGACCTCGCCGCCCTCGCCGTCGGTGATCTTCTGGATCTCGCGGCTGAACTCGATCTGCAGGCGACGCGGCAGCACCAGGCCGTGGTCGGCCTTCATGATGTACGCGACGCCGCCCTTGCCGGACTGGCTGTTCACGCGGATGACGGCCTCGTAGCTGCGGCCGACGTCCTTCGGGTCGATCGGCAGATACGGTACGGCCCAGACGATGTCGTCGACATCGGAGTCGGCGTCGTCGGCGTCGTACTTCATCTGGTCCAGGCCCTTGTTGATGGCGTCCTGGTGGCTGCCAGAGAAGGCGGTGAAGACCAGGTCGCCGCCGTACGGGTGGCGCTCGGGGACGTTCAGCTGGTTGCAGTACTCGACGGTGCGACGGATCTCGTCGATGTCGGAGAAGCTGATCTGCGGGTCGACGCCGCGGCTGAACATGTTCATGCCCAGGGTCACCAGGCAGACGTTGCCGGTGCGCTCACCGTTGCCGAACAGGCAGCCCTCGATGCGGTCGGCGCCGGCCTGGTAGCCCAGTTCGGCTGCGGCAACGCCGGTTCCGCGGTCGTTGTGGGGGTGCAGGCTCAGGATGATCGAATCGCGACGGGCCAGGTTGCGGTGCATCCACTCGATCGAGTCGGCGTAGACGTTCGGCGTGGCCATCTCGACGGTCGCGGGCAGGTTGACGATCATCGGCTTCTCCGGAGTGGGAGCGATGATCTCGGTGACCGCGTCGACGACCTCCTTGGCGAAGCTCAGCTCGGTGCCCGTGTAGGACTCCGGCGAGTACTCGTAGCGCCAGTTGGTGTCGGGGTAGTTCTTCTCCACCTCGAGCACCTTGTGGGCGGCGTCGGTGGCGATCTTGATGATGGCCGGCTTGTCGGCACGGAAGACCACGCGGCGCTGCAGCACCGAGGTGGAGTTGTAGAAGTGCACGATGACGTTCGCGGCACCGCGGCAGGCCTCGAAGGTGCGCTCGATCAGTTCCTCGCGGCACTGCGTCAGCACCTGGATGGTGACGTCGTCGGGGATCGCGTTGTCCTCGATGATCTCGCGGACGAAGTCGTAGTCGGTCTGGCTCGCGGAGGGGAAGCCGACCTCGATCTCCTTGTAGCCCATGCGGACCAGCAGGTCGAACATACGACGCTTGCGCGCCGGGCTCATCGGGTCGATCAGTGCCTGGTTGCCGTCACGCAGGTCGACGGCGCACCACAGCGGGGCCTTGGTGATGACCTTGTCGGGCCAGGTGCGGTCGGGCAGCGAGATCTTCTCGACCTCGTCGGCGAACTGACGGTAGCGGTGAACCGGCATCGCGGAGTTGCGCTGCGGATTCCAAACGGGCTGGCCGGCGGGAATCGGGCCGTTCGGCTCGACGATTCGGCTGGCGCCGGAAGTGAAGGTGTCTGCTGGTGCCATGAGTGGTCATTCTCCGTGTCTGGAAGGAAAGTGACCGGCGCGTGATTGGGCCCCGCGACGGAGGGCCGGTCGTGTCAGACCCCGCCGCGGCAACCGAGAAGGAGTGCACGCTGCATGCGCTCGACTGTACTCCTCGGTGCTATCGAGACCAAAGGTGCAGGTGACAGCGTATTCCTGCGGAGTCGCCAGACGGTAGGCGGGGCCTGATCAGTGGTCCTCACCGGGGCCGAGGACCTCGTCGTCGAACCGTTGTCGGGCGGCGTCGATCGCCGGCAGATGCGTCGCCGCCCACGCCAGAAGTCCGTCGATCGGTTCGCGAACGGTCTTGCCCAACGGCGTGATTCGGTATTCGACCGAGACCGGTCGGGTGCTGAGCATGCGGCGTTCGATGATGCCGTTGCGTTCGAGACGGCGCAAGGTGCTGGTGAGCGATTTCTGTGACACCGCCGGGATCGCGCGGCGCAGTTCGTTGAACCGCGACGGCGCCTCGCGCAGTTCGTTGAGCACGCTCAGGGACCACTTGTCGAGGACCTGCCCCAGCAATTCCCGGGACGCGGCGTCGATCCTCAGTTCGTGGTCGGTCCGCGGTGAGGGTGATGTGGGTGCAGAGGGATCGGGCATGAGACCTGGTTTCGTTGAAGTAACCGAACGGAACCAAGTATACAAACGATACCTATCCAGACCAGGAGGAACTATGTCTGTCACGCTCTCCAGCCCCGAAGGCATGCTGCCCGACGCCCCATATCACCACGTCGCCGTGGGAACCGGCACCCGGCACGTGTACCTCGCCGGGCAGGTCGCACACACTGGTGACGGCTCGCCGGTCCCGACCGACCTCGCCGGGCAGGTCGCCCAGGCGCTACGGAACGTCGCCCGTGGATTGCGCGGCGCGGGCGCGGATTTCGGCGACGTCGTGCGTCTGACGGTCTACGTGACCGACTGGGAACCGACGAAGATCGGGGACTTCATGGCCGGGATCGAAGCCGTGGCCGTCGAGGTCGGACTACCCACACCGATGCCGCCGGCCACGCTGATCGGGGTGCAGGCGCTGTACGAGCCGGAGGTGTTGGTCGAGATCGAGGCGACGGCCGTCGTGGACTGAGCCCCACCGCACCCCCTCTTCGGGGGGTGCCGGGCACAGGCGGGCACGGCAAAGCTATGACATGCGTCTCACCCGGTGATGGGAGTGATCCAACTCATTCCGAACCGGTTGGGGTGTACGGGCTCCGTGCCCGGTCTTCGACAGAGCCGCTCAACCACGACGCGGCCGCCTGCACAGAAGGACGACGCCAGTGACCACGATCCCCGCCGATCCGCCTCGCGCTGACTTACCGCCCGAACCCCACACCCCGCCAGACGCGAAGCCCACCAGCCTTCGACGCGTCGCGGCCGCCAGCTCGATCGGCACGACCATCGAGTTCTACGACTTCTTCATCTACGGAACCGCGGCCGCGCTGGTCTTCCCGACGGTGTTCTTCCCGGCAGCCGACGAGGTGACCGGCACGATCGCATCCTTCGCGACCTTCGCCGTGGCGTTCTTCGCACGGCCGGTCGGCGCGATGCTCTTCGGCCACTTCGGTGACCGGATCGGCCGCAAGCGCACCCTGGTGTGGACCTTGCTGATCATGGGCATCGCGACCGTGGCGATCGGTCTCCTCCCCGGATACGAAACCGGAGTCTTCGGTATCGCCGAATCGGGGATCGGGATCGCGGCGCCCATAGCCCTTGTCGTACTGCGATTCCTGCAGGGCTTCGCCGTGGGCGGTGAGTGGGCCGGCGCGACGCTGCTCACGGCCGAATACGCACCCCCCGGCAAACGGGGTCTGTACGCCATGTTCCCGCAGCTCGGACCGGCGTTCGCATTCTTCCTGTCGAGTCTTACCTTCCTCATCGCCTCGCTGACCCTCGGCGAGACCAGCTCGGCCTTCCTCGACTACGGCTGGCGCATTCCCTTCATCCTGTCGTTCGCGCTCGTCGCCGTCGGCCTCTGGGTGCGGCTCGCCGTCGCGGAGACCCCGGTCTTCCAGGAAGCCCAGCGTCGCAAGGCGCTCGAGGCCGAGAAGTCAGATGGTCCCGCACTGCCCTTCATGGACGCCTTCCGCTACCAGTGGAAGGAGATCCTCATCGCCGGCGGTGCGCTGGCGAGCCTGTTCTCGCTCTTCTACATGGGCACCGCGTTCCTGACGAACTACGGCACCAAGAGCCTCGAACTTTCCCGCACCTTCGTCCTCAGCGCGGGCATGGTCGCCGCGATCGTCTTCGGTCTGTCGACCGCCGCGTCGGCGATGTGGTCCGACCGGGTTGGTCGACGCCGGGTCATCCTGACCTCGTGCATCATCGCCATCCCGTGGGCGCTGGTCCTGTTCCCGATCCTCGAGATCGGCGGCGGCTTCGCCTTCGTCGTCGGACTGATCGGCACCCTGCTGATCTTCGGCATCGCCTATGGCCCGGCGGGTGCACTGCTCCCGGAACTGTTCGAGGCGCGCTACCGCTACACCGGTGCCGGCATGGGCTACAACCTCGCCGGGATCTTCGGCGGCGCCATCCCGCCGCTGATCGCCGCCCCGCTGATCGCCGGACCCGGTGCGATCTGGGTGGGTGTCCTGCTGGCGGGCCTGTCCGCGATCAGCGTGGTCTGCACGATCCTGATCGTGGAGACCAAGGACAAGGCCATGCGTGCCGAGATCGAGCGGATCGAACAGGAGCCCGAGCTCGTCGGCTGACGTCCTCGAGGCCGAATTGGATACACGGCCGCAGCACCACGACGTCCCCGTCGCGATCACCGATCGCGGCGGGGACGTCTCACGTCTCGGGTGTGGTGAACGCGGGTCGTCCCCACTCTTCGGCGAACGCGACCTCGTCGAGCGGAAGGCGGGTCCGCGGGCGTTCGTCACGCTCGCGGATGTCCTCGGGCAACGACGCGGTGTCCTCGGCGAGCGCGCCGATCCCCAGCAGGACGAGAGGTCGCTTGTCGGCGGGGATGTCGAAGGCCGCGGTAGCGGCGGCGGCGTCGAAGCCGGCCATCGGATGTCCGTTGAAGCCGAGCGCCTCGGCCTGCAGGATCATCTGCGAGACAGCGAGACCCACGTCGACCGCCGCGTAGGTGTGTTCCTTCGGATCGTCGGCCCGATCGGTGGTGCACACCAGGACCAGCGCGGCCGCCCTTGGCGCCCAGCCCGCGTTTCCCCTGGTCAGGACGCCGGTGAGGGCCTCGAAGGTCGCGTCACCGCGTCGGCCGACGAGAAACCGGACGGGCTGCATGCGTCCCCAGGTGGGTGCCCACCGTCCGGCGTCGACGATGGTCGTGAGGTCCGCGGCGGAGATGGCGGCGGCGGGATCGTAACCCCGCGCGCTCCACCGTCCTTCGATCAGTTCATGCACTCGGTCGAGGGTAGCGGCGCGGGTGCCTCGGGTTCGTCGTTGCCGGCCCGGGCCCCCGCGGTCTGGGCATCTGCGGTCCAGGGCTTCAGCGGCTTGCGCATCGCGAAGAACACCCAGATGCCGAGAAGGGTCATCGAGATCCCGATCGCCAGCGACGCCGCGTGCATGCCATCGACGTAGGACTGGCGGGCCGCGGCCGCGAGGCCGTCTCCCTGCGTACCCATCTCGAGGGCGCGATGCAGCGTCTCACCAAGTGTGTCGCCGAAGGACCAGCCGTCGCGATGTCCGCGGAACACCAGCGTGGCAAGGGAACCGAACAGGGCGAGCCCGAGCGCGTTGCCGAGCTCGAAGCTCGTCTCCGAGATGCCCGACGCCGAGCCCGACCGCTCCGGCGGGACCGCGCCCACCACGACAACCGACACCAGGCTGAACTGGATGCCGTAACCGATACCGGCGATGAACGTGAAGACGAGGTAGACCCAGATCGGCGACGACGTGGTCAGTGCGAGCAGACCGAAGTTGCCCGCTGCCGCCAGCACGATCGAGCCGAGGAACGCCGCGCGGATGCCGACCATCGCCGCGATCCGGGAGGCGCCGATCGAGAACACCGCCACCGCGATGGCCATCGGGAGGCCGGCCACCGCCGCGGCGAGGACGTCATGCCCCATCACCGACTGCAGGTAGACGCCGGTCAGGTACGACATCCCGCCCAGCGCCATCATGCCGACGAGGGCCACGGAGATCGCGCCGACGTAGTGGGCGTTCCGGAACAGCTTGAGGTCGAGGAGCGGTGCCGCGGACTGACGTTGCTGCACCACGAAGCCGGCGAGAAGCGCCAGGCCGGCGAGTCCGATGACAACGACGCCCGCGTCGGCGCCGTCGCTCGCGAGGGTCTTGATCGCATAGACCACGGGCAGGATGCCGGCCATCGACAGCACGACGCCGAGCACGTCGAACCGTGCGGTCGAGGGAGCCTTGTACTCGGGGATGAGCCGGGGACCGAGGATGAGGAGGGCGGCCAGCACCGGCACGTTGATGAGAAAAGCCGAGCCCCACCAGAAGTGGTGCAGCAGGATGCCGCCGATGACCGGGCCGACCGCGGCGCCGCCGGCGAAGGCAGCCGTCCACACGCCGATCGCCCGACCGCGCTCTCGGTCATCGGAGAACATGTTGGCGATCAGCGACAGGCTCGACGGCATCAGCGTCGCCCCGCCGACACCCATCAAAGCGCGTGCGGCGATCAGGATCCCGGCGGACGGCGCGAAGGCGGCGAGGATCGACGCCCCGCCGAACACCGCCGCCCCGGCGAGCAGGATGCGGCGTCGTCCGACGCGATCGCCGAGGTTGCCCATCGTGATCAGCAGGCCGGCGATCAGGAAGCCGTAGATGTCGAGGATCCACAGCTGCTGGGCCGCCGACGGTGCGAGGGCGTCGGTGATGGAGGGGATCGCGAGGTAGAGGACGGAGACGTCCATCGACACCAGGAACACGGGCAGCGTGAGCACCGCGAGTCCCAGCCAGGTTCGTCGGTCGGCAGTTCTCGGAAGCTGCCGATCAGACGCGCCGAGACGGGTGGACACGATGTGCTCCTCGATGGTTTCTACGGTGGGTTGCGTACGGTGTACGCGGGAAAGCGTACGCCAGGTGAGTACGCTGTACGCAATCCTTTTATTCCCGGTCGTGAGCAGGAAGGACGAGCAGGTGACATCTGGCACGACCAAGTTGTCGCCGGCGGTCATCGTCGACGCCGCGATCCGGATCGCCGACGCCCGGGGACTCACCGGCCTCTCGATGCGGCGGGTGGCCGACGAGCTCGGGGTCGGGGCGATGTCGTTGTACCGTCACGTCGCCGACAAGGAGGCGTTGCTGCTGGCGATGTCCGAAGAGGTCACGCAGCGCTATCCCTATCCCTACGACGACGCGCCGTCATGGCAGGAGCGGGTCCGGATCGCCGTCGACGTCGACTGGGAGCTGTACCAGCGGCACCCGTGGGTGGTGCTGGCCTATTCGTCACCCCGCCTCAGTTACGGCGAGGCGTCGCTGGAATGCCTCGACTGGCTGTCCGCGGGTTTCCTCGAACTCGGGGTCGGCATCGAACGCGCAACCGACATGGCACTGACCGTGTGGAGTTTCGTCCACGGCGTCGCACTGATGGCGGTCGGCGACCAGCTGATCGACGATCAGGTCCGGGGCGAGTCCGAGGTGTCGTCGTCGGTCCGGCTGTCCGACGTGATCGCCGGCCGCTCGGATGCCGCGGTACCCGAACACCTCGCCCGTCTCGCCGGGCGCCCCGACGCCGCGCACCTGCTGGATCCGCGGGCCCGGCTCGATGCCGGAATCGGTTATCTCTGCGCGGGTTTCGGGGCCGCGGCGCGCTGAGGCGTCGGGTCGGCGGCGCGTCGGGTCACAGCGGTGGTGGTCACATGGCGTGCGGGAACACTGTCAGCATGTGCGCACCGAACCACGAACTGCCGACGACGATCGGCACGATGACGAGGCCGGCGACCACCGGCCGCGCCCGGGCGAGGGCCATCGCGAGGGGGATGAGAAGAACGAAGGCGGGCAACAGGAGTCGCGGCCTGCTCATCATCAGCCCGCTCGACAGCACGATCTGGGCGACGAGCAGTGAACCGAACAACAACACCGGCCACGGCAGCCGCGCCCACACCGCCACGGCGAGCATCACGAGGGTGCTCAGGACGATCCACGACGTCGCGGTCGGGGCGACCTCTGCGGAGTTCACCAGCTGTTCGTTGACGAAGTTGAATGCGGCGACGCCCCAGTCGAACTCGGTATCCCAGCCCTCGGTCTGGATGCGGAACCATCCCGTCGGCGAACCGGTGTGGGCCCACACGACGCCCAGATATGTGAGGTAGCCCAAGGGGCTGAGCACGATCGCCGCGGCGGCACGTGCACGGTCCGTGCCGGTGACCGCCGAGGAGTGGCGGCCGGTCCACAGGAACACGATCGAGGCGAGGACCACCACGCCGATGATGACGGCGGCGGTCGGCCGACAGAAGCCGCAGAGGCCGGCCATCACCCCGGCCAGCAGCCAGCGTTTCTCCAGTATTCCGATGAGTGCCCACGTCGCGAGGGCGCAGAACATCGCCTCGGTGTAGGCCATGTTGAGCACGATCGACATCGGGGTCGCCGCGAACAGCACCACCAGGAACAGCCCGGTGGCGCGTTCGGGGGCGGGGCCGATGGGGGAGTGCGAGGACATCAGCCGCGCGCAGGCCATGCCGAGGCGCGCTGCGCCGACCGCGGCGATACATCCGAGAACGAGGTTGAGGGTGAGCGCCGCCCCGAACGGCGTCACGCCGGGCAGTTTCGCCAGTAAGCCGACCAGGTAGGGGTAGCCCGGGAAGAAGGCGAATGCGGTGTCGGAGGTGTGGATTCCGCGCGCGTCGGTCAGGCTCGCGGGCACTCCGTCGTATCCATGGGTGGCGATCGCCAGCATCCACTGCCCGTCCCACACGGTGAGGGCCTTGCCGAGGGTTGTGTCGCGCAGGTCCGCGAACCGTGCGAGCGTGAGGATGCCGATCGCGCGGATGACCAGGTAGACGACCAGGGCGTCGATGCACCAGCGGTGCCGGCGGACCCAGTCGGCGAACGGGGGCCGCGGGTCGGCGGAGCGTCGAGCCGGTGTCGAACCGCCCGAGGAGATCGGCCTACCGTCGTCGACCCCGCCGGTACCCGGATCAGGATCGGGACGGCCCGGATCGTCGACGTCGGTTGGGGTGGCCACCCGTGGAATCCTAGGTCGTCGCCGGCGACCACAGGCGACGTGCCGTGTGCGTCGGATCACAGAATGCCGGTGACCAGGTCAGGTCTGCACCCTCCTGCCCGGTAAGGTTGTCCGAAGCAAGCTGACGTCTATCGAACCGGCGCACGAGCCGGCGGGAGGTAACTCGACGTGGCCCTCGTGGTGCAGAAGTACGGCGGATCCTCGGTCGCAACGGCCGAACGCATCCGTCGCGTTGCCGAGCGCATCGTCGAGACGAAGAAGCAGGGCAACGACGTTGTCGTCGTCGTCTCGGCGATGGGCGACACAACCGACGAACTGCTCGACCTCGCCCAGCAGGTCAACCCGGCGCCTCCGGCGCGCGAGATGGACATGCTCCTGACCTCGGGCGAGCGCATCTCCAACGCACTGGTGGCGATGGCCATCAGTTCGCTTGGTGCACATGCTCAGTCGTTCACCGGATCCCAGGCCGGCGTCATCACGACGAGCTCTCATGGCAAGGCCAAGATCATCGACGTCACGCCGGGCCGCGTCCGCAGCGCACTCGACGACGGCAAGATCGTGCTGGTCGCCGGATTCCAGGGTGTCTCGCAGGACACCAAAGACATCACCACCCTCGGACGCGGTGGCTCCGACACCACCGCCGTCGCGCTGGCGGCGGCCCTCGAGGCCGACGTCTGCGAGATCTACACCGACGTCGACGGCGTGTACTCCGCCGATCCGCGCATCGTCTCCGACGCCAAGAAGCTCGACACCGTTTCCTTCGAGGAGATGCTCGAACTCGCGGCCTGTGGCGCGAAGGTCCTGATGCTGCGGTGCGTGGAATACGCCCGCCGGTACAACGTTCCCGTTCACGTGCGCTCGTCGTACTCGACCAAACCCGGCACCGTGGTGACCGGATCGATGGAGGACATTCCCGTGGAAGAAGCCATTCTCACCGGCGTCGCACACGATCGCAGCGAAGCCAAGATCACCGTCGTGGGTCTCGACGACAAGCCGGGCTACGCCGCCAAGGTGTTCCGCGCCGTCGCCGACGCCGAGATCAACATCGACATGGTGCTGCAGAACATCTCGAAGGTCGACACCGGCAAGACCGACATCACCTTCACCCTGCCGCGCGAGCTCGGCCCGCTGGGCGTCGAGAAGCTCACCAAGCTGCAGGAGGAGATCGGCTTCACCGAACTCCTGTACGACGATCACATCGGCAAGGTCTCCCTCGTCGGTGCCGGCATGAAGTCGCACCCGGGCGTCACCGCCACCTTCTGTGAGGCCCTCAGCGAGGCCGGCGTGAACATCGAGTTGATCTCCACCTCGGAGATCCGCATCTCGGTGCTGTGCCGCGACACCGAACTCGACGACGCCGTACGCGCACTGCACGCCGCCTTCGATCTCGGTGGCGAAGAGGAAGCCGTCGTCTACGCAGGAACGGGTCGATAACCATGGGTGTACGTCTCGGAGTCGTCGGCGCGACCGGTCAGGTCGGCGCCGTCATGCGAACCCTCCTGGCAGAGCGCAACTTCCCGGCCGACGAGGTGCGGTTCTTCGCGTCGCCGCGATCGGCGGGCAAGAAGCTTCCCTGGGGTGACGGGGAGATCGTGGTGGAGGATGCGGCCACCGCCGATCCCGCCGGTCTCGACATCGCCCTCTTCTCCGCCGGTGCCACGATGTCCCGTGAGCAGGCTCCGCGGTTCGCCGCCGCCGGTGTCACCGTCATCGACAACTCGTCGGCGTGGCGCAAGGATCCCGATGTGCCGCTGGTGGTCTCGGAGGTCAACGGTGAGCTGGCGAAGAACCCGCCCAAGGGCATCATCGCCAACCCCAACTGCACCACCATGGCCGCCATGCCGGTGCTCAAACCGCTACACGACGCAGCCGGACTGCAGCGCCTGATCATCTCGAGCTACCAGGCGGTCTCCGGCAGCGGTCTGGCCGGTGTGGAGGAACTCGCCGGTCAGGTGCGCGCCGTCGCCGACGACGCCGAGAAGCTCGTCCACGACGGCTCGGCCGTCGACTTCCCGGCCCCCAACAAGTACGTCGCGCCCATCGCGTTCAACGTTGTGGCACTTGCCGGTTCGCTCGTCGACGACGGCACCGGCGAGACCGACGAAGATCAGAAGCTGCGCAACGAGTCGCGCAAGATCCTCGGTCTCCCCGAGCTGCTCGTCAGCGGAACCTGCGTGCGCGTGCCCGTGTTCACCGGCCACTCGCTGTCGATCAACGCGGAGTTCGCCGAGCCGCTGTCGGTGGCTCGTGCCCAGGAGATCCTCGGTGCCGCAGCCGGAGTCGAGCTCGTCGATGTGCCGACGCCGCTCGCCGCCGCCGGCAAGGACAACTCACTCGTGGGTCGTATCCGTCAGGACCCGGGTGTCCCGGACGGTCGCGGCCTCGCGCTGTTCGTCTCGGGTGACAACCTCCGAAAGGGCGCTGCGCTCAACACGATTCAGATCGCGGAGCTGCTGGTCTAAGCCTTCGTGGCTCGCTCCGCTCGCACCTCAGGCAGCGGGGGGCTGGTCCGCTCGCACTTCAGGCAGCGGGGGGCTGGTCCGCTGGCACCTCAGGCAGCGGGGGGCTGGTCCGCTCGCACCTCAGGCAGCGGGGGGCTGGTCCGCTCGCACTTCAGGCAGCGGGGGGCTGGTCCGCTCGCACTTCAGGCAGCGGGGGGCTGCTCCTCTCACACCTCAGGTAGCGGAGGGGCATCCGAGACGGCAGCCGCCGCCTCGGTGATGATCTCTCGCATCGACGCCTCCGCGGCCTTCGGGTCGCGGAGGCGTATTGCTCTCGCCACGTCGTCGTGAAGGGCGATGGCTGCCGGGTTCGGGGTCGGCGGCATCATCCCGTGATGGGTTCGGCCGGCCAGGACCTCGCCGACGACGTCGGCCAGCGACCGGAACATCTCGTTGCCGCTCGCCTCGAGCAAGGTGCGGTGGAAGACCTTGTCCGCCAGCAGATATGACTGCAGGTCGCCGGTCCGGCCGTGAACCGACATGTCCGACACCGCGGCCGCGAGGATGCGGCAGTGGTGCTCGTTCGCACGTTCGGCCGCGAGCGCGGCCGCCACGGGCTCGAAGCCGCGTCGAAGTTCCGACAGAGTTGCGAGGAACTCCGCACGGTCCGCGCCGTCGAGACGCCACCGGATGAGTCGGGGGTCGAACACGCTCCACCGGGTCCGCGGCTGGATGGTGATGCCGACCCGGCGTCGTGACTCGACGAGTCCCATCGATTCGAGGACTTTGATCACCTCGCGCGCCACGGTCCGAGACACCCCGTGCTCGGTGCAGATGGCGTCGAGCGTCAGGACGCTGCCCGCCGGCTGTGCCCCCGAGACGATGCGCCGGCCGATGGCAGCGAGGGTCTCATCGTGGCGCTCTGTGGTCCCACCTGTGCTCCGACTCACGATTTCATCTTCTCATTAACGGCCTCTGGCGCAAATGTGCGTACTTAACGCGCGAGGGACTTGCATAAGTATGACTATTGAGGCAGTCTCCGTGATCAGCAGCACAGCGATGTGGAGGAGTTGGCATGCGATCACCGGTGGTCGTTATGGGTGTGTCCGGGTCGGGGAAGTCGACCGTGGGGGCCGCGTTGGCGCAGCGTCTACGCGTTCCGTTCGCGGACGCCGACGACTTCCACTCGGCGGAGAACATCGCCAAGATGTCGGCCGGTCAGCCGCTCGACGACGACGACCGTCGTCCGTGGCTGGAATCCATCGGGGTCTGGCTGGCCGAACACGGTGACGGTGGGGTGATGAGCTGTTCCGCGCTCAAGCACGAGTACCGCGACCGTCTCCGGGGGCACGAGCCGTCGGTGCTGTTCGCGCACCTCGCCGGCTCGGTCGAGGTCATCGCCCGCCGCCAGGCATCGCGGCCGGGGCACTTCATGCCGACAGCGTTGCTGCGATCCCAATTCGAGACCCTCGAACCCCTGACATCCGATGAGCGCGGCCTGACCGTCGACGTGGACCAGAGCGTGGACGCCATCGTCGACGAGCTGGTCGCGTCGCTCCCCAACGGCGAGGAGAACTGAACATGTTGTCGACCACCACGATCCTCGCCGCGAGTGCGGATCTGCCCGAGCCGGTCGCGCCGGGTTGGCAGCTCGTCGTCGCGGCTCTGGCCGGTATCGCGGTCATCGTCGTGGCGATCACCGTCGCCAAGGTCCATCCGTTCCTCGCGCTGGTCGGCGGCGGTGCCACGGTCGGCATCGTCGCGGGTGAGTCGATCCCGACGGTCCTGGAGTCCTTCACCACCGGATTCGGTTCCACCGCAGCCGGTGTGGGCATCCTGATCGCGCTCGGGGCGATGTTCGCGAAGCTGCTCGCCGACTCCGGAGGCGCCGACGAGATCGTGGACACGATCGTCGGGCATGCCTCCCCGCGCATGCTGCCGTGGGCGATGGCGCTCGTCGGCGCGATCATCGGACTGCCGATGTTCTTCGAGATCGGCCTCGTCCTTCTGATGCCGGTGATCTATCTGGTTGCCCGACGCTCGGGCCTGGGCCTGATCCCGATCGGCATTCCTGCGCTCGCCGGTCTCTCGGCCATGCACGGCTTCGTGCCCCCGCACCCCGGCCCGCTCGTGGCCATCGACGCCCTCGGTGCCGATCTCGGCCTGACCCTCGCACTCGGTGTGGCCGTGGCCATCCCGACGATCATCGTCTCGGGTCCGCTGTTCGGCACGCTCGCCGGCAAGTGGGTGACGGTCGATGCGCCGACAACTTTCGACGTCGATCCCGACGACGGCCCGACCACCAAGCGGCCGTCCTTCGGCATCACCATGTTCAGCGTCCTGCTGCCGGTCGTCCTGATGCTGGGCAAGGCGCTCGCCGAGATCTTCATCGACGACAAGGATCAGCTCCTGCGACGCATCCTCGACATCCTCGGTACACCCCTGATCGCCCTGCTGATAGCCGTCGTCGTCGCCATGTTCACCCTGGGCCGCGGCTCGGGGATGGATCGCGAGACCATCTCGAAGTGCACCGGTGCGGCGCTGCCCGCCATCGCCGGCATCCTGCTGATCGTCTCCGCTGGTGGCGGATTCAAGCAGGTTCTCGTCGACACGGGCATCGGCACGCTCCTGGCCGACTGGGCCACGGGCGCAAACGTCCCGGTTCTGGTCCTCGCCTGGGTGCTCGCCGCGCTGATCCGCCTGGCCACCGGCTCGGCGACCGTCGCGACCATCACCGCGTCGTCGTTGATGCTCGGACTTGTCGACGGACTGAGCTCGGGGGAGGTCTCTCTGGTCGTCCTCGCGATCGGTGCCGGCTCGGTCTTCCTGTCGCACGTGAACGACGCCGGCTTCTGGCTGGTCAAGGAGTACTTCGGCATGACCGTCGGCCAGACCTTCAAGACCTGGTCGATGATGGAGACCCTGCTGTCGGTGAGCGGTCTGGTCGTCGTGCTGGCCCTCGGACTGGTGATCTGACCGGGCTGACCGCGCCGCCCTGACGGGCGCCCGCTGAAAAGCGCCCCTCGGAACCGCCCCTGAGATCGACCCTCACCAGCAGAGCCGGCGACATGGTGTCGTCGAGCCCGCTGCGGAGGGCGGATCCCGGGGGCGGTTTTCGGTCGCGGCGCGGGTGGCCACAACGCGGATGAGGACCCAGTCACCCGACTCAACTTACTGTGGGGTAGGTTACTCGCCCATGAAGCTGAAGTCGGGAACGAGCGTTGGGTCGCGCCGCAGGTCACGCCTGCGAAAGACCACGATTGCGGGTGCGGTGGCAGCGGCCTGTGCGGCTGCCGTGATCAGTCCGGCGCCGGACGCGAGTGCGTCCGATTTCTACACCCCGCCGGCATCCTTCGCGACCGATCCCGGCTCGGTGATCCGGAGCCAACAGATCCCGCTGCTCCTGCAGATCCCGGGTGCGCCGAATCAGTGGCCGGGTACGGCCCGCAAGGTCATGTACACCTCGACCTACCAGGACGGGAAGCCTGCCGCGGTCACCGGGACCGTCGTCGAGCCGACCGCGCCGTGGACCGGGAAGGGGCCGCGCCCGACCGTCGTCGTCGGTCCGGGAACGATCGGCCAGGGTGACCAGTGCGCGGCGTCGAAGCTGATGAGCCTGCCGATGTCGATCGACATCACCAAACCCAGCATCGGTGTCAACTACACCGCGCCGGAGATGTACTACATGCTGCTCAACGGCGTGCGGGTCTTCGTCACCGACTACATCGGCATGGGCACCCCGGGCATCCACACCTACGTCAACCGTTCGGAGACCGGCCACGCCATGCTCGACGGGGCCCGGGCCGCGTTGCGCGCATCCGGCGCCCCGTCCGACGCGCCGGTCGGCTTCATCGGCTACTCGCAGGGCGGTGGCGCCGCCGCCTCCGCGGCCGAACTCGCCGCGACCTACGCACCGGAACTGAACGTCCGTGCCAGTTACGCCGGTGCGCCGCCCGCCGACCTGGAGAAGGTCATCCCGGCCATCGACGGGAGCACGATCGCCGGCGCCATCGGCTTCGCCGTCAACGGCCTTACCCAGCGGTACCCGGTGGTCGCCGACGTCGTGCAACGGGAGACCAACGCCTCCGGAAAGGCTGCGCTGAAACAGATCTCGACGAGCTGCATCGGCGACATCATCCCCGCCTTCGGTTTCCAGCAGACCAAGAACTGGACCCGCACCGGCGAGACGCTCTCCTCGGTGATCGCACGGTCGCCGGAGGTGCAGAAGATCGTCGGCGAACAGCGCATCGGTCGCCTGAAGCCGAACGCGCCGGTCTTCCTCGAAGGTGGCCTCAACGACGACGTGATCCCGCACGGTCAGGTCGCCCAGCTCGCCGCGGACTGGCGGGCACAGGGGGCCGACGTCCGGTTCGTCACGGACCCCACGCCGCCGATCCTGACCAAGTCGATCGTCAACCACGTGGTCCCGATGCTCGGCACGTTCCTGCCCGGCATGGAGTTCGTCCTCGGCGAGTTCCGGAAGTAGTCGAACAGAACAAGGACAGGGTCCGTCGGCAGAGCTCCGGCGGGCCCTGTCCGTTCCCGAGGTCCGGATGGCAGGATCGAGGAATGAACGATCCGCACGGGCCGGGGGACCCCCACGATCGAGACCCCGAACGCATCCCGACCCAGGCCGAGCTCGACGCCGAGGACCTCGCCGCGCTGGAACGCTCGTCGCGTGACCGCGACCAGGCGGCGCTCTACCCGCCGCGACCGTCCGACCCGGGCAGCCCGCCGGCGGCCCTGGCACTCCACGCCCGCGTCGTCTGGTGGGGTGCGGCGGTCATCGGGCTGATCCTGGCGGTCTACGGCTTCTTCAACCTCGGCACCATCACCGACGACCTGCGGCAGCGCCTCCTCGAGGGAGTCGTGACCGACCCGGCCAACTCCGCACCGGAGGACCAGGTCGAGACGCTGGCCGGGTTCTTCCCTCCGTTCATGCTGGTCATGATCGTCGTCGTCCTGGTGATCGAGTACCTGCTGCTGGTGGCCGCGGTGACCCACCACAGCCGACACTGTCGTAACTTCTTCCTCGCCGCCGTGGTGGTCCATCTCCTTTGCATCCCGGTCGGCGTCGACCTCCTCTTCCGCTATCCCGACATCTCGTCGACGATGGTCGTTCTCAGCTGGGTGCAGTTCGCGTTGCTCGTGATCGCGGCACTTCTCACCGCGCGTCGGTCCGTCAACACCTGGCTGCCGGAATCGACTCGGATGAAGCCGACTCGCATGATGCGCGGCCGCTGACACGAGAGTGTCGTATCGGCGCTGACACTCGGCGGCACGTTTGTAACCCCCGCCACCAGGCGGTTTGATCGGAATGAATCCGGGTACAGGTCGGTTGGACAGAACGTTGGTTCCACAGAGCCGAACATCCACCACCTGAACCCAGGAGGACCCCCGATGGCAATCGAACCCGTCTACACCATTTCGTCCAAGGCATCCGGCGGCGGACGCGACGGTGAGGTGGTCTCGGCCTCGGGCCAGATCGACCTCGACCTCCGACCGCCGAAGGAGATGGGCGGCAGCGGCGACGGCTCCAACCCCGAGGAACTCTTCTCGGCCGGCTACGCGGCGTGCTTCCTCGGGGCTCTCCGAGCCACGTCGAAGGCAGCCGGTAGCCCGGTGCCCGACGACTCGACTGTGAACGTGACCGTCGGCATCGGCAAGGACCCCGCCGACGGCGGCTTCGGATTTGACCGTGGCGATCGACGTCTCCATCCCCGGCGTCGACGAGACGAAGGCCCAGGAGCTGGCGAACAAGGCGCACGAGTTCTGCCCCTACTCCAAGGCCACCCGCGGCAACATCGAGCAGAAGGTCACCGTCACCGTCTGACACCGGCCACCCGGACCAGTCGTTCTCTCACCCGACGGGGCGCTGATCTCAGCCCCGAGTCGGCGCTCCGGTAGTACCCGCCCAGATATGACAAGGAAGGACATTCTTGATCATGACCACCCCCATCACCAGCACTCTCACCGACGAGCAGCAGTCCGTGGCCGGCAAGGCCCTGCAGGACACCCTCGTCGACATGCTCGACCTGACCCTTATCGCCAAGCAGGCCCACTGGAACGTCGTGGGCAAGCAGTTCCGCTCGGTGCATCTCGACCTCGACGAGCTCGTCACCGTGGCGCGTGAGTTCACCGACGCCGCCGCCGAGCGCGCGACCGCCATCGGCGTCAGCCCGGACGGCCGTGCCGAGACCGTGGCCAAGACCGCGAACACCAAGGGCTTCGGCGAAGGCTGGACCAAGGACACCGAGGTCGTCGACGCCATCGTGGAGAACCTCAAGGCAGTCATCGACGGTCTCCGCGAGCGCATCGCGGTCACCGAGGAAGCCGATCCGGTGACGCAGGACCTGCTCATCTCATTCGCCTCGAAGCTGGAACAGCTGCATTGGATGTGGCAGGCGCAGTCCGCCTGACCAACCGGATGAGCCCTATCGGGGCCTCTCACAGCAACGAACCCCGTCGGTCACAACCGGCGGGGTTCGTTGTATTCGAAGGTATGTCTCCGTGTTCGACGCCGGCGTCAGTCGACGGCGGGCTCGCCGACCTTCTTGTCGGCCACATCGGCGTCGGTCGTGATCGTGCCCGGATCGTCGTCGGCGTAGGAATCGCGGAAGGAAACACGCGGGGTCGACGCCGAGTGGTACAGCGCGATGCCGGCGAAGACGAGCGCGGCCAGGAGGAAGATCGCCGAGGCCGCGATCGTGACGATGTGCACGACGGTGGCGTACACGCCGTCGAGCGGCCCGACAGCGATTGCCCCGGCAGCGGCCAGGACCGCACCCAGCAGGGCCCAGGCCGCGGAGCGAATCCACGGCGCCACCACCGATGCGTAGAAGAGACGCTGATAGATGGTGAGCGAGAACTCGTCCACCGCTGCGAGCCGGACCTCGTCATCGCCTGCCAGATCGCGCAGTTCGCGCGCCAGTGCTGTCTGTCGTTGCAGGGTTGCGGACTCCCGTTCGCGGTAGCGCACAAATGCAGCCGCACCGAACGCCGACGCGAGAAGTCCCAACCCGACCATCACACCCCAATAGTCCACGGCACACACGCTACAACGCGGTGCGACACCGCTCGTGAACCAGGTCACAAGGGCGTCTGTCGGTGCGGGTCACGACGGCGCAGGCCGGGTGTCGTTGCGCGACCGGGGTCGTGGGGACGGGCGACCGCTGATACGTTGGGCGACCGTCTGCGCCAACGCCGGCCGAGACCCGTGGCGACCCCTGGTCGTGCGGAGCCGAGACGGGAGGAATGCACTGGTGACGATCCGGATGATCGGGGCGTCGATCGTCTGCGTGATGGTCGGGCTCTTCATCAGCGCATCGGCGGGGCAGGCGGACACCGACGGGGTCGTGGCACTCGCCGACCCACGGCCGGGTGCCGCCGTTCTGGCCGGCGCGGAACCGGATTCGATCCTGGTCAGCCGCGAGTTCTACTCCCGATCCGACGAGGCGATCCTCCTCGGGCCGGGTGCGCTCGACGAACCGGGGACCCGGCAGCGTGTCGCGGCGGCCGCCGGCGAGAACCACGTCCCCGTGCTCACCGTGCGCCCGGACACCGCGCACAGCGTCGACGAGGAGTTGCGGCGCCTCGGAGTGCAGCGGGTGGTGCGCGTCGGCGAAATCGACGGGTTCGACGACCGCCGGTCCACGATCAGCCTCGAGGACCTGCGCGGCAACCCGCGCCCGAGCACGGACGAGCCGATCGTGATGGTCGCCCGCGGTACCCCGATGGACGCGACGCTGACCGCCCGTTCCGCGGGGCGCGTCGTCGAGGTACCCGTCCCGGACCCCAGGGCCGATGGCGACGCGGTCGCGGCCGTGAGTGGCGCGTCACCGACGACCGCGATCCGCGCGGTCGGTTCCGGCTTCGGCGACGACGCGGTGTTCGCGACACGTGTCGATCAGGCGCGTCGGACGCCCGAGCTCCCCGGCGGCGGACAGATCGTGTTCCCGGGCCGCCGGATGGTCGCGCTCTACGGTTCGCCCGACGCGCCGGCGCTGGGTCCGCTCGGCCGGCAGGGCATCGAGGCGTCTATCGACCGCGTCCGACGCTTGGCGGCCGACTATCAGCGGGTCAGCGCCGAGCCGGTGATCCCGGCTTTCGAGATCATCGCGACCGTCGCGTCGTCGGAACCGGGCGAGGGTTCCCGGTACACGAACATGCTCGACCCGGCCGTGTTGCGGCCGTGGGTCGAGGCGGCCGGACGCGCCGGGGTCTACGTGACCCTCGACCTCCAGCCCGGACGCATGGACTTCCTCGAGCAGGCCCGGCGGTATGCGGACCTTCTCGCGCTCCCACACGTCGGGCTGGCGCTCGACCCGGAGTGGCGTCTCAAGCCGGACCAGGTGCACCTCACGCAGATCGGGTCCGTCGAGGCCGACGAGGTGAACCGCACGTCGGAATGGCTCGCGGGGCTCGTGCGTGATCGGGGACTGCCGCAGAAGTTGTTCGTTCTCCACCAGTTCGACGCCGGCATGCTCGCCCAGCGGAAGAACGTCAGAACCGATCGACCCGAACTACAGGTGGTCCTGCACGCCGACGGGCACGGGACACCGCCGGTCAAGATGGAGACCTGGCGCAGATTGCTCGACGATCTGCCCGCGGGAGTGTGGATGGGCTGGAAGAATTTCTACACGGAGGACAAGCCGACGTTCTCGCCGGCGACGACCATGGCGGTCGCGCCGACACCCTGGTTCGTCTCGTACCAGTAGCGCCGGGAGGCCCACCTCCGGGCTCCGACGGGTGCCCGGGCCACGCTCCACAGGGAGGAGTCCCGGTGCCCACCACGCCCGCCGATCTGGCCGCCTGTCCGACACGCGGCGAACGTGCCGACCCGTTGGCGTTACTCGCCGCGCAGGCGCGCAACCGCGTGCCCGAACTCATCCCCGTCCGGCATGCGCGGATGGCGGAAACACCGTTCACCTTCTATCGCGGCGCCGCCGCGGTCATGGCCGATGATCTGTCCCGGACCCCCGACACCGGCATCATCACCCAGCTGTGCGGGGACGCCCACCTCAGCAACCTCGGCCTGTTCTTCAGCCCGGAGCGTCGAATGGTGTTCGACCTCAACGACTTCGACGAGACCCACATCGGGCCCTTCGAATGGGACGTGAAACGACTGGCCGCGAGTTTCGCGATCGCGGGTCGCAACAACGGGTTCGACGACAAGACCAACCGCAAGATCGCCAAGACGGTGGCGAAGGCCTACCGCCGGACCATCAGACGCAGTGTCTCGATGACGACGCTCGAGTGCTGGTACGCCGGAATCGATGTCGAGTCCATGCTCGCGGATCTGGGCGATCGCCTGGACACCTCGATGACCGCACGGACGCAGAAGGCGTTGCGCAAGGCCCGGCACCGGAACAGCGCGCAGGCTCTGGCCAAACTCTGCGAGATCGACCCGGAGGGCAACGCGCGCATCCGCAGTGACCCTCCGCTGCTGGTCCCGCTGACCGAACGCTTCACCGACGAGGACGCCGCCGTGGTCGAGGAGCGGGTCCGGGAGCGGGTCGACAGTTACCGGGCGACACTGCCGTTGCACGTGCAGACCCTGCTCGCGCAGTTCTCCCTCGTCGACATCGCGTTCAAGGTCGTCGGTGTGGGCAGTGTCGGGACCCGCGCGTGGATCGTGCTGATGATGGGCAGAAGCCTGGAGGACCCGCTCTTCCTCCAGGTCAAGGAAGCGCAGCGGTCGGTCCTGGCCGACCATGTGCCGTCGTCGGGTTTCGACAACCAGGGACAACGCGTCGTCGAGGGGCAGCGGCTGTTGCAGGCGGCCAGCGACCTCTTCCTCGGCTGGTCGACGGGACTCGACGAGAACGGGGATCGCCGTGACTTCTACGTGCGTCAGCTCCGCGACGGCAAGGGGTCGGTCGTCGTCGAGGCGCTCGAACCCGAGGGGATGAAACTCTATGCGCGCCTGTGTGGGATGGCTCTCGGCCAGGCCCACGCCCGCACGTCGACACGGTTCGACATCGCGCGATATCTGTCCGAGACAACGGGTTTCGCCGACGCGATGGCGGACTTCTCGATCAACTACGCCGATCTCAACGACGGCGACCATGTCCAGATGACGGCGGCGATCAACCGTGGTGAGCTGAGTGTGTACGACCTCGCCGCAGAGGATGAGAAGGCGAAGGGAAAGGGTTGACCCGGCCCCGGCTGTGGTACACAGGCCGCAGGGCGAACCGACAGTCGAAGCCGACAGGGAGACGTGTGCATGGACGATGCGACATTGCGGGATCGGGTGCGGGAGTTGATGCCTCGCGCGAAATCGGATCTGGCGGAGATGGTTCGGTTCCGGTCGGTCCACGACCCGCAGCAGTTCCCGCCGGAGGAATGCGACGGCATGGTCGACTGGCTGCTCACGACATTCCGGGAGCTGGGCGTCGACGATGTCGCCGCGCACGTGACCAGTGACGGTTCCAAGGCCGTCACCGGGCAGATCCCCGGTCCGGAAGGCGCGCCGACGGTCCTGTTGTATTTCCACCACGACGTGCAGCCGCCGCTGGGCGATGACGAATGGGATTCCCCGGTCTGGGAGCTGACCGAGCGCGACGGCCGCTGGTACGGCCGCGGAGCCGCGGACTGTAAGGGCAACATCGCCGTTCATCTCACCGCGCTGCGTGCGCTCGCCGGCGACCTCGGCGTCACCGTGAAGATCATCGGCGAGGGCTCGGAGGAGCAGGGGACCGGTGGACTCGAGCACTTCGCGGTCGAGAACCCCGACCTCCTGCGCGCCGACGCCATCCTGATCGCCGACTCCGGTAACTTCGCCGTCGGCAAACCGAGCCTCACCACGACGCTGCGTGGCATCGCCAACATCGACGTCTCGGTCGAGACCCTGGAATCGGCAATGCATTCCGGAATGTTCGGCGGAGCTGCGCCCGACGCGCTCGCCGCCCTCATCGCGATGTTGGCCACGCTGCGTGACGAACACGGCAACACCACCATCACCGGTCTCGACGCCGACGCCGAGTGGCCCGGCGTGTCCTATCCGCCCGAACAGTTCCGTTCGGATGCAACGGTTCTCGACGGCGTCGAACTCGTGGGGTCCGGGTCGGTGTCAGACATGGTGTGGGCGCGGCCCGCGGCGACGGTGCTCGGCATCGACTGCCCGCCGGTGGTCGGGTCCTCCGCAGCCGTCCAGCCGCGGGCCCGGGCGCGCATCAATCTGCGGGTGCCACCGGGAATGGACCCGACCTACGCTCAGGACGCGCTCATCGAACATCTCACCGCGGTCACCCCGTGGAATGCGCGGGTGTCCTTCGAACGCGAGGCGGTGGGTTCGCCGTTCGTCGGCTCCACCGCCGGGCCGGCCTACGAGGCGCTCACCGACGCGCTGGCGACCGCCTACGGCAGCGAGGTGCTGATCCAGGGGCAGGGCGGGTCGATCCCGCTCTGCAACGTCCTGCAGAGCACCTTCCCGGACGCCGAGATCATGCTGTTCGGTGTCGAGGAACCGCAGTGTCTGATCCATGCGCCGAACGAGAGCGTCGACCCGACGGAGATCGAGCGGATCGCGCTCGCCGAGGCTCTCTTCCTGCGTGATTACGCGTCCCGCGCGGCGGAGGCGCCGAAGTCGGCCGCCACCACTGGAGAGGTCTAGCGAGAGTCGGGTTCGCCCGCGAACCGTCGTACGAGGAGGTCCTTCAGCTCGGGCCGACTCGCCGCGACGAGGATGAACGAGGCCTCCCGAAACAGTCGCTCCGCGTCGCTGCCGTGCAGCAGTGCCTCGCCGCCGCGTGCTGCGACGAGGGCGGCGACCGCCTCGAGAGCGAGTCGTGCGGCGTCGGCGCGAGCGGCCAACAACGCCGTGGCGTCGTCCATCGCCGAGTCGAGGGCCATCCGGGCCTCGTCGGCGCGCTCACGGAGACGTCGTGCGGCGGGCGCCCGTCCCGCGACGTCGAGGAGTGCCGTGCAGCGCCGGACGAGTCCGAACGGCAGCGTGCCGTTGAGGCGGACGCCCACGTTCTGGTTCGCGAAGAACTCGTCGATCGAGACGCGACTGACGACCCGGGCGTCGGGAACCGGGAGGCCGTCGACCTGCAGTGACACGGTCGACGTCGCCGCCGCGGCGGTCAGCTCGACCGGGGATGCCCGAACGGCAGTGGGCAGCTCGGCGGTGGGGAGGATCGCGGCGATGACGTCGTCGGTCTCTGTATCGCGGGCGGAGATCTGCAGGAGGTCGACGGTTCCCCAGCCGCTGACGAATGGCGCATGCCCGGTGAAGACCCAGCCGTCGTCGGTGCGGGTGGCGGTCATCCGGGGCGGGGTCGGGACGACTCCGGCGTAGGCGACCCCCGCACGTAGCCGGCCGGTGACGGTCGGCTCGAGCAGCTCGTCGCGTAACGATCTGTTCGGCGTTCGGGACAGGGAGATGACGACACCGTGGTGCTGGAGCCAGGTGAACGCGGTCGACAGGCAACCGCTGACCAGAACCTCCAAGATCTCGGTGACCTCGCCGAACTCGAGCCCAGGTCCGCCGGCCTCGACCGGTGCGGCGATCCCGTAGAGGCCGGCGTCGGCGAGTGCCCGCCAATGAGATGGGGGTACGACGCCCGTCCGGTCGACCCCGGCGGCAGTGGGGAACAGGACGTCGTCGGCGACCCGAAGGGCCTCTGTGCGCAGGGTGCTCCGGCGCGCGGCCGGGTCCTGGTTGCTCACGGGGTCCACCCTACGTCGCAGCAGACGTGGACGTATGACCCACTCCCTGAGCGAAGTGGATAGGGAAAGTCCGCGTCCCGCAGCACAATCCCGTGACGAAGACCCATCGATTTGGGACCAAAGGCCCAAGACCGGGGGCCGACCCGTCGGTAACCTCTGATGTGGGTCGGAGGAGACTCTCGTGAAAGGAATCAGGTGGGCGCAGGTCCCAATGGTGGTGACGGGCAAGTGATGAGCATTGCGCCGGAACGTGTTTCGCACAGCGAACAGGTTTCTCGTGGCGGAGTGTCCGACTTGCGTACCAGTGAGCGGTATCTACGCGCCGCGGTCACCGACCTCATCGAGCGTAATTTCCGCGACCCCGATTTCAGTGTCGAGGTCGTGGCACGGCACCTTCACGTGAGTCGCCGGCACCTCTACCGTGTTCTCGCCGGTAGTCCGACGTCGCTGGCCGAGATGATCGCCGACCGCCGTCTCGAGTGGGCCCGACGCCTGTTGACGGGGCCGGGAAACCTGAAACTCGAAGCGGTGGCCCATGCTTCGGGCTTCGCCTCCACGGCGACGATGCGCAACCGCTTCCGCGCCAAGTACGGGCTCACCCCCGACGAATTCCGGCGGGCCGCAATGGCGGCCGACGCAGAGGCCAGTTGAACCATTTCGGCGCAAGCACTTTGAGTGCTTGCGCCGAAATTCTTGTTCGTTCAGTGCCGCATGGCGGCCGCAGGTCGGACCGTCACAGGGTGCACAGCGGCGAGTAATCGCTGCGTCCACCGGTCGTCGGTGAGACGAGGAACGTGCACGGGTTGAAACCGACCTTCTCGATCTCCTTGGTCAGGCGACGCAACTCGGCGTCGGAGACCACCTTGTCGCGGGAGAGCAGAAATCCCGATGCGCGACTCGGATCGCCGACGATCGAGTACTTGTAGGGGCCGTCCGGGTTCTCGCCGTCCTCGATGTGGGCGATGATGTAGTTCGGTGCCCCGTTGGGGTTGATGCTCGCCGGTGTCTGCGGGAACCGCACACTGAGCTGGGCGTTCGACTTCGCGTCGACGACGGTGGCGCGGCCGAGCACGCCGCCCTTCATGCCGGTGGGTCCGGTGCACTGGTTGTCGACGCCGATGGTCTTCTCGTCGATCCGGGTGTAGAAGGCGCTGGTGTCCTTGGCGCAGGTCACTCCCCAGAACGACGGCACGGTGGCGAGCTGCCACCATTTGCCGAGGTAGCGGTCGACGTCGACCTTCTCCACCGGGGCGAGCGGCGCGGCCTGCGCCGAACCGGTTCCGATGACGAAACCGAGTCCGACGACGATGCCGGCCACGAGGGCTGCGAGGGTGCGTGTGACGCGCATGGTTTTCCTTTCGTGGCCCGATCATCTCCGTCGAGCCCCAATGGGCTGTCGAGAAGGGTTCGGACCACGGCGGGTCACGGATGGGTCGTGGGCACCCTGCAGGCCTCGTCGGCCGGCATCGACGCTGGTGGAGCGGGGAGATTACAGGTTGTAGGCGTTGTTCGGGTTCCAGGTGGAGACCGCCCAGATGACGATGAGGTCGAGGACGATGATCAGGATGGCCCACGCCGGGTAGTAGGGCAGCCACAGGAACTGGGCGATGATCGACAGCGAGGCGATCACGATGGCCGCGATGCGTGCCCAGTCGGCGCCGACCGCGAGACCACCGGCGATGAGGATGCCGGCGATGCCGAGGATCAGGTGGATCCAACCCCACGCGGTGAGGTCGAACTCGAAGACATAGTTGCGGCCGACGACGAACAGTTCGTCGTTGGCAATCGCCGAGATGCCCTGGAAGACCGAGACCAGGCCGGCGACGAACAGCAGCGCGGCGGCGACGATCGAGATCCCGAAGGCGAAGCCCTGCTTGGCGGACGAGTTCGCCTGCTGATCGGGGGAGGCGCTCATGATGGCGTCCTTTCGTGTTGGTGAACACCGACGCCCAGAGATCCTGAACGACGGCGCGGGGGCGTTGTTGCGGGTGGACCTTAACCAAGAATGGGACGTCCGACCCGCATCCCACAGCGTTTCGCTCACTTCGGGCACATCTTTGACCAGGCGATTTAGTACTCGGCGGAGGTCCGGTATAAGCTATCGCAGGCTACACACGGGGTGTGGCGCAGCTTGGTAGCGCGCTTCGTTCGGGACGAAGAGGTCGTGGGTTCGAATCCCGCCACCCCGACAGAGATCGACCACGGTCGGTCAACAAGATGTGTTGGTTGAGACACAGCAGTGAGACCCCGGTCCGCAGAGATGCGGCCGGGGTTTCCTCGTTTCCGGGTCTTTCAGGCGTCCTGTTCGGAGGACGTGCGCCCCGCGATATGGGCGAGGATCGCCGGGTCGTCGGTGACGAATCGGTCGACCTCTTCACCGCCGTCGCAGCGCAACAGGCTCACCGTCACGCTCTCCGCGCCGCGGTGGACGACCCGCCAGCCGGCCCCGGAGTCCTCCCAGCGCCGCAGGTCGTCGAGGGTCACGCGGTGGCCCTTCAGCAACCCAGCTGCCGGGCGAGGTCCAGCAGATCCGGTGCGTGGAAGTCGTTGTCGGGTGACCCGGAATCGTCCTTGGGCTCGCCGCCCCACTCGTCCGGGCGCTCGATGAATGCGGTGCGCAGGCCGAAGGAGCGTGCGGCATCGAGGTCGGCCTGGTGTGTCGCGACCATCATCACCTCGTCCGGCTCCACCTCGAGGAGTTCGGCCAGGCCGCAGTAGGTCTCGCGTGCAGGCTTGTAGTGCCGCCAGAGGTCGGAGCCGCCGATGACATCCCAGGCGAAGTCGTTGTGCCGGGCCATGTCGGTCAGCAGCGCCACGGTGCCGTTGCTGAGCGCGCACACGATGAAGTCCCGCTTGAGTCGTCGAATCCCTTCCGCGGCATCGGGCCAACCGGGGATGGCACGCCACGCTCGTACGAGCGCGCGGCTCTGATCGGCGTCCAGAGCCACATCGAAGACCGCCGCGACCTCGTGGAGGGTCTCGGTCTGCAGATCGTCCAGACGGCGCCAGGGGAGCTCTCCGGCCTCGACGCGCGCGAGGATCGGTGAGTAGCGACTGCGCCACTCGCGGGCGAAGGCGGCGGCGTCGACGTCGGGCACGGTGCGTGCGACGGCACCGGCGATGCCGGTGAACCAGTCGGTGACCGTCCCGAAGGTGTCGAACGCCAGGACCTTCACCCCGAGGGAGTTCACGAGCCGGTGTGCTCCCGACGTGTTCGGTTGCCCGTCACAGGGTCTCGCGGGCCAGCTGCGGCAGCGACTGGTCGGCGTCGTAGTCGGCGTCGCCGTGTGAGACCGGGGTGAGGGTCAGCAGGCTGGCCTCCGGCCGGCAGCAGAAGCGTGCGGGCGCGTATGGGGAGGTGCCCAGTCCGGCACTGACGTGCAGCTTCATCGACGAACCCCAGTTCGACGGCCCCTTCACCCGAGAGCGGTCGATGTGGCAGTTGGTGACGAGGGCACCGAAGAACGGCAGGCACAGCTGCCCGCCGTGGGTGTGGCCGGCCATCACCAGGTCGTAGCCGTCGGCGGCGAAGCGGTCGAGGACCCGCGGTTCGGGCGAATGCGTGAGCCCCAGGCGCAGGTGTGCGAGGGGATTGGGGCGCCCGGCGATGGTCTCGTAGCGATCCCGCTCGATGTGCGGGTCGTCGACGCCGGATGCGACCACGCGGACGCCGCTGACCTCGAGCTCACGCACGGTGTGCGTGGCGTCCAGCCAGCCGCGTTCGGTGAACGCCGCCCGGAGGTCCTGCCAGGGGAGCGGTTCACCGTGCGTCCGCTGATGGTCCTTCTTGAAGTACTTCAGCGGGTTCTTCGGCTTGGGTCCGAAGTAGTCGTTGGAGCCGAAGACGAACAGGCCCGGCCGTGACAGGAGTCCGCCGAGGGACTGGATCACGGCAGGCACCGCCTGCGGGTGCGCGAGGTTGTCGCCGGTGTTGACCACCAGGTCGGGTTCGAGGGCCTCGAGCTCGGAGATCCACGCCTGCTTGAGCCGCTGGTTGGGCATCATGTGCAGGTCGCTGATGTGCAGGACCCGCAGGGGAGAGGCGCCGGGTTCAAGGACCGACAGCGTCGTGTGGCGCAGGGCGAAGGCGTTGCGCTCGATGACGGTCGAGTAGACGAGACCGGCGGCGGCCAGCCCCGCGGCACCGACGAGTGCGCGCGAACCGACCCCGGAACCGGACGAACCGAGGCGTGAGCGGAAGTCGAGTTCGGAGTGCTGCATCTGTTCAGAATACGCACCTCCGAGCGCATGCCCACCCCCCTTCGGTGGGCCGCACGGACGACCCACCGTCTGCAAGCAGAGGTGCTCCGGCCGGTGACTCAGCCGGGTAGCTGGATGACGACGGGACCAACGCCCGGAACCACGACGGTGGTCTCGGTGGGACCGTTGCCGCTGTCGCCGCCTGCGCGTCGACCGTTGCTCACGTAGATCGTCACCGTGCTGCCCGGCATCGCCGAGTCCGACGGCGCGGTGAAGACGACGGTGCCCTTCGGGCGACCGCTGTCGACCTCGAGTTCGTTGACCTTGAAACCGTCCCGCTGGAGCCGTGAGGTGGCCTCACTGGCTGTCAGGCCGCTGACCTGCGGAATCCGGCCGCGATCACTGCCGCGCCAGTACTCGCGGTCGACCGGGGGCAGCCGGACCGGACCGAACTTCGTGGCCACCGGCTTCATCGCCTGGAACCATGTGCGCGCGGGCTCCATACCGCCGTACAGGTCGCCGTCGTAGCAGGACCGCAGCGGGCTGCTGCAGACGCCCTGCGGGTTCGGGCCGTCGCTGTAGACGTAGGCGGCGCCGGCGATCTGGTTGGTGAAACCGATGAACGCGGAGCTGCGGTGGGCCTCGGTGGTACCGGTCTTGCCCGACATCGGGAGGGTCCAGCCGGCCGAACCGGCCGCGCCGGCCGCGGTGCCGCCGCCCTTGTCGTCCTTGCTCAGCGCGTTGGCGAGTGTGTCGGCGAGGCCCTTGTCGACGACCTGTTCGCAACCCGGCGAGTTGAACGGGACCGAGGTGAGGGCGCGTTGCCCGTCGGGGCCGATCACCGGGTTGCCGTACTGGTCCCGCTTGACGCGGCTGATGGCCTTGATCGGATTGGGCGGGCACCAGACCCCGCCGGAGGCGAGGGTCGCGGCCACGTTGGCGAGTTCGAGTCCGTTGAGCGGGAGCGGTCCGAGCGTGAACGAGCCGAAGTTCCCGTCCTTGACGTACTGCGCCATGCTCTTCTCGCCGTAACCCGAGGAGCCGGGCACCGTGTAGGAGCGGAGTCCGAGGCGGACGGCCATGTCGACCGCCGGCTTCACGCCGACCTGCTGCAGCAGCTTGACGAAGGCGGTGTTCGGCGACTGGGCGAGTGCATCGGACACCGACAGTGATGCCGGGTACCGGCCGTCGTTCTTGACGCAGTAGGAGTTCTCCGGGCATCCGTTGGCCCCGGCGCTGTTACCCATGCCCTCCACGGCGACGAAGCCGGGGACCGGGATGCTCGAGCCGGCACCGAGGCCCTTCTCCATGGCCGCTGCGACGGTGAAGATCTTGAACACCGAGCCCGCGCCGTCACCGACGGTGGAGAACGGCTGCGGCTGCATCGTCTCGCCGGCGGCGAGGTTCAGACCGTAACGCCGGCTCGACGCCATCGACAGCACGTCGTGGGACTTGTCGCCGGGACGGATGGTGCTCATGACGTCGGCGACGCCGTCGGCGGTGGGGGAGGCCTGGGCCTTCACCGCGCGATCCGTTGCGCGCTGGACGTCGGGGTCGAGGGTTGTCTGGATGATGTAGCCGCCGCGCAGCACCGAGTTGCGCGACATGCCGTTCTCGGCGAGGAACTGCAGCGCGTAGTCGCAGAAGAAGCCCTCGTTGTCGGCGGCGATGCAGCCCTGGGTCGGCGTCCGCGGGCGCGGCAGCACGCCGAGCGGCTTCTCCTTGGCCGCGACCAGCTCGGCCCGTCGCTCGGGGAAGTTGTCGATCATCGTGTCCAGCACGAGGTTCCGGCGGGTCAGTGTGCCCTCGGCGTTGCTGTAGGGATTCAGCGCCGAACTGGACTGGACCATGCCGGCGAGCATCGCAGCCTGCTCGACCTGGAGGTCCTTGGCCGGGATGCCGAAGTAGGTCTGCGCGGCCGCCTCGATGCCGTAGGCGTTGTTGCCGAAGGGGACGACGTTCAGATAGCGGGTGACGATCTGCTTCTTCGCCTCCTGCTTGGCGGCGGCATCGTCGAGGCCCTTGTCACGCTTGGCCTGGTCGATGAGGGTCTGTTCGAGCGTGAGCGCCATGCGCACCTCGCGCAGCTTGCGCGCGGGGGTCGTCTCGACCGCGGCCTGGCGATCGGCCTCGGTCCGGGCCAGGACGAGCAGTTGATAGTTCTTGATGTACTGCTGGTCGAGCGTCGAGGCGCCCTGCTGGACCTCGCCGGATGACGAGTTCTTCAGCGCGGCGCGGATGGTGCCCTTCCAGTCGACGCCGTCGTGCTCGAGGAAGCGCCGGTCCTCGACGGAGATGATCGCGCGGATCATGTCGGGCGAGATGTCGTTGTATCCGACCTGGTAGCGGTACTGGTCGAACAGCACCGCGATCGGCTTCCCGTTGACGTCGGTCATGGTGGTGACCTCCGGCAACGTGCCGTTCAGTAGTTCGGAGGAGACGTTCTCGACTGCCGCTGCCGCCCGGTTGGAGACGACGCCGACCCCACTGGCCACCGGATAGAGAAGGCCCGCGACGAGAATGCCGGCCAGCAGGCTCGCCCAGGCCAGTGACCACAGCTTCTTCGACATCACCCCGACAGGATACGTGCGATCGGCCGGAACATCGCCCAGCCTCGCCCCCGGGGATCCGCGGGGACCGTGGCGCCCGGACCACGATCCCGCAACCCTCCGATCGGATGAGTTTGCACGGTGGTCCCACTTTGTTGCGCTCCAGGGGTTGCGCACCCATGCACAGATCCCTAGATTGAGTGCAGAATGTGACTCACTTAACAGTGAGTTGTAAATGTGGTCTGAGCAGCGAGTTGAGTCCCGAGCTCGGGGCTTATGCGGAACACGACAGTAGGGGTGGCGGATGGCGACAGCGGCAGTTTCTACCGGAGAAGATCGCTTGGCCTGGGTGGCCAAGGCGCGGTGCCGGGGCGGAGACCCGGACGATCTGTTCGTGAGAGGAGCAGCTCAGCGCAAGGCCGCGACCATCTGCCGGCACTGCCCGGTACAGCTCGAATGCGGTGCAGATGCCCTCGACAACCGCGTCGAATTCGGTGTGTGGGGTGGCCTGACCGAGCGTCAGCGTCGCGCACTCCTGCGCCAGCACCCCGAGGTCACCTCGTGGTCGGCGTTCTTCGAAGCCCAGCGTCGCCGCCAGCGCGCCGACGCGGTCTGATCACCGCAGACCCTTCAGTCAGAGCAATTCGGCTCGACCGGCAGATGCCGGCCGAGCCGAATTGTCATCCGTGGGTGTTCCGCGGGCTCAACCGCGTCCGGTGATCTGTTCGGCGACGGCGCGAAGGGCGGTCACGTCCGCGACCTCGAACGGCAGCGCCGGGACCCCGACGATCGGAACCCGGGGATGGGCGGCCGTGAACCGTTGCAGCAGATGCAGTTCGCGCTTTCCGGTGGCGGCGCGATCGGCGTGGATCTGCAGCACCCCGCGAGTCAGGTCGTCGGTGACCGACTCCAGCGCCACCAGCGCTGCCTCCTCGTGGATCGAGGTGAGGTTCGGGTGGGTCCGGTTGAGGATCAGGCCTGCGAGCGGCATCGTCTCCTCCGACAACCGGTCGACGAAGAACGCGGCCTCACGCAGGGCGTCGGCCTCGGCCGCCGCGACCACCGCGAACTGGGTGCCGGGCTGCTTCAGCAGTTCGTAGGTCTTCAGGGCACGGTCCTGGAAGCCGCCGAACATCGAGTCGAGCGACTGCACGAACATCGCGACGTCGCGCAGCATGTCGCCGCCGATGATGGTGGAGACGCCGCGCATCGCCAGGCTCATCGCGCCGGTGACCATACGGCCCACGCCGCGTCCGCCGCCGACCAGAACCTTCATCAGCCGGCCCGAGAGGAACGAGCCGAGGCGCTGCGGGGCGTCGAGGAAGTCGAGTGCGTTCCGCGACGGCGGGGTGTCGACGACGATGAGATCCCAGTGGTCCTGCTCGAGCAACTTGCCGAGCTTCTCCATCGCCATGTACTCCTGCGTGCCGGAGAACGAGGACGCGACCGTCTGATAGAAGGCGTTCTGCATGATCGCCTCGGCGCGTTCCGGAGTGGAGTACTCGAGCACCATCTCGTCGAAGGTGCGGCGCATGTCCAGCATCATCGCGTCGAGCGTGCCCTTGCCCTCGATCGGCACGGGCTGCGGCTCGTTGGTGAGCTCGGACATGCCGAGGGACTGGGCGAGCCGTTTGGCCGGGTCGATGGTGAGGACTGCGACCGTGCGCCCCTGCTCCGCGGCGTACATCGCCATGGCGGCCGCCGTCGTGGTCTTGCCGACGCCGCCTGCGCCACAACAGATGACGACGCGTGTCCCGGGGTCGGTGAGTACCGCTCCCATCTTGAGATCGAGTGGCATCACGCACCCGCTTTCTGGAGGAGGTTGGCCAGCTCGTAGATGGAACCGAGGTCGATGCCGTCGCCGAGGGACGGCAGTTCGAGCGTCGGCAGCTCCACCTCGTCGAGCTGTGCCTTCGCGATCTGCTGCGCCTGCAGGCGGGTCGCGTGTTCGATCGTCTCGGTGAGCAGGCCGGACAGGTCGCCGTCGGCGAGCTTCATCCCGGCGGCCGTCAGGTTCTCCTCGATGCGCGCGGCATCGATCCGGCCCTCGGCGATCTCGTCGATCGCGTCGGCGGGCAGGTGCGGGGCGCTGACCCGGTTGATGATGAGGCTGCCGAGATTGAGGTTCTTGCCGCGCAGCTCGTCGATTGCCTCGATGGTCTCCTGGATCGGCATCGCCTCGAGCAGCGTCACCAGATGGACGACGGTCTCCTCCGAGTGCAGCAGGCGGACGACGCCCTCGCTCTGATTGCGGATCGGGCCGGTCTTGGCGAGGTCGGCCATCGCCTGGGTGACGTCGAGGAAGTTGCCGATCCGGCCGGTCGGCGGCGCGTCGACGACCACCGCGTCGTACACGCGGTCGCCCTTCTTGTCGGTGTGGATGATGCGCTCTTTGATCTTGCCGGTGAGCAGCACGTCGCGAAGACCCGGTGCCACCGTGGTCACGAAGTCGATGGCGCCGATGCGCTTCATCGCCCGGCCGGCGAAGCCGAGGTTGTAGAACATGTCGAGGTATTCGAGCAGTGCGTGCTCGATGTCGATGGCGAGCGCCGACACCTCACCGCCGCCCTCGGCGGTTGCGATCCTGGTGTCGGTCGGCGGCAGCGGCGGGATGTCGAAGAGCTGCGCGATGCCCTGCCGGCCCTCGGTCTCGACGAGGAGGACCTTCTTGCCGTCGGCGGCCAGCGCGAGTGCCAGCGCCGCCGCGATCGTCGTCTTACCTGTCCCGCCCTTGCCCGATACGAAGTGCAACCGGGCGCGCGATGCCGCGTCCGGCCACTCGTTGTCGACAGTGACTGAAGACTTGTCTGTCACGCCGGAATCGAGACCTTCCCCCGCCCCGGAACGTGAGCCCTGTTCATTGGCCACCGCAACACCTTATCCATTCATCGTCGGCAGTTAGGGTGAGTCCATGAGTGAAGTGACCGCGTGGGAATACGTGACGGTGCCGCTGCTGACGCACGCAACCAAACAGATCCTCGATCAGTGGGGTGCGGACGGCTGGGAACTGGTGTCGGTGCTCCCCGGCCCGACCGGTGAGCAGCACGTCGCCTACCTGAAGCGACCGAAGGGCTGAGCATGGCTGCGACCTGGACAGATCGACTAGCCGAACTCGGCATCGCGCTGCCCGACGTGGTGCCGCCGGTGGCCAGCTACACGCCGGCCGTGCGGACGGGCAACCTCGTCTACACCTCGGGGCAGCTCCCGATCGTCGACGGCGAACTCTCCGTACACGGCAAGGTGCACGACGGTGCCGAGGGCGTCGTCCGTCCGGATGAGGCCACCGCCGCGGCTCGGGTCTGTGCGCTGAACGCGCTCGCCGCGGTGCACGCGCTGGTCGGAATCGACTCGGTGGTGCGCATCGTCAAGGTGGTCGGCTTCGTGGCGTCCGCCCCGGGCTTCACCGGGCAGCCGAAGGTCATCAACGGCGCATCGGACGTGCTCGGTGAGATCTTCGGCGACGCGGGCGTTCATGCCCGGTCGGCCGTCGGTGTCGCGGAATTGCCGCTCGGTGCGCCCGTTGAGGTGGAACTGATCGTCGAAGTGGCCTGACGCCTCCTTGGACGTCGCGCTACTGATCGTCGCGGCCGCCGCTGCCGGCTGGGTCGACGCCGTTGTCGGCGGCGGCGGACTGGTGTTGATCCCCGCGATGCTGATCGCGCAGCCCGGCCTGCCGACGGCGACGGCTCTCGGCACCAACAAACTCGCCGCCGTGTTCGGCACCGCGTCGGCCGCCTGGCGCTATGTGCGGCACGTGCGCATCGACCTGCGCCGGCTCGTCCCGGTGTTCGTCGCCGCGCTCGTGTTCTCGGCTCTCGGTGCGCTGGTGGCGATCTCGCTGCCGACGGAGATCTTCACGCCCATCGTGCTGGTGATGCTCGTCGCGGTCGGGCTGTTCGTCGCGCTGAACCCCGGGTTCGGCGGCGACGCCTCCGCGGGCCCGCGGTCGCGGCTGTCCACGATCGCCGGTCTGGTGATCGCCGGTGTCGTCATCGCGTTCTACGACGGGGTGATGGGTCCCGGTACCGGGACCTTCCTCATCATCAGCCTCACCGCGCTCGTCGGGACGTCGTTCCTGGAGAGTTCGGCGATGGCCAAGGTCATCAACACCGGCACCAACCTCGGGGCGCTGACGGTTTTCGGACTGCAGGGAAATGTCTTGTGGCTCTTGGGTCTCGGGCTGGCGGCGGCCAACATCGTCGGTGCCCAGATCGGCTCGCACATGGCCATCGGACGCGGCAGCTCCTTCGTCCGGTGGGTCCTGCTCGCCGTCGTCGTGGTGATGGTCGGGAAGCTCGGGTACGACCTGATCACGGACTGATCCGGGACCGGGACGACCGAACCCCGAACCGGGAGCGACCCGCGGACTTATCCTCGTCATCAGGTCGGTCGCATGCGTCACCCGATGCTTCGACGGCCGCCCGGCGAGGCGGTGCGAAATGACCGATGCCACGACTCCCGGAACGGCCACGCCGCTGTCGGGAAAGCAACGGGTCCTCGCCCTCCTGCTCGCGATGGCCATGTTCGTGCTCGTCGTCGACACGTCGGTCATGAACGTATCGATCTCGGCCGTCGTCCGCGACCTGGAGACGACCGTCAGCGGCGTGCAGTCCGCGATTGCGCTCGAGGCCCTGGTGTCGGCGGCGTTCATCCTGATCGGCGGCAAGGTGGGGGATCTCATCGGACGACGCCGCGCCTACGTCCTCGGCCTGCTCGGCTACGCCGTCGGAGCGATGGCGATGGTGTTCGCGCAGGGACTCATGGCCGTCATCGTCTTCTGGGCGATCATCGGCGGCATCGGGGCGTCCCTGCTGTTGCCGGCGATGCAGTCGCTCGTCCACGGGAACTTCACCGGCGACGACCAGAAGCGGGTCTACGCCCTCGTCGGTGCGGCCGCAGCGATCGCGGCGGCGGTCGGTCCGCTGCTCGGCGGATTCATCACGACGTACCTCTCCTGGCGGCTCGCTTTCCTCGGCGAGGTCGTCATCATCGCGATCGTGTTGTGCGGCATCGGGCTCGTGCGCGATGTCGAGTTCACCGGGTCGCGCGGCGTCGACCTCGTCGGTGCCCTGCTCTCGGTGATCGGCATGGGTGGCATCGTCCTCGGAATCCTGGTGTGGCAGGAGGGTGGTGAAGCCGTCGGAGCACTGCTGGTGGTCGGGGCCGCCGCACTCGCGGGGTTGACCTGGTGGCTGATCCGCCGGCGACGAGCCGGCCGGTCCACTCTGCTCGACCCGGACCTGTTCCGGTCCAAGCCGTTCCGGATCGGGGTGAGTCAGCAACTGCTCCAGCAGATCGCGCTCGGCGGCATCATGATCGCGTTGCCGATCTACCTGCAGATGGTGCTCGAGTACGACGCGATGCAGGCCGGGCTGTCGTTGGCGCCCTTGTCGCTCAGCATGTTCGCGGTGGCACTGCTCGCCGGTAGGAAGGCGGGCGAGCGACCCGCATCGGCCGTCGTCCTCGTCGGTTTCGCGCTCCTCACCGCGGGCATCGCGGTGCTGATCCCGATCGTGCCGCGCGCCGAATTCGGCTGGGGACTGATCATCCCGCTCCTCGTGGCCGGTTCGGGACTCGGACTGCTCGTCTCCCAACTCAACGACTACACGCTGGGACCGATGAGCGAGGAACGGGTGAGCGAGGCGGCCGGGACGAACTCCGCCGCCGGGTCGTTCGGACTCTCCTTCGGCCTGGCCTGTGCCGGCGCGGTCCTGCTGGCGTCGCTGGCGTTCGGGTTCACCCGCGAGTCGGAATCGAGCGCGGTGCTGGAACCTGCCGAGCAGCAACGTGTCGCACAGGTGCTCGAGACGACGCTCAGGTCATGAGCAATTCCCACCTGTCCGAACTGCTCGCCGGACAACCCGAGGATGTCCGTGCCGAGATCCTCCGGATCAACACCGACGTCCGGCCCTTGGCGTTGCAGGTTGCCCTGGTGATCCCGCTGGCCGCGGGTGCGCTCGGAACCCTGAACGCGTTGCGCATGCGGCGCGCGGGTTGAAATGACTTGGTGGTCTCGCGCGGGAACGTCGATGCTGTGGGGGTGAACGCCTCGAGTGAATCCGTCGCCGATCCGATGCGTGCGGCGATCCAGCGCCGCACCGTCGTCCTGTTGTGCCTGGTCCAGGTTCTGGGTGGCGTGTCCATGGGCGGGGCGCTGGCCCTCGGCGCGATCCTCGGCGAGGAACTGTCCGGGACAGAGTCGCTGGCGGGGCTGCCGACGACGGTGCTGACCCTCGGTGCGGCGGCGGCCGGTCTGCCGCTGGCGTCTCTGGCGTCGGCGCGGGGCCGGCGACCCGCACTCGCCACCGGTCTGCTCGTCGCCGCCGCGGGCGCGCTCATCGTGGCCCTCGGTGTGGATCGGGGTTGGTTCCCGGTGATGCTCGCCGGGATGACGGCCCTCGGGTCGGGTACCGCGGTGAGCCTCCAGGCACGTTTCGCGGCAACGGATCTGGCGTCACCGGAGACTCGGGGACGGGATCTCTCGCTGGTGGTGTGGATGACGATGGTAGGCGCCGTGGTCGGGCCCGCGCTGGTGCCGCTGGGGGCGGCGGTCGCGGGATGGGTCGGGATGGCCGACCTGTCAGGGCCGTTCCTGCTGGGGGCCGTCGGATGCCTGTGTGCCGCCGCCGTACTCGTCATCGGACTGCGCCCCGACCCGCTGATCGAAGCCAACCGTGGGGCCCCGGAGTCGACGTCGAGGCCGTCGCCGGCAGAGGGGCTTTCGGCGATCGTGCAGTCTCCGCAGGCCCGAGCGGCGTTGGCTGCGGTCGTCTCGGCGCATGCGGTGATGGTCGGGGTGATGACACTGACTCCCGTACACATGCACCACGGCGGCGCGTCTGTAACGCTCGTCGGGTTGTCGATCAGTGCCCACATCGCCGGGATGTACGCGCTTTCGCCGATCATGGGCATCCTCGCCGACCGCGTGGGACGGGTACCGGTCATCCTCGGCGGGCAGGCGGTGCTGGTCGTCAGTTGCGTCGCCGGGTTCGTCTTCGTCGACTCGCAGGCCGGCCTGGTCGCCGCGCTGGTGCTGCTCGGCATCGGGTGGTCGGCGTCCACGGTCGCGGCGTCGACCCTGCTGACCGATGCTGTTGACACCACGAGACGTGCTGCTGCACAGGGAGTCTCGGACACATCGATGAGCCTTGCGGGGGCCGGGGCAGGCGCGCTCGCCGGAGTCGTGGTGGGGGCGTTCGGATACGCCGCCCTCGTCCTGGGCGCCGGGACGATCGCCGTCCTCACCGCCGCGTATGTCGTCGTCGACGGTGCACGTGGGCGACGACCGGCGGCGATGGCCTAGAGTTCGACCGCAGGCGGTGCCGCGGCGTGAACGAGGCGGCCGACGAGTGATACGTGACAGGGACCCCGGTCGGGGGCCGAGGAACAGGAACAGATACCGATGACCTTCTCCGGACAGCCCATCCGCGATCAGGCCGTACCGCCGAGCTGGCACAGCCGATTCGCCTTCTTCGACGCCTACGGACCGCCCGCCGACCCGCCCGCCCGGGAGGCGATGAGGCAGTTGTCCTTCGGGCAGCGCGCACGGCTCACGTTCAACCCGCTAGCGTTCTTCTTCGGGCCCATCTACTTCGCCGTCAAGGGCATGTGGCGCAAGGGTCTGACGCTGTTCGCGCTGACACTGGTGCTCAACTTCGTGCTGTTGACCCTGAACGTCCCGAGCAGCTTCGACCTGGCCATCGCGTGTGGTGTCGGTGCGCTGTACGCGACCACCGCGAACTACGCGTGGTACCTGCACGTCCGGAACGACAACCGGTCGTGGAACCCCTTCGAGGGCATGGGCCGCAGCAAGAGCTGACCGCGGATCGACTCGGCGCGATCGGATACGCAGCGCAGTGTGACCCGGATCGCCGTCAATGGATAGGCTCGGGGTCATGAGCGCCTCCGATGCCGTTCCCGCGCACCCCGCCTACGGGGTGCTGCGGGAGGTCACGCCCTTCGCCTCGGTCCTGTTGTGCGACAACTCCGGGATGATGGAACTCGACGGCACCAACACCTATGTGTTGCGTGCGCCGGGTAGTGACGAGTGCGTCGTCGTCGATCCCGGTCCGCCGAAGTACAAGCACCACGCACGACGCCTCGCCGAACTCCCCGGGGTCGCACTGACCCTCATCACCCACCGGCATTTCGACCACACCGGTGGGGTCAAGCGCCTCCACAAGCGCACCGGCGCGCCCGTGCGCGCACGTCTCGGCGAGTTCTGTCGGAATGCGGAACCGCTGCGCGACCGCGAGGTCATCGAGGTCGCGGGACTGCGGATCACGGTGCTGCACACGCCCGGACACACCGGGGACTCGGTGAGCTTTCTCGTCGAGCACGAGGATCAGCGCGCGGTACTGACCGGGGACACGATCTTGGGAAGTGGCACGACCGTACTGGACCCCAGCGACGGCGGGTTGCGTGACTACCTGAACTCCCTCAACCGGCTGATCGTCGAGGGCGAGGGTGCCGCACTGCTTCCCGCGCACGGCCCCGATCACCCCGACCTCGTCCCGGTCGCCCGGTTCTACAAAGCCCACCGCGAGGAGCGGATCGACCAGATCGTGGCCGCCCTCGACGACATGGGCGTGTCTCCGCACGAGGCCAAGCCGATGAAGGTCGTGCGCCGGGTCTACTCCGACGTCGACAAGAAGTTGTGGCCGGCCGCGCGGATGTCGGTGAAGGCGCAGCTGGAGTATCTGCGCGAGGCCTGACCCTTCGAGGCTCGCTTCGCTCGCACCTCAGGGAGCGAGGGGCAGACCCGGTCCGCTCGCACCTCAGGGAGCGAGGGGCAGACCCGGTCCGCTCGCACCTCAGGGAGCGAGGGGCAGACCCGGTCCGCTCGCACCTCAGGGAGCGAAGGACAAAACCAAGAGCCGCTCGTTCCCGGAGGAACGAGCGGCTCTGTGGTTGTTCGAATCAGCGTGCGCGACGCGCCAGACGCTCCGAGTCGGCGATCAGGACGCTCTTGCCTTCGAGACGGAGCCAGCCGCGCTGGGCGAAGTCGGCGAGTGCCTTGTTCACGGTCTCACGCGAGGCGCCGACCAGCTGGGCGATCTCTTCCTGGGTCAGGTCATGGGTGACGCGCAGGGCGCCGCCCTCCTGGGTGCCGAAACGCTGAGCGAGCTGCAGGAGCTGCTTCGCGACGCGACCGGGCACGTCGGTGAAGATCAGGTCGGCGAGGTTGTTGTTGGTGCGGCGCAGACGACGTGCGAGCACGCGGAGCAGCTGCTCGGCGATCTCGGGACGGTCCTTGATCCAGGCGCGCAGGGCGTCGCGGTCCATCGACACCGCGCGGACCTCGGTCACCGTCGTCGCCGACGAGGTGCGGGGGCCCGGGTCGAAGATGGAGAGCTCGCCGAACATGTCCGACGGTCCCATGATCGTCAGCAGGTTCTCGCGGCCGTCCGGGGAGCGTCGGCCGACCTTCACCTTGCCGGACATGATGATGTAGAGCCGGTCACCGGGCTCGCCTTCATGGAAGATCACGTGTCCACGAGGGAAGTCAACGGGCTGAAGCTGCTTGGTCAGCGCCGCGACGGCAGAAGGCTCGACGCCTTGAAATATGCCTGCCCGCGCCAGTACTTCTTCCACCTAGGGAACCTTTCTCGAAATCTTTGCTACAGCCACGTGTGAGATCGCGCCCTTGGATACGCTACCCCGCGAACCAGCATATGTGTTGAATGGGTCACTGACGCCGCATTGCGGGTGTGTCCGACGGACAAGATGCGGCGATTCGTCGATCATCGACCGCCGGCAGGCTGGCGACACCGAGAAAGAGGCGTCGGGACGGCGTGTGCGAGCTGCTCGCGGATCAGCTGGCCCGCTGCGGCGAGGCGGCGTGATCGGCGGTCGCCGATTCGTGATCGAAGCGATGGAACCGCAACTCGTGCAGTTCGGCGGGCGCGGAATCGCGCGGCGGCTTGCCGGCGTTCTGGGACCCCGTGCGGTCGATGAATTCGTCGACCTCGTCGTTGGAGACGGACACGCGGTCGACCCGGGCCTGCAACTTGTCCATGCCCATGGCGAAGAGCATGAGTACAGCCGGGAACAGCAGTGCTGCGAGACCATGCATGGGGACAAGTAAACACAAAAGACCCCGCAGAATCCTCATCGGACAAGGCGACGTCACTGACTTGTTACCTGACCGTAGGTTGCGGCCCTCATTTCGGCCCGTCGAGCCGGGTAGCTCACACCGAAGCGGGAAAGAAGGCTGTGAGCTGGGGAGATGGGGTCGACAGGCCGGTTCGGCACGGCCACCCACAGCCGTGGTGAGCGGAGTTCGTGCAGGGCATCGCTAACCTGAATCACGTGAGCGCACGTAAGGCTGCGTCCGTGGGTGAGGCCCCGGCTCGCAAGCAGGAGACCCACCTCGGGCTGGTCCGACGCGCGCGCCGGATGAACCGCACCCTCAAGATCGCGTTCCCGCACGTCTATTGCGAACTCGACTTCACCAACCCGCTCGAGCTGTCGGTCGCCACCATCCTGTCAGCTCAGTGCACCGACGTGCGGGTCAACCAGACCACCCCGGCGCTCTTCGCGAAGTACCGCACCGCCCGCGACTACGCCGAGGCCGACCGCACCGAACTCGAGGAGATGATCCGCTCCACCGGCTTCTACCGGAACAAGGCGAACTCGATCATCGGCCTCGGCCAGGCCCTCCTCGAGCGGTACGACGGGGAGGTCCCGAACACGTTGAAGGACCTGGTGTCGCTGCCCGGTTTCGGTCGCAAGACGGCCAACGTCGTCCTCGGCAACGCGTTCGGGGTCCCCGGGATCACCGTCGACACCCACTTCGGCCGCCTCGTCCGACGCTGGCAGTGGACCGACGAAGAAGACCCGGTGAAGGTCGAGCACGCCGTCGGCGAGCTGATCGAACGCAAGGAGTGGACCGACCTGAGCCACCGCGTGATCTTCCACGGCCGGCGGGTGTGCCACGCCCGCAAGCCGGCGTGCGGGGTCTGCATCCTTGCCAAGGACTGCCCGTCGGTGGGCACGGGTCCGATGGACAAGGCCGAGGCCGCCGCACTGGTCAAGGGCCCCGAGACCGAGCACCTGCTCCGACTGGCCGGACTCGCCGCCCCGTGAACGACAACGCCACCGAACCGGCGACCCCGCAACCCGCCGATTCCCCCGCACCCTCCGTGCCGCCGACCTCCCGTTTCCCGGCCGCCGCGCGCTGGACCCTTGTCTTCGTCATCGTGATGATCGCGCTCATCGTCGCGATCTGGCCGCGCGGCGACGCCCCGTCGCCGACCACCGGTGCGCCACCGTCGGCCAGCGGCGCGCGTCCCTTCGACGCGCCGGTCGACGAGGCCCGCGTGGCACAGGCACGCGCTGACGCGAAGCTCGCCGACTGCCCGGTGACGGGCCTGCCGGAGAACCCGGACTCGGTGCTGGCCGGCATCGTCGAACCATGTCTGGGGACCGGCGCGCCATACGACCTCGGCGCCGCCACCGCCGGGAGGCCGCTCGTCGTCAACGTCTGGGCGCAGTGGTGCGGTCCCTGCAAGACCGAGCTGCCGTACTTCGAGGAGTTCGCGGCCCGAGCCGGCGACCGGGTCACGGTGCTGGCACTCCACGCCAAGGAGGGCGGGACCAACCCGTTCTTCCCGCTGACCCTGCTCACCGAGATCGGAGTTCGTTTGCCGTCCGTGCTCGATCCCGACGGCCGAGTGGCCGCCGCCATCACCGCACCGCGGGTCTTCCCGTCGACCGTCTTCCTGCGTCCCGACGGCACGATCGCCAAGGTCTACCCCGGCGTGTTCGACAGTCCGCAGGAGATCGCCGATGCGGTCGAGGAATACCTGGGCGTGACCGTATGAGCGACGACCCGCGCAGTAACCCGCACGTGGGCCCGCTCGTGCACCCTGACGAGATCCCGCCGTGGTTGCACGCCCTGACCGGCGATGTCGATGCTGTCTCCGAGAGCGTCAACAATCGAGGCGGGGACCGGACCCGGTGGGCCCAGATGTTCCGTCGCGACCGCCGTGCGGCCGCGGTCCTGGTGCTGTTCTCCGGTTCCTGGGAGGCCGCCGACGATCATCCCGGCGGTGTGCCCGCCGACGCCGAGGTGCTCCTGACCGAACGTGCGTCGACCCTGCGTCAGCACAGCGGGCAGGTCGCCTTTCCGGGAGGTGCGGCCGACCCGGGCGACGACTTCCCGGTCGGCACCGCGCTGCGCGAGGCGCGTGAGGAGACCGGTCTGGACGCGTCGGGCGTACACATCGTGGCCAACCTGCCGACCTTCCCGGTTCCGCCGTCGGGTTTCGACGTCGTGCCGGTGATCGGCTACTGGCGCGAGCCGAGCGAGGTGCGTGTCGTCGACCCGGGTGAGACCGCCCGAGTCGACCGCATCAACCTCCGTGAACTCCTCGCTCCCGAGAACCGCTTCCAGGTGCGCCGATCGGTCATGGGTGGACGGCTCTATCAGGGACCGGCCTTCTTCGTCGACGGCCTACTGGTCTGGGGTTTCACCGGCGGACTCATCGCCGCCATCAGCGACGCGTCGGGCTGGGACCGACCGTGGGACAAGAACGATGTCCGGCCGTTGGACGAGATGATCGAGCTCGCAGGCAGTCGCCAGGAGTCGGGATTCAGTGCGGTCCATCCGCGCGGCACGACCGACCCCGACGCCGGACCCGGTGCGAGCTGATGACCGGTTCCACGTGGGTCGACGTCATCGTCATCGGCATCGCACTCCTCGCCGCGATCAGCGGTTACCGGTCCGGTGCGGTCGCCTCGGCACTCGCCTTCATCGGCGTCGCACTCGGTGCGGTCGCGGGACTGCTCCTGGCGCCGCATCTGATCGAGCGTTTCGACGACCTGCAGGTCCGCGTGCTCGTCGGGATCGCCGTCCTCGTCGTGCTGGTGGTCATCGGTGAGGTGGCCGGCATGGTGCTGGGCCGGGCCGCGCGTGGCGGTATCCGGTCGCCGGGACTGCGGGCCGTCGACAGCGGCGTGGGTTCGATCCTGCAGGTCGTCGCCGTGCTGCTGGCCGCGGGACTGTTGGCGATCCCGTTGCGCGGGTCCGCCGACCCGGCCATCGCCGGCGCTGTTCGCGACTCCAAGGTCCTGGCCGGCGTCGAGGTGCTGTCGCCGCAGTGGGTCAACGACCTGCCCGGTGACTTCAAGGCGCTGCTCGACAGTTCGGGTCTGCCGAAGTTCCCGTTCCAGAGCACGCCGTCGACCAATGTGGATGCACCTGATCCGGCACTGACCGACCTACCTGTGGTCCGACAGGCGCGTCCGAGCGTCGTCAAGATCGAGGGTGTCGCTCCCAGTTGCCGCCAGGCCCTCGAGGGCAGCGGCTTCGTCGTCTCGCCCGAGCGCGTGATGACCAACGCCCACGTCGTGGCCGGCACCGAGCGGCTCGAGGTCGAGACCTCCACCGGGGCGCGGCTGCCCGCCAAGGTCGTCCTCTTCGACAGCGACACCGACATCGCAGTCCTCGACGTCCCCGGTCTCCGCGCGCCCGCGCTGAAGTTCGCCTCGCGGCCGGCATCGACCGGCGACGACGCCATCGCGCTCGGGTTCCCCGAGGCCGGACCGTTCTACGTCAGTCCGCTGCGTGTCCGGTCGACGTTCATGCACACCGGCGACGACATCTATCGGACCGGACAGGTGACGCGCGAGGTGTATGCCGTGCGCGGATCGATCCGGCAGGGCAATTCCGGTGGGCCGCTGCTGAACTCGGACGGCGAGGTGCTCGGCGTCGTGTTCGGTGCGGCGGAGAACGCGGCCGACGAGACCGGCTTCGTGCTCACCGCCCGTCAGGTGCGCGCCGACTTCGACGAATCCGAGCGGCGAAGCGAGCGGGTGAGTACCAAGAGGTGCGTGCTGGCCTGATCCGGCGCGCCTTCTTGGCGGCGACGTCGTTGGTCGCCTCCGGTTCGGTCCGGAGGAACTCGAGGATCGCCTCGGTCACCGCGGCGGGTTGCTCCTGATGCACGAAGTGCCCGCTGCCCTCGATCTGCCGGTAGGTCTGGTGCGCCGCCCACCGGTGGCCGTCGGCCATGGCGTCGCTGAGGATGTACGGGTCGTCGCGGCCACGGAGGGCGAGGACCGGCAGATGTAGCCGCTGGTCCATCAGCTCCATGAAACGCACCCCGTCGGGCCGGAACTGGGAGCGGAACGCCCAGCGCCGGTACTCCAGGCTGCAGTGAGCCACATAGGGGATCAGCATCGCCGACCGGTTCAGTTCGACGGTCTGTGCGTAGTCGGGTTTCGAGCGCCAGGACGACGACGATCGCTGCGCGAAGTAGTCGGCGATGAACGCCGCGTCGTCGCGGGTGATCTGCCGTTCGCCGACGCGCGGGATCTGATTGCGCAGGAAGAGGTCGAGGAACTGCGCCCGCTGACCGCGGTCACGTAGCGCGCGTCGTCGCAGTGCCCGTGGATGCGGAGACGCGACGACGACGATGCGGTCGACGACGCGGGGATGCAGGGTCGCGGTCGCCCAGCACACCAGGCCGCCGTCGGAGTGGCCGATGAGCGTGGCGCTGGTGTGTCCGAGGGCGCGGATGAGACCGTTGGTGTCACCGGCCAGGGTCCAACCGTCGTAGCCGCGCGGTGGTTTGTCGGTGTCGCCGTAACCGCGGAGGTCGACCGCCACGGCACGGAAACCGGCCTCGGTGAGAGCTGTCAGCTGGTGACGCCAACTCCACCAGAATTCGCCGAAACCGTGGAGCAGCAGTACGAGGGGCCGGTCGCCGGCGGGAACCCCCGCCGGTTCGACCGCGTGGAACCGGACACCGTTGGCGCGGACGTCGAGGTGCTCCCAGTCGCCGGGAAGACGAACGCTCGACGGGTCAGGTGCCTCGCTCACGACTTATCCCTCGCGGGCGGGAGGAATCCTCGGGTGCGCCGGGACCTGCGGATGGCCGGGGCCGCGGTTGGGCAGCACGGTCGACAACTCGTTGACCGACTCCATCGTCTTCTTCGGTCCTCGGACCTTCTTGAAGAAGATGTAGCCGACGAACGCCGCGATGACGGTGACCACGACCAGGATCAGGAAGACGATCAGGAACGCCAGCCAGCGCCACACGAACTCGTCGAGCAGCTCGGCCAGGAAGAAAAAGAAGAAGAAGCTGGAGTACAGCGCCATCACGCCGGCGACGATCAGCAGACCCGTACCCGCGCCTGCCTTCTTGGCCTCACCGACGAGCTCGGCCTTGGCGAGGGCGACCTCGGACCGGAACAGGGTCGAGACGCTCGCGGTGGCGTCCTTGACCAGGCTCCCGATGCTCGGTTCACCGTTCGGACCGGCGTTCGCGTCGGAAAGAGGGATCGACGGGACGGAGTCCCGGCCCGCTTCGGGCAGGCCGTGCTCGTTGGGGCTCACAGAATCCTCCGTTGTTCGGCTGATGGCCATATGTTGCCATGCGTGGGCTGACGAGGTGGCGGCCCACCCGGCGATATGCCGGTGAAAGTCCGCCGAAAGGCGGATGCGCCACCGGTGAAGTCCTCACCGGCGGCGCATCTGCTTGCTCCCTGAGGAGTGCGGGTCAGGCCTTCTTCGAGCGGATCGCCTCGAAGACCGACGGGTCGACGAGGGTCGAGGTGTCGCCGAGTTCGCGGCCTTCGGCCACGTCCTTGAGCAGGCGGCGCATGATCTTGCCCGAACGCGTCTTGGGCAGCTCCGGCACGACGTTGATCTCGCGCGGCTTGGCGATCGGGGAGATCTCCACCGACACCTGCTGGCGCAGTTCGGCGATCAGCTCGTCGCCGGTGTTCTCGACACCCTCACGCAGGATGACGAAGGCGACGATGCCCTGGCCGGTGGTCTCGTCGGCGGCGCCGATGACCGCGGCCTCGGCCACGCCGGAGTGTCCGACGAGAGCCGACTCGACCTCGGCGGTGGAGATGCGGTGGCCGGACACGTTCATCACGTCGTCGACGCGGCCGAGGACCCAGAGGGCGTGGTCCTCGTCGTAGCGGGCGCCGTCACCGGCGAAGTACCAGCCCTGCTCGGCGAACCGCGACCAATAGGTGTCGCGGAAGCGCTCCTCGTCGCCCCAGATGCCGCGCAGCATCGCCGGCCACGGCTGATCGAGGACGAGGTAGCCCTGTTCTCCGGCACCGACCGGGTTGCCCTGGTCGTCGACGATGTTCGCGCTGATGCCGGGCAGCGGCTTCATCGCCGAGCCCGGCTTGGTCGCAGTCACGCCGGGGAGCGGCGAGATCATGATGGCGCCGGTCTCGGTCTGCCACCAGGTGTCGACGATCGGGGCCTTGCCGCCGCCGATGACGTCGCGGAACCACTTCCACGCCTCGGGGTTGATCGGCTCGCCGACACTACCGAGCAGGCGGACCGACGACAGGTCGTGGGCCTCGGGGATCTGCTGACCCCACTTCATGAACGTGCGGATCAGCGTCGGGGCGATGTAGTAGATGGTGACGCCGTACTTCTCGATGATCTCGAAGTGGCGGTGTTCGTTGGGCGAGTTCGGGGTGCCCTCGTAGACCACCTCGGTAGCGCCGTTGGAGAGCGGACCGTAGACGAGGTACGAGTGGCCGGTCACCCAGCCGATGTCGGCGCCGCACCAGAAGACGTCGCGGCCTTCCTTGTGGTCGAAGACGTAGTGGAAGGTGTAGCTGACCTGCGTGAGGTAGCCGCCGGAGGAGTGGACGATGCCCTTGGGCTTGCCGGTGGTGCCCGAGGTGTAGAGCAGGAACAGCGGGTGCTCGGAGTCGAAGGCCTCCGGCTCGTGGACGTCGGACTGCTGCTCGACGGTGTCCTCCCACCAGACGTCGCGTCCCTCGACCCAGTTCAGTCCGGGGTCGTGGTTGGTGCGACGCACGACGAGGACCTTCTCGACCGACTTCGCGGCGTCGTCGCCGGTGCCCAGAGCTTCATCGACGTTGGTCTTGAGGGGAGCGGGCTCGCCGCGGCGGTACTGGCCGTCGGTGGTGATGACGAGCTTGGCCTCGGCGTCGTCGACACGGGAACGCAGGGCGCCCGACGAGAAGCCGGCGAACACGACGGAGTGGGTGAGGCCGAGACGCGCGCAGGCGAGCATCGAGATCAGGGCCTCGGGGACCATCGGCATGTAGATGGCGACGCGGTCACCGGCCTGCAGGCCGATGGAGGTGAAGTAGTTGGCCGCCTTGCTGACCTCGGCGAGCAGCTGGCTGTAGGTGAGGTCGCGGGTGTCGCCGGGTTCGCCGACCCAGTGAATGGCGACGCGGTCGCCCTTGCCCGCGGCGACGTGCCGGTCCACGCAGTTGACGGAGACATTGAGCTTGCCGCCGACGAACCACTTGGCGAACGGTGCGTTCGACCAGTCGAGGGTGTCGGTGAAATCGGTGGCCCAATCGAGTCGACGCGCCTGCTCCGCCCAGAACTCGAGTCGGTCGGCGTCTGCACGGTCGTAGATCTCGGCGTTGGCGTTGGCCTGCGCGGCGAACTCTTCGGATGGCGGGAACGCCTGGACGGTGGTGGAGGACATCAGTGAAATGAGCCTTTCGCTTCTCGACGGCGGGTCAACCCACAGTAAAGGTGACCCGATCGGATGACGGATCGCTGGTGTGAGCGTAGTCACGCCACGTTGCAACGGGGTACCGGTGCTCCGATGAGCGTGATCGATACGCGACGAGCGGTGGCTCTGTCGCGACAAGCGGTCGGCGTCCATTCTCCACGCATGGCCGACGCCCTGTTCGGGCGACCGAAAAGAATGGATGAAAGAACATATTCGAAACCGTCGCTAACAATAAGTGATGTCATGGTCGGTTAGGGGATGATTCGATTGTCGACCGGGTGGGCCACAGCGATGTCCGGGTTCGGGAGCGGTGGACGTGGAGATGCTCGGACCGGGGTCGGGAACGCACGCGACGAGTTCGCGCCACTATCGTCAGGGCGTGACCAACGATCCTTTGGCTCCTCTGTTGGACCTCCCCGGCGTGGCCGACGCCGCCGACCGGGCGCGTGACGCGCTGTCCGCGGTGCACCGGCACCCCGCCAACCTGCGCGGATGGGACAAGACAGCCACCGAGGCCTCGTGGCGGGCGGGCAGGTCGTCGGCCGCGATCGACGGCGGCAGTGTGGAGCTCCGCCGTGACGGGGACTTCGACGATCCGATCCTCGCGGGGGCGATGCGCGTGTCGCAGGCTCTCGACGGTGAATCGCTCGAGACCCTCACCGGCGTGATCCGACGCGCTCCTGCCCAGGCTCTCGCTCGGCTGCACACGCTCGCCGCCGCCGACCTGGTGGAGGATCCCGACGAGCTCGGCCGGCCGCGGCCTGAGACGGATGTGGCAAATCGTCTCGATCTGTTGGGGCAGTTGATAACCGGTGCAACGTCGGTGCCGGCGCCGGTGCTCGCCGCGGTGGTACACGGCGAGCTCCTCGGGCTCCAGCCGTTCCCCTCGGCGAACGGGGTGGTCGCGCGTGCCGCGTCCAGGCTCGTGGGTGCGGCGACGGGACTCGACCCGCATTGTCTCGGGGTCCCGGAGGTCACCTGGTTCAAGCGCGCGGCGGAGTATCGGTCGCTGTCCGCGGCCTTCTCCTCGGGGAGTCCGGACGGGCTGCGGGACTGGCTCGTGTTCTGTTGCGAGGCTCTCGAAGCCGGTGCGGCGGAGGCCAAATCGATCGCCGATGCGGCGCGTGCCGGGTAGCTGGAACCGGCCCCGGACAACACTGCGGGCGGCCTCCCTGTCGTTACCGACGAGGTTGCCGCCCGCGTAGCACGGACTCAAGTTACCAAGCGTGCTTGGTGGGCTGTGGTCACCGCCTCGGCGATTGAACGCGAGTCAGGTCGCCCGTACCGTCCACGTGCTGCCATTGGAGGGCCATTCTCCCCGGGCTATCTACCGTGCGGGGGAAGGCTTTGGCGCATCAGTGTGTCGGTCGTTTCTCCTGGCCGCGATTTCGCAGGCGCACAACGCTTTTGCCTCTATGCGGCGTGCTCCGCGTGGGTGCTTGCCGCCCGTGCTGGGAAGTGTTGGAGTGGGGGCTCGGTCCTTCTCTTCCGGATCGGGCTTGGCCCTCCGAACTTCCGTACCACTGTTGTACACCGTGATCGCGGTCACATCAAGTGATTCGGGTCCAAATGTCGAACGACTTCCCCGAATCGACGGGAAGTGCTGCGGGACAAAGTATCCGCGGATCTGGAGGGTGTCGGGAAGCTGTCGATGCACTGCGGCCTGCGTGTCGCGAGGCGGGTTCCGGCATCCTGTCGAGTCCTGGGTTCGTCATGACGATCTGCCCCTGGCGCCGTCCGTAGGCCCGAGGCGGCGAACCCTTATGTCCGAGATTTACCAACCGCAATTTTCCTTGCGGAAATGCGCCTGCTGGGATGTTGCCTATCGGGCTCCGGGGCTATCCTGAGATCAGAACGGACATTTGCGAAAAACGATTGTTGTACTTGCAAAGAATCCGGGGCCGTGTGTATAGTCGTCGGTACCCGGTTCTGATACCGGCGCCTTTCAGCCCGACCCCCCGGGGCTGAAACGCGACAACCCCGGCCTCCTCCCCCCCTGGCCGGGGTTGTCTTCTATCTAAGGGTCGTTTCGTTCCAGGATTCCCCTCACCACAGTCAGTTGTAGTCTGCGCTGTCGTCGTCTTGTGGATTCCTTCCACAGCCCCCCGAGGATCTCCACAGAGTCGGCTGCCGGCCTCGTGCGGGTCTTTCTCCACCTCATCATCGACTCCATGCCCGATGATCTGCTCGTTCTCGTCGACCCGGAGCTGTACGACGACGTCGCCCGTTGCGCCGCTGCTGCCGGTTATCGAACGGTCGCAGGCCGACCCGACGACTGCCGCCGCGAATGGCTGACCACCCGCGCCGTGGTGGCCGATCCGGCGGCGATCGCCGTTCTCTCGCTGATACATCCGCCGCGTCGCGAGGGTCTGATCCTCGTCAGTGCGGAGGAGCCGCACACCGACACCTGGCGGATGGCGATGGATCTGGGGGCCACCGACGCGGCCGTGTTGCCGTCAGATGAGAAGCGCCTGGTCCGTACGCTGACCGAGGTCCGCGTACCGCGGCGCCGGCCTGCGGGTGTCCTCGCGGTCATCGGCGCACACGGCGGAGTCGGCGCATCGACGCTGGCCGCTGCGGTGGCTCTCACCAGCGTCGGGAACGGCTCGGCCACCCTGCTCCTCGATCTCGACGACGTCGCGCCCGGTGCCGACCTCCTGCTCGGGATCGAGCAACGCCCGGGATTGCGATGGCAGGACCTGTCCCTGGACGGTGGAGTCGTCGGCGGCACGGCGCTGCACCACGCGCTGCCCCGTGCGGAGGGCGGTCTCGCGGTGCTGACCTCGGAACGCCTCCCGGCGCGGGGCCCGGGTGCGGACGCGGTCGCCGCGGTCATCGACGCGGGTCGGACGCACGGAGATCTCGTGGTGGTCGATCTCCCGCGCGCCGACACCCAGGTCGTCCGCACGGCGATCGCGTCGGCGGATCTCGTCGTGCTGGTCTCGGCTCCCTCGGTCGGTGGCTGCGCTGCGGCGCGCCGAGTCGTCGGCCGGCTCATCGGTGACGAGGTCTCCGTCGAACTCGTGGTCCGGGGTCCGTCACCAGGTGGTCTGCGACCCGCCCAGGTCGCCGACGCGATCGGGGTCCCCCTGATCGCCGCATACCGACCTGACCCCCGCCTTCCGGTCCGGCTGGAAGGCGGACCGCTCCGTGTCCGACCCCGCAGTCCACTCGGACGCGCGGCTCGAGCGGTGCACTCGAGGGTGGTCGGGCAGGGGAGGGCGGCGTGACGCCCGGTCGAACCGACGACGAGCTGCTCGAACGCGTCCGTTCCCGCCTGGCCGCAGATGCCGCGGAGCCGAGCCCGGCGGTAATCGCCGAAGCGATTCGCGCCGAGGCCGGCGGTGTCCTGGGCGACACCGATCTCCTTGCGGCACTCCGATTCCTCCAAACCGAGCTCACCGGCGCCGGGAAGCTGGAGGCGCTACTCGCCGAGCCCGACATCGCCGACATCCTCGTCGCCGGCCCCGATGACGTGTGGGTGGACCGCGGACACGGACTCGAGCCGACGACGATCCGCTTTCCCGACGAGGCATCGGTCCGGCGGCTGGCGGGACGCCTCGCGCTGAGCGCCGGGCGCCGTCTCGACGACGCGCAACCGTGGGTCGACGGTCAGCTGTCCGACGTCGGCCGGCGCGGGTACACGGTGCGACTCCACGCGATCATCCCGCCACTCGCCGCAGACGGCACCTGTATCTCGTTGCGGGTGCTGCGTTCGGCGTCGAAGGACCTGCCGAGCCTGATCGCCGGCGGTGCCATCCCCGCCGAGGTGGTCGGGACCATCGGTGACATCCTCCGACACCGCTTCTCCTTTCTGGTGATCGGCGGCACGGGTTCCGGGAAGACGACATATGAATCACAACACATCGACCGAGAGGAGAAACGCTCATGCGAGACGAGTTCGCTTGCCCCTGTGGACGCCCTGATCACGAGCACACCACGAACACAGGATGGCTGTGCCCCGCTGCACGAGAATGTTTGTGCGGGTACGAGTTTCATGACCATTGGCGGGATGACTATGGTGATCCAGTGTGTCCGGTGCTCGGGCAGGCCGATCACGTCGCGGTGCCTGTGTCGGGCGGTATGGCGTTGCTCGCCGGTCACTACGTCGCCGAAGAGGGGCCCAGAGTGATCCTTGCGACGCCGAAGGGGGCAGTGCGTGGGGGAGGTGAAGGTTTCCATGAGTTGACCGAGCGGCAGGCCCTTGGCCTCGTATCCGTGATCGAGGCGCAACTGAACGCTGCGAGGGGTGGTGAACAGCGCCCGTAAACCACTTGGGGATGGCGCTGAAGCGTTTGCTCCACGGATCGATCCACAGGTCTTCCGCGTCTGATCTGCAATCTTCCTAAGACTTGTCGCGGATGCACTGAGGTGTCCAGAGGCTCCCCTAGACTGAACGGACCGGGCCCACATGGGGCCCGGTCCGGTGTAACAGCACACACTCTGGACCCAGCAAGGCCTATGCGCGTGCTATTGGTTTGTCTCTGGCAGGACAGGTCCGATCGTAGGTGAAACCGTAACTGTTCGCGAAGTTTCGGTCTCTTTGCGGTGGTCAGCGGGGTTCAGGGTCCGATGAAGAAAGCACCGAGCCGTTTACCGCTTTGGAGGTACTGCTGCGCATGGGATCGGGACGTAAGTGTTACCGGATGGGTAACAGGCGCCGATGATAGTGCGATACGGTAGTGGCAAGGACAGGAAACTTGCATCGGATATGAAGCTTGCTCGTCGCGATCTTGGGGATCAGCAAGCCAAAGGATTAGCGAAGCGCATCAAGCAGTTGGAATCTGCGGACACGCTGGGGGACGTGTTTCCGCCGGCGCCAGGTAAGTGGCACTGGCTCACCGGCGATCGTGCAGGGCAAGCGGCGGGCACGATCAAAGACGGACTGCGGCTGATCATCGAGCCGAATAACGGCGAGGAGAATCCTCCTCGTGACGCAACGGTGGTGACAGTCGTCGAGGTGAGCGAACACTACGAGAAGAGGAGATAGCCAATGGCGACGAACTACGCGGTTCCAACCGGGGAGTTCATTGCTGAGTGGCTGGAAGAGAACGAGATGAGGCCCGCCGAGCTTGCACGGCGAGCAGGGGTTTCACGCAAGCACATCAGCGAGTTGATTCACGGTAAGGCGACGCTCTCGTTTGACGTCGCCGAAAGCTTGGAAATCGTGACACGCGTTCCCGCTCGTATCTGGATGAACTACGAGAGTCAGTATCGGGCGGATGTCGCGAGACTCCAACGCGACGAAGCGATCGGTGCACGGTTCGGCGACATCGGGAAGTTCCCACTCGACTACCTACGACGCATCGGGGCGGTTACTGCGGACTGGGATGACCGTGGTGGAGTCGGCCGACAAGTGCTTTCGTTCTTTGGCGTCAGCGACATCGATACCCTACTCGCCCAGCCTCAGCGGGTCCTTGCGTCGTTCAGGCAATCGGCCGCGTACGAGGTCGACTCCTTCTCCGTCGCAACCTGGATCCAGGCTGGATGTCATGAAGCGAAGTCGCGCAATCTTCCGAAGTACGATCCTGATGCGCTTCGCGCGATGCTGCCCGAACTTCGAGCCCTTACGGTCAAGAGCGTCGACGTGTTTTCGCGCGAGATGGTCGAGCTTCCGGCGAAAGCTGGTGTTGTTGTGGTCTTGGATGCAGGTCCAATGGGCACTCGCTGTTCGGGAGTCACGCACTGGGTTCAGAAGAGGCCAGTCGTTCAACTCACCGACCGAGGTAAGAAGAACGATGCTTTGTGGTTTACGTACTTTCATGAGCTCGGCCACGTCTTGCTGCATCCGCAGAACGAGACCTTCATCGAGAGCGGTGCGTCGCCGGGAACTGTCAACGCCCGAGAGGATGAGGCGGATCGTTTCGCTCGGGATCTCCTGATTCCACCGGCCGACTGGGAACACCGCCCGCGCGGGAAGAACCTCGCTGCGGTCGAACGGTATGCGCGACAACTAGGTATCCATCCTGGGGTTGTCATTGGTCGACTGCATCGGGAAACTGGCGACTACAAGTGGGGCCACGGGCTGAAGCAAACGTTGCATATTGTGGATGACTAGTCGCCAGTATTCCGCCCTTTCGGTCAATCCGAAGGCTGGCCTTGGCGCCCCGATGTAGCGGGTGGCCTCAGTCTGGTGTATCGCACGGTCGGCTAAGTCAGGCCCCCGAGAACGCTTCCACGCGAACGTATTTGGCGCGGTACGAGATCGGCCGGGACAACTCGAGTAGTTAGAACGGAATCAGGTAGGATGCTAATTCACCAGCTCTTAGCCGGCCTCGGCCTCAACTAGTTTCAAGACGACGGCGTTTAGCGCGCGGCCTATCGAGACGCCATGCTCCGTGGCATACGCGTGTGCTCCAGACTGAATACGATCACACACCTCATCGAGACTCTCGTCTCTCGAGGAATACTTGAGTTTAACTGCTTTTCTTCCTGCAGCGCGTAGGTTCAAGCGTGTTAGATTCGATAGAAATTGTGGATACTCCCGCAATAGCTGGCCGTACACAAGCCATCGCGATTTGTAGAGGGCAGTGATTGGCACCGCCCGCATTTCTTGAGGCCTTCCGGCGCGCATGAAAAGTCTTCGTGTCACGGTAGATGACATCATTAATGGTAGGGCACAAATTATTATCGCTGTACCCAGCGCTGCAGTGACAATGGCGACTCGGCCAAGCCATAGGATGCCGGTAAAGTAGCTAAGGGCTAGGCACGCCAGCGAGACCGGAAGACTCGTGGCTAGAGCGAGCACACTTGCTGTCACCCATTTAAACGCTGGGAACTGGATCCTCGCCGAGATCGTGCGGACGTTTCGTTTTACTTCCCGCTCGATTACTTCTCGACCTGGCGTGTCTGCAGGAAGCAAACTCAATAGTTCGGCAAGAGCTTTTGTTCGGTAGTGCAAAGGGCGCTCAGTGCCGAGCTTGGAGATCGTAGGTATCGCGCCCAGTAAGCCCACAGCCATGAGGACGAAGATCGAGGCAGTCTGATACCAAGGCATTCGCCAATCGTAGGTTCAGACGCTTTGCAGCGCGTGCTAGCGCGGCGCAAGTCATGCCATCGCGGCGGCGTCCTGGGACTTGAGCACGGTTCGCACTGTCGACGCGTACCAAGTGGTGCCGCCGCGCACAGTGGGAATACCGGCCTCGGTTAACTCCGCTGCGATCGTTCGGAGGCTCAAGCCGCGTGCCTTAGCTTCGACTATCCGCGTTGTGACCTCGGCCGGCGTTTCGCTTGGTCGTCCCAGGCGCACGCCCTGGAACTAGAGGGTGTCGTCCAATCAAATGAAACCCCTGCGACTCAGTACGATTCGCGCATGGCGTGGCATCACTTGTGTGGGAGTCCAGTGGAGAAGAAGGCCGTTGTGCAGCCGGTAGGGCGCCCGCCCGTAATTCGGTACCGGTGTGCGGCGCAGTGCAAAGGTCGATCTACCAGCTGGGTCTTGGAAGACGAGTTGGATGCCCCCAATTTTTACTGGTCCGAGGACGACTGACTCTCGTTCTCGTTTAGCGCCAGCAAATTCATATAAGAAAGAGGAGAAATCATGACCAGGATTGTCCGAGCAGTAGTTGCTTCGACTGCTGTTGTGGCCGCAGCCCTCAGCGCTGGCGCCGGGGCGGCCCAGGCCGACTACGCGGCAAACGGAGATCAGATGCATTACGTGCTGCGCTCCAACGTGAAGGGCATCGACTACTTGAGCTGGTACGACGGGCGTGGTGTACATCAGACCCGGAGTGATCAGTTGTTCAAGCACGAGACACCCAAGTGGTGGTTCGCCAAGTGGACCTACACATCTCGCGGGGCGAACTATGCCGCCATTAGTGCTTCGTCCGAGGGGAAAAGCAACAGCACGTGGATCGAGTGTGAGGTGTGGGTTAACGGGGTTAAGGTCGAGCACGAGGCGTCGCAGGGGCCCTACGCGTCTGTCTACTGCTGACGATGTTCACTCGCGCAAGCCTTCGCTTTGCTGCCTGCGTCACGATAGTTCTTGGCGCCGCAGCGTGCGGGGGACCGGACGATGCAGAGGATCGTGCTCCTACGGACGATGAGCTCGCGGCGCAGATCGAGGCCGCCTACGCCCCCGCTAAGGCTTGCTGGAACTCGTTCCGCGATCCGGCGTGTCCGGATGTGATGGAAACGATCTGGCAAGATCTGCAGGCGCCCTACAAGGAACTGCAGCGGCAGGGGAATCGCGAAGAGTCGGTTAGAGAAATCGCCAAGGTGCATGCGGGCTGGGACGAGTGGTTGGAACTCTGCATGGACGATGCGAGTGCGATCCGCCAGGGAATGTGGTGCCTTGAAGAGAGGCCGGGGTCCCGCGATCTCGCCCCCGCGATCAGTCTCGTTCGATCTGGTAAGTAAGTTCTGGGATCGCCCGCGAGTAGTTGGCCGGTTCAGCCTCTTATAGCTGTGGCGGCGGCATCCAAGCTCGGCGCGGTCCAAGCCGAGGGCACGGGCAGTCTTCGTCTGGCTCAGTCCAGCCGCGTTGAGATGACGGATCTCGGGCTCGTCGCCGTCTCTCGGCACGCGCGCGGACTGGTGGTGAGCGCTGGCGGCGCTCGACTCACCCGAGTCCGACATGGTGCCCCCACTGCGCCTTACGGTTCCAGAACTCGTTTGCCAGCTCCCAGAACAGTGCGCGGGCGCCACCGTCGCCGTTGCGCTTAAAGCGGGTGTAGGCCTCGACGGTGGCATCTGTCGTCTCGCTCTGAAGCGCGAGGTACTCGTCTGTGGTCACCGGCCCCACCGCCCGCCGTGGACCTGGCGCAGGCCCTCACGGGCGACCGCGCGCTTGCGGTTGTCCTCGTCGAGTTCGGCGCGGCCCTTCGCGCTCTTGCGCTCCCGGATCTCGTCAACGGCGCCCTCGGCGCCTCCTGGCGAGTGCGGGCCAACATCCGCCCGCCGAGATGGGACACTTCGTCTCATCGACAGAGACGCGCTCGGAGCGGCATGCGGGACACGTGTCGTCCCCGTCTCGGGGAGCGTCTTCGGGCGTCTCGTCGCGGATCTGGCCGGCGACCTGGCGCAAGCGGTGAGCCTCTTCGATGTCTCCGGTGCGGCATGCACGCCGACGCAACCGCAGTTCATCGATGCCGACGTCACTCACATTGCTCAGCAACATGTTCGGGTTGATGTCGGCTGCGGGACTGAGGTCTGGCAGGCGGGGCAAACCTGCATCGGAGCGACAGGCTTGCCGCGCTTCGCGGGCGTGCTGTGATTGGCGCTGCTGGTTGTCCGCGTGCGCCCGCTGGCACCGTGCGTGGCGACCGAAACCGACGACTGTAGGTTCTCTCGATCAGCGGGATTGAGCTGCCCGCGATCAGCCGGCGCAGGGTAGCGGGGTCACGGCTTTCTATGAAGCGGTACTGGCGGATGGACATCCAGCGCGGTCGGCGGTCAATGTCCTGCATTCGCTCCTCCTCGACTTGGTGTCTTCCAGAGCCTCGGTTGGTGGTTGGGTTGTGTGAGGGGAACCGCCACCCATTCAAGGTCAGAGACCCTTCAGGTGGCGAAAGGTACTGGTGTCCACAGGATTTGCGTTCATCGCCCTTTGCAGCGCCCCCGAGAAATCACCGGTTACTCGTTCACCGCAACACCTCCAAATGCGTTACACAGCCGGTAGGGTTGTAACGTCGGCGACGAGGTCGACGGAAAAGTGTTGTTGCAGAACGGGTATAAAGGATGCTGGCGTAGGTCGCCTACACAATGGGGCGTTGCAATCCCGCTTTCACAAGGCCTTCCACTGCACCTCGATGGCATCAGGGTCGAAGTACCGCCCACGCTTTGCGCCGGGGAGGACCGTGACCGTTGCCAACGTGTCCAGCACGGCGCGTCGAGTCTCCATCGGGAGTTCTGGCCATCGTTTGCGGATGTCGGGACCGACGACTCCGGCGACCGCAGAGCCTGTTCGTGTTGCCATCTGCGCGGCAATCTCGGTGTCCCGATCGGTCACGTCCTGGGTGATCCGTGCGAGCTGGGCGGCAGTGAAGACGACTCTGCTGAACGCGCTGATCGGCGGGATGGACCCACGTGAGCGGCTCGTGTGTGTCGAGGACGCCCTCGAACTGGCTCCGCACCAGCCCAAGTGGTGCGACTCGTGGCGCGCGCGGCGAACGTCGAAGGCGTGGGCGAGGTTCCGGTGCGCACGCTGGTACGGCAGGCGCTGCTCATGCGGCCCGACCGGATCGTCGTCGGCGAGGTACGAGGCGGCGAGGTGATCGACCTGCTCACCGGACACGACGGCAGTGCTGGGACTGTGCACGCCAACTCGACCTCCGAGGTCCCGGCGCGCATAGAAGCCCATGTCGCACTTGGCGGGATGGGAGGGGATGCGTTGCACAGTCAGCTGGGCGCGGCGCTAGAGATGGTGCTCGGTGTCGCGCGCCGAGCAGACGGTTCACGCGGACTCGTCGAGATCGGCGCCGTACGGCGTGCTCCGAGTTCGGCATCAACACGTTGCGAAAGTGCGCCGACATGGGGAAGAAGCGGGCCATTACGGCGGAAACCGCTGGGAGTCGAATCCAGATGCCCAGAACGACACCCAACCGACGACAAGGAGACAAACATGACGATCCGTAAGCAGCTCAGCGCCGCTGAGATGCTCAAAACCAGATCAAATTAACCAGGCCGCAGCGTCCCCGCCGAGATCGATGACGAGTTTGCACTAGCAGTCGCGCGCCGCCTGGAGGAACGCGACATCGCAGAAGTCCCTGGTGTCCCGGACGAACAACCACAAGGAGTGGTACGAGGTTGCGCTTGAGGCACATCGCCAGAATCAGGAGCGGCGAGCACAGCACGAAGTAGAGCAGGAAGCCGAGCAACAGGCAGCGCAATCGACACTGGATTTGATCCGAGCCGCACTCGCAAGCGCGACCAAGCGACCGGGGTCACCGATACCGCTCAACGGTGCTCGAGTACTCCGAGCGGCGTTGGCCGGCGGGTCCGGGACGATTTACAGTGCCCAGCCGTAACACCCGAACGGAGATGAGATCGCATGTAGTCGAGGGTTCGATCCTGACGGGTCGGGCCCCTCGGCTTTTTCTCCACCTGAGTCTCAGGCGACCGGCACTGAAAGCTGTCGGTAGAACGTGATCCAATGTCACGAGGAGGCCCCATGCTCGTCAAGTGTGCTGATTGCGATCTACTGTTCGACCCCAGACCATCGGGCCGTGGACCGAGTCGCAAACGCTGCGACACGCACACGAAGCTGCGTAGGCGAGAACTGGTGCGGGCTCGCGACATGGTGAACCGCGCCAAAGAATGGGGAGTCGAAACCGAGCTGGTCCTCGCGCGAGAGGTTTTCGAGCGGGACGCGTGGGTCTGTCATCTGTGTGGTGTCCTGATCCCTGAATCCTCACGCAAAACCCGGATCCTCGGAGGCACATACGAACCGCTGGCGCCGGCTATCGACCATGTGATCCCACTGTCCAAAGGTGGTCCTCACACGCTGCAGAACTGCCGGGCAGCCCACTGGGCCTGCAACGCTAAGAAGTTCAATATCGAGCCCGGAGCCAGCCCGCCACCTCACGAGGAGGAGTCTGCTAAGCCAGCCAAGCAGGTTTCTCGCCCTACTGGCCGCCGGTGCACCCTTGACGGGTGCGAGCGTGATTACAGCTCACACGGACTGTGCAGAGCACATCGCAGACGCTTGAAGCTTCACGGAGACGCGAACAAGGTTAAGTGTGGTTGTGGCTGCGGCGAGTTGGTGGCAGTCGCACCGAGTGTAGCTATCGCTGTTGTCTATCTCGATGGACACGGCGTCATGGGTGGAGTTACCGATCTGCCCGAGGTGAGGCTCAAGAACGGCTTGCTTCCGCAACCAGTTTCCGAGCGCGGCAGAACGTTTCATGGATTGACCGACGAATGCCAGGTGTGGAGCGGCTCGAAGAACGGGATGGGATATGGCCGCTTGTACATCCGGGTGCCGGGGCAGAAGCGTCGCGGTCGCGTCATCCAGGTTCATCGGTTTGCGTACGAGTTGGCGAACGGCGAGGGGTCGGCGCACAACCTGACCGTCGACCACCTGTGCGGTGTCCCTCTGTGCTGCAACCCGAACCACCTCGAGGCGGTAACGATTGCCGAGAACCTCAGGCGCGCGGCCTTCGCCATTGACGCCTGCCCTAAAGGGCACCCTTACGACGACGAGAACACGCTCTACTCTCTCGACGGGCATCGTCGGTGCCGTCAGTGCAGCACCGACGTCTACCACATCGCGACGCACGGGCACGATTTCGTCAACGACCCGGACAACCGCAGCGAACTACGTCGACGCTGCCTCGTATGCCGACGGCGGGAAGAGTCCACCCCGCAGTTCTGTCCGCAGGGGCACGAGTACACGCCAGAGAACAAGCGGATCGATTCCAGAGGTAAACGTGTCTGTCAGCAGTGCCTGTGGGACCGGAGGCATATTCCGGACTTCGGCCACCCTTATGTACTTGACCCCGATTATGGGTCGGAGAAGCGCAGCAGATGCCTTACCTGCCACGAGTCCAAACCGGAGCGGACCCACTGCATCAACGGACACGAGTACACCGACTTGACTATCGAGTACACGGCGAAGGGTCAGCTCAATTGCGTTCTATGCCGGCTGAACACCACGCACGTACCGCGCCACGGCCACGAGTACGTCGTGGACGCTGACAATCCGACTTCGGTGCGTCGTTGCCTCGTGTGCGTAGAGGCCAAGCAGGCGACACCGCAATACTGTCCCTACCGTCACGAGTTCACTCCAGAGAATACGAGAATCAAGAAGGGAAGTCGGAACTGCCGGACCTGCGAGCGCAACAGACCACACCGAAAACTGTTCGGCCACGACTACTTAGCCGAATTAGACGGTCGCAATCGGGTGCGTTGCGGCACCTGCGTGTCTGTGGGCTCAGTTAACAAATAAACGAATCCAACGAGAGCCCCTACGAGGGCCAGTACGTCCACAAGCATGCATCGTTAGACGCTCCGGTGGGCCGATCGGTTCCATACGGAGCGAGAAACTGCGTACTGCGGCGAACGGCAGGAGCGTCGCGCTGCTCAACGTGAGACCGGTATCTCCGACAAGTCCCCAGAGACGACCGTCTGGTTTCCTTTCAGCATGTCGAACCCGGCGGCGGCAGTCTCGCCTGTTTCGTAGATGTCGCTGATTGCCAGCACCAGCCTAAGCAGCCCAGAGGTTGTCGTGTCGTTCCTCGCGAAGAGGATGTTGTCGTCGTCGGTGTACAAAAAGGTCCCGTCAGCAAATCGGACCCAGCGACCGGGCCCGCTTAGCGGGCCTCCCTTGAAGCCGTCGACCCACTGGTACGTCTCGGCCTGGCTCCGCATCTTGTCATCACTGACCACGGACGGAATCCTCTCAGAGCTATAGGCTGCTCAGTTCGTCCCCGGTCCAGGACTAGGTAGATCGAGCACACCGCCTCCGCCCAGATCGATGACCAGGTCGTCTTTCAGCGTGTTGATCCGGGGCTTGAGGTCCTCGACTCGACCGGTATCGACCCGCGGCCCACCCTCGGGCGCAGCTAGGCCGGCTATTGCCTGGTGGAGCTGGTCTTCTAGATCGTCGAGCTCGAGAAACCGGGGGTCTACGGCTGGATTCTCCTGTGAACGCGACTGAGACATACGTTCATCGTGCCCCGCTGGTGCCGACGGTCGCCGAGTACCCCCAGGGGGAGTCCCCCCTACCCGTCCCCCGTGACCGGGCCGTAATGCGGCCGGCCCATCGTGTACGGGTTTTCAAGTTTGATGTCGAGAGCGCCCGTCCACGGAGTCACGAAGTTGGCTTCTTTGCGACACGCGCGGACAAAACGGACGCTACCGGCGTGTCTGTCGACAAACGTGCAGTTCAGGTGACATTCTTCCCACATTGGTACTGGACACCACGGCAGGGAGGGGTGACCACGGTGGTGAAGATGCAATGCTCGCGCCAGATGGTTACCCGCCGCCCTTCGCCCCGCAGATGGGCTTCTGGATTAGATCGTGACGTCACGAAACGGGCACACACCTGTTACGTCTGATTGCTACGCTCAGGCTCCTTGTCATGCGTATCGGGACGGAGCACGTCTCAGAGAGGACGGTCAGCGGATGACGTTGGTGCTGCGTAACCGGCCGAGCTTGGTTGGAAAGCCGAGATTCAAGGTTGAGAGCAAAGGCGGTAGCACCCTACTACGCCGCACGCGATCCACGATCGGCGCGAAGAGCGATCAGCAACAGGCAGTACGCAATCTGCGCTCGAGAAAGATGCACACTCACACCGTCATTGCTAAGGATAATCCTACTGACTGGGGTGATTACGCGCTCGCGCGACATCTATTCTCTGAAGTTGCGACGTTTATTTTCGACCTCCCCGAAGGTAAGTTCACCTTATTCGAGACCGGACGTAAAACCGCGTTTATATCCCTTGGAGATGGCGGAATGAAAGGTACAGACCGGCACGTTCATATCCCGACGGGCGACGTGAGCATCGAAGTCGACGGCGGTGAGTACTTGCAGTGGCATACCGAAGAGTCGCTCGACTCGATTTGGTGGTCATGCACTCCTGAATCCATTACACCAACGCTCGACCTCATCATTGAACTTGATGAAGATCCCGACATCGAGATCACAGGCGCCATCCATCTACTCGAGGGCCAGAGTCCACTAATGCTCAGTGGGCGGGAGGTAGTTAAGTACGCTCGGGACAACCTAGATAGGATCGACTTCTTTGTTGTCGACTACCAGGATTTCTCTCTTTCGTGGATGAGCTCAGATTCCCCTGGGCGTGAACGCGTTCACTCAGGCCACGGCGAGGTCTCGGTCGTGTATCGGGTCGGTGGCAGCAGCCCTCTTGCTCGCGTACTGGAGCAAACCGCAACTCCTGCAATCAAGAAGCACGCAAGTGATATCGTCGCCGGAATCAACCAGAGACGGTTGCCGCAGTCGTTGGCCTAGGGAGGGCACGTGAGTGGTCCAGGTGTCGTGATTACGAAGGTTGCTGTATCGACCGATGGAGCGTCTGATCCAGACACGCTCATTCCTGGGCAACCAAGTAGCCAGTCGGTCAATGTATGGCACTACCCTCAGAGATACAGTCGGAAGATTACTGTCCGAACGAGTCCTCGTGAGGGTGATCCCCTGGTTTACAAGCGCTCCGATGGGCGTGAGACCAGGCATGCGGATGACGAACGCGAATCGCCGCTATCTGTTCGTAGAACTGGGAAGACCTTCTGGACATTTGAATTCAGAGAGTACAGTCTCGAACACCGACAGCCTCAATGTGACACACCCCAGCCGAATCACACGATCGAAGCAAGAGCGCTCTCAGCCCGAACGATCAACTATCCGAACAGAATCGGGCACGCAGTACCCCGGCAGTGGGACGCTAAGACGCATACGGTGAGCTGCGTGAATGGTTCAAAGTAGCTGGTTTAACTGGGAGGTAGCCGAACCATTCTACTTGGCGGCATTGACACAGGTCGTGGCCGCAGTCTTGGTGACGATCGCTGACCTTATTACGCGCCGTCGGCTTAGGAATCTCAAAGAAAAGGAACTTCCCGAGTTCACGCTGTTTCTACCTGACGGCAATGAGGCTGGATCGATGAAAGCAGGCCTCACCGCGAAGGAGTTGCAGATCGAGGGGCTGACAACTCCAGAAATAATTGAGTCGGTGTCGAAGAACCGCGACGCCGCGATTATTCTATCGACTGTTCCATTAACGGTGTTACCTGTTGTCATTAACGCGCAGATTGCCGACAATACCCAATGGATTTTACTGGCGATAATCTTCGCGATAACGCTAACATTGGCTGGCGTTGTCATGTTCAGTTCTTCTTTCTACTCTCGCGCCAGAGTCTGGGTATTTGGTGTTACGTCACTCGTTGGCATAATTATCAATCTCGTGCTGGGATCGATTCTCGGTTTGACAACCTCAGTCGCACCTACCCCGTAGAAGGGGTCGCAGCGGTGCGGACTAATGAGGCATGGATGCCGGCTCGTCGCTGCGGTTAAGCAGAGTATGCAGAACCTATGGCCACGCAGTAGGTCTGTTAGGTACCCGCCCGTAAGGTGGACGCTTCTGACGGTAACCGCAACTCGACTGGATCGCCTACGAGAAATTCGCTGCGCAGGAAGTCCGATTGTCGGCCCGACGATCGCCTCGAACTGCCGTGCAAGCGAATCTACGTCAGCGGACGAACGTTCTCTGGTTAAGACCAACCCCCACGCGGAGCACCCAGGGGTGCCGGTGTCGTTACCCCATCCCGGAACAACCCACGGACCATGCCCCGATACCGCGTCTCGGCAGCACCTGTAGCCCATCCGCGGAATGCGAACAGGCTGGTACTGACCCCTCAGTGTCTGGCCAGACCCACGACGGGAGCGGTCGCCCCGGTTAGCGAGATTGAAAACCCCGGGTGCCGCTGGTTGTCGTCGGGCGGCAGTTTGAACGACGGCAGGCCGACGGCCCGCACCCCAGGCCACGGACCAAAGTCCGTGGCGCAGAGAACAGGTCGTTGACCGTTGGCGTGCGTGATGAGGGCGATGCGCGCGATATTCGCGCTCACCGCCTTCACGGCGGGTTGAGGTGCAGCTATGCTGCGGTAGTTAATAGCGGCTCACTCCCGTTATGACCACGACCGCTGCAGGTGCTGGCGCGCCTGAGTGGTCATCGTCGGTTAGAGGGGAGTAAACCGAGACTGCGGAATACGCGATAGAGACTATTGCGGCTGCGGCGTTCGGGGCGATCCTTTACACGGTGATCACCGGCGACAACATCGTGAGTGCGCTGACCGGCATCATCGGGAAGGCGCTCAATACCTCGGTGGGTGATGTGTTTGCACGCGTAGCGGTTTCGGCTGTCGCAGCTGGGTCGGGATGAAGACGGGATGGTGACGGTCGAGGCGGCCTATGTCGTGGCCGCGATCGTCGTCGCGGTGTTGCTCGCGGTCGGTGCCATCGGTGGCGTGACGGCCCAGATCCGTTGCACCGATGCTGCGCGGGAGGCGGCGCGGTTGACGGCAGCAGGCGATGTTCGGCGCGCGAGGTCGCTAGACGAATGGCGGGGGATCGGGCGGTGGTGTCGGTGTCGGTGCAGGGCGAACGTGTCGTCGCGCAGGTGCGGACATCGGTGCCGCTGCTGCCCGGGCTCACGTTGTCGGCACAGGCGGTGGCCGCGAAGGAACCACGCGGCGAGGACGAGGTGGTCTTCGCTCCCGGCGTCGAACCGTGAGAACCCTCCGCCGTCTCGTCGCCGACGACCAGGGCAGTGCAACGGTGCTGGGTGCGTTCGCGATCGCCGCCCTCGCCGCGGTTCTCGTCATGGTGATCTACGTCGGCGCGGCCGTGCTCGCCCGCCACCGCGCACAGTCCGCCGCCGACCTGTCTGCGCTGGCGGCCGCTGCAGACCATGCGGCGGGGGAGTCCGACCCCTGCACCGCTGCGCGTGCAGTGGCGGCAGCGCAACATCCATCAGCCGAGGTGGTCTTGTGCCGGACGGACGGTGAGGACGTACTGGTCTCGGTGCGGGTCCCGGTCGACGTGGGCAGCTTCGGGGTCCGGGCAGCCACGGCGTCGGCGCGGGCCGGGCCCGTCGAGTGACGGGGGAGCGCTACCCGCGACTGTCCTCGTCGACGACGATCCGCTTGGGATACACCCGGACCGATTGCATAGGGGCGAACCACAATTGGTGAAAGTGCACGTCGGTGTCACCGCGGTAGGCGAGCTCGAAGGCCTCGGTTCCGGTGTTCAGCGGGATCCACGGTCGGACCGCCCGCACGAACGACGACCAGTGGATCAGTTCGCCCTCGGTCAGGAAGCCGCCTGCAGCAGCCCAGGTTTCGCCGGACTGTGCGTCGGACGAAGCCAGGTACACCTCGCCGAGCGACGGGGTGATCCGCGGGCCGATCATAGCGGTCTGCAGGTACCACTGCGCGGTGGTCACCACCGGGGTGAAGCCGCCCGATCGGGCCGCGCACCACCCGTAGTGCAGGTCGAGGGCGTCGAGTGCTGCCTCCTCGGAGAAGAACACATCGCGTTCGCCGATCGAGGCCGGCAGGTTGTCGGTGTCCTGGGTCGGTCGCGCGAGCAGGAAGAAGGCGCGCGAGGGCCGGGTCACCACCCGCTTCGTCCCGATCCCCCGATCGGATGCCTCGTCATGCATGAGCCAAGTATTGCCGAGACAGCAGCTCGAGGACGGCCACTGCGCCATCTTTGTCCAACGGATCATTGCCGTTGCCACACTTGGGGCTCTGCACACACGACGGGCAGCCGCTCTCGCATCCGCAGCTCGCGACGGCGTCTCGGGTGGCGTCGATCCAGGTGAGGAAGGCGGAGTGCCCGCGCTCGGCGAAGCCCGCCCCGCCCATGTACCCGTCGTAGACGAAGACGGTCGGCAATCCGGTGTCGGGGTGGAGGTCGGTGGAGACGCCGCCGATGTCCCAGCGGTCGCATGTCGCCACGAGAGGGAGGAGTCCGATCGCGGCGTGCTCGGCCGCGTGCAGTGACCCGGGCAGCCGCGTCTCGTCGATCCCGGCCTCGGCCAACACCTCGGGCGTCAGCGTGTACATGACCGCCCGGGTGTGCAGGGTCTGCTCGGGCATGTCGAGTTCGACGGCGTCGAGGACCTCGCCGGTCCGCAGCGTCCGCAGGTAACCGACCACCTGGTGCGTCACGTCGACCTCGACGAAGGCCACGGTCAGCGGACCGAACTCACGGCTCTCGATGACGGAGGTGATCGAGATGTCGGTGGTCTCGCGTGCAGAGGTGGTCCAGTCCGGGTCCTCGGGATGTGCCAGAGCCAGGCCGTCGTCGAGGTCGAGTTCGTCGACGAGGTACGTCTCGCCCTGGTGGATGTGCACCGCCCCGGGGTGCACCGTCGACATCGCACGTCCGGTGTCGACGGTGCCCAGGACCTGCGAGGTCGTGGTGTCGACGATCAGCACCTGCCCGCCGATGCCGCCCCGGATGTCGATCTCGGCGTGCGGTTCGACGCCGGCGGCGACGTACCAACCGGACTTCCGCTTGCGCAGCAGCCCTTCCGCCGCCAGATCTTCGGCCACCGGCCGCGCATCCCAGGCATCGATCTCGGCGTCCGAGAGCGGTTTCTCCGCAGCGGCACACAGCAGATGCGGCCCGAGGATGTACGGGTTGGCCGGGTCGGTGACAGTGGCCTCCACCGGCTTGCCGAGGAGCGACTCGGGATGGTGCACGAGATAGGTGTCGAGCGGGTCGTCGCGGGCGACCAGGACCACCAGCGAATCCCCGGACTCGCGCTGGCGACCGGCACGGCCCGCCTGCTGCCAGAACGACGCAACCGTTCCGGGGTAGCCGCTGACGATGACGGCGTCCAATCCGCTGATGTCGACACCCAATTCGAGTGCGTTGGTGGTCGCGACACCGAGCAGCTCGCCGTCGGAGATCGCCTTCTCGAGCTTGCGCCGGTCGTCGGCGAGATAACCCGCACGGTAGGCCCCGACCCTCGATTCGAGTTCGGGCGCACTCTGCGACAACAGGTTCCGTGCGGACAACGCTGTCAGTTCGACGCCGCGCCGGCTGCGCGCGAAGCACAGTGTCCGTGCGCCCTCGACCACGAAATCTGCCAGTAGCCGTGCGGATTCGGCGCCGGCGGAGCGTCGGACCGGTGCGCCGTTCTCGCCGGTCACCGCCGGCAGGAAGTCCGGCTCCCACAATGCGACGGTGCGTTCACCGCGCGGCGAACTGTCCTCGGTCACCGCGACCGCGGGCTCGCCGATCAAGCGGCCCAACGCCTCCGCGGGTTGTGCGACCGTTGCGCTGGCGCCGATCACCGTCGGATTCGCGCCGGCCGCCCGGGCGATCCGGAGGAGCCGTCGCATGACGAGCGCGGTGTGCGAGCCGAAGACGCCGCGGTAGTGGTGGCATTCGTCGACGACGATGTAGCGAAGATGCCGGAAGAACTGACGCCACCGGGCGTGATGGGAGAGGATGCCGATGTGCAGCATGTCGGGATTGGTGAAGATCCACCGTGAGTGGACACGCGCCCACTGCCGGATCTCGGGGTCGGTGTCGCCGTCGTAGGCGCAGGGCTGCAGATGCCCGAACTCCGGCCGCCCGGCGATGACCGAGGAGACCGACCGGATCTGGTCCGCGCCGAGAGCTTTCGTCGGTGCCAGGTATAACGCTGTCGAATTCTTTTCATTCAACAAAGTCGAAAGAATCGGCATTTGGTAAGACAGCGATTTACCCGATGCGGTGCCCGTGCAAATGGCGACATGATTACCGCGGAATGCCTCGTCGGCGGCGCGGGCCTGATGCGTCCAGAGGCGTTCTATTCCGTTGTCCGCGTAGGCGTCGAGGAGTGCTTTGGGTACCCATTCCGGCCACTCGGCGAAAGTTGCAGGGCGCGACGGGATTACCGACAGGTGCGTGAGTGGGGACTCGTCGGGGTCGGTGCCTGCGAGGGACCTGGCGAGGAGGTCTGTCCCGAATGTGGAGTACTGCATTTTATGGAGGAAACTCTTCAAAGTGGTGTCGACGCGGTAGGTCTGGGGAGCTCGGGATGTTACCGACGGATGTCGTGCTGCTGAAGTTTGGCGAGGTTTTTGCTCATCTTGGTTGATGCGACTATCGCAACTGGGCCGGACATGATTGACTGGGTGCGGCCGCAGCTTTCGCAACCCGTCGAGGCGGGCGACAAGCGTGTTGCAGCCGTGGTACTGAGGTTAGTTTGGCGGATCGAAGCAGATCTTCGCGGGGCTCTTTGAGGTATGGCGGTCAACCGGCCACGACGCGATGACCCATCGTGTCGCGACAGTTGATATGTAAAGGATTGCAAGACATGGCACAGGGAACTGTGAAGTGGTTCAACGCGGAAAAGGGCTTCGGCTTCATCGCGCCTGACGAGGGCTCCGACGACGTGTTCGTCCACTACTCCGAGATCCAGGGATCCGGTTTCCGTACCCTCGAGGAGAACCAGCGGGTGGAGTTCGAGGTCGGCCAGGGGACCAAGGGCCCGCAGGCCACCGGCGTTCGCGCGGTCTGAGACCACCTGCGCAACTGCTCACGCAGATTGCCGATAACCGCTCCTGTCTCGATCAGTCGAGATGGGAGCGGTTTGTTTTGTGTGGGCCGATGAAGCGCCGCCGCGAACCGCCGCGGGAAAGGCCGGTTTCGCGGACCCGGACCACCTAATCTCGATCTGTGGGCCAGTTGTCGTTTTTCTCCGCGGAGACCGAGGAGCCCGCGTACTCCGATCTCGCGGGTCTGCTCGCGGCGCACGGTCAGGCCGTCCGTTCGGATTCCGGTACGCGGGTCTCGATCGTCGTCCGCGATCGCTGGCGCGCGGAGCAGATCGTCGAGGAGATGCGGACCTCCGGTCTCGACGCCGAGGTCACCACTTCTGATGAGGGCACCCCGCTGGCCCGCACCGCCGCGAGTCATGAACTGGACTCGCTGCACCAGGCGTGGTCGGCCGGAGCGGTCAAGGCGATGCCCGCCGGCTGGATTCCGTCGTACCGAGCGCTGCGGCTCTGGGTGATCGCCTCCGGCCACTCCGACGAGGGCCGCTACCAACTCGGTCTCGACCCGCACGCCCCCGACACCCACGCGGCCCTCGCCACCGCTCTGATGCGGGTGGGGATCGCACCCACGCTGGTCGGCACGCGGGGCCATTCACCTGCACTGCGTATCGCCGGACACCGCCGTCTCGTTCGTTTGCACGAATACGTGGGTCCTCCACCGAATGCCGCGGCGGTGCCGGATTGGCCACCTGCGGACATCCATTAGCGATCTCGACGAGAATTCTTTGACCTGGGAAAACGCGGGCTGGTAGCGCGGTATGGGTCACATCTGACAGCGCGACATGGAATTCAGATGTGCAAACGGCGCTATACATAAGGTACAAACCCATCGAACACACCTGTTTCAACGCGCAGGTGGTTCTCCACCCAGTCAACCGAAGGACGCCCCGGTGGCCGAGACCAGCACCGCATCCCGCTCTAGTGGGGGAATCCGACGACTCGTGATCGTCGAGTCCCCTACGAAGGCGCGCAAGATCGCCGGTTACCTCGGCTCCAGCTACGTGGTGGAGTCGTCCCGCGGCCACATCCGCGACCTGCCGCGCGGCGCCGCCGACGTGCCCGCCAAGTACAAGGGACAGCCCTGGGCCCGTCTCGGCGTGAACGTCGACGACAACTTCGAACCGCTCTACGTCGTCTCGCCGGACAAGAAGACCACCGTCAGCGAACTGAAGTCGCTGATGAAGGATGTCGACGAGCTCTACCTCGCCACGGACGGTGACCGCGAGGGGGAGGCCATCGCCTGGCACCTCCTCGAGACGCTCAAGCCGAAGATCCCGGTCAAGCGGATGGTCTTCCACGAGATCACCGAACCTGCGATCCGCGCCGCCGCCGAGAACCCGCGTGACCTCGACATCGACCTGGTCGACGCCCAGGAGACCCGCCGCATCCTCGACCGCCTCTACGGCTACGAGGTGTCGCCGGTCCTGTGGAAGAAGGTCATGCCGAAGCTGTCGGCGGGGCGTGTGCAGTCCGTTGCGACGCGCATCATCGTCGAGCGTGAACGTGAGCGCATGGCGTTCGTGTCCGCCGAGTACTGGGACATCGCCGCGACCATGGACGCCGGCGCCGAGGCCAGCCCGTCGACGTTCAAGGCACGTCTGGTCAACGTCGACGACGCCCGCGTCGCCACCGGTCGCGACTTCGAGGCGACCGGCGAACTGAAGAAGTCCGACGGCGTCGTCGTGCTGAACGCCGACCGTGCGGAGAGCCTGGCCGCAGGCCTGCGTGGCGCGGCCATGACGGTGACGTCGGTCGAGGAGAAGCCCTACACCCGCCGCCCGTACGCGCCGTTCATGACGTCGACGCTGCAGCAAGAGGCCGGCCGCAAGCTGCGGTTCACCTCCGACCGCACCATGCGCATCGCGCAGCGGCTGTATGAGAACGGCTTCATCACGTACATGCGTACCGACTCGACGAGCCTGAGCGAGTCGGCGATCAACGCCGCCCGTGCCCAGGCCCGCGAGTTGTACGGCGACAACTTCGTCCATCCGACGCCGCGTCAGTACACCCGCAAGGTCAAGAACGCGCAGGAAGCCCACGAGGCGATCCGTCCCGCGGGCGAGACCTTCCGGACCCCCGGTCAGGTCGCCGGCCAGCTCGAGGCCGACGAGTTCCGCCTCTACGAGCTCATCTGGCAGCGCACCGTCGCCTCCCAGATGGCCGACGCCAAGGGCACCACGCTGAGCCTGCGCATCGCGGGTACCGCCTCCTCGGGCGAGCGCGCGACCTTCGCCTCGTCGGGCCGCACCATCACGTTCCCCGGCTTCTTGTCGGCCTACGTCGAGACCGTCGACGAGCAGACCGGTGGTCAGGCCGACGACGCCGAGAACCGCCTGCCGCAGCTGACCGAGGGACAGTCGCTCACCGCGACCGAGCTCACCGCTGACGGCCATTCGACCAACCCGCCGGCCCGCTTCACCGAGGCGTCGCTGGTCAAGGTGCTCGAAGAGCTGGGCATCGGCCGTCCGTCGACCTACGCCTCGATCATCGGCACCATCCAGGACCGCGGCTACGTCGTGAAGAAGGGCAACGCCCTTGTCCCGTCCTGGATCGCCTTCGCGGTGGTCGGGCTCCTCGAGGCGTACTTCGAGAGTCTCGTCGACTACGACTTCACCGCGACCCTGGAAGACGACCTCGACCAGATCGCCACCGGCAACGAGAACCGCACCAAGTGGCTGACGGAGTTCTACTTCGGCGACGAGCGGTCCGGCGACGACGCCGAGGCACGATCTGCATCGTCGGCGATCGCCCAATACGGCGGCCTCAAGAAGCTCGTCGGCGTCAACCTGGAGGAGATCGACGCCCGCCAGGTCAACTCGATCCGGCTCTTCGACGACGAAGAAGGCCGTCCGATCTACGTGCGCGTCGGCCGCTTCGGCCCGTACCTCGAACGTGACGTCAACGCGAACAAGAAGACCGACGCCGACGCCGAACCCGATCTGCAGCGTGCCAACCTGCCGGCCGACATCACGCCGGACGAGCTGACCCTGGAGATCGCGGAGAAGCTGTTCTCGACGCCGCAGGAGGGTCGCTCGCTTGGCGTCGACCCGCTGACCGGCCACGAGATCGTTGCCAAGGAAGGACGTTTCGGTCCGTACGTGACCGAGATCCTGCCGTCCGACGACGATGACGACGACGGTGATGCCCCGATCACCATCCCCGCGGGTCCGACGCCGCGCGACGGCGGATCCCCCGGTGCCGGCGGCAGCGATGCCGGCGACGCCGATGTGGTCCCGCTGGATTCCCCGGGCGGCGGCACCACCACCAAGACCAAGCCGGCTGCGAAGAAGGCCGCCAAGAAGGCAGCGAAGAAGGCCGGTCCCAAGCCGCGCACCGGCTCGCTGTTCAAGTCGATGGACATCTCGACGGTCACCCTCGAGGATGCGCTGAAGCTGCTGTCGCTGCCGCGCGTCGTCGGCGTCGACCCCGAGTCCGGCGACGAGATCACCGCGCAGAACGGCCGCTACGGTCCGTACCTGAAGAAGGGTTCCGATTCGCGGTCCCTCGGCAGCGAGGAACAGCTCTTCGAGATCACTCTCGAGGAAGCCCTGAAGATCTACTCCGAACCGAAGCGTCGTGGACGGCAGGCTGCTGCTCCGCCGCTGCGTGAACTGGGGAAGGACGACGAGGTCAGCGGCAAGCCGATGGTCATCAAGGACGGCCGCTTCGGTCCGTACGTGACCGACGGCGAGACCAACGCCAGCCTGCGCAAGGGCGACGAGGTCGACTCGATCACGCCGGAGCGCGCGATGGAACTCCTCGCCGATCGTCGTGCCCGCGGTCCGGCCAAGAAGGCGGCGAAGAAGGCTGCCAAGAAGGCCCCGGCCAAGAAGGCGGCGAAGAAGACGGCCGCCAAGAAGACCGCGAAGAAGGCTGCCGCCAAGAAGACGACGGCCAAGAAGACCGCGGCCAAGAAGACGGCCGCGAAGAAGACGGATTCGTCGGAGGACTGAGCGCCCTTCGTGGCTCGCTTCGCTCGCACCTCAGGGAGCGGGGGTTGGCCGCACTCGCACCTCAGGGAGCGGGGGTTGGCCGCGCTCGCACCTTCGTGAGCGGGCGGGGGTTGCCGCGCTCGCGCCTCGGACGCGATGGCCGGCTTCAGTCCAGGCGGTACGGCTCCATGTGCGGGCGGGCGAGAAGGGTCTCGATCCCTCGTCCGCGGAGTTCAACGCCTTCGCCGATCTCCCAGTGCTCGGCCTCCTGATGCGAGGCCAGGAACACTGCACGGGCCGAACCCAGCACACGGGTGGGCTCGTCCTTCGCGAGTTCGGTGAGACGGGCGGCCTCGTTCACCGGGTCTCCGATGACGGTGTACTCGAGGCGCTGTTCGGCGCCGATGTGACCGGCAATCGCCTTGCCTGCGGAGACGCCGATGCCGATGTCGGTGTCGCCGAGGGTCTGGTACAGCTCGGCACGTAGTTCGCGCGCGGAGGCCAGAGCGCGGCCGGCGAAGTCGTCGAGGTCGAGGGGAGCGCCGAAGATCGCGAGCGCTGCGTCACCCTGGAACTTGTTGACGAAGCCGCCATGGCGTCCGACGACGGTCACGACCACCCGGAAGAACTCGTTGAGCAGCTCGACGATCTCGCGAGGCGGACGGTTCACCGCCAGGCGCGTCGAACCGACGATGTCGACGAACAGCACGCCGACGTAGCGTTCCTCGCCGCCGAGTTCGGTACCGGTCTCGATGGCGCGTCGAGCGACGTCCTCGCCGACGTAGCGGCCGAACAGGTTGCGTAGTTCCTGTCGTTCGCGCAGGTCGGCGACCATGTCGTTGAAGCCGGCCTGCAGCAGGCCGAGGTCGCTGCCGTCGTAGATCTTCACCGCGACGTTCAGGTCGCCCTCACTGACCTTCGACTGGGCGCGGCGCAACTGCTTGATCGGGTCGTTGATCGCGGCCACCACGCGCACGATCGCGATGACGCTGAATGCGAGAGCCGACACCGCCATCCACAGGATCGGACGTTCCAGGCCGGTGGAGTCGCCCTCGAAGATGTCCAGCCGGTGCAGCACGATCAGGCCGATGATGACGACCATCGGTGCAACGACGCTGATCACCCAGAACGCGGTGATGCGGGTGGTGACGCTCGGGGCGATCGCATGGTCGGGGTTGTTGGCCATCGCGGCGACGGTGATCGGCCGCATGACCTTTTCTGCCTGCATGTAGCTGAGGGCGCAGGTGACCATCGCACCGATGGCGCTCGCGATGGCGACGATGAAGGCGTTCTTCGACGACACCGTCAGGTTGACCAGGGTGAAGAGCGCGCCGCCCACCACCCACAGCGCGGCGTTGACGACCGTCAGCAGCGTCGGTAGCGCGAGGGCGCGGCGTCGGGCGGCCTCGTTGTCGAGTCGCGTGCGTCTTCGGTGCCACACGAGCACGGGTAGCGACAGCTGGATACTGGCGTACCCGCCGATGACCATCGCGATCAGCAAGTAGCTCGCGAAGATCACCTGGTTCAGTGCGGTGATCTCGTCCAGGCTGATGGAATCCTGGAGCGGCATCCCGAAGCGGAGGAAGGCGAAGGTGAAGAGCGCGCCGACGAGATTCGCGCGGAGCATGTCGAGCGCGAGGATCGGCCACGGCGTATGAATCAGCCAACGGCCAAGGTGCAGCACCTTGGACCATCGCGACCGCTGTTCCACCACGGAGACTACGGTAGCTGGCTGCTTGCAATCGTTAAACACGGTTCCGCCCCGTTGGCGTGTCCGAACTGCGGTTTAGGGTGTCGTTGTGACCAATGTCTTTGATCGGCTGACCGGCCAAGAGGCCATCGCGGACGATCTGCGGGCCGCCGCGCGTGCTGCGCGGGTCCTCGCGCAGCAACTCGACGCGGGCAGCAGCGAGGGCCTGTTCGTGCCCGACGACGAGATCCCGGGCGTCGACGCGGGGTGGTCACGCGCGTCGATGACGCACTCCTGGTTGTTCACCGGGCCGCCGGGAAGCGGTCGTTCGGTCGCTGCGACGTGTTTCGCTGCCGCCCTGCAGTGCCAGTCGCCCGAGTCTGCGAACGTCGGGTGCGGCGAGTGCCGCGCGTGTGTGACGGTGATGGCAAAGACCCACGCCGACGTCCGGCACGTCGTGCCCGAGGGTCTGAGTCTGGCGGTCAACGCGATGCGCGACATCGTCCAGGCCGCCGCCCGACGCCCCGGGACCGGTCGCTGGCAGATCGTGATCGTGGAGGACGCCGACCGCCTCACCGAGCAGGCCGCCAACGCGCTGCTGAAGGTCGTCGAGGAGCCGCCACCCCGCACCGTCTTCCTGCTGTGCGCGCCGTCGGTGGACCCCGAGGACATCTCGGTCACCCTCCGATCGCGATGCCGGCACGTCGCGCTGGTGTCGCCGACACCCGCGGCCATCGAACGGGTCCTGATCGAACGCGACGGCCTCGACCCCGACCAGGCCCGATGGGCGGCGTCGGTCTGCGGCGGCCACATCGGCCGCGCCCGGCGCCTCGCCACCGACCCCGACGCCCGTTCCCAGCGGGAGAAGGCGCTGTCGCTGGCACGGGCGGCTTCCCGGGATTCGACGGCGTACGCCGCGGCCGAGGAGCTGGTGCGTTCGGCGGAGACAGCGGCCAAGGCGATCAGCGCGGAACTCGACGAGGCCGAGACCGAGGAGATGAAGACCGCGCTCGGTGCGGGCGGCACCGGCAAGGGGACCGCCCGGATGCCCCGCGGTAGTGCCGGCGCGCTCAAGGAGCTGGAGAAGCGACAGAAGTCGCGGGCCACGCGCGTCGGACGCGACGTCCTCGACCGCGCCCTCGTCGACCTCGCCGCGCTCTTCCGCGACGCGCTCGTCGTCGGGGTCGGGGCGAAGGTGACCGCGATGCACCCCGACAAGTCCGACGACATCTCAATACCCCTGGCCGGCTACGCCCGCCCCGAGCAGCTGCTGTCCTGCGTCGAGGCCGTTCTCGACTGTCGTGAGGCGCTGGACATGAACGTCAAACCCAAGTTCGCGGTGGACGACATGGTCGCCCGGATCGGGTTGGCACTCAAGCGCAAGGTCGACGCCTAGATCAGCTGGATCACAGATCTCGCTGATCCACCCAATATTGGTAACTGATGTGTTACCAATATTGGGTGGATGCATTCGAGGCGATCGCCGACCCGACTCGTAGGGCACTCGTCGAACGTCTCGCGCAGCGCCCCGCGCGCGTCGTCGATCTCGCGGCCGAACATCCGGTCAGCCGTCCCGCGATCTCGCGCCACCTGCGGGTCCTCGGCGAGGCCGGCGTGGTCTCGGCCGTCGACCGCGGCCGCGAACGGCACTACGAACTCGTGCCCGGCGGACTGGCGCCGGTGCGCGACTGGCTCGACGAACTGGCGTCGGGGGGAACGCCGCCGTTCGGCGAGCATCATCTCGACGCGCTCGATCTCGAGGTGCGACGCACCGTGCGGGAGTTCGACGACCCGAGCCACCAGACCGGCGAACAGAAGGAGACAGGATGAATGCCGACGTGACGGCCACCGGCCGCCGGGAGATCCGCGACGGGGTTCCCTATGTGGTCCTCGAGCGCACCTTCACCGCGCCTGTGGCCGCGGTGTGGGCGGCCATCACCGAACCAGCGCGGCTGGAACGCTGGGTGGGGACCTGGGACGGCGATCCGACCGACGGTTTCGTCGATTTCCGTATGACCGCAGAGGGTGAGGACGCGGCGCCGGAGCAAATGTCCATTCTGGAATGCGAGCCGCCGAACCGGCTCGTCGTCGAATCGAAATCGCCCGATCCCGAGGGCGGACCCGACGACGTGTGGCGGCTGGAGTTGGATCTCAGCGAGGCCGATGGGACCACCACACTCACGTTCGCGCAGGGACTTCCACGCCCCGAGATGGCCGAGAACGTCGGTCCCGGGTGGGAGTACTATCTCGACCGGCTCGTCGCGGCCGAATCCGGCAGCGGCGTCGACGCGGTGGACTGGGATGCCTACTATCCGGCGCTGTCGGCCCCGTACGCGCAGATGTTCGCCGGCTGAGTACGTCGCGACTCTTACGCGGCGGTAATCGGGTTGCAACACGGCCTCTTTAACGTCTCCGGTCATGACACGCCCCCTGGGTACGGGGATCAACATCTCTGGACTGACCAAGACGTTCACCTCCCGCTCGTTGCGCGGGAGTTCGACGGTGACCGCGTTGTCCGACGTCTCGCTGAGCACGTCGGAGGGTTCCTTCCTGTCATTGCTCGGTCCGTCGGGCTGCGGCAAGTCGACGGTGCTGCGCATCCTCGCCGGCCTCGAGGACGCCACCTCGGGGACTGCGTTAATGAACGGGCAATCACCGCTGGACCTCCAGCGAAACCACGAGCTGGGCATCGCCTTCCAGGATTCGGCGCTGCTGCCGTGGCGCTCGGTGGAATCGAACATCAAGCTGCCGCTGCAGGTCGGTGGTCTGCCGGCCGACGACGACCTCGTCGCCGACCTGATCGAACTGGTCGGCCTCAAGGGTTTCGAGATGTCCAAGCCCGCGATGCTCTCCGGCGGTATGCGCCAACGTGTTTCGATCGCTCGCGCGCTGGTGGTGAAACCGACTGCACTGCTGCTCGACGAACCGTTCGGTGCGCTCGACGACATGACCCGGCAGCGGCTCAACGTCGAACTGCTGCGCATCTGGACCGAGAAGCCGGCAACCACGCTGATGGTCACGCACGGCATCGCCGAGGCGGTCTTCCTCTCCGACGTGGTCGCGGTCATGAGTCCACGTCCGGGCACGGTCGTGGAGGTGGTTCCCATCGATCTGCCGCGGCCCCGCGTCCCGGAGATGATGCGTACACCCGAGTTCCATGCGATCCACGACCATCTGTCCGGACTCCTGTTCGGCAAGCAGGCGACCACCGAAGCGGCCGAAGACGTTGCTCCGGAACCTGTTGCGGAGGGTGTGCGTGGCTAGATTCGGGTCGGTCCGATGGGTGGCCGGTCTCGGGGGAATCGTCGGGCTCATCGTGGTGTGGTGGATCGCCGGCGCGCTGGAGCTGTTCGGCGGAACGATCCCGACGCCGTGGTCGGTACTCGCCGAGATCGGTGAGACCGGGTCCTCCTACTACGTCGACAACTTCTCGCTGACAGTCGAACTCGCGCTCCGCGGCTTCCTCTGGGGCAACGGGCTCGCGATCGCCCTGGCCGTGGTCGTGATCTTGTTCCCGCCGGTGGAGGGACTCGCGACCCAGCTCGCGATCCTGTCGTACTGCACGCCGATCATCGCGGTCGCGCCGATCATCCAGGTGGCCTTCGCCGAGGTGACGACGATGATCGTCTTCCTCGCCGCCATCTCGGTGTTCTTCACGACGATGATCGGGACGCTGTCGGGATTGCGCTCACCGCACGCCGGAAGTCTCGACCTCATCAAGGTCTACGGCGGTGGCCGCTTCGCGCAGCTGTGGCGGGTGCGGTCCGTCGCCGCATTGCCGAACACGCTGGCCGCCATCAAGATCGCTGCTCCGGCCGCTGTGCTCGGCGCCGTGCTCGGTGAGTTCCTCGCGATGCCCGAGACCGGTGCCGGACCGGCGATGATCATCGCACAGCAGAGCGGCAACATCCCGCAGGTGTGGGCCATCGCCCTGATCAGCGGAGCGGTTGCGGGCATCGGTTACGCCGTGGTCGCGGTGATCGCCAAGTATGCGACGGCCTGGTCGAACGGAACGGCGGCGGGACGATGAGCACCGAGGCGGGAACGGGTGGCCTCGGAACCGGCGGCCTGTGGGCGGCAGGACGTTTCCTCGGGTCGCTGCTGCTGTCGTTCGCCCTGATCCTGGTGATCTGGTGGCTGTTCCTGCTGGCCTTCCCCGACATAGGGCCGATCATCGGGCGCACACCGGTCGATGTGTTCGACTATCTCTTCGTCGATGCCGACGCGCAGGCGGCCCGGAACGTGATCTTCGGCAATCTCTGGATCACGTTGCAGGATGCGGCAATCGGTTTTCTCGCAGGCATGTTCGCGGCGATCGTCACGGCGGCGATCTTCGTTGTGTCGCGGTCGGCCGCACAGACGTTCATGCCGATCGCCATGCTCCTCCGGTCGGTGCCGCTGGTCGCGATGACACCGCTGATCACCGTGGTCGTCGGTCGTGGCGTCGCGGTGGTGGCGGTGATGGGCGGGATCGTCGTGTTCTTCCCCGCGCTCGTGATGATCATGACCGGGCTGTCGAATGCGCCGCGTCAGATCACCGATGTGATCAGCGTGTACGGCGGTGGGCGCTGGACGGCGTTGCGGCGCTCCGCAATTCCGTCGGCGGTGCCATCGCTGTTCAGTGCGGCCAAGGTCTCGGTGCCGGGCGCGCTCATCGGCGCGACGGTCGCCGAATGGTTGGGGACCAACAAGGGTCTCGGTGCGTCCCTGCAGCGGGCCCTGCCCGCGGCGGCCTATGACGAGCTGTGGGCCTCGGTCCTCGTCATCACCGTGGCTTCGATCGTCATCTACGCCGTGGTGGGTGTCGTCGAGACTGTCGTCCTGTCACAGATGGGAATGCAGCACAACTGAGGTCGAGCACTCGCACGACCGGATCTGCTTCTGGCGAAAGGTAATTCTCACATGGCGAACTCCTTCGACCGTCGGTCGTTTCTCCGCTATTCGATGATGGGCGGCGCGGCCGCCGGCGCCCTCGGTCTGACCGGCGCGCTGTCGGCGTGCAGTTCCGGCGGCACCGCGAGCGGGGGAACGAGCTCGACCAATCCGAAGGTCCAACTGTCGTGGCAGAAGAACATCGAGTTCGCGGGTGAGTACTTCGCCCTGGAGAACGGCTACTTCGAGGAGGCGGGTCTCGGCACGCCCGAGCTGATCACCGGCGGTGGTGCGGGTACCGGCGTGGAGAACGGTCTGACGTCGAACAAGGTGTGGATCGGCATGTCCTCGCCGCAGCTGACCGCGCCGGTGATCCTGCAGGGCGCGAAGCTGATGACCGTCGCTGCGACGTTCCAGCGCAACCCGTTCTGCATCGTGTCGTCAGCGGACAAGCCGATTCTGAGTCCGGAGGATATGAAGGGCCGCAAGATCGGCGTCCAGGCGACCAACGAGAACGTCTTCCAGGCGTTGCTCACCGCCAACAACATGACCGAGGCCGACATCCAGAAGATCACGGTCCAATACGACCCGACGCCGCTGAAGAACGGCGAGGTCGACGGCTGGGTCAGCTATGTGACCAACGAGCCGATCACCCTGGAGGAGAGCGGCTTCCCGAATGCCAACTTCCTGTTCGCCGACTTCAACCTGCCGCTCGTCGCCGAGACCCTCGTCGTCCGTCAGGACACCATCGACAACGAACGCGACAAGGTGAAGGCCTTTCTCAAGGCCGACATCAAGGGCTGGTACGACGCGGTGGCCGATCCGGCGGGCTCGGCACGGCTCGCGGTCACCAAGTACGGCAAAGACCTCGGACTCGACGAAGCCGAACAGACCAAGGAGGCCATCGCCCAGAACACCCTCGTGGTCTCCGAGGACACCAAGGCCAACGGCCTGCTCACGATGACCGACGAACTGATCGCGCAGAACATCGAAGCCCTCGCCAAGGGCGGCTTCGCGCTCAAGGCCGAGGACATCTTCGACATGTCGCTCATCAAGGAGGTCTACGAGGAGAACCCCGACCTGAAGAAGTGACCCGCCCTATCATTGGTGCACGGTCGATGGCCGTGCAGCCGATGAGCGAGGGAGCAGACGATGTCGGACTTCATCCGCAAGATCAAGGAAGAGGCCAGGGCCGTCTCGGCTGCCATCGATCAGGAACTGACCGTCCTCGAAGGAGTCCCCGGATACGACCCGCTCGCCGATGACACGGACGAGGAATCGTCCGACGAGTCGGCGTCCGTCGATTCAGGTGACGAGACCAGCAAGTAGATACGACGCAGCGGCCGTCGGGTGGGATCTCCCCGCCCGGCGGCCGTCGTGCGTTTCACCAGGTGGTCAGCGTCCCGTTGAGGAACCGGAATCCGCCGCCCGGTCCCGCGCACTTCACGCTGTTCTCGGCGATCGTCCTGCACGAGATACCGGCAACGGTGATCCGATGATCGACTGGTAGGTCGGGCGCGGTGACCGGTCCGCCCTCGACGATTGTCGGCCGGGTTCCGCTGGATGTCAGGATGATCGCGTTCGGTGGACCACTGAACGGGTCGGCCTTCACCGACGGGGTGCCCGGTGGGAACGCCACCGAACAGACGACCTGGGTCCGGCCGTCGACGGGGTAGAACACGCACTCGCGAAGTGGGTTGTGGGCGTAGGCGAAATGGTGAGCAGCAGGGGAGCCCGGGATGGCGTAACGGGCCGGCGCCACATCGGTCACCGGGCCGGCGGCCGGCGTCGGGGTCGAGGAGAAACGAGGGATCGTCGGATGCTCGTCGGCGACGGCTGGTGCACCACCGAGGCCCAGCGCGGCGATCGTCGACGCGACGATGAGCGATCTGACTGCGAGCGCGTGACGTGGCACGGTGTCTCCTTCTGGGGCGGTGATGTTCCGATGATCACACCCCACCCCGACACCGAGGGCCGATAGCACCGAGCTTCATCTGTTCAGAGAGGCCGCAGCGGCCGTCGGGTGGGATCTCCCCGCCCGGCGGCCGTGGTGCGCGTGGGCTCACTTCTTGACGAACCCCAGCAGCGCCTCGTTGACCTCGGCGGCATGCGTCCACAGCAGACCGTGGGGAGCGCCCTCGATCTCGACGTACTCGGCCTCCGGGACGGCATCGTGGAAGCGACGGCCGGTGGCGTCGATCGGCAGGATGTTGTCCGCGGTGCCGTGCAGGATCAGCGTCGGCTTGCCCGAATCACGAACTACGGCAACGTCCTCGCGGAAGTCCTCGATCCAGGTCGGGACGACGGCGTAGGCCGCGACCGGTGCGCTGCCGACAGCGGTGATCCAGTTGGCGTCGACGACTTCCTGGGTGATGCGGGTGCCGAGGGTGTCGTCGAGGTTGTAGAAGTTCTTGTAGAACTGGGTGTACCAGGCGTACCGGTTCTCCTTGGCGGCCCGCGCGATGCCGTCGAAGACCGCGGCGTCGACGCCCTCGGGGTTGTCGTCGGTCTTCACCAGGAACGGCTCGAGCGAAGCGAGGAACGCGAACTTGGCGACCCTCTCGGTCCCGTACGTTCCGGCGTAGCGTGCGAGTTCACCTGTGCCCATGGAGAATCCGACCAGGATGACGTCGCGCAGGTCGAGGGTCTCGAGCACGGTGTTCAGGTCTGCGGCGAAGGTGTCGTAGTGGTAGCCGGTGCCGACTTTGCTCGACTTGCCGAAACCCCGGCGGTCGTAGGTGATGACCCGGTAGCCGGCGTCGATCAGCTCGCGAGCCTGTAGCTCCCAGCTGTTGCCGTCGAGTGGGTACCCGTGGATCAGCACGACCGGCTGACCGTTCCCGTGGTCCTCGTAGTACAGCTCGATGTCGGTGGTGTTCTCGGTGCCGACGGTGATGTAGCCCATTGCGATCACTTCTTTCTTGTTCAGCGACCCGAGGGTCGGATGGGAGCCGAGGAGAACGTTCGTTCTCTGGACTGATTGCTACACTAGAGAACGATCGTTCCCCGCGCAAGGGGTAGCTCGGAATCAGGTGAGGACGGTGCATCGTGGCAGCTTCGAAGGACATCGCGGTCGACCCGCGTGAGCAGGTCATTCGCGCCGCGGACGAGTTGTTCAATGCTCACGGGGTCCACGCGGTCGGGATGGACAAGGTCCGCGACGCCGCCGGTGTCTCGCTCAAGAAGATCTACACGCTGTTCCCCTCCAAGGAGGCCCTGATCCTCGCGGTCCTCGACGACCGGACCCGGCAGTGGAATGCGGGTGTCGCCGCCTGCACGGAAGGGTTGTCGACGCCGCGGGAGAAGCTGCTGGCGATCTTCGACTTCCTGCTCGGATGGTTCGGCACCGACGAGTTCCGGGGCTGCGCGTTCATCAACGCCTACGGCGAGTTGGGTGGGGAGCTGCCGTCGGTCGCCGAGGCGGTGCGTAAGCAGAAGGCTGCATTCCAGGACTACGTGGCGGGCCTGGTCGCGGAGCTCGGCGGGCCGTCGCGCCTGGCTGCTCAGCTGGCGATTCTGGCGGAAGGGGCACAGACGACGGCGGCGATCGCCGGCACCACGAAAGCGGCCGACGATGCCCGGAGTGCCGCCGAAATCCTGATCGATCAGGCTCTCGGATAGAATGTCATCCGTTCGGAGGAAATGTAACAATAAGCATTGTTAGTGGGTCATCTGAACCATTTCCTGAGACATTTTCGCTAATTTATCTCGCGAGAGCAAAATTGAGTCATCATTCCGACCTGGGCAAACGTACGTGTTTCGAATGTTCAATTCGGTCTGCTAATGTCCCGGCGTAATCAATTCGTTGTGTCGTGTTGTGGGGGACTGAAACACAACGGGTCTCGGGCTGGGAAAGGTACACAATGCGATTCACCAAGGTGGCGACGGCGGGATTCGGGCTGGCAGCGGCAGCCGCGATGACATTCTCCGGATCGGGAGGCGCGTCCGCACTGCTGTTGATTCCGGCCTCGTTCACCCACACCCAGTCGCTCAGTAATGGAACGCTGACGGTGAAGGTGAACAACAACACGTCGTCGACGGTGAAGTGCAACTTGTCCGTCCACGAGGCGAGCAAGGAGTCGCAGGTCAAGCTGGCAGTCGCCAAGGTGAACACCCACCTCGCCGGCGGGGTCAGCGATACGCTTCTCGCCGCGGCGCGCCAGGAAGTCGAGGCCGACGCGCTGAAGGTGGTGTGGACCAAGAAGTCGATCTCGTCGAACGGTTCGTCCACGGCAACGTGGAAATCCGGGCGTGCCGACGCGTCGTACGTGATCTATCAGGATTGCTCCTCCGATTCGCTTTTGGGTCTGACGTTCAGCGGACTCGCGCAGGAGTACAAGGTGACCGGAACCGGCAAGTCCCCCGACTCGCCCGACGACTCGGGCAACGGCAGCCTCAGCGGGCTGTTCGGCGGTCTGCTCGGATAGTTCCCGATTGGGCGGGGGAGGCTAGCGCTGCTCGTCGGCCCCCGCCGTCGCTTCGGCGTGCGTGACTTCGCACGCCGGTCATAACGCTGCGCCGGGCACATCGCCGTGCCCGCAGGAATCAGATCAATCATTCCCCGACATCGCTTCGTCGGGCTCACCCCGCGATTCACGTCGTGGGGCAATGAATCATGCGTACGAAAGGGATCACATGCGATTCTCACGTTTGGCACTGGCAGGAATCGGAGTGGCGGCCGGAGCCGCCGTGGCACTCACCGGAAGCGGAGAGGCCTCGGCGATCCTCATTTCGGCGTCGTACTACCCGCACACCCAGTCGCTCACCAACGGCACGGTGACCGTGAACGTGCAGAATGAGACGTCGAAAACAGCGACCTGCTGGCTGTCGATCCACGCCGCGAGCAAGGAAAGTCAGCTTGATCTCCGCGCGGCCGCCGTCAACACGATCATTGCCTCGGGCATCGAATCTGCGGCGCTCGACAAGGCTCGAGAGGACGCGGCAGAGGGTGCGCTGAAAATCGTCTGGGACGGTCAGTCCATCGCCAAGGACGCGCTGGCGACCGGCACCTGGGCCTCGAACCGAACCGACACGTCGTATGCGATCTACCAGGAGTGCACAACGCCGGATACGGCCACAGGTTTGACGATCAACGGCCGGGCCCAGGTCTACAAGGTGAGCGGAACCGGCAAGCCCGCGGACAACCCCGGCGGTGGTGACAACGGCGGTGGTGACAACGGCGGCGGAGATAACGGCGGCGGAGATAACGGCGGCGGAGATAACGGCGGCGGTGACAACGGCGGCGGTGACAACGGCGGCGGTGACAACGGCGGCGGTGACAACGGCGGCGGAGATAACGGTGGCGGTGACAACGGTGGCGGTGACAACGGCGGCGGTGACAACGGCGGCGGAGACAACGCGGGCGGCGACTCGGGTAACGGCAGCCTAGGAAATCTGTTCGGCTCCAGCTAGTCTCACGGCCGGTGGGGAATCAGGCGGCTTCGCGGCCCGACGAATCCCCACCGGCCGAACCGGTTTCGGAGGAGTCGGACTTCTCGCGATCGTTGCCGACGCTCGTGCTCGGGGAGACGTGACCACCGGCCGACGAGCCGGAATCCGACGATCCGCTGTCGCCGGACTCGCCGTTGTCCGAACCCGATGCTCCATCGGAACCCGAATCCGACTGATCGGCATCCGGCTTGTCGGAGCCGTCGGGTCGATCGCCGATATCTCCACGGTCGGGCTCGAGCTCGTCGGCCGGCTCCCGGGCATCGGTGGGGGCATCGTCGACCGCCGGCGGCACAGCGCCGACCGGGACGATCCCCCTCGTTTCCGGCGGACCCTCCGGCTTCTCCGCGCCGGTCGCCACCTCGGACGGCACGGTGACGGTGTATCCGTCGCCAGGAGCGTCCTGTTTCACCGAATCCGCAGCCGTGACCGGCACTGCGGCGGTTCCGGCATTCGGCGCCTGGGTCGGGTAGTAGGCCTCGGCGAGCGCATCCCAACGAGCGAGATCGTCCTTGTCGTAGGCGATTCCGAGCGCGTCGTAGACAGTGGCCACGAGCAGCGCCAGAGGGTGCGCCGCATCGTAGACGAGGTACGTGGTGTTGCCGGCGGTGAACTCCTTCGGGTCACCCAGGCGCTCGACGTCGCCGTACGTATGCGGACCGTTACCCGAGTGAATGGTGAAGAACCCCGCCGCGTTGACGACGAGCGACGTGACCGGTCGGTACGCCACCCACTGGAAGTTGCTGACCGGGTCGCCGACGACGATCACCGACACGATCCTGACGTTTCCACTGGCCTCGGGGTCGCGGGCGCTGTTGGCGTCGATCCCCGCCACCTCCACGAGCGGCTTCAGGAACGGCATGGTGTCGAGCCAGGCCTTGATCCCCCACGGGCTCCGCGGGTCGGAGACCAGAACGACCAGGTCCTTGCCGGGTACGAAGAAGTCGTTGTCGTAGGCGCGCGGGTTCTCGGCGGCGTCGCCGAGAGCGTCGGCGCCCTGTGAGTAGCCGGTGTAGACGACGAACGGTCGGTCCGCGCCCATGTCGGCGAACGCGGCCATGACGGCCAGATTCTGGTTCATCGCATGTTCTTTGGACTCGTCGTAGCCCGGCGCGAACGGTGCGATGGTGTTCGAGCGGCCGGCGATGACGGGTCCGAAGGACTCGGGGTAGTTGATGATGAGCGTCTGACGTTGGCCGACGTACGGCAGGTTGCGCGGGATCAGCGTGGTGTCGTTGGTCCCGGGGGTGACGACCATGATCGTGTCGGCGGGCAGGTCAGGGAACATGTCGCTGGTGTTGTCGTGCTGCGTGGCCTCGCGCACGACCTCACGTTCGATGAGGGATTCGACGACGGCGGTGACGTTCGTCGATGCGACAGCGATCGGCACGACGGTGCCGAGAGACAACGCGCTGAGCGTCAGCGATGTGGCTGTCGCGCGCGATGGTCTACGAGAAGATGTGGCTGTTTGCACCGATCGAGCCCGGTGCTTTCCTCCCCGACGTGCCCCCAATGGACCCTCCTACAGTCGGAAGGAGTCTATGGAGCAGGGCGCCCAGGGCGTGTCATCCAAATGGATTAACACCGACATTCCTGGCACGCAATTATCTTTGACCGGCTAAGGGTTTGGTGTATGCGGTTCGCCGGTGCGTGTGTGGCAGGGGTGCTGATCGGCTAGGGGCGTCGTGTTGTTGGAGGTCGCACGATCCTGGTGGAGCCGCCCAGGGGAATCGAACCCCTGACCTATTCATTACGAGTGAATTGCTCTACCGACTGAGCTAGGGCGGCGTGCTACGCGAGGCAGCGGAGACGAGTCTAGCGAGTCCATCGCCCGCAACAAAAACCGGCTCCGCTCGCGTACCCGGACGTGCCCCCGCGCAGAATCGCCACCTCCGCCCGAACGCCTTGTTCGCAGCTCGCGAACCTGGGCTGAGCTGGCGACTCCGGCGAGCGCTGTGATCTCAGAACGGGTAGTCGGAGCCGCACACCACCGGCACCCGATGGGCAGGGTCGAGCGCGTTGCGAACGAGCGCGGCGACGGTCGGGGAGTAGGCCATACCGACGTGACCGATCTTCGACGCCGGGCACACGTCCTGGATCAGCGTGTTGACGACGTTCGGGCCAGGCGTCATGAGGGTGTTCGTGTAGGGCGTCGAGATCTCGTCGTTGCGGGTCGCGAAGTTGACGTAGTCAATCGACGGGTGCCGCGGACCCCAATAGCTCTGCCCCGGGGCCCGCGCCGGCAGGCGGTCGGTGATCGACCCGACCCGCGAGACTCCCTGGTGCGACGCCGACAAGGAAATGAGGGTGTCCACCTGGGCGGCGCGACCGGGAAGTTGTGTCACCAGTTGGGCGATCGCCCCACCCTGGCTGTGGCCGATGAGGTCGACCTTGGCGGCGCCGGTTGCGGCGAGCACTTTGTCGATGAAGGGCGCGACCTGCTGCGCCGCGGCCCGTTCCTTGTTGCCGAGGCCGCCGGTGTTGCCGCTCCACGACGCCTGGCCGTAGGTGAGGCTGAAGACGCAGTACCCGGCGTTGGCGAGTGTGGGAGCGAGGTACGCCCAGTTGGCACTCTGGTTCATCGCGGTGGCGTGCAGCAGGACGATCGGATCGCGGCCTTCCCGATCCCGGCAGTCGAACCGGTTGCTGCCGGCCGGCGACTCGGTGGCCGGACTCAGATAGTGCTCGGCGATCGCCTGGTTGGCATCCGTGGTGACAGGGAAGGGCGCGGCATGCGCGGCGCCCGGGGCGAGCAGTAGGCACGCAGCGGCCAGCGCGGCCGCGGCGGCGGCGAGTCGTGGTCGAAGTCGGTTCACACGAGAATTGTCACCCATGATCGTCGACGCGACGGCAGAACTCGACGCCGCGCGGTGAGAGTGCGTAGCCGACTTCGAGGCTCTCGGTCAGTCCGAGTTTCTTCAATTTGGTGACGTCGTTCTTGAAACCGGCTCGGTCTCTGCCGAGTTCGGCCGCGAGGTCGGTGGACACGACGCCGGGTCGGCGGCCGATGATCTCGAGGGTGTCGCGCGTCCAGGGGCCGTTCTTTGAGCGGGCGTCCATCCGGTCGAGCCGCAAGCGGATGTCCGCGACGTCGTCGTCGGAGAGATCGTCATCGGCGCGCAGGGCGATCCGCGGGTCTTCCCCGATGCATCGGAGTCCGATCCGGTAAGTGGGGTTGTGGGTGTTGACGCACAGGGTCGCCCGCAGCTCGTCGACGCTCTCGTAGCCGGCCCGTCGCGCTTCCTTCGGGGTGATCTGTGCAGGATCCACGCGCTCCATCGATGTCACCTCGATGACGTGCGTCAGTGCGATGAAGCTCGACCCGGGCCGGATGCGTGGATGCCCCCAACGTCGGAAGGCGAGGTCGACCGAACCGTCGGCGATCCCGCGCGCTACAGCTGCTGTGAGAAGCACACCTTCGACCGTAGCGAGGGCGCCGTGGCTGCGCAGACAGTCCGGCTAGCGGTGCGTGCGATGCCTGTGGAACTCGTCTGAGATGTTGCTGAGAGCTGTTGTAGGGTGACCCGATATCAGCGACGGCAGTGCCGGCGCCCGGGGGGATCTTCCTTTTTGGTGTCGTGTCGTCGCGTGCACAACTGACGACGACGATCACCATCCGGGGGGGAGGGGTCTCATGGTGCTGCCGCGTCCGCACTCGCTGTGGTTCCCCGACGTTCCCGCGTGGCCGTCGTCCGGTGCCACTCCGGCAGTCGATCTGGCCGCTCACCTCGCGCGATTCCGTTCCGTTGACGCAGTTCAGGGCGATGTCGGCGGCGCCGCGGTGGCCGTGCTCGACGCCCCGGCCCCGCCGGTAGAGCCGTCGACGCCGAGGTTCGAGGCCCCGCTCGCCGAAGTCTCGGCAAAGCCGTCGTCCGATCTCGATTCCTTCCTCGCCGAGGCCGAGAAGTCGGTCCGCGCGAAGCGAAAGGCTGTGTCCGGCACGGCTCCAGGTTGGCGACGATTCCTCGGTTCGGGACCGCGAATCGCGGGTGCGGCAGCCGCAATTCTTGTGATTGTCGCCACAGTCGTCGCTGCTGTCACCCTCGCCGGTGGTGGCTCGGACGGCCCCGTGGTCGCCGCGGACGCCACGGAGTCCGCCTCGCCCACAGAGGCGCCGTCGACGTCGGGGGTGGTCAGTCACCCGGCCTGCGCGCAGCGTCCCGTCGGTTCGGGGACCACGGTGTCGAACGACGACGAGAAGGGCGACCAGGAGTCCGGCCCGGGCGCGATCCGCGCGTTCAACCACGCCTACTACGTGTTGCGGTCGGCGAAAGCCGCACGCGCAGTGGCAGCCCCGGGGGCCGTCGCCTCCGAGTACGTGATGCAGCAGTACATCGATCAACGCCCGATCGGCACGCGCCACTGTCTGAAGATCACCGAACGGGCTCCCGGCGAGTACGCCGTGGTGCTCACCGAATTGCAGCCCGACGCGGCGCCCATCACCTATCGCCAGGTCATCCGCACGTCCACAACGGGCGGCAAGACCTACATCCAATCCATCAAGTCCGTCGAATGAGTTCAGACACAGAGCCATTCGGATGGCGCAGAAAGGTTGTTCTGAGATGACCCAGAGTCGAGGTCGACATCGTAGGCGTCGGGCCCCGAGTGGTCCGGTTTTGTCGGTGACGTCTGCTGTTGTGGCAGTGTCGATCACTGCTGGTGCGGGTGCGGCGTTTGCTGTTCCGGAGCAGGGTGGCACTGATCCGTTGGATTCGGCGCCGGGTCAGGGTGGTACGAGTCCGTCGGATGTTGCGCCGGGTGCTTCGGCTCCGGGTGATGCGGTGGTGCAGCCGGTTGTGGTTCCGGGTCCGGGGTCGATTCCGGGTCCGCCGGTGGAGGCTCCGTATCAGTCGTATGATCAGTCGTTGTCGCAGAGTTACCAGCAGCCGTATTCGCCGGCGATCACCAATCCTGTTGCGCCGCGGGTTGCTCCGCCGGTGCGTCCGATTGCGCCGCCGCCGGACAAGATTCGTGTGGGTAACTTTGTGACCGATATTCCGCAGGGTGTGTCGTCGAAGGATGTCAATTCGATCAACGCGTGGTCGGCGTATGGCGAGGCGAAGATCGCTCAGGGTTTGATCTCGGTGGGTGTGCCGGAGGATGAGGCCAGTCGTCGTGCTGCTGCCACGATCATCGGTGTGATGGCTGGTGGTACGGCTGGTGCTGTGGCGCTTGGGCTTCCGGCGGCGGTGGTGGGTGCTGTTGGTGGGGCGGGCGTCGGTGCGATCGCGGGTGCGATCATCACGGGTCTCCCGACGGCCGGTGCGAATGCCCTGTACGGAGCTGGCGTGGGTGCTCTGATCGGCGCCGGAGTGGGTGGTGTCGGTGGTGCTGCAGCGGGTGCTGCGCTCGGTTTCGGTATCGGAGGCGCCGCGGGTGGTCTCCTGGCGTACTCGCTGGGTGCCGGCGATCCGGGTGCAAATCCGGAAGAACCTTGGAAGAACGATGGTCCGCGCCATGCGGCGCCCGAGGCCGAGGGCCCAAATCAGTTCGAGTTTCAGCTGTCTGCTGAGGAGGCTCGCAAGTCAGGTCTCCCAGCCGTTGACTACGTGGTCAACAGTCGCGGTGACGTGAAGGCCAGGGTCGGTACGACCTCGTACAACTGGTCCGGTGCACAGGCTCGCGCACCGTATGCGGTTCTCGGTGCGGATGTCGAGAAGTCGGTTCGGGATTGGACTCGGGCACAGTCGGACCATTTGAAGAAGGCCGTTCCGGGGAGCGAGGTCTTGTGGCCGGCAGAAGGCACCGCGTAGCTCGCAACACGAGTGGATTTGATCAGCCGTGGTTCTAGTAGCCCTGAACAGCCGGACAGTGTCGCAGGAGCAAAGTACGCGGCGTGAAATGAGGGAGATTGAGATGAAGAAACTGGCAGTGACTGTGGCGGCGTCTGTAGTTGCCGCATCCGCGAGTCTCGCTGGCGTTGGGCAGGCCTCGGCCGCTCCGATTCCTCACATCTATGGTTCCGGAAGCAGCTTCACAACGTTCGGCAATCATTCTTTCTGCCACGGTGTCGTGGACGTTCGGGCCGACGCGCCACCGAAGAAACGCGGCGTCGTTCGGGTGACCGCGACTTCGCTCGGCTTCACTGGCAACGGCGCTAGTTGGAAGCGGAACCCTAAGTGCCGCGTGCTCTTCGGCACTCTGTACAACGGGTCCGGCGGCTTGAACAAAGAGCAGTGGGTGACCGGTTCGTTTGGTCCACGAAAGGGAGAGAAAAAGGTTTGGGAGGTTCGAACCGGGTCGGGCCCTGCGTCGGTCGGTGTCGCGACGTACTCGGCTAGTAGTCCGGTACGTCTCCAACAGGGATACGGCACCGGAATCTACCTGCTGGTTCCTTAAACGGTTTCGAAAGGCCTCGGTTCAGCGCACCAACACCGTTCGGGTGATGCAGTCGTAGGGCGTCTCGCTTTCATGTTTGTGCCGTAAGTTTCACCGCCTGGGCCGTAGTTCCCCGGTAGTGATGGAGGATAAATGAAAAAGCTTGTTATTGCCGTAATTTCCGCGGTCACTGCGGTAGTCATGTGCTTGTCAGGATCTGGGGATTCATCCGCGGCACCAGTTCCGGAACTATCGACAACCGGTTCTGATTTCGGTACTTTCGGTGATCATTCGTTCTGTCGAGGCTCATTCCGCGTCACGCTCGACGCGCCGAAGAAGACCCGGGGTCTCGTACGAGTCACGGTGCACTCGCACGGATTCACCGGAGATGGCCCCGGTTGGAAGCGAAACCCCAAGTGTCGAGTCAAGCTCGCAGCTATCTGGTTCAGCGGACAGGCTTACAACGCCATGAAGTACTCGACGGCAACTTTCGGACCCAAGCGCGGCGAGAAGCACAGCTGGGACGTACGTACCGGCTCTGGTCTGGTGTCGCTCACTGTTCGTGGCTACACGTCGAATCTTCCCGTGAACGCGCCTCAATCAGTCGGGTACGGCGCATTCATCCTCGTTCCGTAGCGGCTCTTTGCTCCCCTTCTCCATCGGGTTTGCGATTGGCGGAACTGTCGGCGCCCTTCTCGCGAACTCGCTGGGCGCGTGTGATCCGGGCGCGAATCCGGAGAAACCGTGGAGGAAAGATGGGCCCCGGCACGCGCTGCCTGGTAACGACGGCTCGAACCAGTTCGAGTTCCATCTGTCTCCCGAAGAGGCGCGGCGATCGGGGTTGCCGGCCGTTGACTATGTGGTCAACAGCCGTGGAGATGTGAACGTCAAGGTCGGCTCCTCCGCTTTCAACTGGTCGGGTTCGCAAGCGCGTGCGCCCTACTCAGTACTCGGCGCGGGCGCCGAGAAGTCAATTCGCGACTGGACGAGGGCGCAGTCCGACAACTTGAGAAAAGCTGTTCCTGGCAGCGAAGTTCTCTGGCCTGCGGAGCTGGCGGAATGGACAGTTCTCGAATGAACCTCGAAGCGAGACAGTTATTTCCGCTCGCTCCCAACAAACGCGACAAGGATGAGATGAAGCGACTTTTCATGGCACTGGTGGGCACGGCACTTACTGTGATGACGGTTGCCGCTGGCGCCGGTAATGCAGCAGCCGCGCCGCTCCAACAGTTGAACACGACCAGCACCTCCCTCAACACGCTCGGCGACCACTCTTTCTGCCGAGGAACGATCACTTACAAGGTCGAGTCCGTGGCCAAGAAGAGGGGGGTCGTCCGAGTGACGGCCACTTCTCACGGTTTTGTGGGTGACGGGGTGACGTGGAAAAAGAATCCCAGGTGTCGCGTGCTGTTCCGATCCGGATACAACAGCGTGAAGGGTATCTACTTGGAGAAGTGGACGACTGGTTCGTTCGGGCCGCGACGCGGTGAGAAGAAGACCTGGGATGTCATGACCGGCTCCGGGCCTGCGTCGCTGGCGCTCGCCACCTACTCGTCCAATAGCCCGATCCGTGTTCCTACCGCTGTCTCGGGTACCACATTTCTCATGTTGGTCCCGTGATGCACCGTCAGTCTTGATCATCGGTCGATCGATGCCGCACGCGAAGACGTGATGGCGCACCCGTAGAAAGCAGTCGAAGGGAAGATACGTGAACAAGTTTTTCGTGGCGTTTGTCGTTGTCGTTGCCGCGGCGATGTGTCTGGCCGGTGTTGGGACTGCCTCGGCCGCACCAATCCCACAAGTCTCGCCAACCGGTTACAACTTCGGGACGTTCGGTGATCATGCCTCCTGTCGAGGTGCGATCAACGTGACGGTGGATGAGCCTGTGAAGAAGCGTGGCGTTGTGCGGGTGACCGCGCGGTCGCACGGCTTTACCGGAGAAGGTTCTGGCTGGAAGCGAAATCCCAAGTGCCGAGTCCTCTTTGGGAATTTCTACACAAGTGTGCGCGGGTACAACCTCGAAAAGTGGGTAAGCGCAACGTTTGGGCCGGGGCCGGGTGAGAAGAAGGTTTGGGAGATTGCCACGGGGTCCGGTCCCGCTAGTCTCGGGTTCGGCGGCTTCTCGCCCAACAGCCCGGTTCGGGTGCCTGCCGGTTATGGCGCAACGATTTACATGCTCGTACCCTGACTCTCCGGACGGGTGCGGAACTTCTTGTCTGCATGCTCGCGGCGGTCGCCAGTCAGGTCTCCCAGCGGTTGACTACGTGGTCAACAGTCGCGGTGACGTGAAGGCCAGGGTCGGTACGACCTCGTACAACTGGTCCGGTGCACAGGCTCGCGCGCCCTACGCGCTTGCCGGGCCCGAGCTAGAGAAGTCGGTACGCGACTGGACGCGTTCGCAGTCCGAGAACCTCAAGTCCGCTATTCCGGGCAGTGATGTGCTCTGGCCTGCGGAGCAGGCTCGCTGATACCCGCAGAAAGGACCAGTGAAAGATGTTCAAAGGCGATGGCTGCGACCGCTTGACGAAAGGTGCAAACACGTGACGAAAGTACTTGCCACACTGGCGGTCGTGGCGACCGCTCTTGTTGGTTCGCTTATCGGGTCGGGAAGCGCGACCGCAGTACCTATCCAACAACTACCGGTGACGAGCAGTACGTTCGGAACGTTTGGTGATCATTCGTTCTGTCGAGGCGCGGTCACGATCAAGCTGGAGGGCGTGGCCAAGAGGCGGGGGATCCTGCGCGTTACTGCGACCTCCCACGGTTTCAGGGGGCAAGGCGCAAGCTGGAAGCGAAACCCAAAGTGCCGGGTGTTGTTCGGGACTGGGTACACCAGTATCCGGGGCCTCAGTTTGGAGAGGTTCGCAACAGGGACATTTGGCCTGCGCCCCGGCGACAAAAAGTCTTGGGACGTTGACACCGGCTCTGGCCTGGCGTCGGTTTCGGTCCATACGTACGCCAACAAGAGCCCGGTCCGTGTTGTACAAGGCGGCAATGCCGGTTTCTACGTGATGGTTCCGTAGCGACGACCGCTGGAAGACAAAGCGACGAGGAGACCCTGAAATCGGGGCCGCCGATTCCGCCATTTGGGGTCTCGGAGGAAACCCTTGGCGCGGGGCGGTTAAGTACGGCCGTTACGTTCTGGTTCCATGAGGATCGATGATTGCTACAACACCTCGCGACGGCGACCCGCAGATCTGGGATGAGCGGGCCGTTGTTGTTTGTGGCACCGCAGGCGGGGTCGGCACGTCTGTCGTGTCGGCACTCCTTGCCGAACATCGCGCCGCGACGAGCCTCGGCCTGCTCTCGTGGTGGGTCGACGCTTCCGGCAACGATTGCGACATCGAACTCCGTCTCCGCGGAACCGGTAACGAGGAGTTGCTGCGCACCGCGTCGGGCACGGGCCTGTGGTTGCCGCCCGACGAGGCGGCGGTCACCGACGCCGTCGTCGAGGTGTGGCGGCAGGGAGCAGTACCGGTGATCGACGCCGGTGCGCACCCGCTGACGCTGCTGCCCGAACTCGCCGAAGACGACCTCCCGAACCTCACGCCGGTCCTCGTGATCAGTCCGCGCCCAGACCTGCTCAACCGGGCACGGGTCATCTTCACGGAGTGGGACCGCGCCGGCGTACTCGAGAACACAGTCGTCGTGATCGACTCCCAGCTGCCGGTACAGCAGCAGACGGGCCTCGCGGACATGCTCGTCGGCGTGGTGTCCGGGTCGGTCGGCACGGTGATCGGCCTCGACTACGACCCGGTCCTCGGCGCCGGGACCGCGCTCGACGAGGACGCCCGCCGCGGGTTCTTGCCGGCAACGATCGAGTCCATCGCGAAGCTCGCGGCAGCTACATCGAACCGACGCTGACAGCTTCTTCGAGCTGCGGGCTGATTACCGGAATCCGATACTCAGCCCGCACTCTGCACAGACGCCCCTGTCCCATCGTCCGGTGAGCGTGCACCATGGGTGATCATGACCGGCTCCGACAGAACGCCACTCACCAGACGGCAAGCGTCCGACGCCGTCGTCGATCCGTGGCGGGTACTCGCATACACGCTCCAAGCGGCTTATCGCACCGGTTCGATGGTGCGCGGTGGCGAGTTCGTGAACAGAATCATCGACGCCGCCGAAGACGCTGGGCACCATCCCGACATCGACCTGAGGTACAACTCTGTGCATCTCGTGCTCATGACGCACAGCACGCACCAGATCACCGAGGAAGACGTGGCTCTCGCGAACCGGATCGCGGCCATCGCCGACGACATGGATCTCGAGAAGACGCCCACTCCCGTCAGCCGATTCGACCTTGCGATAGATGCCCTCGACATCGATGCCATCCGGCCGTTCTGGAAAGCGGTCCTGGGCTACTCCGACGTGCCCGCCGACGAGATCATCGACCTGGTCGATCCGGCCGGACGACTACCGTCGGTCTGGTTCCAGCAGATGGATTCCCCGCGCCCAGAGCGCAATCGGATACACATCGACCTACGGATGCCGCATGACGAGGTGCAAGAACGTCTGCGCTCGGCCCTTGCCGCCGGTGGCCGGCTGCTCAGCGATGACTTCGCGCCTGAATGGTGGACGCTCGCCGACGCCGAAGGCAACGAGATCTGCCTTTGCACGTGGCAGCCGCGGGCCGCGTGAGTCTCAACTCGAGGAACATCGACCGACAGGTGGCCCTTTCGCATCTCCGGCCGAGCAGGCAGCATGGGGGAGTATGACCGGGTCCACGCGTGCACCGCTCACCGCCAAGCAAGCCACCGAGGTCGTCGCCGACCCGTGGCGCGTCGTCGCAGACAAACTCGTGGCCGCCTACCGCACCGGGTCGATGGTGCGGGGGCTCGAGTTCGTCGCCAAGATCGTCGACGCGGCAGAGGAAGCCGACCATCATCCCGACGTAGACTTGCGGTACGGCTCAGTGCATCTCACCCTCACGACGCACAGCGCGCATCAGCTGACCGAAGCCGATGTGGCCCTGGCCAACCGGATCACCGGGATCGCCGCCGAGATGGCGCTCGAGAAACTCGCGGACCCGGTAACGGCGATCGAACTGGCGATCGACGCCATGGACATCGGGGCGATCCGTCCGTTCTGGCAGGCCGTTCTGGGTTACTCCGACGGGAACGACAAGGAACTCGCGGAGCTCGCCGACCCGGCCGGGCGGTTGCCGTCGGTGTGGTTCCAGCAGATGGATGAGCCTCGCCCGCAACGTAACCGAATCCACTTCGACCTCTGCCTACCGCATGACGAGGTACACGAACGGCTGCAGGCCGCGATCACCGCCGGTGGCCAACTGTTGTCGGACGAGTTCGCACCGGCGTGGTGGATTCTCGCCGACTCCGAGGGCAACGAGATCTGCCTGTGCACCTGGCAGGAGAAGACCGACTGACCTCAGTCGGGGTACATCGTCTGGGTGAAGGCCATGCGGTCGCCGCGATAGAGCGAACGACGGTACTCGATGGGGACTCCCTCGTCGTCGTAGGACAGGCGTCTGAGCAGGAACATCGGCGTCCTCGCGTCGACGTGCAGGAGAGCCGCTTCGCGTGCATCCGGGAGCGTGGTTTCGATCGTATCCTCTGTCCTGCCGAAAATGATTCCCCGCCTTCCGAATTCGGCGTACAGCGATGAACACACGTCGAAGTCGGCCTCGAGGCCCGGGTAGCGATGCGCCGGCAGGCGAGTCCTCTCGAGTCCTACCCGCACGCCGGCGGTGGTGAATACGCGCTCGAGTTGGAGGACGGGATCGTTTACGGCCAGACCGAGACGATCCGCCAGCCGCGCGTCGGCCGTCAAGTGTGACCATCCCACCAGGAAGCGACTCGCTTCCATCCCGCGTTCGCGTGCTGCCTCGGTATAGGAGCCGATGGACAACGGTTGGAGGATCTTGGGACCGGCAACCACCGTCATGCGGCCACGTCGCTCGATCCGTCCGTCGAGGAGGAGTTCTCGGAGCGCCTGGCGGATGGTTTCGCGAGACACCGAGAACGTCTCGGCGAGTTCGCGTTCCGCGGGAAACGGGTCGCCCTCGACGAGGTCTTCCAGCGATTCTTCCAGTCGCGATCGAACCACCTGGTGCTTCAGTACACGCGGCTGTTCGGACAGAGCCATACAACCGACGCTACCAAAAATTGGTCTAGACCAAATGGAAACCCAGTGTTCACCTGGGGTTCAGGCAAGTCACCCGAATTGGTCTATACCAGGGGCGAGGGTATGGGCATGAACACTTCAGCCAACAGCCGGACCGCCAACCAGGGTGACGGCAATTCGCCTGTCCCGGTAGCTGTCACCACTTCGGTGGAACTCGTCATCTTCGACATGGCCGGGACAACGGTCGTCGATGACGGACTCGTGACCCAGGCCTTCGACGCGGCAGCCACCGCCATCGGTGTGCCCGCCGAAGGGGAGGAACGTGAGCGTGCCCGCCAGTACGTGCTCGACACCATGGGGCAGTCGAAGATCGCGGTCTTCCGTGCTCTCTTCGGCGCGGACGGGGCGGCGGAGACCGCCAACGCGGAGTTCGAGCGCGCGTACGGCGACCTGATCGCCGGAGGTGTCGAGCCCGTGGCAGGGGCCGCGGAAACATTCTCCGACCTGCGTACACGCGGAATCGCGACGGCCTTCACCACCGGATTCAGCCCGGCGACCCAACAGCGAATCCTCAGGTCGTTGGGATGGACCGATGCGGTGGACCACGTCCTGGCGCCCACGGCGGGCCTACGCGGTCGGCCCTTCCCCGACCTCGTCCTCGCTGCGGCGCTGACGGCGCAGGTCGACGACCTGGCCAACGTGATCGTCGTCGGCGACACCTCGAGTGACATCGAGACCGCGCGTCGTGCCCGGGCCGGACTCTCCGTCGGCGTGCTCACCGGCGCCCACGACGAAGCGACACTGCGTGCCGCCGGAGCCGACCACGTGTTGTCTTCGGTCGCCGATCTCTCCACTTTGCTCTTCACCACCTGAGACCCCCGTTTCCAGAAAGGCAGCACCCTCCATGAAGTTTCGCAGGTCGCGTCTGACTCTCACCGCGGCGCTTGCCGCCACCGCACTCGTGCTCGCCGCGTGCTCCGGTGGGAACCAAGATGAGATGAACGATCAAGGATTCCCCGAAACCCTCACCCTCGCGGCGATTCCCGCCGAGAACTCGACGGACCTCAAGGCGAGTTACGAACCGGTCATCAAGGTGATCGAACAGGAAACCGGCTCCAAGGTCGATTTCGTCCAGGCGTCCGACTACGCAGGCGTGGTCGAGGGAATGATCGCCGACAACGTCGATCTCGCGTTCTTCGGTCCCTTCGCCTACGTGGTGGCCGGACTCAACGGCGCGAAGATCACCCCGCTCGGCGCGGTGATCTCGGAGAAAGGTGCACAACCCGGTTACCAGTCCTATGGAATCGCCAAGGCGGACAATGCGTCGGTCAACGATCTCGACGACTTCGCCGGCAAATCGGTCTGCTTCGTGGATCCGGGGTCGACGTCGGGTTTCCTCTACCCGACGGCGGGTCTCATCGAGGCCGGCGTGATCAAGTCCGGCACGGAGGCTGATCTCGCGGCCGGTGTGAAGCCGATCTATGCGGGCGGCCATGACGCCTCAGCGCTGTCCGTCGCATCCGGCGACTGCGACGCCGGATTCGCCTTCGACACCATGGTCGACAAGACGCTCGTCGAAAAGGGTGACCTGAAGCCAGGGCAACTCAAGACGGTGTGGAAGTCGGAGATGATCGCCGGCTCGGTCTTCGCCGCCAACGACTCGCTCGGTCCCGACGCGATCAGCAAGCTCACCGAGATCTTCACCGAGAAGATCAACCAGGACTCGATGGAGGCGGCCGGTATCTGTTCGGGTGACGAGTGCCTGATCACCGACGAGCGGGCCTGGGGCGTCGTTCCCACAGCCGACAAGGACTACGACGGAGTCCGTCGCGTCTGCGAGATCACCAAGTCCGAGAAGTGTGCCGCCTGACATGCCTGCTCAACCACAACCGGTGGCCGGCGACGACCTCGTCGTACACGTCAACGGACTCACCAAACGCTTCGGAAACACCCTGGCCGTCGACGACGTATCACTCGATGTCCACCGCAGTGAACTCGTGGTGCTACTCGGTCTCTCCGGCTCGGGGAAGTCGACGCTCCTCCGCTGCCTCAACGGCCTCCACGCCAGTACCTCCGGTGTCGTGGACGTCGTCGGACACCGTGTGGACCGAGCGAGTCGGAGTGAACTCCGTGCGCTGCGTCGCGAGGTCGGCTTCGTGTTCCAGCACTTCAACCTCGTGGGGCGGATCAGCTGCCTCGAGAATGTCCTGCTGGGAGGGCTCGGACGGCTGAAGTGCGCGCGATACGGTGCGCTCACCTATCCGAAGCGGATGCGCGCCGAAGCTCTCGAACATCTGGATCGGGTCGGTCTCGCCGACCTGGCGCACCGGCGTGCCGACACGCTCTCGGGCGGTCAACAGCAACGTGTCGCCATTGCACGCACATTGATGCAACGCCCGACCGTCCTCCTCGCCGACGAACCGGTGGCCTCACTCGATCCCGAGAACGCCGGTGTCGTGATGGACCTGCTGTTCCAGGTGTGCGTGGAGGAGAAGCTCACCATCCTCTGCACTTTGCATCAGGTCGACCTGGCGTTGGGTTGGGCGCACCGCATCGTCGGATTGCGCTCCGGTCAGAAGGTTCTCGATCGCTCCACCATCGGGCTGACCCGTGACGAGGTGATGGAGGTCTATCAGCGTGTCGACCCCGACCTGACCACGCCATCGACGACCGCCGTGCGACGCCGGTGAACACACCGCTCCTCGATCGGCAAGAGGCTCCGTCGCCGTCGGACAGGCCCGGGTGGAACCGTGCGACCCTGCCCGGTCTGGCCGTCGCGGGAATCGCGGCAACGTTGTTCTGCGCGTGGTGGATCGACTTCGCGCCGACGACCCTCATCTACGGGGTCGAGGACGTCGTCGCGCTCATCGAGCGGATGCTGCCACCGCGGCTCGGCGATCCCGGCCGCATCGGTGTCCTTGCACTCGAGACCCTGCTGATGGCGGTCCTCGGTACAGTGCTGGCGGCGATCGCCTCGGTGCCCCTGGCTTTTCTGGCGGCTCGCAACACAACTCCGCATCCCGTGGTCCACGCTGTTGCGCGCGGCATCATCACATTCTGCCGCGCCATGCCCGATCTCTTGTTCGCGGTACTTTTCGTCCGTGCCCTCGGCATCGGTGTTCTTCCCGGGATACTCGCGCTCGCATTGCATTCCATCGGCATGCTCGGGAAGTTGTTCGCCGACGCGATCGAGCAGGTCGACGACGGCCCTCGAGAGGCTGTACGCAGCACGGGCGTTGGATACTTCCGCGAGATGGTCAATGCAGTGGTCCCCCAGTGCATGCCGTCGTGGATAGGTGCATTCGTGTACCGCATCGACATCAACTTGCGGATGTCGGTTGTGCTCGGGTTCGTCGGCGCCGGCGGAATCGGATTCGCGCTCCAGGACGCGCTCCGCGGTTTGATCTACCCACGCGCTCTCGGGATCGTGCTGGTGATCCTGCTGATCATCGCGGCAATGGAGTTGTTGGCGATCGGAATCCGCCGAGTCCTCCTGACTCCGTCTGCGTTGCCGCCCGGTCTCGAACGTATCGCCCGGACCGGTTTCGGTGTTCTGGTCGTCGTCGCCACCGTCGCGTCCATGGTGGTGCTGGAAGTCTCCCCGTTGTCACTGTTCACCTGGATCGGTCCGTCCATCGAGGTGTTCGGTCGGATGATCCCGCCTGACTTCGACGCCCTCGGGGCAGAACTGTTCGACGCCGCATTCCAAACCGTCGCCATTGGTGTGGTGGCGACCGCGATCGGTGCGGTGATGTCGGTTCCGGTGGGAATCCTCGCCGCACGCAACGTCACCCCGCACCCAGCCGTGTACTGGCTGGCGCGGACGTGGATCTTGATCGTCCGGGCGATACCCGAGCTCATCCTCGCCGTGATCTTCGTCGCCGCACTGGGTCTCGGGCCCGTGGCGGGAACCTGTGCCCTGGCAATCGGTTCCGTGGGCTTTCTCGCGAAGCTCGTCGCCGACGCGGTAGAGGAGATCGACGCCGGTCCGGTCGAGGCGGCCAAGGCGGTGGGTTGCGGCTGGTGGAAGACTCTGTCCGCCGCGGTGCTGCCGCAGGCCATGCCGTCGATCATCGGGTCGGGACTGTATCTGCTCGACGTCAACATCCGCACGTCGACGGTCCTCGGCATCGTCGGCGCCGGTGGGGTCGGCTTTCTGCTCTTCGAGTCGATCCGCACCCTCGACTTCGACATCGCCGGGGCGATCGTGATCGTCATCTTCGTCATTGTCTTCGCTATCGAGAGGTTGTCGGGATGGATACGCTCGAAACTGGTCTGACGCGCGCCGCGGTGTGGCGCGGCGACCGGATCGACATCGTCGAGGTGCCGATTCCGGCACCTGGATCAGGGGAGATGGTCGTACGCGTCCGCCTGGCCACGGTGTGCGGCAGTGACCTGCACACGGTGTCCGGACGTCGGCAGGCCCCCTGTCCGTCGGTCCTGGGTCACGAATCCGTGGGTGAAGTGGTCGCGGTCGGCGCCGACGCGCCGGCCCGGGTGGGAGACCGGGTCGTATGGTCGGTCACCGTCACATGCGGTGAATGTGACAGATGCGTGCGTGGACTGACCGCCAAGTGCCGGCGCATACGTAAAGTCGGTCACGAGGCCTATGACAGCGAATGGGCGCTGTCGGGCGGTTACGCGGAACACATTGTGCTGCCGTTGGGTACGGCTGTGGTCGTCGTGCCGGAGACACTCGACGATTCGGTGGCCGCCCCCGCCGCCTGCGCGACCGCCACTGTGATGGCTGCGGTCGAACGTGCAGGTGACCTGTCGGGTCGTCGTGTGCTGATCGGCGGCGCGGGCATGCTGGGCACGACCGCGGCCGCGGTGTGCGCCCACCGCGGTGCCCACGTTCTGATCGCCGACCCCAAGCGTGCGCGTCTCGGCCAGGCAATGAGCTTCGGAGCGTTGCCCGACGACGGTGAGAACGTCGATGTCGTACTCGATTTCACGGGAGCGACGCAGTTCATCGGCGAAAGCCTCCCGCGGCTCGAGATCGCCGGGACGCTCGTTCTTGCCGGCTCCGTCACCCCGGGGCCGTTGTTGGGCATCGACCCTCAACAGGTCGTCCGGCAGTGGTGGACGATCACCGGCATCCACAACTATGAGCCACGCCATCTGCGCGAGGCCATCCGGTTCCTCAGTCGCACAGTCGATCGCCACCCATGGCCACAACTGGTGACCGATCCGGTACCGCTCGCGCTGATCGAGTCCGCCCTGCAACCGGCCCCGGGTTGCAAACTGCGCGTCGCGATCGCCCCGTGAACAACGAAACCTGTTGACAGAAAGAGTTTGAATCGATGCGAGTGATCATTGTCGGAGCCGGCATCACCGGAACCGCTCACGCCTGGATGGCCGTCGAACGTGGCCACGAGGTGGTGCATCTCGACCGAGAGCTGGAGGCGCGAGGTGCGACGGTCCGCAACTTCGGTCTGGTGTGGGTGTCGGGCCGGTCGGCGCCCGAACTGGAGATCACCCTGAGGTCACGCGTGCTCTGGGAAGAGATCGGGGCGATGGTCCCTGATGTCGGCTTTCGCGCCAATGGCTCGATCACGTTGCTGCGGAACGACTCCGAGGTGGCTGTCGCCCGAGAGGTCGCCGCCCGTGAGGACGCGGATCGGCGCGGGTTCCACCTGCTCACGAGAGACCAGGTCGCAGAGATCAACCCGGCACTTCAGGGCGAATATCTCGCCGGCCTGCACTGCACGAGTGACGCCGCGGTCGAGTCACGACAGGCGATGCCGGCACTCCGGACGTATCTCGCGCGCTCGGGCCGCTACACGTTCGTCCCCGGCGTCGAAGCACGCGAGATCGACGGGACCTCCGTGCGCGACGACGCCGGCACGGTCCATTCCGGTGACTGTGTCGTGTTGTGTCCCGGTGCAACTCATCGCGGTCTCCTGCACGAGGTGTTCGGCGGGCTCCCGGTCCGCCGGGTGCGTCTGCAGATGATGCAGACGGCCCCACTGGGACAGCAACTGACGACCTCCATCGCCGACGGCGACAGTCTTCGCTACTACCCGGGATTCACCGGGCCGGCGCTCGATGAACTGCGGCGGTCGGAGCCCCAACGGTCGGTCGCAGCAGAGCATGGCATGCAGCTCTTGTGCGTTCAGCGACTCCATGGCGGGCTGACCATCGGGGACACACATGAATACGACGAGCCGTTCACCTTCGACGTCGATGAGGATCCGTACGCACACCTCGTCGAAGTGACAGAGTCGTTGCTGGGCAGGCCCTTACCGCCGATTCAGCGACGATGGGCCGGCGTCTACAGCCAGTGCACGGAACCAGACCGAATCGTGTGCCGGGAGTCGGTTTCAGAGGGAGTGTGGGCAGTCACCGGTCCCGGCGGGCGGGGAATGACGCTCGGCCCTGCGATCGCGGAAGAGTCTGCCGAGCTGATGGGCTGGTAGCAGTGTCCGGCGCCGCCGTCGGGCGGCGCCGGACACCATCGACATCAGGAGCAGAGACCCTCGTCCTGCGCCGCCTTGGCGACCGCGGCCGCGACGGCCGGTGCGACCCGGTCGTCGAGCGGGCTCGGCACGATGCGATCGGCACGCAGGTCATCAGACGCCACCGAGAAGATCGCGTCTGCCGCAGCGATCTTCATGCCCTCGCTGATCCGGCGTGCGCCCGCGTCGAGTGCGCCCTTGAAGACGCCCGGGAAGGCGAGCACGTTGTTGATCTGATTCGGGAAGTCACTGCGTCCCGTTGCGACGACGGCCGCGTACTTGGCGGCGACCTCGGGGTGGATCTCCGGATCGGGGTTCGACAGCGCGAACACGATCGCGTCGTCGCTCATCGACGCGATGATCTCCTCGGGGATGAGGCCAGCCGAGACGCCGATGAAGACGTCGGCGCCGTCGAGTGCCTCCACCGCACCGCCGGTCAGGCCGCGCGGGTTGGTGCGCGCCGCCAGGTCGGCCTTCGACTCGTTGAGGCCGTCGCGGCCCTCGGAGACGATGCCCTTCGAGTCGAGCACGATGACGTCGGCGATGCCGACGGCGAGCAGGATGTTGGCACATGCGACGCCCGCGGCGCCGGCGCCGGAGATGACGACGCGCAGGGTGGTGATGTCACGGCCGAGGTGGGTGACGGCGCCCTTGAGGGCGGCGAGAACCACGATCGCGGTGCCGTGCTGGTCGTCGTGCATGACCGGGCAGTCGAGGGCCTCGATGACGCGACGCTCGATCTCGAAGCAGCGCGGTGCCGAGATGTCCTCGAGGTTGACCGCACCGAAGCTCGGACGCAGACGGATGAGGGTCTCGACGATCTCGTCGGGGTCCTTGGTGTCGAGAACGATCGGGATCGAGTTGAGTCCGGCGAAGCTGCGGAACAGTGCGGATTTGCCCTCCATGACCGGCAGCGACGCACGCGGGCCGATGTCACCGAGGCCGAGCACGGCCGATCCGTCGCTCACCACGGCCACCAGACGGTCCGTCCAGGTGTACTTGTTCACCAGGGTGGCGTCGGTGTCGATCGCGCGCGACACCTGGGCGACGCCCGGGGTGTAGGCGATCGACAGGTCGCGCTGGGTGTCGATGGGCGCCCGCAGTTCGACCGACAGTTTGCCGCCGGCATGCGCCAAGAAGATCTCGTCGTCGGTGATAGGCAGATCGGCAATGGTCGGTTCGGTGAACGGGGTCTCGCCCATACGTGTGTCCTCCGTGCTTGTCACGGTCGGGTCCTCCTGAATACCGCGAAACGCGGGTTGCATCGTCTCGCCGGCCACGCTGCCCGCGAGCTATCGAGATACGCATCGACGCCGGGGCGGGTAGCTCGGCGGAGGCGAATCGGGCGCTCGAGCGAGGGTGACGCTCGTTACGGCCGCATTAAGTGTCTCACTGCTTGGGACCGTTCTGGAAGGCGGGTCGGCGCTGGTGACGGCTTCATCGGACATTGGTAAGGTACAACTTGTGTCTATGTCGCATACCTCTGCCGAATCCGCTGCTGAGCGTGTATATGCCGAGGTCAAAGAGCAGATCCTCACAAATGAGATCGCCGGCGGTGAGCTGATCAGCGAGGGTGAGATCGCCTCGAAGTGCTCGGTCAGCCGCACCCCCGTGCGTGAGGCGTTCCTGCGTCTCGAGACCGAGGGATGGATGCGGCTCTACCCGAAACGGGGAGCGCTCGTGGTGCCGATCGGCGACCGCGAGAAACGCGACGTCGTCGACGCTCGGCGTCTCCTCGAAGGACATGCCGTCCGGTCGGTCACGTCCCGGCCCGCCGCCGTCGCCGAGCTGGTGGCACGCCTCCGCGACAACCTCGACGCCCATCGACGCGCCGACGCCACCGACGCGGCCGAGTTCTCGCGCCTCGACGCCGAGTTCCACCAGCTCATCGCAGCGGCCGGCGACAATCCGCTCCTCGCCGACTTCTACACGACGTTGGGGGAGCGCCATCGACGCATGACGATCGCCTCGGTGCACCGCGACGCCGCGGTGGCGACGCGCATCCTCACCGATCACCTCGACCTCCTCGGTGCCATCGAATCCGCGGACGCCGACCGTTTCGAACACCTCTTGGCAGGGCACCTCGCCGGTGTCCACGACCTCTCGGGAGAACCCGCATGACCGACAACCGCAACCGCTTCGGATGGCCCGCCGTCTCGCTGGCCGTCTTCGCGACCGCGTGGGGCGGCAACGAGTTCACCCCGCTGCTGGTCCTATACCGACAGATCACCGATCTGTCGCCGGTCGTCGTCGACGCCCTGCTGTTCGCCTACGTGCTGGGCATCGTGCCCGCGCTGCTGATCGGTGGGCCGCTGTCTGACCGCTTCGGTCGACGGCCGCTCATGCTGCCTGCGCCGGTGTTCGCCGCGCTGGGTTCGGTGCTGTTGGCCGCGGGTTCGCAGTCGGTGACCCTGCTGACCGCGGGGCGCATCTGCAGCGGCATCGCCCTGGGCCTGTCGATGGCCGTCGGCGGCAGCTGGATCAAGGAACTGTCCGACCGCGACGGTGCGCGGGCAGGCGCCGGCGCCGGACGCGCGGCGATGAGCCTGACCGCTGGATTCGGTATCGGCGCGGGCGTCGCCGGCGTACTCGCCCAGTGGGGTCCGTGGCCGCATGTGCTGCCGTACCTGGTGAACATCGCCATCGCGGTGTGCGCGGGAGCCCTGCTGACGGTCGTGCCGGAGACGCGATTCCGCAGTTCGACGCCTGGCCGTCTGGTCGACGATCTGCGTATCCCGGCTGCCGGTCACCGGCGGTTCATGTTCGTCGTCCTGCCGGTCGCGCCGTGGGTGTTCGGTGCCGCCGCGTCGGCGTACGCGATCATCCCGGCGCTGATGTCGGCACGGACCTCCGGCGCGCCGATCGCGTTCGCGGCATTGTGTTGTGTCTTGGGACTCGGTGCCGGATTCGGTATCCAGTCGGTGGGCCGACGCATCGACGTGCCGGGGAGCTCGCGCGGCGTGGTCGTCGCCCTCACGACCCTCGTCGCGGGCATGCTGGTCGCCGCGCTGGCCGCGCACGTGCTGACGGTGTGGCTGTCCCTGGTCGCCGCGACGCTGCTGGGTTGCGGCTACGGCATGGCGCTGATTGCCGGCCTTCTCGAGGTGCAGCGCATCGCCGGGCCCGACGACCTCGCCGGCCTGACCGCCGTCTTCTACAGCGTCACCTACCTGGGGTTCGCCGTGCCCGCGCTCCTCGCGTGGATCACCGAGACCTGGACCTCGATCACCTACACCGAGATGTTCCTGTTCGGTGCGATCGCCGCGCTGGCTTGCCTCGCGGTCGCCGCGTCGGGGCACACCAGGCATCGCCCGGAGGTCCGGCCGGAGGTCGTCGAGCAGCCGATGCGAGCCGAGGGCGTCGTCACCGGACAGTCGCACTGAGACGACGCCGGGTACCCTGCTGAGTGTTTGGTCGGGGCTCGCCAGGGAGCGGAAGCGGGTCCCACCGCGGGGTGTGACGAGCGAGTGTGGAAAGGCGCGGGGTGATGGTGCTGGCTGCGTGGGTGGTGATCGTGTCCGCGCTGGTCCTGATTCTCCCGGGCGCCTTCGTGGGTCGGCGGATGAACCTGCCGTGGCCGGTGGCGTTCGCGGCCGGACCCGCCATCACCTTCGCCCTGGTCTCCATCCTCACCGTCCTGTACTCGGCGGTCGGCTTCGAATGGAACGCGGTCTCGGCGCTCGTCGGGCTGGTCCTGGCGCTCGTCGGTGCCTGGCTGTACTCGCGCCTGCTCGGCACCGGAATCGGGCGTCGCCTCGCGCCGGCACCGGCGGACACCGGTGAGCTACGCGTCGGGCGCACCGCGATCCTGCGCGCGGCGGCAGGTCTCGGACTCGGTGGACTCATCATCGCAATCACCTGCATCCGACCGGTGGCCAAGACCGCCTTCGCGGGCCTGAACAACATCTCGCAGGTGTGGGACTCGTTGTGGCACGCCAGTTCCCTGCGGTGGATCGACGAGACGGGTGTCGGTTCGGCCATGCGCATGGGTGAGCTGATGAACTACGACACCCAGGGGTTCAACTACTACCCGAACACGTGGCACGCACTGGGCGCCTTGCTGTTCCCGCTGACCGGCGCGAACCCCGTCGAGCTCTACAACACGTATTCGCCTGCGGTGCTGGCTGTCACGGTCCCGCTGGGTGTGGCGTCGTTGGCCTACTGGTTCGCCCGTCATCGCTACGACGTCGACAATTCTGCGCTCATCGCGGGCACCGCCGCCGCTGTCTCCGCGCTGTTCCCGTCGCTCCCGTACGTCGAGGTGCAGCTGACCTCGGTGCCCAACGCCGTCGGCGTGAGCCTGGCTCCGGTCGCGGCGGTCCTGGTTCTCAGCGTCGTCCGGGACCGATCGCGGGTGGCGCCCGCGGCCCTGGCCGTGGCAGGCGTGACGGCAACGCATCCTTCCGGCCTGATCCTCGTCGGTGTCATCGTCGGACTGTGGTGGCTGTGCGAGGGACTGTGGCGTCCGGCGACGAGTCGTCTCGCCGATCTCGCGACACTCGCCGTCACCGCCGTGCTCACGATGATCCTCATCTTCCCCGTGGTGATCGGCACGATTCGGGTCGCCGACACCAACGAACTCCCGTTCTTCGACTTCCGCGAGGAAGGAATCGGGGTTCTGCGCGGCCTGGCGCAGGGCGCGTTCAACGGCACGATCCCGCTGGAGCTCAACCACTTCCCGATCTGGCCGCTGATCACCGTGACGGTTCTCGGTCTCGGCGTGCTGGCCTGGCTGCGCTGCTGGGCGGGACTCGCCGTCTGGTTGGTCTTCGCGCTGGTGACGACCAACTCGGTGGTGTCGCTGGGTCCGCTGTCCTACCCGCTCGGCGCGATCGGCGGCTACTTCTACAACTCGCCGCACCGACTCACCTTCGTCGTCGCGATCTTCTCGGCAGCGGCCGCGGGTGTCGCGATCGGCGTGGCGGTGGTCGCGTTGATCGGCGTCCTCGGGCGGCGGTTCGGTCAGTCCGACGAGAAGTCTGCCAAGGGCACCGCACGCGCAGGTTGGCTGGTCGCGGCGACCTACGTGGTGCTGCTCGCGCTGATCGCCGGCGCCGCAGTTGTCCGCTACCCGCCGAACGCACAGATCGCCTCGAAGGAACGCGGCGGCAAGTACGTCGGCCCCGACGACCTCGCCGCCTACGCCTGGCTGGCATCGCAGCCTGATGCGCAGGACGTGCTCGTCCTGAACAACCTCGATCAGGGCACCGGCTGGTTGTACCCGGTCACCGGCGTCACCCCGATGTTCCCGTTCTACCGGGCCAACGAATTCTCCGACCGGCAGCGCGACCTCTTCTGGGGCGTCGCGAAGATCGGCGCCGACCCCGCGATCGACCAGATCGTCCGGGACATGAACGTGCACTACGTGATCGACTCCCCGATGAGCTACTGGGAGTTCCAGCGCGGCCGGCCCGACCCGGCAAACGGCCACCAGGGCGACCCGTTCCTCGAACTGCGCGAAAACGGCGCTCCCGGACTGACCGAGGTCTTCCGCCAGGGCGAGGCCGTCGTCTACCGCGTCAACGACCTGGTCTACCCGCCGCCCCCACCCGCCGAAAGTGCTCCGGCCGAGGGCGTCCCGCCCGTCCCGGGCCCTGTTCCCTGAGGTGCGAGGAGCATTGGTCGCTGGGCTGAGTGGCGACGGAGGAGCGTATCGAAGCCGACGAGCCCCTGGTGAGACTCCGTCGCCCACCTGACTACCGGTCGACGTCAACCCGACCGGCAGACTTCGATCGACGTCTGCCGGTCGAGTTGAGGTTCGGCAGTCGGGGATCCGGGCGCTCCTCAGGGAGCGGACCATTCGACCTTCACGACGGCCGGTTCACCGGCCCTTCGAAGCTCGCTGTGTCAGCCGCGCGGGTACGCCGCGGCGAGGAGTAGCGAGGCGAGGGTGGCTTCGGCGTCGGAGGCGTTGCGGAGGTCGATGACTTCACGCATCTGTAGGCGTGTTTCATTGCCGGACTCGGTGTCGGGTCCGTGGATTTCGGTGCGCACTTGTTGGAGGTGTTGGGCGAATCGGCGGGGTATGTCGGGTCGCCGGTTGATGCGTTCGGGGTTGGGTGGTGCGCCGGGTTTGGCGTTGAGTCGCCAGGCGCAGCGGCCTTCGTCGGGTCCTTCGCGCACCATGCGGGTGGTGAACTGTCCTGCCTGTTTTCCGACCATGCGGTTGTGTTTTGGGCAGGCGGGGGTGAGGTCGGTGATGTCGGTGAGGCCGCCGTCGGCCCAGTCGAGTTGGGCGTGATGCATTTCCACGTGTGCGGCGGCGAGGCCGCAGCCTGGGGTGGAGCAGCTTTCACCGTCGGGTCGGGCGAAGGAGACGAGGCGTTGTTCGCGGGTGGCGAGGCGTTTGCCGCGTCCGAAGTACAGCGGGACGGCGGTGGCGTCTTTGAATACCGCCAGCCAGGGTTGGGCATTGGCGGCCATGTCGATGAGGTCGGGGATGGGGATGAGGGTGCCGGTGGCGGTGGTGGCGAACCCGGCTTCGCGGACCAGGTCGGTGAGGTCGGCTTTGATGATCAGTTGGGTCGGTAACCCGCGGTGACTCTTACCCAGGAGCCCGTCGTCGAAGACAGCTTTGAGCAGGGCGTTGAACGCGTCGTGATTGAGTTGGGCGGGGGTGCGGTCGTCACGTTCGGCCGCAGCAGCGACCGTGTCGGGGTCGGCGTCTTCGATCGATCCGTGTGGGGAGTTGGGGTCGTCGGGGTTGTTCATGCCGGGTGTGGCCCACACGGCGAGCAGCATGGTGATCCGGGCGAGCAGTTCGGGGGTGAGGTTGGCGGTCATTTTGGCGGTGCCGTCGGCGCGTTGGCGGTGGACCGACAGGTTGCGGCGGCGTTTGCGGTCGGTGTCGTCGGCGAGTGTGCCGTCGGGGTCGAGGTGGGCGAGTAGGCGTGCGCCGAGGGCGGTGATGTCGGCGGGGGTGTGGTCGACGGCGATCTCGGCCATCTGTCGTTCGGCGGCGACCTTCACGTCGTGGTCGACGGCGTGGGGGATCTGGTCGAGGACGTCGAGTACTGCCCGGACGTGGGAGGTGCTGACGTGGCCGTCTGCCAATGCTTCTGCCAGAGCGGGGTGTTCGGGTTCGAGTGGTTCGCCGGTGGGGCTGAGGTGGGTGGCGGTTGCGTGGCGTTGTTTGGTGCGGCGCATGGGGTCGGCCACGCGTAGGCGGTGGGTCATGAACGCGGTGATACTGCGATGCCCGGTCTTGTGGGGCAGATCGCGGTCGGCGATCTCGACGATCTGTCTGTCGCCGGCGAAAGTCATTCGGGCAATTGCCCGTTCGGTCTCGGCGGCGACATCGACGAGTTCGTTGTGCGAGCATCCGGCGAGGTTCATCGTCTGCAGCTCGTCGATGAGGGAATGGATCTGGTCGATGACAGCGACGGCGCCGGACGGTTCAGCGGCGTCCGGATTGCCCAGCGATGTGTCGGACATGGCGGCCACCCCCTGAACCGATAGTGCGAATGTATGTTCGATAGTACGCCCGAAACCCAAGCACTGCAACGATTGTCGACGAAGGTTTCGTCGAGTAATTCTGTCGGTAGGTACTGGTAGAGTGCGGGTTCGCCTCGATCCGACGGGCCATATCCGGCCAAAACTCGCGCCCGATGACGGGGACGGGGGTTAGCGTCGAAGTATGCAGTCGTGGATGTGTGTTTTCTGCGCAAACGAGTTCGCCCCCGACGCGGACCTTCCCGAGGTCTGTCCGATCTGTGACGACGACCGCCAATGGTTGCCTACGAGCGGGCAGCAGTGGACCCGGCTCGACGAGAACGCCGACAACGCTCTCGACGTCACGGAGGTTGAGCCCGGCCTCGTCCGGTTGTCGCTGAGACCGTCGGTCGGTATCGGTCAGCAGGGATTCCTGGTGACCACCCCGGAGGGCAACATCCTCTGGGAGCCATCAGGTTTCATCGGCCCGGCCCTCATGGACTGGTTGGACCTACACGGCGGTGTCAACGCAATCGCAGCCAGTCACCCGCACCTCTACGGCGCCAGTGTGTCCATCAGCCACCATTTCGGCGGGGTGCCGGTCTTCTACAACGACGTCGATCGCCGATGGCTGACCCGACCCGACCCGGTCGCGAAGTTCTGGTCGGGTGAGGCAGAGGTCCTCGGCGATGTTCGACTCGTCCAGTGCGGCGGGCACTTCCCGGGCAGCGCAGTGCTGCACCTGCCGCACGCCGCGGACGGTCGGGGAGCGCTGCTGACCGGCGACACCATCAAAGGTGTCGCGCAACCGGGCATGGTGACGTTCATGCGGAGCTACCCGAACATGATCCCGTTGTCGCCGAGGCTCGTTCGTCAGATCGTCGGCCGGGTCACGGCACTGTCCTTCGACCGGTTGTACGACGCTTTCGGCGTCGTCGTCGACGAGAACGCGCGTGAGGTCGTCGAATCGTCAGCCCGGCGCTACATCGGTTGGGCCAGCGACGAGATCGTCGATCCCGACGATCCGTTCGCCACTCGATGACGGTTCAGGCGTCGGGGTAACCGGTCGGGTTTTCCGACTGCCAGCGCCACGTGTCGACGCACATGTCGTCAATCGTCTTGGTGGCGTGCCAGTTCAGGTCTGCGTTCGCGCGAGTGGGGTCAGCGTACGACGCGGCGATGTCGCCGGGCCGACGGGGTGCGATCTCATAGGGAATCGGCTTGCCGCTGGCCTTCTCGAAGGCGTGGACGACCTCGAGGACCGAGACACCCTGCCCGGTGCCGAGGTTCCACGTCGACATGCCGGTGTCGCCGGTGCTGATGCGGTCGAGTGCGGCAACGTGCCCGGCGGCGAGGTCGTCGACGTGGATGTAGTCGCGGACGCCGGTGCCGTCGGGGGTGTCGTAGTCGTCGCCGAAAACCGACAGCTTCGCGCGCCGGCCCACTGCGACCTGCGCGACGAACGGCATGAGGTTGTTCGGGATACCCGACGGGTCCTCACCGATCTGACCGCTCGGGTGCGCGCCCACCGGGTTGAAGTAGCGCAGCGCGGCGATCCGCCAGGCGTCGGAACTGGCCGCGACGTCGCGCAGCACCTGCTCGATCATCACCTTCGTCCAACCGTACGGGTTGGTGGCCGACGTCGGGAGGTCCTCGGTCATCGGCAGCTCGGGGTCGGCTCCGTAGACGGTCGCCGACGACGAGAACACCAGCGTGTGCACGTCGTGGCGTTCCATCGCCCGCAGCAGCGAGAACGTCGTGCCGAGGTTGTTCTGGTAGTAGTCCAGCGGCTTGGCCACCGATTCGCCGACCGCCTTGTACCCGGCGAAGTGGATGACCGCATCGACGTCCTCGTGGGCGAAGAAGTGCTCGGTCTTGTCGACGTCGGCGAGGTCGAAGGCGTGCACCGGGATGGAACGGCCGCTCAACGCCTCGAGTCGACCGACCACGGTGGGCTTGGCGTTGCTGAAGTCGTCGACGATGACGACATCATGGCCGGCGGAGACCAACTGGATCACGGTGTGCGAGCCGATGTAGCCCGCGCCGCCGCTGACGAGTACGCGCATGTGACCACCGTAGGCGCCGGACCTGGGAGAACGCCAAACGTGCCCCGCTTGTCAGCAGGAGATCGGTAGCCCTGGGGTCCTGTGCTGGTCGGGAGGTCCGTCTGACTATCGGCGGAAGTAGTGCCCGGCGCTCAGATCCTCGATCAGGCCGGGCTCGACGGGCGTCCAGTTGAGTGACTGCTGGGTGAGGGAGCTCGAGGCCGGTGTGTCGAGAGCGAAGAACGAACCCACCCAGCCGAAGTGCGACAGTGCCTCATCTGGGTCGACCGAGCGGCTCGGGATATCGAGCTCGTGACCGATCACCTCGGCGATCTCACGGGTGGCGATCCCTTCCTCGCCGACGGCGTGCATCACCGATCCGGGTGGCGCCTTCTCGAGTGCCAGCCGGGTCATCCGCGCGGCGTCCCGAACATGCACAGCAGGCCATCTGTTGGAGCCGTCGCCCACGTACCCGGACACCCCGGTCTCCCGAGCCGCCTCGATGATCGTAGAGATGAATCCGTGGTCCCCGACTCCGTGCACGGTGGTGGAGAACCGCAGGGCAACAGGGCGGACACCTTTCTCGGTGTAACCGAAGGCGAGTTCTTCGCCACCGCCGCGGGGCGCATCGGGACCACGCATCGAGTGGGAGTCGTTTTCCGTCACGACATGTCCCGGTCGGATGCCGGCGACACCCGAGGCGAACAGCAGGGGACGGTCGGAACCGGCCATCGTCTCGCACAGCGTCTCCAGGACCGACCGCTCGGTGCGACCGGCGCCGGCGTAGTCGGAGAAGTCGTGCTTGAAAGCGAGGTGGACGACGCCGTCGGCGGCGTCGGCTCCCTTTCGCAGACTCTCCAGATCGTCGAGGTCGCCGCGGTGCACCTCGACACCCTTGTCGTGGAGGGCCGCGGCGGCTTCACGCGAACGGGCGAGGCCGACCACCTCGTGACCGGCGTCGAGCAATTCGGGGACAACCGCTGATCCGATCCAACCGGATGCGCCGGTGACGAAAACACGCATGGTGAGGCCTCCTGTCTCGAGGTCCGACATCAGGTGATGTCAGAAACTGACATCACCATAGCACCTGATGTCAGTAACTGACATCGATATGCTTCAGCAATGGCTCGCTGGGAACCGGACGCGCGGGGACGCATGATCGACGCAGCGCTGGAACTCTTCGCCGAAGGCGGTTTCGAGCGGACGACGGCCCTCGAGATCGCGAAACGGGCCGGCGTCACCGAACGCACCTTCTTCCGGCACTTCACCGACAAGCGAGAAGTGTTGTTCGACAGGACGGACGCGCTTCAGACCCAGGTGATCGCCGCGATCGAGGCCGCGCCGGTCGACGTCGCGCCACTCGACGCCGTCTGTGCCGCGATCGGCGACGCCGGCGTCTTGTTCGACCGCGTCCATGCACGTCGCCGAGACGCGGTGATCTCGGCGAACCCCGGTCTTCTCGAGCGGGAGCTGTTGAAACTGAATCGCCTGGCCGCCGCCATCGCGGACGCTCTACGCGCGCGCGGCGTCCCCGAACTCACCGCGACCGTTTCTGCAGAGGCGGGTGTCGCGGTGTTCAAGATCAGCTTTGCCCGATGGATCGCCGACGACCCGGACTCGGATTTCGCCGGGAGTGTCCAGAAGGTGCGTTCGGAGCTGGGTGCCCAGGTCGGCGAACCCGCTACCTGACCACTTTCTCGGTGACGGCGTATTTCTGTTCGACGGCGTCCTTGGCGGGCTGCCACCAACCGGTGTTGTCGCGGTACCAGTCGATGGTCGCGGCCAGGCCGGCGCGGAAGTCGACGTACTGCGGGGTCCAGCCGAGTTCGGTGCGTAGGCGAGTGGAGTCGATGGCGTAGCGGCGGTCGTGGCCGGGTCGGTCGGTGACGAAGTCGAACGCGTCTTTGGGCTGACCTTGGAGTTCGAGGATGGTTTCGACGACGGTGCGGTTGTCGACCTCGCCGTCGGCGCCGATCAGATAGGTTTCGCCGATCTGGCCTTTGTCGATGATGGTCCACACCGCGTCGTTGTGGTCGTCGACGTGGATCCAGTCGCGCACGTTGCGGCCGTCGCCATAGAGCTTGGGACGCACCCCGGAGAGCACGTTGGTGATCTGGCGGGGGATGAACTTCTCGATGTGCTGATACGGGCCGTAGTTGTTCGAGCAGTTGGAGATCGTCGCGGCCACCCCGAAGGACCGCACCCAGGCGCGCACGAGCAGGTCGGAGCCGGCTTTGGTCGAGGAGTAGGGGCTCGAGGGGTTGTAGGCGGTGTGCTCGGTGAAGCGGGCCGGGTCGTCGAGGTCGAGGTCGCCGTAGACCTCGTCGGTGCTGATGTGGTGGTAGCGCACCTGATGAGCGCGCACGGCCTCGAGCAGCGTGTAGGTGCCGACCAGGTTGGTCTGCACGAACGCCGACGGGTCGGCCAGGGAGTTGTCGTTGTGGGATTCGGCGGCGAAGTGCACCACCAGATCGCTCTCGCCGACCAGCTTGTGGGCGAGCGCGGCGTCGGCGATGTCGCCTTCGATGAGCTCGACGCGGTCGGCGACCGGAGCCAGGGTCTCGGGGTTTGCGGCGTAGGTGAGTTTGTCCAGCACCCGGATCGTCACGTCAGGGCGGGTGGCCAGGGTGCGCAGCACGAAGTTGGCGCCGATGAAACCGGCACCACCGGTCACGAGAACACGCACGTCGTTCCTTCCGCCTGAGGCATTCGTGGACGTCACTCTACCGAGGCGGCCGGTGTGGACTCGGTGAGCTGGATCGTCGGGCACTAGGCTGAGGCGCATGCGAGGGATCATTCTGGCCGGTGGCACGGGCACGCGCCTGCACCCGATCACGCAGGGTGTGAGCAAGCAGCTCGTCCCGGTCTACGACAAGCCGATGATCTACTACCCGCTCTCCACGCTGATGCTCGCCGGTATCCGCGACATCCTGATCATCACCACCCCGCACGACGCCCCGGCCTTCCAGGGGTTGCTCGGCAACGGTGACCAGTTCGGCATCAACCTCACCTACAAGACCCAGCCCTCGCCCGACGGCCTCGCCCAGGCGTTCACCCTCGGCGCCGACCACATCGGCGACGAATCGGTCGCACTCGTCTTGGGCGACAACATCTTCTACGGCCCCGGCCTCGGTAGCCAGTTGCAGGGCTTCGAGAACGTCGACGGCGGTGCGGTGTTCGCGTACTGGGTGTCGAATCCGGAGGCCTATGGTGTCGTCGACTTCGATGCCGACGGGACCGCGATCTCGCTGGAAGAGAAGCCGGCACAACCGAAGTCTAACTTCGCGGTGCCCGGACTGTACTTCTACGACAATGACGTGGTCGAGATCGCCCGCGGGTTGAAGCCCAGCGCCCGTGGCGAATACGAGATCACCGACATCAACGCCCACTACCTCGAACGCGGCAAACTGTCGGTGACGGTTCTTCCTCGGGGCACCGCCTGGCTCGACACCGGTACCTTCGACAGCCTCCTCGACGCCGGCAACTTCGTGCGCACCGTCGAACAGCGGCAAGGCCTCAAGATCGCGTGCCCCGAGGAGATCGCCTGGCGGCGGGGCTTTCTCGACGACGACGGGCTCCGATCCCGCGCGGAGAAGCTGCGCAAGTCCGGCTACGGCGACTACCTGCTCGAACTCCTCCAGCGAGGCAAGGGGTTTTGAGTACACATCCGATGCGAAAGGCTCATCCATGAAGGTGCGACCGCTCACGATCGACGGCGCGTGGGAACTCACCCCGGTCCAGCACGGCGACGCACGCGGCCTGTTCGCCGAGGCGTTCAAAGGTGACCTGCTCGCCGAGGTCATCGGGCATCGCTTCGACCTCGCCCAAGTCAACTTGTCGGTGTCCGCGGCGGGTGTGCTGCGCGGTGTGCACTTCGCCGATGTGCCTCCGGGACAGGCGAAGTACGTCACGTGCGCGTCGGGGGCGATCCTCGACGTCATCGTCGACATCCGCGTCGGGTCCCCGACCTTCGGCACCTACGACACCGTCCTGCTCGACGATATCGACCGACGTGCGGTCTACCTGTCGGAGGGGCTCGGCCACGCCTTCTGCGCCCTGGCCGACAACTCGACCGTCACCTACCTCTGCTCCACCGGTTACAACCCGTCGGGTGAGCACGGCATCAACCCGCTCGACCCCGAGCTCGGCATCGAATGGCCGACGCAGGCCCGCGACGGATCGCCGCTGGAATACGAACTGTCCGAGAAGGACACCGCCGCACCCGGTCTCACCGAGGCGCGCGAGTCCGGGCTGCTGCCGGACTACGAAGACGTGATGTCGTTCCTGCAGGGGCTCGCCGCGGAATGATCCCGGCTTTCTGAGGTGCGAGCGCAGCGAGCGCAGCAAAAGGCTGCCGATGCCGCCTCACCAGGCCTTCGTGGCTCGTCGCTTGCGCTCCTCACACCTCAGGCAGCAGGGGGGTAGCGTCGCTTGCGCTCCTCGCACCTCAGGCAGCAGGGGGTAGCGTCGCTTGCGCTCCTCGCACCTCAGGCAGCAGGGGGGCGGTTCTCCGGCTTCTCGGCGTTCTGCAACGCGATGGCGCGGGCGAGGCGGGCGTACTTCACCTCGAGATCGCGGAACCGGAGGTACGTCGACACCGTGGTGAACGCGAATGCGATGACCAGCAGGAACAGCACGAGGTCGAGGCCGCGCTGGATGCCGATCTTGTTGGCCACCCAGGTGACGTCGTCCTGGCGCAGCATCGCGTAGAGACCGAAGCCCACGAAGGCGACGAACAGGATCTTCACCCCGGCCGACGAGCGAGCCGTGCCACGGTTGACGACGAAGAAGCCGACGAGCGCGAGCAGTCCGATGATCGCGAGGATCTGGAACCAGATCATGGAGTCCTCACTTCCTCATCCGGGTGTGGAACAGGCCGTCGGCGACGATGTTGACCCCGTTTATCAGCGACTGTCCCTTCGCGCGCGAGTATTCGGTGTAGAGGATCGTCACCGGTTGCTCGGCGACCCGCCAGTTGTGGTGGTCGATGAGCGCGATGAACTCCGACGCATGACTCATGCCGCTCATGAGGAGGTCGAGATCGTCGGCGACCTTCTTGTTGAAGACGCGAAGTCCGTTGTGCGCGTCGGACAGTCCGAGCCGACGCGTGCGCGGGCTCAGGAAGACGATGGTGCGCAATGCCATCCGACGCAACAGTGGGACGGACTCGCTGCGTCCCTCGGCGAAGCGGGTGCCGACGATGATGTCGACCGGTTCGGTGCGCAGGCGGGCGACCATCGCCGACACGTCGTCGACCTGATGCTGGCCGTCGGCGTCGAAGGTGACGAAGAAGCGTGCGCCGGGCTGCTTGCGCGCGTACTCGACGCCGGTCTGGATCGCGGCGCCCTGCCCGAGGTTCACCGGATGACGCACCAGGTGGACCCCGGCCGCCTTGATCTCCTCGGCCGAGTTGTCCGACGAACCGTCGTCGACACAGACGATGTTGGGGAAGGTCTCGCGTGCCTTGGCCGCGACCTCCCGGATCACCTGACCCTCGTTGAAGACGGGTACCACCAGCCACACGTCGGCATTGGTGATGGGTTCGGCCATGGTGAACAACCCTATCCCGGCCGGTCGCGGCGCTCAGCGCCCGGCACGCCCGGCTAGTCTTGTCGGGTGCCGATCGACGTGATGATGCCCTTCTACGGCGACGTCGCGCAGTTCCGCGAGGCGGTGACCAGTGTCCTCGACCAGAGTGACCCGGATCTGCGGCTCGTGGTGGTCGACGACTGCTATCCCGACCCCACACCCCGCGAATGGCTCACCTCGCTGAACGACGCGCGCGTCCGCTACGTGCGCAACAAGACCAACCTCGGCGTCAACGGCAACTTCCGACGATGCGTCGAGCTCGTGACCGCCGACTGGTTCGTCGTCATGGGGTGCGACGACGTGATGCACGCCGACTACCTGGCTACGGTCCGCACCCTGACCGAGCACCACCCGGAGGCCTCGGTCATCGCGCCCGGCGTCGACGTCATCGACGAGAACGGCCGGACGGTGCGCCCCCTGGGGGACCGCATGAAGAACGTGCTGGCCCCCTCCCGCGCGACCGTGCTGTCCGGCGAACGCCTTGCCACCAGCCTCTATCACGGCAACTGGACCTACTTCCCGTCGTTGCTGTGGCGGACCGCCCCGGTACGCGAAGTGGGTTTCCGGCCGGGGCTGGAGATCGTCCTCGACCTCGCGCTCCTCATCGACCTCGCCGCCGCTGACGGCTCACTCGTCTACGACCCCGAGGTCGTCTTCTCCTACCGCCGCCACAGCGCATCGGTGAGCTCGGTGCAGGCCGTCGACGGACGGCGCTTCGACGAGGAGAACCGTTTCTTCGCGGAGGAGGCGCAGCGGTGCGCCGAACGCGGCTGGCCCAAGGCGGCGCGGGCGGCCCGGCTGCATGCGACGTCGCGGTTGAATCATCTGCAGGCGCGGGTGGGTGCGCAGGTCGGCCGGTTCAGCCGCGGATAGACCTCACCCATCTGCTCCCTGAGAAGCGAGCGCAGCGGCCCACTGCTCCCTGAGGTGCGAGCGCAGCGAGCCTCGAAGGGCTCCCGACGCCGTCTCACCAGGTCTTCGAGGCTCGTCGCTTGCGCTCCTCGCACCTCAGACAGCGAGGGGTGGCTCCTCGGATTTCGGAGGACGAGGGTGGCTCCTCGGGTCTCGGAGGGCGGGGTGGCGCGTCGCTTGCGTAGCTCTCAGGCCGCCGGTCGCCGCAGCACCCCGACCACGTGCACGCCGAGGCCGACGAGAGGACCGACGACGAGGGCGACGCAGGTGCGGACCTCGACGTCGGCCGGGATCAGCAGCATGCCGACGGCGACGAGCGTGGCGACCCACCATCCAGCCGCGTACCAACGGTGGGCGCCCGCGGCGATCGCGGCGGCGCCGGTGACGGTCAGCAGGGCCAGGCACGTGGCACCGGCGGTGAGGAGGGCAACGACGTAGCCGTCGAGGTCGAAGTCGGCGCCGAAGATCGATCGCAACAGCCACGGCCCGACGGCCCACGCGGCCACGATCCCGACCCCGCCAATCACGCCGACGATGCCCAGCGGAGCTATCAGCGCGGCGATCCGACGGTCCCGTCGGTCGACGAACCGTGAGATCAGCACGCCCTGGAAGCTGTTGAGCGGCACCAGCAGCGGCGCGCGGGTGAGTGTCACCGCCAAGATCAGTGCGCCGATGAGCCGCGCCTCATCGGCGTCGGGGGTGCCGCGCAGGTTGGCGGTCAGGTTGATCAGCACCGGGAAGCCCATCACGAGGACGGCACTTGCCGCGGCGGCGGCCATCGCGGTCAAGGTGTTGGCAGTGAGACGGCGCGGTGGCACGTCGCCTCCGACCCCGACCGCACGCCGGGCCGCCGACGAACCGAGCAGCAGCAGACACCACGACACGGAACCGATGACGGTGATGATCAGGAAGGCCGTGGTGCCCAAGCCGGCGGCCACCGCGATGACGGCACCGGCCAGACGGATCAGCGCGTCGACAGACAGCAACACCGCGAACGACGACCAGCTCAGCATCCCGGACAGTGCGCCGCACAGGTGCGCGTACACCGCGAAGCTCGCCACGCCGACGGCCAGCAGGGCCACCGACAGCCAGCGCTCGTCGGTGAAGACCTCACCGCTCCACAGCGGCGAGGTCGCGGCCACGAGAGCGGCCAGACCAACCCCGATCCCGACGTTCACGAGTATCGGTCGCGACCGGACGGTGCCGTCGGAGGTCGCGCGCACGGCACGCGTCGTCTCCTGCAGCTGACCGTTCTGTGCACCGGTGACGAGGCCGTAGGCCGCCCAGAACACCGCGAAGACGCCGTATCCGATCGCGCCGAGATGTCGTGCGGCCAGCAGCAGCACCAGATAGCCCGATGCGGCGGCGATGAGCGTCGCGATCGTGACGCGTCCCAGGGACCGCGCGTCGGTGTCGGTTCCCCCGGCCGCACCGGAAGGGGTGTCCGGCGTCGGTGCCGGCCTGTCCGTCGTCACGGGATGCCTCAGGACGGGGTGGGGAACGGCGGCAGCTCGGGGGTGAACAGCCAGGCGTCCCACAGGTCCTTGAGCGGCATCGACGAGTGGTTGGCGGCGAGCGACATGAAGTCCTCGGTGGTCACCGACCCGTAGCGGTACTTCTCGGTCCACCGGCGCAGCAGTGCGAAGAAGTCACCGTCACCGATCCGCAGGCGCAGGGCGTGCAGCGTCAGTGCGCCGCGCTTGTAGACCCAGTCGTCGAACATCTTGCGCGGGGTGGGATCGGCGAGGGGCACCTTCACCGGCTCGGCGTCGAGCTTCTCGTAGTAGTGGCGGGCCCACTCGTCGGCGCTTCGGCCGCCGGACCGCTGGCTCCACAACCATTCGGCGTAGCAGGCGAATCCCTCGTGCAGCCAGATGTCTCGCCAGCGTGAGGCGGTCACCGAGTTGCCGAACCACTGATGGGCCAACTCGTGGGCGATGAGGCGGTCGGCGTCGCGGCTGCCGTCGCAGTGATTGGCGCCGAAGGTCGAGAAACTCTGTGCCTCGATGGGGATTTCGAGTTCGTCGTCGGTGACGACGACGGTGTACTGCGGGAACGGATAGGGCCCGAACATCTCGATGAACGCCGAGATCATGTCCATCTGCGGGCCGAAATCGATCCCGAAGTTCTCTTCGAGGCGGGACGGGATGAGCCCCGTCACCGGAAAGGGCTTGTCGGCCAACGAGATCTGCTTGTACTGACCGATCTGGATCGACGCCAGGTAGGTGGGCATCGGCTCCACCTGCTCATAGACCCAGGTGGTCTGCGCGGCGCGGACCCTCTTGGACTCCAGCACGCCGTTGGCGAGCGCGTGGTAGGGGCTGTCGGTGGTGATCGAGATCCGGTAGGGCGCTTTGGCACTCGGATGGTCGTCGCACGGGAACCACGACGCCGCGCCGTTGGGCTGGTTGGCGCACAGCGAACCGTCGGTCAGTTCCTCCCAGCCCACCTCGCCCCACGGGCCACGGATGGGACGCGGGCTGCCGTGATAGCGGACGGTGATCGTCATCGCGCCGCCCGGCGGCACCGGGGTGTCCGGCGTGATGGTGAGTTTGTTGCGGCGATGGCTGTAGCGGGCGCGCTTGGCGTTGACCGAGACCCGCTGCACGGACATCGAGCCCGCGAGATCGAGGGTGAAGCGCTTGAGTTCCCGCAACGACGTCGCGGTCAGGACAGCGGTGCCGTCGAGGCGATTGCTCGCGACCTTGTACTCGAGTTCGAGGTCGTAGCGGGAGATCCGGAAGCCGAGATTGCCGTTGTCCGGCAGGTACGGATCGAGGACGTCCGACGGCGCGCCCAGGACGGGCTGCCCGGTGTTCCCTCGCGACCCCAGGCCAGACTTTCCCGGCACTCTCGACTCCTACTCCGTTCTGCCGTATGGCATGTTCGCCGGCGGTCGGGTGCCGTGGCCCCCGGGGTGCCGGTACGGTGCGTTTTGGGTCACGACGCGGTTGCGTTTGATGACTCGATTTCGGCGTAACACCCGCGACGAGGTGATGTCGTCGCGGACACTGTGAGAGTACCTGGCGGCGGGGATCCGGGCCCGCCCGACGATGCGAGGAGCAGGGTTATGAGCGGATTCGGCAGTGTCGCGCAGTTTCTCGCGCGACTGATACTCGGCATCATCTTCATCGCCCACGGCTGGCAGAAGCTGGTGACGCAGGGGATGGATGCCACGAAGGTGGCCTTCGGTCCGGCCGGCATGGACGTGCCGTATCCCGATCTCGCCGCGTACTACGCGACCTGGGTGGAACTGGTCGGCGGCATCCTGCTGATCCTGGGCCTGTTGCTGCCCATCGTGGCCACGTTGCTGATCGCGGACATGATCGGCGCGATCGTGTTCGTGCACTGGGATGCGGGATTCTGGAACGCCGACAGCGGATACGAATGGCCGCTGGCACTGATCGCCGGTCTCCTGGCGGTCGGTTTCACCTCGGCGGGACGTGTAGCCGCGGACAGCTACATCATGCGACGGCGGCGTCGAACCGACGTGGTCTGAGGCTCGGCGGTAGGCGAAGCTCGAGACGAGCAGGGTCGCCACCTCCGCACGGCGGCGCCGGTTCCGCCGACGCAGCCGGCGTGGAGGTGGCGATTCCCGTCGGAGCGGCGGGGCTGGGTCGGGCGGGGTTGTCAGGCGAACGCGAGGCCGTCGATGGTGGCCGAACTCTGCGATGCGGTGTCGTTGTCGGCGAGCTGGGCCACCAGGCGCGCGATCACGGTGCGTTCCTCGTCGGCATGGTGCAGGCCAACTCCGTCGATCTCACCAGGGGTGAGGATCTCCAGGGGATCGGTGTCGTGCCGGTGGATCACCGCGGCACCGAGAAGGCGCTGTGCCTGACCGGGATCGATGTCCCAGCAGGCGTCGGCGGTCATCAGGTAGAGGCGGACGGCCGGCGGATAGTCGTGCAGGTTCACGAGCGCCCAGGCCCAGTGCTTGGCGACGTCGACGGTGTCGGCCTCCCCGCGACCGTGGGTGCGCACGTACTTGCCGTGCAGCTCGCTGCAGAGGTAGTTGGCGTCGGTCCACAACTGCAGGTGAGACATGCACCGGACGCAGTCGTGCAGATTGGACAGATACTTCGTCGAGTATGGTCCCTCGCGTCGTGCCCTGACCTCGCGGAGGACGGAGAATGCGGCGAGCGCATGCTCGTATTCGCCCGCGGAGAGGAGAGCTTCGGCCTCGACCTGCAATTCCTCGATCATCTTCGTCATTCTGGTCGATTTCGCGGGCGGTCACCGGCGTATTGACCGAACTGGGACAACCCGTGCCGATCCTTGGCACAGGCCTCGACAGGCTGGCATCGTGGCAAGGATGAAGGACGACATCGGCAGCACCCCCGAAGGCTCCGACGGCGAATACAGCCTCGACGAGGACGATCAGCTCCAGCCGGAGGACACCCTGGTCGACCGCGGAGTCGACGACGTCCTCGACGAAGGTTATTCACCGCCCGACTACCGGCCCAAGGGCGCTGTCCACGGGTTGACCGCCCAGGAGCAACGCGAGGGCGAGAGCCTCGACGAGCGACTGGCCGAGGAGGAGCCCGATGTGGGTGCGGTCGATCCGCTCGACGAGATCACCGCCGACGAGCATGCCAAGAAAGACTGGCGCGCACACGATTCCGACCGGAGCGACGAGTTCGACGAGGACGACGAGGTCGGTGACCGACGGGCCGGTCGGCTGATCGCGCCGGACGAGGGCTCGGGTATCGACACCGAATCCGAGGTCATCGCTGCCGACGCGGGCATCGACGGCGCGGGCGCCTCGGCCGAAGAGGCCGCGGTGCACTACATCTCCGATCAGGAGTAGGGGGACCTCGATACGGCCCTCGGGTGGCCCCTCGGGCCTACTCGGCCGGCGGGTTGGGGGCCTCGGGTGGCCCCTCGGGCCTACTCGGCCGGCGGGTTGGGGGCCTCGGGTGGCCCCTCGGGCCTACTCGGCCGGCGGGTTGGGGGGCCCTCGGGTGGCCCCTCGGGCCTACTCGGCCGACGTGGCGAACTGCGCGAGAGTGTCGACGATCTTGTCGCGGATCGCGGTCTTGTCGAGCCCCAGGCCCGTGAGTGCCTCGGCCACCGAGTTGTCGGCGAACAGTCCGAGCAGCAGGTGTTCGGTGCCGACGTAGTTGTGTCCGAGATCGACGGCGGCGCCGACGGTTGCCTCGAGGACCGCCTTGGCCGCGTCGTCGTAGGGCACAACGGTCGACGCCTCTGATTCCGGGACGTCTCGCGACGCCGGGACGAGCGGTGTCACGGCCTGTGCGAACGCCTCGGCGTCGACCCCGAACTCCCGCAGCACCACGAAGACCAGGGCCTGCGGATCGTCCGTCATCGCCGCGGCCACGTGCCCGGGGGTCACGAACTCCGCCCGATCCGCGGCCGCCGCAGCGTTGGCGGCCATCAGGACGTTCGCTGCGCGGGGCGTGAACCGCGAGAACGGGTTCGACTCGTCGGCCGGTCCGCCCGCGGCATCGCCTGCGGCCGACACCCGGTCGACGAACCGCTTCTGAGCTGCCTGTTTGCTGACCCCCATGCTGGTTCCGATCGCCGTCCACGACGCGCCGGATCGGCGGGCCTGGTCGACGAAGTGGCCGATCAGGCTGTCGGCGACCTCGTCGAGGTGAGCGGCAGCGAGGACTGCGTCGGACAGTTGGTCGAGTGGGTCGTCGTGCACCTTGCGGATCGCAGCGATCAGGTCGTCGAGACGGACGGGAACGGAGTTCTTTGCCATGCGTCAACCGTAGGTTGACGGGAACTCTGTCGTCAACCCTCGGTTGACGATCGGATCGTCCGGGGGTCGGATGCAAGGCTGACCATCGTTGACAGCGACGGAAACCGTCGTGACGATGGATGCGGAGATCCGCCGAAGACGCCGCCGCACACTCTTTCGTTTGCCACGGGAGGCTTTCCAGTGAGCATCACCGAACCCACTGTCCGTCCCGACTCGCGATCAGATGCGGGCGCCCCGGATGCCGAGCGCCCGGGAGTGGTCGCGGGCGGTTCCGACACCGTCCGTCGCTTCCTCGACGTGCGGTCGCAGACAGACGCTCTCGCCGACCGACTCTCGCCGGAGGACCAGACGCCGCAGTCGATGACCGAGGCCAGTCCCGCGAAATGGCATCGGGCGCATGTCACCTGGTTCTTCGAGGAGTTCATTCTCCGCCGGGACCCGGACTACGCGGTCTACGACGAGACGTTCCGGTACCTGTTCAACAGCTATTACGAGACCGTGGGAGAACGACACCCGCGTCCCGATCGCGGTCTCGTGACCCGGCCGGGCGTGCGCGACGTGACGCGGTATCGCGAACACGTCGACGCGGCGATGGTCGCGGCCCTCGAGTCCGGCCGACTCGACGACGCCGCGCTCGGCCTCGTCGAACTCGGCTGCAATCACGAACAGCAGCACCAGGAACTGCTGCTCATGGACATCAAGCACCTGTTCTCGACGCACGCGTTCGGGCCGGTCTACGTCGACCGCGAACCGGACGCGCCCGGGGAGGTCGCGCCGATCCGATGGCGCGAGTTCACCGGTGGTGTCCACGAGATCGGTGCTGTCGGAAGTGGATTCGCCTACGACAACGAGGGGCCACGGCACCGTGTCTATCTCGAGGACTTCGCGGTGTCCGACCGCCTCGTAACCAACGCCGACTGGCTCGAATTCATGGCCGACGACGGATACCGACGTCACGAATTCTGGCTCTCCGACGGATGGGCCACGGTCAACGGAAGAGACTGGCGTGCACCGGGTTACTGGCGCGAAGAGGACGGCGGGTGGACGACCTTCACACTGTCCGGACGCCGGCCCGTCGTGCCCGATGAGCCGGTGACCCACGTGTCGTTCTACGAGGCCGACGCCTATGCGCGTTGGGCCGGCGCACGCCTCCCCACCGAATTCGAGTGGGAGGTCGCCGCGGGAACACTCGGCGACGCGCGTGGACAGCTCCTCGACCCCGACCGCTGCCATCCGGGCCGAGCCGGTTCGGCGATGGTCGGTGACGTCTGGGAGTGGACGGCCAGTGCGTATCTGCCCTACCCGGGATTCGTCCCGGCGAACGGGGCGGTGGGCGAATACAACGGCAAGTTCATGTCCGACCAGCACGTGTTGCGCGGCGCGAGCGCGGTGACTCCGGTCGGCCACGAGCGGATCACCTATCGCAACTTCTTCCCCGCCGCGTCGCGGTGGGTGTTCTCGGGACTGCGGCTCGCCCGATGACTCTTGCCGCGGACGCGCTTTCCGGGTTGTGGCAGGACCCGCCGACGCTGCCCACCAAGTGGCTCTACGACGAGCGCGGGAGCAAGCTCTTCGACGAGATCACCCGGCTGCCCGAGTACTACCCGACGCGCCGGGAGACCGCGATCCTGCGCACGCGTTCGGCCGAGATCGCCGCTGCCACACAGGCCCAGGTGATGGTCGAACTGGGTTCGGGCACCTCTACCAAGACCCGGTTGTTGCTCGACGCCTTCAGCGCCGCCACACCCGACGCCGAGCGGTTCACCTACGTGCCGGTCGATGTCAGCACCGAGATGCTCACGACCACGGCCGATGTGTTGTCCGCCGACTACCCGGGTATCGACGTCGTCCCGGTGGTCGCGGACTTCACCGAACCCGATCTACGTCTGCCCGACGCCGACGGCCCTCGCCTCGCCGTGTTCCTCGGCGGCACCATCGGGAACTTCGACCCCGACGCGCGGCGGGCGTTCTACCAGGGACTGGCGAAAGCGCTCTCGCCCGGCGACTTCTTCCTGCTCGGCACCGACCTCGTCAAGGACACCGGCCGACTCGTCGCCGCCTACGACGACAAGGCCGGTGTGACAGCCGATTTCAACCGCAACCTCATCGAGGTGCTGCGGACCGGGCTCGACGCCCGCGGCCTGTACGCCGACGACTTCGAACACATCGCGCGGTGGAACCCGAGCGAACACCGCATCGAGATGTGGCTCCGTGCCCGTCGGGACATCGACGCGTACTTCGAGGTCCTGGGCCGGGCGTGGCGGCTTCCCGCCGGTACCGAGATCCACACCGAGATCAGCACCAAGTTCGAGCCCGATGCGCTGCGCGACGAACTCGAATCCGCCGGACTGCGGGTGGTCACCGTGTGGACCGACCCCGCCGGGGATTTCGCGCTCACGCTCAGCCGGCGCTGAGGCCGCTCACCCCTCGGCGAGGAGCTCCCGCACCCGCGGGATGACCTTCGTACCGTAGAGCTCGACGCTGCGCATCAGCTGCGCGTGCCCCAGGGTGCCGTGGGAGTACTTCATGTCGAAGCGACTCAGGCCGAGACCCTTCGCCGTCGAGACGATCTTGCGGGCTACGGTCTCCGGCGATCCGACGAACAGCGCGCCGTCGGGCCCGGTGGACCGCTCGAAGTCGAAGCGGCTGGGCGGTGGCCACCCTCGTTCGCGCCCGATCCGTGCCACATAGCCTCGGTAGTGCGGCCACAACTCCTCGCGTGCCTGCTCGTCGGTGTCGGCGATGTGGCCCGGACAGTGGACACCGACCGGCAGGGGGTCCTTCTCCAGGTCGGTGAGAGCGCGGTGATAGAGGTCGACGTAGGGGCGGAAGCGGAGGGGGTCGCCGCCGATGATGGCCAGCATCAGCGGGAGTCCGTACGACGCTGCGCGCACCACGGATTCGGGGCTGCCGCCCACGGCGATCCACGTGGGCAACGGAGGGTTCTCGAGCTGCGGGAACACGGGCTGAGCGCGCAACGGGCCGCGTGTCGAGCCCGACCAGTCGACCGGCTTGCCGGTACGCAGTTCGGCGAAGAGTGCGAGCTTGTCGGCGAACAGCTCTTCGTAGTCGGCGAGGTCGTAGCCGAAGAGGGGGAACGACTCGGTGAACGAGCCGCGGCCGAGGATCACCTCGGCGCGGCCCGAGGAGAGCGCGTCGACGGTCGAGAACCGCTGGAACACACGGATCGGGTCGTCGGAGCTCAGGACCGTGACGGCCGAACCCAGGCGCATCCGACTCGTGCGTGCGGCGACGGCGCCGAGGACGACCTCGGGTGCGGACACCGAGTAGTCGGCGCGGTGATGTTCGCCGACACCGAGGAAGTCGACGCCGACCTTGTCGGCCAGGATCGCCTGGTCGAGCACATCGCGCAGTGTCTGCGCGTCGGAGAGCGGGGTGCCGTCGGGGGCGGCGGTGATGTCACCGAAGGTGTCCAAGCCCAATTCGAGTTCGTGGCCGGCCGTATGTGATTCCATTGCGTCTCTCTGTTCGTCCGGTTCTGTTGCGAGCCGGAACCGGTTATGGGACACATTCTCATATGCGACAAATGGTGTGCCGCTACGTCGTGCTAATAGTTCTCACGGCCACTTTGGCCTGACAGAGCAGTACCGAGGGTATTGCTGTGCCATGCTTCTATCCGTCAGGGGACCATTGTGAAGTGGTCCTTTTCTTCTAGAAAGAGGAGACCTTCATGTGGGACTCATTCTGGGATTTCATCTGGTACACCATCGTCATCTTCGCGTTCGTGGCGTACCTGATCGTCCTGTGGCACATCATCACCGACCTGTTCCGTGACAAGAAGGCGTCGGGCTGGCAGAAGGCCGTCTGGGTGGTCTTCCTGATCATCTTCCCGTACCTCACCGCCATCGTGTACCTCCTGGCCAAGGGCAAGGGCATGGCCGAGCGTCAGCGCGAGGCCTACACCGAGGCCAAGCAGGCCTCCGACGAGTACATCAAGTCGGTCGCGGGAACCTCTCCGACCCAGCAGATCACCGAGGCGAAGGCTCTCCTGGACTCAGGTGCCATCACGCCCGAAGAGTTCGAGCACCTGAAGTCGAAGGCTCTCGGCGGAGCGGCCTGAGTCACGGTACGGTCGTCACACCGACCTGACGACGACCTGGAGCCGCGGTGATCGGATACCTGTGTAAACGCATCGCGGCCTGGGCTGTCCTCGTCTTCCTGGCAACCAATCTGACCTATCTCCTGGCCACCTGGTTCCTCGACCCCCGATCCAATTACGCCGTCCGCCGACCCCCGTTGCCGGAAAGCGTCGTCGACGCCACGCTGTCCTCCCACAACCTCAACGACAAGACCCCGCTGGTCGAGCGTTGGTGGAACTGGCTGACCGGCGTGGTGCTGCACTGGGATTGGGGGTCGACGCCGGTCGGTGAGAGTGTCAACAGCGAGATGGGTTTCCGGCTGGTCTCCTCGGTGCAGCTGCTCGCCGCCGCCACCATCATCTCCACCCTGCTCGGTATCGCCCTGGGCGTCTACACCGCGCTCCGTCAGTACAAACTCGCCGACCGTGCGTGGCAGTTCATCTCGATCGCGATGATCAACCTGCCGGTTCCCGTTGTCGGCCTGGGCATCGTGCTCGCCGCCATCTCTCTCAACCAGTCGCTCGGCCACAGCGTCGTCTACGTCTCCGGGGCGTCGAGCGTGGGGGTCGAGGGTTTCTTCCCGGTGCTGCTGGACCGTGTCCAGCACCTCATCCTCCCGACGATCACCCTGGTCGTGATCCAGTACGCGGGACTGCATCTCCTCCAGCGGTCGATGGTGCTCGACACCATCAACGCCGACTACGTCCGCACGGCTCGCGCGAAGGGGCTCACCCGTGGCGTGGCGGTTCGACGACATGCGTTGCGCACGGCCATCATCCCGGTGGCCGTCGGCATCGCCTTCGCGATCCCCGCGGTGTTCACCGGCGCAGTCCTCACCGAGACCATCTTCGGATGGGAGGGGATGGGCAGGTACTTCGTCACCTCCATCAACACCAACGACATCCACGGGGTCGTCGCCGTCGCTGCCTTCGGTGCCCTGGCCACCGCGGTCGGCGCGATCCTCGCCGACCTCGCCGTGGTCTACCTCGACCCGAGAGTGCGGGTGAGCTGAGATGGCCATGCTCCCGCCGGAACCGCGCGGGCCGCAGTCCGGACACCTCGACGCGGCCGCCCCGATCATGGGTGAGACCGGCGGTGTCCTCGACGAATCGGACACCGCATCGGCGCCCCTGGTCCGGCGACGCAGCGGCCGGGCCAAGATCTTCGCGAAGCGATACGCACGCAACCGATCTGCGCTGCTCGGCCTTGCCATCTTCGGATTGCTCGTGCTCTTCGCCGTCTTCGGCGGACTGTTCACCGCCTACTCCTACACCGACACCGATTTCCTGGCGATCGGCTTCCCGCCGTCGACTCAGGGGGCCGAAGGCGCCCACTGGTTCGGCACCAACGACGCCGGCAACGACCTGTATGCGCAGGTGGTACACGGACTCCAACGCTCGCTGACGATCGCCCTGGTGGTGTCGATCGGGACGACCGCGATCGCCGCGTTCCTTGGCGGACTCGCCGCCTACTTCGGCGGTTGGGTGCAACGCGTCGTCCTGGGCGTCGTCTATCTGCTCCTCGTGGTCCCGACGTTCCTCATCCTGGCCCTGGTCTCCAACAGCACCGGCGGTGACTGGCGGTGGCTGATCGTCGTGCTCATCGCGTTCGGCTGGATGATGCTGGCGCGCGTGATCCATTCACTTGCGCTGACCGTCCGCGAGCGCGACTACGTCGCCGCCGCACGGTATCTGGGCGTGTCCCCGGTGACGATCATCCTCCGGCACATCCTGCCCAACATCGCGTCATTACTGGTCATCAACTTCGCCCTCGGCGTCGTGGCCACGGTGCTCGCCGAGACCGGGCTGTCGTTCCTCGGGTTCGGCGTGAAGATCCCCGACGTCACCCTCGGCTCCTTGCTACAAGCGGGTGCCGGGACGCTGGCCGCGTCGCCGTGGCTGTTCTGGTTCCCCGCTGCCGCACTGGCACTCCTCACGGTCTCGATGGCGCTCATCGCCGACGGCCTGCGCGACGCCTTCGACCCGACGTCGCGTGGAGGTGCCCGTCGATGACGAATCCCGATGCGGTGCTGACGGTCCGCGATCTGAGAGTGGACTTCGGTAGCGAGGCAGGCACGGTGGAGGCCGTCCGCGGTCTCGACTTCGACCTGCGGGCCGGCCGGACCACCGCCATCGTCGGTGAATCCGGGTCGGGGAAATCGGTGTCGGCTCTGGCGGTTCTGGGACTGCTGCCGGACACCGCACGCGTCAGCGGATCGGTCGCGCTACGGAATCGAGAACTGATCGGGTTTTCGGACAAGGAGATGTCCGCGGTCCGGGGTTCGGAGATCGCCATGGTTTTCCAGGACCCGTTGTCGTCGTTGACCCCGGTGTTCACCGTGGGGGCGCAGATCTCCGAGGCGGTGCGGGCCCATCAATCCATCACCGCCAAGCAGGCCTGGTCGCGGTCGGTCGAACTGCTCGACCTGGTCGGGATCGGTGATCCGCAGCGACGCGCCAAGGCCTTTCCGCACGAGTTGTCCGGCGGGATGCGGCAACGCGTGATGATCGCGATGGCGATCGCCAACGACCCATCCGTGATCATCGCCGACGAACCGACCACCGCGCTCGACGTGACCATCCAGGCGCAGATCCTCGAGGTACTCGCCACCGCCCGGCGCGAGACCGGTGCCGCGATGCTGCTCATCACGCACGATCTCGGCGTCGTCGCGGGGCAGGCCGACGACGTCGTGGTGATGTACGCCGGCCGGGCGGTCGAGACCGCCGACGTCGACACGCTGTTCGGCGGACCGCGGATGCCGTACACGATCGGATTGCTGGGAGCGGTGCCGCGGGTGGACCGCCGGACCGATGCGCTCATCCCCGTCCCGGGAACACCTCCGGTCCTCATCGACGTGCAGGACCGCTGTCAGTTCGCACCACGGTGTCCCGTCGCGATCGACGACTGCCGTCGGAGCGAACCAAAACTGGTGAAGGTGACCGGCGACCACCGGGCTGCGTGTATTCGCGTCGGGGAGATCGATGTCGACGGTCGGGTCGGCGGCGAGCCGGTGTTCCCGCCGCCCGATGTGCCCACGGCGCCGACGGCGGTCGTCGACCGCCAGGAACGGGAGACCGTCCTCGACGTGGTGGACATGACCAAGGTCTTCCCGCTGACGAGCGGCTTCCTCAAGCGTCGGGTGGGTTCGGTGCGGGCGGTCAACCGGATCAGCTTCGACATCCGGCGCGGCGAGTCGATGGCCCTCGTCGGGGAGTCGGGCAGCGGCAAGTCGACGACGCTGCTGGAGATCATGGACTTCGCGCAACCCGAGGGCGTCGTCCGGATCGGTGGGGTGGACCCGGCTGCGGTCCGGTCACGCGAGGCCCGCGCGCTGCGACAGAGGACGTCGATCGTCTTCCAAGACCCGTCGGATGCCCTCGACCCGCGATTCACCGCCTTCGACATCATCGCCGAACCGCTTCGCGCGCTCGGGGTCTCGAAAGTGGAGACCGAGGAGAAGATCACCGCTCTCATGCGGCGCGTCGGACTGGATCCCGTTCACGCAGACCGTTTCCCCGCCGCTTTCTCCGGCGGCCAGCGACAACGTCTCGCGATCGCGCGAGCTCTCGCCACCGACCCCGACCTGATCGTCCTCGACGAGCCCCTGTCAGCGCTCGACGTCTCGGTGCAGGCGGACGTCGTCAACCTGATCCGCCGCCTGCAGGCCGAAAACGACGTGGCGTATCTGGTTGTGGCCCATGATCTCTCCGTGGTCCGCCATCTCGCCGACCGCGTCGCGGTGATGTATCTGGGTTCGATCGTGGAGTCCGGGCCCACCGAGGCGGTCTTCGTCGAGCCCGCGCACCCCTACACCCGGGCACTCTTGTCGGCCGTACCCGTTCCGGACCCGCGCGTCGAACGGAGGCGGCAGCGCATCGTCCTGACCGGCGAACAACCGAGTGCGACAGACGAGATCGTCGGATGCAGTTTCACCAGCCGTTGTCCGTTGCATGCGCAGCTCGACGAGGAACGCCGTGCACGTTGCCGGACGGTCGTGCCTCTCCTGCGGCCGACGGATCAGGACGACGCCCCAGCGGTCGACCACCGAGCAGCATGCCATTTCCTGGAGGTGGACCGGTGAAGCGCTGGTCGGTGATCATCGCCGCGGTGGTCGTGGCCATCGCCTGCGTCACCGGTTGCGGTGCCGCGACCGACACCGGTGCGGTGAAGACCGAAGGAGCCTCGCTCAACCTGCAACCGCGCGAGAACCTGAAGGACGGCGGCAGTCTCACGACCGTGCTGCCGGAGGTGTCGGCCCAGTGGAACACCTTCCACGCCGACGGCAACGTCTACACCCTGGCCCTGTGGCGCTGGTACAACCCGCTGCTCGCCTACTTCACGCCAGACGGGCGGTACCTGCCGAATCCCGACTACCTCACCGACGTACGGACCGAGATCGTCGGCCGGGACACCGTGGTCACCTACACCGTCAACCCGAAGGCCTTCTTCAACGACGGCACACCGATCGACTACCGCGCCTTCGTCGAGACCTGGCGTACGAGCCGGGGCGTCGACGATCGCTACCTCGTCAGTTCCAGCGACGGGTACAGCCAGATCGCCTCGGTCACCCGCGGTGCCGACGACCGTGAGGTCGTCGTCCGCTTCGACGGCGTCTACGCCTGGCCCGACGGCCTGTTCAACGTCGTCCTCCATCCGAAGGCCGCGGCCCCCGATGTCTACAACGAGGGTTATGTCCGGAAGCCGCATCCCGAATGGGGTGCGGGGCCGTTCACGATCGCCTCCTACGACGCCGACAACGGGACCGTCGTTTTCGAACGAAATCCCAAGTGGTGGGGGAAGCCTGGCAAACTCGACCGTCGGATCTTCCGGCAGATGGAGTCCCAGGCAGCGCTCAACGCTTTCCAGAACGGCGAGATCGACGCGACCGGGGTGGCCGCCAAGGACGCTCGCGCGCGGGCCCTCACCATGAACGGCATCGACATCCGCACCGCGGCGGCACCGCAGCAGTCGTTGCTCGTACTCAACCTCGACACCCCGATCCTGTCCGACCGGCGCGTCCGGGAGGCCGTGCTCTCCGCGGTCGACCGGGAGACGCTGTCGCGCATCAGGTTCACCGGTCTCAACTACACCGAGGAACTCCCCGGTTCGTTGTCGCTGTACCCGTTCCAGCCTGGTTATGAGGACAACCTGTCGAAGGTCCTGTCCTACGACCCGGCGAAAGCCGAGGAGCTGCTCGACCGGGCGGGGTGGCTGAAGGGTGGGGACGGCATCCGCAGCAAGGACGGCAGAAGGTTGTCGCTCGAGCTGCCCAACATCGGCGACGACACCACGACCCAGAACCTGTCCCGCGCGCTCCAGGCGATCCTGAAGAAGGTGGGCGTCGATCTCACTGTCCGCCAGCGCCCGTCGGCCGACTTCTCGCAGGTCGTGGTCAACAAAGAATTCGACCTACTGCTGCTCGGCTTCTCCTCCAGCGATCCCTTCGGCATGGCCTACTTCTGTCAGGTGTGGTGCACGGGCTCCCAGCTGAACCCCGCCGGTGCCGGTTCCCCGGAACTCGATGCACAGATCGATGCGATGTCGCGGATCGGCGACCCGATGGCCCAGATCAAGGCCGGGAACGAGCTCGAGCGCGAGGCCTTCGCCCAGTTCTCCAACCTCCCGCTCTTCAACGGTCCGTCCATGGTCGCGGTGAAGGAGGGCCTCGCCAACTACGGGGCGGGACAGTTCTACGTCGGTCCCATCGAGGACGTCGGCTGGGAGAAGTAGGTCTGCGCCTACTCTCCCGCTGCCTGAGGTGCGAGCGCAGCGCCCCCTCGCTGCCTGAGGTGCGAGCGCAGCGAGCCACGAAGGGCTGGCGACGTCGGCTCACCAGGCCTTCGTGGCTCGTCGCTCGTGCTCCTTGAGTAGCCGAGGAGCTTGCGACGAGGCGTATCGAAAGGTGTCGCCTACTCGCCTACTCGCCCACTCGCCACAGCGGGTTCACCGGGCCGTGGCCGGCGCCCAACGGATAGGCGGCGGCCAGGCCGCGGGTGACCCACTTCTTCGCGAAGGAGACCGCGTCGGGAACCAAGTAGCCATGTGCCAGGGCACAGGTGATCGCCGCGGCAAGTGTGTCGCCGGCGCCGTGGTCGTGGGTCGTGTCGATGCGCTCGTGGTTGAGTTCGATGAACTCGGAGCCGTTGTAGAGCAGGTCGGGGGAGTGGTCGCAGGACCGTAGGTGTCCGCCCTTGACCAGCGCCCAGGCAGGTCCGAGATCGAACAACGCCTTCGCCGCATCGCGCTGCGAGTCGGTGTCGACGACGTCGATCCCGGTGATGAGCCGTACCTCGTCGAGGTTCGGCGTCACCACCGTGGCCAGCGGGAAGAGGTTGTCGCGCAGGGTATCCAGGGCGGAGTCGGCGAGTAGTTGGTTCCCGTGCATCGAGGCACACACCGGGTCGACGACGAGCGGGGAGGAACCGTCGCGCCCGATGCCGCTCGCCGAGCACTGAGCGACGACAGCATCGATGATCGGTGCCGACGCCAGCATGCCGGTCTTGGCGGCGCCGACGCCGATGTCGTCGGCGACTGTCGCGATCTGGGCGGCCACCGTTTCCGGTGCGATCTCCTGGAAACCGCTGACGCCCAGGGAGTTCTGCACGGTCACCGCGGTGACCGCGACACAACCGTGTAGGCCGAGGAGCGCAAAGGTACGCAGGTCGGCCTGGATGCCGGCGCCACCGCCGGAATCCGATCCGGCGATGGTCATCACGCGGACCGGTGTCTCTCCCGGTGCCGCGACCGGCAACAACTCGACGTCGGTCACGCAGTACCTCCGGGAACGGTCTCGAGCGGCAGGTACACGCGGTTGCCCGCCTCGGCGAACTCGGCCGACTTCGCCGCCATCCCCTCCGCGATCTTCCGGTCGATGTCCTCGGCGGTCACCAGGTTGTTCTCCTCGGCGTAGGCGCGCACGTCGGCGGAGATCCGCATCGAGCAGAACTTGGGGCCGCACATCGAGCAGAAGTGTGCGGTCTTCGCGGGTTCGGCCGGCAGCGTCTCGTCGTGGTACTCGCGGGCGGTGTCCGGGTCGAGGGCGAGGTTGAACTGGTCGACCCAGCGGAACTCGAAGCGCGCCTTGCTCAATGCGTCATCGCGCTCCTGTGCCCGGGGGTGGCCTTTGGCGAGATCCGCCGAGTGGGCCGCGATCTTGTAGGTGATCACGCCGACCTTCACATCATCGCGATCGGGCAGTCCCAGGTGCTCCTTGGGTGTTACATAACAGAGCATGGCGGTGCCCGCCTGGGCGATCATCGCCGCACCGATGGCTGAGGTGATGTGGTCGTAGGCGGGTGCGATGTCGGTGGCGAGGGGGCCGAGCGTGTAGAACGGTGCCTCCTCGCAGAGTTCCTCCTCGAGACGCACGTTCTCGACGATCTTGTGCATCGGGATGTGCCCCGGTCCCTCGATCATCACCTGCACACCATGGGATTTGGCGATGGTGGTGAGTTCGCCGAGGGTGCGCAGTTCGGCGAACTGGGCCTCGTCGTTGGCGTCGGCGATCGACCCCGGGCGCAGTCCGTCGCCGAGAGAGAAGGTGATGTCGTAACGACGGAAGATCTCGCACAGCTCGTCGAAGTGCGTGTACAGGAACGACTCCTGGTGGTGCGCCAGGCACCAGGCGGCCATGATCGATCCGCCCCGCGAGACGATGCCGGTGACCCGGCGGGCGGTCAGCGGCACGTAGCGGAGCAGGACGCCGGCGTGCACCGTCATGTAGTCGACACCCTGCTCGGCCTGCTCGATCACGGTGTCGCGGTAGATCTCCCACGTGAGGGCGACAGGATCGCCGTTCACCTTCTCGAGGGCCTGATAGATCGGTACGGTGCCGACCGGCACGGGGGAGTTGCGCAGAATCCACTCGCGGGTGGTGTGGATGTCGGCGCCGGTCGACAGGTCCATGATGGTGTCGGCGCCCCATCGGGTGGCCCACACCATCTTCTCGACCTCGTCGGCGATCGAGCTGCGCACCGCTGAATTCCCGATGTTCGCATTGATTTTCACCGCGAATCTCTTGCCGATGATCATCGGCTCCGACTCGGGGTGACGATGATTCGCCGGGATCACCGCGCGTCCGATGGCCACCTCGGAGCGAACCAGCTCGGGGTCGACGCCCTCGCGCGCCGCGATGAACCGCATCTCGTCGGTGATGATCCCTGCTTGCGCCCAGGCGAGTTGGGTGCTCGCTCCGTCGACGGGTTCCGGACGGTGCCATTCGTCGCGGGTCGGCGGCAGTCCGCGCTCCACGTCGATGACCGCATCGGAATCGGTGTACGGCCCGGAGGTGTCATAGACGTCGAGATGTTCACCGTTGGTGAGGTGGATTCGACGCTGCGGTACGCGGAGGTGATCGACGGTGAGGTAGTGCTTGGAACTTCCCTCGATCGGTCCGGTCGTCAGACCTGAAGTCGTGGGTGTGGTGGATACACGTGTGCCCATGATGGTTCTCCCTACGCCGGCATTACCCGGACAGGTTCGAGCGGTCGGCGACCGCCCGTCGCCATCTCAGCCCTCGGTCATCGTGAGAGCCCCCGCGTGTGTAGTTGTGTTGCGGTTGCCACCTTACAACGGCGGTCAACACCCGAGGCCGCGCCCGGGAAGATCACCGGTAGGTCTCGTCAGTTACGGATCCGTAAGGTACGGTGTGACCCTGGTCACAAGGGGTCCTTACGTCGAGCCGCGGCGTCATGCCGGTGACCCGCCACAGTGATCACGTGAGGAGGTGTAGGTGTTACGCAAGAACCGGCATCGGCCGCCGCAGTCGGCGCGATCCATCCTGCAGCAGATCGCGCAGGTGGTGCACAACCCCGACCGCGAGCGGTTCGAACTCTGGGTCGCGGGAGATCTCGTCGGCGTGCTCGGCTACTCGACCGAGACCGTCGACGGTCAGACCACCATCACCGTCCTGCACACCGTGCTCTACGACGAATACAGCGGTCATGGACTCGCCACCCGTCTCACCCGGACGGTCATCCACTTCGCCCGGGAACGTAACGCGCGGCTCCGACCGGTGTGCTCGTTCACCAAGAACTATCTCGACCGTCACCCGGGGGTTGTGACGCTCGCCCCCGTATGAGGCGCGTCGATGTCCATGGCGGCGATCAACTGAAAGCGATTTGTACATCGCGGCGATGACCCGGTAGTGCCTCGCGGGCGTACGGTTCGGCGGTGACCCCGACCGCGAGGACATCGATGACTGCAGTGGTAGAGACGACCGTCGGCGGCCCGCACCTCGAGCAGGTGCGCCGCTTGGTCAACCTCATCGACGGCCAGTGGGTCGAGGGTGAGGACACCCAGCTCGTCAGCACGAGTCCCACCTACCCCGATGTCGTCGTCGCCGAGGGGCGTTGTGCGAGTGCTCGACAGGTCGACGCCGCTGTCGACGCCGCATGTCGCGGCTTCGCCATCTGGTCGGACATGACCACGCATGAACGCGGTGCAGTACTCGTCAGGGCCGCAGGGGTTCTCGAACGCGACGCGGAGCAGCTGGGTGCCGAACTCACTCGTGAGGAGGGCAAGACGCTGGCCGAGGGGATCGGCGAGGTGCAGCGGGCGGCGCAGATCCTGCGCTACTACGGCGCCGAGGGTGATCGAGATGCGGGCGAGGTGTTCTCCTCGCCGCGCAAGGGCGAACGAATCCTGGTGACGCGCAAGCCGATCGGTACAGTAGGCGTGATCACGCCCTTCAACTTCCCGATCGCGATCCCGGCGTGGAAGATCGCTCCCGCGCTCATCTACGGCAACACGGTGGTGTGGAAGCCGGCCGACACGGTACCCCTTCTCGCGGTGCGTCTGGCGCAGGCCCTGGTCGAGGCCGGACTGCCGGCGGGAGTTCTGAACCTGACCATCGGTGACCGCGCGATCGGCGACAGCATCGTCAATCATCCAGGCATCGATGCGATCACCTTCACCGGTTCGACCGCAGTCGGGCGCGGGATCGCGGCGGCCGCGGCCTCGCGCGGCGTACCGGTGCAGGCCGAGATGGGTGGGAAGAACGCGGCGATCGTGCTCGGCGACGCGGATCTCGACCTGGCGGTGCAGCAGATCATGCTCGGGGCGTTCCGCTCGACCGGGCAGAAGTGCACGGCCACATCACGACTCGTCGTCACTGATGACGTGGCCGACGAACTGCTCGCTGCACTGAGCAAGGCGGCCGCCGATCTGGTGGTGGGTGACCCTCTGGACGCGTCGACCGAGATGGGCCCCGTGATCACCGCGTCGGCCCACGACAGCATCCGCAGCGGCATCGCCGGTGCTATCGAGCAAGGGGCCACCGTGCTCAGCGGTGGTCACGCACCCGTCGAGGCGCCCGAGTCCGGCTACTTCCTGTCGCCGACCATCCTCGAGCTGCCGTCACCGGATCTCGACGTCTGGCGTGACGAGCTGTTCGGGCCGGTTCTGGCGGTCGTCCGGGTGAGCTCGGTCGACGAGGCCTTCCGCGTCGCCGACGACGGGGAGTATGGTTTGTCCGCAGCGCTTTTCACCCAGGACCTCACGCGGGCCCTGGCGGCGGTCGACGACATCGACGTCGGCATCCTGCACGTCAACTCCGAATCGGCCGGGGCCGATCCGCATGTGCCGTTCGGCGGCGCGAAGAAGAGCGGGTACGGCTCCAAGGAACAGGGCCGTGCGGCACGGGAGTTCTTCACCCACACGACGACGGTCTACCTCCGGGGAGGTGCAACGCGCGTCTGACGGTTCGGCGTCACCGATCGGCGGACCGGTCGTCCCCCTGGGGGGATTCAACGCGGAGATGCTCGGAGGGGCAGCGTGCCGTCTGCCCCGTGGTCCTCGCGCGTCAGTCGTTGTGAAGGATGTCGAGAAGTTCACGCGCCTTGACCGCGATCCACAGTTCCGCCCGGACCTCGGCCGAGTCGAGGTCGCGCCGCAGGAGCTGACCGACCTTCGCCATCCGGTTGCGCATGGTGTGCCGATGAACACCGAGTTCTGTTGCAGCGCTCTCGATGTGCGCGTCGTGCCGGAGCCAGGCGCGCAGCGCGGTGATGAGATCCAACGGCGAGCTGTGCGTGGCGTCGTAGTCCTCGAGCGGTCCCAGGAGGATTCGCGACATCGCAGACAGTTCGTCGGGAGAGCGGCCGCTCAACAACATCGAGAACGTGCCCATGTCCGAGAAGTCGACGACCGGCGTCTGTGCCGGGCCGAGTCGCAGTGCAGCTGTCGCCTGACGGAGACTGTCAGAGGCATCAATGATCGCGGCGGATGCCCCCAGTCCCGCGCGCAGAGGCCGCCCGAGCTGTGCGCCGAGTTGCGTGACGAATTCGGTGACCCACTCCACCGTGTGGTCGGCGGTGACGATGACGAACAGGACTTTTTCCTGCGGTGTCATCAGGTACGGAACGGATTGCCGCGCAAACAATCCGGCGATCTCCCGCTGAGCGGGCAGCAACGGACCGACGTCGGTCAGCGCGACCGCGACGACGTGCGCGTCCTCGTCGAAGCCGAAGTACCGGAGCAGGCCGATGTCGAGTTCGGGGCCGAAGTCGATCAGGGCTCGGGCGACGGCCGTGCGAAGCCGCTGCTCGGCATCGACCACCTTCGCCGGCTTGCCCAGTTCGATCGACAGCAGGGCGACCGCGTGGGCCACGAGGACGCGCTCCTCGGGCTGTAGCGCAACCGCCGATCCCACTGCGAGATAGCCGTTGGATTCCTGCGCGACGGACACGCTCTGCACCAGGTACGCGCCGTGCTCGTCGGTGAAGGCGCTGCTCATCTGCTGTCGGCGTCCGGGTCCGCGTGGCGCGGAACCCGCGACGGTCCGCGCGTGCGCGAGCAGGCGTGCGGCGTCCTTTCCGTGCACCGACAGCACCCTGCCGGCGGAGTCGACGAGCACCGCAGAGCAAGAGACTGCGCGACCCAGCGTCGAGATCAGTTGGGGGATACCGCCGCGCAGGATGGCGCGCGCGAGCTTCTCCTGCTGGTCCACCACCCGCTGCACCGCCCGTACCCGGTCGGCGGTCAGCTCGTCGATCACCGCGCGGGTGATCGCGATGAACGGGGTGGGGGGCGGCACCGAAAGGATGGGGAGACCCAGTGCGTCGCCGGCGGCGCGAATGCCTTCGGGGACGGCGTCGAAGGTGGTTCCGGTGTCGACGGCGAGCGCGGCCGCACGCGCCTGCGCGAGGCGCGAGACGTACTCGAACTGCTGCGCGTCCGAGGAGCCGATCGGTAGACCCGTGGTCATCACCAGCTCGCCTCCGGTGATCCATGGGGTGGGGTCGGCGAGCTCGATCGCGTGCGCCCATTCGATCACCCGATCCGCGCCCTCGTGTCCACCCACGAGAGTGAGTCCCAGGTCGGTGTTCCGGGCGAGACGCCGCACGGTCAAGGCCACGGCGACTCATCTCCTCGCAGGTCGGCGGACGGTCGGAGCCGTCCATATGTGCGTCAGAGCATAGCGAGGGCGCCGGGAGTGGAGGTCATCCCGCCGAGGACACCAGCTGCTCTCGTAGAACCTTCTTGTCGATCTTGCCGACGGCGGTGACGGGCAGGGTTCGGACGACGCGGACGACGTCCGGCAGCTTGAACGACGCGAGGCCGCGGTCGGCGAGGAACGTGCGAAGCGTGGCCAGCTCGAGCGGCTGGGCCGGCGGATGGTCGTGGGAGAGCACGACCGCGGCGCAGATCTTCTCGCCCAGCGCGTCATCGGGCAGTCCGACCACCGCGACCTGCCGCACCGACGAGTGTGCGAGCAGGTTCTCCTCGACGTCGTCGGCGGCCACGTTCTCACCGGCCCGGACGATGGTGTCCTTGATACGACCCGTCACCGAGAGGTGTCCCGACGGCAGCCGGGTCACCTTGTCGCCCGATCGGTAGAAACCGTCGGGGGTGAAGGACTTCTCGTTGTGTGCGTCGGCCCGGTAGTACCCGCGGATCGTGTACGGGCCGCGAACGAGCAGTTCGCCTTCTTCACCGTCGGGGACGTCAGCCCCCTCCTCGTCCACGACGCGCACCTCGTCGAACTCCGACATCGGCGAGCCCTGGACCTCATGCACGAGATCCCGCGGCTCATCGGGCCGGGTGTAGCAGATGAGGCCCTCGGCCATGCCGAACACCTGCTGGACCACGTTGCCCAGTGCCTCGTCGAGGGCGACGGCGTCCGGGTGGGCCAGCTTGGCGCCGCCGACCTGCAGAAGCCGCAGGGAACTGATGTCCGCGGGCTCCCACTCGGTCGCCGCGCACCACAGCTGAGCGAGGGCGGGGACCAGCGCGGTCACTGTGACGCGGTGCCGTTCGATGAGGTCGAAGGTGTTGTCGGGACTGGGGTTGTCGGTGAAGACGACGTGGCCGCCGACGCCGAGGACGCCGAGGATTCCCGGGCAGCACAGGGGGAAGTTGTGGGCCGCGGGCAACGCGACGAGGTAGGTGTCGTCGGCCGTCAGCTCCGCGACCTCGGCCGACAGTCGTGCGTTGAGGTCGTAGTCGTCATGCGTGCGCGCGATCAGTTTGGGCAGGCCGGTGGTACCGCCCGAGACCAGGAACAAGGCTGGGAGTTCGGCGCTCGGCGGGTCGGGGAGATCGACCGACGCGGGGTCCGCTTCGGGTGCCGGTGCGAACGGGCCGGGATCGCCGGAGATGAACACCTGCGCGACGGCCGGGACGCGGGACTGCAGCTCGGTGGCGAGATCCCGGAAGTCGAAGCCGCGTCGACCGTCCTCGCCGATGTAGGCGATGGCCCCGGCGCCGGCGGCGAGATGGGCGATCTCGGTGATCCGGTGCGCGGGCAGGGTCATGACCGGTGCGACGCCCGCGCGGAGCAGACCGAGCAGATTCACGGCGAACTCGAGCGAGTTGTTCTGCTGAAGGACGACGCGTTCTCCCGGGCGGAGCCCGGCCTCGACGAAACCGGCCGCGCGACGCAGCGAGGCCTCGCGCAGTTCGGAGTAGGTGAGCGTCCGCGGCCCGTCGATGGAGGCATCGGTGACGGCCGGGGCGTCGGGGGTGCGGTCGGCGCTGGCGTCGAAGCCGGCGAACAGTGGGAGTCCGCGGAACAGTCCGGCGTTGCGGTAGCGGTCTGCCTGGGCGTCGGCGTACGGGGTGAAACCGTCGAGCAGGTCGGTCGCGTGGTCCTGAGGCGTCGGCATGGGACCCATTCAAACACAGGCAGGATAGGGTAACCTTACCGGCCGGTCAGGGTGGAGGATTCGTGCGCTACTCTGCCTACTCGGACGGTCTGTTTGATTAGGCTGCCCTAATATCCCTAGGATCACTGGTGCTGCCGCCCACGACCGGAGGACAAGGACATGTCGCTGACGACCGACTCGCGGACATCGAGGATCGATGCTGCGGAACTCGGCCTCGACGGGGCGGCCGGTCTGATCGCTCCGGCGGCACCGCTCACCGAGACGGTGGCCGCCCGGATCTCGGCGGCCTGGGCCGGTTCCGGCGAGTTCGGCGACCATGTCGTCTACGAGCGCAGCCGTCGATGGACCTTCGCCGCGGGCGTCCGCGTGCGAGTCGTCGTCACCCGCCGCGAGGTCATCGTCGACGACCAGGGTCGCCGGACGACCATCGCATGGCAGGGCGATCCGGCCGACGCGCTGGCCGCGGCGACGGAGTCGCTGTCGGTCGTCGATTGGCGTCTATACGGGTGGGTCGGTTTCGATTTCTGTGCGCCGTACCACGGCATCCTCGAACGAGTTCCCGACGACACGGTGCTCGCGCATCTGATCGTTCCCGAGTTCGAGGCCTTCGTCGACGCGGACGGGGTGGACACCGGCACCGCCGACCCGGAGCGATCTCGTCGTCTTCTCGAGATCGCGGCCACCGCAGGCGATCCCGGGACATCGCGCCCCGTCGACGTGCGGGTCGACACCGAGGACTACCGCGGCCGCGTCGCCGCCGCCGTCTCCGAGATCGCGGCCGGTCGCTATCAGAAGGTCATCCTCTCACGCGCAGTTGACGTCCCCTTCGCGGTCGACATCCCTGCCACCTACGCCCGCGGTCGGGCCGACAACACCCCGGCCCGCTCCTACCTGCTGTCGCTCGGCGACCTCTCGGCTGCCGGATTCAGCCCCGAACTCGTGGTCGCGGTGCACGCCGACCGCACCGTCGTGACCGAACCCCTGGCCGGGACAAGGGCTTTCGGAGTCTCGGCCGATCACGATGCGGCCGCTCGGGCCGAACTCCTCGGCGACGCCAAGGAAGTCGCCGAACATGCGATGTCGGTGCGCGCGTGCTACGACGAGATCGCCTCGATCTCCGCCGCCGAGACGACCGCGGTCAGCACCTTCATGGAGGTACGCGAGCGCGGCAGCGTCCAGCACCTGGCCTCGACGGTGAAGGGCACCCTCGCCGAGGGTGAATCACCCTGGCGTGCACTCGAAGTCGTCTTCCCGTCGATCACCGCTTCGGGAGTTCCCAAGACCGCGGCCGTCGACGCCATCGACCGCCTCGAGTCCCGGCGGCGCGGGCCGTACTCCGGTGCGGTCCTCGTCGCGTCGTCGTCGGGTGAACTCGAGGCGACGCTCGCCCTGCGCACCGTCTTCTCGTCCGGGGGCAAGGCGTGGCTGCGGGCCGGCGCCGGCATCGTCGCGCAGTCGACGCCGGAACGCGAGTTCGAGGAGACCTGCGAGAAGCTGGGCAGCGTCGCCCCGTACGTCATCCCACGCTGACCGGCCGTTACGTTCGAAGCACCACCTATTCCACCAGGAGTCATCACATGTCCGACCACATCACCGAAGCGCTGCACGGCATCCTCACCGAGGACCTCGACCTCGCGCTCGGCGACGTCACCCGCGACTCGCGACTCATCGACGACCTGGGCCTCGACTCGGTGGCATTCGCCATCGGCGTCGTCGCGATCGAAGAGCGTCTGGGTGTGAAGCTCTCCGAACGCGAGCTCTTCGAGTCCAAGACGGTCGGCGATCTCGAGGACCTGATCCGCGCGAAGGCCGGGACGCCGGCCTGAGCCGGACGAGATGCGAGTCGGGGGAGAGGTGAGCGTGGACACCGGAGTGCAGACGTACGCAGAACTGCTCGACGAGGCGTTCGACGAGAAGGTCGCCGCGTGGACGGCCCAGGCCGAGAGCGATCACCGATTCCCGCGGCCACTGCTCGAACACCTCGGTGAGGCCGGGGTTTTCGCCCGCAAGTGGGAAGACCGCAAGCTCACCGACCTCCACGACCACTTCGCTCTCGGCCGTCATCTCGGCTCGCTGGGCTCGGCCGCGATCGGTGTCGGTGTCAGCCTGCACGATTCGGCCATCGCCATCCTCCGCCGTTTCGGGCGGAACGACTTCCTGAAGGACCTGGCGCAGCGGGCGATGACCACCGACGCCGTCCTGTGCATCGGTGCGTCCGAGGAACAGGGCGGTTCGGATCTGCAGAACTCGGAGACGCGAATCTTCGCCGAGGACGGCGGCTACCGGGTTGTCGGCGCCAAGAAGTTCGTCTCGCTCTCACCGATCGCCGACCACATGTTCGTCGTGTGTCGCGGTGTCGAGGACGGCCCCGACACCGGTGGCAACGTCGCGCTGGCCGCCGTGCCGATCGACAAGGTCCGCGTCGGTGCGCCCTACGAGAAGCTGGGCGCCGGACCGCTCGACACCGCGCCGGTCACCATCGACACCTGGATCCCCGAGGAGGCGCTGATCGCCCGGCCCGGAACGGGGCTGGCGGTCATCAGCTGGGGGCTTGCGCACGAACGCTATTCGGTCGCCGCGCAGATCGCGGCCGCGTGCGAGGTGATGCTCGGCGTGACGCTCGCCCGCATGATGGAACGCACGCAGTTCGGCAAGAGACTCTACGACCATCAGGCGCTTCGTCTGCGGCTCGCGGATCTGCAGGCCCGCGTCGACGTGCTGAGCTACTCGCTCGACGGCGTCGCTGCCGGAGGAAAGATCAACCTGCGCACCGCCGCCGCGCTCAAGGCGACCGCGGCCAACCTCGGTGAGGAGGTCGCCTCGGAGTGCCTGCACATCTTCGGCGGGATCGGTTATCTCGAGACCGAGACGCCGATCGGACGCTGGTGGCGCGACATGAAGCTCGCTCGCGTCGGGGGCGGCACCGACGAGGTGTTGTGGGAACTGGTCGCGGCGGCCATGAAACCCGATACCGAGCGTTACCACCAGTTCTTTTCCCATTCCCTCAACCAGGCGCCCTGAGCGTCCCTCATCCAGGCGGTCATCATGAACAGCCCAGTCACCACTCCGGCCGACGCTCGTGTCACCGAACTCGCACCGCCGGATCACACCTATCTGCACATGGACACCGACAGTCGGCCCATGCACTGGTCGATGATCCTCCAACTCGACACCGACGGAACGCTTCTCGGCCTCGATGAAGTACGTGCCCGGGTGCGGGATCGGGGGCGGTTGTTCGAGATCTTCCGGCTGGGCGTGAAGAACGGCCGGTGGCGCAAGCCCGAGGTGGTGCTCGCCGACGAGAACTGGGATGCCGGCGAACATGTCTCGGAGCTCGGATTCACCGACCGTGAGCATCTGCAGCGCCGCGTCTCCAAGCTCCTCGAGACGCCGCTGCCTCGGCCGCGCCCGTTCTGGGACATCACGCTCTTCACCCCCTCCGCCGGCGCCGAGGGGGTCGGTCAGTGGGTGCTGCTGCGCGTGCACCACAGCATCTCCGACGGCATCGCCGGCGCGGCCTTCGCAGCACTGCTCGCCGACGGTGAACCCGAGGACCTCGCCGAGTTCGAGCGCTTCGCCACCAGCCCGCGGTTCCACATCAGCGGTATCGACCCGGAGAAGCTGGGGGAGGCCAAGTCGGCGTTCAACGACCAGCATGCGGCCGGCGGCGGCAAGAAGCGCGCCTGGCCGAGTCTGACGAAGTCGGGGCGTCGTGAACACGCACTCTTCAGTACGTCCACCCGCGCGCTGCGCAAGGCGGCCAAGGCCAACGACTCCAGCGTGCACGAGTTCGTGCTCGGGGCCATCGGACGCGCGCTCAGCATCGACCCGCCTGCGGCACCGCAGGCCGAGGTCCTCCGCGTGACCCTGCCGGTGACCCTCGATCCCGAGTTCCGGCACACCGGCAACGCGGTCTCGGTGGCGCTGCTCAACCTGCCCGGCAACGAGACGAACCTGTCGCAGCAGATCGGCCGGGCGCGCAGCGAGCTGACGACCATCGCCGAGCGTCGGCCGGAGCTCTACCTCGCCGCGGCCGACGACCTGCCGCGGGCGCCGCTCTGGGGCCTGCAGCGGGCGATTGTGAACGCCTCGATGAGCCACATGCACCCGGACATCCACATCGGGATCAACCCGGGCTTCTCCCGGGTGCGGTCGGTCCTCGGTAAATCCATCGTGAGCCTGACGCCGCTGTCGCCGCTGGCCGGCTACTCCTTCTCGGTGACCGTTTTGATCCTCGGCAACACGACGACCTTCGGCATAGTGACCGACGCCCAGGCGCTTCCCGGGTACGCGCAGAAGTTCGTGGAGACGTTCGACAAGGTCCTCACCGAGGCCCTACCGTCAGCATGAAGACGAGGCGAGCTTAGGCTTGCCTAGGAATTCGTTCCCCACGGGGAACGATCAGCACGTGGATACGCGCATCCAGGCGTTCCTCGGCACAAGTGAACGACACAGCAGAAAACACGGAGAGCACCATGCAGAACGATGTCGGCTACCAGGACCCGGCCTACGTGGATGAGACCCACGAACCGGAAACGGGCCCGGAGAAGCGCTCGGGTGGGATCAACATCCCGACCGTGCTGGCATCGGCAGGTGTTGCGGCGGTGATCTCGGCGATCATCGTGACGATCGGTGTGGTCGGTCTGATGGTCGGCGACCGCAACGACTCGGCGAACGCGGCCCAGCCGACCGTCGTGAACCTCGGTTCTGCGCAGACTCCGCAACAGCAGCAGGGCCTGGTGGGTCCGGCCGCCAACCAGCCGCCGGCCGCCGCACCCGGTGAGCCCGCCCCGGCCGTGGCGCCCGCACCCGCGGCCACCGAGAACGTGCCGGAGAGCGG
>NZ_BAHE01000014.1 GCF_000298235.1 Gordonia namibiensis NBRC 108229
GATACGGCTCGTCGCAAGCTCCTCGCCTACTCAACCAGCGTGGTGGATCACGCAGCCGAGGTGACGCGGTAGACGTCGTAGACGCCCTCCACGTTGCGGACCACGTTCAGCACGTGGCCGAGGTGCTTGGGGTCGCCCATCTCGAAGGTGAACTTGGAGATGGCAACTCGGTCGCGGCTGGTGGTGACCGACGCCGACAGGATGTTCACGCGTTCGTCGGCGAGAACCTTGGTGACGTCGGACAGCAGGCGGTGACGGTCGAGCGCCTCGACCTGGATCGCCACCAGGAACACCGATTCCGGCGACGGCGCCCACGACACGTCGAGGATGCGTTCGGACTGCTGCTGCAGCGAGGTCGCGTTGGTGCAGTCGGTGCGGTGCACGCTGATGCCGCCGCCGCGGGTGACGAAGCCCATGATGTCGTCACCCGGTACGGGCGTACAGCATTTGGCGAGTTTGATCACCACGTTGTCGACGCCGTCGACGACCACGCCGGCGTCGCCGCCCTGACGTGTGCGGGTCGGCATCGTCGACGGGGTGGACCGCTCGGCGAGCGCCTCCTCGGCGTCCTCGATGCCGCCGAGGGATGCGACGAGGCGGTTGACGACATGCCGTGCGGAAACGTGGTTCTCGCCCACCGCGGTGTACAGCGCGGTGACGTCGTTGTACCGCAGCTCTTTGGCGATCGCCGCCATCGACTCCGCGGACAGCAAGCGCTGCAACGGGAGTCCGCCGCGACGGACCTCCTTGGCGATCGCGTCCTTGCCGGCCTCGAGGGCCTCCTCGCGCCGCTCCTTGGCGAACCATTGCCGGATCTTGGCCTTGGCCCGCGGCGACACCACGAACGTCTGCCAGTCCTTCGACGGCCCGGCGGTCGGCGCCTTGGAGGTGAACACCTCCACCACCTCGCCGTTCTCGAGCTTGCGTTCGAGCGCGACCAGCCGGCCGTTGACGCGGGCACCGATGCAGCGGTGACCGACCTCGGTGTGGACGGCGTAGGCGAAGTCGACCGGCGTCGACCCGGCGGGAAGCGTGACCACGTCGCCCTTCGGCGTGAAGACGAAGATCTCGCGGACGGCGAGGTCGTAGCGCAGCGACTCCAGGAACTCGCCGGGGTCGGCGGCCTCACGCTGCCAGTCGAGCAGCTGCCGCATCCACGCCATGTCGTCGATCTCGGCGGTGTCGGACTTCTTGCCCGACTTGCGGTAGCCACTCTCCTTGTATCGCCAGTGCGCGGCGATGCCGAACTCGGCGGTGCGGTGCATCTCGTGCGTGCGGATCTGGACCTCGAGCGGCTTGCCCTCGGGCCCGATCACGGTGGTGTGCAACGACTGGTAGACACCGAACCGCGGCTGCGCGATGTAGTCCTTGAAGCGTCCGGCCATCGGCTGCCACAGCGAGTGGACGACGCCGACGGCCGCGTAGCAGTCGCGGTCCTCCTCGCAGAGGATGCGCATGCCCACGAGGTCGTGGATGTCGTCGAAGTCGCGTCCCTTGACGATCATCTTCTGATAGATCGACCAGTAGTGCTTGGGCCGGCCCTCGACGGTTGCCGAGATCCGCGCCGCGGACAGCGCGTTGTTGATGTCGGCCCGGACCCGCGCCAGGTAGGTGTCGCGCGACGGGGCGCGGTCGGCGACCAGGCGCACGATCTCCTCGTACCGCTTGGGGTGCAGGATCGCGAAGGAGAGGTCCTCGAGTTCCCACTTGACCGTCGCCATACCGAGTCGATGAGCAAGCGGCGCAATGACTTCCAGCGTCTCGCGGGCCTTGCGCGCCTGCTTCTCCGGCGGGAGGAAACGCATCGTCCGCATGTTGTGCAGCCGGTCGGCGACCTTGATCACGAGCACCCGCGGGTCACGGGCCATCGCGATGATCATCTTGCGGATCGTCTCGGCCTCGGCGGCGCTGCCCAGCGCGACCTTGTCGAGTTTGGTGACGCCGTCGACGAGGTGCGCCACCTCCTGACCGAAGTCGCGTTCCAGCGCCTGCAGTGAGTAACCGGTGTCCTCGACCGTGTCGTGCAGCAGCGCGGCGATCAGGGTCGTGGTGTCCATGCCGAGGTCGGCGAGGATCGTCGCGACCGCCAGCGGATGGGTGATGTAGGGGTCACCGGACTTGCGCTTCTGCCCGCTGTGACGCTCCTCGGCGACGTCGTAGGCCCGCTGCAGCAGGGCGACGTCGGCCTTCGGGTAGATCTCGCGGTGCAGGGTGACCAGCGGCTCGAGGACGGGGCGGACCTGGCTGCGCGTGGCGGTCATCCGCCGGGCGAGGCGGGCCCGCACGCGCCGTGAGGCGGACGGGGACGTCGACGTCGCGGCGGGTGCACCCTGGACGACGCCGTCGCCGGAGGCGTCGGCAGGGGTCACGGAGTGCTGAGCCGTGCCGGATTCATCGGGCATTGCCGGTCCTCCTCCGCGTGTCGTGGTCTTTTCGAGTCTAGATCCCCGACGGTCAGTCGAGCGCCACCGAGTGGACGGGTACGTCCGGACCGAGTCCACGGGCGATCGTGTCCCGGCCGCCGAGGCCGACGAGCTCCATGATGACCGCGACCCCGGCCACGCGCGCACCGGTCCGGTTGAGCAGATCCGCCGCGGCGACCGCGGTACCGCCGGTGGCCAGGACGTCGTCGACGAGCAGCACACGCTGCCCCGTCAGGTCGAGGCCGTCGGCGGGGATCTCCAGCGTCGCCGAACCGTACTCGAGGCTGTAGGTGACCGCGTGCACCGGCGGCGGCAGCTTGCCGCCCTTGCGCACCGCGAGGACCCCGACCTCGAGCTCACGGGCGACCGCACCGCCGAGGAGAAAGCCGCGGGCGTCGATGCCGGCGACGAGGTCGATCTCGGTACAGCCGTGCGTCAGCGCGGTGACGATCGCCGACAACCCCTCGGCATCGGCGAGCACCGGGGTCAGGTCCTTGAAGGCGATCCCGGGGCTCGGGAAGTCGTCGACGAGTCGGGTGTGCCGGGCGATCGCCGCCTGGGCACGTGTTACCGCCTCCGCGGTCCGTTCCGGTACCACGCCGCCCATCAGAACTCCCCTGCCACTCGTCTGCACCGTCACTTGCTGGTCGTCCATCGATCCATGTTCCATCCGGTGCCTGCGCGACTGAGTCCCGCGACGACACCACCCACCTGATCCTTCCACTGCCGGATGCGCGGCGAGGCGAACAGGGGTATCGACGGCATCGACGACCAGCTCGCGTTCTCGATCGACCGGGCCAGCCGCAGCCGGTCGGATTCGGACACGGTGATCGCGAACTGGTCGATGCCGCGACTCACCTGCGGGTCCCGCGTCCCGGAGAGGTTCAGCGGGTCGCCGCCGCGCAACGAGTAGGCGTCCCGGCTGGGGTCGGCGGCGCCGGCTGCGGCGAAGGAGTCGCCGCTGGCCATGATCACCGCGTCGACGTCCTTGCCCAGCGAGCCGGGCTGGACGTCAGGTGTGGCGACATCCTCGACGACGAAGCCCGCCTCCCGGCACGACTCCGCGATCGCCGCGACCATCTGCTGCCAGCGCAGGGTCGGCGCCACGTAACCGATGCGGACGCGCCGCGGCTGCAGACCCGCGGTGGTCGTGGTCCCGTCCCCTGCACCCTGACCGGTCGCGGCGCGCAGCAGGTTCCGCGCCCGCTCGAGGTCGGGAGTCTGGTAGGCGCGGCCGAACTCGGGGTTCATCGGGCCGGCGAGGTTGTCGGCGGGTGCGAGGACGCGCAGATTCCAGACGGCGGCGCCACCGGAGAAGTCGCGGGCGAGGTCGGCGCGCGGCACGCACGAGGCGAACGCCTGGCGCATCCGAACGTCCCCGAAGACGCCCTTGCCGGCGAGCACGATCTGTTCCACACCGATCGCCCGGGCCGGTGACGGCGGCCCGTCGGGTCCGGACGTCCCGGCGAGGTCGCCCTCGACGATGCCCGCGGTGACGTCGACGATGTCGAACTTGCCGTCGGGCAGGCGGCGCGTCGAATCGGTTCCCCGACCCCAGATCACGATGCGTGAGGTCTCGGGCTTGTCCCCCCACCACGATTCGTTGGCGACCAGGACCAGTCCGCCCGACCGCGAATAACGGTCGATGCGGTACGGCCCGGACGCCGGGAACCGGGCGTGATCGACCGGTCCGAACGTCAGGTCGAAACCCGTGTTCCAGGCCGTCGCGATACGGGCAAGCGCGCCGCGGTCCTTCGCACGGATGGGGTCGACGACGTTGGCGAGCCCGGCTTCGCGGGCCACGATGTGCGCCGGGAGCAGGGTGCCCGCGCCGAACAACGACAGCCAGTTGCGGTACTCACGTCCCGGCGCGAACGTGACCGTCGCCGACTTCTCGCCGGGCGAGCACTCCACGTTCTCGATGTCGCGGTACCCGGCGGTCGTCGCCGGCGTGAACCCCGGGAAACGTCCACTCATCGCCGCCCACGCCAGCATCAGGTCGTCGCAGTCGAGCGCGACCTCGTCGGTGAAGGCCGCCTCGGGCGTGAACTCGTACCGCAACGCCGGTGCGCGTCCCGGGATCCGGGTCACGGTCCCGACGTCGCGGTCCGGGATGACCTGCCCCTGAGGTCCGAGCAGGCTGAAACCCGGCAGCAGACGGCTGGTGGCCATCAGCACGCCGTCGGCGTTCCCGTCGACGGTGTTCGCGTTGTAGCTGGTCACGTGGGCGTCGACCACGTAGTCGATGGTCGGTGGCCCGTCGTCGCCGCAGGCCGTCAGGACGCCGGCGCCCGTGACGATCCCGACGAGCAGGCTCAGGACCCTGATGAACTCCCGGTGCCTGACGATCACGTGGGTGAGACTAACGGTTGCGACGGCGTTTGCCGGTCGGTACCCGTTCGGCGTCGTCCGTGTCGGTCGCGCCACGACGGCGGCGCACCGGCCGGGCGTCGGCGCTCGGCGCCACGCCCGACTCGATCCCGGCGCGACGGTTCAGCACCTTGGCGGTGTGCCGGGCGACGTCCTCGCGGCGTTCCTTCAGCGTCACCAGCAGCGGCGCGGCCAAGAAGATGGAGGAGTACGTGCCGACCACGACGCCGACGAGCTGGATCAGACCCAGGTCCTTCAGCGTGCCGACGCCGAGCAGCCAGACGGCCACGACCATCAGCGCGATGATCGGCAGGACCGAGATGATGGTCGTGTTGATCGACCGCATCAGCGTCTGGTTGACCGCGAGGTTGGCCTGCTCGCCATAGGTCCGGCGCGAGGTCTGCAGCACCGAGCGGGTGTTCTCCTGCACCTTGTCGAACACGACGACCGTGTCGTAGAGCGAGAAGCCGAGGATGGTCAGCAGACCGATGACGGTGGCCGGGGTGACCTCCCAGCCGACCAGCGAGTAGACGCCCGCGGTGGCGACGATGTCGAAGAACAGCGACGCCATGGCTGCGATCGACATCTCCCGGTCGAATCGGACCGCGATGTAGACGAACACGATGACGAGGAACACTGCGAGCGCGATGACCATCTTCTCGGTGATCTCGCGCCCCCAGGTGGAGCTCACGTCGGAGATGCTGACCTCGGAGGCCGTCAATTCCGGACCGAATTCCTCGGTGAGCGCACGGGTCACGGCCTCGGCCTGGGCCAGGTCGAGGGTCTCGGTGCGCACCTGCACGGTGGCGCTGTTGCCCGCGCCGGCGGTCTGGACCGATTCGGGCTCCTCGCCGAGCGCCTCGGTGACGACCTTCTCGACGGAGTCGGCGGTGATCTCCGATGAGGCGACCGGCACCGACATCTGGGTGCCGCCTTCGAAGTCGATGCCGAAGGTGAAGCCCCGGATCGCGATCGACGCCAGGCAGATCAGCATGATGGCGGCGGTGACGATGTACCAGGTCTTCCGCTTGCCGACGATCTCGAAGGCACCGGTACCGGTGTAGAGACGGGCGAAGAAGCCGCGTTTGGTGTCGGAGACGAAGTCTGCGTCGGTGCCGGTCGACGGTGACGGCGGCTCGATGACCGCGGTGTCGCCGGGCTCCCGCGAGTCCTTGTTCGGGTTGTCCGGACGGGTCATCGCACAGTCCCCTTCTCGCTGGTGGACGCGTCGGCACGGGCTGCTTCGGCGGCCTCGGCCTGGCGGCGGGCCGCGACCTTGCGCTCGCGGGCCACCTCGCTGACCGCGCCGAGGCCGTTGACGCTCGGCTTGGACAGGAACGACGACCGGCTCGCGTAGACCACCAGCGGGTGGGTCACCAGGAACACGACCATGACGTCGAGGATGGTGGTGAGTCCGAGGGTGAACGCGAAGCCGCGCACCTCACCGATCGCCAGGATATAGATGACCGCAGCGGCGATGAAACTCACCGCGTTACCCGACCAGATGGTGCGACGGGCACTCGCCCAACCGCGTGGCACGGCCGAGCGGAAGCTCCGACCCTCACGCATCTCGTCCTTTATGCGTTCGAAGTAGACGACGAACGAGTCCGCGGTCATGCCGATACCGATGATCAGACCGGCGATGCCCGCGAGGTCGAGGGTGAACCCGATCCAGCGGCCGAGCAGGACGATGATGCCGTAGACCATCGCGCCGGCGAGGACCAGCGACAGCGTCGTCAGGATGCCGAGCATCCGGTAGTAGGCCAGTGCGTAGATCAGCACCGCGACGAGGCCGATCGCGCCGGCGAGGAGACCCGCCTTGAGCGACGAGAGACCCAGTGTGGCCGAGACGGTTTCGGCGTCGGAGGCGTTGAACGACAGCGGCAGCGAGCCGTACTTCAGCACGTTGGCGAGCTCGTTGGACGACTTCTCGGTGAACGGGTCGGCGCTGCTGCCGCTGATGCGGGTCTGGCCGCCCGGGATCGGCTCGTTGATGGCCGGCGCGGAGACGACGGCCGAGTCGAGGGTGAACGCGGTCTGCGTGCGGTTGGGCGCTTCCTGGGCGGTGTACTTGGGCCAGAAGTCCGCGGCCTTGCCCTTGAACTCGAGGGTGACGACCCATTCGCCGGTCTGCGGATCCGTGCCGGCCGACGCGTCCTTGATGTCGCGGCCGTCGATGATCTGCGGACCGAGGAGGTAGACCTCCTTGCCGTCGGTGGAACACGCCACCAGGTACTGATCGGGCAGATCGTTGCCGCGCAGTGGGTCGTTGGCGGTCGGCGAGCAGTCCATCTTCGCCATCTGCTCCTGCAGCGGGACCAGCTGCTCCTGTTTGGCGTCGCCCGGAGCCTGACGGATCTTGCGCTGTTCGGCGATCGCCGCCGCGGCCACCTCGGTGGGCATCCCGTCGGCCTGGTCCTCGTCCTGGTCCTCCGGCTTCGGCGGCTGCGGGGTCGCTGCCGTGGCGCCGACGACCGGCCGCACGTACAGACGCGCGGTCTGGCTCAGCGACTTGGCCTGTGCGCCGTCCTCACCGGGCACCGTGATCACGAGGTTGTTGCCGGTGACGACGACCTCGGATCCGGAGACACCGAGACCGTTCACACGCTGCTCGATGATCTGCTTGGCCTGATCGAGCTGTTGGCGGGTCGGTTCCTTGCCGTCCTCGGTGCGCGCGGTCAGCGTCACCCGGGTTCCGCCCTGCAGGTCGATGCCCAGTTTGGGCTCGAGCGTCTTGGGACCGGTGAAGTAGATCAACCCGTACACGACGGCGAGCAGAGCGAGGAAGGCCACGAGCGGACGCCACGGCGGGATCTCTCGACTCGGTCGCGACCGCTTGCCGGCGGACTTGGCCGCCTTCGCGGTCGAACGAGGACTTGTCACAGCTGTTCAGGTCTCCTTTGGGAACGTCAACCGGCCGAGGGCGCTCGGACCGCATGACCCACCGACTCCGAAAGGTCTGCGCGCACGCGCTGTTCAGCACAGCGGGGGCACGCAGACCTCGGCAAGACAGGATGCGCGGGAGGTGGGCAGGAGGCGCCACGCCGGTCGACGGCGCGGCGCTGCTCCGGGATTACTTGTCGGTGTCGCGCGCGTCGTCGGACGACGGCTTGTCGAGGCTGACCGAGTCCGAGTCATCGGCGTAGTCGGTGTAGTCGGCCTCCGGCGCGGTGTGGCCCGGGTAGGTCGCGGCGGCCTCGTCGGTGGGGATGACGCGCATGATCGCGAGACGGTTCCAGCGGGTGACCACACCGGTGGCGATCTCCACGTCGACGTAGTCGGACGACGCCGCGTCGATGACGGTGCCGAACAGGCCCGAAGTCAGCTGGATGCGGGTACCCGTCGACACCGAGGCCTGCATGTCCTGCATCTCGGCCGCGCGCTTCTTCTGCTTCCGCATCGACAAGAACATGAAGCCGGCGAGGAGAGCCAGCAAGAGGGGGAAGAGCAGAGCGTCCATGGGTGAGAGTCAGTCCTTTTGTTTCGGGTTGTACCGCGTGCACCACCACCCCGCGCCGATCGGCGAGAGGCGTCATGTGGCCACGCTGTGCTCCACACAGTGTGCCACGTCCACCTGTGTAGGCATCCCCGCAGGTGGTGCGCCGCGTCACACGGGGGTTCGCGGCACGGATCGGGTCAGAGTTCGTCGAACAGGGACTCGCCCCCGATGTCGCGGGGGCGGGCGCCGAAGGACGCGTTCATCGCGCCGGCGGGCGGTGTCAGCCCGAGGTGATGCCACGCGGCCGCGGTGGCGACGCGTCCACGTGGGGTGCGGGCGATCATCCCGGCCCGGACCAGGAACGGCTCGCAGACCTCTTCGACGGTTGCGGGCTCCTCGCCCACCGCCACCGCGAGCGTCGACACCCCGACCGGTCCCCCGCCGAACGCGCGGATCAGGGCGTCGAGGACGGCGCGGTCGAGTCGGTCGAAGCCGAGTTCGTCCACGTCGTAGACCTTGAGGGCGGCACGTGCGACGTCGACGGTGATCGAGCCGTCACCGCGGACCTCGGCGTAATCGCGGACCCGGCGGAGCAGACGGTTGGCGATTCGGGGCGTCCCACGCGACCGCCGTGCGATCTCCTCGGAGGCGTCGAGCCGCAGTTCCATGCCGAGGATGCCCGCGGAACGGTTGAGCACCCGGACGAGTTCGGCCGGATCGTAGAACTCCATGTGCGCGGTGAACCCGAAGCGGTCGCGCAGCGGGCCGGTCAGCGATCCCGAACGGGTGGTGGCGCCGACCAGGGTGAACGGGGCGACGTCGAGTGGGATGGACGTGGCGCCCGGGCCTTTGCCGACCACGACATCGACACGGAAATCCTCCATCGCGAGGTACAGCATCTCCTCGGCGGGCCGGGCGATGCGGTGGATCTCGTCGATGAACAGGACGTCGCCCTCGACGAGATTCGACAGCATGGCGGCGAGGTCCCCGGCGCGTTCGAGTGCCGGACCCGATGTCACCCTGATCGCCGCGCCCATCTCCGAGGCGATGATCATGGCCAGCGAGGTCTTGCCGAGTCCCGGCGGGCCGGACAGCAGTATGTGATCAGGGGTTCCGCCGCGGCCCTTGGCCCCGTGGAGGACGAGTTCGAGCTGTTCGCAGACACGCGGCTGGCCGATGAAGTCGGCCAACGAGCGCGGGCGCAGGCCGGCGTCGAGATCGCCGTCGGACCGGACCGGCGTGGCGCTGACCTCGCGATCCTCGAGGTCATCGGGATCGCCGGTCATCACGAGGCCTTGCCCAGCATCGCCAGTGACCGGCGGAGCACGGTCGAGGCGTCGGCGTCGGGGTTCTCGGCGAGGACCGCGGTGACCGCCTTCTCGGCGGGGGCGGCGGTGAAGCCGAGTCCGACGAGTGCCTCGGCGACCTGCTCGCGGATTCCGCCGGCGGGGACGCTGCCGGTGGCCGTGTCGGCCGTAGGGCGGTCCACCTTGTCGCGGAGTTCCACGCAGAGCCGTTCGGCGACGCGTTTGCCGATGCCGGGCACCGACGTCAGCGCCTTGGTGTCGGAGTCGGCCAGTGCACGACGCAGCGCGTCGGGTTCGAGGACCGCGAGGGTCGCCATCGCCAGCCGCGGGCCGACGCCGGTGACCGTCTGCAGCAGCGCGAACAGCGCGCGGGCGTCGGGTTCGGTGAACCCGTACAGCGTCATCGAATCCTCGCGGACGATCATCGACGTCAACAGCGTCGCCTCGTCGCCGCGACGCAGCCGGGACAGCGTGACCGGGGTCGCCAGAACCCGGTAACCGACTCCCGCACAGTCGATCACGGCGTGATCGAGGGCGATCTCGAGAACCGGACCGCGGACTGACGCGATCATGCGCGACTCCCCTCTCGTGCCTGGGCCAGCCGCTTACGATGCTTCGCGGCGGCCGCGTCGGCCTGTTTCTGCGCGGCCGCCATGCGCTCCATCATGGGCCCGCGCCAGCAGTGACAGATGGCGATCGCCAGCGCGTCGGCGGCGTCGGCGGGCTTGGGCTTGGTCTGCATGCCGAGGATGCGGGTGACCATCGCGGTGACCTGTGCCTTGTCGGCCCGGCCGCTGCCGGTGACGGCGGCTTTGACCTCCGAGGGCGTGTGAAAACGCACCGGGACGTCGCGCTGGCTGGCGGCGAGCGCGATCACGCCACCGGCCTGCGCGGTGCCCATCGCGGTCGACACCTGGTTCTGCGCGAAGACCCGCTCGATCGCGACCGCATCGGGCTGGTGGACGTCGAGCCAGTGACACGCCGAGGTGTAGACGGCCAGCAGACGCTCGGCCAGGTCCATGTCGCTCGGCGTGCGCACGACGTCCACGTCGAGTGCGGTCACCGACCTGCCGCGGCCCGACTCCACCAGCGCGATACCGCACCGGGTGAGACCCGGATCGACGCCCATGACGCGCACTCGTACCCTCCCAGGCATCCGAACAATCTTACGAACAGTTGTTCGAGATCCTATCCGGGTGGGCGGACAACTCCGATGATCAACACGCCCTCGCGAGGGCGGTGACGTCAGTCGTTCTCGAGCTCGGCGAGGACCTCGTCGCTGATGTCGACGTTGCTGTAGACGTTCTGCACGTCGTCGGAGTCCTCGAGTGCGTCGATCAGCTTGAACACCTTGCGCGCACCCTCGGCGTCGACGGCGACCTCCACCGATGCGCGGAAGCTGGCCTCGGCGGAGTCGTAGTCGATACCGGCCTCCTGCAGGGCGGTGCGCACTGCGACCAGGTCCGTCGGCTCGCTGATGATCTCGAAGGTGTCGCCGAGGTCGGTGACCTCTTCGGCACCGGCGTCGAGCACGGCCATCAGGATGTCGTCCTCGGACTGGCCGTTCTTCTCGAGGGTGACGACGCCCTTGCGGGTGAACAGGTACGAGACCGAGCCCGGATCGGCCATGTTGCCGCCGTTACGGGTCATCGCGGTGCGGACCTCGCCGGCCGCACGGTTGCGGTTGTCGGTGAGGCACTCGATCAGGATCGCCACGCCGTTGGGGCCGTAGCCCTCGTACATGATGGTCTGCCAGTCGGCGCCGCCCGCCTCTTCACCACCGCCGCGCTTGCGGGCGCGTTCGATGTTGTCGTTGGGCACCGACGACTTCTTCGCCTTCTGGATGGCGTCGAAGAGGGTCGGGTTGCCGGCCGGGTCACCACCGCCGGTTCGTGCGGCCACCTCGATGTTCTTGATCAGCTTGGCGAACATCTTGCCGCGCTTGGCGTCGATGACCGCCTTCTTGTGCTTGGTGGTGGCCCATTTGGAATGGCCGCTCATGTCGTCGCATCCTTTCCCGGTGCCGGTGCGCGGCGGGTGGATGCCCGCGGCACGCATGCCGGGCCCGTGGCCCCGCATCCGGCGATCCTCAAGCCTGCCGACTGCTGCCGCAGGCGCTTGCACTGTCGCTGGTTCGGCACGATCTTACCGACGCACCATCTCCACGAAGTATTCATGTACGCGTCGGTCGCCGGTGACCTCCGGATGGAACGACGTCGCGAGCACATTTCCCTGGCGGACCGCGACGATCCGCCCCTCGGCCGGCCCCTCCGGGACCCGGGCGAGAACCTCGACATCCGGTGAGATCGATTCCACCCAGGGTGCCCGGATGAAGACCGCCCGCATCGGCTGTGAACCGGCCCGATCGGTGATGCCGGCGAAGTCGAGATCGGTCTCGAAACTCTCCACCTGACGGCCGAAGGCGTTGCGCCGCACCGTGATGTCGAGTGCGTCGAGGTGGCGGGCGTCGGGGCGGGTGTCGAGGATCGTGGAGGCGAGCATGATCATGCCCGCGCAGGACCCGTAGGCGGGCAGCCCGTCGGAGAGCCGCTCGACGAGCGGGTCGAACAGGTCGAAGATGCCGAGCAGCTTGCTCATCGTCGTCGACTCCCCGCCGGGGATGACGATGCCGTCGATCTCGTCGAGCTCGGACTGCCTGCGGATGGGCAGCGCGTCGGCACCACTGGCCTCGAGGGCGTGGATGTGTTCGCGCACGTCACCCTGAAGTGCGAGAACCCCGATCCGCGGTCGCGATCCGGCGCTCACCGATCGGTCCGGGCGTGCTGGTCCTCGGGCATCTGGCGTCCGGTGCGGGCGAGTCCCTCCTGCGTGACCGCCGCTACCATGCGTCCCTGCCGGTCGAAGATGCGGCCTTGAGTCAGGGCACGACCCCCGTCCGCGGACGGCGACGTCTGGTCGTAGAGCAGCCAGTCGTCGGCGCGGAACGGGCGCATGAACCACATCGCATGGTCGAGCGAGGCGACCTGGGGATTGGACTCGGGGTGCGGCACGCGCGACGACCCGAGCAGCGTCATGTCGCTCATGTAGGCGAGCGTCCCCACGTGGAACACCGTGTCGTCGGGCAACGGGTGCCGGTACCGGAACCAGACCCGTTGCTGCGCAGCGAGATACGGGGAGGTGACCATCTTCTCCGGCGGCACGATGCGGAGGTCGAAGTTACGCCATTCCTTGAACACCGCGCGCTCTTCCTCGCCGAGCTCGTCGAGGCGATCGGTGAGTTCCTCGGGTTCGGGCACCGGCGGCATGCGGTCCTGGTGCTCATAGCCCTGGTCGGTCCGGACGTGGAACGACGCCGACATCGTGAAGATCGCCTCGCCGTGCTGGATGCCGGTGACCCGCCGGGTGACGAACGACCGCCCGTCGCGGATCCGGTCGACGAGGAACACCGCCGGGATGTCGGGATCGCCGGGTCGCAGGAAGTATCCGTGCAGCGAGTGGACGTAATGGTCCGCGTCGACCGTCCGCGTCGCCGACATCAGCGCCTGGCCGGCGACCTGTCCGCCGAAGGTGCGCTGGAGGTGGCTGGGGAAAGCACCACCCCGGTAGATGTCGGTCTCGATCTGCTCGACCTGGAGTATGTCCTCGATGGCTGCCACGCGGTCCAGTATCCCGCACGTGGCAACCGTTCCGAACGTCAGCCTCTACAGCTCGTCGAGCGTCATGATCCCGTCCTGGATGGCGCGGGCCACCAGCGAGGCCTTGGTGGGAGCCGGGCGACCGATCTCGGCGTACTTGGCGCGGATGCGGGTCAGGTGCGTGTTGACCGTACCGAGGGAGATGTAGAGCTCCTGGGCGACGGCGGGCTTGGAGTCGACGAGCATCCAGGTACGCAGCACCTCGACCTCGCGGGAGGTGAGATTCGGCTTCGCGCGACCCGTGGACACCTCGGCGGTCACCGTGGTCTCCGGCGCCGGCATGGGCGAATTGGCGCGGTGCAGGTGCGGGTGCCCGGCGCGGTGGCCGAGGCCGGGCTGGTTCTGCCGGGAGACCTGTCCGGGGAGCGGCATCCGGCGGGCCGCGAGACGGGCCAGTGCCTCCTGGCGGCGGGCCTGCGCCTCGGCATCGCGTCGAGCGTTGATCTGGCGCAGGTGCTGGGGGGCCTGGTGGGCGATCGCAGTCATGTGTGCTTCCTCTTCACTCATCGAACCGGGTGGTCGGTGCCGGGTCTCTCCGGCGATGAGTTGAAGATTATGGGCGTTCCCCGCCCCGGTCGATGGGGAGAACTCCCCACCGTATGGGGAGAACTACCCATGCCGTAACCGCAGGTCAGAGGATCGGTCAGCTCGCCGCGTTCCGCGCGGCCTCCGCGTCGATCAGCGGCAGGTCCTCGCGGGTCACGATGCGTGAGGACACCGCGTACTCGACGAGCTTGGTCCGGCGGTTGCTGGCGAGCTTGCCGCCGCCGGCGCGCATCCCGCTGACCCCGAGCTGGTCGAGCTTGTCACAGACGTTGTCGAGCTTGCGGTTGAACTTGGTCAGCGGCCAGCCCAGACGCCGCGCAGCCTGGGCCGAGGACGGGATCGCCGACGCACCGGTCCCCTCGCGGCGCAGGATCTCCTCAGCCAGTACGACGATCAGCAGCTTCTGACTCTCGGTCAGGGTCGGCACGCCCTGGGTCGTGTGGCCGCCGCTGAACTCGGGGCGGGTCACCGACTTCACCTGCGGCGCACGGGCGAACACACTGAGCTCGTAGGTGGTGGGACCGGCGGTGAACACGATGGTGGTCTCACCGAACACCAGCGGCATGCGTGCGCCCGGGCCGAGGGTGGCCGAGAAGCCGACGTCGCCGGCCGACACGCTCGCGGACAGGTGGGTGCCGAGGTTGGTCAGCCACCACAGGCCGTTCTCGTTGTGCACCACCAGGAATCGGCGGTGGAGATAAGGGTTGTCGTCGATCGACAGATCGGCCTCGCGACCGATGAAGAAGCGCCGGCCGGCGTCGAGAGCGGTGCGTTCGCCGCAGTATTCGACATACGTTGCTGCGTCGTCGAGTCCGGTGTCGGCGGCGCCGGCGGGGTCGTGGACCGAGGGATCGTGACCTGTGTTCATCAGATCACCTCGATCAGTTGGGGTCGGAGACCGTCGCCTCGTCGGTGGACTCCCCCTCGGCGGCGCCGTCGAGAGCAGGCATCGTCAGGGTCGGAACCGACTCGTGCACGGTCACCACGATGACGGTGACGTTGTCGTGGGCGCCGAGTGCGAGCGCCGCGTCGACGAGACGTTCGGCCGCCTCTTCGGAGCTCGACGCGTTGGCGAGGATGTCGCCGATCTCCTCGTCAGGCAGCTCACCGGTGAGCCCGTCGGTACAGAGGAGCAGGACATCGCCCGGGAAGGCCGGGGTGTTGAAGAAGTCCGGGACGGGATCGACCATCCCGGCACCGAGTGCACGGGTGATGACGTTGCGCCGCGGGTCGGTTCGCGCCTGTTCGGGCGTCAGGAAGCCCGCGTCGATGAATTCCTGGACTTGCGAGTGATCGGTGGTCAGCTGCTGCAGCGAACCGTTCTGGTATCGGTAGGTGCGCGAGTCGCCGATGTTGAGGACCAGCCAGTGCGGGCTCTGCTCGTGGGTGACCAGCACGGCGCCGGTGGCGGTGGTTCCCGCCCGACGGTCGGTCTCGGTATCGATCTGGCCGATGCGGCGCTGCGCCGCGACCAGCAGGTCGTCGAGCTGCACCTTGGTGGCGTTCAGTTCGCCGGCGCTCGTCGCCTCGGAGAGGGTGAGCAGTGCGGCCTCGCTGGCGAGTTCGCCGCTGTCGTGCCCGCCCATGCCGTCGGCGATGAGGTACATGCCGGGCAGTGCAAGTGCGGCATCCTCGTTGGTCTCGCGGACCCGGCCGACGTTGCACGCCGCCGACCACTCGAGCCGCAATTCACCCACGATGTGTGTGCCCGAGACCGAGGCATCCCGAACGATGGTCGCCGCATCCATGATCAGCAGATCCTACCGCCGGAACACCCCCGGCTCGCTACGCATGTCGACTGTTCGGTCTCGGCGTGTTGAACGGAGGGCGTTCCGGCGGTCGGGGTCACCAGCCGCGCTCGGCCAGGCGGTGCGGCTGCGGGATGTCGTCGACGTTGATGCCGACCATCGCCTCGCCCAGTCCGCGCGAGACCTTGGCCAGCACGTCGGGGTCGTCGTGGAAGGTGGTGGCCTGCACGATGGCGGCCGCACGCTGAGCCGGGTTGCCGGACTTGAAGATCCCCGAACCCACGAACACACCCTCGGCGCCGAGCTGCATCATCATCGCGGCGTCGGCCGGGGTGGCGATGCCGCCGGCGGTGAACAGGGTGACCGGCAGCTTGCCGGCCTCGGCGACCTCGACCACCAGGTCGTAGGGAGCCTGCAGTTCTTTTGCCGCCACGTACAACTCGTCCTTGGGCAGCGAGGTGAGGCGACGGATCTCATCGCGGATCTTGCGCATGTGGGTGGTGGCGTTGGACACGTCACCGGTGCCGGCCTCGCCCTTGGAGCGGATCATCGCCGCACCCTCGGTGATCCGGCGCAGCGCCTCACCCAGGTTGGTCGCACCGCACACGAACGGCACGGTGAACGCCCACTTGTCGATGTGGTTGGAGTAGTCGGCCGGGGTCAGCACCTCGGACTCGTCGACGTAGTCCACGCCCAGGCTCTGCAGGATCTGCGCCTCGACGAAGTGACCGATACGCGCCTTGGCCATGACCGGGATCGAGACGGCGGAGATGATGCCGTCGATCATGTCCGGATCGCTCATCCGCGAGACGCCGCCCTGGGCGCGGATGTCGGCGGGCACGCGCTCGAGAGCCATCACGGCCACCGCGCCGGCGTCCTCGGCGATCTTCGCCTGCTCGGGGGTGACCACATCCATGATCACGCCGCCCTTGAGCATTTCGGCCATTCCCCGCTTGACCCGGGCAGTGCCCTGTCCGACCTCGGGAACGGTCGCGCCGTTGTGACTCACTGATTTCTCCTCATGTCGCTGTCTCGGCGTGCCGCAGCCGATCCCCCTTCGGCGGACCCCGCGGCAGCGTGGGACCAGTCTAGGTCAGCCCGTGAAACGCCCTGGTACCAGGATCACTCGCCCTGGCCCGGTGTGACACGCTCGATGATCTCGAAGTACGTCGGCGGCGACGCGTGGCCGCCCAGTCGCAACCACCGGACCAGTCGCCGCTCGGCGAGGGCGCGGGTATCGCGCACCGCGTCGTTGTAGAAGCGTCGGGCCATCATCACCCGCGTCTCGGCGTCGGCGAGCTCGATGACCAGCGCCGGAGACCGGCCGGAGGCGTCGGTGCGGGCCAATGCCGACGACAGTGCGTTCTCGGCGTCCTCGCGTGCCTCGGGCGCTGCTCGTTCGGCGCGGTCGGCCAGTGCGGTCAGCTCAGAACCCGGCAGTTCCGCGGCGATGGCCCGCACGACGACGGCGCGCCGGTCGAGACCTGCGTAGAGGGACTGCCGGGCGAGGTCGACGCGCACGTTGAGGCGGTCGAGGCGATTGGCGGTGTGGTAGGCCCAGCCGACGGCCAGCAGGACCGCGACGATCCCGAGGACGATCCAGGTCGCCATCAGTCCGACACCACCACCGGGCCGGCACCGACGGTCACGGTGTCGTAGACACGGAGGATCTGATCGGCCACGCGGGACCAGTCGTACTTGTCGGCGCGCACACGTCCCCGGGCGACGAGCTGCTCGCGCGCCTCGTCGTCGGAGAGCAGCGAGATGATGCCCGACGCGAGCTGATCCGGCGAACCGGTGTCGACGAGCTTGCCCGCCCGGCCGTCGTCGAGGACGCGCCGGAAGGCGTTCAGCGAGCTGGCGATCACCGCGGCCCCGGCGGCCATCGCCTCGACGAGGACGATGCCGAAGCTCTCGCCGCCGAGGTTGGGGGCGCAGTAGACGTCGGCGGAGGCCAGTGCGCGCGCCTTGGTGGCGTCGTCGACCTGCCCCAGGAAGACGAGGTGATCGGCGAGGGTTCCCGCGCGCCGGCGCAGGGCGGCCTGGTTGCCGCCGCCGACGACGAGGACGCGCACATCCGGGAACTTCTCCACCACGGACGGCAGCGCGCGCATCAGGATGTCGATGCCCTTGCGTGGTTCGTCGAAGCGGCCGAGGAACAGGATCGTGCCGCCAGGGTGCGGGTAGCCGTCGAGCGGCTTGGCGTTGGCGAAGCCGGCGACGTTGATGCCGTTGGGGATCTCCACGGCATCGGAGCCCAGCGACTCCATCTGCCAGCGCCGCGCGAGTTCGGAAACGGCGATCTTGCCGGCGATCCGTTCGTGGTACGGGCGCAGGATGCCTTGAAAAGCACTGAGCCACAGCGACTTCGACGTCGCGGTGTGGAAGGTCGTGACGATCGGGCCGGAGGCCACCATCAGCGAGAGCATCGAGATCGACGGCGAGTTGGGTTCGTGGACGTGCAGCACGTCGAAACCGTTCTCGGCGATCCAACGACGCAGTCGCAGATAGCCTTTCGGGCTGAAGTTCACCCGCGACACCGAACCGTTGTACGGGATGGCCAGCGAGGGCCCGGCACGCACGACGTACTCGGGCAGTTCGGTGCGGCGCGACGCCGGGGCGAGGACGCTGACCTCGTGGCCGCGGTCGATGAAGACGTGCGCGAGTTCGGTGACGTGCGCCTGCACACCGCCGGGGACGTCGAACGAATATGGGCAGATCATCCCGATTCTCATGCAGCTCCCCCGGTCCCGTTCATCCGTGCCTTCTGCCGATCGGTCCAGTCGGCTTCCCAGAGTGGTTGCAGCATGTGCCAGTCGGCGGGGTGTGCGGCGATGTTCGCGGCGAACGCGTCGGCGAGCGCCTGGGTGGCCGCCTGCACACCGCCGGACACATCGATCTCCTCGCCGACGCTCATCGACGAGTACGGCGCCTCCTCGAACCAGTGGTGGGCCGGGAACAGGGCTGCCCCGGTCTCGATCGCCAGCCGCGCCGATCCGGCCGGCATCCGGGTCCGTTCACCGAAGAAGGTGACCGGGACGCCATGGCGGGCGAGATCCCGCTCCCCCAGCAGGCAGACGATGCCGCCGGCCCGCAGACGGTCGGCGAGCACTCCGAACGGCGGCTGTTCACCACCGCTGAGCGGGAAGATCTCGAAACCCAGCGACTCGCGGTACTCGACGAACCGGTTGAACAGCGACTCCGGCTTGAGCCGTTCGGCGACCGTCGCGAACTTCCCGTAGTGCTGGACCAGCCAAACGCCGGCCATGTCCCAGTTACCGGTGTGCGGCAGGGCCAGCACCACACCCTTGCCGCGCGACACCGCGGCGTCGAGTCGGGCGTGGTCGGCCTCGGGCAGGTTCCCGGTCGACGCCACCGTCGCACGGTCCTGGGCGGGCAGCCGGAAGGCCTCGCACCAGTACCGCGCATAGGAACGCACCGCATCCGCGACCAGTTCGTCGGGCACGTCGGCGGGGTCGGCGACCCCGATCACGCGGGCCAGGTTGCGGCGCAACTGTTCCGGACCGCCGTTGCGGCGTCCGGCGAGCCCCGCGGCGCGGTCGAACACGGTGCGGGCGGCACGCTCGGGCGCGTACCGCACCGCCGCCCAGCCGGCCTGGTACCCCAGGTCGGCGGCGAGTGCGGCGATGTCGGTCATCGCGACTCGGCGGGCGGGGTCGGGCCGTCGGGGTCGGCAGGATCGGAATCGGTGGACTCGGGTTCTGCCTTCAGCGGGATCAGGTCGCGCGCACCCGGCGAGTTCGAGATCGACCACATGCGCTGGCCGACGGTGATCACGCTGCCGACGGCGAGCAGCCACATGGCCACGTGGACCGCCCACGGCAGGCCGAGACCGGTCAGACCGGTACCGACGAGCACGATGATGAGCCGGTCGGGGCGTTCGATGAGTCCGCCGTCGCCGTAGAGGCCGCTGGCCTCGGCGCGGGCCTTCGCGTAGGAGATCACCTGCGAGGTGACCAGGCAGATCAGGGTCGCGATCAGGAGCAGGCGGTGGGGTTCGGTGACGGTGCACCACCACACGAGGCCGGCGAAGATCGCGCCGTCGGCGATGCGGTCACAGGTGGCGTCGAGCACCGCACCGAAGCGGGTCCCCCCGCCCCGGGCGCGGGCCATCGCACCGTCGAGCATGTCGAACATGACGAACAGCCAGATGACCAGGGTGCCCGCGAACAGGTAGCCCATCGGGAACAAGGTGAGCGCGGCCGCCACGCTCGCCACGGTCCCGATCACAGTCATGCTGTCCGGCGTGAGGCCGGTGCGCAGCAGCGCCCGCCCCATCGGCAACGTCACCTTGGAGACCGACGCCCGACCCAGAATGCTCAGCATCCGCGAGCTCCCCCCTCAGTCATCGAGACGCTGCCACGCTTCGGCGAGCAGTCCCCGGGTGTCGCGCAGCAGCTGCGGCATCACCTTGGTCTCGCCGACGATCGTGATGAAGTTCGCGTCGCCCATCCAGCGGGGCACGATGTGCTGGTGCAGGTGCTCGGACAGCGAGCCACCCGCGGCATAACCCAGGTTGAGTCCCACGTTGAAGGCGTTCGGGTTGGAGACCGCCTTGATCGTGCGGATCATCCGCTGCGTGAACGCCATCAGCTCGGACGACTCGGCAGGCGTCAGATCCTCGAGGTCGGCGACCTGGCGATACGGGACCACCATCGTGTGCCCGGGGTTGTACGGGTACAGGTTGAGCACCGCGTACACCGACTCCCCGCGCGCGACGATCAGTCCGTCCTCGTCCGACATCGTCGGGATGTCGAGGAAGGGGTGACCGGTCTTGGCCGCCGGTTGCGGGTCGGCTATGTAGGTCATCCGGTGAGGACTCCACAGCCGCTCCAGACGGTCACCGACCCCGACACCCTCGTCGCGGATCTCGCCGTGTGTCTCAGCCATCGACGGCCCCCACGGTGCCGAGCTTCGCCTCCAGGAGCTCCTTGGTCGGCGACTCGTTGCGCCGGGCGCCCACCCAGTCGGTGATCGCCGCGATCGCGGCACCCACCGGGACACCGTTGATCTGCGACCCGTCGCGGAACCGGAAGCTCACCGCGTGCGCCTCGACGTCGCGTTCGCCGGCGAGCAGCATGAACGGCACCTTGCCGGTGGTGTGGTTGCGGATCTTCTTCTGCATGCGGTCGTCGGAATGGTCGACCTCGGCGCGGACACCGGCGGCACGCAGCGCGTCGACGACACCCTGCAGGTGATCGGCGAATGCGTCGGCGACCGGGATGCCCATCACCTGGACCGGCGACAGCCAGGCCGGGAAGGCGCCCGCATAGTGCTCGGTGAGCACGCCGAAGAACCGCTCGATGGACCCGAACAGGGCGCGGTGGATCATCACCGGACGCTGCTTGGTGCCGTCGGGGCCGGTGTACTCGAGTTCGAAACGCTCGGGCAGGTTGAAGTCGAGCTGGATCGTCGACATCTGCCAGGTGCGGCCGAGCGCGTCCCTGGCCTGCACCGAGATCTTCGGGCCGTAGAACGCGGCGCCGCCCGGATCGGGCACGAGGTCGAGGCCCGAGGCCTCGGCGACCTCGGCGAGCGTGTTGGTCGCCTCTTCCCACACCTCGTCGGAGCCGACGAACTTCTTCGGGTCCTTGGTCGAGAGTTCGAGGTAGAAGTCGTCGAGGCCGTAGTCCTTGAGCAGGCCGAGGACGAAGTTGAGGATCGACGTCAGCTCGTCGCGCATCTGCTCGCGGGTGCAGTAGATGTGCGCGTCGTCCTGTGTCATGCCGCGCACCCGGGTGAGGCCGTGGATCACGCCGGACTTCTCGTAGCGGTAGACCGATCCGAACTCGAACATCCGCAGCGGCAGTTCACGATACGAACGCCCGCGGCCACGGAAGATCAGGTTGTGCATCGGGCAGTTCATCGGCTTCAGGTAGTAATCCTGGCCGGGCTTGCGCACCTCGCCGTTCTCGTCGATGTCGGCGTCGACGTGCATGGGCGGGAACATCCCGTCGCGGTACCAGTCGAGGTGACCGGAGACCTCGTAGAGGTGCCCCTTGGTGATGTGCGGCGTGTTGACGAACTCATACCCCGCGGCGACGTGGCGTGCCCGTGAGTAGTCCTCCATCTCCTTGCGGATGATGCCGCCCTTGGGATGGAAGACCGGCAGGCCCGAGCCGAGTTCGTCGGGGAAGCTGAACAGGTCGAGTTCTGCCCCCAGCTTGCGGTGGTCGCGCTTCTCCGCCTCGGCGAGCAGCTCGAGATGGGTGTCGAGCGCTTCGGCGGACTCCCACGCGGTGCCGTACACACGCTGGAGGTCGGCGTTGTCCTGGTCGCCGCGCCAGTAGGCGGCCGAGGAGCGGGTCAGCTTGAACGCGGCGATGTACTTGGTGGTCGGCACGTGCGGACCGCGGCACAGATCGCACCAGATGCGTTCGCCGGTACGCGGGTTGAGATTGTCGTAGACGGACAGCTCGCCGCCGCCGACCTCCATGACCTCGGCGTCGTCGGCGGCACCCTTGTCGTCGATCAGCTCGAGCTTGAACGGCTCGTTCGCCAGCTCGGCGCGCGCCTCGTCCTTCGACTCGTAGACGCGGCGAGAAAAGCGCTGACCAGACTTGATGATCTGCTTCATCTTCTTCTCGAGGGCCTTGAGGTCCTCGGGCGTGAAGGGTTCGGCGACATCGAAGTCGTAGTAGAAGCCGTCCTTGATGGGCGGGCCGATGCCCAGCTTGGCGTCGGGGAACAGGTCCTGGACCGCCTGCGCGAGCACATGCGCGCACGAGTGCCGGATGACGCTGCGTCCGGTCTCGGTGTTGGCCGCCACGGGTTCGACCTCGGCGTCCTCGGCGGGCGCCCAGGAGAGGTCGCGCAGGTCGCCGGCGGCGTCGCGGACCACGACGATCGCCTCGGGACCCTTGTTGGGCAGGTCGTGGTCACGGAGTGCGGTGCCCGCGGTAGTTCCAGCCGGCACACGGATCGTGGCTGGGCTGGTCACCTGGACGTCGTCGGGCACGGGACGCTCCTCGAATAGTTTCGGACACGCGAAGTACGCGTCCGGGCGGACGTTTGCGACTCCGATGGTATCCGCGTGTCATCCCGACCGGCCGTACCCCTCCTCTCCCGGCGCGCGGCGCGGCCCGGGAAAGACGATCAGGAGAAGATGGGGCTGGCGAGCCACTGATAGTCGAGGTTCACCCAGCCGGCCGCCGTGTGCAGTGCCCCGAGTAGCCACAGGGTTCCCACGACGATGACGAAGGTGCCGATCCAGAACACCGATTGCACCGACCAGTGCTGCCGGCCGATCCACTCCATCCAGGCGTCGTACTTCGCGCGCGCGAACTTCAGCAGTCGGTGCGCCCACTCGAATTCCGACGCCAGAATTCCCAGTCCGAGAAAGACGATGAGCCAGCCGGGGCCCGGGTACGGGATGGCGACGACGCCGCAGAGCAGCACAATCGTGCCGACGACGGCGACCCCGATGCGATAGATGCGGCGCCACCGCGGGTTGGAACGCACCACGTACCGGCGATGACGCGCTCGGATCCGCAGGCGCTTCCACCACGACTCCGCCATGTTCCCCCTACATCGGACCCGTCAATGTCAAAAGTCGGGTCCAGGCTACCGAAGTCAGGCGTGTACACCCGGGCACGCGTTCCTACGGGCGGTACCGCAGTCCGTCGAGCAGCAGCGCGACCAGCCGGGTCGCGGTGTCGTTGTCGCTGCCGGGAAACGGGACGCAGAGGTTCGCGATCGCCCCGAGCAGGTCCAGCGGGGCGACAGCGACGTCGGCACGGATCTCACCGCTGTTCGCGGCTTCCTCCAGCAGCGCACCGAGCGCGGGCGCCGCGTGGGAATGGAAGTACTCCGGGAGGGACGAGTACGCGGGATCGCCCGAGTGCAGCGCGCTCGCGAGACCGCGTTTGGTCTGCAGGAACTCGCGGTACCTCTGCACCCACCTCTCGAGGGCCTCCCCCGGCGCGTACTGCTCCGCGAGCGGACCCGCGGCGGCCACACACTCATCCAGTTCGTGACGGAAGACAGCGGCGACGAGGTCGGAGCGCAGCGGGAAGTGCCGGTACAGCGTCGCGGTTCCGACGCCGGCGCGTGCGGCGATCGACCGCACGCTGACATCCACTCCGTGAGCGGCGAACTCCTCTTTCGCCGCAGCCAGCAGGGCATCGACGTTGCGCTGGGCATCAGCACGGGGCATGGGCCTGTTTCCTCGCTGTCAGATCTCCGGGTTGATAAGTGGGACACTGTCCCATATCGTTAATCGGGACAACGTTCCACTTCTATCGTCGCACAGCATCCCACCGGGTGCGGACAAGGAGAGCGACATGCAGCACCGCACGTTGGGTCGAACCGGAATCCAGGTCAGCCCGTATGCATTGGGCGCGATGATGTTCGGCCAGGTCGGCAACCCCGACCACGACGACTCGATCCGCATCATCCACAAGGCGCTCGACGCCGGGATCAACGTCATCGACACGGCCGACATGTATTCCGGTGGCGAGTCGGAGGAAATCGTCGGCAAGGCCATCAAGGGACGCCGCGACGACGTGGTCATCGCCACCAAGTTCGGTCTGCCGATGGGCGACGACCCGAACCGGCGAGGCGGTTCCCGTCGATGGATCACGACCGCCGTCGAGGACTCCCTACGACGCCTGGGCACCGACCACATCGACCTCTATCAGATGCACCGCCCCGATCCGTCGACCGAGATCGGTGAGACCCTCTCCGTCCTGACCGATCTCGTCCGGGCCGGCAAGATCCGGGCTTTCGGCACCTCCGCCTTCCCCGCCTCCGACATGGTCGAAGCACAGTGGCAGTCGCGCGAACGCGGCCTGGAGTCGCCGAGTACCGAGCAGCCAAACTACTCGATCCTCGACCGCGGGATCGAACGCGAGATCCTGCCCGTTGCACAACGACACGGCATGGGTGTGCTGGTGTGGAGTCCCCTCGCACAGGGATTGCTCACCGGACGCGTCCGCAAGGGGCAGCCCATCGACCTGCGACGGGCAGAGCGGTTCACCCACCTCAGCGACGAACGCCGCATCGATGTCGTCGAACAGCTCATCTCGCTCGCCGAGGAGTCCGGCATCAAACTCACCCACCTGGCCATCGCCTTCACCATCGCCCATCCCGGCGTGACCGCGGCCATCCTCGGACCACGCACGATGGCCCACCTCGACGACTATCTCGCGGGGGCCGGCCTGGCGCTCGGCGACGACATCCTCGACGAGATCGACCGGATCGTCGAACCGGGCACCGATGTGGGACGACTCGACATGGCCTACGACCCGTCGGCACTCCACGATCCGGCACTTCGCCGACGCGCCGGCGGCAATCGCGCCGCGTCCCCCGCGACAGCGGCCTGACGGACCGCCGGCCCCTCAGGCGACCGCGACGACGTCCTCCGGGCCGAGCGACTCGTCAACGGGAGGTCGGCGATCCCGTCTCCGACGCCCCGCCAAGAGGGTCACCACGACGGTCACGGCAAGCAACAACGGGTAGCAGCCGGCGTAGAGAAGGACCAGTGCGTGGTCGACCGGGCCCGGGTCGACTGCTCTCGGCATCATGAACAACCCCAGCGACATCGCATGATCCGAGGTCAGATATGGCCCGCTGTCCCACCAGTGCCGCCACCAGGTGAAGGTCAGCGCGACGACGCCGGCAGGCGCGAGCCAGTACCACCAGGACCGCCGCGAGCCGCCATGGCGCAGGGCGAGATCGAAGGTCACCAGCAGCAACGGCACACACCACACCCAGTGGTGCCCCCACGCGAACGGCGACACCGCGCACATCGTCAATCCCACGATCGTCGCGGCCAGGAGCGGTTGCGACATCCGCCGGGCGACGACCGCGGCCCACAGTCCGAGTACTGCGACCACCAGCGCCGCGGGGACCCACAACCACGACGGCGCCTCGAAGACCGGTCCGCCCGGGCCGGGATGGGTGAACCGCCGGACATCGAGGTGCGCCAGGATTTGCGAACCGAAGCCGCGGACCGACTGGTTGGCGGGCGAATCGGCACGGCCGATGCGGTCGGAATCGAACAGGTGACCAGCCCAGTACGCCCGGGCATCCGAACCGATGACGAGAAACCCGATTGCAACCGTGCCACCGAAGGTGGCGATCGCGGTGGCCGCCGCGCGCCACTGCCGGGTGACGAGCAGGTAGATGACGGCGAACAGCGGCATCAGCTTGAGTCCGGCGGCGATCCCGATTGCGATCCCCCGCCACCGCGAGTCGGCGCGCAGGAACACCAGGTCGGTCAGGATCAGCGCCATGATCACGAGATTGACCTGACCGAGCCAGATGGTGGTCCGCACGGGCTCGAGTGCGGTCACCCCGACAGAGAAGAGGACGGCGAAGCCGACGAGGCGAGCATCGAGTCGGTAACCCAGACTGCGGGTCCCCAACGTCGCCACGGCGACGAGTGCCACGAAACAGACTGCCCACCAGACGATATGGGCGACCCCGGCACTCAGGACGGCCAGCGGGACGAAAGCGATCGCCGCGAACGGCGGGTACGTGAAATGCAGGCGCCACAACACCGGCGCCTCGTAGAGGGGACGTGAGTCGAGCACGGCATCGGCACCCGCACGGTAGACACGGACGTCGGTCGCGTTCTCGAACAGCCCGTAGAACGGATTGGTGTACGGAAAAGCGGTGATGTGCCAGACGATCACGCCGAGCGCCGCGATCCCGGCCAGCACGATCACCCACGTCGGGATGGGACGCGAGTGGACAGTCGGTGCCGGCACGCGGGCGAGATTACGCCCGAGCTGTGATCCAGGTCACGAGAAACGCCGACAGGTTCACGAGTCGTTGCCGATTCGCGTCGAACAACCCTAGATATGCGAAGAGCCCCGCCGAAGTTCTCGGCGGGGCTCTCCTCGGTGGTCCCGGCTGGGATCGAACCAGCGACCTTCCCGGTGTGAACGGGACGCTCTTCCACTGAGCCACGGGACCGTGTCGGGCGCCTGAAGTCTGTGACAGGGGCGCCTGCGCACGAGCCAGAAGATTACACGGCTTGCGCAGAGTTCCCAAATCGCCGACGTGCCCCACGTCACAGACGTTCGATTCGGCGGCCTCCGGTAATCACACGCTGGGAATTCGTCATTCCACAAGCCCCTGACCTGCCGATTTGTAAAGTTCGGAATCGATCGCGTAAGTTTCTCTTCGCACCGCGAGCAGCAAGATCCACAAGATCGCTCGTGGGCATGCGGATGTAGCGCAGCTGGTAGCGCATCACCTTGCCAAGGTGAGGGTCGCGGGTTCGAATCCCGTCATCCGCTCGGCGCGAGTCGACCTCGCATCTGGTGGTGTGGCCGAGTGGTGAGGCAACGGCCTGCAAAGCCGTGTACACGGGTTCGATTCCCGTCGCCACCTCCACGCATCACAACTCAACACAGTCCCGCGCGATTAGCTCAGTGGGAGAGCGCTTCCCTGACACGGAAGAGGTCACAAGTTCAATCCTTGTATCGCGCACCACGAGAGAAGTCAGCCCCGGTCCCCGACCGGGGCTTTCTCTTGGCCACGCGGGCAGCATCATCGCTCGCGGACATGCGGATGTAGCGCAGCTGGTAGCGCATCACCTTGCCAAGGTGAGGGTCGCGGGTTCGAATCCCGTCATCCGCTCGCAGAACGGAAAGCCCCGGTCCCCCAGACCGGGGCTTTTCTGTGCCTTCCCCGAGCCTGCCGACGGCAAATCCGTGCCATGTGACCCAGATCTCAAATTCGGACATTTGACCCGCCCCTAGCGTCCGGAACCGGGTCGGGCTGGAAGGAACAGGTGAGGTAATGATCAAACGGGCAATGGTGACCGGGCTGGCGTCAGTCGCCGCCGCGGGACTCGCATTCTCCATCGCACCCGGTGTCGCGCAGGCTGCCGACAACGGTCAGCGAACGGGTCCCGTCCAGTTCTGGGCGGAGAACCTCGGCAACTGCAAGGTGAAGTTCACCCTGACGAACGAAACCAACATCACGTCCTACACGCTCGACTGGCGCATCGACGACGAGCCTCTGCGCGACGTCGACTACGCCGACTTCCAGGTCGGCCGGACCGGCGGGATGCACACGACCGTCGAGGACTACCCGAGGTGGCCGGATGACGAAGGCTCCATGGGCGCGAACGCCCCGGGCAACATCTGGATGGTGAAAGACCGTCCCGTGTCGACCGTCAGTTACATCAAAGATCTGAAGAACCTCAACGACTCCCCCTACAACCCACCGCTCCCGAATCCGGAAGCCGCGACGCACGACGTCGCCTACCGAATGGTCCTCGGCCCGCCCGGAAATCTCGGTGACGGCGGCCCCGAGTGGCTCGGAGACCGCAACTGGCATCACGTGACCGTGACCGGTTGCGCCGGCGGTGGCGGCGGTGGCGGCGGCTCGCTCGACGGCCTGTTCGGTTCCAGCTGAGTCCATCGCAAGGTTCGCGGGGCCGAAATCAGGTGACTTTCGGCCCCGCGATCGGGGCTCTCGACGGTTCTAGTCTGGGAACGTGCCCGCGATCGAGATCCGTGAGCTGGTCAAGTCGTTCGGCCATGTCAGGGCCCTCGACGGGTTCGACCTGACCGTCGCCGAGGGCGAGGTCCACGGCTTCCTGGGACCCAACGGCGCGGGCAAGACAACCACCATCCGGGTTCTGCTCGGGTTGCTGCGAGGGGACTCCGGCGTCGTCCGAGTTCTGGGTCGAGATCCCTGGCGCGACAACGTGAATCTGCACGGGCGGATCGCGTATGTGCCCGGCGAGGTGAATCTCTGGCCGGGTGTCACCGGCGGCGAGGTCATCGATCTCCTGTGCAACCTCCGCGGAGACCGCGACCGACGTCGTCGTGACGAGTTGATCGATCGTTTCGAACTCGACCCACGCAAGAAGTCGCGCACGTACTCCAAGGGCAATCGGCAGAAGGTCGCGCTGATCGCGGCCCTGGCCTCCGATGCCGAACTCCTTCTTCTCGACGAGCCGACCTCCGGCCTCGATCCGCTGAAAGAGGCCGAGTTCCAGCGGTGCATCGAGGAGGAACGCCGCAGCGGGCGCACCGTTCTCCTGTCGAGTCACATCCTGGCCCAGGTCGAGGCGCTCTGCGACCGGGTGACCCTGATCCGGGCCGGCCGGACGGTGGACAGCGGGTCACTGTCCGAGCTGCGTCACCTCGGTCGTCTCGAGATCAGTGCCGAAACCGCCCACGATCCCGCCGCCCTCGACGGCGTCCCGGGCGTGCACGACCTGACCCGCGACGGACACCGCATCCGCTGCACCGTCGACGCCGCCGCTCTCGACACGGTGGTCCGTGAGCTCGCCACCCTCGGCGTCCGCGATCTGGCCAGCGCCCCACCGACTCTGGAGGACATCTTCCTCCGGCACTACGGCGACTGAGGTCTGCGGAGAGTTCCGATGGCGGACATCGAGACGGTGCAGATCGCGGAGCCGACCTCGGCGAGAAGTGCCGGCCGGAGTGCCGACGCCACGGGTCTGCGCACACTCCTGAGGTTCTACCTCCGGCGCGAACGGGTCGCCCTCATCGCGTGGATCGGCGGAACCGCCGCTCTGGTGGGATTCCAGGCCGTCGCCAGCCAGAACCTCTACGACACCCCGGCGAAACTCGCGGCGCTGCGCGAGACCATCGGCGGGAGTCCGGCGGTCATCGCACTCAGCGGACCCGAAGAACTGCTCGCCACCATCGGCGGCGAAGCGGTGTTCGAGATATTCGGCTATGCCGCAATCGTTCTCGGGCTCATGTCGATGTTCCTCGTGGGTCGTCACACCCGCACCGACGAGGAGAACGGACGCGCCGAGCTACTCCGGTCGACGCGTGTCGGCCGCGATGCCCCGGTCGCCACAGCCCTCGCCCTCGCGGCCGTCGCGAACCTCGCTGCCGGCGTCGCCGTCGCGGTCACCGCCACCGCCGCCGGTCTTCCGCTCGGCGGCTCGATCCTCTTCGGTGCGGCGCTGGCCGGGGTGGGTCTCACGTTCGCGACGCTCACCGCGCTCGCCGCCCAGATCTTCGAGAACCCGCGCAGCGTCTACGGATCCATCACCGCCATGCTCGGGTTGGCGTACGTCCTCCGCGCAGTGGGCGATGTGGGCAACGGGTTCGCGTCGTGGCTCTCCCCCATCGGCTGGGGCCAGCGCACATTCCCGTACGTCGATGACACCTGGTGGCCGCTTCTGATACCGCTCGTGGCGTCTCTGCTCACCGTCGCAGTGGCGGTGGCCGTCTCCGAACACCGCGACTTCGGGGCCGGGATCTTCGGAAACCGCGCCGGGCGCGCGGAGGCGTCATGGCTCCTGACCTCGACGACGGGACTCGCCTGGCGGCTGCACCGCGGGTCGACAGCCGCCTGGGCCACCGGGGTCTTCGTGCTGTCGGCGGCATACGGATCGTTCGGCGACGCGATCACCGACTTCATCGAAGACAATCCGCAGATCGCAGAGTTCCTGCCCGGCGGCGCCGAAGACGCCGTGGACGCGTACCTCGCGCTGACCCTCACGATCGCCGCTCTTCTGTCAGCCGGGTACGGCGTCAACAGCGCGCTGCGGGCCCGACGCGAGGAGACCGCCGAACTGGCGGAGTCGGTCGTGGCAGCGAACACCAACCGGCTGTCCTGGTTCGGCGGCCACGTCGCGATGGCACTCGGCGGGACCGCGATCGTCCTGGCCGCGGGTGCGCTCGGCGAGGGTCTCACCTACGGAGTGACCGTCGACGACCCCGGTCAGATCCCACGTCTGCTCGCCGCGGCGGCGGTGTACGTCCCCGCGGTGTGGTTGATCGTCTCGGTCGCAGTGGCCTGCGTAGGTTCACTACCCAGGGCCGCCGCGGCCATCGCCTGGACGTACTTCGCGTACTGCCTCGTCGCCGAGATCCTCGCCGAGTCGTTCGACCTGCCGAAGTGGACACGCGCGGCGTCACCGTTCCGGCATCTACCGCAGGCCCCGCTCGATGCTGTGACGGCGAGTGGCATCGTCGCCGTCACGGGTCTCGCCGCTGTCGCGCTGGCCGTCGGCTTCGTCGGACTGGCCCGTCGCGACCTGGGGTAGACGCCGATCCGGACTCCTACTTGCGCAGGTCCTTGCGCAGGATCTTGCCCGACGCCGACTTCGGGATCGCCTCGATGAACTCCACCGCACGAACCTTCTTGTGCGGGGCCACCTTCGACGCCACGAACTCCATCACCTCATCCTCGGTCAGCTCGGCCTCGGGCTGCTTGACGACGAACGCCTTGGGGATCTCCTCTCCCGACTCCGCATCGATCACACCGATGACGGCCGAGTCGGCGATCTTGTCGTGGGTCAGCAGCAGCGCCTCCAGCTCGGCCGGCGGCACCTGATAACCCTTGTACTTGATGAGCTCCTTGAGCCGATCGACGATGTAGACACACCCCGTCGGATCGACCTGCGCCATGTCGCCGGTGTGCAGGAAGCCGTCGGCGTCGATGGTGTCGGCGGTCGCCTGCTCGTTGTTGAGGTAGCCGAGCATCACGTTCGGCCCCTTCACCCACAGCTCACCCGGCTCGGACAGGCCCTCGGTAGGTATCGAGACCTCGTTCCCGGTGGCCGGGTCGACGATCTTGTTCTCCGAGTTCGGCACCGGCCAGCCCGTCGACGACAGCGGCGGGTCTTCGAGTCCGAGAAGGGCTTTCGCGTCGAACGGGATGATGTGGGACACCGGGGACAGCTCACTCATGCCGTAGCCCTGCAGCATGTGCAGATCCAGACGCTTGGCCACGGCCTGACCCAGCTCGTCGTCGAGCGGGGCCGCACCCGACATCATCGTGTGCAGCGAGGACAGGTCGTAGTTGTCCACGATCGGATGCTTCGCGAGCGCCACCGCGACCGGCGGCGCGATGTAGGCCATCGTCACCTTGTGGTTCTGGATGTTCTCCAGGAACTCCACCAGGTCGAACCGCGGCATCACGACCAGTGAGGACCGGTTGAACAGCGCTGCGTTCAACAACACGGTCATGCCGTAGATGTGGAAGAACGGCAACACCGCGATCACCACGTCGTCGGCCGTCATGCCCTGCAACGGCTTCAGTTGTGCGACGTTGGCGACCAGGTTCCGGTGCGAGAGTGCGACACCCTTCGGATTGCCGGTGGTCCCGGAACTGTAGGGCAACACCGCCACATGAGTGGCCGGATCGAAGGACACCTGGGGCGCCGACAGTCCGGCGCCGAGGACCTCGGCGGCATTCGGATGGCCCGATGCCTCCTGCCCCTCACCGTCGAGGACTACGAGGCTCGTGTCGTCCAGCCCGACCTCGGCGACGGCGGCCTTCGCCTGCGTTGCCATCGGCGAGATCGTCACCAGCATCGTGGCGCCCGAATCCCGCAGCTGCTTGGCGATCTCGGGTGCGGTGAACAATGCGTTGATCGTCGTCGCCGTCGCACCCGCGCGCAGGATGCCGTGGAACACCGATGCGAACGCCGGGATGTTGGGCGAGAGGATACCGACGACGTCACCCACTCCGATCCCCCGCGACGCCAGCCAGCCCGCGACCGCGTCGATCTGGGCGATCAGCTCCCGATACGACGTCACCGCACCGGATTTCGGGTCCACCAGAGCGGTACGCCCGAGCTCGTCGTCGGCGATCGAGCCGAACAGGAACTGGTGGACGCTGACCTCGGGGATCTCGACGTCGGGGAACGGGCTGGTGAAACTCACGACACCTCCACAGGTGAATCGGTCGACCATTGATCGAGGATCTGCATCAGGTCCGCGCTCGAGGAGCCTGACGGCGTGGGCAAGGCGGTCCGGGAGAACCGCGGGGCGGGAGCGGGCTGCACGGTGTCGTCGACGGTGACATAGCTGCCGCGTTGCTGCGCAACGGGATCGGCGGCCGCCTCGTCGAAGTCGAGCACCGGGGTGAGGCATGCGTCGACGCCGGCGAACGCCTCGGACCACTCGTCGCGGGTACGGGTGGCGAACCGCGCGGCGAGCGCAGCGGAGATCACCGGCCAGTGCGCACGGTCCCATCGGTTAGGTAGGTCGGCGAGGCCGAGCGTACCGATCAGGTTGCGCCAGAACTTCTCCTCGAGGGCACCGACGGCGACGAACCGGCCGTCCGCACACTCGTAGGTGGCGTAGAAGGGTGCGGAACCGTCGAGCAGGTTGCCCTCCGATCGAGACACCCAGCGTCCCGCCGCTTTCCACGACCACTGCAGCTGGGCGAGCAGACCGGCGCCGTCGACCATCGCGGCGTCGACGACCTGCCCGTGTCCGGTCCGCGACCGGTCGTGTAGGGCGGCCAGCACGCCGACCACGAGCAGCATCGATCCCCCGCCGAAATCGCCGGCCAGGGACAGCGGCGGAACCGGTGGCGCTCCGGCCGGGCCCATCGCCTCGAGCACACCGGTCACGGCCAGATAGTTGATGTCGTGGCCGGCGAGCATCGCACGGTCGCCGTCCTGACCCCACCCGGTCATCCGGGCATACACGAGTTGCGGTGCATCGGCACAGATCTCGGGTCCGAGTCCGAGACGTTCCATCACGCCCGGCCGGAAACCCTCGATGAGGGTGTCGGCACGCAGGATCATCTCGCGGATGCGGTTCAGGTCGGCGGGGTCCTTGAGGTCGGCCTCGACGCTGCGTCGGGACCGGTAGAGACCGGCGTCCGCCTCGGCGATGCCGTCGGGGCCCGGGGCCTCGGGGCCGGGGCGTCGGATCCGGACGACGTCGGCGCCGAGGTCGGCGAGCATCATCGCGGCGTGCGGTGTCGGACCCAGGCCCGGCATCTCGACCACGCGCACGCCGGCGAGCGGACCGGTCACGAATCCGCCTGGTGGTGCAGCACGCCGCGGATCGTGAAATCGACGTAGTCGCTGACCAACTGGTCGACATCGTGCTCGTCGCGCAGCCACCAGCTGATGCCGTTCATCAGGTCGAGCACGGCGATGGCGGACCGGTGGGCGTCGCGGGCCTCGAAGACACCCATCCGGGCGCCCGCCTCGATGACGTCACGGATGCGCCGCTGGTAGTACTTGCGGTAATCGGTGACCACCCGACGGTGTTCCGGCGTCAGCGCCGACAGTTCCCGCAGCGCGACGAGGTGTTCCACCCGGTACCGCGCGAGCCGGCGGATGTGCGCCTCGACCAGGCCGGTGAGGCGCTGGACGGGGCCGCCCTCGCCGTCGAGCACCAGCAGGTCCTGCTGCGGGTCCTCGGTCATCCGCAACGCGATGGCGTAGAGGATCTCCTCTTTGGAGTGGAAGTGGTTGTAGAGACTCGCGCCTCGCATGCCGACGGCCTCGGCGATGTCGCGCATTCCCGCGTTCGCGTAACCGTGTTCGGCGAAATACCGAGCGGCGGCCTCCACGATCTCGTCGCGACGGCTGCGCGGACGCTCCTCCGCCACCATCGGTTTCGCGGCGGTGTCGGCGGCGTCGTCAGCCCTGAGGGGTTCCATACGTCCTCCTCAACTCGCGCTTGAGCAGCTTGCCCTGGGCGTCGGTCGGCAGTTCGTCGACGACGTGCACCGACTTGGGGACCTTGTATGACGCCAGATCGGCGCGGCAGTACTCACGAATGTCCTCCGCGGACACCGAGCTACCCGCACGCAGCACGACGAAGCCGGTGACGGCCTCGGACCAGTACGGATCGGGCAGGCCGACGACCGCGGCCCGCTCGACGTCGGGATGCGCCTGCAGCACACGCTCGACCTCCTGGGAGGCGACGTTGTATCCGCCGGTCTTGATCATGTCCTTGCGCCGGTCGCGGAAGAACATGTTGCCCTCGTCGTCGATGCGCACGATGTCGCCGGTGTGCACCCAGCCCCCCTCGAGGACCTGGGCGGTCTTCTCCGGGTCCTTGAAGTAACCGAGCATGACCGACGGTGTGCGACAGAGGAGTTCGCCTTCCTCGGCCTCGTTGCCGTCGGCGTCGACGACCCGGACCTCGAGGTGGCCGACCGGCTTGCCGATCCACGTCGGGTCCTGGTTGGGCACGTCCTCGAGTCGCTTGAACCATCCGACCGAGCCGAGCTGGGTGAGCTCGGACTGGCCCCAGTAGGTGCCCCACACCGACTCCGGTGTGGCGGTGGCCCAGGCGTCGACTGCGTGCGGGGACACCTGGCCGCCGTAGGTGAGGCAGCGGCGTACGGTGCCGACGGTGTCGGGCCCGAAGTTGGGGTGATTGGCCAGGGCGATGAAGAAGGTCGGGGTCTGGGCGAGCACCGAGATCTTCTCGTCGCGGATCATCCGCAGCGAGGTCGCCGGGTCGACCGCGGCCGGCAGCACGAGCGTGGCGCCGAGCAGGGTCAGCGAGGTCAGTGATCCGATACCCGCGATCGTGTGGAACGGCATGACGTACAGCCAGACGTCGTCGTTCAGACAGCGCAGACCCCAGGTGTACGCGGGCGCGGTGGAGATCAGGTAGTTGCGGTGCGCGATCTCGACGCCCTTGGGGGTCGACTCGGTGCCGCTGGTGTAGACGATCATCGCCAGGTCGTGTTCGTCGACGTCGCAGTCGGGTTCGGCGTCGTCGGCCCGTCCGACCAGTTCGTCGAAGGAGTTCCACGAGTCCGATGCGGGCTCCCCGACGACGAGGACCGAGATGCCGAGACTGTCGGCGATCGGGCCGGCCACGGGGGCCAGGTCGCGTTCGACGACGAGGACGGCGGGCTCGAGGTGACCCAGCTGCTGGGCGATCTCCTTCTCTCGGAACAGCGGGCTGACACCGGAGTACGCCGCGCCGACCTTCAGCGCACCGTAGTACGACGCCACGGTCTCGACGCGATTGCGGCTCATCACCGCGACCCGGTCGCCGCGGCGGACGCCGAGGTCGACGAGGACGTGCGCGACCCGGTTGGCCATGCGATTGAGGTCGCCGTAGCTGGTCGACGTGCGGCCGCCGGCGGCGTCGTAGGCGATGATCGCGGGCTTGTTGCCCTGCGACCGTGAGAGCCTGCGCAGCTGGTCACCGATCGTCGCGCGACCCAGCGGCGAGGTCTGGTTCTCCGTGAGCCTGCGGTCGGTGAGCTGTCCTTCTGGGGTCATGGCGGGCGCGCTCACGCGAACATCCGGTTGTCGAAGCGGTCGAGGAAGGCGATCTCCTCGACGGGGCTGCGGGTGAGCTTGCGCGGGAAGCCGTTCTGCGGGTAGCCGACCGCGATGTGGGCCGCGGTGATGAATCCGTCCGGGATGCCGAGCAGGTCCTTGACCTCGTTCTCCGCTGCGCACAGCAGAGTCGTGAGTGCGGTGGCGACACCCTGCTGACGCAGGGCGAGGGTCAGGTTCTGCACGCTCGGGTAGATCGACGCGCCGCCGACGACACTGAGCCGGCCGAGTTCGTGATCGGTGGGATGCAGTCCTTCCGCCTCGGCGCACACCACCACGAGCGCGGGCACCTCGGCGAGGTGATGAGCGAAGTAGTTGGCGCTCTCGATGGTTTTCGGGACGGCACCCACCTTCTTGGAACCCTCGAGGATCGAGTTGTAGTAGGGCTCCCAGAAGGGCAGGTAGAGGTCGGCGAGCGCCTTCTTGGTGACGTCGTCACGGACGACCACCCAGCGGACCGGCTGCCGGTTCCCGCCCTGCGGACCGAAGCGCGCGTCGTCGAACGCCCGGTAGAACACCTCGTCCTCGACGGGCTTGTCGCTGAAGTAGCGGCACGTGCCAGTAGTGCGCATTGCCTCGCTGAGTTCCATGTCAACCTCCGTGATCACTAACCGTTGTTAGTATGACTGGGGACACAGTTCCACACGAGACCACGGCCGTCAAGCATCGATAATCGGCACTTTTCTCATGTTGACGAACTGGGACTAACAGTGGTTAGTTGCAACCATGACTTCAGTTTCCCTTCGCCCGGAGACGCGTCCGGCCCCCTCGGAGATCCGGACCGCGGTCGACGCGGGCAACATCCCGACGCTGCTCGCCGTGCTGGTGGAGATGACCGGGGATCGCCGCTGGCTGGCCGATCGCTACCGCCCGACCCGCAGCCGTGGCATGGACGACAATTCGACCGGCGGCCTGCCCGAGGACGTACAGGCCGAGATCCGCGACGCCGTCGTCGACGCCCTCGAGGACTGGTACGAGCAAGGCTCACCGGCCCGCGTCCCGGCCGACGAGGAACTCGTCGCCACACTGATGTCGTTCACCGCCGGCGAACCGGTGGCACCGGAGTTCGCGCCGATGATGAGCGAGATCGTGCGGGGCGACCTGCGCGGCTCCCATCTGCCGGAACTACCCGAAGACCTCGGTTCGACGATGAACGCCCTGGTCATCGGCGCCGGCGTGGCCGGGATGCTGATCTCCACGCAGCTCGCCGAGGCCGGCATCGAGCACACCGTTCTGGAGAAGAACGACGAGGTCGGCGGCTCCTGGTACGAGAACCAGTACCCGGGCGCCGGCGTCGACACCCCGAGCTACCTGTACTCGATCTCCTCCTTCGACCACGACTGGTCCACCCACTTCGGCAAACGCGACGAGGTCCAGGGCTACCTGCAGGCCTTCGCCGACCGTCACGCGGTGCGCGACCGCGTCCGGTTCGGCACCGAGGTCCTCTCCGCCGCCTACGATTCCGACACCCAGCAGTGGGTGGTGCGGGTCCGCGACCGGGACGGGAGCGAGAGCACCCTCACCTCGCGCATCCTCATCAGCGCGGTCGGCATCCTCAACCGGCCCAAGCTCCCCCGACTCGCCGGCATGGACACCTTCACCGGCCGGATGTTCCACTCCGCCCACTGGCCCACCGAACTCGACGAGCCCGGCGCCCTGTCCGGCAAGCGCGTCGCCATCGTCGGCTCCGGCGCGTCGGCGATGCAGATCGGTCCCGCCATCGTCGACAAGGTGGGGTCGCTGACGGTCTTCCAGCGGTCGCCGCAGTGGATCGCCCCCAACGACGACTACTTCGCCCCGGTCGGCGACAACGTGCACTGGCTGATGAACAACCTGCCCGGGTACCGGGAGTGGTACCGCGCACGGTTGTCCTGGATCTTCAACGACAAGGTCCACTCGACCCTGCACGTCGACCCCGAATGGCCCGAACCCACCGCGTCGATCAACGCAGTGAACCACGGCCATCGCGAGTTCTACCTGCGGTACATGCGCGCCGAGCTCGGCGACCGCGACGATCTCGTCGAGCTGTCGACGCCGGACTACCCGCCCTTCGGCAAGCGAATGCTGTTGGACAACGGCTGGTTTCGCATGCTGCGGCAGCCGAACGTGGAGCTGGTGGGCCACGGCGTGGACTCCGTCACCGAGACCGGGCTCGTCGACTCCACCGGCCGGGCACACGACTTCGACATCATCGTCTTCGCGACCGGCTTTCACAGCGACCGCTACCTGTACCCGATGGACGTCGTCGGGCGCAGCGGCAAGACCACCGTCGAGGCCTGGGGCGATCACGACGCGTACGCCTACCTCGGCATCACCGCGCCGGACTTCCCGAACCTGTTCATCCTCACCGGCCCCAACACCGCACTCGGACACGGGGGCAGCTTCATCAGCATCCTCGAATACCAGGTGCGCTACGTCTGCGACGCCATCCGCGCCATGATCGAGCGCCGCCTCGGTGCTCTCGAGGTGCGTCGCGACGTCACCGACGAGTACAACGACGCCGTCGACCGCGCGCACGCACGCATGGTGTGGACACATCCCGCGATGACCAACTGGTATCGGAACCCCGACGGCCGGGTCGTCGCGGTGCTGCCGTGGCGGATCGTCGACTACTGGGCGAAGACCCGTCACGTCGATCTCGCCGATTTCCACACCGAACCCATCACGGCCGAACCGCTCGATCCCTGAGGTCAGGCCCGGCGGCGACCGGACTACCGTGTCAGGCATGACCTCCGCACCGCTGATCACCCCGAACGAACTGCAGAAGCGCCTCGGCGAGGGGCGTCTGCGCATCGTCGACGCGACGGTTCACCTGAGCTTCGACGCCGACGGAGCGCACGTCGCCTCCGGTCGTGACACCTACCTCCAGGGTCACCTGCCGGGCGCGGTGTTCCTCGACCAGATCACCGAGTTGTCCGATCCGAACGGTGAGGCCCCGTTCGCGGCGGCGTCGTCGGAGAAGTTCGCGGCGGCGGTCGGCGCGGCCGGGATCGGCGACGACTCGACCGTCGTCGTCTACGACACGGTCAACGGCATCTGGGCAACGCGCCTGTGGTGGCAGTTCGGCCTGGAAGGTTTCGACGACGTCGTCGTCCTCGACGGTGGGTACGGCGCCTGGGTGGCGGCGGGACTCCCCACGGAGACCGGTGAATCCACCTACCCGGCAGCGACTTTCACCGCGCAGCGCCGCCCGGAACGGATCTTCTCGACCGACGAGGTGGTCGCGGCCACCGCGGATTCGTCGGTGCTGCTGGTCAACGCTCTCGACCGGGAGTCGTTCGCTGGCGGGCACATCCCGAGCAGCGTCAATGTCCCGTTCGGCGAACTCGTCGACGAGTCCGGGTCACTGAAGCCGCTCGAGGAACTGCGCGGACTGTTCGCCGACGCGGGTGCCCTCGACCCGTCGGTGCGACCGGTCACCTACTGCGGTGGCGGGATCGCCGCCACCGCAGCGGCATTCGCACTGAAGGCACTCGGCCGCGATGATGTCGCGGTGTACGACGGGTCGATGAACGCCTGGACCGCGGACCCGGACCGTCCGCTGGCGTCGGCCGAATCACGGTCGTGACGTCGACTCATCCCGGGGTGAGCGTCGAACTCGTCACCGATCCGGAGCGGGCGGCGTCGGTGGCCGAGGTCGCCGGCGCGACCTTTCCCCTGGCGTGCCCGCCGCATGCCGCCACCGAGGACATCGCGCAGTTCATCGCGACCAACCTCGGCGAGAGAAACTTCCGCGGGTACATCGCCGACCCGGACGCCGACGTGCTCGTCGTCCGGGACCGCGCCAGCGGTCCGGTCATCGGGTACGCACTCGTGCTGCACGGCGATCCGTCGAATCCCGTTGTCGCCGACCTCGTCCCGGAGCGACCGGCGAGCGAGGTGTCGAAGATGTACGTGCTCCCCGACCATCATTCGCGTCCCGGCCTCAGCCCGTCACGCGCCCTGATGGACGCGGCGCTCGATCGTGCCCGCGACCGTGGCAGTGTCGTCGTCTGGCTCGGCGTGAACCAGCTCAACGAACGAGCCCAGAAGTTCTATGCCAAAACCGGTTTCACCCGCGCCGGGGTCCGAACCTTCGACCTCGGCGGGAGTGTCGAACACGATTACGTGTTCACGCAGAAGCTGTGACGCCGCTCGCCGGCGTGTTTCCGTCCCGCCGGCGTGTCTCCGTCCCGCTTGTCGGACTCGACAAGCGCGAGGGAAATGGTCACGCGGGAAACGGACTGTCAGGCAGCCGATTCGGCGAACCGCGACAGGGCCAGCAGACGCGAGGTCGCGCGCAGGTACTTCTTGCGGTAGCCACCCGCGAGCATCTCGTCGGTGAAGATCTCGTCGAGCTTGGCGCCGGAGACCGTCACCGGGACGTGCGCGTCGTAAAGGCGGTCGGCGAGGACCACGAGGCGCAGCGCCACCGACTGGTCCTTGGCGGGGTGGACACCGGTGATGCACACCAGCGAGACGCCGTCGACGAGGTCCTTGTACTTCGACGGATGCAGCGTGCTCAGGTGATCGCACAGCGCGTCGAAGTCGTCGAGGGTCGCACCCTCGGTGGAGTCGGCGATGTCGACCAGTTCGGACTCGGTGCGCGGGTCCGGGGCCGGCGGCAGGTCGCGGTGGCGGTAGTCGGGCCCGTCGACGCGGATCGTCTCGAACACCGCCGAGAGCTTGCGGATCTCGCGCAGGAAGTCCTGGGCCGCGAACCGGCCCTCGCCGAGCTGGCCGGGCAGGGTGTTCGAGGTGGCGACGACCGACACACCCTTCGCCGTGAGCTCGGTGAGCAGGCGCGAAACGAGCATGGTGTCGCCGGGATCGTCGAGTTCGAACTCGTCGATGCAGAGGACGGTGTGCTTCGAGAGACGCTCGACGGCGTTCACGAAGCCCAGCGCGCCGACCACGTGGGTGACCTCGACGAAGGTCGCGAACGACTTCGGCTCGGGCATGGAGTGGTAGATCGAGGCCAGGAGGTGGGTCTTGCCGACGCCGAACCCGCCGTCGAGGTACAGGCCGATCCCCTGCGAGGGCGCCTTGCGGGAGAACAGGCCCTTCTTCCCGGAGCGGGCCTTGGAGGCCCGGGCGACGAAGTCGCGTGCCTTGGCGACCGCCTGGGCCTGCGACGGCTCCTTCGGATCGGGAATGTAGGAGTCGAAGCTCACGTCGTCGAAGGTCGACGGAGGCACCATCTCATCGATGAGTGCGTCCGGCGAGGTCGCAGGGTTGCGATCGCAAAGTCGGGCCGCCATGTGTGGAGAGTAGCGATCTCCGGAAGTATGGATGCATGTTCCACCTGCAGAAAGCGACCCAGGTCACATCCGCCGAGTCCGGCGAGAAGGGGAACGAGACACTGCTCGGCCTGGCCGAGCACTACCGCTATCCGCCGCGGCCGTCGGAGGGGCCCGGCGCCACGGCACCTTTCGTCCGGGCCAACATGGTCGCCTCGATCGACGGCGCGGCCACCCACGATGGGAAGTCGGGCGGACTCGGCGGTGACGGGGACAAGACCGTCTTCCGGGTCCTGCGCGGACTCGCCGACGTGATCCTCGTCGGCGCCGGGACCGCGACCACCGAGGGGTACCGCCAGCCGCAACCCGACTCCGCGTTCGCCGACCTCCGAGAAGCGAACGGACAGGCGCCCGCACCCGCGCTCGCCCTGGTGTCGCGGTCGCTCTCGATCCCGCCGGACTACCCGCCGCTGAGCCACCCCGACACCGTCGTACTCACCTGCGCGTCGGCCCCCGCGGAGCGCCGCGCCGCACTCGTCGACGCCGGCGCCACCCTGATCGACTGCGGTGAGGACGACGTCGACACCTCGGCGCTGATCGAGACCTGCGGCGAGCTGGGCCGGCCGCGGGTGCTCTGCGAGGGCGGCCCGAGCCTGCTCGGTTCGATCATCGCCGACGACCTGCTCGACGAGCTGTGCCTGACGACCAGTCCCCATCTGGCCGGCGGGAATGCCGGCCGCATCGCGGTGCGGACCGGCGACGGGAAGGACGAGTCCGCCGCGCTCAAGGGGATGTCACCGGCCGCGATCATCACCGACGACGACGGTTATGTCTTCACTCGGTGGCTGCGTCACGGCCGGTCGTCCATCCACTGACCGATCCGAACGGATCACTGCACGGCCGTCGCCCGGCGTCGTTGACTACGCTCGCGGACATGCGAAGAGCGCACGCCGTCACGGCAGTCCTGGGTGTGATCGTCGCGATCCTCGTGTCGTCGTGCGCCGTGGGCCCCGACCGCGGTCCCGACCTCATCCCCGGTGGCGGCGGCGGTCAGGGTCCGGCCCCCTCGTCCTCGGCACCGCCCCCGGCGCCTGCGCTCGCCGTGCCGAAGACCGACCTCGATTGGTCGGACTGCGCGGCAGGGACCGCCGGACGCTTCGGCATCGCCCGCCCGGCCGGGGTGACCGTCGAATGTGCTGAGTTCGACTCCCCTGTCGACCGGAACAAGCCCGACGGCGAGGTCGTTCGCATCGCCGCGACCCGGGCCCGCACCGCCGCGACACCCGCTGACGCCCCGCCGCTCGTCCTCACCTCGGGGTCGGATCTCCCGTCGTCGCGGACCCTGATGGTGATGTCGTCCGGTCCGGGCCGGGCCTTCCTCGACGCCCACCCGGTGGTGGCCGTCGACCACCGCGGCATCCCCCAGAGCGGGGACCTCGACTGCATGACCCGGCTCGAGCGGAGCACGATCGCCGACAACGGACTCACCGCACGCGGGACCGGCACGCAGGCGCGCATCTCCCGGCTCGCCTCGGCTGCGTCGTCGGCCTCGGACGGCTGCACCGAGACGCTGACGCCGTACCAGCTCAACTTCGGCGCACAGTTCGCCGCCGCCGACCTCGAGACCCTCCGGCAGCGCTGGGGCGTCGAGCACCTGGGTCTCATCGGTGTCGGTGAGGGCTCCGACGTCGTCCTGGCGTACTCCTCCCTCTACGGCGGCCGCGCGGGCCGCATCATCCTCGACACCCCGACGCCGTTCGGCGCGACCGCCCGCGATCGTGCGCAACTGCGCGCACAGGGAGTCCAGACCGCGCTGCAGGGATTCGCGCAGCGATGCTCGACGCTGGACGGCTGCACACTCGGCACCAACGGAGTGCGGGTGATGACCGGCCTGCTCGCCAAGGCCAGGGACGGACGCCTCGACGGACTGTCGGACACCACCGCACTCAACGCCATCACCACGACACTCGCGCTCGCCTCGGACCGCCCCGAGTCACTGCTCGACCTGTCCCGCGCCATCACCGCCGCCGACCGCGGCGACACCGGTGCGCTCGTCCGGCTCGCCGATCGGGCCGCGACCCTGCGGACGACCGACGGAGCTCTGGTGTCGCGGTGCAACGACGTCACCGGCCCGGTGGGCCAGAACGAGATCCCCGGACTCGTCGAGGCCTGGACCAAGCAGAATCCGCTGACCGGCTCCGACAGCGCCCTGTCGCTGGTGCGATGCAACGGCTGGGCGTCGGGCAGCGCGGTCCGTCCGCCGTCGTCGTTGCCCGCCGACCCACTGGTCCTCAACGGCACCCGGGATCCGGTGAACGGTGGCGACGGCGCGAACACGCTCGTCCCGCTGTTCATGAACGCCGGGGCCGAGCCGGTGACCGTCAGCTGGGACGGGCTGGGCTTCTCGGTCCTGGGTCGCAGCGCCTGCGCCGCCCAGGTGGCGGTCGAGTACGTGAAGAAGACGCCCCTCGGGGGACCCACCCAGCGCGGCTGCCCCACCTGAGTCGAGCGGATCGGTGCTGGCCCGGAGGGTTCTGCGGAGCGTGGGAGGCCACCCGTAGTACGGTGCGCGGGTGGCGAATCTCGACAGGTATCTCTATCCCCAGATGAGTGCGCAGCGGATCATCCCGATGATCCTGTGGCCGATCAGCCTGTTCATGGTCGTGCACCGCTCGTTGTTCCTGGGGGTCAACGGCGACCGCACCGACGACTTCAAGCCGGTGTACGCCGCCGCCTACAACTTCCTGAACAACCTGCCGGTCTACGGCGAGAACTACGCCACGGTCGACCCGCACTACCTGTACCCGCCGTCGGGCACCCTGCTGATGGCACCGGTCGCCGTCATCGACTACGAACGCGCGCGATGGGCGTTCATCGCGGTCAGCGTCGTGGTCCTGCTGGTCTGCGCCTACCTGCTGACCCGGATGTTCGGGTATGCCCTGAACTCATGGGTCATGCCGACGGTGCTGTTCGTCTTCTTCTTCACCGAGACCGTCTCGCACACACTGATCTTCACGAACTTCAACTCGTTCGTGCTGCTCGGCATGATCGCCTTCCTGATGCTGATGCGCTCGCGGCACGACTGGTGGGCCGGCGTCCCGATGGGCCTGACGCTGTCCGTGAAGCCCGTTCTGGCGCCGCTGATGCTGCTGCCACTGCTCAACCGGCAGTGGCGGGTGTTCGCCTTCGCGATCGTGGTCCCGCTCGTGCTGACCGCAATCGCCTGGCCGATGTCGGTGGACGCCGACGCCTTCATCAGCCGGACGGTCCCCTACCTCGGCGAGGCCCGCGACTACTACAACAGCTCGATCGCCGGCAACGGCGCCTACTTCGGCGTCGCGCCGTGGCTGGTCCTGCTGCTGCGCATCGCCTTCGTACTGATGGCCGTGTTCTCGCTGTGGTTCCTGTACCGCTACTACCGCAAGACCAACGAACTGCTGTGGCTTGCGACATCATCGGGCGTGCTCCTGGGCACCACCTTCCTCGTCGGCTCACTGGGCCAGGGCTACTACTCGATGCTGCTCTTCCCGCTGCTGATGACGGTGCTCCTACCCGGATCGGCGATGCGCAACTGGCCGGCCTGGCTCGGCGTATACGGCTGCATGACCTTCGACAGCTTCTACTCGCAACGCTGGACAGCCTTCGGCTGGATGGTCGAGTACAACAAGGTGACCTGGGGATGGTCGCTGCTGATGATCGCCGTGTTCTGCTCGCTGCTGTTCCGCTGGCTCGACATGCGGTCCGACGGCGTCGCCGGCGAGGACGTGGTGATGCGATCGGAGCACGACGCTCCCCCGGCGCCGGTGGCGAAGTCCGACGACGAGCTGTCGCTGTCGAAGTAGCGACACCGGCCAGATCTCCGACCGCGCTACCGTGGAACCCATGACCGACAGCAAGCCCGACACCGAGAACCTCGCGAACCTCACCGACGAGGAGTGGAAACAGCGCCTCACCCCGGCCGAGTACCGGGTACTGCGCCAGGCCGGCACCGAAGCACCCTTCACCGGTGAGTACACCGACACCAAGACGGTCGGTGTCTACCGCTGCCGGGCCTGCGACACGGAGCTCTTCCGCAGTGAGCAGAAATTCGAATCGCATTGCGGCTGGCCGTCGTTCTTCTCCCCGCTCGCCGGAGACAAGATCATCGAGGTCGAGGACAACTCGCTCGGCATGAAGCGAGTGGAGGTGCTCTGCGCGAACTGCAAGAGTCACCTGGGCCATGTGTTCGCCGGCGAGGGCTACGACACCCCCACCGACCTGCGCTACTGCATCAACTCGATCAGCCTGAAGCTCGAGCCGACCGAATGACGCAGTAGCACAGGGGATTCGAAGGGAGGGATCAGAACTAGCCGTTCTGCTCCTTCTCTTCCTTCTCCTTCTGTTCCTTCTCTTCCTTTTCCTTCTGCTCGCGCTCTTCCTTCTCCTTCTGCTCGCGCTCTTTCTGCTCCCGCTCTTCCTTCTCCTTCTGCGCCTTCTCTTCCTTCTCCTTGTCCGGGTCCTTCTCCTCCGGCTGCGGGACCTCGATCTGGTTCTCGTCGACCGGCCCGTCGGTCGGCTCCTCTTCCGGCGCCGCGACAGCCGGGGTCGTGTCGATCAGCGTGTGCTCGAACGAACCCGGATCGGAGGCCGCGTCGTTGCCGCCACCGCCGTACTCACCGGGCGCCGTGGAGATGACGTCGGGAGCGCACGGGGCGAGCTTCCCGTTGGGTAGAAGCATCTGGCACGGTTGGGCGTTCGCGGTCGCGACGCCGCCGGCGAGGGCGGCCGAGAAGACCAGCGCTGCAATGAGGCGGGCCGCGGGGACGATATGGGTCATCGGGGGGTTCCTTCACGTCGAGTAGAACGTCGTTGTATCCCATGTGAGACAAAGCTCACGTCCAACTCATAACAGAGCCGGCAGGCGATTTGTCCGGTTTTCATCTGTTGGAGTGACATGGGTCGAATGACCAAGTCGCTTGTGCCACAACGAATTAGACAAAAGAGGGCACCCGCGGTATCCGCGGGTGCCCTGCCGGGGACGGTCGATCAGACGGTCATTTCACGGCCGGCGGCTCACTCTCGACCGGCTCCTCTTCCGCGGGTTCCTCCTCGGCGGCCGGCGGAGTGGTATCCACCAGCGTGTGCTCGAATTGCGCCGGCTCGGATGCTGGATCATTGCCGCCACCCGGGTCGTCGGGAGAATGCGAGACCACCCCGGGGGCACATGGGGCGAACTGCCCGTTGCCGATGTCGATCAGGCAGCGGATCGGCCCGGTATTCATCCGATGGACCTAACAGAACAGGGGCACCCGCGATGGCCGCGGATGCCCCTGGAGGGTGTTCTGGGGTCAGGGAAGCGCGTCGATGAGCGCCGGGACCTCGACGCGCGGTCCGGTGAAGAACGGCGTCTCCTCGCGGACGTGCATGCGGGCCTCGGTGGCGCGCAGGTCGCGCATCAGGTCGACGATGCGATGCAGTTCCGGTGCCTCGAAGGCCAGCAGCCACTCGTAGTCACCGAGCGCGAACGACGACACCGTGTTGGCACGGACATCCTTGTACTCGCGGGCCGCCTTGCCGTGGTCGGCGAGCATCTTGCGACGCTCCTCGTCGGGCAGCAGGTACCACTCGTAGGACCGCACGAACGGGTAGACGCAGATGTAGTTGCCGGCTTCCTCACCCGCGAGGAAGGCCGGGATGTGGCTCTTGTTGAACTCCGCGGGCCGGTGCAACGCAACGTTGCTCCACACCGGGTTGCAGGCGCGACCGAGGACGGTCTCGCGACGGAACTTCGCGTAGGCGGCCTGGATGGACTCGACGTCGGCGGCATGCCACCAGATCATGAAATCGGCGTCGGCGCGGAGACCCGACACGTCGTACACGCCGCGGACCACGACGCCGCTGTCCTCGAGGGACTTGAAGAAGTCGGCGGCATCCGACTTGGCCTGGTCCCGGTCGGTGCCGAGTTCGCCGGGGCGAACGGCGAACACCGAGAACATCAGGTAACGGATCGTGGAGTTGAGTTCTGCGTAATCCAAGCGGGCCATGTCTGACATGGTGCCACCGTGTCCGGCGGGACGAACAGTCAGGTCAGGTCGGTCAGCAGCGCCGACACGGCGCGTCCGGCCTGGCCGATGCAGGCCGGGACCCCGACGCCCGCATACGACGACCCGGCGAGCGCCAGACGACGCGGCCGGGACGCAGCGACCTGCGCCATCGTGGCGAGATGTCCTGGTCCGTAGACGGGCAGGCCGTTCGTCCAGCGCTGCACATAGGTGTCGACGACGTTCGGCGACACGGGTGCCACGCCGGCGGCCCGGCACACCTCGTCCAGATCCTCGAGGGCCTCGGTCCGCAGCCGGTCGTCGACGCCCGGTTCGTCGTCGACGCTCGGTACCGGGGCGCCGTACCGGCCGAACGACGCCCGCACCGAGACCGGCGCGTCGTCGTGCGACAGATGTCCCCACTTCTGCGAACTGAGGGTGAATGCCTTGGCGCGCAGGCTCTCTCCGGTTCCGACGAGGACCCCGGAGTGATCGGGCACGGGCGTGCCGGGGGCGAGCGCGATCGACACCACCACTGACGACGCACCTCGGACCGCGCGCAGCGGGGCGGAGAAGTCGGGCAGAGCCCGCCGCAGGATGTGGCCCGCATTCCAGGCGGGGATCGCGAGGATGACCCCGTCGTAGTCCCGGGAGTCCTCGCGGGCTCTACCGCCGACATGCAGGGTCCAGCCGTCCGTCGTGGGCTCTAGGTCCCGGACATACGCGCTGAGCTCGGGTTCGACGGCCGCGGCGGACCTGAGTGCGTCGAGCAGCACCCGGTAGCCACCGACGAGGGTGCCGAAAACAGGCCCCGAACCCGTGGCGTCGGCGACGAGACCGGAGACGGCCGCAGTCAGGTTGGGCGCACCGGCATCGAGTCGTGCCGCGAGCGCGGGGAGCGCCTCACGCAGACCGATGTCTCCGGCGAGGCTCGAGTAGACACCGCCCAGCATCGGGTCGACGCTGCGGGCGACCACAGACGGGCCGAAACGGTCGGCGACGAGGTCCCCGACCGACGGGTCCGCGGAGGAGTCCCAACGCCAGGGACGCTGCGTCTCGGCGCGGAGGAGTTCGAGGTCGGCGGGGTCGGCGAGATCGGCGACCGCATCAGGGATCGCGGGGATACCCATGAGCGCGGGGGCCGGCAGTGGGTGCAGGCGGCCCCCGGACCACACGGACGGGCGTCGGCCGGTCGGTGACACGACCCGGTCCCCCAGGCCTAGTTCGTTGACCAGGCCCAGCGCTTCGGGTCGTCGGACGATGAACGCCTCGGCCCCGACATCGACGGACTGGCCGCCGACCGTCGTGGTGTGCAGCACACCCCCGAGCCGTTCCCCGGCTTCGAGCACGTCGATCTGCGCGTCGGCGCCGAGCGCGCCACGCAGCCGGTACGCGGCTGTCAGGCCGGAGACACCTCCGCCGACGACCGCGATCCGGAGCCGAGCACCCATCAGAGGCTGTGGATCAGTTCGACGGCGCGGGTGAGGACGTCCGGGTCGGTGCCCGGCAGGACCCCGTGACCGAGGTTGAAGATGTGGCCGATGGCGCCGGCCGCGATCGCCCGGTCGCCGTCGGCGACCACACGGCGGATCTCGCTGTCCACGACCTCCGGTCCCGCGAAGAGCAGGGTCGGGTCGAGGTTGCCCTGGACGGCCTTGCCCGGGCCGACGCGGCGGACGGCCTCGTCGAGCGGCACCCGCCAGTCGACCCCGATGACGTCGGCCCCGACATGGGCCATGGGAGCCAGCAGTTCGCCGGTGCCCACGCCGAAATGGATGCGCGGGACGCCGTAGCCGGCGACCTCGGCGAGGACGCGTGCGCTGTGCGGCGCCACGAAACGCTGGTAGTCGGCGGCCGCGAGCATGCCGGCCCAGGAATCGAACAGCTGGATTGCGTCGACACCGGCGTCGAGCTGGACCTTCAGGAAAGCGATGGTGATGTCGGCCAGGCGGGCCATCAGCTCGGCCCAGGTCTCCGGGTCGCCGTGCATCATCGCCTTGGTGCGCTCGTAGTTGCGGCTCGGCCCGCCCTCGATGAGATACGACGCGAGGGTGAACGGCGCGCCGGCGAAACCGATCAGCGCGGTGTCACCGAGTTCGGCGAGCAGCAGTTCGATGGCGCGGGAGATCGCGCCGACCGCGGCGGGTTCGAGGCGCGGGATGCGGGCGACGGCGTCGGCCGACCGCACGGGTTCGGCGATCACCGGACCGGTGCCCGCGACGATGTCGAGGTCGATCCCGGCGGCCTTCAGCGGGACGACGATGTCGGAGAACAGGATCGCGGCGTCGACGTCGTGGCGGCGCACCGGCTGCATGGTGATCTCACACACCAGCTCGGCGTCGAAGCAGGATTCGAGCATGCCGTGGTTCGCACGGATCGCGCGGTACTCGGGCAGCGACCGGCCCGCCTGCCGCATGAACCACACCGGACGGCGCGAAGGGGTCCCACCCGTGGCCGCGGCGACGAGCGGCAGGTGCGACCGATGGACCCGTGTACCAGTTACGTTCGACATCACCGCTTACTCTGCCATGTTCGGCGATCTGACCTGCCCCGGCCTGCCCGGTTCGACACTTCCGGGTCCGCGTCCCCATTTCTGGGGCCGGTGACTCGGCGCGCCTCCGCCGCTGCCAGGCACGACACACCTACGGTCGAACGGTGACTTCCTCGGGAGCTCCGGACGAGCCTGCTGATTTCCGCGCGGCGGTGGAGTCGCTGCACGCTGCCCGCGTCCGCCGTGAGATCGAGGTCGGACCCATCCGCCCGCCACAGCGGCTCGCGCCGTACAGCTATGCGGTCGGCGCCGAGGTGCGCCCGCCGGACGACCCCGACGTCATCCCCGCCGATTCTCAGGGCACCGCGTTCGGACGACTCATCCTGCTGTACGACCCGGCCGGCCAGGACGCCTGGAACGGCACGATCCGCCTCGTCGCCTACCTCCAGGCCGAGGTCGAGGCCGCGCTGGCGATGGATCCGTTGCTGCCCGAGGTCGCCTGGAGCTGGCTGTCCGACGCCCTCGGCGTGCCGGTCGGCGAGAGCAGCACCCCCTCCTCTTCCAACGGCACCGCACACCGCATCGAGGTGACCGCACTCGGCGGCACCGTCACGTCGACGACGTCGGTGCGCTACGGCGACATCGCCGGACCCCCGCGCGCCCACCAGCTCGAGGTCCGGGCGTCGTGGACCGCACTGACCGCCGAGGGGCTCAACGGCCATCTCGAGGCGTTCTGTGAGGTCCTGGCGTCGGCTGCCGGTCTTCCGCCGGCAGGCGTGACCCAACTCGGCCCGACGTGAGCGCCGTGGACACACCACCCGACAGCACAGCCGAGAACAAAGCACCCGAGGACGAGGTCCCCGAGGTCGAGCCGCTGCTCGCCCCCGCCGGGGGTGTCCCGCCGGTGCTGTCGACCGCGGCGGAGTTCGCCGACGCCGCAGAAGCACTCGCGGCCGGCGAGGGCCCCATCGCCGTCGACACCGAACGCGCCTCGGGCTATCGCTACTCCCAGCGTGCCTATCTGATCCAGATCAAACGACGCGGCTCCGGCAGCTTCCTGCTCGACCCGATCGCCGATCCCGAGGCGCTCGCTCCCGTGATCGATGCGCTGCGCGGGCCCGAATGGGTGCTGCACGCCGCCGACCAGGATCTTCCCTGCCTACGCGAACTCGGCTTCGAATGCGTCGAGCTGTACGACACCGAGCTCGCCGGACGTCTGCTCGGCCTGGCGAAGGTGAACCTCGCCGCGATGGTCGCCCAGTTCCTCGGTCTCGGCCTGCTCAAGGGTCATGGTGCGGCGGACTGGTCACGGCGGCCGCTCCCCGACGACTGGTTGAACTACGCCGCGCTCGACGTCGAGGTGCTCGTCGAACTCCGGGACGCGATGGACGCGGCACTGGCCGAGTCCGGCAAGGACGGCTGGGCCCGCGAGGAATTCGCCTACGTCCTGGCGCGCCCGCCGGCGCCGCCGCGCACCGACCGCTGGCGCAAGACCTCCAACATCCACACCGTGAAGTCGGCTCGTGCACTGGCCGCGGTCCGCGAATTGTGGACTGCACGTGAGGAATTGGCGGAGCGTCGGGATGTGGCCCCGGGCCGCGTACTACCCGACACCGCGATCGTCAACGCCGCAACCGTCGATCCGAAATCGAACAACGAACTCACCCGCCTGCCGATCTTCGGCGGCCCCCGCCAGCGTCGGCAGGCCGGGATCTGGCTGAGCGCCCTGCAGCGGGCCCGCGAGCTCCCCGACAGCGAACTGCCGGCCCGCAAGACCAATGGCCCCGGGTTACCCCCGGTGAGCCGCTGGGAGCAGCGCAACCCGGAGGCCGCGGCGCGGATGCAGAAGGTCCGCCCCGCGCTCAAAGAGGTCGCCGAGAGCCACACCCTCCCCGTGGAGAACCTCCTCGCCCCGGACGTCGTCCGCCAGCTGTGCTGGGACGGACTGAACGGGCCGGTCACCGCCGAGGCCGTGGACGCCCACCTCTCCGCCGCCGGGGCACGTCCGTGGCAGCGGCGGCTCAGCGTCGACGCGTTGACCGAGGCGCTGGGCGAGGTCGGCACCGAGACGACATCGTCGGAGTAGCCCCGCTCCGAGTTGGGTAAGAGACCTTCCGACAGGCACGACCACACGGAATGGAGCACTCAGTGGCCACAGTCTCCGTCGGCATCGACTCGGACCTCGACCCGGGCGCGGCCTGGGCACTCGCCAGCAACCTCTCGCGGTTCGACGAGTGGATGACGATCTTCGGTGGGTGGAAGTCCCCGGTCCCCGACACGATCACCGAGGGCACGAAGGTCTCGTCCCTGATCAAGGTGAAGGGGTTCCGCAACGTCATCCACTGGGCCGTCACCGATTACGACGAGCCGCGGATGATCGCGCTGTCCGGGACGGGCCGCGGCGGGATCAACATCGACCTCGCCATGAAGGTCGACGAGATCGTCGACGGCTCACACTTCGACCTGGCCGCCGAGATCTCCGGCGGCCTGCTCAACGGACCCGTCGGACGCCTTGTCGCCAAGGTGCTGGAATCCGATGTGCACAAGTCGATCTCGAACCTCGCCAACCTGCGCTGAGCGCGAAAGGGTCGGCGCCTGTCGTCGGGCGCCGACCCTCCGGCGTCAGTCCTCGGCGCGGCTCTGCGCGGGGTCCGCGGGATTCTCGATGTGGCGTTCCAGCGCCGGACCGGCCTGCATGCCCGACACCGTCGCGGTGATCGAGCGGGCGAGGTCCTGCGCGGTCAGACCGAGGTCGCCGAGAATCTCTCCGCGCGAGGCATGTTCGATGAACGCCTGCGGAATGCCCTTGATCTGCACCGGAACGGCCACCTCGGCCGCCGAGAGCGCCCCGGCGACAGCCGATCCCACGCCGCCGCTGACGCAGCCGTCCTCGAGGGTGACGACCAGGCGGTGACGACGCGCGACCTCGACCACCGAGGTCGGCACCGGCAGCACCCAGCGGGGGTCGACGACCGTGGCGCCGATGCCCTGTTGCGCAAGGCGTTCGGCGGTGTCGACGGCGAGGCTGCAGAAGGCGCCGACCGCGACGATGAGCACGTCACCGGACACCGGGCCGAGGTCGCGATCGCCGCGGTGCAGCACGTCGACCCCGTCGTCGAGTCGGTCGACCGCGCGGATGTCCTCGGGCACAGCCCCTTTGGAGAAGCGCAGGGCGGTCGGACCGTCGTCGATGCCGAGCGCCTCGTCGAACTCCTCGCGCAACCGGACCGCGTCCCGCGGTGCGGCGACCCGGAGACCGGGGACCATCGCCATGAGGGACAGGTCCCACATGCCGTGGTGACTGGGGCCGTCCGGCCCGGTGATGCCCGACCGGTCCAGGACGAGGGTCACCGGCTGCTTCAACAGCGCGACGTCCATCAGGAGCTGGTCGAAGGCGCGATTGAGGAAGGTCGAATAGATGGCGACGACCGGGTGCAGTCCGCCGAGTGCGAGGCCGGCCGCCGAGGTCATCGCATGCTGTTCGGCGATGCCGACGTCGAACATGCGGTCCGGGTAGCGCTCACCGAACGGCGTGAGTCCCGTGGGGCCGGGCATGGCCGCGGTGATCGCGACGACGTCGGGGCGGTTGGCGCCGGCGTCGAGCAGCGCGGCCGAGAAGACCTTCGTCCAGTCCTGCGGTGCGACGCTGGTGGGCCGCCCGGTCACGGGGTCGATGATGCCGGTGGCGTGCATCTGGTCGGCGACATGGTTCTCGGCGTGGGCATACCCCATGCCCTTGCGCGTGACGGTGTGCACGATGACCGGTCCGCCGAAGTCGCGGGCGTGCCGCAGGGCCGACTCGACGGCGTTGATGTCGTGACCGTCGACGGGGCCGACGTATTTCAGACCGAGGTCGGTGAACATCGCCTGGGGTGCCAGCAGGTCCTTGAGACCGCTCTTCATGCCGTGGAGGACCGCGTAGGCGGGTTCGCCGACCACGGGCACCTGCTTGACGACGCGGCGACTCTCGTCGAGGAACTTCTCGTAGCCGGGCTGCAGACGCAGACCGGACAGGTGGCTGGCGAGACCGCCGATGGTCGGGGCGTAGGACCGGCCGTTGTCGTTCACGACGATGACCACGGGCCGGTTGCAAGCGGCGATGTTGTTGATCGCCTCCCAGCACATGCCGCCGGTGAGGGCACCGTCGCCGACCACCGCGACCACGGTGCGGTCGTTCTGGCCGGTCAGCTCGAAGGATTTGGCCAGTCCGTCGGCGTAGGACAGGGCAGCCGAGGCGTGCGAGGACTCGACCCAGTCGTGTTCGGATTCGGCGCGCTCCTGGTAGCCGGTGAGGCCGCCGCGCTGGCGCAGGTGATCGAAGCCGTCTTTGCGGCCGGTCACGATCTTGTGGACGTAGCACTGGTGGCCGGTGTCGAAGAGGATCGGATCGTGCGGCGAGTCGAAGACACGGTGGATTCCGAGGGTCAGTTCGACCACACCGAGATTGGGTCCGAGATGACCGCCGGTCGCCGCCACCTTCTCGATCAGGAACGTCCGGATCTCGGAGGCGAGCGTCTCCATCTCGGCCTCCGACAGAGACCGCAGATCGGCCGGCGAGTTGATCCGGTCGAGCACAACCATCGTTTCCTCCATCACGTGACGCCCCGGGGAACCCGGTCCACATTTCCGGGAGAAAACCCCCGGCTCATAACCCGTCAGTCTACGGAAGCATTCGGTACGACCATGCCCCGCGGATGGTCGACGTCCTCACTCGCCGGGCGTGACTCCGGCCGGAACCAGGCACGCGATGGCCTCGACATGGTGCGTGAGCGGGAAAGCGTCGAAGCCACGCACCTGGGCCACGCGATATCCGGCGCGGGCGAAGAGACCGAGATCACGTGCGAAGCGGGCGGCATCACAGCCGACATGCACCACCACGGCCGGTTTCGCGGCGGCGATCGCGTCGATGACCCTCTCCCCGGCGCCGGTGCGCGGCGGATCGAGGACGACCACGTCGGGTGACTCCCCGAGGTCGTGCACACGGGCGGCCACCTCTCCCTGATGGGTGACCACGCGATCGCCGTCGGCGTCGAAGGTGCGCGTCGCGGCCGCCAGCGCGCCCGCGTCGGAGTCGACGATGTGGACCTCCTCGAGGCCCGTCCCGTAATGGTCGAGCAGTGCGCCGGCGAACACCCCGGCGCCGCCGTAGAGGTCCCATGCGACCCGCGGGCCGGCTCCGAGGTGGTCGCCAAGGAAGCCAACGACGGTGTCGGCATACGTCTGCGGTGCGGCCCGGTGCGCCTGCCAGAACCCGGTCACCGGGATGTCCCACGCCCGGTTCCCGACGCGGTGGACCGCGGACTCCGCCCCCTCGACGACCACCTGGGCGCGGGGTCGGGCGCGGCGTCGGCGGTTCTGTTGTGCGCGGCGGCGGGCGTCGCCGTGCCGGACCTCGGCGACGGGTGCGAGTTCGGTGACGTGCCGGGTACCGTCGGCGTCGAGCACCACGGCCAGTTCGGCGTGCGGGGTGAAGCTGCGGCGGGCGAGGTCGTCGATCATCCCTGGCGCAGGCTGCACGCAGACATCGTGGATCACCGCCGAACCGCGGAAGGCGTGCTGCCCGGCGCGCCCCCGTCCGTCGACGGCCAGCCGGGTCCGGATGCGCCAGCCGGTGTCGTCGCCGGGCAGGCGGTCGACCCCGCGCGTCGCGAGGTCGGTGCCGGCGATCGTCTCCTCGTCGAGGTGACCGACCCGGCTCAGGACGTCGAGCAGCACAGCCTTCTTCAGGTCGCGCGCGTGCCCGGGCTCGATGTGGCCGAGGTCGCAGCATCCCGCTCCCCCGGCCGCCGCCGGGCACACCACCGGAACCCGGTGCGGGGACTCCTCGAGGATCTCGACGGCCTCGGCACGCCAGTACGAGTCGTGGCGGTCGTCGGTGATCTCGGCGACCACGCGCTCGCCGGGAATCGCACCGCGCACGAACAGGACCCGGCCGTCGGCACGTCCGACAGCTTCCCCACCGTTCGCGGGACGATCGACGGTGACCTCGACGCGCCGCGTCGTTGCCGGGGGTGTCACAGTGTGCGCTCCGATTCGCCCAGGGCGCGGCGGGTCTCGCCCGGTGCCCAGTACCTCTTGGTCTCCTTGCGGCGATCCGACGACGTGAGCTGCCAGGGCACCGAGGTCACCATCACCCCGGGCTCGAACAGCAGACGTCCCTTGAGTCGCAGCGCGGACTGGTTGTGCAGGATCTGCTCCCACCAGTGTCCGACGACGTATTCGGGGATGAACACGGTCACCACGTCACGCGGGGACTCCCGGCGGACACGTCGCACGTAATCGATGACGGGCCGGGTGATCTCGCGGTACGGGGAGGCGATGACCTTCAGCGGGATCGTGATGTCGCTGGCCTCCCACTGGGACACCAGCTTCCGGGTGTCGCGGTCGTCGACGTTGACGGTGATCGCCTCGAGGACGTCCGGTCGCGTCGCCCGCGCATACCGCAGAGCGCGACGAGAGGCCATGTGCAGACTCGACACCAGCACGATCGAATGGGTCCGGCTCGGGAGCACCCCCTCGTCGTCGGCCTCGGCCTCGTCGAGTTCGCGCTGCACCGAGGCGTAGTGGTGATGGATCAGCTTCATCACCACGAAGAGCGCGACCATCGCCAGCACCGCTATCCACGCGCCCGCGGTGAACTTCGTGATCAGCACGACCACCAGGACCGTCGCGGTCATGACCAGTCCGACCGAGTTCACCACCCGCGACTGCATCATCCGGCGGCGTGCGCTCGGGTCGGACTCGGTGCGCAGCAGGCGGGTCCAGTGCCGCACCATGCCGGTCTGGCTCAGGGTGAACGAGACGAACACGCCGACGATGTAGAGCTGGATGAGCGAGGTGACCTGGGCGTCGAAGGCGACGACGAAGATGATGGCCGCGGCCGCCAGGAACAGGATGCCGTTGGAGAACGCGAGCCGGTCGCCGCGCGTGTGCAACTGCCGCGGCAGGTAGCGATCCTGGGCCAGCACCGATCCCAGCACCGGGAAACCGTTGAACGCGGTGTTGGCGGCCAGCAACAGGATCAGCGCGGTCACGAGCGCGACGAAGAAGAAGCCGGCCGGGAACGAGTCGAAGACCGCGTGGGCGAGCTGCGCGATCATCGCCTTCTGCTGGTAACCCTCGGGGGCCCCGACGAGGTCCGTCGACGGGTTCATCACGTACTTGGCCCCGATCTCCTGGGCGAGCAGAACGATGCCCAGCAGCAGGGTGATCGAGAACGCACCGAGCATCAGCAGGGTGGTCGCGGCGTTGCGTGACTTGGGTTTCCGGAACGCGGGGACACCGTTGCTGATGGCCTCGACCCCGGTCAGCGCCGCGCATCCGGAGGAGAACGACCGGGCGACGAGGAAGACCAGCGCCAGACCGGTGAGGTTGTCCTGCTCGGCGGCGATACCAAAGTCGGCGGTCTCCGAGCGGATCTCCTCGCCGAGCACGAAGATCTCGGTGAATCCCCACACGAGCATGCCCAGCACGCCGACGATGAAGGCGTACGTCGGGATGGCCAGCAGCGCACCGGATTCCTTGATGCCGCGCAGGTTGACCGCCGCGATGAGCACGATGGCGCCGACGCAGAACCAGACCTTGTGCTCGCTGACGAACGGGACGGCTGAACCGATGTTCTCCGCGGCCGAGGTCACCGACACCGCCACCGTCAGCACGTAGTCGACGAGAAGTGCGCTGCCGACCGTCAGGCCGGCGTTGGGCCCCAGGTTGACCGTGGCGACCTCGTAATCGCCGCCACCCGACGGGTATGCGTGCACGTTCTGCCGATAGCTGGCGACCACCACCGCGAGGACCACCGCGACGGCGACGGCGACCCACGGGGTGAAGGCGAGCGCGGTGATACCGGCCACCGACAGGACCAGGAAGATCTCCTGTGGCGCATACGCCACCGAGCTCATCGCGTCGGAGGCGAAGACCGGGAGGGCGATCCGTTTGGGGAGCAGAGTGTGGCCCAGCTTGTCGCTGCGGAAGGGCCTGCCGAGCAGGAGGCGCTTCGTCGCAACGGACACCTTGGAGACGGTGGACACCAGGCAACCCTAGAGCGTCCGCGTCGTGGCGGGTAGGTTCGACTCGCGGCACGCAGGTCGCGTCCGGAGAGGAATGTCGTGCAGGTAGTCATCATGGGTTGCGGGCGAGTCGGATCATCGCTCGCGATGGCGATGCAGAAACGCGGACACGACGTCGCGATCATCGACCGGGACCCGTCCGCGTTCGCCCGGTTGTCCGCCGACTTCGCGGGCCGCACCATCACGGGTGTGGGCTTCGACCGGGACATCCTCGTCAAGTCCGGGATCGAGCACGCCGACGCCTTCGCCGCGGTGTCGTCCGGCGACAACTCCAACATCATCGCCGCCCGTGTGGCCCGGGAGACCTTCGACGTCGAGCGGGTCGTCGCCCGCATCTACGACGCCAAGCGCGCCGAGGTGTACGAGCGGCTGGGCATCCCGACCGTCGCCACCGTGCCGTGGACGACGGAACGTTTCGTCTCCGCGCTCGGCGAGACCGCGACCACGGAGTGGCGCGACCCGTCGGGCACCCTCGCGGTCGCCGAGATCGACGTCGACGAGTCGTGGATCGGGGTGTCGGTCGGCAAGTTCCAGGAACAGACCGGAGCGCGGGTCGCATTCCTCAACCGGGTCGGGCGGCCGATCCTGCCGGAGGCCAAAACCGTTCTCCAGCAGGACGACGTGATCTACGGTGCGGTGCTGCTCGACAATCTGGTCGACGCCCGCCGCGTCGCCGCGGAACCGTTCACCCAGGCCGAGTCCTGAACACCCCGAGCCCGAACGCCCTGAGCCCCGAACACCGAGGAGTCATCCTGTGAAGGTCGCCATCGCCGGAGCCGGCGCGGTCGGGCGCTCGATCGCCCGCGAACTCCTGGTCAACTCGCACGACGTCACGCTCTTCGAGCGCAAGGCCGACCACATCGACCCGGACTCGGTACCGGGCGCGAAATGGATCCTCGCCGATGCTTGCGAACTGACGAAACTCGAAGACGCGCAGTTGCAGACCTTCGACGTGATGATCGCGGCGACCGGCGACGACAAGGCCAACCTGGTCGTCAGTCTGCTGGCCAAGACCGAGTTCGCGATCAACCGCGTCGTCGCGCGGGTCAACGACCCGCGCAACGAGTGGCTGTTCGGTGAGGACTGGGGCGTCGACGTCGCGGTGTCGACGCCGCGTCTACTCGCCTCGCTCGTCGAGGAGGCGGTGTCGGTGGGTGACCTCGTCCGCCTCATGACCTTTCGCCAGGGCCAGGCGAACCTCGTCGAGCTCACCCTGCCGTCGAACACGCCGATGGCGGGCAAGCCGGTACGCAAGCTCGAACTGCCCCGCGACGTGGCTCTGGTCACGATCCTGCGGGGCGGGCGCGTCATCGTGCCGCAAAACGACGACCCGATCGAGGGCGGCGACGAGCTGATCTTCATCGCCCCGTCGGAGGCCGAACCGGCCCTCTACGACGCCATGAAGATCACGCGCTGAAGATCAGGCTCCGACCGTCTCTTCCTCACGCACCGCGCGGCGGACGAGCAGGACCGTGGCGAGCACCGCCAAGGCGGTCAGCGGCCAACCCATCGCGATCCGTGTGAAGGCCAGCCAGCCGGTCGCACCGAGATCATAGAGTTCGGACTGGGCGAGATACCGCGCCGCGAAGACCAGGGCCCACAGGGCGGTGGCGATGTCGTAGGCGCGCAACGTCCGACGGTGTTTGCGCCAGGCGGTCCCCTGCCCGTTCACGAGGTGCCAGGCGACGCCGATCAGCGGCCAGCGCACGACGATGGAGATCACGAACGCGATCGCGTAGGCGAGGGTGGTCCAGATGCCGAAGAGGAAATATCCCTTGGCGTCCCCCACCCGGTTGGCGATGAAGACGCAGATGGCCACGCCGAGGAGGCCGGAGATCGCCGGGGTGAGTCCCTCGCGGCGGACGAGCCGCACCACGAAGACGAGGGCCGCGGCGGTGAGCGCGGCGATGATGGCGGCCGTGAGGCCGAAGAACGAGTTGACCGGCACGAACACGACCACCGGGACCGTTGAGTAGATCAGGCCGGACACGCCGCCGATCTGTTCCAGCACCGTGGGGGTCGGCTCGGGGGCCGGGTTCTGTTCGACGTCCTGGTCGGCCGACTCGTCGTCCGACCTCCCGGTGTCACTCGTGGGTGTCACTCGTCGTCGCTGCCCTGCAGCTCGTAGTAGGGGTTGTAGATCACCTTGTGACCGTCCTGCAGGGCGAGTCGGCCCCGCACGGTCACCTTCCGGCCGGGTTCGATGCCGGCGATGCGATTGCGGCCCAGCCACTTCAACATGACGATGTCGGAGCCGTCGAAGAACTCTGCCTTGACCCCGGCCTTGGCCGTGCGTGAACAGGTCTCCACCGCGCGCAGTTCGCCGTGCATGGTGACCTCCTCGCCGCGGGTGCAGTCCGACGCGCGTTGTGCGCCCGTCGCCTTCGACTCCTCGGCGATTCGCTCCGCGTCGACGTCACCGAGGTCTTCGGTGAGTCGGCGGGTCAGTCGCTTGAGATAACCAGCTGTGGGCATCCCAACCTCCCAATGGATTTCAGCCGGGCACCGGGGCTTCCGCCGCAGCGTCCGTGGCCACCGAACGAATGATCGGTGGCTGTCCGCCAGCGTAGACCCGGCACCCGCCGGTGACAACGTGGATGACCGGGGCGCACCGCGGTCCCGGGACACCCTAAGGGATGATCTCTGGGTGCCCCGCATCCGGATGAACAATTGATGCCCGTCGTGGACAGTCCGCAAACACGAACGGCCACCGCACTGGTGGTGATTCCCGGGACCGGCTCGGATGCCGACCACGTCACACGTGCCTTCGGTCACGCGGCCGCGACGCTCGGCGTGGAACTGGTGGCGCTCGAGCCGACGTCGGACCTGATCGACGGACACCGTCGGGGCATCGAGCGCGCGGCGGCCGAACACGACCGGGTTCTGGTCGGCGGGGTGTCGATCGGCGCCGCGATAGCCCTCGAGTGGGCTCTCGCCGACACCGGCGGACGCTGTGCCGGAGTGTTCGCGGCGCTGCCGGCCTGGAGTGGGGACGCCGACTCCGCGGTCGCCGCGGCCGGCGCGCGGGCCACCGCCGACGCGATGGAACGGGACGGACTGGAGACGACGGTCGCCGAGATGGCGGCGAGCAGCCCGGACTGGCTGGCCGAGGAGCTCTCCCGCTCCTGGCGGAGGCTGTATCCCGAGGTCATCTGCCAGCTGCGTGACGCGGCGCGCTACTGCGCCCCGACACCTGCTCAGATCGCCGACCTCGCGGTGCCACTGGCACTCGTCGCGGCACCCGACGACCCGATCCACCCCATCGCCGTCGCCCGCGTGTGGCACGAAGCGGCTCCGCGGTCGGCGCTGGTCGAGGTCACCCTCGAGAGATGGGGCCGTGACCCCGGTCTGCTCGGCGAGAGCTGCCTCGACGCGTACACACGACTGTCGAGGCGGTAGCCCCGCCGCTGCCGGGTCAGCGACGACGGAAGAAGCGCTGCATCGCCGAGCCCGACGACGGCGGCGGCGCGTCGTCCTCGGGGTCCGGGTCGGCGGCGACCGACGGGTCGTCGTACGTGGCGCCTTCGGCCGGAGCCTCGGTGTAGGAGTTCTCGCCGTAGACGGTGGCGTGTGCCACCTGGTCCAGCGCTCCCCCGGCGACCCCTTCCGGTTCGTCGGCGGCCGGAACCTCGGGGGTGGGCGCCTCGTCCTGTGCCCCTGCCTCCGATTCGGCGAAGATCTGTTGTTGGGCCGCGGCGACCTGGTCGGCGAGCACCGGCGGCAGCACGATCGGAAGGGGTTCGCGTGGCGGGTGCGGCTCGGACCCGCGACGTACGACGGTCTCGGCCAGCACGGCGCGGCTCAGGCGTGCAAGGTCCTCGGCGCTATCCGACGGCCCACTGCCGACACAGCGCACGAGCCAGCGGGGGCCGTCGACGCCGATGAAGCGGTGCGTCCCGCCCTCGACCTCGGCCACGACCTCGCGGCCCCAGTGACCGTCCTCGATGCTGGTGGCGGCGCCACCGTCGCGCAGTGACTCGGCCAGTTCGCGGACCACCTCGCGCCACATTCCCGGCGACTTGGGTGCCGCGAAGGCACTCACCGAGATCCGACCGATCGGGGTGACCAGGTAGACGTTCTGGGGCTGGTGGGTCTCCGACATCTCGACGGTCACCTGCCCGCCCTCGACCACCGGCACGAGCACCGAGCCGAGGTCGAGGTGGGAGTTCTCCAGCTCGCTGATCTCCGTCGCGAGGGCGTCGATGTCGTAGGGGCCCAGTGCTTGTCCGACCCGCAGTTCGTCCGAACCGTTATTCGTCATCGCCTACTCCTCGTTGATCCGCATTCGTGTTGAAGGTTAATCGACGCGGGGGCAGACGACGCCCGGCGTGTCGTGCTCAGCCCAGGACGGCGTGGCCGCCGCTCGACCCGTATCCGCCGTCGCCGCGGCTGGTGTCGTCGAGTTCGTCGACCTCGACGAACTCGGGCAGTTCGACGCGCTGCACGATCAGCTGAGCGATCCGGTCACCGCGCGAGATGGTGATGGGCTGCTCGGGGTCGAGATTGATCAGGCAGACCTTGATCTCGCCGCGGTATCCCGCGTCGATCGTGCCGGGCGTGTTGACGATGGAAAGTCCGGCGCGGGCGGCCAGGCCCGAACGCGGATGGATCAGGCCCACGGTGCCGAACGGCAGCGCGATGGCGATCCCGGTGCCGACCAGCTGACGGCGCCCCGCGGGCAGTTCCAGGTCGATCGTCGAGCACAGGTCCACGCCCGCATCCCCGGGATGAGCTCGGGTGGGCAACGGCAGATCGGGATCGAGGCGACGTACCGCGATGGGCGGCAGAGGGGGGAGATCTGGGGTCACGCACGCAGACTACGCTGGTCAACGTGACCGCACCTCAATCGCCTGACAACACCGGCGGCACGTCGGGGACTCCGGCGACGCGCCGCGACTCCGGATCCGCGGACCTCTTCGACGAGCGTCTGCACGTGCCGTGGTGGTGGTGGCCGGCCGCGGCCGTCCTGACCGGCGTGGTGGGCTACGAGATCCAGTTGTCCGCCCACGGCAGCCGGTGGAGCGTGATCGGTTACGTCGTCACCGCGATCCTCTGTGTCCTGGTGCTGTGGTCGATGAGCCGCACCCGCGTCCGGGTGACCGCCGAGCGCGAACTGCAGGCGCATCGCGCGCTGCTGCCGCGGTCCGTCGTCGCCCGCGGTGCGTCGATCCCGGCGACGGCCAAGAGCGCCGCGCTCGGCCGTCAGCTCGACCCCGCCGCGTACCTGGTGCACCGCTTCTGGGTGAAGACCATGGTCCTCATCGTCCTCGACGATCCCGACGACCCGACCCCCTACTGGCTGGTGTCCACCCGACGACCGGCCGAGCTGCTGGCGGCTCTCGACATCCCGGACGCCGCAGCGGACCGCCCGACGGCGACCGCCTGACGGCACCGGGGACACCACCGAGACAGACGAAGGGGCCGCGCCTGATGGCGCGGCCCCTTCTTCGTCAGGCCCTGCCCGTCGGTGATCCGAACGTCAGGGAATCGTCGTGCGCATCCGCGGGAGACCCGCGGGGATCATGCGCAGTCGACGCAGATCAGCGAGTTGCCGTTCTCCTCGGCCAGCCGGCTGCGGTGGTAGACGAGAAAGCAGCTGGTACAAGTGAATTCGTCGGCCTGCTTCGGGATGACCCGGACCGACAGTTCTTCACCGGAGAGGTCGGCACCGGGCAGTTCGAAGGACTCTGCGGTCTCGGTCTCGTCGACGTCGACGGCTGCGGACTGCGCCTCGCTCCGACGGGCCTTCAGCTCCTCGAGCGAGTCTTCGTTGAGGTCCTCGGCCTCGGTGCGTCGTGGCGCGTCGTAATCAGTAGCCATTGTGTGCCTTACTTGTTGAGAGTGTGAGGGGGCGCTCTCGGTTCCGGCTTGTGGCCGTCACCCAGGGGTGGTGCGCACGACTCCGCCGGGATTGTCTAGCCGGTGGGGTCACTACAACACCGGCTCGAGCTCAATTCGTTCCCGAGAATCCGTCGTATTGTGTGACTTCGGTCACGGTTCGATTTCGGCTGCACCCCGAGTCTGGAAGCGCGGGCGCCCGAAGAATAGACCACGTCCAGTCAACCGTCAATGTGGCAACGCGAACTTGTCCGAAATCTGGCGTTTGACGCAGGTCGGACCCGTGCGCAGGGTCACGACACGGCACCGGCGGCGAGGCTCGCGGCCGCGGCGCGGTCGACCCTCTAGAGTGTTGCGGAGATCGCGCGGGGCGTCGTTCCCGGTGAAGTACAACCGCTCGCGAAGTTCGCCCAGTGAGGAGTCGTTCCACGGTGGTCTCGAAGATTACGACCGGCTACCCGACCGACGAACAGGGCCGCCCGTACCCACGCCGCCGGTATGCGCCGGCGATCATCACGGTGGTGGTCCTTCTGGTCCTCGGCGTGATCGTCTGGGCGGTCGTGCTCGGCAGTGACGACAGCGAATCGGTCCCCACCGCCTGCAATCAGCCGTCCCCGGCAACCGCGACCGAAGCCGGTGCACCGGAGCCGGCGGAGCCGCCGGTCCTCTCCCCGGTCCCACGCGACGAGATGCTGGAGGTCGCGCCCGCCGCGCTGTCGACCTTCCAGGTCCGCGTCCTCAACGCGTCCGAGGAACGGGGCGCGGCCCGGTCGGTGTCCGAGGACCTCGCCGCCCAGGGCTTCACCCCGGCCGCCGACACCCCGTTCGCCGATGATCCCGTCTACGTCAACCGGGATCTCAACTGCGTCGCGCAGATCCGGTTCGGCCCCGCGGGCCGCGCCTCCGCCGCGGCGACCTGGCTGGCGTTCCCGTGCGCGCAACTCGTCGACGACGGACGACGGGGCACCGCGGTCGACGTGGCACTGGGCACCTACCACTCGGGTGGTGAGCTCTCCCAGGACGCGCAGGCGGCGCTCGAAGCGCTGCGGTCGGCCGACCCGACCAACCCCGAGACCGGCGCCGATCCCGCCCTGGTGAAGGCGGTCCACTCGGCTCCGTGCTGAGCGCCTTCTAGACCAACGGTTCCCGCGCCCCGAGTTCGTCGAGCAGTCCGAGGAACTCGTCGGCGATACCCGGTGCGACGGCCACGGTGATGTGCCCCTCGTCTGCCCGCGAGTCCGGCGGCGGGGTCACCACGACCGCACCCGCCTCGGCGGCGATGAGTCCGCCCGCCGCCCAGTCCCAGGGACTCAGGCCGTGTTCGTAATGGGCGTCGACCGCGCCGGAGGCCACCATGCACAGGTCGAGGGCCGCGGCACCGATCCGTCGGATGTCACGCACCTTCGGGAGCAACTCCGCGACGATCCGACCCTGAGCGCGCCGACGGTCGGCGGCGTAACCGAAACCCGTTGCCACGAGCGCGAGTTCCGCACGGTCGACAGGATTGCAGCGCAAGGGCACACGAGGGCCGTCACCGTCGGCGACCCAGGCACCGCCGCCCAGGGTGGCGCCGTAGACGACCCCACGCGCCACGTCGACGACGACCCCCGCGACCGAGCGGCCGTCGACCTGCGCCGCCAGCGACACCGCGTAGGCGGGGACGCCGTACATGAAGTTGACCGTGCCGTCGATGGGGTCGACCACCCAGCGCACACCGGACGGGACGGCGCGACTACCGCCATGCTCCTCCCCCAGGACCTCGTCGGCGGGCCGCGCCTCGTGCAGGAGCTGCCGGATCAGGCGTTCGGTCTCGGTGTCGGCGACGGTGACCGGATCGGTTTCCGTCGACTTGGTCGACACCGGGTTGACCGTCGAGGCGGTCGAGACGGGATTCGCCGATGCCCCGTCCACCGTCGACTGCGGTGTCCCACCGAACAATTCGGGTCGGCGGCGTCGCACGTGGGCGGCCGCCTCCTGCGCCACGTCCACCGCGATGGCGGCCAGTTCGTCCACCGGAATTGTCTGATCCACGTCTTCCATGTCAGCACATCGGCGACCGCGACCGCTCAGGCGGTGAGGTGAAGCAACACTTCTGGAGGGATGCCGCGCGGCCGACGGCGGGCGCCGATAGCCTGATGTCGATCACCGCCGGCCCGGAAGGAAAGTCCGCCATGACCGACACGCCCGCCACCGACAGCTCGCCGACCCCGACGAATCTGGGGTTCGGCGTCGACGTCGGCGGCTCCGGGATCAAGGGCGGCATCGTCGATCTCGACACCGGTGAACTCGTCGGCGATCGATTCAAGGTGCTCACCCCGCAGCCGGCCACCCCGGAGGCGGTGGCGGCGGCGGTCGCCGAGGTCGTCGCCCATTTCGACTGGGCCGGTCCGGTCGGCATCACCCTCCCCGGTGTGGTCACCGAGGGCATCATGCGGACCGCCGCGAACATCGACAAGGCGTGGATCGGCACCGACGTCTACGAGCTGTTCAGCCGCCACCTGGGGGGTCGCGCGGTCTCGGTGCTCAACGACGCCGACGCGGCCGGGATGGCCGAGGACGCCTACGGCGCGGGCAAGGGCGTGGACGGCGTGGTGATGTTGCTGACGTTCGGCACCGGCATCGGCTCGGCGATCCTCATCAACGGCAACCTCGTGCCCAACACCGAGCTGGGTCACATGCAGGTCGGCAAGAAGGAGGCCGAACATCAGGCGTCCTCACGGGTCAAGGAGGACAAGGACTGGTCCTACGAGAAATGGACCGAGAAGGTGTCCGACGTCCTCAAGGCCTATGAGGCACTGTTCTGGCCCAAGCTGTTCATCGCCGGCGGCGGCATCAGCCGCAAGGCCGACAAGTGGATTCCGCTGCTCACCAACAAGACCCCGGTCGTGCCCGCCACGCTGCAGAACACCGCCGGTATCGTCGGCGCGGCGATGGCGGTCTCACAGGGCATCAAAACCTAGACCGCGCCTGGATTGACCAGGGCTTTGTCACATCGGGTGAGCCGATGTCGTTACAATGGTCGTCACCGGTCATCTGAACCGAGAAACCAAGCCCTTGTCCACGGTGGCTCGTGCTGCCGTGTCACGTCTCACAAGACCCGACAAAGACTCCGCAGAAGAGAAGTTCGAAAGGTTGTACGTGGCAGCCATCAAGACCCGCCAGGGGGACGCCGAGGCCGACGAAACCCAGTCGACCAGCGCCTCGACCGAAACCCCGGCCAAGCGGACCGCCAAGAAGGCTGCGAAGAAGACCGCGGCCAAGAAGGCGCCCGCCAAGAAGGCAGCAGCGAAGAAGGCCACCAAGAAGGCAGCCCCCAAGAAGGCAGCCAAGAAGGCCAGCTCCGCCGAGGGTGTCGGCGACACCGACGCCGAGCCCGAGGACCCGAACTCGATCGACGACATCGACGTCGCCGACGGCGAACTCGAGGACGTGGAGATCGACGACATCGAGGTCGACGACGAGGACGACTCCGAGGACTCCGACGACGAGGACGACTCCGAGGAGGCCGAGGCGGCGCCTGCCGGCGCCAAGGGCGCGGCAAAGGAGTCGACCAAGACCGACGCCGCCGCCAAGTCCGGCGACTTCGTCTGGGACGAAGAAGAGTCCGAGGCCCTCCGCCAGGCCCGCAAGGACGCCGAGCTCACCGCTTCGGCCGACAGCGTCCGCGCCTACCTCAAGCAGATCGGCAAGGTCGCCCTCCTCAACGCCGAGGAAGAGGTCGAGCTCGCCAAGCGCATCGAGGCCGGCCTGTTCGCCACCGAGCGTCTTCGTCGCATGATGGCCTCGGGCGAGAAGATCAGCACCGCGCAGAAGCGCGACCTGAACTGGATCTCCCGCGACGGCAACCGTGCGAAGAACCATCTCCTCGAGGCCAACCTCCGTCTGGTCGTCTCCCTCGCCAAGCGCTACACCGGCCGCGGCATGGCGTTCCTGGATCTCATCCAGGAGGGCAACCTCGGTCTGATCCGCGCGGTCGAGAAGTTCGACTACACAAAGGGTTACAAGTTCTCGACCTACGCCACGTGGTGGATTCGCCAGGCGATCACCCGCGCGATGGCCGACCAGGCCCGCACCATCCGTATCCCGGTGCACATGGTCGAGGTCATCAACAAGCTGGGCCGTATCCAGCGTGAGCTCCTCCAGGACCTCGGCCGCGAGCCGACTCCCGAGGAACTCGCCAAGGAGATGGACATCACCCCGGAGAAGGTGCTGGAGATCCAGCAGTACGCCCGGGAGCCCATCTCGCTCGACCAGACCATCGGCGACGAGGGCGACAGCCAGCTCGGTGACTTCATCGAGGACTCCGAGGCGGTCGTCGCGGTCGACGCGGTGAGCTTCACCCTCCTGCAGGATCAGCTGCAGTCGGTTCTCGAGACGCTGTCCGAGCGCGAGGCGGGCGTCGTGCGTCTGCGCTTCGGTCTCACCGACGGCCAGCCCCGCACGCTCGACGAGATCGGTCAGGTCTACGGCGTCACGCGTGAGCGCATCCGCCAGATCGAGTCCAAGACGATGTCGAAGCTGCGCCACCCGTCGCGGTCGCAGGTTCTCCGCGACTACCTGGACTAGTCACACGCACGCCCCTTCGCCCCCGTTGCCGTCACCCGGCGACGGGGGCGAAGGCGTTGTCGGGGCCTGGTCGTAGCTCTCGGACGTCGACGACCGCGTCGACGGGCAGAGGCCCGTACAGGTGCGGGAAGAGGATCGATTCGGGGTCGGTCGGCACTCCCGGCTCCCAGCGCACCTCGGCACCGAGGCGGGCCGGGTCGAGGATGAGGAGCAGGATGTCATGACGCCCGACGAACAGCCGGTTGGCCGGCAGGTGGACCTGTTGCGGGGTCGACAGATGCACGAACCCGACCTCGTCGAGCGACGGCGGCCGCACGTGTGTCCCATGGCGCGCCTCGGCCCAGTCCGAGGCCGGGATGACATGGGTCAGAACGGGAGATCCGGGTGCTGCCATCCGCACATGAAGCCCGATGCACCCGAGTTCCGTCAAGTGTTGTCCACGCCACGGGTTCTCGGTCGGCCCGGTCGCGGTGTCGTCGGTACCGTGGAGTCAGACGCGTCCGCTGATCAGCCGCCGACCCCGGATGGCTGATTTCGGGAGACGTTGTCGGATTGTTGCCGAAGGTAAACGGTGAGTGACGACACACCGATAGCACCTGCCGGAACAATACGAAGCCGCCGAGCGTCTGACAGAGTGAGGTTGACGCATCGCCCGGATGTGTCGGCTCGAAGGGAAGGCGTCCGGACACCGGCGCCGGACCGGGACGGAGGAACCATGACTGACATCGCCACCACCACAGCCCCGATCTACCTACCGCTCACCGCCGCCGATCGCTGTGATCGTTGCGGCGCCGCAGCCAAGGTACGAGCCGTCCTGCCCAAGGGCGGCGAGCTTCTCTTCTGCCGTCATCACTTCAACGAGCACGAAGCCCGACTGGTGGAGCTCAGCGCCACCGTGGTCGAAGCCGAGGGCGAGCTGGTCTGACACTCGTCATGGCCTGACGGGCGAGCCACAGACGACGAAAGAACCCGGCCGGATCATCCGGCCGGGTTCTCTCGTGTCCGGGTTCGGCGCTCAGCGCCACGTCCGCAGTGCGGCGATGCGTTCCTTCAGCTGCTCGGCGGTGGCCATCGCCGTGGGCGGACCACCCAGGCGGGTCCGGAGCTCGTTGTGCACCATGCCGTGGGGCTTTCCGGTGCGGTGATGATGCATGGCGACCAGGGTGTTGAGTTCCTTGCGCAACGCGTGCAGGTTCTCCCCGGTGGTGCCGGGGGCACGCCCGGGATCCGGGGTTTCGGACTTGGGCTCGGCCGGGGTGGACCGGGCGACGACCTGCTCGGCCTGGCGCTTCTGCAGCAGGGCACGCACCTGATCGGCATCGAGCAGCCCCGGCAGGCCGAGGTAATCGGATTCCTCGTCGCTCCCGGCGAAGGTCGCAGTGCCGAACGACGCGCCGTCGAAGATGACCTGGTCGAGTTCGGCGTCGGCGTGCAACGACTGGAATGCCGGCTCGTCCTCCCCCGGTTCGTCCTTCTGCTTGTTCGCGTCGATGAGCAGCTGGTCGTCGAGGCCGTCGCTCTCGCGATGCGGCTTGCCGAGGACGTGGTCGCGCTGGGCCTCCATCTGGCTGGCGAGGTCGAGGAGCACGGGGACCGACGGCAGGAACACGCTGGCGGTCTCGCCGGGGCGCCGCGACCGCACGAAGCGACCGATCGCCTGCGCGAAGAACAGCGGGGTCGACGAGCTGGTGGCGTAGACACCGACCGCGAGCCGCGGCACGTCGACGCCCTCGGACACCATGCGCACCGCGATCATCCACTCGTCTTTCGACGCGGAGAACTCGGCGATCCGTGACGAGGACTTGGGGTCGTCGGAGAGGACCAGGGTCGGCTGCTTGCCGGTGATGGCGGTGAGCAGTTCGGCGTAGTCGCGGGCGGTCGACTGGTCGGTCGCGATGACCAGGCCGCCGGCATCGGGCATCCCGCTCGCACGCAGCTGGCCGAGGCGGGTGTGCGCCGCGGTGAGGACCGCGGGAATCCAGTCGCCGTGCGGGTCGAGGGCGGTCCGCCAGGCGCGGGCGGTGTGTTCGGCCGACAGCGGCTCACCGAGCCGCGCGGTGAACTCCTCGCCGGCGCTGGTCCGCCAGCTCGCCTCGCCGGAGTACGCCAGGAACACCACGGGTCGGACGACGCCGTCCTTCAGCGCGTCGGCGTAACCGTAGGTGTGATCGGCCTTGGAACGCTGGTGTCCGCCGGCCTCGGCCTCGTAGACGACGAACGGGATCGGCGAGTCGTCGGAGCGGAACGGCGTACCGGTGAGCAGCAGGCGGCGTTCGGCGTCGTCGAAGGCCTCGCGGATCGCGTCACCCCACGACTTCGCGTCACCGCCGTGATGGATCTCGTCGAGGATGACCAGGGTCCGGCGGTTCTCGGTGCGGACGCGGTGTTTGGTGGGGTGCGCGGCGACCTGCGCGTAGGTGAGGACGACTCCGTTGTAGTCGGAGCTGGTCTGACCGGTCGAGTTGGAGAAGTGCGAGTCCAGGGCGATGCCCACGCGCGCCGCGGCCTCCGCCCACTGGTGCTTGAGGTGTTCGGTGGGCGCCACGACGGTGATCTGCTCGACGGTGCGATCGTCGAGCAGTTCGCGGGCGACACGCAGGCCGAACGTCGTCTTGCCTGCGCCGGGCGTCGCGACCGCGAGGAAGTCCTTCGGCTTGCGCGTGAGGTACTTGGTCAGCGCGCGGCGCTGCCAGGCTCGGAGCGATCCGAGGTTGGGAGCGGCGGTTCCAGAGGTGTTGGTGGTGCTGGTGGAGGGTTCGGCGGACGTCACGTGTGTGTTGCTCCTGACGGCGTACGGATTCCCTACCGGGCATGAAATGACCCCTCGCGTTGGGAGGACCCGCGCCGAAGGGGACCCGGCAATCGTACCGCCGGGCCGCCCCCACGCCCGCATCGCGACACCCCCTCGTCGCGGCTCGGCGACACCGGCGTGGACATCGCCGTGTGGTCACTCCGAACGACGCGCCTGGTGACCCGGGTACCCTTTGCGGCCTTCGATCGGGGATATTGAACTCATCACAACGCGAAAGAGGAACCCGGTGCCACTGACCGACGACGCGACGTCGCCGGTTGTTGCCGTGCGCCCGAATCCGTCGAGCGCGGTGACCGCTCCGCTCGACACCTCGACCCGGACGCCGCGCCGGCCGGCCCCGCTCGCCGGCGACACCGACGTTCCCGGTGCCACCGCACCCGCCTCCCGTGATGTCGCGGTCGTGAAGAAGCCCGAGGGCGTCGACGAACCCGTCCCGGCGAACGGCACGAAGGAGGCTTCAGACTCGGACGACGCGGAAAACGAACCCGGCCCCCCGGTACTGCCCAACATGCACCGGGTGGTGTGGCGGACGATCGTGAAGTCCTGGGACGACGGGATCATCGGCTGGGCAGCGCAGGCCGCGTTCTGGCAGGCACTGTCCCTGCCCCCGTTGCTGCTCGGGCTGCTCGGTTCGGTCGGTTACGTCGCGGGCTGGTTCGGACCCGGCACCGTCGACATCGTCTACGACCGCATCATCGAGTTCGCGCAGCGCACCTTCACCGAGACGGTGGTCGACGATCTGATCACCCCGACCGTGGACAGCGTCCTGGGGCGGGGCCGCATCGGACTCATGTCGGTCGGCTTCATCCTGTCGCTGTGGGCAGGCTCGTCGGCGATGTCGTGCTTCATCGCCTCCATCGCCAAGGCCCATGACCAGCACGAGGTGCGGAATCCGGTATGGCAGCGGTTCTTCGCGCTGTTCCTCTACGTCGGGTTCTTGTTCGTCGCGGTGTTCCTGCTGCCGCTGGTGGCACTCGGACCGAACTACCTGCGGGCGATCGTCCCGGAGTCGTGGGGGTCGTTCGTGACGACACTCATCGACTACGGCTACTTCCCGTTCGTCGCCGTGCTGCTGCTGTTCGTGCTCACCACGCTCTACCACCTGGCGCTGCCCAATCCGCTGCCGTGGCACCGGCTCATCGGCGGCGCGATCGTCGCGGGCGTGTTCTTCTGGGTTGCGAGCTACGTGCTGCGGATCTACCTGACCAAGATCACCGAGGCGGGTGTGTCCTACGGGGCGCTGGCGACACCGATCGCCTTCCTGCTGTTCACCTTCTCGCTCGGCTTCGGCATCGTCATCGGAGCCGAGTTCAACGCCGCCGTGCAACAGTTCTGGCCGGCCAAGGCGTCCACGACGACCCAGGTCCGGCACTGGGTCAACTCGCAGACCTCCGACCTCACCGGTCAGCTCAAGACGATTCCCGACCGGTTGTCGTCGGGACCGATCCGACGCCCCACGCGCGACCGCGGGGGCGACTGACCGGCCCCGGCGACCCCTCGCTACTTGCGCAGCTTGGCGTAGATCTTCTTGCACTTGGGGCACACCGGCGAACCCGGCTTGGCCGCCCGGGTCACCGGGAAGGTCTCGCCGCAGAGCGCGACCACGTGGCTGCCCATCACGGCACTCTCCGCGATCTTGTCCTTTTTGACGTAGTGGAAGAACTTGGGCCGGTCGTCGTCACTGCCGTCGGTGGCGTCGGCGTCGGACCTCTCGTCGGTCTCGGTGTCGGTCCACTCGTCGAGATCGGGGCGTTCGATGGTTTCAGTTGCCATTGCTCTATTGTGCGTCACCGGGGAACCGCGAGCACAGGTGCCCGGAATCCGTCAGTGCAATGAGCAACCGAAAGTGGGACAGTGGAGAGGGTGTTCGAACAAAGGGATTCCATGGGCGCGACCGGCCGTGAGCCGCACGACCCCCACGAGGAGTCGAGACGATTCGGAAGGTCGGTGCATCCGGCCGTCTCCGCCGAGACCTTCCTGATCACCGACGCCCAGGACTCGCTCGAGGCCCAGCAGAAGGCCCGGGTCCGCAAGTACCTGATCATGATGGCGTTCCGCGTCCCCGCGCTGATCGTCGCCGGCATCGCCTACTCGATCACCGGCTCCGGACTCCTCGCCCTGGCCATCGTCGCCATCTCCATCCCGCTGCCGTGGATGGCCGTGCTGATCGCCAACGACCGCCCGCCCCGCAAGCGCGGCGAGGTCCCGCACTACAAGTACGGCGCCGACGATCACGTCGTCGGCCCGCCCGCCCTCTCGCGCACCGAACAGCAGCTCCCTCACCGCACCGTCGACGGGCATGTCGTAGACCCCGACGACTGAGCCACCGTCGACCCCGACGACCGCTGCCGCGGCCGCCGCGGGTTCCCCCGCGTTCGACATCTCAGCAACTTCTCAGCCGTCCCTGCGAATCGGCGAAAGTCTTCGCAGGTCACCAAGCCTCCTTCGGGTTTGCGCCGAATCACTTTCGGGAACTATCGCCATCACATGGACGTTGGACCCAGTGAACGCATTCAAGTCAGGAGGCCGCATGTCACGCTCGACAGTTGCACGTTCGACCCCGACCACAGGTTTCGCCGATCCCGCTGCCCCGGGCACCCGCCCGGCGATGACGGAGCAGGATCTCGACGCCCAGTCGCCGGCCGCGGACCTCGTCCGCGTCTACCTCAACGGGATCGGACGCACCGCTCTCCTCAACGCAGAGCAGGAGGTCGAACTCGCCAAGCAGATCGAGGCCGGCCTCTACGCCAAGCACGTCCTGGCTACCAAGAAGCGCCTCTCGGCCACCAAGAAGCGGGACCTGGCGACCATCGTCCGCGAGGGTGAGGCCGCACGCGCCCACCTGCTCGAGGCGAACCTCCGCCTCGTCGTCTCGCTGGCCAAGCGCTACACCGGCCGCGGCATGCCGCTCCTGGACCTCATCCAGGAAGGCAATCTGGGTCTGATCCGCGCCATGGAGAAGTTCGACTACGCCAAGGGCTTCAAGTTCTCGACGTACGCCACGTGGTGGATTCGTCAGGCCATCACCCGCGGCATGGCCGATCAGAGCCGCACGATCCGGCTCCCCGTCCACCTCGTCGAGCAGGTGAACAAGCTCGCCCGCATCAAGCGTGAGCTCCACCAGCAGCTCGGCCGCGAGGCCACCGACGAGGAACTGGCCAACGAGTCGGGCATCCCGGCCGAGAAGATCGCCGATCTGCTCGACCACAGCCGCGACCCGGTGAGCCTCGACATGCCGGTCGGCAGCGACGAGGAGGCACCGCTCGGCGACTTCATCGAGGACGCCGAGGCCACCTCCGCCGAGAACGCCGTCATCGCCGGTCTGCTGCACTCCGACATCCGCGCGGTTCTCGCGACTCTCGACGAGCGCGAGCAGCAGGTCATCCGGATGCGCTACGGCCTCGACGACGGCCAGCCGCGCACCCTCGACCAGATCGGCCGCATGTTCGGACTGTCGCGCGAACGCGTGCGTCAGATCGAGCGCGAGGTCATGGGCAAGCTGCGCGCCGGCGATCGTGCCGAGCGTCTGCGCGCCTACGCCAGCTGACGTACCCGGCCTCCTGGCTCCGTGGTCCCCTAGCTGAACGGTCCCCTAGCTCAATCGTCTCGGTCCGGTGTCCCGCCTGTCGGGCACCGGGCCGACTCGTATCTGGGCGTTGAGCACCGCGGCGCCGTCGACCGACACCAGGATCGGATCGCAGAGCACCTCGCGCACCTCGGGGATGTCGTCGACGAGTGTGGAGATCCGTAGCAACAGGTCGACGAGCGCCTCCTTGTCGGCCGGTTCCTCACCCCGATAGCCGGAGAGGAGCGGCGCCGAGCGCGGCTCGTCGATCAGCTCACGGGCGTCGAGTTCGGTGAGCGGGACCGCCCGGTAGCCATGGTCGCCGAGCAGGTCGAAGGTCCGCCCCGACAACCCGAACGAGATCACCGACCCGAACGACTGGTCGTCGCGGACACGGATGACCGTGCCCACGCCCTTCGGGGCCATCTTCTGCACGTGCAGAACGTGGTCGCCGGTGAGTTCGCTCAGCTCGGCGAACGCGTTGACGACCGCGGTCGCGTCGGGCAGGTCGAGCCGGGCGCCCTCGCGGTCGAGTCGACCCCGCCATTTGGGCGAGGTGGCCTTCACCGCCACCGGGAAGCCGAGTTCGCGCGCCGCCGCCGACGCCTCGTGCATCGTCCTGACCTCGCGGAACGGGACGACCGAGATTCCGTACCAGCGCAGCAGTTTCGCCGAGTCCACCTGGTCGAGGAGCCGGTCCGACGACCGGCCGTTCGTGTCCATCGCCTCGCGCACGTACATGCGGGCCGCCTCGGGGTCGGTGCCCTCGGCACGATGGACCACCGACTCCGGCCGCAACCTCCACTTCGCGTACTGCCAGGCACGGGCCAACGACGCCGCGGCGCGCTCCGGGCTGGCATACGACGGGATGGACCCGCGTTCGGGCATCCCGTTCGGCCCGGGCCTCGTGAGACCCGGGGGGATGCCGTCGACGGCGAGGAACGTCGTGACGATCGGCTTCTCGCCGTCCGCACCCGGCGTGTTGGCCGCCGCCATGAGCGCGCGGGCGTGCCAGTCGGCGTCCACGGCCACCGGCGGCACGAAGACGACGATGATCGCGTCCACGCCGGTGTCGGTCATGGCCGCGGAGACGGCGTCTTCGAACAGTTCCTCCGACGCTCCCGCACCGAGGTCGATGTTGTCGACCACCTCGAGGCCACCGGTCCGTGCCTGGTCGGCGGCGAGGCTGCCCAACACCGACGAGTTGCCGATGATCCGTACCCTCGGTCCGCGCGGTAGCGGCTGGTAGGCGAACAGTGCCGCGCAGTCGAACAGTTCGGGGATCGTCTCGACCTGGATGACACCGGCCTGTTCGAGCATCATGCGCGCGATCTGGTCGTCGAAGTTGGCCGTCGACCGGGCCGCCCGGACCGGGCTCATGGCCCCCGCGCCCGACTTCACCGCGACGATCGGTTTGGCCCGCGACACCCGCCGCGAGATGCGGGAGAACTTGCGCGGGTTACCGAAACTCTCGAGGTAGAGCAGGATCACGTCGGTCGAGGAGTCGCTGTCCCAGTACTGCAGCAGGTCGTTGCCCGAGACGTCGGCGCGGTTGCCCGCGGAGACGAAGGTCGACAACCCGATCTGTCGCCGCGCCGCGGTGTCGAGGATCGCGATGCCCAGCGCACCGGACTGGCAGAAGAAGCCCACCCGGCCGGCCGCCGGGATCCGCGGCGCAAGTGTCGCGTTGAGCGCTATCCCGGCATCGTTGTTGGCCACGCCCAGTGCGTTCGGGCCGACGAGCCGCATGCCGTGTTCCCGGACCTGTGCGACGAGGCGACGCTCGTTCTCCAGGCCCTCCTCCTCGCCGGAGTCACCGAAACCGGCCGACACGATGACCAGCGTCCGCACACCCTTCACCAGACAGTCGTCGAGGACGTCGTCGACCCGGGACGCCGGGACCGCGACCACCGCGAGGTCCACCGGGTCCGGGATGTCACGGACCGTCTCGTAGGCGCGGATACCGCGGACCGACGGCGGGCGTTCGCGGGTCCGCTTCCGGTTCGAGGTCGTCGTCGTGCGGCCGAGTCGCTGGGCGTCGCGACCGGGCTCCTCCTCGACGCGGGCCGGTCCGTTCACCGGGAAGACCGGGCCGGTGAATCCGCCGGCGATGATGTTGGCCAGCAGCGCATTGCCGACCTTGTTCGGGTCGGTCGAGGCGCCGATGACCGCGACCGAGGTGGGGCGCAGCAGGTTCGCGACGCTGCGGGCCTCCGATGCGTTCTCGCGGGCGTTGCGTACCGACAGGAGCGCCTCGGTCGGGTCGATGAGGAACTCCACATGCACCGTCGAGCCGTCGAAGCTGCGGGCGAGTTGGTAGCCGGCGTCGCGGAACACGGCGACCATGTTCGGGTTCTCGCTGAGCACCTCGGCCTCGAAGCGGGTGAAACCGTTCTCGGCCGCGGCGCCGGCGAGGTGTTCGAGGAGGATCGGTCCGAGACCGCGTCCCTGGTGTTCGTCGGCGACGACGAAGGCGACCTCGGCTGATTCCGGCTTGCCGTCGAAGGCGAGTCCCTCGTAGATGCCGACAGCGATGATCTCGCCGCCGAGCACCGCCACGATCGCCACGCGCTGTTGATGGTCGACGGTCGTCATCCGCGCGACCTCGCGGGGCGGCAGCGTCGGCGTCGGACCGAAGTACCGCATGTAGCGGGTGCGTTCGGAGAGCTTGGAATGGAAGGCGACGATCCGTTCGGCGTCGTCGGGGACGATCGGACGCAGGTGCACGACCCCGCCGTCGGAGGCCAGCACGTCGGCGATCCAATGCCGCGGATAATCCCAAGCGCCACGAGGTTCGGGCTGATCGGCCAGTGTTTCAGGGGCAGTCTGGGTTTGCTCTGGGGTGGACGACACGTCCTGATCAGTCACGGGGATCCTCCGGGTCGAGACCGTGCAGAGGGTACACCGCGCGGCGGGTCGCGAGGATTGCGCGATCGGTCTGTCGCTGTGCTGTTGCACTCACCCCCTCGAAGGGCTCCTGACCCGCATCGCCGTCCCACGGCTGATAGTCGACGTCGCCGCCGTCGCCCATCACCCCGACCGGCGGCCGCGCATAGTCGGAGTGCACCTGGGTGGAGATCTGTTCGGCTGTGGCACACCAGGATTCGTCGATCGTCGTGGCGGGGTCAATCTCCCGGCCGAGGGCGACGCCGAGCAGGTGGGTCCAGCTGCGGGGTACCACGTTGACGACGCCGTAGCCACCGCCGCCGACCGCGATCCACCGTCCCTCACAGTACTTGTCGGCAAGATCACGCATCGCGATCATCGCCGCACGTTGACCCTCGACGGTCAGCGAGAGGTCCGTGAGCGGATCGGCGCGATGACTGTCGGCGCCGCACTGGCTGACGATGATCTGTGGTTTGAACTCGGCGACGAGCGACGGCACGACGGCGTGGAAAGCCCGCAGCCACAGGCGATCCTCGGTGTTGGGCATGAGGGCGAGGTTGACCGCACTCCCCTGCGCATCGCCGTCGCCGACCTCGGTCGGCCAGCCCGTCCCCGGCCACAGCGTCGCAGGATGCTGGTGCAGCGAGACCGTCATGACGCGCGGGTCCGCCGCGAACTCCACCTGGACACCGTCGCCGTGGTGGGCGTCGACGTCGATGTAGGCGATCCGGTCGAAGCCCTTGTCCAAGAGATAGCGGATCGCGATCGCGCAGTCGTTGTAGATACAGAACCCCGCGGCCCGGGCCTTCATCGCGTGGTGCATGCCGCCGCCGATGTTGACCGCGCGGGTCGCGGCACCGGACGCGACGGTCTGGGCGGCGGCGAGGGTGCCGCCGACGAGGAGACGGGCGGCCTCGTGCATCCCGGCGAACACGGGGTTGTCGGCATCGCCCAGTCCGAAGAGTCGCTCGAGCAGCGGTCCCGACAGCGATGCGGTCCCGGAACCGACGGCACGGACGGCGTCGATGTAGTCGCGGGTGTGCACCACGGTGAGGGCGTCATCGTCGATGGCCTGGGGCGGCACGGTCTCGACGTCGTCGAGCACCCCGAGGCTCTGGGCGAGGGTCATCGTGAGCGCGAGCCTCACGGGATTCATCGGGTGGGTGTGGGCCCACCGGTAGGACAGGAAGTCCTCGCTCCAGATGACGGCCGTCGTGGAAGTGTCGGTCACAGGTTCAGGCTAGTGGTTCAGCTCGCGGGCGGGTGCACGATGTCGGTTCGGCCACATGTGGGTACGGTCGGGGTCGTCGTCAGGGTCCGCGAGCGCGTGAGAGGGCTGTCACCGTGGGCGAACAGGGTAATCTTGGCGGGGACGAAAGGGATTGGGCACAGTGAACGATCTGGTTGACACCACCGAGATGTATCTGCGGACGATCTACGACCTCGAAGAAGAGGGGATCGTGCCGCTGCGGGCACGTATCGCCGAGCGCCTGGACCAAAGCGGCCCGACCGTCTCCCAGACCGTCGCCCGGATGGAGCGCGACGGACTCCTGCGCGTCGCCGGTGACCGCCATCTCGAACTGACCGAGCGCGGCCGTTCGCTGGCTGTCGCGGTCATGCGCAAGCACCGCCTGGCCGAGCGACTCCTGGTCGACGTCATCGGCATGCCCTGGGATCAGGTCCACGAGGAGGCCTGCCGCTGGGAGCACGTGATGAGCGAGAACGTCGAGCGCCGTCTGCTCGCCGTGCTGGAGTACCCGACGACCTCGCCGTACGGCAACCCGATCCCGGGCCTGGATCTGCTCGGTGTCGAGGTGCCCTCGGCCGATGACGGGGCCACCCGGATCGCGGATCTGCCCGCGGGCGACACCGTGGCGGTCATCGTGCGGCGGCTGTCCGAGCACGCCCAGTCGGATGTGGGTCTCATCTCGCATCTGCGGGAGGCCGGTGTGGTTCCGAACGCCCGCGTGACGGTGACCAACGTCGCCGGCACCATCACGATCAACACGCCCGGACACGAGGGCCTCGAGCTCTCCGCCGACATGGCGCATTCGGTCTTCGTCGAGAAGGTCGTCGAAAAAGTCTGACGCAGTAATCGTCTGACGCAGTGGGTTTCCAGAGATCACCCGGCCGCGCGCCGGGTGATCTCTGGCATCTGGACCCCGAGTTCCCGGGCTGTCCCGTACGAGCCGTCGATCATCTCCCACAGCATCGTCGGCCGTACGCCGGCCCGGAGAGCGGTGTCGAGGAGGCCGGCCAACTTCGCGTCCGCGTCGGATTCGAGAGCGACGTCGAGGGCGACGCCGGCGTACGCCCCTTCCCCGCCGATGTAGTGCAGGTGCGCGAGCAGGGTCGCGGCGGCGGCCCGTCCCGGTCCGGAGAGGCGCCGCGTCAGTTCCCGCCAGACCGACTCGGCGTCGTCTCGTAGGTCGGTGACGGCGAGCGCGAGTGCGGCGTCGCGGACCGGAGGGCGCCGGATGGCCTGTTCCAGCACGGCGACCTCCGCGCAGTCCAGCGGTCCCCCGCCGTCGGCGACCACCCCTGTCAGCAGGTTCAGCAACACCGGGTCGGACATCGCCGGGACATCGACCCGGCACGCCTCGCAGTACGAGCAGCGTCGTGCGTCGCTGCACTCGCCGGGAAGGGGTTCGAGCATGGCCCGCATCTCCGACCGGCGCGGCAGGATGCGTCGACCCGACTTCACCGCCTCGGCTATGGCGGTCGGGCAGGTCTGCGGATCGTCGATGACGCCCTCGCGGTCGTCGAGGACGTCGACCGACCACGCCTGTCCGTCGGGACACCAGATCACCGACCATGCCGCGCCGGGATCGAAGGCGGACAGGGCGAATCCGGTGGCGACACCCCCGATCGCGTCGAAGTGGCGGTCGGCGATCGCGAGTACCCGTCGATATCGGGGATCGTCGGCCGGATAGCGGTCGTCGGCGATGATCGCCACGACCTCGTCGGCGCCGTAGGAGTGGGTGATCGCCCCGAGGCCCGCGAGCACGGTGGACAGCTCGGAGGTCGGTGCGCCGGTGTCGTCGAGGGCGAGATCGTGGCGCATGGTGGCCGAGATCCCCCGGTCGGATGCGAAGGCGACCACGATGATCGAACGCTCCGGGATGAAGCCGAGCAACGCCGGGATCGCTGTCAGCAGCGTCGTCGGATCGATGGGGTCACGGACGGGTCGGGAGGACGCGAAGGCGGGCATGGGAGAAGCATCGGCCGCGGAACGCCATCCCGACTGTGTGCGCGATGACCTGTGGACAACTGCCGCAGGCCGTCCACAGGTCGCGACCTCGTCAGCCGAAGGCGGCGGAGACCGCCTTTGCGAACAGCTCGTCGAGCGCCGCCGAATCCTCGACGGGCACCGGACCTGCTGCAGGCCAACGATATTCGGCGTACACGCGCACCCCGTCGCGCTCGCCGATCAGGGCGAGGGAGCTGGTGGTGACCGGTGCGGTGCCACCGCCGGTGACGATGGTGCGACGGATGGTCGCGGTGTCGACACCGTCGCGGGCGGGCGGGGCGGGCAGGACCTCGGTCGTGACCGTCGACGACGCCCCGAAGGTGGTCGTCGTCAGTTCCGGACACTTCTCGGCACGCTTCACGACGTCGGTGAGCGGGGTGTCGACATGCGCGACGACGGTGGTCAGGGTCGAGCGTTCCGCGGTGCCCGGGCCGAGGAAGGCGACGGCGCCGTCGGCGGAGACCGGGGCGGGTGCGCATTCGGGCGGCGAGACCTCGGTGTTCTCCTTCTGCCCCGGCGCCGGACCACCGGTCACGTCGGCCAGGGCGTTGCCCACCGCCTGGGGTGGGATCGGGCTCGCCGGACCGCCCGGGAAGTCCGACGCCGCCACCGACCTCGACGAGAGGTCGGGATCCGCCGGCTCGGCGTCTCCCACGATCGAACACGCCGAGAGCACACCACCCGCGAGAACGGCGCAGGCAGCGGCCAGTACGAGCACGGGCAGGCGGCGTCCGGAGGACGTAGGTGGTGCAGCGGTTGCCGGGGTCACAGCGATCTACTGTGCCACCGCAGGCGTCCGCTCACGCAGGTGACACACCCGAGGAGGGAATCCCTGACGCGACGATGTCGTTACATATTCGGTGTTCCGCCGGACGCCGGTGCCAACCGCGACCGAAGGTGCGAGACAATGAGACATATGACGAGAATCCGGCCGTGCTGTATCACGGCCGCCACGTACAAGGAGGGATGACGTGGACGAGCAACCCGCGCGGAACGACGCGCTGTACGAACTCGCCTTTCCCGCTCCGCAGGTCACCCGCGCCGATGGCACGGGCCCGGTTCTGATCCATGCCCTCGAAGGGTTCGCCGACGCCGGCCACGCCGTCGCGCTCGCAGCCGCCCATCTCCGGGACAGCCTGGAATCGGAACTGGTCGCGACGTTCTCGTCCGACGAGCTGATGGACTACCGCTCCCGCCGCCCGACGATCTCGTTCAGCGGTGAGACCTTCACCGAGGTCGAGATGCCGGCCCTGACCCTGCACGCGATCCGCGACAACTCGGGCAAGGGTTTCCTGCTGCTGGCCGGCGCCGAACCGGATCTGCGGTGGGAGCAGTTCGTCGACGCGGTGCGCCGCCTGTCCGATCGGCTGGGCGTCACCGACGTCATCGGGCTCAACGCGATCCCGATGGCCGTGCCGCACACGCGTCCACCATCGATCACCGCGCACGGCAGCGATCCCGACGCGCTCGGCGACCTCCCCCGCTGGGGTTCGGCGATGAAGCTGCCCGCGAGCGCCTCGATGTTGCTGGAGCTGCGGATGGGTGAACACGACTACCGGGCCTCCGGCCTGTCGGTCCACGTGCCCCACTACCTGGCGCAGACCAACTACCCGGCGGCCTCCGCGCGGCTGCTGTCCGCAGTCGCCGAGCTGGCCGGTCTCGACCTGCCGCTGGCCGCGCTCGAGAGCGCCGCGGAGAAGGTGCGCGCCCAGGTCGACACCGAGGTCGAGGGCAACTCCGAGATCGAGTCGGTCGTCGCCGCACTCGAGACCCAGTACGACACCTTCACCCAGGCCGCCGAGGAGCGCGCGTCGCTGCTCGCCGCCGAGGAGTCGCTGCCCAGCGGGGACGAACTTGGCGCCGAACTCGAGCGGTTCCTCGCCGAGCAGGCAGCCGAGCAGACCTCGAAGGACGACGAGCCCGGAGACGAGGGACCGCAATCGTCGATCTGACCGCGAGCCCGACGGCCCTGGTACCGGTCGACGACGAGGACCAGGCGCTCGACACGTACACACAGTGGTGGACCGATCGTGGCCTCGACCTGTACGAACACCAGGAAGAGGCCCTGCTCGAGCTGCTCGCCGGCAGCCACGTCATCCTGGCTACCCCGACCGGTTCGGGGAAGTCGCTCGTGGCCGCCGGCGCACTGTATTTCGCGCGCTGCCGCGGCGAACGGGCCTTCTACACCGCGCCGATCAAGGCGCTCGTGAGCGAGAAGTTCTTCGAACTGTGCGGCATGTTCGGCGCCGATCAGGTCGGCCTGCTGACCGGCGACGCGTCGGTCAACCCGGATGCGCCGATCGTCTGCGCCACCGCCGAGATCGTCGCGAACCTCGCCCTCGCGGCGGGTGGTGACAGCGACATCGGCACGCTGGTCGCCGACGAGTTCCACTACTACGGCGAACCCGACCGCGGCTGGGCCTGGCAGGTCCCGCTCATCGAGCTGCCGTCCACGCAGTTCCTGCTGATGTCGGCGACACTCGGCGACGTCTCGTTCTTCGTCGACGACCTCGCGCGCCGCACCGGGCGGGACACGGTCGAGGTCACCGGCGCCCAACGGCCCGTGCCGCTCGTCCACGACTATGCGATGACCCCGATCCACGAGACGATCGCCGACCTCGTCGACCGTGGACGCGCGCCGATCTACGTCGTGCACTTCACCCAGGCCGCCGCGGTCGAACGCGCCCAGGCACTGCTGAGCGTGAAGATCTGCGACAAGGACGAGAAGGCCGCGATCGCCGAGGCGATCGGCGACTTCCGGTTCTCCACCGGCTTCGGCAACACCCTGTCGAAGCTCCTGCGTTCAGGCATCGGCGTCCACCACGCCGGGATGCTCCCCCGCTACCGTCGCCTCGTCGAACGTCTTGCGCAGCAAGGACTTCTGAAGGTGATCGCCGGTACCGACACCCTCGGCGTGGGCATCAACGTGCCGATCCGCACGGTGCTGTTCGCCGGGTTGAGCAAGTACGACGGCCGCCGCGTCCGGCGCCTGCGGGCGCGTGAGTTCCATCAGATCGCGGGCCGCGCCGGCCGGGCCGGCTTCGACACCGTCGGCTATGTGGTCGCCCAGGCGCCCGAGCACGACGTGGAGAACGCCCGCGCCGTCGCCAAGGCCGGCGACGATCCGAAGAAGCTGCGGAAGCTGGTGCGCCGCAAGCCTCCCGAGGGTTTCGTTTCGTGGGGCGAGAAGACCTTCACCCAGCTGATCGACGCCCCCGACGAGCCGCTGCGGTCGCATTTCCAGATGACCACCGCGATGCTGCTCGAGGTACTCGGCCGGCCCGGTGACTGTTTCGCCGCCATCCGGCACCTCCTCGAGGACAACCACGAACCGCGCGATCGGCAGCTGCGCCACATCAAACACACCATCGAGCTCTATCGCGGCCTGCGCGACGCCGGGATCGTCGTACAGCTCGACGAACCCGACGAGACCGGTCGGCACATCGCCCTCAGCGTGGACATGCCGGAGAACTTCGCGCTGACCAACCCGCTGTCGGCGTTCGCGATGGCCACGTTCGAGATCCTCGACCCCAAATCCTCCACGTACGCCCTCGATGTCATCTCGATCCTCGAGTCCACGCTGGAGAACCCGCGGCCGTTGCTGCTCGCCCAGCGCAAGGTCGCCCGCGACGCGGCGATCGCCGAGATGAAGGCCGACGGCATCGAGTACGAGGAACGGATGACGCGGCTGGAGGACATCACCTGGCCGCAGCCGCTGTTCGAGGAGATCTTCGGAGCCTTCGAGATCTACCGGCGCGGCCACCCCTGGGTGGCGTCGTTCCCGCCCAACCCGAAGTCGGTGCTGCGCGAGATGCTGGAGAAGGCGATGACCTTCACCGAGCTGATCTCCGCCTATGGTCTCGCCCGCAGCGAGGGCGTGGTGCTGCGCTACCTGTCCGACTGCTATCGGGTTCTGCGCCAAGGCGTTCCGACCAGTGCGGTGACGCCGGAGATCGAGCAGATCGTGGCCGACCTCGGCACCATGGTCCGCGAGGTCGACTCGAGCCTCGTCGACGAGTGGGAGGCGCTCGCCGCCCAGGCCGCGGAGGCCTGATCACTCACACCGGCGTGACCGCGCCGGTGTCGGCGACGATCTCCGAGATGATCGTCGCGAGCTCTCGATACGCATCGTCGTGGCGCGCGGACCGGCGGAAGACGACCCCGATCTGACGCCCCGGCCGCGGCGAGGCGAAGGTGGCGATCGCCAGGTCTCCCGAAGCCGTCTCCGAGGCGACCGCGGTCTGCGGGATGAGGGTCACCCCGAGCCCGCCGACGACGCAGTGCACGGCCGTCGTCAGCGACGCCGCGCGCGTCTGTCCCAGGTCGGGCCGGACCCCGGCAAGCGCACACACCTCCAGCGCCTGGTCACGCAGACAGTGCCCCTCGTCGAGAAGCAGCAACGGCAGGTCGGCCAGTGCGCTCGGGTCCACCCGCCGCTTGCCGGCGAGGGCGTGCCCGGCCGGCAGGGCGAGGACGAAATCCTCACGGTAGAGCGGAACCTCGGCGATACCGGGGACGTCGAGCGGCAGCGCCAGGAGTGCCACGTCGAGGGTGCCGCCCCGCAGCTGTTCGACGAGCCGCCCGGTCTGCTCCTCGACGACACGGGGCCGGAGGTCCGGCAGCTTGTCGGCGAGTCCGCGGAGCACCGCGGGCAGCACGTAGGGCGCGACCGTCGGGATGACGCCCAGCCGGATGGCACCGTGCAGCGGCTGGCCGGCACCCGCGGCCGCGGCGGTGAACTCGTCGACGGCATCGACGGCTGCCATCGCTCGCGGCAGCAATTCCTCGCCGTCCTGGGTCAGCAGGACCCGGCGGGTCGTCCGCTCGACGAGTGTCACGCCGAGACCCGTCTCGAGCGCCGAGAGGGCCTGGGACAGCGACGGCTGACTCACTCCCAGGTCCGCCGCGGCAGACCCGAAGTGCCTGCGCTGGGCGAGGGCCACGAACGCGCGCAGGCCGGCGATGGTGGGCTGATAAGTTTTATCGGGCATGGTTATCAGTGTAGTGCTACTAATCACGTTTCGCTTTTGCCGATTTTCCGGCACGATAGTACTCGTACGTCGCGAAAGTCTTTCGCGCGCAATTTCGGTACACCCCCTCAGCTGAAGGAGCGATACATGGCCCTGCTCACCATCGGTGACCAGTTCCCCGCCTACAACCTCACCGCCGTGATCGGTGGCGACCTCAGCAAGGTCAACGCCCAGCAGCCCGACGACTACTTCACCACCGTCACCTCCGACGACCACCCCGGTCAGTGGCGCGTCGTCTTCTTCTGGCCGAAGGACTTCACCTTCGTGTGCCCGACGGAGATCGCCGCCTTCGGCAAGCTGAACGACGAGTTCGCCGATCGTGACACCCAGGTGCTCGGCGCCTCGGTCGACAACGAGTTCGTCCACTTCCAGTGGCGTGCACAGCACGAGGACCTGAAGACCCTGCCGTTCCCGATGATGAGTGACCTCAAGCGCGAGCTGGCCACCGCCGCAGGCGTTCTCAACACCGACGGTGTCGCCGACCGCGCCACCTTCATCATCGACCCGAACAACGAGATCCAGTTCGTGTCGGTCACCGCCGGCTCCGTGGGCCGCAACGTCGACGAGGTCCTGCGCGTCCTCGACGCCCTGCAGTCCGACGAGCTGTGTGCCTGCAACTGGAAGAAGGGTGACCCGACGATCAACGCCGGTGAGCTCATGTCCTCGGGCGTCTAGAGAAGGAGATCAAGATGAGCATCGACAATCTCAAGGAAGCACTTCCGGAGTACGCGAAGGACCTCAAGCTCAACCTCGGTTCGATCAGCCGCACCACCGCGCTGAACGAGGAGCAGCTGTGGGGCACCCTGCTGTCGACCGCAGCCGCCACCAAGAGTGCCAAGGTGCTCTCCGAGATCGCCGACGAGGCCGCTGACAACCTGTCGGCCGAGGCCTACAACGCCGCACTCGGTGCCGCGTCGATCATGGGTATGAACAACGTGTTCTACCGCGGTCGCGGTTTCCTCGACGGCAAGTACGACGACCTGCGTCCCGGTCTGCGGATGAACATCATCGGCAATCCCGGTGTCGACAAGGCCGCGTTCGAGCTGTGGTCGTTCGCCGTGTCCTCGATCAACGGCTGTGGCCACTGCGTCGCCGCCCACGAGAACACCCTGCGTGAGGCCGGCGTCGAGCGCGAGGCCATCCTCGAGGCCCTCAAGGTCGCCTCGATCGTGGCCGGCGTGGCCCAGGCCATCGCGACCACCGAGGTGCTCGCGAACGCCTGATCGGCAACACATACGACGAAGCCCGGCTGCCATTCGGCAGCCGGGCTTCGTCGTGTTCGGGGTGTTCGGCCCGTCAGCTGAGCGCGGCGCGGATGCGGTCGGCCATCTCGCCGACCTCGTCGGTCGTCATGACGAACGACGGTGAGATCTGCAGCGCACCCTGCCCGGCGGCACGGGTGCTGACGCCGTGCTCGCGCAGCTTAAGGACCGCGGCCGGCGCGGTGGCCGGGTCGGCGAGCTGAACCGCGGTGACGGCACCGAGGCCGGTGCGCACCTCGGCGACCGTGTCGAGGTCGGCCAGTGGGGCCAGCGCCGTCGCGAGGTCGCCCTCGAGGCGCGAGGCCTCGGCGAGCAGGTTCTCCCGGCGGATGATCTCCAGGTTGGCCAGCGCGGCGGCCGCGGCGGCGGCGTGACCGCCGTAGGTGTAACCGTGGCGCCACCAGACACCTCCGGCGAAGAACGGCTCGGCGACGCGCGGGGCGATGAACACCGCACCCATCGGCACGTAGCCGGAGGTGAGGCCCTTGGCGGTGGTGATCATGTCGGGCTGGAGGTCGAAGCGCGCCGAGGCGAACCACGAGTCGCCGCCGATACGGCCGAAGCCGGTGACGACCTCATCGACGACGAACAGGATGTCGTGATCGCGGCAGATGGCGCGGACCTCGTCGAGGTATCCGGCCGGCGGCAGGTAGATGCCACCGGCGCCGATGATCGGCTCGCAGAAGAACGCGGCGATGTTCTCCGCGCCGACCCGCTCGATCAGACCGAGCAGGCTCTTCGCGTCGTCCCAGTCGACGTTCTGCACGTCGTGCATGAGCTCGCCGTAGCCGTCGTGGTTGAGCGGGATGCCCGCCAGCGACGTACCCGCGGCATGCATGCCGTGGTAGGCCTTGGTCCGGCTGACGACGACGCGCTTGGCGGGTTTGCCCTGCTCCACCCAGTAGCGGCGGGCCAGCTTGACCGCGGTGTCGACCGAGTCGCTGCCGCCCGAGGTGAAGAAGATCTTCGACCCGGGCACCGGCGCGATCGCGGCCAGCTCGTCGGCGAGCTGCAGCGTGACGTCGCTCGCGATGTCACCGAAGTTCGAGTAGTGCGCGATCGTGCCGAGCTGACGCGACACCGCGTCGGCGATCTCGGTGCGGCCGTGGCCCACGTTGGTGAACCAGAGACCGGCGGTCGCGTCGATGTATTCCTTGCCGTCGCGGTCCCAGATACGGGTCCCCTCGCCCTTGGTCACGACGAAGGGTCCACTCGCGGTCACCGCACCCATGTCGGCGAAGCCGTGCCACAGAGCACCAGAAGTTTCAGACATGCCCACCATGATGCCGGGCGAGGTGACCGCTCCCCGCATCGACCCATATCCTGGAGTCATCATGTCGGTCGAGTCCCCAGATCCAGCCCCGCGAGATCCTCAGCCCGGCATCTCCCGTACCGAACTGCTGCGTTCGCTCGACGAGGTCGCGATCCTCGACGCCCACCGTCTGCGCCGCCGCATCGACAAACTGGGCCGCACCCCCGACCCGCGCAAATGGCAACAAGTCGTCGCCGACGTCGAGAAGGCCCGGAGCCGCCTCGACCGTCGCCGGGCCACCGTGCCGGTGCTGCGCTTCCCCGACGAACTCCCCGTCTCGGCCGCCCGCGAGGAGATCGCCGACGCGATCCGGGACCACCAGGTCGTGGTGGTCGCCGGTGAGACCGGTTCCGGCAAGACCACGCAGCTGCCGAAGATCTGCCTCGAACTCGGCCGCGGTATCCGCGGCACGATCGGCCACACCCAGCCGCGGCGCATCGCGGCCAGCTCGGTGGCCAAGCGCATCGCCGACGAGACCGAGACCGAACTCGGTGACGCGGTCGGTTATTCGGTCCGGTTCACCGACCGTTCGGGCGCGGACACGCTGATCCGCGTGATGACCGACGGCATCCTGCTCCGCGAGATCGCCACCGATCCGATGCTGCGCCGCTACGACACCCTCATCATCGACGAGGCCCATGAGCGCAGCCTCAACATCGATTTCATCCTCGGGTACCTGCGTCGACTGCTGCCGCAACGACCGGACCTGAAGGTGATCATCACCTCGGCGACGATCGAACCCGCCCGTTTCGCGCGGCATTTCAGCACGCCCGAGGCGTCGGTCCCGGTCATCGAGGTGTCCGGTCGTACCTACCCCGTCGAGATCCGTTACCGGCCGCTGAGTCTCCAGGAACGTCCGGACAGCGGCGACGACGCCGGTGGCGGCGAGCACGCCGACCTCGACCAGATCCAGGGCATCGACGCCGCGATCGACGAGCTGTGGGCGGGCGGCCGCGGCGACATCCTCGTCTTCCTCCCCACCGAACGCGACATCCGCGAGACGGCGGATGCGTTGAAGCGCCGGACCGGAACCGGCCGGAACGGCGGCGCGGAGATCGTCCCGCTGTTCGCACGGTTGTCGATCGCCGACCAGCAGAAGGTCTTCGCCCCGTCGAACGGTCGCCGGATCGTACTGGCCACCAACGTCGCCGAGACCTCGGTCACGGTGCCCGGCATCCGCTACGTCATCGACACCGGCACCGCCCGCATCAGCCGATACTCGACCCGCACCAAGGTCAATCGTCTGCCCATCGAACCCGTGTCGCAGGCCAGCGCCCGCCAGCGCGCCGGCCGATGCGGTCGCGTCGCCCCCGGTGTGTGCATCCGGCTCTACAGCGAGAACGACTTCGACGCCCGTCCCGCTTTCACCGACCCGGAGATCCTGCGCACCAACCTCGCCGCCGTCATCCTCCAGATGACCTCGCTGAAACTCGGTGAGATCGCGGACTTCCCGTTCGTGCAGCCGCCCGACGAACGCGCGATCCGCGACGGCATGGGCGTACTGACCGAGCTCGGTGCGATCACCGTGAGCCGTGAGGGCGGCCCGCCGCGCCTCACCCCCGTCGGTCGGTCCATGTCCCGCATCCCCGTCGATCCGCGGATCGCCCGGATGCTCATCGCCGGCCGCGAACTCGGCTGCCTCGACCACCTGCTCGTCATCGCCTCCGCGATGTCCCTGCCCGATCCCCGCGAACGTCCGGCCGAACACCGCGAGGCCGCAGACGCCTCGCATCGTCGCTTCGTCGTGCCGCAGTCGGACTTCCTGTCCTACGTCGAGCTGTGGCGCTACCTCGAAGAGCAGCGCAAGGAGTTGTCCAGCAGCAAGTTCCGACGGATGTGCGAACGGGAGTTCCTGCACTTCCTGCGCATCCGGGAATGGCGGGACCTGCATCGCCAACTCACCGAGATCGTCAAGGACCTGGACTGGCCGGTGAGTCCTGCCGGTTCCGACCTTCCCGAGGTCGACGCCGACGCCGTCCACCGCGCGATCCTCTCGGGTCTGCTGTCCAACATCGCGGCGCGCAACACCGAGGGCCGCGAGTTCACCGGGGCACGCAACACGACGCTGATGATCTTCCCGGCGTCACCGCTCGCCAAGAAGCCGCCGCCCTTCATCATGGCCGCGGAGGTCCTCGAGACCTCCCGCCTGTTCGCGCACACCGTCGCCGGCATCGATCCGTTGTGGGCGGAGAAACTGGCCGGCGATCTGGTGAAGCGCACGTACAGCGAGCCGCACTGGTCGTCCAAACGCGGTGCCGCGATGGCCTACGAACGGGTGACGCTGTACGGCGTCACCCTCGTCGCGAAACGCCGCGTCGACTACGGCCCCATCGATCCGGTCGTCTCCCGCGAACTGTTCATCCGCCATGCCCTGGTCGAGGGCGACTGGCGTACCCAACACCCGTTCTTCGAACGCAACCGCGCTCTGCTCGAAGCCGCCTCCGACGTCGAGAACCGCATGCGCACACGCGGACTGGTGATCACCGAGGATCAGCTGTTCGAGTTCTACGACAAGCGGGTGGGCGCCGAGGTCACCTCCGCACGGCACTTCGACACATGGTGGAAGAAGGCCCGACGCGCCGACGCGGCTCTGCTCGACCTCAAGCCCGAGGACGTCGCGGCGAGCACCGAGGCCGCGCCCACCGACTACCCGGGCGCCTGGCAACAGGGCGACACCCGACTCGAACTCCGCTACCGGTTCGAACCCGGCGCACCCGATGACGGTGTCACCGTGATCATCCCGCGCGCACTGCTCCCCCACGTGCGCCCGGCGGGATTCGACTGGTCGGTGCCCGGCATGCGGACGGAACTGGCCACCGCCCTGGTGAAGTCGCTGCCCAAGCGGCTGCGCAAGTCCATGTCCCCGGCGCAGCGTTTCGCCGAACTGGCCCTGGCGCGTCTGACACCGCGCAGCGAACCGCTCACGGTCGGGCTCGCGCGCGAGCTCACCACGATCACGCAGATGACGGTCACCGCAGCCGATTTCGACGTCGACCGGATTCCGGCCCATCTCACGATGCATTTCGCCGTGGTCGACGACACCGGGAACATCACCGCGCGAGCCGATTCCATCGCCGAACTCCAGCGTGTGGGCACACGCGCCGCGACGAAGACGGTGAAGCGCACCCTGTATCGCGCCTGGACCGACGAGGGCATCGGCACCCTCGCCGCCCAGCGGACCGTCGACATCGCCGGACAACGCCTCACCCGCTACCCCACGATCGACGCGATCACCGACGAGGCCGGGCGGACCCGCGGGGTGGTCGTGATCGACGCCGCGTCGGAGCAGACCCGTGATCGGTTGGCGGAGAGAGGGATCGTCGCGCTGCTCGACCTCGCGATCCCTCCCCTGCACCGACGTGTGGCGAGCTCTCTCGGCGCCGCCGGCCGACTCGCGTTGAGTCAGAGCCCCTACCCGGACCTCGATGCGCTGCTGGCCGACTGCACACGCCGCGCCATCCGCGATGTGGTGGCCGGCCTCGACGCCGGCACGCTGTCCGCGGTGCGCTCACCCGAGGCGTTCCGCGCACTCACGGAAAAGCTGCGGCCACGGATCTCCGAAGCGGCACCCGAATACTTCTCTCTCGCCGTCGAATCCCTCGGCTGGGTGGCGCCGGTGCGCGCCGCGATCGACCGTCATGCCGGTTCGCTCGCAGCCGACGACGTCGCCGAACAACTCGACAATCTCGTCTTCGACGGCTTCATCGCCGCCACCGCACGACGACATCTGGAGAACGTGCCGCGCTATCTCGCGGCGGCCGAAGCCCGGTTGACGGCACTCCCCGCCTCCGCGGCCCGGGACCAGGCCGGAGTGACCGTCGTCGATCGGGTGACCGAGCGGTGGGCCCAGCGACTGACCCAGGTACCCGAGCACCGTAAGGCCCACGTCAACGACGAGGCTCAGTGGCTCGTCGAGGAACTGCGGGTGGGATTGTTCGCCGAACGTCTCGGCACCGCGTACCCGGTGTCGGAGAAGCGGGTCCTACGAACTCTTGACCGACTCGGCTGAGGCCTTGCCGGACTCGGACGACGCCGAACGCAGATCGTCGATCTCGCGCTGGAAGTCCTCGACGGAGTCGAACGAGCGATACACCGACGCGAAGCGCAGGTAGGCGACCTCGTCGAGGTCGCGCAGCGGCTTGAGGATCGCGAGTCCGACCTCGTTGCTGGGGATCTCGGCCGATCCACTGGCACGCACCGTGTCCTCGACCTGCTGGGCCAGCTGGGCCAGCGCGTCCTCGGCGACGTGGCGTCCCTGGCATGCGCGCCGGACGCCCCTCATCACCTTCTCGCGACTGAACGGTTCGGTGACACCGTTGCGTTTGACCACCGAGAGCACTGCGCTCTCCACGGTCGAGAAGCGTCGCCCACACTCCACGCAGGAGCGGCGGCGCCGGATGGCCTGCCCCTCATCAGCGACACGCGAGTCGATGACCTTGGTGTCGTCGTTCTTGCAGAAGGGGCAGCGCATCGTATCCTCACGCAGGTCACGGGACACTCTGATGCAGCCGGGCCGCATGCCAGGCCGGTAGTCGGCCGGTCCCTGTGACATCGAGGATACCGCCCGCGTTCAGTGGTACCGGGGGGCGAGGAGCGGCTGGCCGACGCGCAGGCCGCTCGACGGGAGGTCGTTCAGCTGGACGATCTCGTCGACAACTGCCTCACGGGGCATCTCGGGGGCGACACGAGATGCGATGGTGCTCAGCGAGTCACCCGAGCGCACATGCACGACCTCGGTGCCGACCGAGGACGGCGTGACCGTGGCGGCATAGTTCTGGCCGACGACCGCGATGACCCAGACGGCCAGCGCGAGTCCGACACCGGCGAGGATGGCCGTCGCCGTGCGCCGGCGCCGGCGGATGACCGCCGAGGGGGCGGTCTGCGCGGGACGCGAGGCCGGCACGACCGGTCCACGACCGCGCAGACCGACCGGCGAGGCGCACTGCGTGGAGGCGATCCGGCGGACCCGGACCGCAGACTCCGACACCGGGCGACCGTCGACGGGACGGCGCCCGTCGCCACGGCGCATCGGGCGCGGACGCTGCAGGACGTCACCGCGGACGGGGACGGTGGAGCGGACGGGGACGGTGGAGCGGACGGGGTCGATGAGAGTGGCGGTGCGCATGGTGCCCTCCGTGTTTCCGGTCGAACTGTGTCCGGGCGTCCGACTGCGTCGTCGGCGTTCGAACTGTTCGAGTGTCGATCATCTGTTCGATGAACTGATGTTCGATTTGTAGCACGGCGCTCCGACAATTGTCTCGCGACACGTCGAACAAATGTTTGATGCGGTCGGCATTCTGGGCTAGGGTCGTCGGCAGACAAGCGATCTACCAGCACGTTCGGAAATCGAGAGGAAGCCCGATCATGAGCGATGACGGCGGTAAGCGCACCGGAGCGCGGGGCGCCGACGAGCCCGTCACCCCGGCAGACATGGCGGCGGCCGAGGCCTCGCTGACGCCGCGGCAGCGCGGAGTTCTCGAGGTGATCCGCAAATCCGTGCGCGAACGCGGTTACCCGCCGAGCATCCGCGAGATCGGTGACGAGGTGGGTCTCACCTCGACCTCATCCGTTGCCCACCAGCTGCGGACACTCGAACGCAAGGGTCTCCTCAAGCGCGACGCCAATCGTCCGCGCGCGGTGAACATCGCGCCGAGCGAGCCGCCGACGCCCACCTCACCGACCGGTGGTGCGCTACCCGAGCCCACCTTCGTGCCGGTGCTCGGCCGGATCGCCGCCGGCGGCCCGATCCTCGCCGAAGAAGCCGTCGAGGACGTGTTCCCGCTCCCCCGCGAGCTCGTCGGCGAGGGTTCGCTGTTCCTGTTGAAGGTCGTCGGCGAGTCGATGATCGACGCGGCGATCTGCGATGGCGACTGGGTGGTCGTCCGCCAGCAGAACGTGGCCGACAACGGTGACATCGTCGCCGCGATGATCGACGGCGAGGCCACGGTCAAGACCTTCAAGCGCCAGAAGGGTCATGTCTGGCTGATGCCGCACAACGAGCTCTTCGACCCGATCCCGGGCGACGAGGCCGTCATCCTCGGCAAGGTCGTCACCGTGATGCGGCGGATCTGACCTCTTCGTTCTCGAGAACCGCGGCGGCAGCCGCGCGGGCCGCAGCCGGATCGGCGGTGGCCAGCGCGGCTGCCGCTGCGTTTTCGCAGGTTGCGCGGGTGACGCCGGCGAGCCGGGCGCCGACCGCAGCGGCGGCAACCGGGGCACTCGACAACGAGGTCACCCCGAGTCCGACGAGCACACAGGCGAGGATCGGGTCCGCTGCGGCCTCGCCGCACACGCCGACCGGTTTCCGTTGATCCCGTCCGGCCCGCGCGACCGTCGCGATGAGGTGGAGGACGGCCGGCTGCCAGGGATCGGTCAGCGATGCGAGATCGGCCGACATCCGGTCGGCGGCCATCGTGTACTGCGTGAGGTCGTTGGTGCCGATGGAGACGAAGTCGACCTCGGCCAGGATCGCCGACGCGAGGATCGCGGCGGCGGGGACCTCGATCATCACCCCGGCGGTCAGCCCCCGTTCGCGCACCTGCGCGGCGAAGGCGGCCGCCTCGGCCGGTGAGGCGATCATCGGCGCCATGACCCAGGGGCTCGTCTCGGAGCCCTCGGCGGCGCGCGCGATGGCGTCGAGCTGGTGGGCACGGATCTCGGGGTGCGCCAGGGCGATCCGGTCGCCGCGCACGCCCAGCGCCGGATTGGCCTCCTCGGGCTGGTCGACGAAGCGCAGCGGCTTGTCCGACCCGGCATCGAGGGTGCGGATGACGACCTTGCGGCCGCCGAACGCGTCCAACACCTCGCGGTAGATGGCCGCCTGCTCCTCCACCGACGGTTCGTCGGCGCGTTCGAGGAAGGCCAGTTCGGTGCGGAACAGCCCGACGCCCTCCACCGGATGGTCGGTGGCCGCGCGGGCCGACGACCCGTCGGCGACGTTGGCCAGGATCGCGACCTCCGTACCGTCTGCGGTGCGTCCGGGACCCGACCAGCCGGCGACCAGTGCCGCCTGACGGGTGTGCTCGTCGACACGGGCGCGGGCGGTGGCGTCGTCGGGTTCGACGACGATCTCGCCGGTCGTTCCGTCCACGAGTATCACTGTGCCCGAACCGATCCCGGTGAGATCGGGGACGGCGACGACACACGGGATGCCGAGCTGCCGGGCGATGATCGCGGTGTGGCTGGTGGGACCGCCCAATCGGGTGACCAGCGCGATGGTGGTGGCCGGATCGAGCCCCGCGGTGTCGGCGGGCGCGAGGTCGTCGGCGAGGAGGACCGAGGGCACGTCCGGAGTGGGCACGCCGGGTTCGGGCAGGCCCAACAGTTCGGCGAGGACGCGGTCGCGGACGTCGTTGAGGTCGGTGACGCGCTCGGCCATGAGACCACCGAGCTTGGTGAACACCGCGGCGAACTGTTCGGTGGCGGCGACAGCGGCCGACGGCGCCGAGGCCCCCTTGGCGATCAGCCCCGAGGCGGCACCGATCCACCCGCGGTCCTCCGCGAGCCCGGCGGTGGCGGTGAGCACCTCGGCGGCGACCCCGGTGTTCTGCGACGCACGTTCCCGCAGGCGCGCGGCGACCGCAGCGGCGGCGGCGGTGAACCGTTGCGCCTCGTCGGCGCGTTGCTCTTCGGCGATCTCGACGCCCGCGCCCAGCGCCTCTGCGGAGTGGTCGGGTCGGTGGCCCGGCCAGAGTGCGGGCCCGAGAGCCACACCACCGACGACCGGCGTCCCCGTCAGAATCTGCGTCATGTGACCACGGTTACAAATTCTTCTTGACTTGTCAACACAAACAGGCGTAAACACAGTTACCACAACACGTAAAGCCACATGTTCCCACATTCAGAACGGAGCCGGTGTGTACGCCGAGGAGAGACAGCAGGCCATCACCGAGGAGGTACGCGTCGCAGGACGCGCCTCGGTCGCCGAGCTCGCCGCGAAGTTCGACGTCACCAGCGAGACCGTCCGCCGCGACCTCGCGGTCCTCGAACGCGCCGGGCACCTGCAGCGCGTCCACGGCGGCGCCGTCCGCCCCGAGGTCCTGCGCGTGATCGGCGAACTGGGCATCGCCGAGCGCGAGACGGAACAAACCGAGGAGAAGGCGGCCATCGGCCGTGCCGCCCTCAGCTTCCTCCCGCCCGACGGCGGATCTGTGCTCTTCGACGCCGGTACCACCACCTTCCGGGCCGCCGAGGCCATGCCGCGCGACCGGGATCTCACCGTGATTACCAACAGCCTCCCGATCGCCGGACTGCTCGCCGGACACCACGCCGACGGTCTCCACGCCCTCGGCGGTCGCGTCCGCGGGCTCACCCAGGCGACGGTCGGCGCCGAGACGGTCGCCGCGCTGGGACGACTCCGCGTGACGACCGCGTTCATCGGCACCAACGGACTGAGCGAGGCACACGGACTGTCCACCCCCGACCCCGACGAGGCGGCGGTGAAGGCGGCGATGGTCGCCGCGGCCCGACGCGTCGTCGTCCTCGCCGACAGTTCGAAGATGGAGCGCGAGGAGCTGTCCGGTTTCGCCGGCGTCGACGACATCGACGTCCTCATCACCGACTCCGGCATCGATCCGGAGTTCTCCGCCGCACTGTCGGCCCGCGGCGTCGAGGTCGTGATCGCGTGATCCTCACCGTCACCGCCAATCCGAGTGTCGACCGGACCCTCGAACTCGCCACCCCGCTGCGACGCGGCGAGGTCCAGCGGGCCGGCGTCGTCCGCGCCGAACCGGGTGGCAAGGGCGTCAACGTCACCCGCACCGTCGCCGCCGCCGGACTCCCGACCCGTGCCCTGCTGCCCGCTCGCGCCGGCGACCCCCTGCTCGCCGCGCTCGACGGCCTCGGGCTCCCCTACGACGCCGTCCCCGTCGACGGCGAGGTCCGTTCCAACGTCACCATCGCCGAATCCGACGGCACCACCACGAAGATCAACGCCCCGGGCGTGACCCTCACCGCAGCTCAGCTCGAGTCGCTGTCCGCTCTGATCCGAACCCACGCGAACGGCGCGGACTGGGTCACGCTGTGCGGATCGCTGCCGCCCGGAGTGCCGGACGACTGGTACCGGGCCGTCGCCGACGCGCTGGTCACCGCCGGATGCCGCGTGGCCGTGGACACCTCGGGAGCACCGTTGCGCGCCGCCGCGGCCGGGCGTGTCGACCTGATCAAACCCAATGAGGACGAACTGGCCGAACTCACCGGCGCCGACGCCGCCGAGCTTCGTGATTCCCTGTCCCGCAACGATCTCCGCCCGGTGGTGACCGCGTCACAGGCCCTCGTGGAGCAGATCGGCGGCAGCGTGCTGGCCACCCTCGGCGCACGGGGCGCCGTCCTTGTGAGCCCGACTGGCACCTGGTGCGCGACCCCACCACCGATCGTCCCGCGTAGCACCGTCGGCGCAGGGGACTCGTCCCTGGCCGGTTTCCTCATCGCCCGGACGCGTGGTGCGTCGGCGCCGGAATGTCTCCGGTCGGCCGTCGCCTACGGATCGGCGGCCGCCGCGCTGGCCGGCACTGCCTCCCCCACCCCCGATCACCTCGATCTGGCCGGGGTCACGGTCACGGAACTATCCGGGGCCGGCCGATGAGTTGACCCCGATCCCACCCCAGCAGAACCCGCACCACACCAACCCTCCATTGCCGAAGGACATCCCATGACCGAGCAGATCATCACCGCACAGACGGTGAGTCTCGACGTCGACGCCGGCGCCGACCCCGCCGCCGTCATCACCACCCTCGCCGATGCTCTGGCCGCGGCCGGACGGACCACCGATCCCGCCGACCTGGCCCGCGCGGCACTCGAGCGGGAGGCCAAGTCCGCCACCGGACTTCCCGGCGGCATCGCGATCCCGCACGCGCGCACCGCGTCGGTGACGTCGGCGAGCCTGGCCATGGCGCGCCTGTCCCGCAAGGTCGACTTCGGCGCACCCGACGGTCCGGCCGATCTCGTCTTCCTCATCGCCGCCCCCGAGGGCGGTGCCGCCGCGCACATGAAACTGCTGAGTTCACTGGCGCGTTCGCTGGTCCGCCCCGACTTCGTTGCGGCCCTCCGCGAGGCCGAGACCGACGACCGCGTCATCGAACTGGTCACCGAGGCGATCGACCCCGACGCCAAGCAGGAAGCCACTCCCCCGGCGGCTCCGGCGACGGCAACCCCGGCCGACGCCGAGACGCCCGCCGGAAAACCTGCCGAGGGCCGGCCGCGCGTCCTCGCGATCACCGCCTGCCCCACCGGGATCGCGCACACCTACATGGCTGCGGACGCGCTGAAGTACGCCGCCGAACGTGCCGGCGTCGACTTCGCGGTGGAGACGCAGGGCTCCTCGGCCACCACACCGTTCGATCCCGACGTCATCGCGTCCGCCGACGCGGTCATCTTCGCGACCGACATCGGGGTGAAGGGCAAGGGCCGCTTCCACGGCAAGCCGGTGATCGCCTCGGGCGTCAAACGGGCCATCAACGAACCCGACACGATGATCGCCGAAGCCGTTGCCGCCGCACAGAATCCGGAAGCGCCCCGGGTGACCGACGACGGTGGCACCGACGCCGCCGCGTCCGGATCGTCGTCGGGTCTCGGACTGGCCGGTCGGACCCGGCAGGCACTCATGACCGGTGTCAGCTACATGATCCCGTTCGTCGCGGCGGGCGGTCTGCTCATCGCGCTGGGCTTCCTGCTCGCGGGTTACGAGATCGCCAACAGCACCCTCGATGCCGGGGGTTCCCTCAACGACGCCGCCTTCATCGCCCTGAACAACAGCCTCTGGGATCTCCCCTCCGGGGGTCTGCTCCAGTACCTCGGCGCGGTGAGTTTCGCGATCGGGTCGGGGGTGATGGGACTCGCCGTCCCGGTCCTCGCCGGATACATCTCGTTCGCGATCGCCGACCGTCCCGGCATCGCACCCGGTTTTGTCGCGGGCATCGTGTCCCTTGCCGTCGGCGCGAGCTTCATCGGCGCACTCATCGGCGGCCTGATCGCCGGCGCCGCGTGCCTGTGGATCTCGCGGCTCCCGGTTCCGCAGTGGGCCCGTGGCCTGATGCCGGTCGTGGTCATCCCGTTGTTCGGCAGCCTGATCGTCGGCGGCCTGCTCTACCTGGTTCTCGGCAAGCCGCTCGCCTGGCTGACCGAGCAGATGAACTCCGGGCTCGAGAGCATGTCCGGCGGATCGGCCGTCGTCCTGGGCATCGTGCTCGGCCTGATGATGTGCTTCGACCTCGGCGGCCCGGTCAACAAGACCGCCTACCTGTTCGCCACCGCCGGTATCGCCGACGCCGCGACGGCGGGTCCCGCCCAGTTCCAGATCATGGCCGCGGTCATGTGCGCCGGCATGGTCCCGCCACTCGCGCTGGCGCTCGCGACAGTCCTGCGTCCCGGCCTGTTCACCGAACCCGAGCGCGAGAACGGCAAGGCCGCCTGGCTTCTCGGCGCGTCGTTCATCTCCGAGGGCGCCATCCCGTTCGCGGCGGCCGACCCCTTCCGCGTCATCCCGTCGATGATGGCCGGCGGCGCCCTGTCCGGCGCGCTGATCATGGCGTTCGGTGTCGAGCTCCGCGCCCCGCACGGCGGCATCTTCGTCTTCTTCGCGATGAACAACTGGGTGCTGTTCCTCGTGGCTTTGCTGGCCGGCACCGTCTTGAGCGCGGTCGTGGTGATCGCGGCGAAGCAGTTCGGCCGGACCCGCGAGATGGCCGCGGCCGATCTCGAGGTCGTGGCAGCCTGAAGTCCGGACCCCGCCGAACACCCACACACCGACGAACAACCATCAGACAAGCAATCAGCAATACAGGAGGCACCATGCCCAGCACCACCGCCACCGTCGGATCGGCCGTCGGCCTGCACGCCCGCCCGGCCACGATCATCGCCGAGGCCGTCGCCGACACCGGCAGCACCGTGACCCTCGGACTCGAGGGCGGTGACCCGGTCGACGCCGGTTCCGCGCTGATGATCATGACGCTCGGCGCCGAGAAGGGCACCAAGGTCGTCGTGACCGCCGAGGACCAGGCGGCCCTCGACAAGATCGTCACCCTCGTCGAGACCGACTTGGACGCCGACTGATCCAGACGCCGACTGACCGGATCTAGACCGTGAGGTCCGCGATCTCGCCCGCGAAAGCGGCCGGGACGCGGACCTTCATCGTCGTACCCGACTCGGTGTGCTCGGAGGTGAGGACCTCGCCCTCGCTGTGGATCCGGGAGACGATGTCGCCGCGGGAGAACGGCACCTCGATGGTGAGCTCGACGTCTTCGCGGCCCACGAATTCACGTACGCGGTCGAACAGCTCGGGCAGTCCCTCGCCGGTACGCGCCGAGACGAACACCGCGTCGGCACCTACCGCGCCGCGCAGTTCGGTGAGCCGGTTGCCGTCGATCGCGTCGATCTTGTTGATCACCAGCAGTTCCGGCGGCGCCTCCGCCTTCTCCTCGGCGACGATCTCGCTGATGACCTGACGCACCGCCGAGATCTGTTCCATCGGGAACGGATCCGATCCGTCGACCACGTGCAGGAGCAGATCGGCGTCGACCACCTCTTCCAGCGTCGACCGGAACGCCTCGACGAGCTGCGTGGGCAGGTGCCGCACGAAACCGACGGTGTCGGTGAAGACCACGGCCCGCCCGTCGTCGAGCGTGGCCCGTCGCGTCGTCGGGTCGAGGGTCGCGAACAGCGCGTCCTGCACCAGGACACCCGCGCCGGTCATGGCGTTGACCAGACTCGACTTGCCGGCGTTGGTGTAGCCGGCGACGGTGATCGACGGGATCGCCGAACGGTTGCGGGCGGCCCGCTTGGTGGTGCGCGCCTTCTTCATGTCGCGGATCTCGCGGCGCAGCTTGGCCATCCGCTCACGGATGCGCCGGCGGTCGGTCTCGATCTTGGTCTCACCGGGACCACGCAGACCCACACCGCCGTTGCTGCCGGCCCGGCCACCGGCCTGCCGGGACATCGATTCACCCCAACCGCGCAGACGCGGGAGCATGTACTCCATCTGCGCGAGCGAGACCTGTGCCTTGCCCTCACGGGACGTGGCGTGCTGGGCGAAGATGTCGAGGATGAGTGCGGTCCGGTCGATCACCTTGACCTTGACGACCTTCTCCAGCGCGGTCAGCTGGGCGGGCGTGAGCTCACCGTCGCAGATGACGGTGTCGGCCCCGGTTGCCAGGACGATCTCGCGGAGTTCCTCGGCCTTGCCGCTACCGATGTAGGTGGCCGAGTCCGGTTTGGAACGGCGCTGGATCAGCGCGTCGAGGACCTGCGAACCAGCGGTCTCGGCCAGCGCGGCGAGCTCGGCCATGTTGGCCTCGGCCGAGGCGGCGCTGCCCTCGGTCCAGACACCGACGAGAACCACCTTCTCGAGGCGGAGCTGCCGGTACTCGACCTCGGTGACGTCGGTGAGTTCGGTGGAGAGTCCGGCGACGCGCTGAAGTGACGCACGCTCGGAGAGTTGGAGTTCGCCGACGGTCGGATCGTCGTCACGGTGGAGGTCACCGGAGCGATCGTCGAGGTCCGCGTCGGACAGGATCTGTGCTGATGATTCGGTCATACGGGATCCATGGTCTCACGCCACGGCCGTGCTGAGCACGTGATTATCGGCTCAGCGGTCCCAGCCGGGTCGCAGGACGCCGTCGGCGACCAGCATCGACGGGCCGCGCAGGGTCGAGCCGTCGGTCCGGATGGTCACCGTGACCTCCCCGCCCGGGATGCCGATGCGCAGCTCACCGGCGTCCTGTCCGCGCGCGTCGAGAGCCGCGCGCGTGGCCGCGACCAGGCCTGTTCCGCAGCTGCGGGTCTCGCCGACGCCGCGTTCGAAGACCCGCATCCGCGCGTACAGACGACCGTCGACGTCCTCGACCGGCGGGGTCAACAGTTCGACGTTGGCCCCGTTCGGGAAGTCGTCGGTCTCGATGACCACACCGGCGGTGAAATCGACGGCCGCGAGGGCCTCGGCGGTGAGATCGGCCACCACACACGCCAGGTGCGGGTTGCCCACGTCGACCTTGGCACCCGGGTAGATGTCGTCGCCGATCCGCACGACAGAGGTGCCGTCGAGACGGGCGACGCCCATCTCCACGGTCACCTCGGCGTGCACATCGTCGAAGGAGTGGATGATCACCGGCCGGGCTCCGGCGCGCGAGCCCACCGTGAAGGTGTCCGTGTCGGCGAGTCCGGTCGCGCGGACGAAGTGGGCGAAGACCCGGACGCCGTTGCCGCACATCTCGGCGATCGAGCCGTCGCCGTTGCGGTAGTCCATGAACCAGTCGTCGGCCGCGACGCCGTCGGGCAGGGCGTCGATAACACCGCGTTCGACGAGCGCACCCGTGCGCGCCACGCGCAGCAGACCGTCGGCCCCGATGCCCCGCTGCCGGTCGCACAGTGCCGCGACCATCTCGGCGTCGAGTGACAGCTCGGCGGCCGGGTCGGCGAGCACGACGAAGTCGTTCTGGGTGCCGTGACCCTTGACGAAGCGCAGACCGGTTGGGTTGGAACTCACGCGCACCAGACTACTTCTCGGTGCGTGGATCACACGGCGGCGGCCTCGAGCGCTCGGTCGGCGAGGTCGGGGGCGGCGGCGTCGAGCCACACGGCACGGTGATCGCGGCGGAACCACGACCGCTGTCTGCGCACATACCGGCGGGTGCCGATGAAGGTGAGTTCCTCGGCCTGGGCCATGTCGTATTCGCCGTCGAGGGCGGCGAGCACCTGCTTGTAGCCGATCGCCTGCGAGGCCGTGCGGCCCTCCCGCAGTCCGACCGCGCACAGGCCCTCGACCTCGTCGACCAGACCGGTGGAGAACATCAGCCGGGTACGCCGCGCGATCCGGTCGTCGAGTTCGGCGGTCTCCCGGTCGAGCGCGAGGATCACGGTTCCCCACCGGGGTTCGCCGATCGTCGGCTGCGACGCCGCGAAGGGCTGCCCGGTCAGTTCGACGACCTCCAGCGCGCGGACGATCCGCCGGCCGTCGGTGTCGAGAATCGTTGCAGCAGCAGCGGGATCGACCGAGGCGAGCAGCCGGTGCATCTCGGCGACCCCGCGTTCGGCGAGCATCTCCTCGTACCGGCCGCGGACCTCGGGATCGGTCGCCGGGAACTGCCAGTTGTCGAGCAGCCCCTGGATGTACATCATCGAGCCGCCGACGATCACCGGGACACGACCGGCGTCGAGGAGTCGCTCCACGTCCGCGGTCGCGGCCTGCTGGTATCGGGCGACGGTGGCCACCTCGGTCACGTCGAGGACATCGATCTGGTGATGCGGTATGCCGCGGCGTTCGTCGAGCGGCACCTTGGCGGTCCCGATGTCCATGCCGCGGTACTGCTGCATGGCGTCGATGTTCACGATCTCCCCGCCCAGACGCTCGGCGAGGTCGAGGGCGAGGTCGGATTTCCCGCACGCGGTCGGGCCGACGACCATGATCGGCCGCAGTGCCGACTGGTCGCTCATGACCGGTCACCGGAAACGGTCCACGTGGCGACGACGTACCCGACCCCGAACGGGGCGTCGGCGTAGCTCCTCTTCGGCACGACGCCCGAACCACGGCTCTCCACCGCGGCGGCGGCGACCTGCCACGCGACCCGGCCGCCGATCCCCTCCGTATCGCAGGATTCGGGTCGCAGGGCTGCGAGCGCCCGCATGTCAGCGGCCCCGATGGCCGCGACGATCGACTCGTTGAGCGCGACCGCGGAGTCCCGTCGGCCACCGCCCGGTGCCTTGGGGGTCAACGCGGTCGAGCCGTCGCCGACGACGAGGAGTCCGATCCGCTCCGGGGACTCCTCCAGCCGTGCGCCGAGATCGGCGCCGAGAACCGCGCACTCGGCGGGCGAGGTCTCCCGGCCGACGATCCACGTGCTCGTCGGCCCCAGCGACGCCCACTCCCGCAACCAGGCCCCGATCAGGGCGGACAGACTCATCCGGGGGCCGGTCCGATCGCTCACGCTCACCCGGACATCCACCCCGAACCGGGCGAAACTACCCGAGCCCGACTCCTCCACCGGGCCGGTCACCGGGGCGTCGGAGGCGCCGAGAACGACCCAGCGATCGATCCCGCTCGACGCCGTTTCGGCGAGGGCATCCCGCACCGCCGACCGCACGGGTTCGGTGTCGAACGCCGACGGACCGGCCAGTTCGGGTACCAGCAACGGGGCACTCGGTACGAAGACGACGGCCGCAAGCACACCACGACGCTAGTCGAACCAGACATCGCGACCGACGCCCGAACCCCGACACGGATTCCGGTAAGTCGCCGCGCACGCCACACACACGCGCCTGAACTGCTTGAATGGATCCGTACTGTCGGCTGTCGCCGGGGCGTTACGATGCCCCGCGAGAACCGACCCAGCGACCGGCAGCCGTGACGCGCGGCACCACTGAGCGGCAGGACATGTGCAGATGACCCACCCGACCGACCCCTCCACGGCCACCGAGGCGCCGCAGACGAGCACTCCGGTCCCCACACCCGGCCCCAAACCCGGTCCGCGCCCCAAGCCCGGCCCACGACCGGGACCGCACGAACCCGTCATCACGCACATCAGTGCCGGCGACCCGCACCGATTCGGTCGCATCGACTCCTCGGGTGTGGTGTGGCTCAAGACCGCCGACGGCGAACGCGAGATCGGCCAGTGGCAGGCCGGCACCGTCGAAGAGGGGCTCGCCCACTTCGCCCGCCGCTTCGACGACCTCGCGACCGAGGTCGAGATCCTCGAGGAACGTCTCAGCGCACGCTCCGGCGACCCGCGCAAGGCCCAGGCCGCCGCCAAGCACCTGCTCGACGATCTGCCGAACGCCCACGTCATCGGGGATGTCGCCGCCCTGCAGCGTCGACTCGAGGCCATCGTCGGTTCCGCCGACGAGGTCGCCGAGTCGCTGCGCGCGGAGCGCGAGAAGACCCGCGCCACCGCCATCGCACGCAAGGAGACCCTCGCCGCCGAGGCCGAGCAGATCGGTGCCGAGGCCACCAACTGGAAGGGCGCCGGCGACCGGCTCCGCGAGATCCTCGACGAGTGGAAGACCATCAAGGGCATCGATCGCAAGACCGATGACGCCCTGTGGAAGCGCTACGCGAAGGCCCGCGATGCCTTCAACCGCCGCCGAGGTGCCCACTTCGCCGAACTCGACCGCGAGCGCGCCGGGGCGAAGGAACGCAAGGAAGCGCTGATCGCCCGCGCCGAAGAACTGTCGTCGTCGACCGACTGGGGCCCCACCTCGGCCAAGTTCCGCGAGTTGCTGGGTGAGTGGAAGGCGGCCGGTCGCGCGCCCCGCGACACCGACGAGGCCCTCTGGCAGCGGTTCAAGGCCGCCCAGGACGTCTTCTTCAACGCCCGCAACGCCGCCACGTCCGAACGCGACGCCGAGTTCGCGGCCAACGCGACCGCCAAGATCGCGCTGCTCGAGGCCGCCGAGAAGGCCATCGACCCGGCTGCCGATCTCGAGGCGGCGCGTCGTGAGTTCCGGTCGTTCCGTGACAAGTGGGACGAGATCGGCAAGGTTCCGCGCGACCAGATGCACTCCCTGGAAGGACGCGCACGGGCCATCGAGAAGCGCATCCGCGATGCCGAGGACGCGCAGTGGCAGCGCACCGACCCGGAGGCCCAGGCGCGTGCGGCACAGTTCGCCGACCGTGCCGCGCAATTCGAGGAGCAGGCCCGCAAGGCCGCCGAGAAGGGCAAGGACCGCGAGGCCGCGTCGCTGCGTGAACAGGCCGCGCAGTGGCGCGAATGGGCCGAGGCCGCGCACAGCGCCGTCACCGACCGCTGAGCGACCCCCCGTCACAACCGACCACCCAGGACCCCGGGCCGCCGACTACTTCGGCTGTTCGGGGTCCTTGTGGTAGAGCGCCGAGGCGTAGGCCTCCTGCTCGGCGGCCTGACGGCGACGCTCGGCCTCCATCGCCAGGTGGTACGACGAGCGCGCCCACACCACGCGTGACCAGTGGAAGGTCAGCACGAAGACCGAGATCCAGCCGAGCACAAGACCGATGCCCACTCCCGACGGGGGCTGGACGCCACCGACGCCGGGGGTGTTGCGTGACCACCAGGCGAGCATGCCGGCCACGCACGCAATGGCACAGCCGCACAACGCGATCCACGCCAGAATCCAGCGGCGGGTCAGCAGTGCGAGCATCGAGACGACGATGCCGAAGACCGCGACCAGGTAGACGAAGATCTTCGACACGATGGTGACCCGTTCGGCCGCGGCCTCCGGCGCGAAGGACAGCACCTCGAGGCCCGTCACCGAACCGGTGTGCGGCAGGACCAGCGACACCATGGCCAGCAGGACGGCGATCGCCACGACGACCGCGCGGGCGCCGGGGTCGATCTCACCGGCGACCTTGCGTTCGGCCTTCCTCAGGTCCTGTTCGTACTCCTTGAACGCGTCCTTGTCGGAAGCGCCGGGTGTGCGGTCCGGGTTCTCGGACATGTCATCGCCTCTTCTCACGGGTGGGTCTGGGGTGGCGCGCGCTCTAACCGCAGGAGCCGCAACCGGCGTCGGCGGTCGCGGGGACGAGGGTGGGCACGGGGGGACCAACAGTCGGGAGGCCGAGGCCCACGCCGACGGGGGCGGTGGTGGGCGTGCGGCTCTGCTCGTAGGCGTCGCCGGCACGCGTGCGGCGGTGCGAGAGCACCCCGGCGTCGGCGATCAGATGGTGCGGCGCGGCGGCGGTGACCACGGTGTGGACCACGTCGCCGGGGCGGATGCCGGCGGTGTCACCGGGCGCGAAGTGCACCAGGCGTCCGTCACGCGCGCGACCGGTCATGCGCCGGGTCTCGGCGGACTTGCGCCCCTCGTCGGCGACGACGAGCAGCTCCACCTCGGTGCCGGTCAGGGATTCGTTCTCCGACAAGCAGATTCGTTCCTGCAGCGCGATGAGTCGCTGGTAGCGCTCGCCGACGACGTCGGCGGGCACCTGGTCGGGCATCGTGGCCGCCGGGGTTCCGGGGCGCGGCGAGTACTGGAAGGTGAAGGCGCTGGAGAATCGGGCGCGTTCGACGACGTCGAGGGTCGCCTGGAAGTCCTCCTCGGTCTCCCCCGGGAACCCGACGATGATGTCGGTGGTGATCGCCGCATGCGGCATCGCGGCGCGGACCTTGTCGAGGATGCCGAGGAACCTGGTCTGGCGGTAGCTGCGTCGCATCGCCTTCAGGATGCGGTCGGAACCGGACTGCAGCGGCATGTGCAGCTGCGGGCACACGTTGGGGGTCTCGGCCATCGCCTCGATGACGTCGTCGGTGAACTCGGCGGGGTGCGGCGAGGTGAACCGGACCCGTTCGAGTCCTTCGATGTCGCCGCAGGCACGGAGCAGTTCGGCGAAAGCGCCACGGTTGCGCGGCTGGTCGGGATCGGCGAAGGACATGCCGTAGGCGTTGACGTTCTGCCCGAGAAGCGTCACCTCGACGACGCCCTGGTCGACAAGTGCCTTGACCTCGGCCAGCACGTCACCGGGACGGCGGTCGACCTCCTTGCCGCGCAGCGACGGCACGATGCAGAAGGTGCACGTGTTGTTACAGCCCACCGACACCGACACCCAGCCGGAGTAGGCAGAGTCACGCTTGGCGGGCAGCGTCGACGGGAAGCGCTCGAGGGAGTCGAGGATCTCGACCTGCGCCTCCTCGTTGTGGCGGGCACGGTCGATCAGCGCCGGCAGCGAACCGATGTTGTGGGTGCCGAACACGACGTCGACCCACGGCGCCTTGGAGATGACGGTGTCCTTGTCCTTCTGCGCCAGGCAGCCGCCGACGGCGATCTGCATGCCGGGACGCCGGGACTTCACCGGTGCGAGGTGCGACAGGTTGCCGTAGAGCTTGTTGTCGGCGTTCTCGCGGATGGCGCAGGTGTTGAATACGACCAGGTCGGCGTCTTCGTCCTCGCCGGCACGCACATATCCCGCGTCCTCGAGGAGCCCGGAGATGCGTTCGGAGTCGTGGACATTCATCTGGCAGCCGTAGGTTCGAACCTGGTAGCTGCGGGGTGACTGGGCTGATGCAGCCTCGTCAGGCCGATCCGACAACTCGATACTCACTCCTACCAGGGTACGGTGCCGACGCAAATCGCCGACTTGGCGTGACCGGTACCGCTGTTCGGCACGAATTTGGTTAGGGTTCGAGAATGACCGTTTCGCCGAGCAAGTCCGCGGACCCCGGGTCCCAGCCGATGATCGCGATGCGCGGGGTGCAGAAGCACTTCGGTTCGCTGCACGTCCTCAAGGACATCGACTTCGAGGTTCCCGCCGGACAGGTGGTCGTGGTCCTCGGTCCGTCCGGATCGGGCAAGTCCACCCTCTGCCGGACCATCAACCGCCTCGAGCCGATCGACGAGGGCGAAATCCGGGTCGAGGGTCAGCTCCTGCCCGCCGAGGGCAAGGACCTCGCACGCCTGCGCGCCGACGTGGGCATGGTGTTCCAGTCCTTCAATCTCTTCTCCCACAAGACGATCCTCGAGAACGTCACCCTCGCCCCGACGAAGGTGCGCAAGAAGTCGAAGGCCGAGGCCAACAAGCGCGCGTTGGAACTGCTCGAGCGGGTCGGCATCGCCAGCCAGAAGGACAAGTACCCCGCCCAGTTGTCCGGCGGCCAGCAGCAGCGCGTCGCCATCGCCCGCTCCCTCGCCATGGACCCGAAGGTCATGCTGTTCGACGAGCCGACCTCCGCGCTCGACCCCGAGATGGTCAACGAGGTCCTCGACGTCATGGTCTCCCTGGCCAAGGAGGGCATGACGATGCTCGTGGTCACCCACGAGATGGGCTTCGCCCGCAAGGCCGCCGACCGGGTGATCTTCATGGCCGACGGCGCGATCATCGAGGATGCCGAACCCGACACCTTCTTCACCGACCCCAAGACCGACCGAGCACGCGACTTCCTCGGCAAGATCCTGGGGCACTGAGATGCGGATGAGTCGAGAAACACACCACACGCGCCCGCAGGTGTCCCGATGGCGCAGCGCCGGACTGGTCGTCGCCGTCGTCGCCCTGCTCGCCGGACTCCTCGCGGGCTGCGGCAGCACCGAACCCCGCAACCTGCTCAACTCGATCCGTGAGGGATCGGTGATCCTCGGCGTCAAGTTCGACCAGCCCGGCCTCGGCCTGTACGAGCCGGACGGCAACGTCACCGGCTTCGACGCGTCGGTCGCCACCTACGTGGTCAACGCCATCGCCGACGACCTCGGCGTCGATCACCCGGAGATCACCTGGCGCGAGACGCCGTCCGCCCGCCGCGAGGCGATGATCGACAACGGCGAGGTCGACCTGATCGCCGCCACCTACTCGATCAACGCCAGCCGTTCCAAGAAGGTCTCGTTCGGCGGCCCCTACCTGCAGACCTATCAGGGCCTGATGGTTCGTGCCGACGACAACTCGATCTCCGAGCTGGCCGACCTCGACAACGGCAAAAAGCTGTGTTCGGTCACCGGCTCGACGTCGGCGCAGAACGTGAAGGCACAGCTGCCGACAGTGCAGCTGCAGGAGTACGACTCCTACTCGGCCTGCGTCGAGGCGCTCCGCCGCGGCAAGGTCGACGCGCTGACAACCGACGAGGCGATTCTCGCCGGCTACTCCAACTTCTGGAAGGACGAGTTCAAGCTCGTCGAGATGACCTACCTCAAGGACGCCTGCGTCAAGGACGCGCTGAAGACGGCGGGCAGCCCGTTCTCCACCGAACGCTACGGCGTCGGTGTCGCCCTGAACGACACGGCCGCAGTCGATGCGATCAACAAGGCCCTCGACACCATGCTGACCCCCGTCGAAGGCGTCGAGTCGCCCTGGAACGCCGATCTCCGCGAGGCACTCGGCAACGAGTACGTCGACGAGATCATCGCCCGCGCGGACCGTCCCGGTTCCAAGTTCCCCTATCTGCCGGACCCCGGTGACCTCGAGTTCCTCGATTCACCGTCCACACCGTGCCCGCCCGGACTCGAGTGAGAGGAGTAATCGATGAATGACGCCTCTCTGTGGGAGAGCATGGGCCCCCAGCTGTGGCCCGCCTTCTGGGTGACCATCCAATTGACCTTCTATTCGGCGATCGGCTCGCTGGTCTGGGGCACGATCCTCGCCGCGATGCGGGTCTCCCCCGTCCCGGTGATGCGCGGCTTCGCGAGCGTCTACGTGAACGTCGTCCGGAACACGCCGTTGACGCTCGTCGTGCTGTTCTGCGCGATCGGCCTGTACCAGAACCTGGGGCTGACCTTCGCGCCGACGATCAAGTCCAACAACTTCTGGCTCGCGGTGCTCGCGTTCGTCCTCTACACGTCGACGTTCGTCTGTGAGACGCTCCGGTCCGGCTTCAACACGGTGCCCCTCGGACAAGCCGAGGCGGCCCGGTCGTTGGGAATGCCGTTCACCCAGGTGTTCGGGATCATCGTGCTGCCCCAGGCCATCCGGTCGGTCATCGGTCCGATGGGCAGTGTGCTCATCGCGCTGACGAAGAACACCACGGTCGCGTCGGTCATCGGCGTCGCCGAGGCGGCGGCCCTGATGAAGACCGAGATCGAGACCTTCTCCGACCAGCTGTTCGTGATCTTCGGCGTGATCGCCGTGGGCTTCATGATCATCACCCTCACCGAGGGAGCCGTCTTCGGCTACCTCGCCAAGCGACTGGCGGTGAAACGATGAGCGCCGAATCGACTGTCCTGTACGACGCACCCGGCCCGCGCGCACGAACCCGGAACCGCCTGACGGCGATCCTGTTCATCGCGATCCTCGCCGCGGTCGCGATCTACGTGATCTCCGTACTCGCCGCGAACGAGCAGTTCACCGGCGAGAAGTGGAGCCCGTTCGTCACCTGGTCCACCTGGACCGGTTACATCCTGCCCGGCCTGTGGCGCACCCTCGCCGCGGCAGCCGCCTCGATCGTGCTGTCGCTCATCCTCGGCGCCGTCCTCGGCATCGGGCGGTTGTCGGATCACCTTTGGGTGCGTGCCGTGTCGGGCGTGTTCGTCGAGGTGTTCCGCGCGATCCCGGTGCTGATCCTGATGGTGTTCACCTGGTTCCTGTTCGCCATCTACGGCATCTTCCCGTCGTCGATGCTGGCGTTCGCCGCGGTGGTCACCGGCCTGACCCTCTACAACGGGTCGGTGATGGCCGAGATCCTGCGTTCGGGCATCAACTCGCTGCCGAAGGGCCAGACCGAGGCGTCGATGGCGCTGGGTCTGCGGAAGAGCCAGATGATGCGGATCGTGCTGCTCCCGCAGGCGATCACCGCGATGATGCCGGCACTGATCTCGCAGATGGTGGTGGCGTTGAAGGACAGCGCACTGGGCTACATCATCGGCTACTCGGAGGTCGTACGCAGCGGCCTGCTGTCGGCCTCGCGCTACGGCAACTACATCCCGGCGCTGATCGTGGTGGCGATCATCATGATCCTCATCAACTTCGGGCTGTCGAACCTGGCGACCTACGTCGAACGACGACTGCGTCAGGGAAGCCGGGCGACCGAACCCGCGAACCCGGAAAAGGCCGAGCAGGCCGCGTCGGAGAACTTGCTCTGATCCGGTCGATCCCGTGACGGGGAGGCGTCAGGCGTCGTGCAAGGCGCCGAGCGCCTCCCCCACCACGTCGAAGGCCAACGACTGCGAATAGCCGCGGCGTACAAGGAACCCGACGAGCCGGCGCAGGGTCTTCTCCCGTTCGGTACGGTCTGCGAGCACCCGTTCGACGACCGACGGTGTCAGCTTCCGCTCGACGAGTCCGGCGGCGATCTGACGTTCGTCGTCGGGATCGATGTCGGCGAGCGTCTCGGCGATGATCGATTCGGCAATGCCCTTGGTGCGGAGTTCGTGGCGCAGCGCCACGCGTCCCTTACCGGAGTTCAGCGAACGGGAACGCACCCATTCCGCGGCGAAGTCGGTGTCGTCGAGGAGCTGGTGCTTGTCGAGCCGCGCCATCACCTCGTCGATGGTGTCGGTGTCGAATCCCTTGCGAGTCAACCGCTCCCGCATTTCGTGCCGTGAACGCGCACGGACCCCGAGCAGCCGCAGTGCAGAGTCCCATGCGCTGGGTCCCTGTTTCTGCGTCCGTTCGGGGTCCGTTCGTTCGGGGCTTGATGCCTCGTTCATATCGGATCAGGTGGGACCGATCAGAATTCGACCGGTGCCGGTGCGATGTCGTCGGCATCGACGGTGGCGCCGATGCCGAGCTTCTCCTTGATCTTCTTCTCGATCTCGTCGCGGATGTCGACGTTCTCGAGCAGGAACTTGCGGGCGTTCTCCTTGCCCTGGCCGAGCTGATCACCCTCGTAGGTGAACCACGAGCCGGACTTGCGGATGAAGCCCTCCGCGACACCCATGTCGATCAGCGAGCCCTCCTTGCTGATGCCCTGGCCGTAGAGGATGTCGAACTCGGCCTGCTTGAACGGCGGCGCGACCTTGTTCTTGACGACCTTCACGCGGGTGCGGTTGCCGACCGCGTCGGTGCCGTCCTTGAGGGTCTCGATACGACGGACGTCCAGGCGCACCGACGAGTAGAACTTGAGAGCCTTACCGCCCGTGGTGGTCTCGGGGGAACCGAACATCACGCCGATCTTCTCGCGCAGCTGGTTGATGAAGATCGCGGTGGTCTTCGACTGGTTCAGCGCGGAGGTCATCTTGCGCAGCGCCTGGCTCATCAGGCGGGCCTGCAGACCGACGTGGCTGTCGCCCATCTCGCCCTCGATCTCGGCTTTGGGCACGAGCGCGGCCACCGAGTCGATGACGAGGATGTCGAGTGCGCCGGAGCGGATCAGCATGTCGGCGATCTCGAGCGCCTGTTCACCGGTGTCGGGCTGCGACACGAGCAGGGCGTCGGTGTCGACACCGAGCTTGGCGGCGTAGTCGGGGTCGAGCGCGTGCTCGGCGTCGATGAACGCGGCGATACCGCCCTGGGCCTGGGCGTTGGCGACGGCGTGCAGCGCCACCGTGGTCTTGCCCGAGGACTCCGGACCGTAGATCTCGACGACGCGGCCGCGGGGCAGACCACCGATACCGAGGGCGACGTCGAGTGCGATCGAACCGGTCGGGATGATCTCGATCGGCTGGCGGGTCTCCTCGCCCAGGCGCATCACCGAGCCCTTGCCGAAGTTCTTGTCGATCTGCGCGAGGGCCAGATCGAGGGCCTTCTCACGGTCTTGAGGCGCTGGTGCCATGGGAGTTCTCCTCGGTTGTGAGCCGGATTTCCGGCGGGTGGTCGGTGCGGTCCGGGCGTTCATGTCTGAAAGGTATCGCGTGGGTCCGACAAGTCGTGCCGGCGCTCCCGGCGCCGGTGATGTTGCTCGTCGATCCCGATATCTCAGACGCGGCGGCGGTCCGTTCGGTTCCGTCTGGTCACCAGAATGAACGAACAGGTGTTCGATGGCAAGTGTGACACGCGGGCCGCGTCACCACCGCTGACGCGGCACGTCGAAGTCGCGGCAGATGGCGACCCAGACGTCGCGCGGGTCGACGCCGTCGTCGATCGCCTGCGCACCGGTGCGTCCCGCGAACTCGGTGAGCACGTGGTCGACCAGGATCGAATCCGCCCGGGTCACACCGAATTCGGTGGTCATCAATTCGTTGAACTCGGTCAGGCGCACAGGCCCACCCTACGTTCGGCGACCGCCACGGGGTCCACGGTGTCGGCGCCACTCGCACCGATCCGCTCGGCGCACCGGGTGAGGCCGGGGTCGTCGAGGACCGCGCGGACGGCCTCGGCAACACCGGCGACCGTGAGCGGGCGTACCCACCGGCCGGCACCCGCACGCTGGAGGCGGTTGGCCAGTTCCCACTGGTCGCCGCCACCGGGTACCGCGACCACCGGCACCCCGGCGGTCATCGCCTTGGCGAGAATCCCGTGCCCGGAGCCGCAGATGAGCACTCGGGCATGGGCCAGCACCTCGTCCTGCCGTCCGAGTCCCGCGGTGATCGGGGCGGGTCCGTTCCCGCCGAAGCGGGCGAGGTCGTCGGCCGACGGCCGATGCAGGCCCGAGACCACCACCCGGACACGACGGCCCAGTACCCGTTCGGACAACGCCTCGAGTACCACGCCGACCATGTCGGCGGCGCCGGTCTCGGCCGTCGAAGGGGCGAGCACGACCAGTGGTTCGGCGCCATTGGGGCGGGTGAAGACGTCGTCGGTGGGCTCCCACAGCAATGGGCCGATCAGATGGGTGTCGGCGGGCCAGTCGGGGCGTGCCATCTCGAGGCCGGGCAGTGTGGCCACGAACCGCGCGGACGGGCCGTCGTCGACAGCGGGGAGACCGATCGACACCCGTGCGGCAGCACGCTGCCGCTCACCCTTGCGGATGGAGGTCGCGGTCGCGGCGCGCATCAGCGCGTCCCGGAGGCGACCACGCAGACCGGTTCCCGGGGCGAGGCCCGAACCGATCGGCGGTAGTCCGCGGGACGGCAGGTACAGCGGGTGGGGCGACAGCTCGATCCACGGCAGGCCGTTCAGCTGCGCCGCCCATCCCCCGCACACGGTGATGACGTCGGACACGACGAGGTCGGCGCCGGAATCGGACAGCACGGGCGCCAGCAACTGCGCCATCCGCGCCGCACGGGCGCTGAGCTTGTCCCCGGCGTCGGCGTCGTCGTCGACATCTGTGGCCGCGAGGCCCGGGAGTTCGGCGATGTCGATGCCACGACGGCGGGCGGCATCCGACCAGTTCAGTCCGGTGTAGACCGTTGCCCGGTGCCCCGCCGAGACGAACCGCTCGGCGAGGGCGAACGCCGGGAAGGCATGTCCTGCATCAGAACCCGCGACCAGTGCGACATGCACGCGCCGCGGATCAGTTCTGCGCGGGCGGCTCGGTGTTCGGCGGGGTGGCCTGCGTCGCCGGCTGGCCCTTCTGCAGCGGCGGTGCGGTGGCACCGGCGGACGGCAGGGCGTCACCGCGCATGCTGGCGCGGATCTGCTCGAGGCGCGAGTGGCCGGCCATCTGGATACCGGCCTGCTCGACCTCCTGCATCCGGCCCTGGACCGAGTTCTTCGCCAGCTCGGCCGAACCGAGGGCATTGGCGTAGCGGCGTTCGATCTTGTCGCGCACCTGGTCGAGACTCGGGGTGTTGCCGGGGACCGACAGTTCGCTCATCTGGTTGAGCGATGCGCTGACCTGCTCCTGCATCTTCGCCTGCTCGAGCTGGCTGAGCAGCTTGGAGCGCTCCGCAAGCTTCTGCTGGAGGACCATCGCGTTGCGCTCGACGGCCTTCTTCGCCTGATCCGCCGCCTGCAGCGACTGGTCGTGCAGCGACTTGAGGTCTTCGACGCTCTGTTCGGCGGTCACCAGCTGGGCCGCGAAGGCCTCGGCGGCGTTCGTGTACTCGGTGGCCTTCTGGGTGTCCCCGGCGGCTGCGGCCTGATCGGCGAGTGTCAGCGCCTGGCGGGTGTTGGCCTGCAGGCGTTCGATGTCCTCGAGCTGCCGGTTCAGCTTCATCTCGAGCTGTCGCTGGTTGCCGATGACCGAGGCGGCCTGCTGCGACAGCGCCTGATGCTGACGCTGAGCATCTTCGATCGCCTGCTGGATCTGGACCTTCGGGTCGGCGTGTTCGTCGATCTTCGCGTTACCGAGTGCCGTCAGGTAGCGCCACAACTTCACGAACGGGTTCGCCATGCTCTACGTCACTCCATTCAAGGGTTTGAGAACTGTGCAGACCAATCTAGTGGCTGCGCGTTCCCATTTGGGCCACAGCACGCCGAATGGTCATTCGGACGATCTGGGGATCAGGCAGCGGCCAGTGCGGTCGCGTCGTGGCGTCCGGCAGGTGCGGGGATGACCACCTTGGTCGTGGTGATGCCGGCCTCGGCGACCTCGGGGGCCACGGTCTCGGCGGGACGCATCGCGTGTCCGACGTCGAGGAGGAGGTCGGCGATCTCGACGTCGAGCGCGTCACAGATCGCTGCGAGCAGCTCGCTCGAGGCCTCCTTTTGACCGCGCTCCACCTCGGAGAGGTAACCGAGACTCACGCGTGCACCGGTGGACACCTCACGCAGGGTCCGACCTTGCTGCGTGCGGACCCGACGAAGGCTGTCGCCGAGCGCCTCACGTAAGAGCATCGCCATCGAGTCTCCTCTCCCTGTTCACTCCTCAGCCAACGCCTCACGCGGCCGGAACGTTCCCTGGCCGCGGTTCCCCCGACAGTAGTCGAACTCAGCGGCCCGCGCCGGTTCCTCCGACGGCCCGTCGCGTCTGCGGCGCCGGGGCCGGATCGGGGGCGTCGGTGGCGGACCCGCCGGAGCGCACCTTGACCGCCTGCCAGGTGTAGTCGAGTCCCGTGTAGATGGTCACGATCACCGCGAGACCCATCAGGATGCCGGCGGCGATCTGCCATCCCCCGCCGAGGGGCGCCAGGTACAGACCGATGGCGACCGCCTGCAGAAGAGTCTTCAGTTTCCCGCCGCGACTGGCGGGGATCACCTTGTGTCGCAGCACCCAGAAGCGCAGCGCCGTGACCCACAGTTCGCGGGCGATGATCACCGCGGTGACCCACCAGGGCAGGATGCCGAGGATCGAGAGTCCGACCAGCGCACCACCGATGAGGGCCTTGTCGGCGATCGGATCGGCCATCTTGCCGAAATCGGTGATCAGACCGCGCCGTCGGGCGATGCGCCCGTCGTACCGATCGGTCAGGGCGGCGACCGCGAAGACGACCGTGGCGACCGTGCGCCACACCGTGGACTCACCGGACTCCATGAACAGGGCCGCCAGGAACACCGGGACCAAGACGATCCGGAAGACGGTGAGTGCGTTGGCGATGTTGACCACCGGGACCGGGTCGACGGGATCGGTGATGTGGTCCGGCCCGCGGCCCACATTCGCGATACCTTTTTCGTCGACGGCCCGCCGAATGCGATCGGTCATGAGCACACCCCCGGGCGCGGACGTGTTCCGCGATACACGGGAATTCTCATACGCACGCTCAACAGGGTATCGGCCCGCGCCGTGCTAAAGGTAAACCGGGCCGTTGCGCGCGGCACGCGTGCCATGTCGGCGGGGACGCGCGCGCGGACGGAGGACTAAGGTGATTTCCCATGTCCCCCGTCTCCCCGGAGCCCGCCGACCCCGAATCAACGGCGGATCCCGTTGCGCCCGAACCGACTACTGGCGATGTCGTGGTGCGGCGCGCGCGCACCTCGGACGTGCCGCGCATCAAGGAACTGATCGACAAGTACGCGGGCAAGATCCTCCTGGAGAAGAACCTCGTCACCCTGTATGAGTCGGTGCAGGAATTCTGGGTCGGCGAACTCGACGGGGAGGTCGTGGGCTGCGGAGCGCTCCACGTGCTGTGGGCCGATCTCGGCGAGGTCCGCACGGTCGCGGTCGACCCCACGTTCTCCGGGCGCGGTATCGGTCACAAGATCGTCGGCCGGCTGATGGAGATCGCCCGCGAACTCGAGCTGTCCCGCGTCTTCGTGCTGACCTTCGAGACGAGCTTCTTCGCCAAGCACGGTTTCAGCGAGATCCAGGGCACCCCGGTCACGCGGGAGGTGTTCGAGGAGATGTGCCGTTCCTACGACACCGGTGTCGCCGAGTTCTTGGACCTGAGTTACGTCAAACCCAACACCCTGGGTAACACCAGGATGCTGGCCACCATCTCCCAGGAGTGAGCAGATGCCCTATTTCGCCGTCCAGTACACCTACCGTCCGGCCAAGGCCGCACTCCGCGACCAGCACCGGCCGCTGCACCGGGAATGGCTCGGCGAGGAGAACAAGGCGGGCAATGTGCTCGTCGCCGGTCCGTACCCGGACGGGTCGGGCGCGCTGATCATCATCAGCGCGGCCGACCTCGAGGCCGCCGAGGCGTTTCTCGCCAACGACCCGTTCCAGGCGCACCAGGCCGTCGACGCCGTACGGATCGACGAGTGGAATCAGGTCTTCGGACCCTTCTGACGGCTCGCGTCAGGTCTGCGATTGATCCTTGTCGATCGGTGACCTGCTCTTCACCAGGCTCGCGACGGTGGTGACCGCGAGGACACCGATGATCACCGACAGCGACACCGGCGTCGAGATCTCCGGGACGCTCACGTGTTCGCCGCCGTTGACGAACGGCAGCGTGTTCTCGTGCAGGGCGTGCAGCACCAGCTTGGTGCCGATGAACGCGAGGATGATCGACAGGCCGACCGAGAGGTAGACGAGCCGGTCGAGCAGGCCCCCGAGCAGGAAGTAGAGCTGACGCAGGCCCATCAGGGCGAATGCGTTGGCGGTGAACACCAGGTAGGGCTCCGAGGTCAGGCCGTAGATCGCGGGGATGGAGTCGAGGGCGAACAGCACGTCGGTGAAGCCGATGACGATGAGGACCATCAGCATCGGGGTCGCGAGCCGCTTGCCGTTGACGCGGGTGAACAGCTTGTCGCCGTCGTAGGTGTCATGAGTGCGCAGGAAGCGCTTCACGAAGCGTTCGAGCCTGCTCTCACGCTCCTCCTCGTGTTCGACGGGATCGTCGCTCTCGCGGATCAGCTTGACCGCGGTGAAGATCAGGAACGCGCCGAACACGTAGAACACCCAGCTGTAGGTGTTGATCGCGGCCGCGCCGACGGCGATGAAGACACCGCGCATGCCCAAGGCCATCACGATGCCGAGCAGCAACACCTTCTGCTGGTACTCCGGCGGGACGGCGAAGCGCGCCATGATGATGACGAACACGAACAGGTTGTCCACCGAGAGCGCCTTCTCGGTGACGTAGCCGGCGAAATACTCCCCGCCGAAGGTGCCGCCCCACTTCCACCACACGAACACACCGAAGACGACGGCGATGGAGATGTAGACCGTCGACCAGACGGCCGATTCCCGCAGTGACGGCGCATGGGGCACGCGTACGTGGGAGAAGAAGTCGAACACGAACAATCCGAGGATCACCGCAACGGTGATCAGCCACACGGATACAGAGACATCCACAGTTTTCCTCCAGCAGGCAGCTTCAGCTGACGAGCCAGAGGTCTCTCCCACCGGAACATCGGGGGCCGACGCTCCGGGTCACCGAGGCGGCGATGATCGGCATCACCGCGGATCGGCACCGTATTGACGGAGACGCCGCGTCGGGGATACTCCCCTCATGGATCTGGCGGCCAGCCTACCGGATACCGGCAGGCGGCCGCCGTGATCCCTGCTCAGACGGTTTTCAGCCCGCCTGTTTTCACGCCTCGGCCGACTCGTCGTCCCCGCCGCCGGTGATGGAGGCGATGACGCCGGCGAGGTCCTCGGGCTTGACGAGCACCTCGCGCGCCTTGGAACCCTCGCTCGGTCCGACGACGCCGCGGGTCTCCATGAGGTCCATCAGGCGTCCGGCCTTGGCGAACCCGACGCGCAGTTTGCGCTGCAGCATCGACGTCGAGCCGAACTGGCTGGAGACGACGAGTTCGATCGCCTGCAGCAGGTCGTCGAGGTCGTTGCCGATGTCGCTGTCGATGTCCTTCTTCTCGCCGGCCTTTGCCGCGGTGACACCCTCGGTGTACTCGGGTTCGGCCTGTTCCTTGGTGAAGTCGACGACGGCCGCGATCTCCTCGTCGGAGATGTAGGCCCCCTGCATGCGGATGGGCTTGTTGGCGCCCATCGGCAGGAACAGTCCGTCACCCATGCCGATGAGTTTCTCGGCACCGGGCTGGTCGAGGATGACTCGCGAGTCGGTCAGCGACGACGTGGCGAATGCCAGGCGCGACGGCACGTTGGTCTTGATCAGACCGGTGACGACGTCGACCGACGGACGCTGCGTCGCGAGCACCAGGTGGATGCCGGCGGCGCGGGCCTTCTGGGTGATGCGCACGATCGCCTCTTCGACGTCGCGCGGTGCGGTCATCATCAGGTCGGCGAGCTCGTCGACGATGGCGAGGATGTACGGGTACGGCTTGTACACCCGCTCGCTGCCCAGCGGGGTGGTGATCTCGCCGGACCGCACCTTCGCGTTGAAGTCGTCGATGTGACGAACCCGCGAGGCCTTCATGTCCTGGTAGCGCTGCTCCATCTCCTCCACCAGCCACGCGAGGGCGGCGGCAGCCTTCTTCGGCTGCGTGATGATGGGGGTGATCAGGTGCGGGATGCCCTCGTACGGGGTGAGTTCCACCATCTTCGGGTCGATGAGGATCATCCGGACCTGCTCGGGGGTGGCGCGGCTGAGCAGCGACACCAGCATCGAGTTGACGAAGCTCGACTTGCCCGAACCGGTCGAACCGGCGACGAGCAGGTGCGGCATCTTCGCCAGGTTCGCGCTGACGAAATCGCCTTCGATGTCCTTGCCGAGACCGATGACGAGTGGATGCTTGTCCTTCCGGGTCGACGGCGCGCTGAGGACGTCGGCCAGGCGGACCATCTCCCGGTCGGCGTTGGGCACCTCGATACCGACCGCGGACTTGCCCGGGATCGGCGCGAGCAGGCGGACGTTGTCGGTCGCCGCGGCGTAGGCGATGTTGCGCTGCAACGCGGTGATCTTCTCGACCTTCACCCCCGGTCCGAGTTCGACCTCGTAGCGGGTGACCGTCGGTCCGCGGGTGTAGCCGGTGACCGCCGCGTCGATCTTGAACTGTTCGAGGACGCCGGTCATCCGGTCGATCATCTCGTCGTTGGCGCTGGTGCCCGCCTTCGGCGGATCGCCCTCGAGCAGCAGATGCGGGGGCGGCAGGATGTAGTCGCCCTCGGCGGCCGGCTCCGACGGCGCGAACGCCTCGTCGTCGAGGTCGGGCTCCGGTTCGGGTTCGGGTGCCGGCTTGGGAGCCGGGCGGGCGGCCGGCGCCGTACGACGCGCAGCTGCCGGGCGGGCCGGTGGTTCGATGACCTCGGTCATCTGCTCGTCGGCGGCGTTGTCCCCGAACGGTTCGGTGTGGGCGTCGGCGAAGTTCTCGGTGACCGCTTCCTCGATCGGCTCCTCGGCGACCTTGGCCGGCTTGCGTCGCGATCGGCTCACCGGCCGCGACGGGGTCTCGTCCGGCGGGTAGTTGTCGTACGGGTTCGACGAGTACGAGCGACGGGTCGCGCGTGAACCGAAGGCGTCGGCATCGTCGTCGGCGTCGCCCGCCGCGGGATCGCCGAAGTCGGGATCCTCGTAGTTCTCGGCGTCCTCATCCCAGTCGAGGTCGCTCTCCCACGGCGCATCGTCGGCGCCGGGCACACCCAGTCCGAGGTATCCGGCGGCGGCGTCGACGACCTCACGCACCGTACGTCCGCTGAGGATCAGGACACCGAAAGCCATGCACAGCAACAGGATCGGTACCGACACCCAGGCGGTGACGCCCGTGGTGAGCGGCGTGCCGATGGCGAAACCGACGAAACCCGCCGCCGACGAACGGCCCGGCAGATCCAATGGTGAACCGGCGACGAGGTGCATGATGCCCAGCAACGGCAGCACGACCAGGGCACCACCGCCGAGGTAGCGACCACGACGTTCGGGTGCCGGGGGGCGTCGCATCAGCATGATCGCGACCACGACCAGCGCCACCGGCACGATGACCGCCGCGGAGCCGACGATCGCGCGGATCAGCGCCTCGATGAAGGCGCCGACGGGTCCGGCGGCACCGAACCAGACACTGGCCGCGAACAGCAGACCCAGCGCGAGCAGGCCGAGTGCCACGCCGTCCCGGCGATGACTGTGCCCCTGACCGCGCGAAGCCTGTCCACGCGGACCGGGCGCACCATCGGCGTCCACGTCGTCGTCGTAGTCGTCGTCCGCGTCGATGGCGTCCAGGTCGAAATCATCGTCGTCGAACGAACGCGACTCGGTGCGGGGTCCACGGCCGACGCCGGAACCCACGCGGGCCGCGCTGCCGACACCGCGGGCGAACAGCGACCAGCCCGCGCCGATCCCCTTCCCCACCGCGGAAGCACCGGCAGCGGCCACCGAACGCCGGTGGAGATCGACCGACTCGGCCGACGCGGAGGTGTTCCGGCGACGCGGCGTCGCGGTGGCGGACTGCCGGGTGCGGGATCCGGTGCCCGTGGAACGGTTCGACGCGCGGGACGACCCGGACTTGCCCGCACCGGAGCGTGCGGAACCGGTACGGGTCGACGACTTGCTCGCCCCGCCCCTGCTCGCGGTGCTCTTGCCGGACCGGCTCGCGCCCGAGCGTGCAGCCGACCCGGTCGACCGTCCGGTGCTCTTGCCACCCGACCGTGTGCCGGATGTCCTCGCCCCAGACGCGGACGTGCGCGTACCCGTGCTTGCCTTCGAAGCCATACCGACAGACTAGTCGGCAGTGTTCACTTCAGTCACACGGGCAACACTGATAACGGCGACGTGTCGAAGTTGTTACCCGTCCGCATCGCCGACACACCTACAGGCCGTGAGAACTGTCACGAACCGCGGCGATCGCATCGGGATCGCCGTCGAAGGTGACCGCCACGGGGCGGCGTCCGAACGCGAACAGGACGAGTTCGCCGATCGATCCCGTCACGACGACGTCCTTCCCGGAGCCGACGCTGACGAGGTCCTCACCGGCGGTCGTGCGCAGGGTGACGCGCGCGGGAATCTTCTTCAGCGTCATCCTCGCCATCGACGTGACCGGAGTGCGCAGCTCGGCCTCGAGTTCGGGCGACAGCATCCGCGGCGTCCAGCGCCCCTCCGGGTCCGCTCCCCCGCGCAGCACGTCCTCGTGGTGGACGAACATCTCGGCGAGGTTGGCGAACCGGTCGACGAGTTTGAACGGCGAGTAGACCGGCGGTCCGGACGCGAGGTCGTCGAGCAGCTCGTCGAAGTCCCGCCGGGCGGCCTTGGTCCGCACCTTCTCGGTGTACCCGGCGAAGGCCGGGATCAGGATGCCCGGCCCGGTGTCGGGGCGTCGTTCGCGGACGACGAGATGAGCCAACAGATCGCGGGTGGTCCAGCCCTCGCAGAGGGTGGGCGCGTCCGGGCCCACCTTCTTCATGGTCTCGACGAGAGCCGCTCGTTCCTCCTGTGCACCGGTCACCCAGCCCACAGTAGCGAGAAACTAGTCGGCGCCGACCGCGAGCACCGTCGGCACGATCATCGGGCGACGGCGGTAGGTGTCGGAGACCCAGCGGCCCACCGCGCGCCGGATTCCCTGTGCGATTCGGTGCGCATCGCTGACGCCCTCGGCGGCCAGCGAGTCGAGGACCTGGTCGACGAGGTCGGCGGCCGACTTGAGCGCATCCGGGTCGTCGGAGAAGCCACGGCCGGAGACCTCCGGCGAGCTGACCGCGCGACCCGTCGTCGCGTCGATGGCGACGGTGATCGCGATGAACCCGCCCTCGCCGAGCACGAGACGCTCGGACAGGGTCGACTCACCCACGTCGCCGACGGACAGTCCGTCGACGTAGACGTGTCCGACCGGGACGCGTCCGACGATCTCGGCGCGACCGTCGACGAGGTCGACCACGACGCCGTCCTCGGCGAGCACAACGCGGTCCTCGGGCACACCGGTCGCGACCGCCAGCGCCGCATTCGCGCGTAGATGGCGCCATTCGCCGTGCACCGGCATCGCATTCGACGGCCGCACCGCGTTGTACAGGTAGAGCAGCTCGCCGGCCGAGGCGTGGCCGGATACGTGGACCTTCGCGCTCTGCTGAGTGATCACCGTGGCGCCACGCTTGGCCAGGCCGTTGACCACCGCGAAGACCGAGTTCTCGTTACCCGGGATCAGCGAGGACGCGAGCACGACGAGGTCGTCGGCACGGATGTTGATCTGGCGGTGCTCGCCACGTGCCATCCGCGACAGCGCCGACAGCGGCTCACCCTGCGAACCGGTGGAGATCAGCACCACGCGGTGGTCGGGAAGCGTTGCGGCGGTGTCGATGTCGACGACCACCCCGTCGGGCATCGACAGGTAGCCGAGGTCCTGCGCGATCTGCATGTTCCGCACCATCGACCGGCCGACGAAGCAGACGCGCCGGTTGTGGGTATGCGCGACGTCGATGATCTGCTGGATGCGATGTACGTGACTGGCGAAGGACGCGACGATGACGCGCTGCTTGGCCTTGCCGATCACCTGGTCGAGGACCCCTCCGATCTCGCGTTCGGGGGTGACGAAGCCGGGGACCTCGGCGTTGGTCGAGTCGACGAGGAACAGGTCCACGCCCTCGTCGCCGAGGCGACTGAAGCCGGCGAGGTCGGTCAGGCGACCGTCGAGCGGCAGCTGGTCGAGCTTGATGTCGCCGGTGTGCAGCACGACGCCCGCAGGCGTGCGGATCGCCACGGCGATGGCGTCGGGGATCGAGTGGTTGACCGCGAAGTACTCGCAGTCGAACGGACCGTGGGTGGTCCGCTCCCCCTCGGTGACCTCGACGAGCTTCGGCCGCAGGCGGTGCTCCCGGCACTTGGCGTCGACGAGGGCGAGCGTGAACTTCGAACCGACGACGGGGATGTCGCTGCGCAGCCGCAACAGGAACGGGATCGCGCCGATGTGGTCCTCGTGGCCATGGGTGAGGATCACCGCGTCGACGTCGTCCATGCGGTCTTCGATGTAGCGGAAGTCCGGGAGGATGAGGTCGACACCGGGCTGCTGATCCTCGGGGAACAGCACGCCGCAGTCGACGATCAGGAGGCGGCCGTCGTATTCGAAGACGGTCATGTTGCGGCCGATCTCGCCGATACCGCCGAGCGCGACGATCCGTAGCCCGCCCTTGGGCAGGCGGCGCGGGGTGCCGAGCCGATCGACGGGCGCCGGGGTCGCCTGCTCGTTCCGACGGCCGCCGCGGGAGTCGCCGCCGCGTTCGTGGCGGCCGCGTCGACCACCGGACGCCGATCCGGACTTCGGCTTGCCGGCGTGCTTGGGTGCGGTCTCCGCCTTTCCGGGGGCCTTGCGGACCGGAACCGCGTCGGGCGCGGTGGTGGCCGGAACCGTGTCGACCGGTACCGCTTCCACCGGGACGGACTCGGCCGTTGCCGGAGACACCGGCGGCGTACTGGGCGGTCCGGCCTTACGGGAGGCGGCGCGGCGTCGGGTGCGCGGCGTCCGTGCTTCGGGACCGTTGGTGTCGCTGCCGGTGTTGTCGGTCATCAGGCGAGAACACCTGCCGCACGTAGATCCACGATCAGCTCCTCGATCTGAGGCCCGGATGCGGGCACCTGTGGCAGGCGCGGGTCGCCCACCTCGAGTCCGAGAATGCGCAGCGCCGCCTTCACCATCGTGACACCTCCGAGGCGTCCCATGGCGTTGACGAGCGGGAGCATCGACGTGTTGAGGGTCCGCGCCGTGGCGAGATCCCCCTTCTCCACCGCGATCTGCATCTCGCGCAGGCGATCCGGCACCAGGTGCCCGATCACGCTGACGAATCCGGTCGCACCGATCGACAGCCACGGCAGGTTGAGTGCGTCCTCGCCCGAGAGGTATTCGAGCTTGGTGGTGGCGATGAGGCCGGCGGCCGAATGCAGGTCGCCCTTGGCGTCCTTGACGCCGCGGATGTTCGGGTGCTCGGCGAGCGCCAGCATCGTCTCGTTGGCGATGGGCACGACCGAGCGCGGCGGGATGTCGTAGAGCAGCACGGGAAGTGCCGTGGCGTCGGCGACGGTCCGGAAATGCGCGAGCAGGCCGGCCTGCGGCGGCTTGGAGTAGTACGGGGTCACCACGAGCAGACCGTGGGCGCCGATCTTCTCCGATTCGATCGCGAACCGCACGCTCTCGGCGGTGTCGTAGCTACCGGCACCCTGGGTGATCCGGGCGCGGTCGCCGACGGCGTCCAGCACGACGCGCAGCAGGTCGAGCTTCTCGGGCACGGTGGTGGTCGGCGACTCGCCGGTGGTGCCGGACACGACCAGCCCGTCACAACCCTTGGACACGAGGTGGTCGGCCAGGACGGCGGCCTTGTCCAGATCGAGACTTCCGTCGGGACGGAAGGGGGTCACCATCGCCACCACGTTCGTCCCGAAGGGATGCTCGTGCAGCGGTTCCTGGACTGCGTTCATGGTGCTAAAGGCTACCGCCTCCGTATCCGTGACGGGTCTCACCCTTCCAGCACGAACGGTGAGGTCGCGACCTCGGTGCCGTCGGCGAGCGTGCCGATCTCGAAATCGCCGAAAACAGTGGGCGCCACCTGCATCAATTGCCGCAGGCATTCGACTGCGAGCTGCCGGATCTCGACGTCGGCGTGCTCGGTGGCGCGCATACCGACGAAGTGCCGCCATGCCCGGTAGTTGCCCGTCACGACGATCTTGGTCTCGGTGGCGTTCGGGAGCACGGATCGCGCGGCCTGACGTGCCTGCTTGCGGCGCAGGATCGCGTTCGGCACGTCGGCGAACTTCGCCTCCAGCGCGTCGAGGAGCTCGGTGTAGGCCTCGCGGCTCGCGTCGGTGGCGGCGGTGAAGAGTTCCTCGAGGTGCTCGTCGCCGACGATCGCGGGCGGCGCGACGACGTTGGAGTCGTGTTCGGGCACGAAGCGCTGCGAGAGCTGCGAGTAGGAGAAGTGCCGGTGGCGGATCAGCTCATGGGTGCACGAGCGCGAGATCCCGGAGATGTAGAAGGTCACCGAGGCGTGTTCGAGCAGCGACAGGTGCCCGACCTCGAGGATGTGCCGGAGGTAGCCGGCGTTGGTGGCGGTGCGGGGGTTGGGCTTGTCCCAGCTCTGATAGCAGGCGCGGCCGGCGAACTCGACGAGCGCCTCACCGCCCTCGGCGTCCGTGCTCCACGGCACGTCCTCGGGCGGGGTGAACTGGGTCATGGCGACCATCTGCACCTTCAGCGGCACCAACTCGGACACGCAGTCCCCTCCATTCGACGTTTGTGTGACCCGATTGTCCCCCACCGCTCCACCGGGCTCGGATTCGGCCTGAAGTCGCGGTCCACGGTGGGTAAGGTCCCTATGTGTCCACTCGGCATGAGTCCACCCGACGGACTTTCCTGCGAACCGGTGCGGTCGTCACCGGCGCCGCCCTCACTGTGCCCGCCCTCGCCGAATCCGGCCCGGCGCAGGCTGCCCCACGAAACGTCTTCGTCCACGGCGTCGCCTCCGGCGATCCGCTGCCCGACGCGGTCATCCTGTGGACCCGAATCACCCAGTCCCCCGCGTCGACGCCGGGTTCCGGTGTGGGACAACCGTGTTCGGTCCGCTGGGAGATCGCTCAGGACGCGGGTTTCGGTGCGATCGTCGGTTCCGGGGTCGAGCAGACGTCGGCCGAGCAGGACTTCACCGTCAAGGTCGACGCCACCGGGCTGAGTCCGCGGACGACCTACCACTACCGATTCACCGTGACATCGGGACCGGCCGCCGGGGCCGTCTCGCCGGTCGGCACCACCCGCACCGCTCCCGCCACGAGCGCCGATGTCGCACGGATCCGCTTCGGCGTCGTGTCCTGCGCCAACTGGGAGGCGGGTTACTTCTCGGCCTACCGGCACCTCGCCGCCCAGCCCGGCCTCGACGCGGTGCTCCATCTCGGCGACTACTTCTACGACTACCAAACCGGCCGCTACACAGGGAAAACCGGAACAGTCCGGGTCCACGACCCACGCCACGAGGTCGTCACGCTGCGCGACTACCGGACGCGTCACGCCCAGTACAAGACCGACCCGGACCTCGCCGCACTGCACCGTAAGGTGCCGTTCATCCCCGTCTGGGACGACCACGAGACCGCCAACGACGCATGGAGCGGCGGCGCGGAGAACCATCAGCCGAACGAGGGGCCGTGGCCGGTCCGGCGCGCCGCCGCGCTACGCGCCTACTCCGAGTGGATGCCCATCCGCCCCGACGTCGACCCGCAGGGCCGACACCTGTTCCGCCGGCTGCGGTTCGGGAAACTGCTCGAACTGTCGATGCTGGATCTGCGCTCCTACCGCGACCTGCAGGTGAGCGCGCGGTCGGCCAGCATCGACGACCCGGCTCGCACGATCATGGGCAAGGCGCAGATGTCGTGGCTCACCAACGGGCTCATGTCGTCGGAGACTCGCTGGAAGATCGTCGGCAACCCGGTGATGATCACGCCGGTGCTGATCCCGCCGCTCGATCCGGCGACGACCGGCGCGGTCACCTCGATGCTCGGGATCCCGAAGGAGGGGATCCCCTACAACGCCGATCAGTGGGACGGGTACGCCGCCGACCGCCGGCGTCTGCTCGACTCCATCCGGAACAACCGCGTCGACAACGTCGTGTTCGTGACCGGCGACATCCACTCGTCGTGGGCCTGCGATGTCCCGGTCGACGTGGCGAACTACCCCGGCGCCGGGACCGTCGCCACCGAACTCGTCGGCACCTCGGTCACGGCGACCAACGTCGACGACATGTTCAACGTGCCGCCGGACACCGCCGGCGTCGCGGCATCGGCGGCGTTCCGCACGGCGAACCACCACGTACGTTTCTGCGAGCTGGACGCGCACGGGTACTCGGTCCTCACCGTCACCCCCGCCGCGACCCAGATGGACTGGTACTTCGTGCACAACAAGATCGACCCGAGGTCGGGCCAGTTCTACGCGAGGTCCTACCGGGTGCGCAACGGTACGCAGCGGGTCGAGCCGGTCGGGCGACCCGCCGTCTAGCTCTGCTCCAGGATCGCCGACAGCTTGGCGTGGGTATCGGGCCAGCCGTGCACGGCGATCGAGGTGATGCCGAGCGCCTTGACCGGGTAGTCGTTGCCGCCCTCGTCGAGGCGGTCACCGAAGAACAGGATGTCCGAGGTGCTCAGGCCGAGGATGTCCATCAGCTTGAGCGCGCCGTACGCCTTGTCGATGCCCTTCTTGGTGACGTCGACCGACGTCGAACCGCCGCTGCGGACCTCGAGGTCGGGCAGCCGCTCGGCGGCGTAGGCGCGCAGCGACTCCTTCTTCGCGCCGTCCGGGTCCCAGGCGGCCTTCGCGTCGACCGGGGCCTTCTGTCCCAGTGCGCTGAAGGTGATCTGGCTGCCGCGGTCCTCGAGGATCTCGCCCCAGGTCTCGCTCTCCCAGATCCCGAGTTCCTTGGCGCCGGTCTCGAGGACGTCGAGGGTGCGCTTCTTCTCGTCGTCGGTGAGGTACTCGGCGTAGACGGTCTCCCACTCGTTGCCCGACCAGCGGACGTACTGGGTGCCACAGGTGGGCATCAGATGGAGGTTGCCGACCGAGTCGAAGGTGCCGAGACGCGCGAGGACCTGCTTGGAGAACTGGGTGAAGTTGCCGCCGGAGATGATGCACCCGAGGCTGACGTCGAGCATCCGGCGGAGCAGGTCCACCATCTGGTCGTCGAGCGGGCTCTTCGAGGGTGCGAGTGTGTCGTCGAGGTCGAACATCACCAGGCGGTAGTCGTTGCCGTCATACGACACGGTCATCGTCGGTTCTCTCCTTCAGGTCGTCCCCGGGTGTGTGTTCCGCTGGTTCGCGGCCTCCCGATGCTCAGCATCCCATCACGGCCCGGAGGTCGCGCGCGAGGTCACCCTTCGTACCCACCGACACGTCGTCGAGGTCGAGCCACCCCGCGAAAGTGCGCAGGTCGTCGGCCAGTCGCTCGGCGACGACGCCGCGATCGTGTCCGGACTCACAGAAGGCGCCCAGTACCAACAGGGTTCGGGACCTGCGGTCGGCCTTGAGGTCGACGCGTGCGGCGATGTCGGTGCCCAGCAGGTAGGGCAGCACGTAGTAACCGTGGACGCGCTTGTGCTCGGGGACGTAGATCTCGATGCGGTAGTGGAAGTCGAAGAGGCGCTCGGCTCGTGGCCGGAAGAAGACGAGCGGGTCGAACGGCGAGAGGATCGCCGAGGTGTCGATGCGTCGCGGCATCGGCGCGCCGTCGGCGAGATACGCGGGGTCTCGCCATCCCTCGACCGAGACCTCGTGCAGCACACCGGCATCCACGAGGTCGGCGACGGCCGGCCGGGCGTCGGCGGGTTTGAGGCGGTAGTAGTCGGCGAGGTCGGCGACGGTCGCGACGCCGAGGGACCGAGCCGCGCGGGCGACGAGATCCCGGTGCGCCTGCGCACGGTCCGGATGCTGCGCGGCGATGTCGGCGCCGACGACCCGTTCGGTGAGGTCGTAGTGGCGCATGAAGTTGCCGTTGCGGACCGCCGACAGGTCGCCGGCGGCGAACATCGCCTCACACAGGTGCTTGATCTCGCCGCGCTGCCACCAGCTCCCGGCGGTGCCCGGTTCGCGTTCGATGCCGAGCTTCTCCTCGATGGTCCGCGGCATCGCGGCACCGATCTCCTCGATCACACTGCGGACGTCCTCGGCGAGACTCCGGTTGCGGCGCATGACCTCCCGGGTGTGCCGGTACCGTCCGTCGGCGAACTCATCCATGCGCCAACGGAACAGCGGCCAGTCGTCGACCGGGATGAGAGCGGCCTCGTGCGCCCAGTACTCGACGAGCAGACGCTTCCCCCGGACCGGCTGCCAGGCCGCGCGATGCAGGAGGTCGGGATCGTAGGATCCGAGCCGGCTGTAGAGCGGCATGAAGTGCGCCCGCGCGACGATGTTGACCGAGTCCATCTGGAGCAGACCCGTCCGGCCGACGACCCGTTTGAGGTGGGCCATGGTCGGGGTGCCCGACGGTGCACGGTCGGCGAATCCCTGTGCGGCGAGCGCGGTTCGACGCGCCTGGGCCGGGGAGAGACGCTCCGGTGCCATCAGCGCGTGTAGTCGACGAATCGGTAGGCGGTACCAGTGGTGGAGGTCTGCCACTCCCCCTTGTCGGCGACGGTCCACTCGGGACCGATCTCCGGCGCGAAGGCGTCGGCTCCGGGTACGTCGACGTCGATCTCGGTCACGCAGAGTTCCGTCGCGTACCGCATTGCGAGCCGGTAGATCTCACCGCCGCCGATGACGCCCACCGTGTCGCCGTCGGCCAGGCTCAACGCCTCGTCGATCGTCCGGGCGGTCAGCGCACCGTCGGCGGACCACTCCGGGTTGCGGGTGACCACGATGTTGGTGCGGCCCGGCAGCGGCCGGAACTTCGGCGGCAGGGAGTCCCACGTCTTGCGGCCCATGATGACCGCGTTGCCGAGGGTCTTCTCCTTGAACCGCGCCATGTCCTCGGGGACGCGCCACGGGATGGTGTTGTCGCGACCGATCGCGGCACCCTTGCCGGCGACCTCGCGACCCTGCGCCCAGACGAGCCGGACCCGGCGGGTCACACCGCCACCGGCGCCTTGATCCCGGGATGGGACTGGTATCCGACGATCTCGATGTCGTCGAACTCGTAGTCGAAGATCGAATCCCGCTTGCGCAGTTCGAGTTTCGGGTACGGGTAGGGCTCGCGCGAGAGCTGCAGGGTCACCTGGTCGACGTGGTTGTCGTAGATGTGGCAGTCGCCGCCGGTCCACACGAACTCGCCGACCTCGAGGCCCGCCTGCTGCGCCATCATGTGGGTCAGCAGCGCATACGACGCGATGTTGAACGGCACGCCCAGGAACAGGTCGGCCGAGCGCTGGTACAGCTGGCACGAGAGCTTGCCGTCGGCGACGTAGAACTGGAAGAACGCGTGGCACGGCGGCAGCGCCATCTGCGGGATCTCCCCCACGTTCCACGCCGACACGATGTTGCGTCGCGAGTCGGGGTTGGTCTTGAGCGTCTCGAGAGCCGCGGAGATCTGGTCGATCTGCTCCCCCGACGGCGTCGGCCAGCTGCGCCATTGCACGCCGTAGATCGGTCCCAGGTCACCGTTCTCGTCGGCCCACTCGTCCCAGATGGTCACGCCGCGCTCCTGGAGCCAGCGGACGTTGGAGTCGCCGCGCAGGAACCAGAGGAGCTCGTAGATGATCGACTTGAGGTGCACCTTCTTGGTGGTGATCAGCGGGAAGCCCTCGGCGAGGTCGTACCGCAGCTGATGACCGAAGACGCTCTTGGTTCCCGTCCCGGTGCGATCCGCCTTCGGGGTGCCCGTCTCGAGCACGAGGCGCAGCAGGTCCTCGTACGGAGTGGGGATCGTCCCGGTCGATGAGATGTCGCGGATGGCCGTGCTCACGGGTGTCAGTCTAGGGGCTGGTCCGTTACTCGCAGCTCAGACCCACCGACCGCCCATTGTTCGCTGGCTGAGCCGGTGAGGAGCGCAGCGACGAGCCGTGTCGAAGCCCCTGGTGACACGACATCGTGTGACTGCAGTGACGCGTGTGACTTCGGGGGTATCCTCTTCCCGTGGCCACTCGCAGCACCACCCGTGCCAACCGCTATGCCAAGCGGCGTCGTAAGCGTGTCGCCTCTCGCGACAACGACCTCACCGACACGCAGTGGCTCGCGCTGCAGGAGGCCTGGGGTGGGTGCGCCTACTGCGGCGCGGACGGTGTCGCCCTTCAGCGCGACTGCATGCTGGCCATCTCCCGCGGCGGCCGCTACACCGTGACCAACGTCGTCCCGTGCTGCGGTTCGTGCAATGCGAGCAAGTGCAATTCCGAGGTCACCTCCTGGATGCGCCGCAAGAAGCTCGACGAGAAGGCGTTCCTGGTGCGGCAGTACGAGGTGAGCAGGCTCCTCGCCGACGTCGAGTAGCTCTCGGCCACCGGTTCCATTGGCAGGACGCGACGCCTGATGAGCAGTAATCTTTCTGCGCAAGAGACACGATCGCGGCAAGGAGAACAGTCGATGAGTTTCGAGATCTCCTCGGGCACACGCGGTGCTTGGGCACCCAAGGGCCCGTTCGTCCGCATCGTGAACAAAGTCCTTGCGCCGATGATCCGCCGAAAGGGCCAGTTCGGCGGGATGAACGCCCTCGTCCTGACGACCGTCGGCCGTAAGAGCGGCCAGGAACGGCAGAGCCCGCTCGCCTGGTTCCCCGGCCCCGACGGCAGTTGGCTGATCGTCGCGTCGGCCAACGGCGCCGCCAGTAACCCGGGCTGGTATCACAACCTGCGCGCCAACCCGGACAAAGCCCGGATCGACGTCGACGGCAAGACCATCGAGGTCCGCGCCCAGCAGCTCCAGGGCGAGGAACGCGCACAGGCCTGGGCGCAGATCAGCAAGAACGAACGCTTCGCCGGCTATCAGGAGAAGACCGACCGCCAGCTGCCGGTCATCAAGCTGGTACGACGCTGACCGCCCCCCGATAAACGCCCTCGATGGACACGCAAATGAAATAGTGTCGCCGGCCGCGCTCTGTAGGGCCTATCTCAGGGGCGTTTCTCGACGCGGCGCCGGCCAGCGAGTGTTCCGCGGAACGCTCAGGCGGCCGCGGGTACAGCTGACGCCTGGCGTTCTTTCCATTCCCAGACGGCGTAGATCACCTCGGTGGCGTACCCAAGGTCGAGTTTGCCGCCACCGACCGGCACCGTCGCATCAGCCGCGATCCGTTCATCGGGTGACCACAGGCCCGGCGTACGGGTTGGCGGACTCACCTCGATCACCGCCCCACCCGGCATGTGGAACGAAAACCGCTGCTGCCCATGTGTCTTGATCGAGAATTCACCCCGATGCAGCGCCCGATGACAACTTCCACACAACAGGATGAGGTTGTCGAGTTCGGTCTCGCCGTCGTTGGACCAGAACACCACGTGATGCGCGTGTAGATGCCGCGTCCGACCGCACCCAGGCGTCTGACAGCACCGATCCCGCAGGAACAACGCCCGAATCATCGCCTTCGACGGCGCCCGCTGCTTCCGACCCAACCCCAACAGTGCCCGCTTCCCCGGACGACCAGAAACCCTCCGCGACAGCGCCTCTCGCATCGACGCACCACAGGCAGCTTCCTCGACCTCGGCCTCCGACAACGCCGGCCCATCATCCAGATGCGCCTGCTCCACCCCATCACCCACATGGACAAGGATCTCCGCACCCGGCGCCAACTCCGGCATCGCGATCCCCTCATGCACCGCATCGGCCATCGCCACCACCGCCGCAGCAATATTCGACGGTACATTTCGCCACAGATCCCGACGATTCGCCGGCTTCACCTCCGAATCCGCCTCCCCGGACCTGGTTTCCAACTCGGCGGGAGCGTTCCGCGGAACGCTCGGCAGATCCGCATCCTCCGCCGTGCGAGTGCGTTCGTACTCCGCCCGCACCACACCCGCCAGAAACCGCGCCCCATCCAGCGGCGTCAACGTCATCGACACCGACAACGACCCATCCGCATTCCACTTCCACCGCGCCGACGACTCCGCCGGCGGCACCAACTCCCCACCCTCGCTGCAACCCCGGTCGATCTGCCGCATCGCCCGCACCGCCTTCTCCACCTGCGAGGCCGTGCACGACAACGCCAGATTCACCAATTCCTTCTCCCGCAACGGAGTCGCCACCCGCGTCAACGCCCGCACCTTCGAATACGTCAACCGCCCCTCACCGAAGCACTGCCGGATCAACGGTAGTTCGCGCAACGCCTTGGCCACCCGCACCTGCTCCTGCGCCGTCCGCGGCGCAACACCCGCCTTCCACGACAACCAATGGGCCAACGAATGAACCCCCGGCCCCCGCCACGAGTCCCGCTCATCCAACTCCGCCACTAGATCAAGGAAACCGGCCGTCAACGCCGTGATCTGCGCGGCATACCCCAACACCCGAACCTCGAGCACCTCATCGGGCAGTGACCTCGGATCAGCGCCATCGAACATCGACGACAGACCCTCGCCACGCAACGCGGTAACAGACATCCCGACCCCCCAGCCAGTTCGAACAGATATACGAACAAGCTATCGGCAGCCACCGACAATTCCGCAGGTCACAAGAGTGATGAGCGTTCCGCGGAACGTTTGACGACCCGTCCGCGGAGACGTCATGGCAGCAATACGCGCGAGCGAAGTGTGGCGATCTGACGGCGAACTGCCGACCGTTCGGCGCCAGACCTGCGCCCCTGAGACTTCCACGCGGGCGAAGTCCACCTGGAGCAGTGTCACCGAGTGGCACCACCCGCACCGTTCGTAAGGCATCGTTGACCCTAAGCACCCGCTACCGTCGAGACCGAACGTCACGAGGATGAATGAGCCGACAGGAAGCCAACTATGCGTGAAGACATGAGCGAGTTCGAGTTTCAACAAACACGGGTAGGCCTCGCAGGTGCGAGCTGGATCAACTTCTTCGAACGCTCACATGACTATCTGCGCATCTCTCACGCTTCGATCCAGGCTGCCGTGCCGCTAACGGCATCGCTGAATAGTATTCCGAAGCTACTTGATCGACCGTTGGGTCTGGACGAGGAGAGTAGGACTCTCTTGCACGAGGTAGGCACGAAGGCCGAGCGCGAGCTAGAAACGGGCTTCGAACTCACAAACGCCCTTGTACTTATGGCACTGTGGGGCGCATTCGAGGCCTTCGTCGAAGACGTCTGCAAGGGGGCGATCTTTCACGACCGAACACTGCTCAACGAACCAGGCTTAAACAAAGCGCGGTACACGGTATCCGCCCTGATCCAACTGGATGAAGAACACCTCATTGAGCAAGTTTTTAAGGACTCAGTAGATCAACTCCGGTCCGACAATCGCGGTATTGGCAAGTTCGAGGCACAACTCGGCCTGGTACGCCTCGATGGGAAAGTGCCACGTGAGATCAAGGATGCAATCTTCGACGCACAGCAAGATCGCAATGTGTGGGCACACAGAGCCGGAACGGCCGACAATCGCTACGTGCGAGAACTGGGACGAAACCGTTTTCGCGCCGGGGAAACGGTCAAGATTTCAAGGGAGAAGATTGAGGACTATTTTCTTGCGCTCATGACTTACGGAACAATCATCATCAACCGATTTCGTGAAGCACTCTTTACCTCCGGTACCCCTCCTGCAGCAGCCGACCCACCCGTTCAGTTAGTCGTACAACGGGATGTACCAGGCCGAACGTACATCAAGTACACGAACAGTAACAGCTGAGACCGTTAGTGGGACCGCGCCAACAGGTTCCGCCACTGCAGACGAATAACGCCTGGCCCTCGCGCGCGCAGGCCAGCCGCTAGCCCATCAACCCCGCCGCCACCGTTGCGCCCAACTCCCAGCACGCTTCTCGGTCGTCCTTGCTCGGGGCGCCGGAGACGGTCACGTACTCAGCCGATTTCACCCAGCCGAGCCCGGTGGTGATGGCATCGACAGCCTTGGCCGCGCCCTCGGTCCCCTGGTTGCCGTGCAGGTAGAGTCCGAACGGGCGGCCCTGCGTCGAGTCGAGGATCTGGTAGTAGCTGACGTCGAAGGCGTGTTTCAGTGCGCCGCTGATGTATCCGAGGTTGGCCGGGGTGCCGAGGATGTAGCCGTCGGCTTCGAGGAAGTCGCTCGCGGTGACCGCCAGAGCAGCTCGACGCACCACCTCGACGCCCTCGATCTCGGGATCGGTGGCACCGGATAGGACCGCCTCGAACATCTCCTGACACGCCGGCGACGGCGTGTGGTGGACGATCAAAAGTCGCTTGTCCGCCATCACGACCTCCCCGCGAACGCCAGCAACCGATCGGCCGCGCTGTCCGACGCCGGTTCGATCGGCGCCTCGAACATCCCGGCGGCGCGCAGCTCCTCGATGACGGGGGCGGCGTCGGTGAGCACGAAGTCGACGAGCCCCTCCGACGGCGACCACTCGGCATCGAGGCCCACGCACAGATCGTGGGAGTGCAAGGCCAGCTCCATGATTCGCATCACCAGGAGCTGGTGGCCGGGGCGTCGACCGGCGCGATGATCGACCTCGACGTCGAGGTCGGCCGAGTCGACGGCAGCCCGAAAGGCGCTGTCGCTGCGCCAGAATTCGGCGACCGGGTCACCGGCGCCCACATAGTCGACGTCCCGCGTCGTCAGGGTGTCGGCGGCGCTCGCACCCTCGAGGAGCATGGCGTAGCGGTGGCCGCCGCCGACGAGGTGGTTGATCAGGTCGCGGTTGGTCCATCCCGCGCACCCGCTTGCCTCACCAAGCTTTTCGGGGCCCACGTTGGCCAGGTGGTCGGCCCAGAGACGGGCGGCCTCGTCGAGCAAGCTCGTCGGATCGCTCATCTGGCCCGGCCCCCTACTGCTCGCGTCCGTGGAACTGTGCGACCGCGCGCTTCATCATCGCGCGGGCGCGAGGGCGATCGCCGGCGTAGTCGTAGGCGCGGGCGATGCGGTAGGTGTTGCGCCAGTTCTCGGGGTCCGCCTCCCATTCGGCCTTGACCTGGGCGAACAGCTCGTCGGCGGCGTCGCGCTCCATCCGGCCCGAAGCACGGTGCGGGAGATTGGAGATGTCGAGCTCGCGACCCTCCTCGGCCATGATCGCGGCGAGCTTCTGGTGTTCCAGACCCGCGCGCAGCGTCGCGTAGATGAGCCACGCACCGATGAGCGGCAGGGCGATGACGCCGATGCCCAGACCGATGCCCGCGGCGGACCCCGTCGCGATCAGCTGGAAACCGCGCCAGCCGAGCAGCACAAAGTAGACGATCAGCGCGACGACGAGGAACCCGATCATCCAGACGATCGGCCGTGCGTCCTTCTTCTTCGGCCCCAGCCGCGGCGCACCGCCCTCGGTGTCGCCGGTGTGGTTGCCCTCGTCGTGCGTGCCCGCGTCGTCTGAGTGATCGTCAACCATGGGATCAGAGATCCATCAGTTCTTCGAGTCCGATGGTCAGACCGGGGCGGTCCCCGATGCTGCGCACGCCCAGGAGTACCCCCGGCGCGAACGACGACCGGTCGAGCGAGTCGTGGCGGATGGTGAGGGTCTCCCCCTCGGTGCCGAGCAGGACCTCCTGGTGGGCGACGAGGCCCGCGAGACGCACCGAGTGGACGTGCACGCCGTCGACCACAGCCCCTCGCGCGCCGTCGAGTTCGGAGGTGGTGGCGTCGGGGCTCGCCCCGACCCCGGCCTCGGCGCGCGCACGGCCGATCAGCTCTGCGGTCCGATATGCGGTGCCCGACGGAGCGTCGGCCTTCTGCGGGTGGTGCAGTTCGACGACCTCGACCGAGTCGTAGTACTTGGCGGCCTGCGCGGCGAAACGCATCGACAGGACGGCGCCGATCGCGAAGTTCGGGGCGATGAGCACGCCGACCTTCGGGTTCTCGACGAGCCAGCCGCGGACGGTCTCGAGGCGTTCCTCGGTGAAGCCGGTGGTACCGACGACGGCGTGAATCCCGTTGGCGATCAGGTACTTCAGGTTGTCCATCACGACGTCGGGGTGGGTGAAGTCGACGACGACCTGGGTGTCGGTGTCGGAGAAGTACTCCAGCGAGTCACCCTTGTCGACGCCCACGGTGTAGGTGAGATCGTCGGCGTTCTCGACCGCCTTGACGATCGCCTGTCCGACCTTGCCCTGACTGCCCAGGACGCCCACCTTGATACCGCTCATGTCCACCCTCTTCGATCTCGACGTGTCAACGGGTCTCAGTCTAGTGGCGAGGACCTTCTCAATAGATCGGCGCATCGCCGCGGCGATGCTCGAAGACCAGCGACGTGGTGGTGCCCGCGACCTCGCGACGGCTGTTGAGCCGCTCGACGAACTGGCGGAGTGCCTCGGTGTCGGCGGTCGCCACGTGGAGCATGTAGTCGTCGGCGCCGGCGAGGAAGAACACGTCGATCACCTCGTCGTAGGCGGCGATCTCGCCGACGAACTGCCGGATCCGCCCGCGCGCGTCGGATTGGAGGCTGACGGCGACCATGGCGCGCAGCGGGCGCCCGACGGCGGCCGGGTCGACGTCGGCGAAGAATCCACGGATGACACCGAGTTCGACGAGCCTTCGCATACGGCCGTGACACGTCGACGCGGCGATCCCGACGCGTTGTGCCAGCTCACTGTTGGGCATACGTGCATCGGACTGCAGGAGCTTCAGCAATTCGCGGTCCGTCGCGTCGAGCTCTCCGGGCTGAACATCCTTCGGTGCGGCAGGCATCACACCCTCCTGACCGGAAACATCTTCGCCATGATCAGCCTCTCAAGAATCTTCTTCACGAATATTGTGACACTTCTGAAGTTCCTTCACGCTTGAGACAGCTTATCTGCACAAACTTCGAAACGAGAGGGAGCATCATGCGCGTCGGGATCCCCACCGAGATCAAGAACCACGAGTACCGCGTCGCCATCACCCCGGCGGGCGTCGCCGAGCTGCACCACCGCGGCCACGACGTGATCATCCAGGCGGGTGCCGGTGAGGGGTCGGCCATCGCCGACAACGACTACAAGGCCGCCGGCGCGCAGATCCTCGGCACCGCCGCCGAGGTCTGGGACCAGGCCGAGCTGCTGCTCAAGGTCAAGGAGCCAATCGCCTCCGAGTTCGACCTCATGCGCGAGGGCCAGACGATCTTCACCTACCTCCACCTGGCCGCCGGCAAGGAGTGCACCGATGCGCTGCTGGCCTCGGGCACCACGTCCATCGCCTATGAGATGGTTCGAACCGCCGACGGCGCACTCCCCCTGCTGGCCCCGATGAGTGAGGTCGCCGGCCGGCTCGCCCCTCAGGTCGGCGCCTATCACCTGATGAAGTCCGAAGGCGGCCGCGGCGTGCTCATGGGCGGCGTCCCCGGCACCGAGCCCGCCGAGGTCGTGGTCATCGGCGGCGGCGTCAGCGGCGTCAACGCGGCGACGATCGCCGTCGGCATGGGTGCCCAGGTCACCGTCTTCGACCTCGACATCGCCAAGCTCCGGGCGATCGACGCCCGGTTCGCCGGCCGCGTCCACACCCGCTACAGCACCAAGCTCGCGCTCGACGAGGCGGTCAAGAAGGCCGACCTGGTCATCGGCGCGGTCCTCGTCCCCGGCGCGAAGGCACCGGTTCTGGTGCCGAACAGCCTTGTCGCACAGATGAAGCCGGGTGCGGTTCTCGTCGACATCGCGATCGACCAGGGTGGTTGCTTCGAGGACTCACACCCCACGACCCACGCCGACCCGACCTTCACCGTGCACGACACCACCTTCTACTGCGTGGCCAACATGCCCGGCACGGTCGCCCGCACGTCCACGCAGGCGCTCACCGGCGCGACCCTCCCCTACGTGTTGCGTCTGGCCGATCAGGGCTGGGAGGAGGCATGCTCCACCGATCCGGCACTGGCGTCGGGACTGAGCACCCACCGCGGGGAGCTGTTCACCGCCGAGGTCGGCGAGGCGCTCGGTCTCCCCGTCGCGGCGATGCCGTTCGCGCACAACTGATCAGCGAGACCACCCGTGTTCAGAAGGTGATGCGGGTGGTCCCTCGCCGCTTCCCGCGATAGCCGTAGCGGCGTTCGATGATCTCGCCGTGACCGTCGTGGCGGATGCGCAGCAGGGTCGAGGCCCGCGTGCCGTATCCCGGGATGTTGATGAACTTCGACGACAGGGCCGCCTCGAACTCTGCTCCGACGCCGGTGCCGGGCAGCCGCACCGGGTCGGGGCGGTCCTGGTCGGCCAACATCGCGAAGTAGTCCTCGTCGGGGGCACCGGCCGAGACCAGGTCACGCAGTGCGGCGGTGCCGTCGACGACCTTCGGCCAATCGTTGTCGAGCGCCCCGTTGGACACGCCGTGCACCCCTTCGGCCACCCGCTCGGCGTGTGGTTGCGGCCGGTTCGTCACCCACCACAGGTCTGCGGCGTCGGCGACGAGCAGGTTCACCGGGTCGTAGTCGGCGGCCTGTTCGACGACGCGGTCGGCGAAGACCTTGGGGTCCTCGTCGCCGGCGAGGAAGTCGACCGGCAACTGCCCGCGCGAGCGGACCCCGACGCGTTCGGGCGGCCCGACCCGCACGTTCGTCACCATCGCGACCCGGCCGGGCTCATCAGCGGAGACACCCATCCAGGTGCCGCCGGCCAGCGCGTCGCGTCCGGCGATCACCGGCAGGTCATCCCACCGGGACAGCGCATACGTGCGTCGCCGGTGATACTCGTCGCGATTGGCCGCGACGATCAGCCGGTACTCGGGATGCGCGTTCCACGCGAAGAGGATCAGGCACATGGCATCTCAGTTCACCTGGTAGTGGCTCATACCCGCCATTCTGCGCTGGACGCCGGCGATCTCCCGCACCGCCTGCGCCACCAGACTCCGGTCCAGCGGCGACAGCCGTCCCATCTCCAGCACGTCGGTCGGTGTCTCGCCGCGATCGAACTGCGCGACCTGGTACCGCAACCGCACCCGTTGCAGGACGTCGAACACCTCCGTCAGCGTCGTCGCATCGTCGTCGGTGAGCAGTGCGCTACCCGAGGCCGCCTGTAATCGGGCGCGTGTGTTCACCTCGGTGGATTCGACGCTCAGCGCCACCCACCGGGCGATGTTGATCAGCGGCGTCAGCGCATTGGCCTTCACGTCGAACGCCCCCGGCCGCCGGGTCAGGACGTCGCGCATCGAACGGAGTCGTGCCTTGGTCGACAACGACTCATCGAGCAGCAACCGCATGGTGCGCGGGTCGGCGCGCAGGGCTCCGATCATCTCGACTCCCGGTGTGCGCACCGGCGATTCGCGACGCGACCCGAACAGGGGCCGACCGTCGAGGATCAGCGATGTGAAGATCATCCCCCTGTTCTCCAGCGGTGCGTCGATCCATGCGCGCGCGGCCGTCTGCCACTGGGTGCGGGTCCGCGAGAACAGCGGCTTCGACGCGACGGCGCCGTTGGTGTCGACGGTCAGGCCGGCACCGCGCAGCAGGTCGTCGAGCTCGGCGAAGGCGGCGCGGTAGGCGTCGAGCTCGGCCGTCTCCAACGAGTCGTCGAAGACGACCGCGGAGTCGACATCCGAACTCAACACCGGCTCCCGACGCGCATTGCTGCCGAGCGACAGCCAGGTGTACGCGGCGGGGTCGACGTCGGGCCGGGAGTCGACGACCAGTCGTAGACCCCGCAACACCACGGCGTCGACGATGAGGGAGGCGACCTGGGTGACCTCGTGTGCCGGCCGGTCCCGCCGCACCAGATCGGCGACCAGCTGCGGGATGCGTCGCGCGTGTCCCTGCAGTTCCTCGACCGTCTGCGACCGTGAGATCTGTTCGCGCAGAGGCATGCTCGAACCGGCCGGGTCGGCGACGAAATCGCTCGCGCCGACGACGCCGAGGACTCTGCCATCGGAGTCGCGCACCGGGATCACCGTGAGGTCGCGGTCCACGAGTTCGGTGAGGGCGTCGATCGCCGACGTGCGTGAGTCGACGACGAACGCCGGCCCGTCGACGATGTCTCCCACCGGGGTGTCGAGGCCCCGCCCGGCGGCGACGACGCGCGCCCGGATGTCGGCGTCGGTGAGCAGCCCCAGACCGTGATCGGGCAGTGGGATCACGACGTAGTCCTGGTCGCGCTCGGTCATCAGCGTCGCGGCCTCACGCACGGTCATGTCGGCCCGTCCGGTCACCGGCTCGGTCCGCAGCAGGTCGGCCACGGTACGCGATGCGGGTGTGCGCGCGGCGTCGCGGCGGTGCGCGACCGTCAGCTGGTCAGGCGGACCGTTCATCTCTGCAGATCATAGGCGGCTGCGGACAGACATCGGGCCCGCCGTCCGGATGGACGGCGGGCCCGATGGGGTACCTCAGATCAGAACGGCTCAGGCGTCGGCGGCGGCCGCTTCGGCGGCTGCGGCCTCAGCCTTGTCGGCCTCTTCGTCGACGGGGACGAGGCTGATCTTGCCGCGCTCGTCGATGTCGGCGATCTCCACGCGGAGCTTGGAGCCCACGTTCACGACGTCCTCGACCTTGTTGACGCGCTTGCCCTTACCGAGCTTCGAGATGTGCACCAGGCCGTCGCGACCCGGCAGCAGCGACACGAACGCACCGAACGCGGTGGTCTTGACGACGGTGCCGAGGAAGCGCTCGCCGACCTTGGGCAGCTGCGGGTTGGCGATCGCGTTGATGCGGTCGATCGCAGCCTGTGCCTTCACGCCATCGGAGGCGCCGACGAACACGGTGCCGTCGTCCTCGATGGAGATGTTGGCGCCGGTCTCCTCGGTGATGCCGTTGATCGTCTTGCCCTTGGGGCCGATCAGCTCGCCGATCTTGTCCATCGGGATCTTGATGGTGGTGATCCGCGGAGCGAACGGGCTCATCTCGTCGGGCTCGTCGATGGCCTCGGCCATGACGTCGAGGATGGTCAGGCGGGCGTCCTTGGCCTGGCTGAGCGCACCCGCGAGCACCTGCGAGGGGATGCCGTCGAGCTTGGTGTCGAGCTGCAGGGCGGTCACGAAGTCCTTCGTGCCCGCGACCTTGAAGTCCATGTCGCCGAAAGCATCCTCGGCACCGAGGATGTCGGTCAGTGCGACATAGCGGGTCTCGCCGTCGACGGTGTCGGAGACCAGGCCCATGGCGATGCCGGCGACCGGGGCGCGCAGCGGCACACCGGCGTTGAGCAGCGACATGGTCGAGGCGCAGACCGAACCCATCGAGGTAGAACCGTTGGAGCCCAACGCCTCCGAGACCTGACGGATCGCGTACGGGAAGTCCTCGACGCTCGGCAGGACCGGCATCAGGGCCCGCTCGGCGAGTGCGCCGTGGCCGATCTCGCGACGCTTGGGCGAACCGACGCGACCGGTCTCACCGGTCGAGTACGGCGGGAAGTTGTAGTGGTGCATGTACCGCTTGGACGTCTCGGGCCCGAGCGAGTCGACCTGCTGCGCCATCTTCACCATGTCGAGGGTGGTGACGCCCATGATCTGCGTCTCGCCACGCTCGAACAGCGCACTGCCGTGGGCGCGCGGGATCACCGCGACCTCGGCGGAGAGTGCACGGATGTCGGTGATGCCGCGACCGTCGATGCGGAAGTGATCGGTCAGGATGCGCTGGCGCACCAGCTTCTTGGTCAGCGAACGGTATGCGCCGCCGATCTCCTTCTCACGACCCTCGAACTGCTCCCCGAGCTGGGCGAGGATGTCGGCCTTGAGCTCGTCGGTCTTGTCGTCGCGCTCCTGCTTGCCGGCGATCGTCAGGATCTCCGAGAGACGCTCGGTGGCTGCGGCGGCGACGGCCTCGTAGACGTCGTCCTGGTACGCCGGGTACAGCGGGAACTCCCCGGTGTCCTTGGCAGCGGCGGCGGCCAGCGACTTCTGTGCCTCGCACAGGCGGGCGATGAACGGCTTGGCGGCCTCGAGACCCTCGGCGACGATGGCCTCGGTCGGTGCCTGGGCGCCACCGGCGATCAGGTCGATGACGTTGTCGGTCGCCTCGGCCTCGACCATCATGATCGCGACGTCGGCGGAATCGCCCTCACCGCTCACGATGCGGCCCGCGACGACCATGTCGAACACGGCGCCCTCGAGCTGCTCGACGGTCGGGAACGCGACCCACTGGCCGGCCTTGTTCTCCTCGGTCGGGATGAGTGCGACACGCACGCCACCCACCGGGCCGGAGAACGGCAGACCTGCGAGCTGGGTCGACGCCGACGCGGCGTTGATGGCCACGACGTCGTAGAGGTCGTTCGGGTCGAGCGACAGCACGGTGACGACGACCTGGATCTCGTTGCGGAGACCGTCGACGAAGGACGGGCGCAGCGGGCGGTCGATCAGGCGGCAGGTCAGGATCGCGTCGGTGGACGGACGACCCTCGCGACGGAAGAACGATCCGGGGATGCGGCCGGCGGCGTACATCCGCTCCTCGACGTCCACGGTCAGCGGGAAGAAGTCGAAGTGCTCCTTCGGGTGCTTCGACGCGGTGGTGGTCGAGAGCAGCATGTTCTCGTCGTCGAGGTAGGCGGTCACCGAGCCGGCGGCCTGCAGGGCGAGGCGTCCGGTCTCGAACCGGATCGTGCGGGTGCCGAAGCTCCCGTTGTCGATGATCGCGGTGGCCTCGGTGATGGCGTCGTCGTACTCGTCGGTGAAGTCTTCGGTGGTGTTCACATCTGTCATGTGGGGTGGAATCCCTTCGTAGCGGCTGCCGTTAGCGGCCGTCGTGATGCGCGGCCACGCAGAGATGGCCGCTTGTGCGGTTGAGGGTGGTCATCGCGAGGTGCGCAGCGTGCACCGAATGCCGGTGCAGTCGTGCTGTGGAGCTCGTCGCACGCGCGGATCGGACCGACCCAGAACGCGCCGAGAAAACACGGCAGCGGGTGAATGGCGCGACGTTTCGCGCCCGGTTGAGTGCTCAGACGGCCTTCGATCGAAGCGGCCGGAACCATTGTTCCGGCGGCCACTACCGAGGACCGATCTGGCTCGTCGTCACGCACTGCCATCAGTTCACGGCAACGATCCGTCTGTCAGCCTATCACCGCGCCGTGTCAATACCTCAATATGACAAACCGGCCACCTCCCGTTCGGGAGGTGGCCGGTGAGAGTCTGTTGTCGCGGTCCGCGATCAGCGACGCAGGCCGAGGCGCTCGATGAGCGAACGGTAGCGGTTGATGTCGACCTTGGCGACGTACTTCAGCAGGCGACGACGACGGCCGACGAGCAGCAGCAGGCCGCGGCGGCTGTGGTGGTCGTGCTTGTGCTGCTTGAGGTGCTCGGTGAGGTCGACGATGCGCTTGGTGAGCAGGGCGACCTGGGCCTCGGGCGAACCGGTGTCGGTCTCGTGCAGACCGTATTCGCTGAGGATTTCCTTCTTCTGCTCGACAGTCAAAGCCATGGAGATACTCCTGTTTCTCAGTGCCGCGTCTCAGATACTCCCGGTGCGCCACCGCGGACTGCAGCAACACCGACTGATCAGGCTACCTGCCGGGGTGCGCCCGACCCAAATCCGAGCGTGGCCCGCCCGAGTCCGTGGATGCTCGTGGCCGCGTCCCGGCCGAGCCACCACCACACCAGGGCGACGGCGACGACGCCGACGACCGCACCGACGACGATCGCGATGGCGAGCAGGCGCCGGGCGGGTTGCCGTTCGGCGCCGCGACCGGTCAGCAAGACGCCGAGCAGCCCGAGAACCACCGAGGTCAGCGCCGCGGCGAGCATCAGGAACAGCCCGGCGGTGGGCTCGCCCACGTCGGCGGCCGCCGACGTGGCACCGATCTTGCCCAGTGGCAGCGTCAGCCCGAGGGGCCGAACGGGTACCGCACCGGCCATGACGACCACGCCGACTCCTGCCCCGGCGACCGTGGCGAAACCCGGGTGAGGCGCACCCACCCGCCGCACGAGGCCGTACAGGGCGGCGAGACCACCGACGATGATCAGCAGACCGAGGGTGACGGTGAACCACCCGAGCGTCAGCTGGGTTCCGAGCGTCTCCGCGTACCGGCCGTTGTGCACGCCGAACCCGTTCGGGTTGAGCGGCGCGAGTCCCACCGAGGCGAGGTCCACCCACTGCATGAACGTCGCGGCCACGACCACCAGGCCGAGCACCACCGACGCGAGGGCCGCGGCGATCGCGGAGGTCTGCGCGGGACGCTTGCCGGGCGTGCTCACGACGTCTCGGCCGCCGCCAGGATCTCCCTGGTCTTGGCGACGTCGTTCCCCATCTCCTCGATGAGGGCGTCGATCCCGTCGAACTGGACCATGCCGCGGATGCGATGGACGAAGTCGACGGCGACGTGCTGGCCGTAGAGATCGGCGTTCTTGTCCAGGACAAAGGCCTCGACGGTGCGGGTGCGTCCGGAGAAGGTCGGGTTGGTGCCCACCGATACCGCTGCCTGGTAGCGCTCCCCCGGCAGGACCTCTCCGACGGCCGGACCGACGCCGAGGATCGTGAACCAGGCCGCGTACACGCCGTCGGCCGGGATCGCGGCGTACATCGGGGGCGCGACGTTGGCGGTCGGATAGCCGAGATCGCGTCCGCGGCCGTCACCGCGGACGACGACGCCCTCCACCCGATGCGGGCGACCGAGAGCCTCGGCGGCGCGGTCCATGTCGCCTGCGGCGACGCAGGACCGGATGTAGGTCGACGAGTAGGTCACCGCGTGTTCGCCGAACAGCGAGATGGCCTGTACCTCGAAGCCGAACTTGGCACCCAACTCGGTCAGCTTCGCGACGTCGCCGGCGGCCTTGCGCCCGAAGGTGAAGTTGTCCCCCACCACCACCTCGGCGGCATGCAGTGTCTCCACGAGGATGTCGTGGGCGAAATCCTTGGGCGAGCGGGCCGCGAGCTCCGGGGTGAACGGCATCACGCAGAAGACGTCGATCCCGAGTTCCTCGGCCAGTTCCGCCCGCCGCGTCAGCGTGGTCAGTTGCGGCGGATGGGAACCCGGCCGCACGACCTCCGACGGGTGTGGGTCGAAGGTCATCAGCACGGCGGGCACCCCGTGCTCCTTCGCCGCCTTCGTCGCGGCATGGATCAGTTCGGCATGCCCACGGTGCACACCGTCGAAGACACCGATGGTGACCACGCACCGTCCCCAGTCCGCGGGGATGTCATCAAGACCTCGCCATCGCAACACGCGACCAGCCTACGGGGAGCACCTGTTCCAAACCACCACCGCCACACGCCTACGAGCGGACACGGGGCCGACGACGAGGTGTCGGCGAGGCGACAAGGGGACGCTAAGCTCGATCCATGCCATGGCGATCAGACCGTCCGGTGACCGAGCTGTCACAGGTCACCCAGGACTATCTGAAGGTCATCTGGACCAGCCAGGAGTGGGAGGACGTCAAGGTCACCACCAAGCTGCTGGCCCAGTCCCTCGGAGTGTCCCCGTCCACCGCGTCGGAGGCCATCCGCAAGCTCGCCGACCAGGGTCTGGTCTCCCACGAGCCCTACGGCGCGGTGACTCTCACCGATCACGGCCGCGAGGCCGCGGTCCTCATGGTGCGGCGCCACCGTCTCATCGAGACCTTCCTCGTCCGTGAACTCGGCTACCGCTGGGACGAGGTGCACGACGAGGCCGAGATCCTCGAGCACGCCGTCTCCGACCGCCTGATGGCCCGGCTCGACGCCAAACTCGGCTTCCCCGACCGGGATCCGCACGGCGACCCGATCCCCGCACTCGACGGTTCGATCCCCACCCCCGCCGCGGCGCTGCTCGCCGACCTCGAGGTGGGCGCGTCGGGATGCATCGCCCGGATCTCCGACACCGACCCGGAGATGCTGCGCTACTTCGACGAGGTGGGCGTGGCCCTCGACTGCGTCGTGACCGTCGCCGAGAAGCGGCCGTTCGCCGGCACCATCTCGGTGTCCCTCGACGACGCGGCGCCGATCGACCTGGGCGACATCGCCGCCCGCGCGATCTTCGTCGTCCCGCGCTAGCGCAGCGTCGCCGGGCGAACCACCATCACCGAACTCGCGCGCTTGCCCTTCTCCTGGATCAGCGCGATGGCCTGCTCGTGCGGGTCCACGACCACGTAGACGCCCTTCATGCCGATCGGCTCGAGCCACCTTCCCTGGCTGATGGATTCGGCCTCGTCGTCGGTGATGTCACGTCGCGGGAAGGACAGCTTCACGGCCTCGTCGATGTCGAGACTGACGCGGCCGTCCTCGCGGACCTCGTCGAGCGTGCGGGCGTGCTCGAGGGTGAACGGCCCGACCGCGGTGCGTCGGAGAGCGGTGAGGTGGCCGCCGACGCCTAGTGCGGCGCCGAGGTCCCGGGCCAGGGACCGGATGTAGGTGCCCGACGAACAGTCCACCGCGACATCGAGATCCACGACGCCGGGGGTTCCGTTGTCGGTGTCACCGTCGCGTCGGGTGGCGAGCACGTCGAATCGCGACACGGTGACCGGGCGGGCCTCGAGGTCGAAGTCGGCGCCGGTGCGGACCAGGGCGTGTGCCCGACGGCCGTCGACCTTGATCGCCGACACCTTCGCCGGGACCTGCTGGATGTCGCCGGTGAGATCGGCCACGCCCGAGGCGATCTCGTCGTCGGTGACACCGGTGGCGTCGGCGGTGGTGAGGATCTCTCCCTCACGGTCGTCGGTGGTGGTGGAGGCGCCGAGACGGATGGTGGCCGTGTAGGACTTGGTGGTCAGCGACAGCAGGCCGAGAAGCTTTGTCGCCCTCTCGATCCCGACGACGAGGACGCCGGTGGCCATCGGGTCCAGGGTGCCGGCGTGGCCGACCCGGCGGGTGTCGAAGATCTTGCGGCACCGCGACACGACGTCGTGGCTGGTGATCCCCGCCTGTTTGTCGACGATGAGCAGGCCGGCCTTTTCGATGGTTGCGTCGGCCATGTCAGACCATCGCGATCGTCGTGGTGATGATGCCCCGTTCGACGAGCCAGCGGCCCTGGAACTCGAGCACCGGCGCACCGCCGTCGGTGGCGGCCGGGTCGATCAGGATGCGCGAGATGAACGTCCCGGACGTCTCCGCGGTCTGTTCGAAGGTGATGAGGGCGTCCTCGAAACCCAGCCACCGCTTGGTGATCGGGAACCATGCCTTGTAGGTGGCCTCCTTGGCGCAGAACAGCAGGCGATCCCAGTGCAGTCCGGCCGGGCGGGTCGCGAGGACCTCGCGCTCGGCGGGCAGGCTGGTGTGCTCGAGTACGCCGTCGGGTAGCGCGTCGTGTGGTTCGGCGTCCATGCCGAGGGACCGCACCCCCATCGCATGCGCGACGATCGCGGCGCGGTAGCCGTCGCAGTGGGTCAGACTGCCCACGATGCCCGCGGGCCAGATGGGGGCACCCTTGTCGCCCTTGAGGATCGGCACCGGGTCGTAACCCAGCTGCCCCAGCGCCTGCCGGGCACAGTGGCGGACAGTGGTGAATTCACGACGACGCTTCTCCACGGCCTTGCCGATGAGCGCCTGCTCGGCGGGCATCGCGATCAGGCCGGGCGGATCGTCGAACGCCTCCGCCGAGGCGACCCCGGATGGGAGGAGTTGTTCGATCACTGCTCGTCCTTTCGTGCTTGCCGTTCCGCCTGCCGCGTCCGGCGCTCTGCTTGCCTCTGCTCCACCCGTGCCCGGAATTCCGCGGCGCGTTCGGCGTAGTCGGGCGGCAGGTCGAAACGCACCCCGTGCTCGGGGAGGTCGGTCTCGCCGAGGCCGTCGCCGGGCACGATGTTGCGCATCAACGGGTTCGGCAGGCCGCGTCGCTTCCACTCGCGCGGATAGCCGACCGACACCTCCTCGAAGCGGATGCCGTCGTACCAGGTGGTGCGCGGGATGTGCAGGTGTCCGTAGACGCAGCATGCGGCGTTGAACTCGGTGTGCCACTCGGCGGTCAGCTCGCTGCCGCACCACAGTGCGAACTCCGGGTAGATGAGCGCATCGCACGGTTCTCGACGCAGCGGCCAATGGTTGATGAGGACCGTCTTCTCCGACGGGTCGAGGGCCTCCAGCCGGCGGCGGGTGATCTCGATGCGCGCCCGGCCCCAGGCATCCCGGGTCGGGAACGGCTCGGGTGAGAGCAGGAACTCGTCGGTCGCCACCACGTTGCGTTCCCGGGCCAGTGCCAGCGCGGTGAGCTTGTTGGCCGTGCCCTCCGGCCGGAAGGTGTAGTCGTACAGCAGGAACATCGGGACCACGCGCACCGGATCGCTGCCGTCACCCGGATCGAACAGCGGGTAGATGTCCTCCGGGGTCACCACGCCGATGTCGCGGCACGCCTGCACGAGATAGTCGTAGCGGGCCACCCCGAACACCTGCAGCGGGTCCTTGGCCGTGGTGTACAGCTCGTGATTGCCCGGAACCCAGATGACGGTGTGGAAGCGGGTCCGCAGCCGGCGCAGGGTGTCGACGATGTCGTCCGTGCGTTCGGCGACGTCACCGGCCACGATGAGCCAGTCGTCCGGCGACGTCGGCCGGATCTCGTCGATGATGTGCTCGTTGCCCCGATGGGCGACGTGCAGATCGCTGATCGCCCACAAAGTTGCCACGAGGATCCATCGTGCCAGAGGTCGTGAATCCACCGTGCCCGGGGCGGGTCGGCGTGGGACGATCGAGCGGTGTACGGCGCACCCGTCGGCCCGGGCGGATCACGTCTGCCGGGCAATCGCGGACCCTGGTGGGTCCAGGTCGTCGTGAGCTCCCTGATCCTGCTCGCCTACCTCGTCGCGCAGGTGGCGGCGTACGCCGTCGGCGACACCACCGAGCGATGGACACAGTACGGATTGAGCGGCGCCGTCCTGGTCGTCTTCGTGGTGATCACCGCCGCGTGGGCGCGGTCCGGCTGGCGGGTGATCGTGGCGGTGCTGCTCGGTCTGCTGTTCGTCGGCTTGGAGCGACTCGCGCTGCTCCCCTTCTACCTCGACCTCTCGGTCACCCAGGAGTGGTCGGCGGACGTGTTCCGGCTCGCCTCGATGGCCGCCACCGCGATGCTGCTCACGGGCCTGGTCGTCGTGTGGTCGGTCGCGCGGCGTCGGACGGCCATGACGTGGGTGGGTCTGCTCCCGGCCGCCGGGCTCATCGCGTTGGGGACCTGGGCGACCTACTATCACCAGCCCGACTTCGGGGTCGACCTCACGGCCACCGAGGTCACCTTGCCCCTGCACTACTGGATCGGCGTCGTGGCGTTCGAGTCCGTGTTCGGCGTCGCAGCGGTCCTCGTCCTGTGGGCGTGCGACGCGATCGGTCTCGCCACCCGCCGATCCGTCACGACGAGCACCCCGGCGACCACACCGAACGTGGAGAGCTTCCGGACCACCCAGCTGTACCGGACGCAGGCGGGTCATCCGGACCTGCGGGAGACCGAGCGATATCGGCCGCCGCCTCCCCCGCTCGCCCAGCCGCCGCGGCGTCCCGACGACCCGTCGTTCCGGACCACCCAGATCCGCCGGCCCCACGACAGCGGCACCCGGGACGCCTGACGCGCGTCAGGCGGGTACGGCGCCTGCTTGCCGCCAGCGGCCGGAGCGGATACGCCACACGACGGTCGCGAGCCGGACGACCATGAAGACCACCAGGCCCGACCAGACCCCGGCCAGTCCCCAGTCGAAGATCAGCGACAGCCAGATCAGCGGCAGGAATCCGACGAGCGCGCCGGTCAGGGTCGCGGTGCGGAGGAAGGCGGCGTCGCCGCTGCCGAGGAGGACGCCGTCGAGGGCGAAGACCACTCCGGCGATCGGCAGCATCCCGACGAAGAACCACCACGGCACGCCGATCGCGTCGAGGACGGCGTCGTCGGAGGTGAAGAAGCGCGGGATGAGAGTCGCGCCGGCGGCGAAGACCGCGGCCATCGCGGTCGCGGCGACCACCGACACCCCGGTGACGCGGCGGGCCACCGTGTCGGCGACCTTGAGGCGACCACCGCCGAGCGCGGCACCGACGAGCGCCTGCGCGGCGATCGCGACCGAGTCGAGGAACAGCGCCATGAACTCCCAGAGCTGCAACACGAGCTGATGCGCCGCGACCTGCGCGACGCCGAACCGGGCAGCCACCGCGGCGGCCGAGACGAAACAGACCTGGAACGACAGGCTGCGGACGATGAGGTCGCGTGCCATCGCCAGCTGGGCGACGATGATCGTCCGGTCGGGTCGGAAACCCTTCGACTCCGGTGACGACCCGGCCTCGCGGATCACCCGCACCGCGAACAGCACACCCGTGACGCCCTGGCCGATCACGTTGGCGACGGCGCTGCCCGGCAGGCCGAGGCGCGGGAACGGCCCGACACCGTGAACCAGACCGACGACGAGAACCGCCGCGAGCGACAACCCGATGACCACGTAGACGACCGGCCGGCGCGTGTCCTGCACACCGCGCATCCAGCCGTTGCCGGCCATCGACAACAGGATCAGCGGTACCCCGAACATCGCGATGCGCATCCAGTGCGCCGCGTCGGCGGCCACCGCGGCCGACTCCGGCGACGACGCCCCGACGAGAAGCCGCATCACCATCGGGGCCAGCGGATAAGCGACCGCGACGATCACCACGCCGACCGCGACCGCGATCCAGCTGGCCTGCACGCCCTCGCGCACCGCACCGGCCCGGTCACCCGCACCGAACCTGCGCGCCGAGCGGGCCGTCGTGCCGTACGACAGGAAGGTGAGCTGGGTGCTGACGATCGAGAGGACCAGCGTGCCGACGCCGAGCGCGGCGAGCTGCTCGCCGCCCAGGCGACCGACGACCGCGAGGTCGAGGAGAAGGTAGAGAGGTGGTGCGATGAGGACCGCGAGCGCCGAGACGGTCAGCGTCGCGATCCGTGCGACACCTGCCTCGTCAGATGCCGCGACCTCCTCGCGGGTGCCGCTCAGAGCGACTCCAACAACCTCGCGACGACCTCGTCGGCGGTCCCGGCGTCGCTGTAACCGGAGGCCTGACGATGCCCTCCGCCACCGTGGGCGCGGGCGATCGGGACGAGGTCGACGATCTCCTTGGACCGCAGCGACACCGTCCACACTCCGGGTGCATTCTCCTTGAACACCGCGGCCACCTCGGCGTCGCGGGCCGTCCGGATGGTGTCGACCACGCTCTCGGACTCCTCCCAGCTCATGCCGGCGAGGGCCTTCTGGTCGACGATCGCGTAGACGAGTCCCTCGCCATTGCACGCCGACGGGACGAGCTTCGCCGACGCGAGGACGCCGGACATCATCGAGAACCACTCGAACGGGTGGGAGTCGAAGAGGATGCGACTCCACCGGCGCGCGTCGACGCCGGTCTCCAGCAGCCGCGCCGCGATCCGGAAGGACTGCGGCCGGGCCCAGCGAAACGAACCGGTGTCGGTGGTCAGTCCGGCGTAGATGCAGGTGGCGATGTCGGCGTCGAGTTCGACCCCGAGCTCGTCGAGTACATCGAGCACGAGGACCGACGTGCAGTCGGCGGCGGGATCGATCAGGTCGAGGTCACCGAAACCGGGATTCGAGGCGTGATGGTCGATGGTGATCGACGTGTCCGCCGCGCTGAAGACCTCACCCAACGCCTCGAGGCGTTCGAGGTTCGCCGCATCGACCGACACCACCAGCGGGTGCCCGACCACCTGGTTCGGGGAGCACAGGAGTTTGCTGCCGGGCAGGCCGCCGAGGGAGGCCGGCAGCTGCTCGGAACCGGGATAGGACACCTCGACGTCGACGCCGCGACGGTCAAGGGCCAGTCCCAGCGCCAGACCGCTGCCGATGGTGTCCGCATCCGGCCGGATGTGACAGCAGATGGTCACCGCCGACGCGGACGCCAGCTCTGCGGCGATCGCCGCACACGCCGGAGCGTTCACTCGTCGTCGCCGGCGTCGTCTGCCGAGCGATAGGGGTCGGCGTCACCGGCCGGTGATGCCTCGGCTGCGCGTCGTGCGACGAGTTCGTCGTTGGCGCGGGCGCGCGCAACGAGTTCCTCCATCTGACGGGCCGCGTCGGGCACCGTGTCGAGCATGAAACGCAGGGTCGGGGTGAAGCGGACGCCGGTACCGGCGCCGACCTTGGACCGGAGCACGCCGGTCGCCTTGGCCAGTCCTGCTGCTGCCGCCTCGTAATCGGGTTCGGCGTCGATGGATTCGCCCATCACCGTGTAGTAGACGGTCGCGTCGTGCAGATCGTTGGTCACGCGGGTGTCGGTGACCGTCACGTAGGCCAGGCGCGGATCCTTGATCTCGGTGGCGATCGCCGACGCGACGATCGTCGAGATCCGCTTGGCCAGACGTTGTGCCCGTGCTGGATCAGCCATCGGGAGTCCTTCCATGAGCGGTGCCGTGCGCGCCGGCCCGGTGTCGGGCCGACGCGCACGGACGTGGGTCGAGAGAGCTCAGAAGCGCACGCGCATCAGTCGCGCGGCTTCTCCTGCAGCTCGTAGGTCTCGATCACGTCGTCCACCTTGATGTCCGAGTAGGTCAGCGTGAGACCACATTCGTAGCCTTCGCGAACCTCGGTGGCATCGTCCTTCTCGCGCTTGAGCGACGACACGGTGAGGTTCTCGGCGACCACGACGTTGTCACGCAGCAGGCGCGCCTTGGCGTTGCGACGCATGATGCCCGACTGGACGAGGCAACCGGCGATGTTGCCGACCTTCGACGACTTGAAGATGGCGCGGATCTCGGCGCGGCCGAGCTCCACCTCTTCGTAGATCGGCTTGAGCATGCCCTTGAGCGCGCTCTCGATCTCGTCGATGGCCTGGTAGATCACCGAGTAGTACCGGATGTCGACGCCCTCGCGGTTGGCCAGCTCGGTGGCCTTGCCCTCCGCACGGACGTTGAAGCCGATGATGATCGCATCCGAGGCCGCCGCCAGGTTGACGTTGGTCTCGGTGACGCCACCGACACCGCGGTCGATGATGCGCAGCGAGACCTCGTCGCCCATCTCGATGCCCAGCAGGGCCTCTTCGAGGGCCTCGACCGTACCCGAGTTGTCACCCTTGAGGATGAGGTTGAGCTGGCTGGTCTCCTTGAGAGCCGAGTCCAGGTCTTCGAGGCTGATCCGCTTGCGGCTGCGTGCGGCCAGCGCGTTGCGCTTGCGCGCATTGCGGCGGTCGGCGATCTGCCGGGCGATGCGGTCCTCCTCGACCACGAGGAGGTTGTCGCCTGCACCGGGGACCGAGGTGAAACCGATGACCTGGACCGGACGCGACGGCAGCGCCTCGGGGACGTCCTCGCCGTGCTCGTCGACCATGCGACGGACACGACCGTAGGCGTCACCGGCGACGATCGAGTCGCCGACGCGGAGCGTGCCGCGCTGGACCAGCACGGTCGCCACCGGGCCACGGCCGCGGTCGAGGTGCGCCTCGATGGCGACACCCTGGGCGTCCATGTCCGGGTTGGCACGCAGGTCGAGCGATGCGTCCGCGGTGAGCAGCACGGCCTCGAGCAGTGCGTCGATGTTCTCGCCCTGCTTGGCCGAGATGTCGACGAACATGGCGTCGCCGCCGTACTCCTCGGGCACCAGACCGTATTCGGTCAGCTGTCCGCGGATCTTCTGCGGATCGGCGCCTTCCTTGTCGATCTTGTTCACCGCGACCACGATCGGCACGTCGGCCGCCTGGGCGTGGTTGACCGCTTCCACCGTCTGCGGCATGACACCGTCGTCGGCCGCGACCACGAGGATCGCGATGTCGGTCGCCTTGGCGCCGCGGGCACGCATGGCGGTGAACGCCTCGTGACCCGGGGTGTCGATGAAGGTGATCAGGCGATCCTCACCGTTGAGGTGGGTGTTCACCTGGTAGGCACCGATGTGCTGCGTGATGCCGCCGGCCTCGCCCTCGCGGACGTTGGCCTTACGGATCGTGTCGAGCAGTCGGGTCTTACCGTGATCGACGTGGCCCATGACGGTGACCACCGGCGGACGCTGTTCGAGGTCTTCCTCGCCGCCCTCGTCCTCGCCGTAGGTGAGGTCGAAGCTGTCGAGCAGCTCGCGGTCCTCGTCCTCCGGGCTGACGACCTGGACGCGGTAGTTCATCTCCGAGCCGAGCAGCTCGAGCGTCTCGTCGTTGACCGACTCGGTCGCCGTCACCATCTCGCCGAGGTTGAACAACGCCTGGACCAGCGATGCCGGGTTGGCGTCGATCTTGTCGGCGAAGTCGGACAGCGAGGCACCACGGGCGAGACGGATGATCTCGCCGTTGCCGCGGGGCAGACGGACGCCGCCGACGGACGGAGCTTGCATGCTCTCGTACTCGGCGCGTTTTGCCCGCTTCGACTTGCGACCCTTACGGGGAGCGCCGCCGGGACGACCGAACGCACCGGCTGCACCGCCGCGGCCACGACCGCCGCCGCCACCGGGACGACCGCGGAAGCCACCACCGGCGGGTGCG
>NZ_BAHE01000013.1 GCF_000298235.1 Gordonia namibiensis NBRC 108229
GGGGGCTGACCGCCCGGCGGGATCCGGACGGGCTGCGCACGACCCGGAATCCCACCCGGCCGACCACCCTGGGCCGGGGGTGTGGGCTCTCCGGGTGGCGCGGGCGGGGCCGCACGCCGACGACGGTGCCGGGTGTGCGGCGCTCCCTCGCCGGGTTGCGTGAAGTACCGCAGACGCTCCGGATCCATGCCCTCGGCACCGCTCTGGTGCGCGTCGGCACGGCGTCCCTGGCTGTCCCGGTGTCGCGTGCGACGCCGTTCTTCGGTCACCGCCGGCTCCCCTCCCGACTCTGTCGAGGGACCATCGGACTCACCGTCGCGCATCCAGCCATCCCTGAAGGATAGCTACCGCGGCCGCTTGGTCGATGACTCCTCGAGATGACTTCACCGTCCGGCCGCTCGCGTGCAGGGCTTGCTGCGCGGTCACGGTGGTGAATCGTTCGTCCTGCCAATGCACCTCGGCCGGCGCGATGCGCTCGGCGAGTCGATCACCGAAGGCGCGCGCGGTCTCCGCCGCGACCCCGGTGGTGTTCTTCAGCGTCTTCGGTAGCCCGATGACGACCCCGATCGCCTCGTATTCGACGACGAGTTCCACGATCCGATCGAGATCGGTTGTGGCGGAAGGTGTTCGACGTACGGTCTCCACCGGGGTGGCGAGGATCCCGTCGGGGTCGCAGACCGCGACGCCGATCCGAACGCTCCCGACGTCGATGCCGAGGCGGCGGCCTCGTTGCAGCGGCATCAGCCGACGAACTCGCGGATACGCGACAGGGCGGCGTCGATCCCGCCGGGTTCGGTTCCCGATCCCTGGGCGAGATCGGGCTTGCCACCACCGCGTCCGCCGACGAGCGGTGCCACCTCCTTGACGAGGTCACCGGCCTTGATGCCGGCGTCGCGGGCGGCGGGGGTCGTGGCGATCACGAAGGGCACCTTGGCATCCGGTCCGTCGCCGCTCGGCGAGAACAGAGCGATCACGGCCTGGCGGTCGGCCACCCGGCCGCGCAGATCGGTGACGACCGAACGCAATCCGTTGGCGTCGAGTCCGGGGACACGCCCCTCGACCACGAGCGTGGAACCCACGGTGGTCGCGGTGTCGAGGAGACCGGACACGGCCGCCTGCGCCTGCTCGGCGCGCACCCGCGCGAGTTCCTTCTCGGCGTCGCGCAGCTTGGTGACGAGTTGCTCGACGCGTCCGGGCACCTCCTCCGAGGGCACCTTCAGCGAGGACGCCAGACCGGCGAGCAGTGCACGCTCCTTGGACAGGAAGCGGAACGAGTCCATGCCGACGTAGGCCTCGACGCGGCGCACACCGGAACCGACGGAGGACTCGCCGATCAGGGTGATCGGGCCGATCTGCGACGACGACACGACATGCGTGCCGCCGCACAGCTCCATCGAGAACGGGCCGCCGATCTCGACGACGCGCACGACGTCGCCGTAGTTCTCGCCGAAGAGCGCCATCGCGCCCATCGCCTTCGCCTCGTTCAGTCCGGTCTCGAAGGTGTTGACCTGGTAGTTGGCCTCGACCGCGGCGTTGGCGATCTCCTCGATCTCCCGACGCTGCGACTCCGTGACCGGGCCGCTGGCGTTGAAGTCGAAACGCAGGTAGCCGGGACGGTTGAGCGAACCCGCCTGTGTCGCACCGGGTCCGAGCACCTCGCGCAGGGCGGCGTGCACCATGTGGGTGCCCGAGTGACCCTGGGTCGCGCCGTGACGCCATGCGGTGTCGACGGCGGCGAGAACCTCGTCGCCCTCCTCGATCTCGCCCTCGTCCACGCGGACCTTGTGCAGCCACACCGACTTCCCGAGCTTCTGCACGTCGGTGACGGACAGGCGCACACCGGAACCGGTGGTGATGGTGCCGACGTCGGCCATCTGCCCGCCAGACTCGGCGTAGAGCGGGGTCCGGTTGAGCACCACGGTGAGCTCCTGCCCGGCCGTCGCCACGGGTACCCGGGCGCCGTCGGCGACGAGACCGAGAACGCGTGCCTCGGAAACGAGTTCGTCGAAGCCGGTGAACTCGGTGGGTCCGCGGTCGAGGAAGTCGCGGTACACGCTCAGGTCGGCGTGCCCGGTCTTGCGGGCGGTCGCGTCGGCCTTGGCACGTTGCTTCTGCTCGGCCATCAGGGCGGTGAAGCCCTCCTGGTCGACCTCCAGCCCGGCCTCGGCCGCCATCTCGAGCGTGAGGTCGATCGGGAAGCCGTAGGTGTCGTGCAGGGTGAACGCGTCGGCACCGGTGATGGTGGTGCTCGCCGACTTCCTGGTGGCGGTCGCGGCGTCGGCGAACAGCTTGGAGCCGGCGGCGAGGGTCTTGGCGAAGGAGGTCTCCTCGCCCACCGCGACCTTCACGATGTCGGCGCGCTTGGTCTCGAGCTCGGGGTACGACGGGGCCATCAGGTCGATGACCTTGCCGATGATCGTGCCCATGGTGGCCTGGTTGTCGCCGGCGCCCAGCAAGCGCATCGAGCGGACGACGCGGCGCAGCAGGCGACGCAGCACGTAGCCGCGACCGTCGTTGCCGGGCAGCACGCCGTCGCCGATCAGCATCGCCGAGGTGCGGGCGTGGTCGGCGATCACACGGAAGCGCACGTCGTCGGCATGCGATCCGGCGCCGTAGGAGCGGCCGGTGAGTTCGGCGGCCAGGTCGATGATCGGCTTGAGCAGGTCGGTCTCGTAGACGTTGTCGACCCCCTGCAGGATGCAGGCGACGCGCTCGACACCCATGCCGGTGTCGATGTTCTTCTTCGGCAGGGGCCCGAGGATCTCGTAGTTGTCCTTGCCGCCGCCCGGGCCGCGGACGTTCTGCATGAACACGAGATTCCAGATCTCGATGTAGCGGTCCTCGTCGGCCTCCGGGCCGCCCTCGATGCCGTACTCGGGGCCGCGGTCGTAGAAGATCTCCGAACACGGACCACAGGGGCCGGGGACGCCCATCGACCAGTAGTTGTCCTTCAGGCCGCGACGCTGGATGCGCTCGGCGGGCACGCCGATCTCGTCCCGCCAGATCGCCTCGGCCTCGTCGTCGTCGAGATAGACGGTGGGCCACAGCTTCTGCGGGTCGATGCCGTAGCCGCCGTCTTCGACGCTGTTGGTCAGCAGGGTCCAGGCGAAGTTGATGGCCTCGCGCTTGAAGTAGTCGCCGAAGGAGAAGTTGCCCGCCATCTGGAAGAAGGTGTTGTGGCGGGTCGTGATGCCGACCTCGTCGATGTCGAGGGTGCGCACACACTTCTGGACGCTCGTCGCGCGTGCGTACGGCGGGGTCTGCTCGCCCAGGAAGTAGGGCTTGAACGGGACCATCCCGGCGTTGACGAACAGCAGGTTGGGGTCGTCGAGCAGCAGCGAGGCGCTGGGCACCTCGGTGTGGCCGGCCTTGATGAAGTGGTCCAGAAAACGCTTCCGGATGTCATGCGTCTGCACTGTTGGTCTCGTCCTCGCCGTTGGTTGTCGCGACATCCCAGAGTACCGTCGGCGCGTCGCGGAACCGGTCCCGGGCGTCATCCCCGGCACATCCGGCGTGATCAGCGGGATCGGCGGCGTGTGACGGCACCCCGGACGATGGATCTCAGGCGTGCCACGCGCGGCCCGATCTCGCGTTCGAGCCCGTGATCGGTGGGCTCGTAGTAGTCGACGCCGACGAGCTCGTCGGGCGGGTACTGCTGCGGCACCACGCCGTCGGGATGGTCGTGCGGGTAGCGGTAGGCGACGCCGTTGCCGAGCTTCTTGGCGCCCGCGTAGTGGCTGTCGCGCAGGTGGGCGGGCACCGCCCGGGCCTTGCCCGCCTCGACGTCGGCGAGCGCCGCGCCGATCGCCGACACCACACCGGCCGACTTCGGTGCGGTCGCCAGGTGGATCGTCGCCTGCGTCAGGGCCAGCTTGGCCTCCGGCATGCCCACGAGATTGACCACCTGTGCGGCGGCGACCGCGGTCTGCAGCGCGGTGGGATCTGCCATCCCGATGTCCTCGCTGGCATGGATCATCAGGCGCCGGGCGATGAAGCGCGGGTCCTCCCCCGCCGCGATCATCCGCGCCAGGTAGTGCACCGCGGCGTCGACGTCGGAGCCGCGGATCGACTTGATGAACGCGCTGGTCACGTCGTAGTGCTGGTCGCCGTCGCGGTCGTAGCGCACCGCCGCCCGGTCGATCGCCGTCTCGACGTCGGCGAGGTCGACGTGGGTGGTCGAGTCGGCGCTGGCCTCGAGTGCGGTCAGCGCGCGCCGGGCGTCGCCGCCGGCGACCGCCACCAGGTGGTCATAGGCGGCCTCGGTCACCTCGACCTGCCCGTCGAGGCCCCGCCGGTCGGCGACGGCCCGGGTCAGGACCTCACGGATGTCGTCGTCGGTGAGGGAACGCAACTGCAGCACGAGAGACCGCGACAGCAGTGGCGCCACGACGGAGAACGACGGGTTCTCGGTGGTCGCCGCCACCAGTAGCACGATCCGGTTCTCGACCGCGTCGAGCAGCGCATCCTGCTGGGTCTTGGAGAAGCGGTGGACCTCGTCGATGAACAGGACGGTCTGCTGACCGTCGATGAGTCGGCGACGGGCGATGTCGATGACGGCGCGTACCTCTTTGACGCCCGCCGACAGCGCGGACAGCGCCTCGAACCGGCCCCCGGTCGCACGCGCGATCAGCGACGCCATCGTCGTCTTGCCGGTGCCGGGCGGGCCGTAGAGCAGCACCGAGGCCGCACCCACACCGCTGATCAGGCGGCGCAGCGGCGAGCCGTCGCCGAGCAGGTGCTGCTGGCCGACGATCTCGTCGAGGGTCTGAGGGCGCATCCGGACCGCCAGCGGTGCCGTCGGTTTCGGTGCCGCGGTCAGGCCGTCGGCGCCGGGCGTCAACCCACCGGCTCCGGCCCCGGGATCCACGGGCGGGTCGAACAATCCGTCCACGAGCCGATCAGGCCATCCAGATGCGCTGCAACGCCAGACCCGTTGCAGTCGCGAAGTCGGCGATCTCGTCCTCGCCGGCCCGACCGGCGGCGGCCGCGAGGTCGGTCCAGCGGGACACGAGCACACGCGGGTCGTTGGTGTGCAGTGCCCAGTCGTGGGTGAAGCCGCCGGTGCTCTCGGTCGGGGTGCCCGCGGCGGAGTTCTGCAGGTCGGGATCGAACGGGGTGATCTCCAGGCTCGCCTCGGCGTCGGTGCCGGCATTCTCCGGGTCGACGAGGTCGGGATCGGCGGGCAGCATCCACGCGGTGGACAGCCACACCCACAACAACCGCGCGACGAGCACCTTGCGCTGCATCTCGCGCTCGTGCGCGAGGGTCGGCCAGATCGGGTTCACCTCCGACCGCCAGGCGTCGACCATCGACACCTCGAGGTCGGTGGCTCGGGCCGCAGCGCGCGCCGGCAGCTGCGCGGTCATGGTGACCACGGCGTAGGCGATGTCGAGGGTGGCGTCGCGGAAACCGCCCCACTCGTAATCCATGAACTGCACGCCGTCGTCGTTGAGCATGATGTTCTCGGGGCCGACGTCCGACGGGCTGAACGCGCGGTGCTCACCGTCGTCGAACAGGGCGGCGGCGGTCTCGAGAGCCTCGATCACGCGGTCCGGCACCTGCACGCCGAGCGCCGCGGCGTGTCCGCTGAGCGCCTCGACGGAGCGTCGGGCCTCGTCCCGGAGGATGTCGCGTCCCTCGGTGCCCGACGGGCCGCGACGGACCAGGGCGTGGAAGTCGATCTCGCCACCGACGGTCGCCGCGTGCATGCGGCCCAGGGCCTGACCCCAGGCGCTCACCGCGCGGGAGGTCTCCACCGGGTCGACACCGTCGAGGAACTCCAGCATCGACCGGCCGTGGCCGAGGTCGGAGAGCACCATGAGGCGCTGGTCCGGGTCGGAGGCGATGAGCTGCGGGCCCGGCCGCGACTCGTTCGGGAGCGCGGTGGCGTACTTGTACGAGGCGATCTCGCGGTGGAACGCCTGTGGGTCCTCGTGCTCGGGCAGCGCCTTGATCACCAGCGACCGGTCCAGGCTGAGTGGATTCTGCGCCACCCTCACCCGGACCACCGTCGTACGGCCGCTACCCCCGAGGTCCTCCGGGTCGTCGAGGACAACGGAGGAACCGGCGCGGTGTGACAGCAGCGCCTCTGCCGCCCGCACCACGCTGGTGATGCGGCTTTCAGTAATGACCGTCATGTCGTGTCCCAAGGTACCCGTTGCAACTCCGTCGCAACACCGTTGTTCATCCTTCTGTACGACCTCGTGACCGGTGAATCACGATTCAGTCACACCGATTCCGCTGCCTCCCAGCCGTTTAGCGGACCGGCTCACAAATCGTGCCGGGTTGCGCCCTCGGTGGACGCAACCGCGGGCGTCGTACCGGCCTCCGCCGGTTCGTCCTCGACCGGACTGACGTCGACCGAGACGTCGATGTGGCTCTTGGTGGAGTCGGTGTAAATGACCCCGCGCAGCGGCGGGACATCGTCGTAATCACGGCCCCAGGCCAGGGTCACGTGGCGCTCGTCGACCAGTTTGTCGTTGGTCGGGTCGAACGGCAGCCAGCGGTCGTCGGGCATCCACACCGCCGCCCACGCGTGGCTGGCGTCGGCGCCGAAGATCTTCTCCTTGCCCGGCGGCGGGTCGGTCGCCAGGTAGCCCGACTCGTAGCGGGCGGCGAGCCCGACCGAGCGCAGGCACGCGATCGCGACCCGGGCGAAGTCCTGACAGACGCCCTCGCGCCGCTGCATCACCGTGTCGACCTTCGTCGAGATCGCCGTCGACCCGGAGCGGTAGGTGAAGTCGTCGAAGATCCTCGTGGTGAGGTCGGTGACGGCCTCGATCAGCGGTCGCCCGGGGGTGAACACCTGAGCGGCGTAGTCGTGCACCGAGGCGGTGATCTCCGGCGGCTCGAGGTCGAGGACGAATTCGGCGGCGAGGGCGGCCTCGCGGCTCTCGACGACCGCCGGACGCGCGGACTCCCACGGTGCCCGCGCCGCCGGCCCGATGAGCATGCCCTGGTCGACGCCGTCCACCTCGACCACCGAGCGCGCGGTGACGGTGAGCTCCCGATGGGCGGTGCGCACGTGGAAGTAGGTGTCGTTGTTGCCGTAGACATCGATGCCCGTCGACCGGTCGTCGGGCTCGGGTTCGATGTCGACGGTGGCCGAGAGCACCCGCTGCCCTGGAAGGTCGCGCGGGGTCAGGTAGCAGCGGCCGTACGACGAGGACACGTCGTCGTTGTAGGTGTACCGGGTGCGATGCATGACCCGGTAGACGCGAGTGGTCACATCTCACCCCCGCCCCAGATCGGTTGCGCCTGGCGCGGCACGGCGAAGCGGGTCCGGCTGAGCAGGTCGGACAGGTCGCGGGAACCGGTCCGCAGCGTGCTCATCAGCTCCGCGAGGTCGGTCCGGCTGCCCTGCGAGTCGACGCCGGCGAGGTCGGCCGGTCCGCTCCGGCGCAGCTCGGCGATCATGTCCTGCACTCCTCGTTCGGCCCCGGCCGAACGGAGCGGTTCGGGGACCGAGGTCAGATCGTGGTTCATCTTCTCGAGCTGGAAGATCATCGAGCGCGGGTTGGTCGGGTCGAACAGCAGCAGCTCGGCGACATTCGCGAACCGGTACAGACCGCGGTTGCGACGCCGGTAGATCACCGACGACTCGTTGGCGGCCAGGTACGACTCCAGCAACGCCTGTTCGACGTCGGTGTCGTGGCCCTCCGTGAACATCGCCCGGGTGAGGTCGGCGAGAGTGATCGCACGCTCGATGCGTCGACCCAGGTCCATGAACATCCAACCCGGATCGTGGACCATCGACTCCTCCTGGAGTCCGGTCAGCGCGAGCACGCCGTGCAGGATCTCTTCGTGCGCCCGTCCGAGGTCGGGACCGAGGTCGAGGGCGGCGTCGCCCAGACCCTCGGTGCCCGCGTCGGAGGCATCGGCCCGCGATCGGGCGACCAGGCGTGCGGTGCTCGCGACGATGCGTTCGACGGGCGCCAGGACCATCCATGTGCTGGTCGACATCTGATCGCGGACCGCGCGGGCGGAGGCGACGAGGCGCTCGACCGAGTACGCGACCGAGCCCGGGATCGAGCGGGCGACGGTGAGGTCGGCGATCTTCTCGATGGCCTCGTTGACCTGATCCGGCGAGGGCTGGCGGTCGGTGTCCGACAGCAACAGATCCGCGGTGTCGAGGTAGCCGTCGGTGCCGGTGATCGTCGCGACCGCATGCAGCAACAGCGGCACCGCCGGGGTCCCCGACATCCACGGCCGGTACTGGAAGTCCTGGTAGCGCTGGCGGGAGACCTTCGCGAGGCGGGTGACCTGCTCGGTGCGCTCGGCGTAGCGACCGAGCCAGAACAGGTCGGCGAGCACACGCGGGCTCGCGGCGGCCGCGACCTCGGAGTACTCGAGCGACACGGGACGCCCCGCCTCCGGGATGACCTCACCGGCGGGTTCGACGCGGGTCTCCGAGCGGCGCGACACGTGGCCGCCGACCTCGGTGCTGGTGACCCAGACGTCCTTGGCCGCCACGATGTGGTGGGCGGCCCCTTCGACACCGTCGGCCAGGACGGCGCCGAGACCACCGGGCATCACGGCATAGGTGGGCCCCTGCGCGACGCTGAACGCGCGTATGGACACGGGCGCGGCGCGAAGTGCGGTGGTGTGGCGTCCGGGCCGGGAGCCCGCGGTGATGGTCGGCGCCACGGAGTAGGCGTCGAGTTCGCGTCCGACCCATTGCCAGGTCTGCGCGTCGATCCGCGCGGCGACCTCGGCGCGGGTCCGCGCGTCGAGCAGCGGACCGATGAACTCCTCGTCGGTGCGGGTGTTGGTGAGCACCAGCGACCCGATCCGGCTCTGGATCTTGCTGCGCTGCAGGTCATCTCCGGCCCAGTACGTGGTGACCGAGCCGAGCGCGAGCTCCTCGTCGAGGAGGACGGGTGCGAGACGTTCGAGGACCGTGTGCAGGGCGGGGTTCTCGAGGACACCGGAACCGAGTGTGTTCAGCACGGTGACGTTACCGCGTGAGATCGCCTCGACGAGACCGGCGACGCCCAGCCGGGAGTCGGTCCGAAGATCGAGTGGATCGGCGTAGGCGGCGTCGACGCGTCGCAGGAGGACGTCGACGCGCTTGTACCGCCCGAGGGAACGCATGTAGACCGCGCCGTCGCGCACGGTGAGGTCCGCACCCTCCACCAGCGGATAGCCGAGAGCCGACGCGAGATAGGCCTGGTCGAACGCGGTCTCGGACATGCTGCCCGGGCTCAGCACGGCGACCGTCGGGTCGTCGACGCCGGGTGGGGCGTACTCGGCGAGCGCGAGGCGCATCGTCCCGGCGAAACCGGTCACCGGACGCGGCGCGCAGGCCTGGAAGAGCTGCGGGAGGGTCTTGGTCAGCAGGCGCCGGCCGACGATCGAGAACCCGATGCCCGACGGGGCCTGAGTGCGGTCGCGGTAGACCACGAACCGGCCGTCGGCCGCACGCGAGACGTCGACCGCGTGCTGGAACAGGGCGTGGGGTCCGGCGACCTCGAGGCGTGCCGCCTTGCGGATGTAACCGGGGTGGCCGAAGACCATCTCGGGCGCCACGAGACCGGAGGTGATGGTCTTCTGGTCGCGGTAGAGATCGCGCAGCAGCAGATCGAGCAGCATCGAGCGCTGGGTGATCGCCTTCTCCAGCTCGGCCCACTCGACGCCGTCGACGATGAGCGGCACCGCGTCGATGTCCCAGTCGCGGGTGTGGGTGGTCTGGCCGTCGAACTCGTTGTAGACCACACCGTCGTCGCGGCCGGCCGCGGCGACCCGGTCCGCGGAGTCGCGTAGGCGGCTGTCACCGCGCCGCTGATACAGCTGCACGAGTTCTTCCCAGGCGGGACGGACCATGCCGGCGGAGTCGAGGAGCTCGTCGTAGTGGGCACCGGAGACGAGGTCGGGAGCACCGGGCCCGGCGAGATCGAACAGGGTGTAACCCTCGTCACGGTAACGGTCGAAAACCGGCGATGCATCGAACACCGCAGAAGCGTTGCCCGGTGTGGAGGTCACCGAAGAACTGTACGTGCCCGCCGAAAATCGAGGATCCCGGGGACCCGAAGTCGATGGCCTGCCGGGCCTGTCGTTTCCGAAGCAATCCGCCGTCGGACCCACCGAGACGACAGCGGTGGCCGAACTCACGCTCGGCCACCGCTTTTCGTTGCTCCGGGGTCTACTTGTCGGCTGCTGCCCTCTCGGCCGCACCCTCGGCCTGCTCGGCTCCGCCACGCGGTGCCGGCTTGGCGTCGATACCCGACTCCTTGCGCTGCTGCGGGGTGATCGCCGCGGGTGCATCGGTCAGCGGGTCGACGCCGCCGCCGGACTTCGGGAAGGCGATGACCTCGCGGATGGAGGACTCACCGGCGAGCAGCGCGGTGATGCGGTCCCAGCCGAAGGCGATGCCGCCGTGCGGCGGGGCGCCGTAGGCGAAGGCGTCGAGGAGGAAGCCGAACTTCTCCTGCGCCTCGTCGTGGCCGATGCCCATGATCTCGAAGACGCGTTCCTGGACGTCGCGCTGGTGGATACGGATCGAGCCGCCGCCGATCTCGTTGCCGTTGCAGACGATGTCGTAGGCGTAGGCCAGTGCCTCGCCCGGATCGGTGTCGAGCTTCTCGATCGACTCCGGCTTGGGCGAGGTGAAGGCGTGGTGCACCGCGGTCCAGGCCGAGTGGCCGAGGGCGACGTCACCGGAGGCGGTGGCGTCGGCGGTCGGCTCGAACATCGGGGCGTCGACGACCCAGGTGAATGCCCAGTCGCCTTCCTTGATCAGGCCTAGCTTCGAGGCGATCTCGCCGCGGGCCGCACCGAGCAGCGCGCGGGTCGGCTTGACCTCGCCGGCACCGAAGAAGACGCAGTCGCCGGGCTGCGCGCCGACATGGGCGGCGAGACCGGCGCGCTCCTCCTCGGACAGGTTCTTGGCGACCGGGCCGGACAGCGTGCCGTCCTCGGCGATGAGCACGTAGGCGAGGCCACGGGCGCCGCGCTGCTTGGCCCACTCCTGCCAGGCGTCGAGCTGACGACGCGGCTGCGAGGCACCGCCCGGCATGACGACGGCGCCGACGTACGGGGCCTGGAAGACGCGGAACGGGGTGTCCTTGAAGTACTCGGCGCACTCGACGAGTTCGATGCCGAACCGCAGATCCGGCTTGTCCGAGCCGTAGCGACGCATTGCGTCGGCGTAGGTCATGCGCGGGATCGGGGTCGAGATGTCGACGCCGATCAGCTTCCACAGCGCCACCAGGATCTCCTCGGCGACCGCGATGACGTCGTCCTGGTCGACGAAGCTCATCTCGATGTCGAGCTGGGTGAACTCGGGCTGACGGTCGGCGCGGAAATCCTCGTCGCGGTAGCAGCGCGCGATCTGGTAGTAGCGCTCCATGCCCGCCACCATCAGCAGCTGCTTGAACAGCTGCGGGCTCTGCGGCAGGGCGTAGAAGGTGCCGGGCTGCAGACGCGCGGGCACCAAGAAGTCGCGGGCGCCCTCGGGCGTCGAGCGGGTCAGCGTCGGGGTCTCGACCTCCACGAAGTCGTGGGCGGCGAGGACACCGCGGGCGGCGGCGTTGGCCTTAGAGCGCAGACGCAGCGCGGCGCTCGGGCCCTCGCGACGGAGGTCGAGGTAGCGGTGACGCAGACGCGCCTCCTCACCCGGCGACTCGTCGAGCTGGAACGGCAGCGGTGCCGACTCGTTGAGCACCTCGAGTTCGACGGCGTTGATCTCGATCTCGCCGGAGCTCAGGTTCGGGTTCTCGCTGCCCTCGGGACGGACCTCGACCACGCCGGTGACGGCGACGCAGTACTCGGCGCGCAGGCGGTGGGCGGCCGCGGCGACCGACTCCTCGCGGAACACCACCTGCACCAGGCCGGTGGAGTCGCGCAGGTCGATGAACACCACACCGCCGTGGTCGCGTCGGCGCGCGACCCAACCGGCGACGGTGACGGTCTGCGACGCGTCGGCCCGGCGCACCGAACCTGCGGAATGCGTGCGGAGCACTGAGAGTCCTTCCCAACGTCATGCGGCCGGCCCGGTCTCCCGGGCGGCGTCGGAGGCGTTGTTTGTGTCGGCTTGTTCGTGACCCGGCGGAAACGCAGGCCAGGTACCCATCGTGCCGCATCGGCGTCGGTGTCCTGAACCCGGCCACCCGGAGATGTCCGGTTCGCGCACCGCATCGTGCCAGAATGACCGCGTGACATTCCAAGGCAGCGGATCGATCGGCACCGGCAACGTCTCCGGCGGTGGCGGCGGAGGTGGCGGTGTCGGGCGGATCGCGCTCGGCGGTGGTGCGGGTCTGATCATCACGATCGTGGCCCTGCTGTTCGGCGTGAACCCCGGCGAACTCCTCGGCAGCCAGGCTCCGCAGCAGGGCACCTCGTCGGATGCGGCCGAGATCCAGCAGCAACTCGACTCCTGCACCTGGGAGATGGCCAACGAGAACACCATCTGCCGGATCAAGGCGACCACCGTCAGCCTCGACGAGGTGTGGTCGGAACTCATGCCGGGTTATCAGCCGCCGAAGACGGTCATCTTCGCCGACTCGGTGAACACCGGGTGTGGCGCGGCGAGTGCCGCGACCGGCCCGTTCTACTGCCCCGCCGACCGGACCGCCTACTTCGATCCGTCGTTCTTCACGCAGTTGCGCCGCATGGGCGGCAGCGACGGCCCCCTCGCCCAGGAGTACGTGGTGGCCCACGAGTACGGCCACCACGTGCAGAACCTGACCGGCGCCCTGGCCAAAGGCCAGCGGATGGGCTCGCAGGGACCGCGGTCGGGTTCGGTGCGCGTGGAGCTGCAGGCCGACTGCCTCGCCGGCGTCTGGGCCCAGCACGCCGACAACGGTCCCGACGCGCTGCTCGCCCCCATCTCCGAGCAGCAGATCGCGACCGTCATCCAGACCGCGAAGGCGATCGGCGACGACACCATCCAGGGTCCCGGCTCCAACCCCGAGGGCTGGACGCACGGCTCGGCCACGCAGCGCGCGAAGTGGTTCGGCATCGGCTACCAGTCCGGCGACCCCAACCGGTGCGACACCTTCGCGACCAACGATCTCTGACGCGACCGGCAGATGACCCCCACCGCCGCGACCCCCACGAGCCCCCGCGAACGCACCGAGGTGGATGCGATCGCCGAGGCGCACCTCGACCGGTTGTGTGAACTCGATCCCCTGCTCGGCACCGAGATCGGCCACGGCGAGCACGACGACGCCCTGACCGACTTCTCCGCGCAGGCCTGTGCCGAACGGGCCGCGGTTGCCGCCGACACCCTGGCGAGGCTCGGCAAGGCACCCGTCGTCGACGCGATCGACCGGGTGACGGTCGCGACGATGTCCGCGTCGCTGCGACGCGAACTCGCCCTCGCCGACGCCGGCGAGCACATCGGCGAATGCAACGTCATCGCCTCACCGCTCCAGGCGCTGCGCGACATCTTCGACCTGATGCCCACCGACACCCGCGCCGACCGAGAGGTGTTCCTCGCCCGGCTCACCGCGATCCCGGGTGCGCTGAACCGCGCCGTCGACGGCCTGGCGCACCGCCTCCGGCACGGTCCCCCGGTCGCGCGCCGACAGGTCGCGGCCGTGGTGCGACAGGCCGATTCGGCCACCGACGCCATCACCGACAACACCGCGTCGATCGCCGCCGACCCTGCGCTCGCCGGCACGCTCGGCACCGCCCTCGACGCGGCCCGCACCGCGTTCGGCACGTTCGCCAACTATCTCGAGACCGAGGTCCTACCGGCCTCCGTCGACGACGACGCGGTGGGCCGGGATCGTTATCTGCTGCACCTGCCGTCGTATCTCGGCGCCGACGCCGACCCCGAGGACGCCTACGCCTGGGCGCTGACCCGCCTCGAGCAGATCGTCGCCGAACAGCACGAGATCGCCGAGTCTCTCCTGCCCGGACGCGGCGTCGCCGAAGCACTCGCCTGGCTGGATCGCCAGCCGCAGTACCAGATCCACGACCGCCACGAGTTCGTCGACTGGATGCAGGAGACCTCCGACGCCGCCGTCACCGGACTCGCCGGGCGGCACTTCGACATCCCCGCCCGCCTGTCCCGGCTCGAATGCCGACTCGCGCCGTCGTCGACGGGGATCATCTACTACACCCAGCCGACCGCCGATCTGTCGCGCCCGGGCCGGATGTGGTGGGCGGTTCCCGACGACCAGACCGTCTTCCACACGTGGCAGGAGAAGACGACCGTCTACCACGAGGGCGTCCCCGGCCATCACCTCCAACTCGGTTCGGCCATCGTCGATCCCGACCTGAACGCCTGGCGCAAACTGGCGTCGTTCACCTCGGGTCACGGTGAGGGCTGGGCTCTCTACGCCGAAAGGCTGATGGACGAACTCGGCTGGCTCGAGGACCCGGGCGACCGCATGGGCATGCTCGACTCGCAGCGACTGCGCGCGGCGCGGGTGGTCGTCGACATCGGTGTGCACTGCCGCCTGCCCGCGCCGGAGTCCCTGGGCGGCGGGATCTGGGACGCCGACAAGGCGTGGGAGTTCCTGACCGCCTCGGTGGCCATGGACCATTCCGTGCTGCGCTTCGAACTCGACCGTTACCTCGGCTGGCCGGGACAAGCACCGTCGTATGCTCTGGGACAACGGGTCTGGGAGCAGACGCGGCACGCCGCCCTCAGCGCTCACCCGGAATGGACATTGAAGGACTTCCACTCGCGCGCACTGGCTCTGGGCGGGGTGTCGCTGGATGTGCTGGCCGACGAGATGACCCGCGACGGCGACGAAATCCGCCCCTAGAAAGCACCCTCCAGAGGACCGGCGCCGACGATATGTCGGCAGCCGACCTGTGGAGGGCGGATCTCAGGGGCGCTTTTCAGCCCAGGAGTCGGGTGACCTCGGTGACGAGATCGTCGAGCGAGATCCGGTGCTGCTCACCGTTGCTCAGGTCCTTGACCTCGACCTGGCGCTCCGCGAGTTCGTTCTCGCCGAGGACCAGGGCCAGGCGGGCGCCGGAACGGTCGGCGGCCTTCATCGCACCCTTGAGTCCGCGGTCACCGTAGGCGAGGTCGACGCTGATGCCCGCGGCCCGCAAAGCGCCTGCGACGCCAACCAGTTCGGCCTTGGCGTCCGGGCCGAGCGGGACACCGAAGACCTGGCAGCGCGCCGCCTGCGTGCCGGCGACACCCTCGGCCTCGAGGGCCAGCATCGTGCGGTCGACTCCGATGCCGAAGCCGATGCCCGAGAGGTCCTGCTTCGCGCCGAGCTGACGCATGAGGCCGTCGTAGCGACCACCGCCGCCGATCCCCGACTGCGCACCGAGGCCGTCGTGGACGAACTCGAAGGTGGTCTTGGTGTAGTAGTCGAGACCGCGTACGAGCCGCGGGTTGATCTCGTAGGCGACGCCGAGCCGGTCGAGGTTGGCGAGCACGAGATCGAAGTGCGCCTTCGCCTCGTCGGACAGATAGTCGATCAGCAGCGGCGCGTTCGCGGTCGCCTCTTTGATCTCCGGGCGCTTGTCATCGAGCACCCGCAGCGGGTTGATCTCGGCGCGCTTGCGGGTCGCCTCGTCGAGGTCGAGCTTGAACAGGAACTCCTGCAACGCCTCCCGGTAGCGGGGACGGCTCGCATCGTCGCCGAGTGAGGTGATCTCGAGGCGGTAGCCGGAGAGTCCGAGACGCTTGTAGCCCTCGTCGGCGACGGCCACGACCTCGGCGTCGAGTGCCGGGTCATCGACGCCGATGGCCTCGACGCCGACCTGCTGCAGCTGGCGGTAGCGACCGGTCTGCGGCTTCTCGTAGCGGAAGAACGGTCCTGCGTAGCAGACCTTGACCGGCAGCTGACCGCGGTCGAGTCCGTGCTGGATGACCGCGCGCACCACACCCGCAGTGCCCTCGGGGCGCAGCGTCACCGACCGGTCACCGCGGTCGTTGAACGTGTACATCTCCTTGCTGACGACATCGGTCGACTCGCCGACGCCGCGGGCGAACAGCGCGGTGTCCTCGAAGATCGGCAGCTCGATGTGCCCGTATCCCGCACGACGCGCCGCGTCGGTGAGCGTGTCCCGCACCTTCCGGAAATCCGCCGAGTTCGGCGGGAAGTAGTCCGGGATGCCCCGGGGTGCCTGAAATGCTCCGCTCACAGTCCGTGTCGTCCCTTCGGTCGATCAGTCGCGATGGTGGTGTCGGTTCCCGGAGCCCGCAGGTCGACCAGGAAGGGGTTGGTGGCGCGTTCTTGCGCGATGGTGGTCTGCGGCCCGTGGCCGGGCAGCACCAGGGTGTCGTCGGGCATCGGCAGCAGCTTCGCGGCGATGGAGTCGAGCAGCTGCTGGTGGCTGCCGCCGGGCAGGTCGGTGCGTCCGATGGAGCCGGCGAACAGCACGTCGCCGGAGAAGCAGACCGGCACGGTCGTCGGGGCGTCGGACTCCGACTCCCCCGGTACGTCCACGTCGACGGTCAGTAGGACCGAACCCTGGGTGTGGCCGGGTGCGAGGTCCACTGCGAAATGAATGCCGGCGAGCTCGACCGGTTCACCGTCGTCGAACTCGATGACCTTCTCCGGCTCGCGGAACTTCTCGTCGCCGATCATCGCGCCGAGTGCCCGCCCGATGCCCAGACCGGGGTCGGTCAGCATCGGCCGGTCGGCGGCATGGATGTAGGCGGGGATGGAGTACTCGTCACAGAGTTGGGTGGCGTTCCAGGTGTGGTCCAGGTGCCCGTGGGTCAGCAGAACGGCGATCGGGGTGAGGTCGTGCTCGGCGAGCAGCTCGCGCACGCGGGGCGCGGCGTCCTGACCCGGGTCGATGATCACCGCATCCGATCCGGCTTCGGCCGCCACGAGGTAGCAGTTCGTCTGAAACATGCCGGCGGGGAATCCGGTGATCAGCATGGCACTCCTCGAGGGTGTCGGCGGGTTCGCGGGTCCCTCCTATTGTGTCCTAGCTGCCCACGGCGACCGACAGCCGGTTCTCCACGCGTCGTTTCACCGACCGCGACACCCCACTCCAACACCCGCTGAGCGACGTTCTCAGGTACAACTGGCACACTTGCCTCTCGAGTAAGTGACATCCGCGCAGATTGTCGGCACGACGATGCTGTACAGCTGAGACGGCACCAGGTGCCGGGATTCAGGAGGATCCACCCGCGTGACCACCAATGAGGAGCGCCGCGAGGCAGCGAAGCGGAAACTCGAGGAACGCCTCGAAACCGAGCGCCTCGCCCGGCGCAAGCGGAAGATCGTCATCGCCTCGGTCTCGACTGCCGTCGTGGTCGCCGTCGTCGCCGGCGTGACCGCCGTCGTGGTGAAGAAGATCATGGACGACCGCGAGGCCGCCCGCTGGACGAGCTGCGCCTTCGAGGACGCACCGAGCCGCTTCGACCAGCTCCCCGACCAGGTTCCCGACAACGTGCCGGCCGACCAGCGTCCGCAATACCAGGCCGAACTCGACGAGCTGAAGGCTGCCGCGAAGAACGAGCGCAAGTCCCCCAGGCCCGACGACAAGGTCCTGAAGTCCGGCACCGAGCAGGCCACCTTCACGACCACCCAGGGCGTCCTGCCGATCACGCTGGAGCGTGACGGCGCCCCCTGCAACGTCGCCGCGGTCACCTCGCTGATCGAGAACAAGTTCTACGACGACACCACCTGCCATCGCATGACCACCAGCGACAAGCTGAAGATCCTGCAGTGCGGCGACCCCACCGGCACCGGCATGAGCGGTCCCGGCTGGACCAGCCCCGACGAGCCGCCGACGGACCTGAAGAAGGTCGGGCAGCCCGATCCGATGAGCGGATCGCAGCCGGTCGTGTACCCGCGCGGCACCGTGGCCATCGCCAACAGCAGCCAGGGCGGCCAGAACCCGAACACCGGGTCGAGCCAGCTGTTCATCGTCATCAACGACAGCGAGCTGGGTCCCGACTACTCCATCGTGGGCAAGGTCGACGAGCCCGGACTCGCCGTGCTGGACAAGATCTACGAGGGCGGGATCACCCCCGGCCCGGCCGGCAGCCAGCCCGGTGACGGCAAGCCGAAGACCCCGGTGACCGTCGAGACCGCGGTCATCGACTAGCGAAAAGCGCTGCAAGAACGAAGATCCCGTTGCGTTTTGTCCCGGTCTCCGGGACGAAACGCAACGGGATCTCTGGTTTC
>NZ_BAHE01000012.1 GCF_000298235.1 Gordonia namibiensis NBRC 108229
CCCAGCGGACCGTTCGACGCCGCCGCGCGGGCGCGCCGGGTGCGGAATCGCGCGCCGACCGCACCGAGGACGACGACGAGGATGAGGAGCAGACCGACCACGGTCCAGTCGATGTGTGAATCCGTCATCGAGTCGACCATCTGCCGGGCCGCGCCGGGCGGGTCGGTGAGGGTCAGGTTCTGTGTCGCCTGCTCCTGGATGACCCGGCTGAACTCCGGGGAGGAGCTGCCCACCGAGTTGGGGCCGAGGACGATCACGGTGCCGCCGACCTGCTCCTGCAGCTGGTTGGCGATGTCGCGGTAGAGGCTGAACCGCGGCTGCACCTGGTCGACGACCACGAAGCTGAAGTCCTGACCCTTGTCCTTCGCGTACTCGATGACCTCGAGCATCGCCGGGACCTGGTCCGGGGTGGCGCCGGCGACCCCGTCGTCGGCGATGTCGCGCGACAGTTCGGCCATGTCGACACCGACGAGCCCGGTGAGTTCGTTGTTCTCCGCGGGCGCGGCCAGCATCAGCATCGTCGGCTCGGGACCCATCTGTCCTCACCCCTGTCTGTCGGTAACACCCCGCGGCGAGCAAAGGTGACGCTCGCCGGACTTCGCCCTGCACGGTACGACACAATGGACCCGTCCGGGTATTCGCCCACAGCGTGAGTCGTCGGCGGCGTGTCGCCGGTACCCCGCTTGGTAACAGTACGCTCGTACTGTTAGACTGGACGATGTTGTCGCGGGTTGTCTCGCGGACATCCGATGGCACCGGTGCAGCCCCGCCGGGTTCAGAATTTCATCGAGCATCGCCGACGCAGCCCGTCGGTAAACGAGGAGAGTGGATTTAGACGTGAGTATCAATTCCTTCGGCGCCCGCGGCACGCTGGACGTCGGCGACAACAGCTACGAGATCTACCGCCTGAACGCCGTCAAGGGCGCCGAGAAGCTCCCCTACGCCCTCAAGGTGCTGACCGAGAACCTCCTCCGCACCGAGGACGGCGCCAACATCACCTCCGAACACATCGAGGCCCTGGCGAACTGGGATCCGAGTGCCGAGCCGAGCATCGAGATCCAGTTCACGCCGGCCCGCGTGATCATGCAGGACTTCACCGGTGTGCCCTGCATCGTCGACCTCACCACCATGCGCGACGCCGTCAAGGAACTCGGCGGCGATCCGGACAAGGTCAACCCCCTCGCTCCCGCCGAGATGGTCATCGACCACTCCGTCATCATCGAGGCCTTCGGCAACGCCCAGGCCTTCGAGCGCAACGTCGAGATCGAGTACCAGCGCAACGAAGAGCGCTACAAGTTCCTCCGCTGGGGCCAGGGCGCCTTCGACGACTTCCGCGTCGTCCCGCCGGGCACCGGCATCGTCCACCAGGTCAACATCGAGCACCTCGCGCGCTCGGTCATGGTCCGTGACGGCGTCGCCTACCCCGACACCTGCATCGGCACCGACTCGCACACCACGATGGAGAACGGCCTCGGCGTCCTGGGCTGGGGCGTCGGCGGTATCGAGGCCGAGGCCGCGATGCTCGGCCAGCCGGTCTCGATGCTCATCCCCCGCGTGGTCGGCTTCAAGCTGACCGGTTCCACCAAGCCGGGCGTGACCGCCACCGACGTCGTGCTCACCATCACCGAGATGCTCCGCAAGCATGGTGTGGTCGGCAAGTTCGTCGAGTTCTACGGCAACGGCGTCGCCGAGGTGCCGCTGGCCAACCGCGCCACCATCGGCAACATGAGCCCCGAGTTCGGTTCGACCTGTGCGATGTTCCCCATCGACGAGGAGACCGTGAAGTACCTGCGCCTCACCGGCCGCAGCGAAGAGACGCTCGCCCTCGTCGAGGCCTACGCCAAGGAACAGGGCATGTGGCTGGAGAAGGACGCCGAGGAGGCCGTGTACTCGGAGTACCTCGAACTCGATCTCGCCGACGTCGTCCCGTCGATCGCCGGCCCGAAGCGCCCGCAGGACCGCATCGAGCTGTGGGACGCCAAGAACGCGTTCCGCAAGGACATCCACAACTACGTCGAGAACGGCAACAGCCCGGCTCACACCAAGCTCGACGAGGCCGTCGAGGAGACCTTCCCGGCCTCCGACCCGGCCACGCTGACCTTCGCCGACGATGACGCAGAGCCCCTGCACTCGGCCGCCAACGGCGCCGAGGGCCGCCCGACCAACCCGGTGCGCGTGGACTCCGAAGAGCGCGGCTCGATGATCCTCGACCACGGCATCGTCACCATCGCGTCGATCACCAGCTGCACCAACACCTCCAACCCGTCGGTCATGCTCGGCGCAGCACTGCTCGCCAAGAAGGCGGTCGAGAAGGGCCTGACCTCCAAGCCGTGGGTCAAGACCTCGATGGCTCCCGGTTCGCAGGTCGTCACCGGCTACTACGAGAAGGCCGGCCTGTGGCCGTACCTGGAGAAGCTCGGCTTCTACCTGGTCGGCTACGGCTGCACCACCTGCATCGGCAACTCGGGCCCGCTGCCCGAGGAGATCTCGAAGGCGATCAACGACAACGATCTGACCGCCACCGCGGTGCTCTCGGGCAACCGTAACTTCGAGGGTCGGATCAACCCCGACGTGAAGATGAACTACCTGGCCTCGCCGCCGCTGGTCATCGCCTACGCCCTCGCCGGCACCATGGACTTCGACTTCGAGTCCGACCCGCTGGGCAAGGACACCGACGGCAACGACGTCTTCCTCAAGGACATCTGGCCGACCAACGAGGAGATCGAGGCGACCATCGCGTCGTCGATCTCGCCGGAGCAGTACGCCGCCGACTACGCCGACGTGTTCAAGGGCGACGAGCGCTGGCAGAACCTGCCCACCCCGTCGGGCAAGACCTTCGAGTGGGACGAGAAGTCCACCTACGTGCGGAAGCCTCCGTACTTCGAGGGCATGCAGCTCGAGCCGACCCCCGTCTCCGACATCAAGGGCGCCCGCGTCCTCGCGAAGCTCGGCGACTCGGTGACCACCGACCACATCTCCCCCGCGTCGACGATCAAGCCCGGCACCCCCGCCGCGCAGTACCTCGACGCCAATGGTGTGGCCCGCAAGGACTACAACTCGCTGGGTGCCCGTCGTGGCAACCACGAGGTGATGATCCGCTCGACCTTCGGCAACATCCGCCTGCAGAACCAGCTGCTCGACGGTGTGACCGGTGGTTACACCCGCGACTTCACCCAGGAGGGTGCGCCGCAGTCGTTCATCTACGACGCCGCGCAGAACTACGCCGCGCAGAACATCCCGCTCGTCGTCCTCGGCGGCAAGGAGTACGGCACCGGTTCGTCGCGTGACTGGGCGGCCAAGGGCACCAGCCTGCTGGGCGTCAAGGCGGTCATCACCGAGAGCTTCGAGCGCATCCACCGCTCGAACCTGATCGGTATGGGCGTCATCCCGCTGCAGTTCCCCGAGGGCGAGTCGCACAAGTCACTGGGCCTCGACGGCACGGAGACCTTCGACATCTCCGGTATCGAGGAGCTCAACGAGGGCAAGACCCCGAAGACCGTGCACGTCACCGCCACCAAGGAGGACGGCTCGAAGGTGGAGTTCGATGCCAAGGTTCGCATCGACACCCCCGGCGAAGCCGATTACTACCGCAACGGAGGCATCCTGCAGTACGTGCTGCGGAACATGATCAACGGCTGACAAGGAGCACGCGACGTGCCCAAGGTCAGTGATGACCGCCTTGCCGCGCGTCGTCGGGAGATTCTCGACGGCGCGCGGCATTGCTTCGCGGAGTACGGATACGACGGTGCGACCGTCAAGAGGATCGAGGAGTCCACAGGCCTGTCCCGGGGCGCGATCTTCCACCATTACCGGGACAAGGAAGCGCTCTTCCTCGCGCTCGCGCACGAGGACGCCGAGCGCATGGCCGACGTCGCCGCCGAAGAGGGCCTCGTGCAGGTCATGCGCGACATGCTCACGCGACCGGAGGACTTCGACTGGCTCGGCACCCGGCTCGAGATCGCGCGAAAGCTACGGACCGACAACAGCTTTCGTGCGGAGTGGATGGCCCGCTCGGCCGAGCTCGAACAGGCCACCCTCAGCCGTCTCGAACGCGGCCGCCAGGCCGGCCGGCTCCGTGACGACGTCCCGACCGAGGTCCTGGTGAAATACCTCGACCTCGTTCTCGACGGGCTGATCACGCGGTTGGCGTCGGGCCAGCCCACCGACGATCTGCATGCGGTCCTCGACCTCGTCGAGGAATCGGTGCGGGCCAGGGACTGACCCCCCACCACCACCGCTCGACCACACCACCGGCGAGTCGCCCGAACTGTCGTTCGGCGGCTCGCCGGTGGTGTTTGTGGGCCGTCCCGTTAGAAGGCAGTGAGATCGTCCGTAAACGCTAGGGTACTGTGACATGCAACACCCCGAACGATCGTTAGATAACGGACGTTCCGGGTGACCGTCCCCTTCGTCAGAGGAGAGCACCCTTGTTCCCTGGAGTCTTCGCCAAGTCCACTCCGGACAAGCCCGCCGTCATCCGCGCCGCCACCGGCGAGCAGTTGACCTACCGTCAGCTCGACGAGAACTCGACCCGGCTCGCGAACTACCTGGAGTCGCTGGGCCTCAAGCGCGGAGACAGCATCGCGGTGGTGTCCGCCAACGATCTCCATGTCTTCGAGGTGTACTGGGCGGCACTGCGCAGCGGCCTGTACGTGACGGCGGTCAATCACCATCTGACCGCGGCCGAGACCAACTACATCCTCTCCGACTGCAACGCCCGGGTCCTGTTCGCCGGCGCGTCGGTCGCCGACGCCGTGTCGCGGTCCGGCGAGATCGAGGCTCTCACCGGCACCGGCCGCCGGGTGGTGTGGGGCGGGGACCTCGAGGGCTTCGACAGCTACGACAAGGTGCTCGCCAACGCCTCGGCCGAACCACGCACCGACCAGCCGCGCGGCACCGACATGCTCTACTCGTCGGGCACCACCGGTCGCCCGAAGGGCATCAAGACCCCGATGCCCGACGGCCAGGTCGACCAGATCCCCGACGCCTACACCGCGATCTTCGCACCCATGTACGGCTTCGACGAGAACACCGTCTACCTCTCCCCCGCGCCGCTGTATCACGCTGCGCCGCTGCGCTACTGCGGCGTGACCAATTCGGTCGGCGGCACCGTGATCATGCTCGACCGGTTCGAGCCCGAGGCCGCCCTCGCAGCGATCCAGAACCACAAGGTGACGCACAGCCAGTGGGTGCCCACCATGTTCATCCGGATGCTCAAACTGCCCGAGGAGGTCCGCAACTCCTACGACGTCAGCAGTCTCAAGATCGCCATTCACGCCGCGGCACCGTGCCCGGTCGAGGTGAAGCGGGCGATGATCGAGTGGTGGGGACCGGTCGTCCACGAGTACTACGCGTCCACCGAGGCGGCGGGCGCGACGTTCATCGGTCCGCAGGAGGCGCTCGACCACCCCGGTTCGGTCGGCAGGCCACTACTCGGAGTCGTCCACATCTGCGACGAGGACGGCAAGGAACTCCCGGTCGGCGAGGTCGGTCAGGTCTTCTTCGAGCGCGAGGACGTCGCTTTCCAGTACCACAACGATCCGGAGAAGACCCGCAAGGCCCAGCATCCGGAACACGAGAACTGGTCCACGACAGGCGATGTCGGCTACGTCGACGAGGAGGGGTACCTCTACCTCACCGACCGCAAGGCCTTCATGATCATCTCCGGCGGAGTGAACATCTACCCGCAGGAGGCCGAGAACGTCCTCATCAACCATCCGGCGGTCTTCGACGTCGCCGTGATCGGTGTTCCCGACTCGGATCTCGGTGAGGTCGTCAAGGCCTGTGTTCAGCTCGCCGACGGTCGTGAGCCCTCCGACGAACTGGCCGACGAACTCATCGCGTTCACCAAGGAGAGCATCGCCGCCTACAAGGCACCGCGGTCGGTGGACTTCGTCGACGAGCTGCCGCGTACACCCACCGGCAAGCTGGTCAAGGGTGAACTGCGCAAGAAGTACTGGCCCGCGAGCTGATCACCGAAGCGGCGAGCGTCAGGCGAGTTCGATGATCTCCTGGTACTCGTCGCTCCAGTGGTCCTCGGTGCCGTCGGGCAGGAGGATCACCCGCTGCGGGTCGAGTGCGGCGGCGGCGCCGGGGTCGTGGGTCACGAGGACCACGGCCCCTGTGTAGCTGCGCAGCGCGTCGAGGACCTGTTCGCGTGACACCGGGTCGAGGTTGTTGGTCGGCTCGTCGAGGAGCAGGACGTTGGCGGCCGACGACACCAGACCGGCCAGGGTCAGGCGGGTCTTCTCACCGCCGGATAGGGTGCCGGCGGGCTGGTCGAGTTGCGCGCCGCTGAACATGAAGGCGCCCAGCAGTCCTCGCAGGTCCTGTTCACCCGCGTCCGGCGCGGCGTGGCGAATGTTCTCCCACACCGTGGCCTGGTCGTCGAGGGTGTCGTGCTCCTGCGCGAAGTAGCCGATCTTCAGGCCGTAGCCGGGCTCGAGCTGCCCCGTGTCCGGCTTCTCCACGCCCGCAAGCATTTTCAGAAGGGTGGTCTTACCCGCGCCGTTGAGTCCGAGGACGACGACGCGACTGCCCTTGTCGATGGCGAGGTCGACGCCGGTGAAGATCTCCAGTGAGCCGTAGCTCTTCGACAGGCCCGAGGCCATGAGCGGCGTCTTGCCGCAGGTCGCCGGTTCCGGGAACCGAATCCGGGCGGTGCGGTCGGCCACCCGCTCCTCGTCGAGCGAGTCGATCATGCGCTCGGCGCGCTTGAGCATGTTCTGGGCAGCCGTCGCCTTGGTGGCCTTGGCGCCGAGCTTCGCGGCCTGGGCGCGCAGCGCGGACGCCTTCTTCTCGGCGTTGGCCCGTTCGCGGCGACGACGCTGCTCGTCGGTGGCGCGCGCGTCGAGGTAGCGCTTCCAGCTCATGTTGTAGATGTCGGCCTCGCCGCGCACGGCGTCGAGGAACCACACCCGGTTCACGACGTCGGCGAGCAGGTCGACGTCGTGGCTGATCACGACCAGCCCACCTTCATGGTTCATCAGGAAGCTGCGCAGCCACGCGATGGAATCGGCGTCGAGGTGGTTTGTCGGCTCGTCGAGCAGCAGCGTCGTGTCGGACTTCCCGGAGCCGTCGGAGGCGGCGAACAGGATGCGCGCGAGCTCGATGCGGCGACGCTGACCACCGGAGAGGGTGCGCAGCGGCTGGTTCAGAACGCGATCCGGCAGACCCAGGCTGTTGCAGATTCGGGCGGCCTCGGATTCCGCGACGTAACCGCCGAGGGCGGCGAAGCGCTCTTCGAGACGTCCGTAGCGGGCGACGGCCTTGTCGCGCAGCTTGTCGTCGGCGGCCTCGGCCATCCGCGCCTGCTGCTTCTCCATGTCGCGCAGGATCTCGTCGAGTCCGCGGGCAGAGAGCACCCGGTCCTTGGCGAGGACGTCGAGGTCGCCCTCCTTGGGGTCCTGGGGTAGATAGCCGAGCTCGCCCGACCGGCGTACGGTGCCGGCATAGGGCTCGGTCTCACCCGCCAGGATGCGCAGGGTCGTGGTCTTTCCGGCGCCGTTGCGGCCCACGAGGCCGATCCGGTCGCCGGGCTGGATGCGGAGGGCGTCGCCGGGCGCCGACAACAGGGTCCGAGCGCCCGCTCGTACCTCCAGGTCGGTCGCGGTGATCACGACGGACAAGTCTACCGGGGCGCGTCCAATGGTTTGTCCACGAAACCGTCGCGGACCGCCTCGCGGAGTCGCCCCGCGGCGACACGGTGGACCGATACGGTGTGGGACGTGACGCAATCCACAACGTTTCCCCAGTCTTCCTTCCCCCAGACGTCCGACCTGACCGGGCGTTCCGCTCTGGTCACCGGCGCCAGCCGGGGCATCGGTGAGGCCATCGCCACCGAGCTCGCCCGACGCGGCGCCTCGGTCGTCATCACCAGCCGCAAGGCCGAGCCCCTCGAGGAGGCCGCCGAGCGCATCCGGCAGGCGGTGCCGTCGGCGTCGGTCACGGCGTTCGCGGCCAACACCGGCGATCCCGAGGACCGGGCGGGCGCGGTCGCGGCCACTGTCGCCCAGGGCGGCGGAATCCACATCCTGGTGAACAACACCGGCATCGCTCCCCTCGCCGGACCCCTGATGGACGCCGATCTGGATGCCTACCGCAAGACCTTCGACACCAATGTGGTCGCCGCCCTCGGGTTCGTCCAGGAGGCCTACCGGGCGGGCATGAAGGACACCGGTGGCGCGGTCGTCAACATCTCCTCAGTCGCGGGCCTGCGATCGACCGGGGTCATCGCGGCCTACGGAACCTCGAAGGCGGCGTTGATCCGTCTCACCGCGGAACTGGCGTGGGAACTGGGCCCGAACATCCGGGTGAACGCGATCGCACCCGCGATCGTGCGCACGAAGTTCGCCTCCGGACTCATCGAGGGTGAGAACGAGGCACGCGCCGCCGCCGCATATCCGATGAAACGCATCGGCGAACCCGAGGACGTGGCCCGTGCGGTCGCCTTCCTGGCCAGTGACGAGGCGGCCTGGATCACCGGCGAGACCCTGGCCGTGGACGGCGGGACCCTGGCCACGGGCGGCGCGTAGGCCGAAGCCGCGTCCCGCCGGTTCGTGGCAGGATCGAGGGCATGGCCGGCGGAGTGATCGTTCTGGGTGCGGGACCGGCCGGGCGTGCCCTGGCACATCGGCTGCTCGCCGCCGCGGTGCCGGTGACCATCGTCGACACCCACCCCGAGCGCGTCTGGCAGTCCACCTTCGCCTGCTGGTCCGACGAGCTCCCCGACTGGCTCGACCCGGCGGCCTTCGCCGCCCGACTCGACCGCGTCGGCGTCGCCGGCACCGCTCTCGACGAGGTGGACCGCGGTTACACGGTGTTCGACACCCCCGGTCTGCAACGCTCGCTGACGCTCGACGGCGCGGAGATCGTGACCGACCGGGTCACCGGGATCGACGGTGCGCGCGTGCATCTCAAATCCGGTCAGGTCCTCACCGGTGACGTGGTGGTCGACTGCCGCGGCGCGCTCCCCCACGAGGCGCCGCGGCAGACCGCCTACGGGATCGTCGTCGACAAGGCCACTGCCGCACCATTTCTCGACGGGCAGGACGCACTGCTGATGGACTGGCGCGGCGGGATCGTGGACCGCCGGGCGCTACCGTCGTTCCTCTATGTGGTGCCGCTCGGGGACGACGAGTACCTGCTGGAGGAGACCTGTCTGGTCGGTCGGCCCGCGCTGGGTCTCGACGAGCTGAAGCGTCGGCTCGACGTCCGGCTCGGCGGGCTGCCAACGGGTGTCCGCCGGATCGAGCGGGTGGCGTTCCCGATGACGGGGTCGTCGCCGCAGCCGTGGCGGGAACCGACGTTCCGCTTCGGCGCCGCGGGCGGTTTCAAGAATCCGACGACCGGTTACAGCGTCGCCTACTCATTGAAGTGCGTCGACGACGTCGTCGACGCACTGGCCGCGGGGCGAGATCCGATGCCCGAGTTGTGGCCCGCCTCGGCGCGCGCCGTCCACAATCTCCGTCTGCGCGGACTCAGCGTTCTGTTGCAGCTCAACCCCACCCAGACGATCGCGTTCTTCGAGGCGTTCTTCGCGATGCCGATCGAATCGCAGCGTAGCTACCTCAGCCGGCGCGACGACCTGACCGGGACGATGGTTGCGATGACCCGGGTCATCCGGAGCGTCGACATGCGGACCCGGGCGGTGGTGGCGCGCGGTGCCATGTCCACGCCGGGATGGACCGGGGACGCCCACCGAGAAGGATGACCGTCAGCGGCGCAGGGCGCGCCACTGCGCGACCATGTCGTCGACATCGATGGTGTGCGCGACGACGCTGTGCGGCATGGCGATCTGACGTGACGCCAGATGGGCTTCGCGCACTCGACGGTTGAAGTCGATCAGGATGTCACGAACCGCGGCCTCATCGGCGATGTCGCGCAACGACTGCGGGAAATCCTGTGCCTCCCGGCGCAATTGGAGCGGCGCCGGGAGGAGGGCCGAGGAGTCCAGGTTCTCGTCGCGGATCTTGCGCTTGACCCACCAGTCGGGGTCGTCGCTGTCCGACAGGTCGAGCGGTTTGCCGGCACCGGGCAGGTCGTCGAACTCGCCGCGTTCGGCCGCCTCGCGGATCATCCGCTCGACTCGGGACTCGAACCACGACGTCATGGCCGTCGAGAGGGTTGACCTAGACGGTGAAGCCGAGGGCTCGCAACTGCTCGCGGCCGTCGTCGGTGATCTTGTCCGGGCCCCACGGCGGAAGCCAGACCCAGTTGATCTCGAGGTCGGTGCACAGACCGCTGCTGACGAGCGCACCCCGGGACTGGTCCTCGATGACGTCGGTCAACGGGCACGCGGCCGAGGTCAGGGTCATGTCGATCTTGGCGACGGCCTCATCGGTGACCTCGATGCCGTAGACGAGTCCGAGGTCGACGACGTTGATCCCGAGTTCGGGATCGACGACATCGCGCATGGCCTCTTCGACGTCCTCGACGGCCGGCAGCGAGGTCGAGGGGGCTGCGGGGGTACCCGCCGCCGTCGTGTCGGTTGCCGTGGGGGTCGGGTTCTCGGTGGCTGTGTCGTCACTCATGCTGACTCCGCTTCTTTCTCATGGCTGTCGGTGTCGTGGCGGTCCATCGTCTGGGAAAGCGCGTCCTTGAACGCCATCCAGCCGAGGAGTGCGCACTTCACGCGCGCGGGGTACTTGCTGACACCGGTGAACGCGATGCCGTCGCCGATGATGTCCTCGTCGCCCGGGTCCTTGCCGCGGGAGGTCATCATCGTGTTGAACGACTCCACGGTGGCGAGGGCCTCGCCGACCGATTGTCCGACGATCAGGTCGTGCAGCACCGACGTCGAGGCCTGGGAGATCGAGCATCCCTGGCCGTCGTAGGACACGTCGTCGATCGTGCTGCCGTCGGGCGAGACGGCGACGCGCAGGGTCACCTCGTCGCCACACGTCGGATTGACGTGGTGGACCTCCGCGCCGAACGGCTCGCGGAGACCCCGACCGTGCGGATGTTTGTAGTGGTCCAGGATCACTTCCTGGTACATCTGCTCCATACGCATGCCTACTTCACCCCGAAGAAGTTCTGCGCCTTGACGATCGCCGCGGCCAGCGCGTCGACCTCGGCAAGCGTGTTGTAGGCGGCGAACGACGCACGCGCGGTCGCGGCCACACCGAACCGGCGGTGCAGCGGCCATGCGCAGTGGTGGCCGACACGGATGGCGACGCCCTCGTCGTCGAGGATCTGTCCGAGGTCGTGGGCGTGGATGCCGTCGACGAGGAAGGACACCGCTCCCCCGCGGTCCTCGGTGGTGGTCGGGCCGATGATGCGCAGGCCGTCGATCTCGCCGAGCTGCGAGAGCGCGTGCTCGACGAGAGCATGCTCATGGGCGGCAACGGCTTCCATGCCGATGGTCTGGAGGTAGCGCACGGCGGCACCGAGGCCCACGACCTGCGAGGTCATCGGCACACCGGCCTCGAAACGCTGCGGTGGCGGCGCGTAGGTCGACACCTCCATCGTGACCGTCTCGATCATCGAGCCGCCGGTGATGAACGGCGGCAACGCATCGAGGAGTTCGCTCTTGCCGTACAGCGCGCCGACGCCGCTCGGACCGAACATCTTGTGTCCGGAGAACGCGGCGAAGTCGACGTCCAGCGCGGTGAGGTCGACCGGCATGTGCGGCACCGACTGGCACGCGTCGAGGACGACGAGCGCACCGACGGCCCGCGCACGCGAGACGAGTTCTCCGACATCGGCGACGGCACCGGTGACGTTCGACTGGTGGGTGAACGCGATGACCTTCACCGACTCGTCGAGGGTCAGCGAGTCCAGGTCGATGCGACCGTCGTCGGTCACTCCGTACCAGCGCAGCGTCGCACCGGTCCGACGGCAGAGTTCCTGCCACGGCACCAGATTCGCGTGATGCTCGAGTTCGGTGATGACCACGGTGTCACCCGGGCCCAGAGCCGATCCGCCGAGGACCGAGGCCGAACGCGGATCGCCGAGCGTGTAGGTCACCAGGTTGAGCGCCTCGGTGGCGTTCTTGGTGAACACCAGCTGGTCCGACGACGCACCGACGAACCGCGCGATGACCTCGCGCGCATCCTCGTAGGCGTCGGTGGCCTCTTCGGCGAGCTGGTGGGCTCCCCGGTGCACCGCCGCATTGTGGTGCGTCAGGAAGTACCGCTCGGCGTCGAGCACCTGAACGGGACGCTGCGAGGTAGCCCCGGAGTCGAGGTACACCAACGGCTTCTCGTCACGAACGGTGCGCGACAGGATCGGGAAGTCCGCGCGCAGCGCCTCCACGTCGAAAGCGGCTGCCGCAGTTGTGGTCTCAGGCGAGAGTGTCACGTACGTGCACCTCCAGGGTGTTGGTTCAGCCGGCCTTGGCCGCCGAGGTGAAACGCTCGTAGCCGTTCTCCTCGAGCACGTCGGCCAGCTCCGGGCCACCGGACTCGACGACACGTCCGTTGACGAAGACGTGGACGAACTCGGGCTTGATGTAGCGGAGGATGCGCGTGTAGTGCGTGATCAGCAGGACGCCGCCGTTGTCGCGCTCCTTGTAGCGGTTGACGCCCTCGCTGACGACGCGCAGCGCGTCGACGTCGAGACCCGAGTCGGTCTCGTCGAGGATGGCGATCTTCGGCTTGAGCAGGTCGAGCTGAAGGATCTCGTGGCGCTTCTTCTCACCGCCGGAGAAGCCCTCGTTGACGCTGCGCTCGGAGAACGACGGATCGATCTCGAGAGCGGTCATCGCCTCCTTGGTCTCCTTGACCCAGTGACGCAGCTTCGGCGCCTCGCCGCGGACGGCGGTGGCGGCAGTACGCAGGAAGTTCGACATCGAGACACCGGGCACCTCGACGGGGTACTGCATGGCCAGGAACAGGCCGGCGCGCGCACGCTCGTCGACGCTCATCTCCAGGACGTCTTCACCGTCGAGGGTGATCGAGCCCGAGGTCACCTGGTACTTGGGATGACCCGCGATGGCGTAGGACAGCGTGGACTTGCCCGAACCGTTGGGCCCCATGATCGCGTGCGTCTCACCGGACTTCACGGTCAGGTCGACACCCTTGAGGATGTGAATGGGCTCGGCGTCGGAGTCGGTCTGGGCGACATCGACGTGCAGGTCACGGATTTCCAGTGTGGTCATGTTTCTGAGTTCTCTCTAACAGGCTGTGGGAAGTACTGAGTCGGGCGCGGTCGCTGGTCAGGCGCCGGAGAGTTCGAGCTCGCGCTCGACGGCGGCGGACAGGCGCTCGCGCAGCTCGGGCACGCCGATCTTGGCGATCACCTCGCCGAAGAATCCGCGGATGACCAGACGGCGTGCCTGATCCTCGGGGATGCCGCGAGCCTGCAGGTAGAACAGCTGCTCGTCGTCGAAACGTCCGGTGGCGCTGGCGTGCCCGGCGCCGACGATCTCGCCGGTCTCGATCTCGAGGTTGGGCACCGAGTCGGCACGGGCGTTGTCGGTGAGCACCAGGTTGCGGTTGAGCTCGAAGGTGTCGGTGCCCTCGGCCTCGGCGCGGATCAGCACGTCGCCGATCCAGACCGTGTGCGCCTCACGCGACCGGTCGCCGCTCGTGTCACCCTGCAGCGCACCCTTGTACACCACGTTCGAGCGGCAGTTGGGCTGGCTGTGGTCGACGAGCAGGCGCTGCTCGAGATGCTGTCCCGCGTCGGCGAAGTACAGACCCCACATCTCGACGTCGCCACCCGGCGCGTCGTAGTGGACGATCGGCGAGAGCCGGACGAGGTTGCCGCCGAAGCTGACCGCGAAGTGGCGGACCACGGCATCGCGGCCGGTGCGCACGTGATGGGCGACGACGTGAACCGCGTCGTCGTCCCAGTCGTGCACGTTGACGACGGTGAGGGCGGCACTGTCGCCGACGACGAACTCGACGTTCTCGGCGAAGGTTCCGCCGCCCTTCTGGTCCAGCACCACGACGGCGCGGGCGAAGGGCTCGAGCCGGACCTGGGTGTGACCGAAGGCGGTCTCGCCCTCACCGGGACCGGTGACCGTGATGGTGACCGGTTCGGACAGCTCGACCTCGCGGCCGACGGTGACGACCGTGGCCTGCGTGAACGACGAATATGCCTGCGCGGCAACCCGGTCGAAGGGCACGCCGCCCTGGCCGAGACGCTCGTCGTCGCGACCCACCGTCTCGACCGTGACGCCCTCGGACGCTCCGGACACCTCGACGGTCGCCTCGGCGGTCCGCTGTGCGGAACCGTCGTGCAGACCGCGCAGGCGGCGGAACGGGGTGAAGCGCCAGGCCTCTTCGCGAGGGCTGGGCACCTCGAAGGCGTTGACGTCGAACGAGGTGAACAGTTCACCCTTGTTGACGACAGGCGAATGCGAGCCCGGTGTCGAAACCGGGAGTGTCGGATCGGCCATCAGCCGACGGCTCCTTCCATCTGAAGCTCGATCAGGCGGTTGAGCTCGAGCGCGTATTCCATCGGGAGTTCCTTGGCGATCGGCTCGACGAAGCCGCGGACCACCATGGCCATCGCCTCGTCCTCGGTCAGGCCACGGCTCATCAGGTAGAAGAGCTGATCGTCGCTGACCTTCGAGACGGTCGCCTCGTGCCCCATCGTCACGTCGTCCTCGCGGATGTCGACGTAGGGGTAGGTATCACTGCGGGAGATGGTGTCGACCAGCAGCGCATCGCATTTCACCGTCGAGCGGCTGCCGTGCGCTCCGTTGTTGACCTTGATCAGGCCGCGGTAGGAAGCGCGGCCACCACCGCGGGCCACCGACTTCGAGATGATGTTGCTCGAGGTGTTCGGCGCAAGGTGGACCATCTTGGAACCGGTGTCCTGGTGCTGTCCGGGGCCGGCGAAGGCGACGGAGAGGACCTCGCCCTTCGCGTGCTCACCGGTCAGCCAGACCGCCGGGTACTTCATGGTGACCTTCGAGCCGATGTTGCCGTCGACCCACTCCATGGTGGCGCCGGCCTCGGCCTTGGCGCGCTTGGTCACCAGGTTGTAGACGTTGTTCGACCAGTTCTGGATGGTCGTGTAGCGGCAGCGGCCGCCCTTCTTCACGATGATCTCGACGACCGCGGAGTGCAGCGAGTCGGTCTTGTAGATCGGCGCGGTGCAACCCTCGACGTAGTGCACGTAGGCACCCTCGTCGACGATGATCAGCGTGCGCTCGAACTGGCCCATGTTCTCGGTGTTGATCCGGAAGTAGGCCTGCAGCGGGATGTCGACGTGGACACCCGGCGGGACGTAGATGAACGAGCCACCGGACCAGACCGCGGTGTTCAGCGCGGAGAACTTGTTGTCACCGGCCGGGATGACCGAGCCGAAGTACTCCTGGAAGATCTCCGGGTGCTCCTTGAGCGCGGTGTCGGTGTCGAGGAAGATCACGCCCTGCTTCTCGAGGTCCTCACGGATCGAGTGGTAGACGACCTCGGACTCGTACTGCGCGGCGACACCGGAGACCAGGCGCTGCTTCTCCGCCTCCGGGATGCCGAGCTTGTCGTAGGTGTTCTTGATGTCCTGGGGCAGGTCGTCCCACGTGGCGGCCTGCTTCTCACTGGACCGCACGAAGTACTTGATGTTGTCGAAGTCGATGCCCTCGAGCCCTGCGCCCCAGTGCGGCATGGGCTTCTTGTCGAAGATCTTCAGTGCCTTGAGGCGCTGCTCCAGCATCCACTCGGGCTCGCTCTTCTTGGCCGAGATGTCGGCGACGACCGCCGGGGACAGTCCGCGCTTGGCGCTGGCACCGGCGACGTCGGAGTCGGCCCAGCCGTAGCCGTACTTGCCGAGGGCGGCAATCGTCTCTTCCTGCGTGAGGGGAGCCGGGGCGGTCGGCGTGGTGGCGGCCGGATCGGTGACGGTCATCGCGTGGCCTTTCGGGTTGTCGTGGGCAGTGCCTGTGAGGTTCCGTGCTGAGGAGACGGTGGAGACTCCGGCGGCGGATGGATCGGTACGTGGGTGGTGCAGGCGCAGTCACCGTTGGCGATGGTGGCCAGGCGCTGCACGTGCGTACCGAGCAGCTCGGTGAAGACCGCGGTCTCGGCCTCACAGAGTTCGGGGAACTCGGTGGCGACATGCGCCACCGGGCAGTGGTGCTGGCAGATCTGCATGCCGTTGCCGACCTGCCGGGTGTTGGTCGCGTATCCCGCGCCGGTCAGCGCGTCGGCGATCTCCTCGACCGTGTCCGCGACCGTGACCGGGTCGGTGCTGGGCGACACGTCGGCGACGATCCGCTCGACTCGTTCCCGCGCGAATTCGGCGACGGCGTCGTGGCCACCGAGGTCGCGGAGCTTGCGCATCGCGGCACCGGCGAGGTCATCGTAGGCGTGGCGCATCTTGCCGCGCCCCTCCGGCGTGAGCTGGAACCACTTCGCCGGACGACCGCGTCCACGACCGCGACGCTGACCGAACCCGGTGGAGGCGACCTCGATGTCTCCGGCGCTGGTGAGCGCGTCGAGGTGACGGCGCACGCCGGCGGCGGAGATGCCGAGACGCTCGCCGATCTCGCCCGCGGTCAGCGGGCCGTCCTCGACGAGCAGGTTCAACACGGCATCACGTGTCTGACCGTCGTGCTGTTCGGCACCGGCGGTCGTCTGGGGGCTTGCCGTACCAGCGGAGGGCACGGCATTGCCGCTGCCCGAGGGCAGCACAACATCGTTCCGCATGGTTTTCACAACACGAGTGTGACGTAATTGATTCCACGCTGCCAGCAAGGGTGCCCTTAGCGAAGCGATGGAATTCTGCCACGGTGTCTCGATTGTCCGGATAAAGGGTGGTCGCGAGGTATCGGCCACCGACGATTACAGTCGTCGTGTGCCCGAAACCACAGCTGGCCGCCGCGTGCCGGACTTCTTCGGACTCGTGTGGAATCACCTGCTCACCGTGCTGAACTACCTCGGACTGCGTAAACAGCGTCCGGTCGAACCCGACGCCGACGCCACCGAACAGCGCGGCGACTACGGGAAGACCGTCGCCCGCCTACACGACGACGAACGCGAGGTCGGCCCCCTCAACGCCGCGGAGACCCGACGCCTCCGCCGCATCAAGCTCTTCGGCGCCACCGGCTCCGTCCTGATCCTCATCGGCGCACTCGGCACCGGCGCGGTCCCCGTGTTGCAGAACCCGGTGGCCGGCATGCGCGTGCTGTCGCTGCCGTCCCGGATGTTCGGCACCGCCCTCGCCCTCTCGATCGGCGGCACGATCACGCTGGTGGTCGCGTGGCTGCTGCTCGGCCGTTTCGCGGTGGGCCGGTTCAGCGTCGAGGTACTGCACGGACGCAGTCCCGAACGCCGGATGAGCCGGCGTCAGGCCGACCGGACCCTCATGCTGTGGATCACGCCGATCGTGCTGGCTCCCCCGCTGCTGAGCAAGGACATCTACTCCTATCTGGCCCAGAGCGCCATCGCCTTCCGCGGCATGGATCCCTACTCGGTCAGCCCGGTGAGAGGTCTGGGCGTCGACCACATCCTCACCAGGTCGGTGCCCAATCTGTGGCGGGACACCCCCGCGCCCTACGGACCGCTGTTCCTCTGGATCGGCGAGGGCATCACCAAGGTGACCGGCGCGAACATCACGGCCGCGATCTTCCTGCACCGCATCGTCGCGCTGCTCGGTGTCGCACTCATCGTGTGGGCTCTGCCCCGTCTGGCGAAACGCTGCGGGGTGTCCTCGGTCGCGGCACTGTGGCTCGGTGCGATGAACCCTCTCGTGATCCTCCATCTGGTGGGTGGCATCCACAACGAGGCCCTCATGCTCGGCCTGATGCTCGTCGGCCTCGAGCTGGGCTTCCGTGCCATCTACGGCGTGGACCGGCTTCGCAAACCGGGGACACTGATACCCACGAGAGCCGGCTGGATCCTGATCGCCGGCGGTGCCGTGCTCGCCGCGTCGGCGATGATCAAGGTGACCTCGATGCTCGCGCTCGGCTTCGTCGGGATCGCCCTCGCCATGCGATGGGGTGCGACCCTGCCCGCGCTGCGGCACGCGCCGATCCGCGAATGGTGGACGCGGTCGAAATGGTCGGTGTACGCCCTCGGTCTCTCCGCCGGGTTCTACGTGGTCGTGCTCGGCATCGTGATGGGCACCATCTCGCTGGGAACCGGGCTCGGATTCGGCTGGACGGGCACGCTGTCGACCGGCGAGATCGTCCGGTCGTGGATGTCGATGCCGACCCTGCTGGGCGTGACGACCGGACGCATCGGGGTGACCCTCGGACTGGGCGAACAGACCCAGGCGATCCTCGAGGTCGCACGGCCGATCGGTCAGCTCGTCGCCGGCCTCTTCATCATCCGGTGGATGCTCGCGACCCTCGGCGGACGCCTGCATCCACTGGGCGCACTCGGTGTGTCAATGGCCACAGTCGTGCTGTTCTTCCCGTTCGTCCAGGCCTGGTATCTGCTGTGGGCGGTCATCCCGCTGGCCGCCTGGGCCACCGGCCCCTGGTTCCGGATCTCGACGATCTCGGCATCGGCGATCATCGCCATCGTCGTGATGCCCACGAGCTCCAACACCAGCGGAGTCGTTCTCGCACAGGGACTTCTGGCCGGTGTGATCATGGTCGCAGCACTCACCGCACTCTTCTTCGAGGACCGTTCGCCGCGCCGATGGCGTCGTCGCAGAACCGGGGCACCGGAGAAGTCCCCGGAACCGGCGGAGAACGCCCCGACGCCATGACGATCCCCCACCGCACCCGCGAACGGCGTTTTTCGTCCGCGGGGCCCGAGCGCCTAGTCTGACCTGTGTGCGCAGCACGACTCCTCGGCAGATCAGCGATGACGATCGGATGAACGATCGTCCGCCGAGCGACCCCGTCGCGTCCCCAGCGGTCGAGGTCCGCGGGTTGGTCAAGGCCTTCGGCGACCGAACCGCCGTCGACCGACTCGACCTGACCGTGGAGCGCGGACAGATCCTCGCCCTCCTCGGACCGAACGGTGCGGGCAAGACCACCACCGTCGAGATCTGCGAGGGCTTCACCACCCCCGACGCCGGCACCGTCCGGGTTCTCGGGCTCGACCCGATCGTCGACAACGACGCCCTCCGCCGCCGTATCGGCGTGATGCTCCAGGGCGGCGGTGCCTACCCCGGCGCCCGCGCCGAGGAGATGCTGCGTCTCGTCGCCGCCTACTCGGCCGACCCGATCGACCCCGAATTCCTCCTCGACGCACTCGGTCTCGGCGACGTCCGACGCACGTCGTACCGACGCCTCTCCGGAGGACAACAGCAGCGCCTCGCGCTCGCCTGCGCGATCGTCGGCCGTCCCGAACTCGTGTTCCTCGACGAACCGACCGCCGGCCTCGACGCCCACGCGCGTCTCGTCGTCTGGGAACTCGTCGACCGACTCCGCGCCGACGGGGTCTCCATCCTGCTCACCACCCATCTGATGGACGAGGCGGAGGAACTCGCCGACCAGGTCGTGATCATCGATCACGGCCGCGCGGTCGCCGCCGGGACGCCCGCCGATCTCACCAGCACCGGCGCCGAGAACGAGTTGCGGTTCACCGCACCCCGCGGGCTCGATCTGTCGATGCTGACGCTCGCGCTGCCCGAGGGTTACCACTGCACCGAGGCGAACCCCGGCTCATACCTCGTCATCGGCCCGATGACCCCGCAGGTCCTCGCGACGGTGACCGCCTGGTGCGCGAAGATCAACGTCCTCGCCACCGATCTCCGTGTCGAGACCCGCAGTCTCGAAGACGTCTTCCTCGACCTGACCGGACGGGCCCTACGACCGTGAACTCCCCCGCAGTGAACTCCCCCGCGCCCGGCACCGGACTCTTCGCCGACGGCATGTTCCGTCCGGCGCCGCGTCCGGCATCCCTACCGGCGATGATCACCGCACAGTCGACGCTCGAGCTCAAGCTCCTGTTGCGCAACGGTGAGCAGCTGCTGCTCACGATGTTCATCCCGATCACCCTGCTCGTCGGTCTGTGCCTGCTGCCGATCAACACGACGTTCGGCGACGGCCCGGCCGAGCGGGCCACGCTCTTCGTTCCCGCGATCCTCACGGTCGCCGTGATGTCGACCGCGTTCACCGGCCAGGCCATCGCCGTCGGCTTCGACCGTCGGTACGGGGCCCTGAAACGATTGGGCGCCACGCCGATTCCGCGCTGGGGCATCATCGTCGGCAAGTCGGTGGCGGTGCTGATCGTGGTGGCCCTGCAGTCGGTCATCATCGGCGCCATCGGATTCGCCTTCGGGTGGCGGCCCGACCCGGTCGGACTGCTCATCGGCGCGGTGGTGATCATCATCGGCACCGCCTGCTTCGCAGCGCTCGGACTGCTCCTCGGCGGCACGCTCAAGGCGGAGGTCGTCCTGGCCCTGGCAAACCTGCTCTGGTTCGCCTTCATCGGTCTCGGCAGCCTCGTGGTCGTCGACTCCAACGTTCCCGGCGCCGTGCACACTCTGGCACGGTGCATCCCCTCGGGTGCGCTCAGTGAGGCCCTCGAAATGGCCTCACGCGGTTCGTTCGACGCTTTCGGGGTGGGCGTCTTGCTGGTGTGGGCCGCAGTGGCCGGCACCTTGGCGGTGAGGTGGTTCCGATTCCGATGACGACGTCGCAGACTTCGACACGACCCGACGGGGCGGACCCCGACCGGGCGACTCCCGACGAGCGCGGTGACGGGCGGATGAGCGGGTTCTGGCGGTCCATCCCGGGATTCGGCCGGCCGACGATCCGCTTCGTGCACCGTTGGGCGATCGCGCTGCTCGTCTCCAACGTGGGGATCGTCGCCACCGGCGGCGCCGTGCGCGTCACGGGTTCGGGACTCGGTTGCCCTACCTGGCCGCGCTGCACCGACGACTCCTTCGTCCCGCACGGCGAACTCGGCATCCACGGTGCCATCGAGTTCGGCAATCGGATGCTGACCTGGGTCCTGATCGTCATCGCGATCGCCACCTGGATCGCCGTGCTCCGGTACGCCGGATCGGCACGTCGCGACAAGTGGCTCGTCACCCTGATCGCGCTCGGCATCCCGTTCCAGGGCGTGATCGGCGGCATCACCGTCCTGACCGACCTCAATCCGTGGGTCGTGGCGCTGCACTTCATCCTGTCGATGATCTTGGTGTCGGCGGCAACCGTACTGGTCTTCCGGATGCGTCCGTACCCGACTCCGACCGAGCCCGCCCCTGCCGACACCGACACCCCGGGGATGGCGACCCGGCGACTGGGCATCTACCTGGCAGGTCTGCTCTACGCGGTCACCTGGGTGACGATCTACCTCGGCACGGTGGTCACCGGCTCCGGCCCGCACGCCGGCGACGTCGATGCTCCCCGCAACGGACTCGACCCCGACAACGCCACCCAGCTCCACGCCGACGCGGTGTTCGTCCTCGTCGGACTGGGTCTGGCGGCACTCGTCTACGCCCGCGTCTTCGCGCGCCCCCAGCAGCGCTCGGCGCTGGTCTTCGTGGGGCTGCTCGCTCTGCAGGGCGTGATCGGCTTCGTGCAGTTCTTCACCGATCTGCCCGTCGCACTGGTCATCGCGCACATGTTCGGCAGTGCGCTACTGCTCATCGGCGCCACCTGGCAGGTGCTGGTCGCCCGGGCGACCGATCAGCCGCGCGTCGACGCTGCCTGACCACGAGCCACGAACGAGAACGACCCCCGGCGATCACGCCGGGGGTCGTTCTCTGTTCTGCAGGTCGGACCGTCGGGTCAGAGGATCGCGCGGTTGCGCGCCTTCGGGAAGCGCTTCTGTCGGGCCACCCAGCCGGCCATCTTGCGGTAGTGCGACGGCTTGACGGTGGTCTCCGAGGTGAGATCGCGGTCCCACTCGGCGATCTCGAGTCCATCGACGGCATCGACGACGGCCTGCGCGGTCGCGAGGTCGGCGACGACGCGGTCACCGAGCACGCCCCCGGCATCACCGACGAGCGTGATCCGAACGCCGGCCGCACCGATGCCCTGGAGAACGACCTTCGCGCTGCCGCCCTCGCGGGCGACGAACTTCTTCACCGAGGCGACGACATCGCCCGGGGCCTGGACGGTAGGCGTGGCTGTGGTGTCGGTGGCGGCACTGTCAGTCATGACGCTCAGCATACCGGTGGGCCCGGGCCGGTTCCGATAGCGGGATCGGCATCACATCCGGCGTGTTCCCCGTGTACAACGGGTGTCGTGCGCGCGATACAGGTGACCCGCCACGGCGGCCCGGACGTACTGGCCTTCGGAACCGTCGACGACCCGATCCCGGCCGCCGACGAGGTGATCGTCCGGACCTCGGCAGTCGGCGTCAACTACATCGACACCTATCTCCGGCGCGGGCTCTACCCGTCGACCCCGCCGTACATCCCGGGCACCGAGGGCGCGGGTGAGATCGTCTCCCTGGGCTCCGAAGTGTCCGGCCTCGAAGTCGGCCAACGGGTCGCGTGGTGCGCCGCACCCGCGTCGTACGCCGAACTCGTGGCGGTGCCCGCAGCGCAGGCGGTCGTCGTCCCCGACGGGATCGACGACGCCGTCGCAGGATCGTCGCTGCTCCGCGGGCTCACCGCCCACTACCTCCTGGACGGGAGCGCACATCCGCATCCGGAGGACACGGTGCTGATCCACGCCGGGGCGGGCGGGGTCGGGCTGATCCTCACCCAGATGGCCAAGCGCCACGGGTTGCGGGTCATCACGACGGTGTCGTCCGACGAGAAGGAGGAGCTGTCCCGGGAGGCCGGAGCCGACCACGTGCTGCGGTACACCGACGACCTCGCCGCGCGGGTCCGGGAACTGACCGACGGCCGCGGTGTCCCGGTGGTCTACGACGGAGTCGGCGCGGACACCTTCGAGCAGTCGCTGGCCGCCACGGCCGTCCGCGGCATCATCGTCCTGTTCGGCGCCTCCAGCGGACCGGTGCCGCCGTTCGATCTCCAACGCCTCAACCCGGCCGGTTCGTTGTCGGTGACCCGGCCCACGCTGGCGCATTTCACCGCGACGCCGGAGGAACTCAACTGGCGCGCGAGCGAGTATTTCGAGGCCATCGAAGACGGCGATGTGGACGTGCGGGTGGGTCAGCGATACCGGTTGGCCGACGCCGCACAGGCCCACGCGGACCTCGAGGCCCGCAAGACCACGGGTGCGACCGTGTTGCTGCCGGCCGACTCCTGAGGCCGGTCGGACGGGATCAGAAGTACGAGGAGATCGTCTGCATGCCGACGACCGCGTCGATCGCGAGGCCGCAGAAGACGATCGCCAGGTACTCGTTGGACTGCAGGAACACCTTGAGCGGCTTCACCTCGGCACCGCGCTTGGTGTCGCGGTAGAGCTTGGTGACCCGCTCGAGGAACCAGGCGCCCGCGAGAAGGGCGATCACGGTGTAGATCCAGCTCGTGGCCGGGATGAGGGCGAGCGAGCTGATGACGGTCAGCCAGGTGTAGACCAGCATCTGACGCGTGACGCGTTCCTCGGTCGCGATGACCGGGAGCATCGGCACGCCCGCTGCCTTGTAGTCCTCCTTGTAGCGCATCGCGAGCGCCCAGGTGTGCGGCGGAGTCCAGAAGAAGATGACCAGGAACAGCACGATCGGCTGCCAGCTGATGGAGCCGGTGACGGCGGCCCAGCCGACGAGCGTCGGCATGCAACCGGCGGCACCGCCCCACACCACGTTCTGCCAGGTGCGGCGCTTGAGGATCATCGTGTAGACGCCGACGTAGAAGATGATCGTCGCCGAGACGAGCAGGGACGACAGCAGGTTCGCGGCGAAGTACAGAACCGCGAACGACGCGGCCCAGAGCACCAGACCGAAGATCAGCGCACTGCGCGTGGCGACCGCCCGACGTGCCAGTGGGCGCCGTTCGGTGCGCTTCATCTTCTTGTCGATGTCGGCGTCGACCACCATGTTGAGGGTGTTGGCGCTGCCGGCACCGAGCCATCCACCGATCAGGGTGAAGGCGATGACGGCGATGTCGACGTGACCGCGATCGGCCTGCAGCATCACCGGGATGGTCGCAACCAGCAGCAGCTCGATGACCCGCGGCTTCGTCAGCGCGACATACGCAAGCACCGTCGCGCGCACACGTCCGGCCCACGTCAGATCCGCCGGCATGACCGGCTCGGTCGAAACCTGCTGTGATGCGGTGTCGGTCGAGTGGGATGCGGCGGGATGGTCTCCGCTCACACGCTCCCCTATCCTCACGAACACTCCTCGTCCGCCCGCACAGATCGCCGCGGGCTACTACAGAGCATGGTAGACGTTTGCCTTTGCGAACCGTGAATCGCGTCGTGGCGGAAGCCGTGACCGGCGACGATCGGCGAACCGGCGGGTAACTTTCGGTCGGCGCGCAGGTCGCCGTCGCAGCCGATTACTCTGGACTCGAACGCGCCGAAAACCGAGCAGGCACAGGAGACAATCACCATCGTGGCCGACACAGATGAGATCCGCGCACTGACCACCCCCCGCCATCCGGACGACTGGACCGACCTCGACACCCGGGCAGTCGACACGGCCCGCCTGCTGGCCGCCGACGCGGTGCAGAAGTGCGGCAGCGGCCATCCCGGTACCGCGATGAGCCTCGCGCCGCTGGCCTACACGCTGTTCCAGCGTGTGATGCGGCACGACCCCACCGACACCGACTGGGCCGGCCGCGACCGCTTCGTGCTGTCCTGCGGACATTCGAGCCTGACCCTTTACATCCAGCTCTACCTGGGCGGCTTCGGCCTCGAGCTGTCCGACATCGAGGCGCTGCGCACCTGGGATTCGCTGACCCCGGGCCATCCGGAGTTCCGCCACACCCGCGGTGTGGAGATCACCACCGGCCCGCTGGGGCAGGGTCTCGCCTCGTCGGTCGGCATGGCGATGGCCGCCCGCCGCGAGCGCGGCCTGTTCGACCCGGACGCCGGCGTCGGTGAGAGCCCGTTCGACCACTACATCTACGTGGTCGCCTCCGACGGTGACATCGAGGAGGGCGTGACCTCCGAGGCCAGCTCGCTCGCCGGCACCCAGCAGCTCGGCAACCTGATCGTGTTCTACGACCAGAACCAGATCTCGATCGAGGACGACACCGACATCGCCCTGTCCGAGGACGTCGCCAAGCGCTACGAGGCCTACGGCTGGCACGTGCAGACCGTCGAGGGCGGCGAGGACGTCGTGGCCATCGAGGCCGCGATCAAGGCGGCCCAGGAGGTCGTCGACCGTCCGTCGATCATCTGCCTGCGCACCATCATCGGCTACCCGGCGCCGAACATGATGAACACCGGCATGGCCCACGGCGCCGCTCTCGGCGAGGACGAGGTCGCGGCCACCAAGAAGGTCCTCGGCTTCGACCCCGAGAAGAACTTCGAGGTCACCGACGAGGTCATCGCGCACACCCGCAAGCTCGTCGAGCGCGGTGCCGAGCAGCGCAAGGCGTGGACCGCCTCCTTCGATGCGTGGGCCGAGAAGAACCCCGAGCAGAAGGCGCTGTTCGACCGCCTGACCGCTCATGAGCTCCCGGAGGGCTGGACCGACAGCCTGCCGAGCTGGAACGTCGGCGACAAGGACGTGGCCACGCGCAGCGCCTCGGGCAAGGTGCTCGGCGCCCTCGCGCCGGTGCTGCCCGAGCTGTGGGGCGGTTCCGCCGACCTCGCCGGCTCGAACAACACCACGATGGACGGCGAGCCCTCGTTCGGCCCGACGTCGATCAGCACCAAGAAGTGGTCGGCCAACCCTTACGGCCGCACCCTGCACTTCGGTGTCCGCGAGCACGCGATGGGTTCGATCCTGTCGGGCATCGCCCTGCACGGACCGACCCGCGCCTACGGCGGCACATTCCTGCAGTTCGCCGACTACATGCGTCCGGCCGTCCGCCTGGCCGCGCTGATGGAGATCGACCCGATCTACGTCTGGACCCATGACTCGATCGGTCTCGGCGAGGACGGCCCGACCCATCAGCCGATCGAGCACCTGGCCGCACTGCGGGCCATCCCGAACCTCGACGTCGTGCGTCCTGCCGACGCGAACGAGACCGCCTACGCCTGGGCGCACCTGCTGACCCGGCGCAACCACCCGGTCGGCCTGGCACTCACCCGCCAGAACCTCCCGATCCTCGAGGGAACCTCGGCGCAGGGCGTCGCCAACGGCGGCTACATCCTCAGCGATTCCGAGGGCGACCCGCAGGTGGTGCTCATCGGTACCGGTTCCGAGGTATACCTGGCCGCCGAGGCGCAGAAGGCGTTGGCCGACAAGGGAATCAAGGCCCGCGTCGTGTCGATGCCGTGTGTCGAGTGGTTCGACGAGCAGCCCAAGGGGTACCAGGACCACGTCCTCCCGCCGTCGGTTCCGCGTGTCGCCGTCGAGGCCGGCATCGCGATGCCGTGGTATCGCATCGTCGGCGCCGGTGGCGAGATCGTCAGCATCGAGCACTTCGGTGCATCGGCCGACTACAAGGTGCTCTTCACCAAGTTCGGGATCACCGCAGAGGCCGTCACCTCGGCCGCCGAACGCGTCGTCGCCGGCTGACCAACCCAAGGAGAGAGATCGTGACCCAGAACGAGAAGCTCGCCGAACTGTCCGCCGCCGGTGTCTCGGTGTGGCTGGACGATTTGTCCCGTGACCTGATCAGCTCCGGCGACCTGGCCGAACTGATCGCGACCAAGTCGGTGGTCGGCGTGACCACCAACCCGTCGATCTTCCAGGCTGCACTGTCGAAGGGCACCGCCTACAACGCCCAGGTCAACGAACTCGCCGCTCGTGGCGCCGACGTCGACGGCACCATTCGCACGGTGACCACCGACGACGTCCGCAACGCCTGCGACGTCCTCGCACCGGTGTACGAGGAGTCCGACGGCGTCGACGGCCGGGTGTCGATCGAGGTCGATCCGCGCCTGGCCCACGACACCGACGGCACGGTCGCCCAGGCGATCGAGCTGTGGAAGATCGTCGACCGGCCGAACCTGCTGATCAAGATCCCCGCCACCAAGGCCGGGCTCCCCGCGATCACCAAGGTCATCGCCGAGGGCATCAGCGTGAACGTGACGCTGATCTTCTCGGTGGAGCGCTACAAGGAGGTCATGGACGCCTACCTCGACGGCCTCGACGCCGCCGCGGAAGCCGGTCACGACCTGTCGAACATCCACTCGGTGGCGTCGTTCTTCGTGTCGCGCGTCGACACCGAGATCGACAAGCGCCTCGACGCCATCGGCACCCCGGAAGCGGTGGAGCTCAAGGGCAAGGCCGCACTGGCCAACGCCCGCCTGGCCTACTCGGCCTACCAGCAGGTCTTCGAGGTCGAGTCGCGCTTCCCCGACCTGCTCGCCCATGGCGCCCGCCCGCAGCGCGCGCTCTGGGCGTCGACCGGCGTGAAGAACCCGGACTACCCCGACACCCTGTACGTCAGCGAGCTCGTCGCGCCCAACACGGTCAACACCATGCCGGGCAAGACGATGGACGCCTTCGCCGACCACGGTTGGGTCAACACCGGCTCGATCATCGGCCTCGCGCAGGAGTCGCAGGAGATCTTCGACAAGATCGCGGCACTCGGCGTGGACACGGTCGACGTCTTCAAGGTCCTCGAGGAGGAGGGCGTCAGCAAGTTCGAGGATGCGTGGAACGATTTGCTCGACGCGACCGCCGAGCAGTTGTCCGCGGCGAACAAGGGCTGAACCCACGTGGCCGACGGCGAGGACGCAGTAGGACCCGATTCCTGGATCAATCCGCTCCGTGACCCACAGGACAAGCGGCTCCCCCGCATCGCGGGCCCGTGCAGTCTGGTCATCTTCGGCGTCACCGGAGACCTGGCACGCAAGAAGTTGATGCCTGCGGTCTACGACCTCGCCAACCGCGGGCTGCTCCCCCCGTCGTTCGCGCTCGTCGGGTTCGCCCGGCGCGACTGGAGCGACGAGGACTTCGGGGCGGTCGTGCACGACGCCGTGCGGGAACACGCCCGCACGGGCTTCCGCGAGGAGGTGTGGGAGCGCCTCGCCGAGGGCTTCCGCTTCGTGCAGGGCAACTTCGACGACGACGCCGCCTTCGACAAGTTGCGCGACACCCTCAAGTCGCTCGACAACGAACGCGGTACCGACGGCAATCACGCCTTCTACCTGTCGATCCCGCCCGGTGCCTTCCCGACAGTGTGTGAACAGCTCGAGCGAAGCGGGTTGGCGGCACCGACCGGCGACAGCTGGCGTCGGGTCGTCATCGAGAAGCCCTTCGGTCACGACCTCGAGTCGGCCCGTGAGCTCAACGCCATCGTCAACAACGTCTTCCCGGAGTCGTCGGTGTTCCGCATCGACCACTACCTGGGCAAGGAGACGGTGCAGAACATCCTGGCGCTGCGCTTCGCCAACCAGCTGTTCGATCCGCTGTGGAGTGCGCACTACGTCGACCATGTCCAGATCACCATGGCCGAGGACATCGGTCTCGGCGGCCGGGCCGGATACTACGACGGCATCGGCGCGGCGCGCGACGTCATCCAGAACCATCTGCTGCAGCTGATGGCGCTGGTGGCGATGGAGGAGCCGATCTCCTTCGAGCCCAAACAACTACAGGCGGAGAAGGCCAAGGTCCTCGCGGCCACCCGCAACATCGAGCCGCTGTCGGAGAACACGGCCCGAGGCCAGTACACCGCGGGCTGGCAGGGCAGCGAGAAGGTCCGCGGCCTCAAAGAGGAATCGGGTTTCGCGAAGGACTCCACCACCGAGACCTTCGCCGCGATCGCTCTCGAGGTCGATTCCCGACGCTGGGCGGGGGTGCCCTTCTACCTGCGCACCGGCAAGCGCCTCGGTCGGCGCGTCACCGAGATCGCGCTGGTCTTCAAACGGGCACCGCATCTGCCCTTCGACCAGACGATGACCGAGGAACTCAGCCAGAACGTGCTGGTGATCCGAGTCCAGCCCGATGAGGGCATGACGCTCCGGTTCGGCTCCAAGGTCCCCGCGACGAGTATGGAGGTCCGCGATGTGAACATGGACTTCAGCTACGGCACCGCGTTCACCGAGGCGTCTCCGGAGGCCTACGAGCGGCTGATCCTCGACGTGCTGCTCGGCGAACCGTCCCTCTTCCCCGTCAACGAGGAAGTCGAATTGTCCTGGAAGATCCTCGATCCGGTGCTCGATTACTGGGCCCAGAACGGTCGGCCAGACGCATATGAGGCGGGAACGTGGGGGCCGGCGTCCGCCGATGAGATGCTCGCGCGCCATGGCCGACAGTGGAGGCGTCCATGATCGTCAACCTGCCGGACACGACGAGCCGGGAAGTCGCCAAGCGACTGGTCAACCTGCACGAGACCGAGGGTTCGGTCAACAACGGCCGTGTGCTGACGCTGGTCGTCTGCGCCGAACACGACGAACCGACCGAAGGCGCCATCGAGGCCGCGATCGCCGCGAGTCGCGAGCATCCCAGCCGCGTCATTGTCGTCTCCCGCGGTGTGCGCCATGCCCGTTCGCGGATGGATGCCGAGATCCGCGTCGGCGGCGACGCCGGCGCGTCGGAGGTCATCGTGCTGTCGCTGGCGGGCGACATGGCCGACCACGCGCATGCGGTGGTGATCCCCTTCTTACTGCCGGACACCCCGGTGGTCACCTGGTGGCCGAGTATCGGTCCCTCGAAGCCGGCCTCCGATCCGCTCGGGACGCTGGGCCGCCGCCGGATCATGGACGCCAACCGTGACCCCGGTCTGAACACCGTCCTCAAACGGCGTCTGGCCGGGTACTCCCCCGGTGACACCGACATCGCCTGGACGCAGCTCACCCCGTGGCGGGCGATCCTGGCATCGGCACTCGATCGCCCTCCGTTCACCCGGGTCCTCGAGGTCGACGTGACCGGACCCGATCGCAGCCCGGCCATCGATCTGCTCGCCGGTTGGCTGCGGTCGGCGCTGGGTGTGCCGACGCGCAGGTTCACCGGCAGCTTCGAGGTCCGACTGGTCCGGACCGACGGCGACACCGTGCTGGCCGTCGACGAGGCAAACAACGCGGTGCTGACCGCTCCGGGTAAGCCGGACGGGAAGATCGCGATGACGCCGCGATCGCTGCCTGTGTGCATCGCCGAGGAATTGCGACGTCTCGACATCGACGAGGTGTACGCCTCAGCGCTGGCTGGTGTCGCCGACGTGGAGCGGATCTCGCCGGAGCAGGAGGCGCTCCTCCGCGCCGATATGCGAGCCGCGGTGAACCACGCTGCGCAGCAGAGTGATTCAGCAGCATCCGACGAAGAGGAGTGAACGACGTGGCCATCGAGACGCTGGTCTTCGATTCCAAGCAGGAACTGGTCGACACCGCGGCCGCCCGTTTCGTCGACCTGGTGACCCGCGCACAGTCCGAACGCGGCGTCGCGAGCATCGTCCTGACCGGCGGCAGCAACGGGATCGGCATCCTGTCGGCGCTGGCCGCCGACAGCGGCACGATCGACTGGTCGCGGGTCGATCTCTACTGGGGCGACGACCGTTTCGTGCCGGCCGACGACCCGGAACGGAACTCCGGCCAGGCCCGCGAGGCCCTGCTCGACAAGGTGCCGGTTGACCCGTCGCGGGTGTTCCCGATGGCCCCGTCCGACGGTCCGTTCGGCGACGACATCTCCGCCGCCGCAGCCGACTACGCGGCGATCCTGGCCGGCCGCTCGGTCGACGGCATCGCCCCCGAGTTCGACCTGCATCTGTTGGGCATGGGCGGCGAAGGCCACATCAACTCCCTCTTCCCGCACACCGCCGCCACCGCGGAGACCGAGAAATCCGTTGTCGCCGTGGAGGACTCGCCCAAGCCGCCGCCGCGTCGGATCACTCTGACGCTGCCCGTGGTCAACCGGTCGCGCAACGTGTGGTTCCTCGTCGCGGGCGCCGACAAGGCCGAGGCCGTCGCCGCCGCCCACAACGGGGCCGATCCGGCGGACTGGCCCTGCGCGGGTGCCCATGGCACCGACGAAACCATCTGGTTCCTCGACGAGGACGCCGCCAAGAACCTCTGACCGATGCGGCCCTCAGGCCGTCGCCGGTGCGCCGGCGGAGCCGGTGAGCAGAGTCAGAAGGTACTCCGACGCCATCCCGAATGCGACGCCGACCACGAACGCACCCGCAACGGGCACACTCGGGTGCTGCCAGCTGACCGGATCGTTCACCGCTGACCCGGTGGCCGCTACCGTGCCTGCGGTCGAGGCGAAGCCGAGAAAGCCTGCAGGCGTGCCGCCCCCCGGCCGATTCTCAATCGCTCGCGACGGCGCCGGGCTTGGACAGCAGGTCCCGGATCCCGGCGTCGATGAACGCGGTGTCGACGTCGTTGGCACCACCTCCCGCGAAGTGCCCCCAGATCCCCGGTATGACCCGCACCTCGCCGTTGGCGATGAACTGCGTCGCCCACTGCTCGTCCTCCGGCGGGAAATAGAGATCCTTCTCCGCCGGCATCGCGAGCAGCGGACATACGATGGAGCGCAACGCCTTTTCGGTGTCCCCGTCGAATCCCGGGGTGTTGCCGACGTCGCCCGCATGCCAGGTCCTCAGCATCGCGAGCAGGTTGTTCGGGTCACGGCCGTCACGAAAGAAGTTCTCCCAGAACCCGTAGAGAAAATCGTCGAACGAAGTGAATCCCAAGGCACGCCACTCCTCCTCCCAGTAGAAGGCCTGCGAGTAACCCCAGCCCGAGTACACGCGCGCGAAGGCGCGGAGTCCTTTGATCGGCAATGCTTCTGGCGTGTAATCACCATCGGCGTAGGCCGCGTCGGCCTTGAGGGCGAACTCGAGCGACTCCAAGAACACCTTGTTGTGCGGAGAGGTGATGCTCGAACCGCAGAACGGAGCCGCACGTTCCACCATCTCAGGATGGCTGACCGCCCACTGATAAGTCTGCCCGGCACCCATCGACCAGCCGGTGACCAACGCGATCCGTGAGACTCCGAACTTCTCGGTGACCAGCCTGTATTGGGCCTCGACCTGGACATAGAACGTCACAGCTGGGAATCGGGCACGGTCATACGGCGGCGGGGTGTTCGACGGCGACGAGGACAGGCCGTTGCCGAGCATGTTCGGCGCGATGATGAACCAGTCGTTGGGATTGAGGGCCTTGTCGTCTCCGATCAGCCACTCGTTGTCGGTGTGCCACCCCGAGTACCACGTCGGGTAGACGATGACGTTTGACTTGTCGTCGTTGAGCGCACCATAGGTCTTGTAAGCGAGGCGGGCTCCGCGAAGGGTGGAGCCGGATTGCAGGGTGAAGTCTCCCAGTTCGAAATACTCGGCGTCCGTTGGTGCCGGCATGGTCGGTCTCCTCGTGGTTGGGCGTGAAACGAATCGGATGATGACGGGATCAACTGCTGACTGCACATTGGCCGCGATCGACCTGTACCGGCCCCTGAGCCGAAGGACGGACGTCGATGTCGAAGATCGCCGTCGGGACGTAGAGGGTGGCACAGGAGTTCGGCACGTCGACGACGCCGGAGAATCTGGCCTCCACCGGTGCGGCACCGAGCAGGAGATACACCTGCTCCTTCGTCCAGCCGAACTTGGACAGATACTCGATCGCATTGAGGCAGGCGTTCTGGTACGCCAGCGTCGAGTCGAGATAGTGCTGATTTCCCTGCTTGTCCACAGAGAATCCGACAAAGGTGAGGAACTCCGAGTAACGCGGCTCGACGATCCCCGGGATGAAGACCGGGTTCGTGGTGACCCCGTAGGTCTCCATTCCCCCCTTGATCACCTCGACCCGGAGATCGATATAGCCGCCCATCTCGATCGCCCCACAGAAGGTGATCTCCCCGTCGCCCTGCGAGAAGTGGAGGTCGCCGAGCGAGAGATTCGCGCCGTCGACGAAGACCGGGTAGAAGATCCGACTGCCCTTCGACAGATTTTTGATGTCCTGATTTCCGCCGTTCTCGCGAGGCGGCGCGGTGCGGGCGGCCTCGCCTGCGATCCGCTCGTGGTCGGCGGGGTCGACACCACCGAGCACCGCATTGTGCGGTAGCGGCGGCAGGGCGAGCGGTGGTACGCAATCGGGGTCGGTGTCGATCAGCGCCTGCTCGCGCGAGTTCCAGGTCGCCAGCAGGCTCTTGCTCGGTGCGGTGCCCATGAGTCCCGGATGGATCAGCCCGGTGAACTCGACGCCCGGGATATGGCGGCTCGTCGCCTGCTGTCCGGCGAAGTCCCAGACCGCCTTGTAGGCCTGGGGGAAGAAGTCGGTGAGAAATCCACCGCCGTTCTCGCGAGCGAAGATGCCGGTGTACCCCCATCCCTGTCCGGCGACCGGGCCCTGCTGCTGCGGCACCGGGCCCACGTCGAGGATGTCGACCATCAGCAGATCGCCCGCCTCGGCGCCTTCCACTCCGAAGGGCCCGGACAGCTGATGCACCATCGACAGGTCACAGTCACGGATGTCATCTGCGTCATCGGAGTTGAGAATCGTACCGTCGAACCACTCCTTGGACTCGACCCGGAAGGACTGTCCCGATCGAACGGTCGCCACTGGTGGGATCTCGGGGTGCCACCGGTTGTGGCCGACGAGCTCCTGTGCGCGAAAAGGTTTGGCATGATCGACGGGAAAGATGACGTCAGGCATATGGATTCCTCCTAGGAGAGTTGGGTAGTCGAGAATCGACCTGTCAGGGCCGTGGCAGCTGCCGCCAGCGCGGATCCTGCGTGGGCGCGCGGCGACCTGCCGCGGTACGCGACCGGGTGACAACGGACGGACTCTCCGCGGAAGACTGCTGCAGGGCAAGCAATTTCGTTGCCAATGGATCGTGTGACAACACCGCCGTCGGCCCGTAGACGCGGGACGCCTTCCCGCCGCAGGTGCCACAGCGCGCCGCAGCCGGAGCCTCCCCCATCGGAAAGCGCTGTTCGAAGTCACCGTGGGCGGGGCACCGGTAGTCGTAAACGGTCACTGAACCCTCCATCGGCCTCATTACTCCCATTTGGGAGTAATGAGGACACTACTCAGCGCCGCTAGGGTGTCAATGCCAGAACGGCGGTGGATGTTGCGATTCCGGAACTGTTAACGCCGGTGCAACAGACCTCGTACCATTCACGAAAGGCGTTACACAGCAGAAACCTCGTGCAGGGTCGAGCGGTGTCAGAGTGACAAACGAGCGGGTTTCATCCTTGCGACCCGCGAACCGACGACACAGCCGACTCCTCGTACACCAGGGAGATGATCGGTTCGACCTCCCGTAGGAGCAGGGCACCTTGAGCAGAGATCTGAAGCGTCACCCGACGACGGTCATCGGGCGCCGGGCTCCGGTACACGGCTCCGCTTTCGACCAGGGAATCGATCGCACGAGTCGCCGAGGTCGGCGGGATCACCAGGGCATCGATGAGGTCGGCCATCGACGACCCGGGGTTGGCCTCGACGGCGGCCAGGGCTCGCCACCGGTCGGCCGTCAGTCCGTGTTCGCGAAGCGCTGCGTCGAGACGGGCGGAAACGAACGCAGCCTGACGCAAGAGAGAAAGGGCGGCGAGGACTTCGGTCATGATTGGTCCCCTTTCGCGTTGTCGCCCGCGCTCGACTCCGACGGCGTGCACAACCTGCAACATACCAACTCATCGCCACTTGTTCGCGGGGCCGGTGACCGACGAACTCGAACCGATACTTCTTGCCGAGTTGCACTCGTCCTCCCTCGAACGGGGCCGGCCGGGATCTTCGGGCCGCAATGTCTGGCCGCCGCCGAACTGGCGGCAACCGAGATCGAGGCGACGGGCGGAATCGGCGGACGGGCAGTCGAATTCGTTCATCTCGACGCTGGACGGCCGCCGGCACAGGTTGCACGCGACGTGGGGTTGCTCCTGCACGACGGCGCCATCGACGCGATATCCGGATGGCACCTGTCGAACACCCGACAGGCCATCGCCCGTGTGGTGCGTGGCTCGATTCCCTACGTGTACGCCGCCGCATACGAGGGCGGCGAGAACAGTGATGGCGTGGTGTGCAGCGGTGAGGTCCCGATCGACCAGATCCTCGCCTCCTTGCAGTGGTTTCGGCGAGAGCGCGCTCTGAAGCGCTGGTACATCGTCGGCAACGACTACATCTGGCCCCGAGGCACGGCGGCAGCTACACGGAAAGGTTTGGAGGGCAGCGATGTCGGCGTTGTCGCCGAATGCTATCTGCCGCTCGGTACCGAGGACGACTCACAGTGGGATGCGACGTGTACTGCCGTGGCCCGAGCCGAACCGGACGGCGTTCTCTCGCTCCTCGTCGGGTCCGACGCCGTCCGCTTCAACCGCGCGTTCGCGCGGCATCAGCTTGACGTCTCCATCGCCCGATTCAGTCCGTTCACCGACGAAACCGTGGTCCTCGCCAGTGGCGCCGAGGCCACCGGCGATCTGTACATCTCCGCGGGATGGTTCGCCGGCCTGGGCTCGGCGTCGGCAACGGATTTCACCACCGGATTCACACGCGCTTTCGACCTGATCCATGGGACCGGTCCCATCGGAGTCGGCGCAGCACCACCGCCGGGGACGATGGCCGAAACCACCTATTCTGGGCTGAAAGTGCTCGCCGGGATGGCCCGCGACGGCATGCCGAGTGTCGATGACGCTCGACGGGTACTCGAGTCATGGGGCTGGGACTCACCGCACGGACCGGTGGATATGCGAGACGGAAGTGCCCGGCACCGAGTTCACCTCGCGGCGGCCGACGGCGTCGGACTCGATGTCATCGCACGTGTGAACTGAGGTCGCCAGCGATCGGGACGCCTCGCGGACCGAGGTTCTACGACCCGGCCTGCCGCTCCTGACCACGGACCTCCCGCGATCATCCGGTGGCCGGCTCGCTAGGCTCAGTGCTCGTGACCGAGACCTCGACCTACGCGAACGTGACCCTCGACCCGGCCGCCAACGTCTACTTCGACGGCAAGTGCGTGAGCCACACGTTCCATCTCGCTGACGGCACCCGCAAGTCGGCCGGCGTGATCCTGCCCGCGACGCTGAATTTCGGTACCGGCGCACCCGAGATCATGGAACTGCACAGCGGTGCCTGCCGGGTGCGGCTCGCCGGTAGCGAGGACTGGACCACTTACGGCGCGGGCGACTCGTTCTCGGTACCCGGCGATTCCTCGTTCGACATCGAGGTCACCGACGCCGTCAGTTACGTCTGCCACTACGGCTGAGGAATCATTCGGGGAGGCATCGTGTTGCACGCCACATGCGCGGCAATGCACTGTGGGTGCTCGCCCACCCCGATCAGTCCTCCCTGAGTAGCCATCTGCGGAATGTCGGTATCGCGGCGTTACGCGAAAAAGGTTGGCGCGTCGTCGAATCCGACCTCTACCGGATGAGATGGGATCCGCTCCTCGTCACCGACGACGGATCGGCCGATGTCCGCGCCGAGCAACGGAAACTCGCCGATGCCGATCTGGTGATCCTGCAGTTCCCTCTGTGGTGGTACGGCGTGCCTGCCATCCTCAAGGGCTGGTTCGACCGGGTCTTCGAGAGCGGGTTCGCCTACGACGTCCCCGACCCCGAGACCGGACGGTTCCTCAAGTACGGTCGCGGCGGACTCATCGGGAAGCGGGCGCTCGTCGTCGTGACCGCCGGGGACCGGCACGCGAGCCTCGGGCCCCGCGGGATAAGCGGCCACATCGACGACGTGCTGTGGCCGATCCTGCATGGAACCCTCTGGTACACCGGCATGCAGCCGCTCCGACCGCACCTCATCACCGAGGCCGACGACGTCGACCAGCAAACGGTCGGTTCGGTGGAGCGGTCGCTGATCGATCGCCTCGACCACGTCGCGGAGGAAGAACCGATCTCGTATCTGCCGATGGAGGACGAGTTCTACGATCACTCGATCCGCCTGCACGACCACATCTCACCGGGCGTCGAGGGCAACGCCGCGCACCAGCACTGCGCGGTCTAGCCCGAGTTGCGCAGTGCCGTCGCCAGGCCGTTCATGGTGAGCTGGATACCGCGCCGCACCAACGGGGTGTCCTCCCCCGCACGGAATCGGCGCAGCAGTTCCACCTGCAGCAGGTTGAGCGGCTCGAGGTACGGGAAGCGGTTGTAGACAGAGCGTTTCAGGGCCGCGTTGTCGTGCAGCAGGTCGTCGGTGCCGGTGATCTTGGCGCACATGGCGATCGTGCGCTCGTGTTCGTCGACGATCATGCCGAACACCTTGTCGCGTAGTTCCTCGTCGGGAACCAGCTGTGCGTAGCGTTCGGCGAGACCCATGTCGGACTTCGCCAGCACCTGCGCCATGTTCGACATGACCGTGCGGAAGAACGGCCACTTCTCGTAGTAGCGCTGCAAATCCTCGAGACGGGTGGGATCGTCGCCGACCCATTCCTCGAATGCGGACCCGGTGCCGTACCAGCCCGGGAGCATCACTCGTGACTGTGTCCACGACAACACCCATGGGATCGCGCGGAGATCCGAGATCTTCTCGGTCTGCTTACGCGACGCCGGGCGGCTGCCGATGTTGAGGGCGCCGATCTCCGACAGCGGCGTCGACGTGGTGAAGTACTCGACGAATCCAGGTGTCTCGTGCACGAGGCGGCTGTACGCCGCGCGCGCCTTGGCGGCGATGTCGTCCATGATCTCGTAGGCCGACTCCGATTCGTCGCCGAGACCCTCGACGTCGAGCAGCGACGACTCGATGGTCGCGGCCAGCAGCGTCTCCAGGTTGCGGCGTGCGGTCACCGGTTCGGCGTACTTGGCGGCGATGATCTCGCCCTGCTCGGTGATGCGCAGCGATCCCTGCACCGCGCCCGGCGGCTGCGCGAGGATCGCGTCGTAGCTGGGTCCGCCGCCGCGGCCGACGGTGCCACCGCGACCGTGGAAGAGCCGCAACCGGATTCCCGACTTCGACGCCGCCTCGACGAGGTCGAGTTCGGCGCGGTACAGCGCCCAGTTGGCGGCCATGTAGCCGCCGTCCTTGTTGGAGTCGGAGTAGCCGAGCATGATCTCCTGCATGCCGTTCTGGGACTCCACGAGCGCCCGGTAGAACGGCACGTCGAGCACGGCGAGCAACGTGGTGGCGCCCTGCTGCAGGTCCTCGATCGTCTCGAACAGCGGCACGACCCGGACAGTGGAGCGCGGCGTGTTCTCCCCCGCGGCACCGGGGTCGTAGAGACCGGCCTCCTTCAGCAGGATCAGGGCCTCGAGCATGTCACTCACCGAGGTGCACATGCTGATGATGTAGTTGGGCACCGCTTCCGGACCGAACGTCGCTACCGCCTTCGCCGCCGCACGCACGATCCCGAGTTCCTTGGTCGCCAGCTCGCTGAGTTCCGCGTCGGGACTGGTGAGGGGCCGGCGCCGCTGCAGCTCGGCGGACAGGATCTCGACCCGCTCGTCCTCCCCCAGCGAGGCGTAGTCGGCGTGGACCCCCGCCCAGGCCAGGAGTTCGGCGACGACCTCCTCGTGCATGTCGGAGTTCTGACGCATGTCGAGACCGGACAGATGGAAACCGAACGTACGCACCGACTCCCGAAGCGACAGGAGGCGATCGTCGGCGATGGTGGCGTCGTTGTTGACCCGAAGCGCGGCGTCGATGACGTCCAGGTCGGCGAGCAGTTCCGATGCGTCGTCGTAGGGTGGCTTGCCGTCGACGAGGAAGAGGTCGCTCGAGGAGAGGAAGTCGTCGTCGAACATCCCCCGCGCCGTCGCCGCGAGACGGGATCGGATGTGCCGCAACGCGAGCCGGAATGGTTCGTCGACGCCCGGGTCGTCGGCATCGGCACCGGCGAGTTCCAGCAGCGGCTCGGTGCCGGTGATCAGTCGCGCCGACATGCTCAGTTCCTGCGCGAGGTTCTCGAGTTCGGCGAGATGGTGCCCGACCGCGGTCGCGGCGGCCAGCGTGGTGGCGAGGGTGACGACCTCGGCGGTCACGAACGGGTTGCCGTCCCGGTCGCCGCCGATCCAGGACCCCATGCGGATCATCGGCTCGTCGGCGAGATCCGCCTCCGGGTACGCCGACCGCAGTGCGGCACGCACCGAGGTGTTGATCGCCGGCACCACGTCGAAGAACGAGGCATCGTAATAGCGCAGACCGGAACGGATCTCGTCCTGGATGGTGAGTCGTTCGAGGCGGATGAGCGCGGTCTGCCACAGCGTGAGGATCTGGCGGCGGATCGCCTCGGTGACCTCGGCGTCCTCGTCGGGGGTCAGTTCGGTGCGGCCGCGGAAGCGCATCAGCTCGGTGATGCGGTTCTGCGCCTCGAACACCGTGCGACGCCGCGTCTCGGTCGGGTGGGCGGTGATGACCGGCACGACGTTGGCGTCGGCGAGCGCCTTGCCGACCTCCTCGTCACCGAGTCCGGCGTCGGCGAGCTGACGGTAGGTCGCGGCCAGGCTGGACTTCTGCGGCGGGTCACCGGCCCGCACGTGAATGGCACGGCGACGTTCGCGGTGGATGTCCTCGGCCAGGTTGGCCAGCAGCGCGAAATGGCTGAAGGCGCGGATGACGGGCACCGCGGTGGCCACGTCGAGATCGACGAACATGTCCGCGAGTTCGCTGCGATCGATCTCGTTGCGACGCACGCCGAATGCGGCCACCCGAGCCGATTCGACGAGATCGAAGACCTCGGTGCCGGAGTGCTCGGCGACGACCTCGCCGAGGATGCCGCCGAGCAGTCGGATGTCCTCGCGTAATGGTTCGGTGAGTGCACGGCCCTCGTCGTCGACGACGATGTGGTCGACGATCGAGATGGACGGACGCGATGCCGGGGCTCCCTGTGTGGGGGCGGTTTCACTCATGCCCTCAAGTATCCCGAGATCAGGGGCATCCGGCATCCCGGGGAAAGCGACGGGCGACGCGTCAGACGCGTCGCCCGAGGTCGAGAGCAGAAATCAGCTCAGGAAAGTTTGATGTCGACGCCCACGCCGACGATGAAGATCACCCAGATGAGGCCGACGAAGATGGTCAGCCGGTCGAGGTTGCGTTCGACGACGCTCGAACCCGACAGGCTGGACTGGACACCGCCGCCGAACAGGGACGACAGACCGCCACCCTTGCCGCGGTGCAGCAGGACGAGCACGATCAGCAGCACGCTGGTCACGATCAATCCGATGTCGAGTGCACCTTGCACAGTCACGAGTCGAAACGCCCTTCCGTAAACACCTGGAGAAACAGCTGTGGCAGGTGGTGCCGACGCAAATCGACACCAACCTGCCACAGTGTACGCGTGGGTGTGACCCGTCAGGGCAAGGGGCCACCCGCGGCGATCGCCGACAGCGTCGCGAACTCGTCGGATTTCAGCGACGCGCCGCCGACGAGAGCCCCGTCGACGTCGGTCTGGCCGACGATGTCGCCGACGTTCTTGGCGTTCACCGAGCCGCCGTAGAGGATGCGGACCGAGGCCGCGGTCTCTGCGTCGGCGATCTCCGCGAGGGTCTCGCGGATCGCCTTGCAGACCTCCTGGGCGTCGGCGGCACTGGCCACGCGACCGGTGCCGATGGCCCAGACCGGCTCGTAGGCGATGACGGTCTTGGCGATCTCGTCGGCCGAGAGGCCCGCCAGCGAACCCTTGAGCTGCGCGACGTTGTACGCGACGTGCTCGCCGGCCTCGCGGATCTCGAGCCCCTCGCCGATGCAGACGATCGGGGTGAGCTCGTGCCGCAGCGCGGCCTTCGTCTTGGCCAGCACGACCTCGTCGGTCTCGCCGTGCAGGGTGCGACGCTCCGAGTGCCCGACGACGACGAAGGTGCAGCCGAGCTTCGCGAGGAAGGCACCGCTGATCTCGCCGGTGTAGGCGCCCGAGTCGTGCTGCGACAGGTCCTGCGCACCGTAGGTGAGCAGGAGCTTGTCCCCGTCGACGACGGTCTGCACGCTGCGGATGTCGGTGAACGGCGGGATGACCGTCACGTCGACCTTGTCGAAGTACTTCGCCGGCAGGGCGAAGGCGATCTTCTGAACCAGCGCGATGGCCTCGAGGTGGTTCAGGTTCATCTTCCAGTTGCCCGCGATGAGCGGTTTACGAGTTGCCATGGCTCAGCTCTCCAGCACCTTCAGTCCGGGGAGTTCCTTGCCCTCGAGGTACTCCAGCGATGCGCCACCTCCGGTGGAGATGTGCGAGAAGTCCGAGTCGGGCAGACCCAGGGTCCGCACCGCGGCGGCCGAGTCGCCGCCACCGACCACGGTGAACGCACCGTTGCCGGTCGCCCCGGCGATGGCCTCGGCGACACCGCGCGTGCCGGCCGAGAACTTCTCGAACTCGAAGACGCCCGACGGACCGTTCCAGAAGATCGTCTTGGCGCCCGAGAGGACCGCGGCGAATCGCTTCACCGACTCCGGTCCGATGTCGAGGCCCATCCAGCCGTCCGGAATGGCATCGGCAGCGACGGTCTTCGCCTCCGCGTCGGCGGCGAACTTGTCGGCCACCACGACGTCGACCGGCAGGTGGATGACGTCGCCGAAGCGCTCGAGCAGGCTCTTGCAGACCTCGATCTGGTCTTCCTGCAGCAGCGAGGTGCCCACCGAATGGCCCTGTGCGGCCAGAAAGGTGAAGGCCATGCCGCCGCCGATGACCAGCGTGTCGACCTTGGGAGCCAACGCCTCGATGACCCCGAGCTTGTCGGAGACCTTCGAGCCACCGAGGACGACCGCGTACGGGCGGGTCACGTCTTCGGTGAGCTTCGACAGGACGTCGACCTCGGCCGCCACCAGCTCTCCCGCGTAGTGCGGGAGGAGCTTGGCGACGTCGTAGACCGAGGCCTGCTTGCGGTGGACCACTCCGAAGCCGTCCGACACGAACGCGCCGTCGTCGCCGACGAGTTCGACGAGGGCCTTGGCGAGCTTCTCGCGCTCGGCGTCGTCCTTGGAGGTCTCCCGCGGGTCGAAGCGGATGTTCTCCAGGAGTAGGACGTCACCGTCGGTGAGACCCTCGGCGCGGGCGAGCGCGTCGGTGCCGACGACGTCACCGGCGAGCTGCACGTTGCGACCGAGCTCCTCGCCGAGACGCGCAGCGACGGGCGCGAGCGAGAACTTCGGATCCGGCTCGCCCTTCGGCCGACCCAGGTGCGCGGTGATGATCACCTTGGCACCGGCGTCGATGAGCGCGTTGAGGGTGGGCAGGGATGCGAGGATGCGACCCGGATCGGTGATCGTCGACCCGTCGAGCGGGACGTTGAAATCCGAACGGACCAGCACTCCGCGACCCGAAACACCCTCTTCCAGAAGGTTCTTCAGAGTGGGAACACCCATGAGGCGTTGACTCCTCTTTCGTTGTACGACGAGTGGACTAGAGAGACTTGCTGACGAGTCCGATGAGGTCGACGAGGCGGTTCGAGTAGCCCCACTCGTTGTCGTACCAGGACACGACCTTGGCCTGATCGTCGATGACCTTGGTCAGGCCGGCGTCGAACAGCGAGCTGTGCGGGTCGGTGACGATGTCGGAAGAGACGATCGGGGCGTCGTAGTACTTCAGGATGCCCTTGAGCGGACCCTCGGCAGCGGCCTTGAGCGCGGCGTTGATCTCCTCGGCGGTGGCCTGCTTGGCCAGCTGCGCGGTGAGGTCGGTGACCGAGCCGGTGGGGATCGGCACACGCAGTGCGTAGCCGTCGAGCTTGCCCTTCAGCTCCGGGAGGACCAGGCCGATGGCCTTGGCGGCACCGGTCGAGGTCGGCACGATGTTCAGGGCGGCGGCGCGGGCGCGACGCAGGTCCTTGTGCGGGCCGTCCTGCAGGTTCTGATCCTGGGTGTAGGCGTGGATCGTGGTCATGAGGCCCTTGACGATGCCGAACTCGTCGTTGAGGACCTTGGCCAGCGGGCCGAGGCAGTTCGTGGTGCACGAGGCGTTCGAGATGATGTTCTGGCTGCCGTCGTACTTGTCGTCGTTGACGCCCATGACGATGGTGATGTCCTCATCCGACGCGGGGGCCGAGATGATGACCTTCTTGGCGCCGGCATCCAGGTGACCCTGGGCCTTGGCGCGTGCGGTGAAGATGCCGGTCGACTCGACGACGACGTCGACGCCCAGATCGCCCCACGGGATCGAGGCGGGGCCTTCCTTGACCTCGAGCGCCTTGATCTTCTTGTCGCCCACCACGATGGTGTCGTCGCCTTCGAGGCTGACCTCTTCGGGCAGACGGCCGAGGATCGAGTCGAACTTCAGCAGGTGCGCGAGAGTCGCGTTGTCGGTGAGGTCGTTGACCGCGACGATCTCGATGTCAGTGGTGCCCAAAGCCTTTTGCGCTTCGACGGCACGGAAGAAGTTGCGGCCGATCCGGCCGAATCCGTTGACGCCTACCCGAACAGTCACAGTTGTGCTCCTTAGCGGTATTCATGGTCAGGCCTGTGGGTCAAGCCCTGCTGGCCGCGCCGTGAGCGGTCACCGATGGCACACAGGGGCGACCCCCGGTCCGCACACGTCGACCTCAGCCTAGTAGGCCGGGTTCGGTCCGGCACACCGCAGGTCCGACTGTTGGCTTCCCCGCAGTGATCAGGCCTCGTCGAGCAGCTCTGAGGTGACCGCCGACTCGGTGTCCGGGATGCCGTCCTGGCGAGCTTTCTTGTCGGCCATCGACAGCAGACGACGGATGCGTCCGGCGACGGCGTCCTTGGTCATCGGCGGATCGGCGAGCTGGCCGAGCTCCTCCAGGGAGGCCTGCCGATGGGTGATGCGCAGCTGTCCGGCCGCGACGAGATGATCAGGGACCTCGTCGCCGAGGATCTCCAGGGCGCGTTCGACGCGGGCCGCCGCGGCCACCGCCGCGCGGGCCGAGCGTCGCAGGTTGGCGTCGTCGAAGTTGGCGAGACGGTTCGCGGTCGCACGCACCTCACGGCGCATGCGGCGTTCCTCCCACACCAGGCGGGTGTCGTGGGCCCCCATCCGGGTGAGCAGGGCGCCGATGGCCTCGCCGTCGCGGATGACGACCCGGTCGGCGCCGCGGACCTCGCGGGCCTTGGCGGTCACGCCGAGGCGACGGGCCGCTCCGACGAGGGCAAGCGCGGCCTCCGGTCCGGGGCAGCTGACCTCGAGGGCCGACGAACGTCCGGGTTCGGTCAACGAGCCGTGTGCGAGAAACGCACCGCGCCAGGCGGCTTCGGCGTCGGCGACACTTCCGCCGACGACCTGGGCGGGGAGCCCGCGCACCGGACGGCCACGCAGGTCGAGCAGGCCGGTCTGCCGGGCGAGGCCCTCGCCGTCCTTGGTGATGCGCACGATGTAACGGGCCGACTTACGCAGTCCGCCGCCACGCAGGACGTGGACGTCGGAGCCGTAGCCGAACAGGTCGTGGATCTCGCGTCGTAGGCGCCGCGCGACATTGCCCATGTCGACCTCGGCCTCGACCACCACGCGGCCGGCCACGATGTGCAAGCCGCCGGCGAATCGCAGCAGAGCCGACACCTCGGCTCTCCGGCAACTCACCTGGGTCACCGTCAGGCGACTCAGCTCGTCTTTCACCGCCGCCGTCATCGCCACCGGTCCCTGTCCTCCTGTCAACAGCCCACACGTCCCTGAAGAAAACGCCGAATCATCGCCTGTGTCAGGCGTCCGCCCGGTCAGCGTAACGGTTCGATTCACCTTCGCACAGTTCGTTCACCACGGCGGCGACTTTCGCCGGGTCATGGACCCGACGACCGGGTACGGCGACATCGCCGACGTTCAGTTCGGCGCCGAAGAGCCCCGCCGCACGCACGAGATGCTCTCGTTCACGTCCGGCGGGCACCGACGACGCATCGACAAGGACGTTGTCGACACGGAAGGTGTCGGCGTGCGCGTGCAGGACGTGCAGATGCCGCTCCACCGAGAACCCCGGGGTCTCCCCCGGTTCGGGCGCGAGGTTGACCACCAGCACCTTGCGGGCGGCGGTGCGCTGCAGCGCCTTGAGCTGTTCGGGCACCAGCACGTGCGGGATCACGCTGGAGAACCAGGAGCCGGGCCCGAGCATCACGAGATCGGCGGATTCGATTGCCTCGACGGCACTCTCGCAGGCGGGCGGATCCTCTGGGATCAATCGCACGCGGCGCACCTTGCCGGGCGTCGTCGCGACCGCCACCTGTCCGCGGATCTCCCGGCTGATGCGGGGGTCCGCCTCGAGTCCGGAGACGTCGGCCTCGATGTCGAGCGGGACGGTTGACATGGGCAGCACCTGACCGACGATCCCGAACATCGACCGGAGCTCCTGCAGCGCGGCCACCGTGTCGCCGAGGACCTCCGTGAGTCCGGCCAGCATCAGGTTGCCGATGGGGTGTCCGGCGAGGGCTCCGCGACCGCCGAAGCGGTGCTGCAGCACCTCGGCCCACAGTTCGTGGCGCCGACGGGTGTCGGGATCGCCCGCGGTTTGGAAGTCCTCGAGCGCCTTGGGTGCAGACATCAACGCGGCCAGCGCCATCCGCAGGTCCCCCGGCGGGATGAGCCCGAGTTCGGCACGGAGTCGGCCCGACGACCCGCCGTCGTCGGCGACCGTCACCACCGCGGTGATGTCGGTGCTGAGGTAGCGCATGGCGGTCAGCGTCGCGTACAGGCCGTGGCCGCCGCCGAGTGCGACGATCTTCTGGGTCATTCGCGCCCCAGATCGCGGTGCATCACGCGCACGTCGTAGGAGGCCACGCCGGAGTCGTCGACGGTCTTGCGGAGTCGTCGGGCGAGTTCCTCGGAGATGGCGACGCTGCGGTGTTTGCCACCGGTGCAGCCGACGCTGATCGTCATGTACCGCTTGCCTTCTCGCAGGTATCCGCGACCGACGATGGACACCAGGCCGGTGTAGAGGTCGAGGAAGTCACCGGCGTCGGGCTGGCCGAGGACGTAGTCACGGACCGGCGCCTCCTGCCCGTTGTGGTCGCGCAGGTCGTCGATCCAGTGCGGGTTGGGCAGGAACCGCACGTCGGCGACGAGATCGGAGTCGATGGGCAAACCGTACTTGAATCCGAAGGACTGCACCGCGATGCTCAACCGCGGTTCGGTGTCGCCCGGGGACACCCCCTCCACCACGGAGCGGAGCTTGGCCGCGGTCAGCGCCGAGGTCTCCACGACCAGGTCGGCGACGTTCTTGATCGGCGCCAGGATCGCGCGTTCACGGGCGATCCCCTCGATGAGGGTTTCCTTGCCCTGCAGGGGGTGTCGGCGACGCACCTGCTCGAAGCGGCGCACCAGCGCCTCCTCGCTCGCGTCGAGGTAGAGCAACCGGGTACGAATCCCCGACTCCTCGAGGCTGTCCCGCAGCTGCTCGAGTTCATGCGCGAGGTTGGGGTGGGAGGCGCGCAACACCATCGCCAGCCGGGTGATCGTCGGATCGTTCTCCCGCACCATCCCGACCATCGTCGAGATCAGCGACGGCGGAACGTTGTCCGCGACGTACCAGCCGTCGTCCTCGAGCACGTTGGCCGCCGTGGATCGGCCTGCACCGGACATGCCGGTGACGAACAGAACGGTGAGTCCGTCGGGCACCTCGCCGTTCCGGACCCCTCCGTTCAGCTGCTGGTCGTGTTCGGCCTCGGCCTGCTCACTCATCGACACCTCGTCCCGCGTCACCGGTCACCACCGTCATCTCTGCCTCGTTCACCGCGTCGGACACCACCGTCTCCACCGGCACCGCCTCGGAAGCCACCGGTTCGGACTCGGGCACCGCCTCGACGACGGTGTCACCGACGAGCGCGCTCTGCACCGCACGTGCGGTGGTCAGTCCGATCCCCGGGACCTGGGCGATCTCCTCCAAGGATGCCTCACGCAGACGCGCAACCGACCCGAAGTGGGTCACCAGCGCGGTGCGCCGTGTCTTCCCGAGACCCGGGATACCGTCGAGCGCCGAGGCGGTCATCCGCTTGCTGCGCTTGCTGCGGTGAAAGGTGATGGCGAACCGGTGCGCCTCGTCGCGAACGCGCTGCAACAGGAACAGCGCCTGGCTGCTGCGCGGCAGGATCATCGGGTCGTCCTCGCCGGGCACCCACACCTCCTCGAGTCGTTTGGCGAGCCCGATGACCGCGACGTCGGTGACGCCGAGCTCATCGAGGACCGCCGCGGCCGCATGCACCTGCGGTGCACCGCCGTCGACGACGAACAGGTTGGGCGGGTACGCGAATTTCCTTGGCTGCGCAGGGGTCTCGGGCACGGCGTCGACCTCCCCCGACTCGGGCGGCGGCGCATCGCGGTCGGCACGGTGCCGGAGGAATCGGCGGCGGGTCACCTCGGCGATCGACGCGACGTCGTCGGAGTGGCCGTCGCCGGCGGCATGACGGATCGCGTAGTGCCGGTAGTCGGACTTGCGCGGCAGCCCGTCCTCGAAGACGACGAGAGAGGCGACGACGTCGGTGCCCTGAACGTGCGAGATGTCCACACACTCGATACGCAGCGGCGCCTGATCGAGCATCAGGTTCTCCTGCAGCTCGGTGAGGGCTGCCGAGCGGGTGGTGAGGTCACCGGCGCGGCGGAGCTTGTGCTGGGTGAGCGCTTCGCCGGCGTTGCGGGCGACGGTCTCGAACAGCGCCTTCTTGTCTCCACGCTGCGGCACCCGCAGTTTGACCCTGCTCCCCCGCAGTCCGCACAGCCACTCCTCGAGTTCGGTTGCGTTGGCGGGCAATTCAGGGACCAGGACCTCACGCGGAACGGACTCGCCGTGTGCGCGGTTCTCGCCGACGTCGACGGTGGCGTCGAAATCGACCTGCGCACCGTAGAACTGGGTGATGAACTCGCCGATGACGTCACCGTCGGTGCCGTTGTCGCTGCGTTCGACGACCCAGCCACGCTGACCGCGGACGCGTCCGTCGCGCACGTGGAAGACCTGTACCGACACCTCGAGTTCGTCGCCGGCGATCGCCACGACATCGGCGGTGGTGCCGTCGCCGAGGACCACGGCCTGCTTCTCCATGGCGCGTCGGAGGGCACCGATGTCGTCGCGTAGACGGGCTGCGCGTTCGAAGTCGAGATCTTCGGCCGCAGCGGTCATGTCGCGTTCGAGCTTGCGGATCAGCAGGTCGGTGCGGCCGGCCAGGAAGTCGCAGAAGTCCTCGACGATCTCACGGTGCTCCTCGGCGTCGACGCGGCCGATGCAGGGGGCGGAGCACTTGTCGATGTAGCCGAGCAGGCACGGGCGGTCGATCTGGCGGTGCCGTTTGAACACGCCCGCCGAGCAGGTGCGCGCCGGGAACACCCGCGTCAGCAGGTCGACGGTCTCGCGGATCGCCCAGGCATGTGCGTACGGACCGAAGTAACGCACGCCGCGGCGGCGCGGCCCGCGGTAGACGAACAGCCGCGGGTATTCCTCGTTGAGGGTCACGGCGAGCATCGGATAGCTCTTGTCGTCGCGGTAGCGGACGTTGAACCGCGGATCGAACTCCTTGATCCAGTTGTATTCGAGCTGGAGCGCCTCGACCTCGGTGCCCACGACGGTCCACTCGACCGACGCCGCCGTCGTCACCATCTGGCGGGTGCGCGGGTGCAGCGAGGCGATGTCGGCGAAGTACGAGGTCAGACGCGACCGGAGGTTCTTGGCCTTGCCCACGTAGATGACACGACCGTGTTCGTCACGGAACTTGTACACCCCGGGATCGGTCGGGATGGTTCCGTGAGCAGGACGGTAGGTAGTCGGGTCGGCCACGTGTTCCAGGCTAGTTGGCGGGTCGGACGGTCCCGCGATAGCGCTCTTCGAGCTCGCGGAACCGGGCCATCGCCTCGACGGCCCGCGGGCCGTCGTTGCCCTGAACGGCCAGGACGGTGATGTGTTCGTCGGACGGGAACAGCAGCCAGGCGCCGTAGCCCTTCTCCGGGTAGGTCAGTCCGAGCACCTGGTCCCAACCGAACAGCCGGACCGGTACGAGGTTGCGCACCTCGACGCCCTCGGCCCCGACGCGCAGCCGCGGACGGGTCAGCAGGAGGATGGCGCCGGAGACGAGGACGCCGATCAGGATGATCGCGACCTGGTCGGAGCCGCCGAGGTTGCGGACCCCGACGTCCTCGACCGTCAGCAGCAGCCCGAAGGTGATGTGGATGGCCATCACGATCACGGCCGCGATGATCGCCCAGCGGGGCAACTTACGCGGCCGATAGACCAGGTCCCATCGCGGGGAGGTCACGCCGATGCTCCTCCGACCGCGTTCGGCAGGGCCTCACCGCGTGCCAGTGCACGCAGGGTCAGTGCCGACGCCAGTGCGGCGACGGTCGCCTGGGCGCCCTTGTCCTCGGTCGAACCGGGCAGGCCCGCGCGGGCGATGGCCTGCTCCTCGGTGAGCGTGGTCAGCACGCCGTTGCCGACCGGGGTCGACTCGTCGAGCGAGACGCGGGTCAGACCCGCGGTCACCGCGTCGCACACGTACTCGAAATGCGGTGTCTCACCCTTGATCACGACGCCGAGCGCGACGACGGCGTCGTGGGTGCGGGCCAGCGCCTGCACGATGACCGGCAACTCGATCGCACCTGCCACCTGCACGATGGTCGGCTCGGTGACACCGTTCTCGTTGGCCGCGCGGACCGCGCCGTCGAGCAGTGCGCCACAGATCTTCTCGTGCCACTGCGACGACACGATCGCCAGCCGGAGCTTGCCGGCGTCGGCGAGTTCGAGGGTCGGTTCTCCGTGGCCGCTCATGCAGGGGCTCCTTCAGATGCATCGTCACCGGTGTGCGCAAGGTCGTCGAGGCCCACGAGGTCGTGTCCCATCCGGTCGCGCTTGGTGCGAAGGTAGCGCAGGTTCTCGGCGTTGGCGCGCACCGGCATCGGCACACGGTCGACGATGTGCAGGCCGTAGCCGTCGAGGCCGACGCGCTTGGCCGGGTTGTTGGTGAGCAGACGCATCGACGACACACCGAGATCGACGAGGATCTGGGCGCCGAGACCGTAGTCACGGGAGTCGGCGGGCAGACCCAGTTCCAGGTTGGCGTCGACGGTGTCGGCGCCGGCGTCCTGCAGCTGGTAGGCCTGCAGCTTGTGCAGCAGACCGATGCCGCGGCCCTCGTGGCCACGCATGTACAGGATGATGCCGCGGCCTTCCTCGGCCACCATCTCCATCGCGGCGTCGAGCTGCGGACCGCAGTCGCAGCGCAACGAGCCGAAGACGTCGCCGGTCAGGCACTCCGAGTGCACGCGGACGAGGACGTCGTGTCCGTCGTCGCTGGAGATGTCGCCCTTCACCAGGGCGACGTGCTCGACGTCGTCGTAGACGCTGGAGTAGCCGACGGCGCGGAAGTCGCCGTGACGGGTGGGGATCCGGGCGTCGGCGACGCGCACGACGTGCTTCTCGTGACGACGACGCCATGCGATGAGGTCGGCGATCGAGATCATGGCGAGGTCGTGCTCGTCGGCGAAGACGCGCAGCTCGTCGGAGCGGGCCATCGAGCCCACGTCCTTCTGGCTGACGATCTCGCAGATGACACCGGCCGGTGCCAGGTCGGCGAGGCGGGCCAGGTCGACGGCGGCCTCGGTGTGGCCGGGACGACGCAGCACGCCGCCCTCCTTGGCGCGTAGCGGGACCACGTGGCCGGGACGGGTGAAGTCACCCGCGGTGGCCTCCGGGTCGGCGAGCAGACGCATGGTGGTGGCGCGGTCCGAGGCGCTGATGCCGGTGCCGATGCCCTCACGGGCGTCGACGGTCACGGTGTAGGCGGTGCCGTGCTTGTCCTGGTTCATCGAGTACATCGGGGGCAGACCGAGACGGTCGCAGGCGTCGCCGTCGAGCGGCACGCACAGGTAGCCCGAGGTGTAGCGGACCATGAAGGCGACGAGCTCCGGGGTGGCCTTCTCGGCCGCGAAGATCAGGTCGCCCTCGTTCTCCCGGTCCTCGTCGTCGACCACGACGACCGCCTTGCCGGCGGCGATGTCGGCGATGGCCCGTTCGATCGAGTCGAGCTGGACTCGTTCGTCGGTGGTCGCGTCTTCACCATCACGCGGCGATTCGCTCATCAGAACCTCACTCGTTGTGCTCATTTCGGCCGCTGTGCTCATTTCGTCTCGGTGACTTCAAGCGCAGGGACAGCTGGGGTATTTCCGAGGTGCAGACGTTCGACGTACTTGGCGATCACGTCGACCTCGAGGTTGACCACGGTGCCGGGCTTGGTTGCACCGAGGTTGGTCTCGTTGAGGGTGGTGGGGATCAGGCAGATCTCGAACCACGAGTCGTCACCCGATCCGCCGACGGACGAGACGGTCAGCGACACACCGTCGACGGTGATCGAGCCCTTCTCCACGAGGTAGCGGGTGAGCTTCTCCGGCACGCCGATGCGCACGACGGTCCAGTTCTCCGAGGGGCTCACGGACAGGACGCGACCGGTCCCGTCGACGTGGCCCTGCACGATGTGGCCGCCGAAACGCCCGTTGGCGGGCATGGCGCGTTCGAGGTTGACGGTGCTGCCCGCGTCGAGGTCGGACAGCGAGCTGCGACTAAGCGTCTCGCCCATCACGTCGACGGTGAACTCGCCCGGTCGGAGGTCGACGACGGTCAGACACACACCGTTGACCGCGATGGAGTCGCCGTGGCCGGCATCGGCGGTGACGATGGGTCCCCGCACGGTGAAGCGGGCTGCGTCAGAGAGATCCTCGCGGTCGGCGATGACGCCGAGTTCCTCCACGATTCCGGTGAACACGCACTCCTCCTGCTCGCTCGGAGCAGACAGGGCGGCACTGTGTCGCCTGTTCTCTCGCATCCGGACTATGACCGTCGGCTTCGGAATCGCACCGAATCTGCTGTCCCTGTCTTCCGACAGGCGCTCGCGGGCTGGAAGGTGCATATCCATAGCACCCTCATCACCGCCGGTGGGGAATCTCACCCCGCCCCGAGAACTGGTGATATCGACGCTAGCACGATGCACGAACGGAGTCGCATTGGAATTTCGCTGAGCGAAACAGTCTGGCCCCGGTGTGTCGCGCATCTCGCCCTGCTCAGACCTGCGCCGATGGCCGCACAGAGCGGGCCAGTGTGACCAACACGTCATTCCCGAGCGTCGTGACCTCGCGGGTCTCGAACCGTCTGGCGTCGCCCAGAGTGGTGACTCCCGGGATCTCGACGGAACTGCGTCCCGCGCCCAGGACCATCGGCGCCACGTAGGCGTGCACCTCGTCGACGAGGTCGGCGGCGAAGAAGGCGCCGAGGATGTGCGGCCCGCCCTCCACCAGGACCCAGAGTGCGTCGGGCAGTGCGGCGAGGACGTCAGCCGGGTCGTGGGAGTCGACCTGGACCAGCGGTCCCCCGGTGTCCCCGCGGAGGTTGGCGTCGGCCGGTAGGTCGCGGTGTCCGAGCACCACGCGCGCCGGCTGGTGCGGATAGAGCCCACCGTCGGCGGTGCGGGCGGTGAGAGTCGGGTTGTCGGCACGGGCCGTGCCGGTGCCGATGACGATGGCGTCGAGGCGTGATCGCTGCTCGTGGGCGTGGTCGCGGGCGGCGGGACCGGTGATCCACTGGCTGGTGCCGTCGGGAGCAGCGATCCGGCCGTCGATGCCGGCCGCGATCTTGGCGGTGACCATCGGCCGCCCGAGCCGCTGTCGGGTGAGCCACGGACGCAGTGGACCGTTCTCCACGACGTCGGCCGCGACTCCCCCGGTCACGCGGATGCCGGCGGCCCGGAGGGTGTCGGCGCCACCCGCGGCGACGGGGTTGGGATCGCTGACCGCGTAGTGGACCTCGGCGACGCCGGCCTCGATGAGTGCCTGCGAACACGGACCGGTGCGTCCGGTGTGGTTGCAGGGTTCGAGCGTGACGATCGCGGTGCCGCCCCGTGCGGCGTCACCCGCCGCACGCAAGGCCATGACCTCGGCATGCGGGCCGCCCGGCGGTTGGGTCGCGCCGACGCCGGCTACAGTGCCGTCAGCGGCCAGGATCACCGCTCCGACAGGCGGATTGGGTGAGCTGACACCCATGGCCGCATACGACGCCTCGACTGCGCGGACCATGGCGGCGGCGATGTCCATGTGTCAGGTCAGATGTCGCTGTGGGCGCGTGCGGTCGCGGCGGACTCGCGGAGGGCGGCGACGGCCTGGCCGGGGTCGGCGGCACCGTAGACCGCCGATCCGGCGACGAAGCAGTTGATTCCGGCCTCGGCCGCCTCTTCGATGGTGTCGGCGTTGATGCCGCCGTCGATCTCGACGAGCAGCCTCAGATCCTCGGAATCGATGAACTTCCGGATGGCGCGGGCCTTCTCGAGAACCTCCGGGATGAACTTCTGCCCACCGAAACCGGGTTCGACGCTCATGATGAGCAGGGTGTCGAAGTCGCGGAGGATCTCCAGATACGGCTCGAGCGCGGTGCCCGGCTTGATCGACAGACCCGCCTTCGCACCGGCGGCGCGGATGTCACGGGCGACGCCGATCGGATTCTCGGTGGCCTCCGCATGGAAGGTGACGTTGTAGGCGCCGGCCTCGGCATACGGCGGCGCCCAGCGCTCCGGGTTCTCGATCATCAGATGGCAGTCGAGCGGGATGTCGGTGGCCTTCAGCAGGCTCTCGACGATCGGCAGACCCAGCGTCAGGTTCGGCACGAAGTGGTTGTCCATCACGTCGACGTGCAGCCAATCGGCACGGGTGGCACCGGGCTTGGCAACAGCAGCCGCCTCGTCGGCGAGATTCGCGAAGTCCGCGGACAGAATGGACGGAGCGATCATGGGCGCGTTACCAGCGGTGCACATGGTGGACAAGTGTAGGGCGAGTGGGTTGGTGCGAACGAAGGCGTCCGGGTGTCTCAGACTCCGTTGGCCGGCCACCCTGGGGATGGAGGCAGAGTCGGCCAGGGCTGCGATCCCTCCTCGACGCCCACCACGGGTAGATCCGGATTCGGGGGGAGGGCATCGCACGCCACGATATCGGCCCGGTTCTCGGGTCCGACGCCGAGTCGGTCGTAGAAGATGACCCGCCAATCTCCGAACACGGAATGCGAAGGAGCTCTCCTGGTGCCTTCTTGTTTCGCTGGCGGGCTTCCGCCCTCCGACCGCGTGAATTCGATCGTGACCGGATATCCCCACGGCTCCCCGATTTTCTTCCACACAGAATCGCGGGACGGAGACCGTTGATTGATCGACTGGCTCTCACTCCGACATAGAATCAGGCGGCTCGTGGCGCCATTGTCTACGCGTCGTAGCGGACGATAGAAGACGGTATTGACGACCTTGCGAGTGGCGCTGTTGCTCATAACTTTCGTGACCTGTTCGTCAATGCCCTCCGGGGATGCGTCGACGAACCCGGGGTACCCCCACTCAGTGGACTGCCCTTCGAAAGCGAGTTCAAAGGACTCGGTGTAAGCACGAACGAACGTTCCCTCCGCACTCATGAGATCGAGGGACTCTGCGGGTGCCCAACGAAAGGAGATATCCAGGTTAGGCGGCAGGCCGGCGTCTGCCGACGGAGTCGCAGCACGCGACACGTCTGAAAATGTCGATGAGTCTCGAGGCACACCACAACCGGCAACTACGACGGCGATAGCCGCAACGAGTAAGCGTCCGACGACTTGCGCTTTCCTTGAAACTCTCGCCTGCACGCGTTCACCTCTTGTAAGCATGTTCGAAGTTCTCGTTATGTCGGAGCGCAAATGAGTTCATGTCGGAATTCAGCAAGCGCTGAGCATAGGACGCTGCCCTACTATCATCGGCCACCGCAGGCATCGTTTTGGTTTGTTTCATCTCCTCAAAATCGATGTCGCCGTTCGACGAAAACAGCTTCCGAAATTCTGGATCATCAGCTATTTCGGGATGCGAACTGAAGTAACCTTCCAGAATCTGCGTGTATTTGGCGTTGGGATCAATCTGCGACGTGTACATCTCTGTTCGCAACTCTTGTAGTTCAGGGTCCGCGATTATTGTGTCCGGGTCGGTGGGCAGTCCCGAGAAATGCAGTTGTGCCTGCGGAGCTGCGCCGGCGAGCAGAAGGTTCACAGCAGGATCCAAACCCGGCACTGCGGAAAGCAGACCAGCCGCGCTCTCGAACAAGGCGCCCCTGACAGCAGCCTCGCGTGCCGCCGAGTGACGACCGTCGATCTTGGTCTCTTCAATGTGAGAGTCGAGACCGCTCGCCATCGCCCCCTCCAAGCGACCAGTGATCTCGCCGAGGCCGTAGTTGTGTGGATTGCGACCGAGCTCTTCCTGCAGAGTGTCGATTTGCAGCGCACTTAGAGAATTGACGATTTTCCCTGCATCAGCGTCAGAGTTCAATATCTGAAAGGTCGCCTTCAGATCCACTAGGTCCACTTCCGAGGCCCCATGCGAGTTGAACAGTTGTGGATCTGCTCCGCCCATCACGGCAGTGTGCGGGCCTATCGCCGCAGCGAGCGTTCGAGCCAACTCGCCATTCAGCTCTCCGAGAGCACGCTTATCGTCCCCGATGTCGATGAAAGCATCCTTATGGTCGCCGAAATATTGCGTGAGCGAAGTAGCGATTTCTCCAGCACGCTTACTATCGGCCAGCAACTCGAACGAACTCCCGTCCGAGGCATACGCGGAACCGGGCATCCAGTTGAACAGCTTGTTCACCCCGGAATTTTCGTTCCCCGCACCGTCTGTCCAGTCGTAGGTGAACAGATGCTTCAACATCTCAGCATCCTTGAAGGAGCGCTCGTTGCCGTCCAGGTCGTAAACGGGCGGCATGGAACCGGCCGATGTGCCGCCGGTAGCTGACATCACAGCATCATGCACGGCGATATGGTCACCGCCGGCGACGTCCAGCATCCGGGTCAGGAGACCCTCTGCGTCCGCCTTCGATACGTCGTTATGGTCGAAATACCCAGGGTTCGAGACGTACTCGCCTCGTCCTGCGGCCGCAATTTCTCCCGCTCGCGCGACCAGGGCCCGGTCGACGTCGCTACCGAGCTGTACCGACTCGCTCCCGTAGACGCTCCCGTTCGGATCAACCGAGCGATGCTCAAGGATGCCCACAGCAGTCTTGAGCCCGTCGAAGGTCTTCAGGTCGGCCACCGACCTGTGCCCGCCGGAGTGGGTTCCGCCATCGGGCGCTGCAATATGACTTTTGGTGGCAGCGGGACTCGTCAAGACGTCCCGGATCGGCGGCGGGACCTGGCTGATACCACCTGTTACAAATACCCGCTGGCCGCCCCCATAGATTTCCATGAAGGGGTTCGACTGCGTCTGGTCAGACCTGAGCTGTGGATTCCCAAGCAAGAACACGCCATCGGCGAGCCCTCGTTTGAGGGCATCGCGCTCATCCCCGGAATATTCGTCACCGAAACGCTTCAGAGCGTCGAGCGAGTAAGGCGCCGAACCCTCTGAGCTCTGACCCCAATTGGGCGTGTAGATGGCCTTCAGATAATCGAACTGCTCTTTCGAGATGACCGCTTCTTCACCGCGTGTCAGCGCCGCGCGCTGTTCGGGCGTCAGACTGGTCGCTCGGTAGAAGCGTTCCTTCTGCTCCGGTGTCGCAGTCCCGCTCATGATCGCCTGGACGTCGCGACTTGCTTGCCCGGCGGAGAAGCTCGAGCTGAGCGGAGCGTTGATCTCGGCGTTGCCGAAGACCACGTTCAGTGCGCGGGCACCGTTACGGTCGTCCTCCCCGATCTGGTCTGCCAGCGACTGCAGCGACAGCGTCGCTGTCTTCGCCTCCTCGGCGCGCCTGGCCTGGTCGTTCCGAATCGACTGTTCGGCCGCGCTTCCGGCCTCCACACCGTTCAACTCCGAGGCGTAGTCCCGAGCGTCGCGCACGGTCCAGTCATCCGAGACGCCGAACTTGTCGAGTTCCAGGCCGAGCGCCTTCGTCAGAGCAGTGCTTCGGTTGGGGCTGATCGCGGCGGCCGTGTCGTGCAGCACCCTCGCGGCCGCGCTGAGTTCGGTGCCGAGCCTGTTGATCTCGTCTCGGTCGGACGTCGTACGGTCTTCGCACGCACGCTTGGATTCGCCCGACCAGCCCTCCACGTTCATGGGAGCATCGGCCATCGTCTTGGTCTGGGTTCGCAGGTGTTCGGCTGTCGTCTCCAGAGAGTCCGCAGCCTGGAGCAGGACCATCACGTCCCAGCTGTTGACGGTCGACCGTGTCGGACGGTTCATCAGAACACGGAAATGGCTCGGAAACCGCTCGCCAACTCTTCATCGGTGTCTGCGAACTCGGTCGCAACCTGGTAGCAGGTCTGCGAAACCGCGTCCATGCGAGCAGCTGCGCGACCGAGAAGAGTTCGAACGAGGTCATCTTTGCCGGCGCAGGCGCCATTGAATGCCGAACCCGGCATCGCCGCAGCTGCGTCAGCGAATCCGGTACTGCCCGACCAGAGCGCCCGGGTGGCATTCGAGCACTCGGCCAGCGTCTTGCCGACGCCCTCTATTGCACCCTTCTCGGCTTCCAGGCGATAAGTCACTGTGAGTCCCCCGTCCCCGGCATCAACACCTCTTGACACCCCTCCACTCAGACAACCTAGTACGAGACAGTACGAAGTGGGGATTCGACATCCACAATCACGGAACCCGGACCATGGCCCACACGTCCGGGCCGTCGTCGGGCAGAGAAACCTTCCCGGTCACCTCGAACCCGAGTCGTTCGTAGAATCTGACGTTCTCCGGGGATGAGGTCTCGAGGTATGCGGCATACCCCTCTGTCCGGGCCGCCTCGAGCCCTGGCTCGAGCACAGCTCTGCCGAGCCCTCGTGCCTGCGAATGTGGCGCGACCCCGACCGTGGCCAGATTCCAGACGGGTTCGGCCGGCCGGAGACCGGCGGTTGCCTCGTCGGCCCGCGCAGCGACGTTTGCTCGGTCTCCGTACAGGTCGACGACTCGGGATGCGATGTCGCCGAACGCCTCGTCGAGACCCGACGAGGACGGAGTGATCCACACCGCCACGGCAGCAAGGTCGTCCGAGACCCAGACGCGGCCGCACCTCATGCCGATCTCGGCGAGATACAACCGCTGCAGGGAATCGACGCGAGCGCCATGGTCACGCGCATCGACCGTGTGTCTGGTGAACGGGTAGTCGGCGAAGGCCTGGCCGAGCGTTTCTGCGGCAGCGTCGACGTCTTCCGGAGTCGCCGGTCGAATGGAAGGGCGGATCGTCACGCGAAGCGAGGTTACCCGGCGCCTCGCAGCACTCAAGCGACCGCGAGCAGCTGCAGCAGCTTCGTCTCGATCTTGCTGCGGTCAGGACTTCGGTGCCCGATCGCCGGCGGCGGGGCACTCCGATGCCGGTCGCCGGTCGGGGTGATGACGTCGATGACCCGGATGTCTCCGGCCATACGAACCGAATATCCCCAGCCGTCAGCCTCTTTCGCCCGATTGTGGGTGACACAGATGCCGTCGGCGTTGGCTTCGCTGGTCGGGCCGTCGTGTCGATGCGGTTTCGCGTGGTCGATCTCTGCGATCGGCGCGCCGCAGTACGGAGTTCGACAGCGCTGGTCTCGGAGTCGAACGAAGTGCGCGAGTGCGGCCGGGAAGGTTCGCGATCTCGACTCCATCGACACCAGTGCACCATCCGACGGACGTGCATAGATACGACGCAGCGTCGAGGCGGTCTCGCCATCGGGCGACACCGATGCGGCGACGAGTTCCCGTGCCACCGCTGCCGGGATCGGTCCGTACCCCTGCACTTCAGCCGCCGAATCGTTCAACCCGAGCAGACACTCGTCGGACATGATCATGTTCACTGCCACCGGCACCGGCGACGCTGCGGATCGACCGGTGACACGTTCGACCAGCGTGTCGGCCATGATCTGCGCGTGCGTGCGATCGTCGGTGCCGAGCACCGAGTCGGCGTGCTGCTTGAGCGAGGCATATACGGAGATCCCCTGCGTCATCGGCAACAACGCCGAAAGCTGGGTCATCAGATCCGGCGCCGGCCGCACGCTGACCCGCCGATCCTTCTCGGCCTTGGCCTTTCGCGCAACCACCGCGGCCGGTTCGAGTTCGTAGGCATGACGCTTTGCCCGGGCTTCGACCTCTCGATCGGAAGCACCCACCAGCGCCCGATGGTCGCGGCACACTCGGCGGTCGATCTCCTCCCGCGATTCGCGAGTCAGATAAGCGGTTTCGCGGACGAGGATCGTGGCACGCCACTCGGTGAGGACTCCGTCCGCGAGAGCCGCCATCGTATGCGGCATCTCATGTGCCAGGGCACGAGCGAACCCGAGGTACTGGCTCCCCTTCTGCGGTGAGGCCTTACGCGCCAACCCTATTTCGGCGGCAAGCCCCCGGCCCCTTCGCTGCGGCGGGACATTCCTCGCGGCCTCATCGGCTGCACGAAGCTGATCGAGGTTCGCGGTCTCACGCACCTGCGCCGCGGAACAGGCGGACTTCACCTCCTCGAGCAGCGTCAGTCGATGCACCGACTCGACCTCGTCGACGCCCGCAGCCATCCCGGCGAGGAGGTGTTGAAAAGCGCGAAGATCTTCCGTCGACAGGCCCGGGGTTCCGCCTGCGCGTGTTTCGTACATACATTCGATGATACTTACTTTCCCGCTGCTTCGACGTCGTTTTCCACAATCATACGAAGCTCCAATCACTTAGCCATTGAGTTCATCGACCCACCGTGCAACACTTAGCCACATGGCAAACAGTTCGGTCGCCCTCGACGAGATATTCGGTGCATTATCGGACCCGACTCGACGCGCCGTCGTCGAACGTCTCGGGCGCGGGTCTGCGAGCGTCGGCGAACTCGCCGACCCCTTCCCCATGTCCCTCCCGTCCTTCATGAAGCACCTGAGGGTTCTCGAGGAGAGCGGCCTGGTCATGACCAAGAAGACCGGGCGCACCCGAATGTGCACGCTCGACCGTCGACGCCTGCGACGCCTACAGACCTGGCTCGAACACCAGCGCATCGTCTGGACCGAACGCACCGACCGACTCGAAGCCTTCGTCACCGAAACCGAGGAGACATCATGATCGACCCCGAACTCGACCTGACCCTACAACGCATCATCCGCGCACCGCGGCAACGGATCTGGGACGCCTGGACGAAACCCGATCAGCTCGCGAAGTGGTGGACGCCCTCCCCGACCGTCACCCGGGTCGAGCGTCTCGAACCGCGTCCCGGTGGTGCACTAGTCACGCAGATGAGCGACGACGGCGAGACCTTCGTGCCCCACATGGACGCCGTGTTCCTGGTCGTCGACGACCACGAACGCCTGGTGTTCACCAACGCCGTCGACAGCTCGTGGCGGCCTGCGGAACCCGCACCCGTCCCCATGACCGCCGAGATCACCCTCGGCGAGCATCCCGACGGGACCGAGTACAGCGTCGTCGTGCGACACGGCAATCCATCCGATCGCGAACAGCATCACGATCTCGGCTTCTACGACGGCTGGGGCTCGGTCACCGCAGCGCTCGCCGGACTCGTCGAAAGCGAGGTGTCGCGATGAGAGTCACCGTCACCGAGTTCATGACCCTCGATGGCGTCACCCAGGGACCCGGTTCGGCCGACGAGGACACCTCCGACGGCTTCACTGCCGGCGGTTGGTTGGTCCCACACATGGACGAGACCTTCATTCAGCAGGCGTCGCAGTGGCTCGATCTCGCCGACGGACTGCTCCTGGGGCGTCGAACCTACGAGGCCTTCGCCAGCGACTGGCCGCAGATCACCGACCCCGGCGACCCGTTCACCGAGCGGATGAACGCCCTCCCCAAGTACGTGGTGAGCAGCACGCTCACCGAACTCCCGTGGCAGCCTGCGACTCTCCTCGGTGGCGCCGCGATCGAGGCGGTGTCTTCCCTGCGCTCGAGACCTAGCGGTGAACTGCAGGTCCACGGCAGCAACACCCTCGCCGCGTCGCTCCTCGAAGCCGGTCTCGTCGACGCATTGCGGCTGGTCGTCGCCCCGACCGCACTCGGCGCCGGGAGAGAGCTGTTCGGACGCAACGCAATCAGCCTGGGATTTCGGCTGACGCAGCACACCGCGACTCCCGCAGGACTCCTGATCCTCGAATACGAACCGACCGGCCAGGCGGCGGTAGCAGACCACGAGGGCGTCGTCGCCGCGGTCACTGCCTCGCACGGCAAGTGAACGATCAGTCCCGGGTCAGCGCCGCCAGGAACATCGCATCCGTGCCGTGGATATGCGGCCACAGCTGAACGTGCGGCCCATCGCCGAGAAGCTCCGGCCCGAGCTTGCCGACGGTCACCAGCGGGCGGGCGTCGAGTTGACGCGCACCTTGCACCGATGCCAGAACATCGGCGACCACCGACGTGGTCTCGGCCGGGTGCGGCGAGCACGTCGAATAGACCACCACGCCACCGGGTTTGACCAGCCGAAGCGCCTCGGTGAGCAACTCCTTCTGCAGCACGACGAGTTCATCGACATCGCCAGCTGTTCGGCGCCAACGGGATTCGGGCCTGCGGCGCAGCGAGCCGAGACCGGAACAAGGCGCGTCGAGCAGGATGCGGTCGTATCCGGGTTCGAGGCCGCTCGACCGGGCGTCGGCAACGTGGATGGTCACCGGCAGGTCGCTGACCACCTTGCGAATCAGTTCGGCGCGATGCTTCGACACCTCGATGGCATCGAGTCGGGCGGCATCGATCTCGGCGAGCGCACCGATCAGCGCGGCCTTGCCGCCGGGTCCGGCGCACATGTCGAGCCAGCGGCCGGAGTCGTCGGCGACCTCGGCGACCGTGACCGCACGCGCGATCAGCTGGCTGCCCTCGTCCTGGACACCGGCGTAGCCTTCGCGGATAGCGTCGACGTCACCGGGATCACCGCTGGGCAGGTACACGCAGTACGGCGAGAAGTTGCCTTCCTCTCCCCCGCTGGTCAGCGCCAGTTCCTCGGCGGTGATGTAGCCCGGCCGGGCGACCAGGTGCACGGGCGGCCGTTCGTCGTCGGCGGCGAGCGCCGCCTGCAACTGGCCGGCCGAACCGCCGAGTGCGTCGCGGAACACCTCCGCGATCCAGCGCGGATGCGCGTACTGGAAGGCCAGGTAGCCGACGAGGTCCTCGGCGGGCGACGGCGCGAGCTCCTCGACCCACATGTCCTCGTCCTTCTGCGACACCTTGCGCAGCACGGCGTTGGCGAAACCCGAAGGGCCCATGCCGTTCTCAGAACGTACGAGATCCACCGACGTCGACACCGCCGCATGGGAACCCACGCGCGTCCGCAGCAGCTGATAGGCGCCCAGCCGCAGCACGTCGAGCACCGGGCCGTCGATCTCCTCGACGGGCCGCTTGGCCGCCGCGGCGATCACCGCATCCAGCAGGCCCTGTGCACGTGCGGTGCCGTAGGCGAGTTCGGTCGCGAACGCGGCGTCCCGGCCCTCGATCTTGCGGTCCCGCAGCATCTTCGGGAGGACCAGGTTCGCGTAGGCGTCCCGCTCACGAACCGCGCGTAGCGTGTCCCGCGCCGCGACGCGGGCCGGGTCGAGGTCCTTCTGCCGGAACTTCGCGGAGTTGTTGTCCCGCTTGCCCCGGCTCGGTCGGCGATCCGCACTCATCCCAGTACCGTCCCATCGGTCAGTCGGGCGCCGCGCGCCCAGTCGGCGGCCGGCATCGGCTTCTTACCCGGCGGTTGTACCGTGCCGAGTTTCACCGGTGTCGAACCGGTTCCGACGAACACCGCCTTCTTCGTCACCGCGATCGCACCCGCGGGCAACGGCTCGGCACGAACCGATTCCGGTAGCGACGCATCGTCCTCCGCGACGGGACGCACCGGGCCCACCTTGATCCGGGCGTCGTCGAGACTCGTCCACGCCCCGGGCGCCGGCGTGTAGGCGCGGATGAGGCGATCGATGATGTGCGCGGGCAGATCCCAGCGGATACGCGCATCCTCGACCTCGACCTTGGGCGCGTGGCTGACGCCGGCCGCGGGTTGCGGTTCGGGGATGAGTCCCCCGGCCTCGATGCCGTCGAGCGTGTTGACGAGCAGGCCGGCCCCGGCGTCGGCGAGACGGGCGAGCAGGTCGCCGCTGGTGTCGGTCGGCCGGATGGTCTCGGTCAGGATGCCGTACACCGGCCCGGTGTCCAGGCCCTTCTCCAGCCGGAAGGTGCTGGCACCGGTCACCTCGTCACCCGCGGCGATCGCGGCCTGCACCGGCGCCGCTCCGCGCCACGCGGGCAACACCGAGAAGTGCAGGTTGATCCAGCCGTGGGTCGGCAGCGCGAGCAGATCCTCGGGCACGAGGCCACCGTAGGCGACCACTGCCGCGCAGTCCGGCGCCCAGCGTCGCAACGTCTCGGCGACATCGGGTTCGGACATCCGACGCGGGGTGATCACTTCCAGGCCGTGCTCGTCGGCGAGGACGCCGATCGGTGACCGCACGACCTTGCGGCCGCGACCCGACACCGCGTCGGGCCGGGTGATGACACCGACGACCTCATGCGACGGCGAGTCGAGAAGGGCCTGCAACGACGGCACGGCCACCTCGGGGGTGCCGGCGAAAACGATGCGCATTCATCCGATCGTAGGCGGGTCCACCTGGACCCGGATCGGCCCGGTCTGCCGGTGCGTGTTGCGTCGTGCCTGCCCGGCGGCGAGAGCCTCTGCCAGAAGCCGTCCGTGCTTGCGCGGCAGCCGCACCAGGATGCGGTCCATCTCGTCGTCCGCGGCGGCCTCCCACTCAGCGCTCCCAGCCGGCGGTCGCACCCCGGGCGGGAGCGGTACCGGCCCGAGAACGTCCGCACCCTCGGGCAGTTCGAGGTGTTCGACGAAGTCGGTGATGACCTGCGTGGGCCCGTCGACCGAGGCCATCGTGACCGCCGGCGGGAATCCCAGTTCGACGCGCTCGTTCAGTTGGAGCGACGCGAATCCGACAGGGTCCCAACGGATCAGCGCCTGGACAGGGGCCAGGGTCGAGTCGGCGACGATGACCACGCGGCCGCCCTCGCCATGCGGCCGGACCATGCCGGCCAACGCCATCCAGCGTCGGACGGCGTGTTCCTCCGCGCGTAGATCGGCACGGTCGAGTTGTGCCCAGGTGTCGACGACGATCGCCGCGCCGTAACCGTCTGGTGCGACCGGTTCGGCGCCCGGCGTCGCGACGACGAGTCGTGCGCCCGGTTCGATCTCGTCGAGGATGGTGTCGCCGCCGCTCGTGTGGACCGGCACACCTGCGAAGGCACGTCCCAGTTCCTCGGCGGTGCGTCGAGCGCCGGTGACCGTCGCGCGCACCTTCGTGTTGCCGCACTCGGGACAGCGGAAGACCGGCTCCGGGCGGCCGCACCAGCGGCAACTCAGACGCTGGTTGCCATCCATCTGCAGGGGTCCGTTGCACGCGCGGCATCGAGCGTGCTCGCGACACCGCGTACACGCCAGCGACGGCACGTAGCCGCGGCGCGGGACGCTGAAGACAACCGGCTGGTCGGCGGCGAACGCTGAGCGGGCCGCGTCGAAGGCGACCTCGGGGATCCGCGCGGACCTCGCCATCGGATCCCGGGCGATCTGGCGGTCGTCGTCGGAGATTGCCTGCACACGCGGACTGCGGTGGCGGACGAGCGGTCGGTCGGCGACGAGGTCGTGTGCCCACCCCGATGCGACGAGCGCCTGCGCCTCCGCGGTCCGGGCGAAGCCGCCGAGCACCAGTCCGCACCGTTCCTGATGCGACCGCAGGACCGCGACTTCACGCGGGTGCGGGTACGGCGCGCGGGGATCGGCCATGCTGTCGTCGCCGTCATCCCAGACGACGACGAGACCGAGGTCGGTGACGGGTGCGAACACCGCACTGCGCGTGCCGATCACGAGTTTCGCCGCACCGCGTCGTGCGGCGAGCCAGCGGCGGTACCGCGCGGTGGGACCGAGACCGGCGGCCAGCGCGACTCCCCGATCGCCGATGAGCGGTTCACATTCCGCCCACACCCGGTCGAGGTCCCGCTGGTCGGGCACGATGATGATGCAGCCGCGCCCGGCCGCCAGGGTCGTCGCGGCGAGTTCGGCGAGTCTGCGGGGCCAGTCCTCCCCCGGCAGCGCCTGCCACGCCGCACGCGGGTGCCCACCGTCGGCAATCGCCTCGAAGAACGACTCTGCCAGCGGGTAGCGTCGCCACGCCTCCGGGTCGGGCGCCTCGACGACGGTCGTCGGTTCCGGCGTCATCTCCTTTTCGGTGCGTGCGTGACGTGGCGGAATCGCCAGCCGGACAACATCTCCCATGGTGCCCGCATAGCGGTCGGCGACGGCGCGGCACAGCGAGGCCAGTTCCGGTGACAGGACAGGCTCGGCGGAGACGACACGGTCGAGCCAGCCCAGCTTGCCGGGGTGATCGCTCTTCTCGATCCGATCGAGCAGGAATCCGTCGATCAGACGACCGGCGAACCGAACGCGGACCCGCACCCCCGGAACCGCCGTCGCATCCTGATCGGAGTCGATCAGGTAGTCGAACGGTCGGTCGAGGTGTGCGAGTCCGAGTATGGGCAGCACACGGGCAACCGGCAGCGAATCAGCCGGGACCCGTGCGCCTTTCGGGGGCAGGGACTGCGCCCTTCGGGGTCAGAGTCCGGCGGCCGCGCGCAGCTTGTCCGCGCGGTCGGTCCGCTCCCACGGCAGATCGACGTCGGTGCGACCGAAGTGGCCGTACGCGGCGGTCGGACCGTAGATCGGACGCAGCAGGTCCAGGTCGCGGATGATCGCGAGCGGACGCAGGTCGAAGTTCTCCTTGATGACGCGCTCGATGACCGCCGGGTCGACGTGCTCGGTGCCGAAGGTCTCGACGAACAGACCGACCGGAGCGGCCTTGCCGATGGCGTAGGCGACCTGGACCTCGATGCGGTTGGCCAGGCCCGCGGCGACCGCGTTCTTGGCGACCCAGCGCATCGCGTAGGCGGCGCTGCGGTCGACCTTCGACGGGTCCTTGCCGGAGAAGGCGCCGCCACCGTGGCGGGCCATGCCACCGTAGGTGTCGACGATGATCTTGCGGCCGGTCAGGCCGGCGTCGCCCATCGGACCGCCGAGGACGAACTTGCCGGTCGGGTTGACCAGCAGGCGGTAGTCGGAGGTGTCGAGGTTCGGCAGGTCGATGTCGGCGAGAACGGCGTCGACGACCTGCTTCTTGATGTCGGGAGCCAGCAGGTTGTCGAGGTCGATGTCGGCGGCGTGCTGGGTCGACAGGACGACGGTGTCGAGACGGACCGGGATGTCACCGTCGTATTCGATGGTGACCTGGGTCTTGCCGTCGGGACGCAGGTACGGCAGCGTGCCGTCCTTGCGGACCTCGGTGAGACGACGCGACAGACGGTGCGCGAGTGCGATCGGCACCGGCATCAGCTCGGGGGTCTCGTTGGTGGCGTAACCGAACATCAGGCCCTGGTCGCCGGCGCCCTGGCTGTCGATCTCGTCCTCGGAGATCCCGCTGCGGCTCTCGTGGGAGTTGAAGACGCCGCCCGCGATGTCCGGGGACTGCGCGCCGATGGCGACGTTGACACCGCACGACGCGCCGTCGAAGCCCTTGGTCGAGGAGTCGTAGCCGATCTCGAGGATCTTGGCGCGGACGATGCCGGGGATGTCGGCGTAGGCCGTGGTGGTGACCTCGCCCGCGACGTGGACCTGGCCGGTGGTCACCAGGGTCTCGACCGCGACCCGGGCCTTCGGGTCGTCGGTGAGGATGGCGTCGAGGATCGAGTCGCTGATCGCGTCACAGATCTTGTCGGGATGTCCCTCGGTGACGGATTCGCTCGTGAACAGGCGTGACGAGGTGGTCATCAGATCCTCTCGAGATCTCGCGCGCGGATGGTTCCGGCGCCGTTTGGCAGGTATCGGCCGTCGTTGTGGCCGGTGGAGTCACTTTCAAAACTACACAGCAGGCAGTTGCTGTCGCGGCGCCGCTCAGGCCCCCCGACCATCAGGCACCAGTTGACGCACTTCGTCAAGTATCCGACTCGACATGAGTGTTTTAGATCCGAAGGGCAGAGCGGTCTCGTCACCCTTGGCCGACAGCAGCCAACCGGTGTTGTCCTCGGTGCCGAACGCCTTGCCGTCGCCGACCGCGTTCACCACGAGCAGGTCGCATCCCTTGCGGGCGAGTTTGGCCCGACCGTGTTCGAGGACCCCGCCGGTCTCGTCGCCGGTCTCCGCCGCGAAGCCGACGATCACTGTCTCGGACGGAATCCGACCGTCGTCCCGCGCCTCGACCAGCCCGCGGAGGATGTCGGGGTTGGTGGTGAGTTCGATCGGGGCCGGACCCTGATCGCCCTTCTTGATCTTGGCGTCGGCCACCGCGATGGGCCGGAAGTCGGCGACGGCGGCGGCCATGATGACGACATCGGCGTCGGCCGCCCGCTTGGTCATCTCCTCGGCGAGTTCCTGCGCGTTGGAGATCCGCACGATGTGGACACCGGCGGGATCGCCGGGGTCGGCGGTCGAACCGGCGACGACGGTGACGCTCGCGCCGCGCTGTGCGGCCGCGCGGGCCAGCGCGAATCCCTGCTTGCCCGAGCTGTGATTGCCCAGGTAGCGCACGGGATCGAGGGGTTCGCGGGTGCCGCCGGCGCTGATCAGTACGCGGACACCGTCGAGGTCGTACGGCAGGGCGTCGGCGCGGTCGAGGAGCAGCTCGCCGATGAGCGCGATCTCCTGCGGGTCAGGGAGACGGCCGCGGCCGGAATCCGTGCCGGTGAGCCGACCGGACGCCGGGGTCATGACCGTCGAGCCCTGTTCGCGCAGCGTCGCGATGTTGGCCTGGGTGGCCGGGTGCTCCCACATCTCGGTGTGCATGGCCGGCACGAAGAGCACCGGGCACCGCACGGTGAGCAGCGAAGCGGTAAGCAGGTCGTCGGCGCGTCCCTGAGCGGCGCGGGCCATGAGGTCCGCGGTCGCCGGCGCGATGATGACGAGGTCGGCGCCCTGGCCCAGACGCACATGCGCGACCTCGTCGACGTCGTCGAAAACGGTGGTGCTGACCGGATTACCGCTCAGTGCCTCGAAGGTCGCCTTGCCGACGAACTTGAGAGCGGCGGGGGTCGGCACCACGCGGACCTCGTGCCCGGACTCGGTGAAGTGGCGGATCACCGAACACACCTTGTATGCGGCGATGCCTCCACCGACGCCGATGAGGATCCGGCGTCGTGTCTTGGTCGGTTTGGTCATCCCGACGCCGAGACTATTCGCCCTCGGTGTGCTCGAGCAGGTCGGAGTGGATCTCGCGCATCGCGATCGACAGCGGCTTCTCCTGCAGGCCCGGCTCGACCAGCGGGCCGACGTACTCGAGGATGCCGTCGCCGAGCTGGTTGTAGTAGTCGTTGATCTGGCGGGCACGCTTGGCCGCGTAGATGACGAGAGCGTACTTCGACGAGGCGCGCTCGAGGAGATCGTCGATCGGCGGATTGGTGATACCCAGCGGCGTGTCGTATGCCGGTGCGTCGGCGATCTCGGTGATGTCGAAATTGGTCGGGGTGGTCACACAAACTCCTGCGTCGAGGTCTGGGATGTCAGAGAGGCTGGTCAGGTCGCGGGCGCGGTGGGCTGCTCAGGTCCGACCAGCAAGGATACCAAGTCGGAGGCCGCTCGGTCGACTTCGCTGTTCACGATGACGTGGTCGAACTCGTCTCGGGCGGCCATCTCGACCTTCGCGGTGGCCAGCCGGCGCTCGATCGCCTCGGGGCTCTCGGTGCCGCGACCGGTCAGCCGGGCCACCAGTTCGTCCCAGCTCGGCGGCGCGAGGAAGACGGTGGTCGCCTCGGGCAACCGGGCGACGACATTGCGCGCCCCGACCAGGTCGACCTCCACCAGAACGGGTTTACCGGCCTCCAGAGCCGCGAGGACGGGCGCGAGCGGGGTGCCCGATCGCTGCAGGCCACCATGGATTTCCGCCCACTCCAGGAGCTCTTCACCGGCGATCATCTTGTCGAAGTCCTCGGCGGACACGAAGTAGTAGTCGCGGCCGTCGACCTCACCGGGACGCGGTGCACGGGTGGTCGCCGAGACGCTGAAGTACAGGTCGGGCAACGCGGCGCGCACCTTGGCGACCACGGTGGACTTGCCGACGGCCGAGGGGCCGACCAAGACAATCAGTCGACCCCTCGTGCGTGCGGCTCCCGCGGTATCCGGCCGGTTGGTCACCGCCGGTCCCACGTGCTCGTCACGCTGCCGTGTTCGGTTGCGATGCTCACGCTCAGGAGCTGAACTTCTCGAGCAGAGCCTTGCGCTGACGGTCGCCGAGACCGCGCAGGCGGCGGGTCGGGGCGATCTCCAGCTCGGTCATGATCTCCTGAGCCTTGACCTTGCCGACCTTGGGCAGGGCCTCGAGCAGTGCCGAGACCTTCATCTTGCCCAGGATCTCGTCGTTCTCGGCATCCTTGAGCACCTGCTGGAGATCGGTGCCACCGCGCTTGAGGCGCTCCTTGAGCTCCGCGCGGACGCGACGAGCGGCAGCTGCCTTCTCCAACGCAGCGGCGCGCTGCTCGTCAGTCAACTGGGGAAGGGCCACGGGTTCCTCCGTCTTTCGTTCTTGATTGGGACTGTCATCGTCCGCCCGGGGGCGTCCGACGGCTGTTGCCACACTGGTGACGCTGCGTCGTCTTCGCAACGATGCGGTCGGGTGGGGACCCGTCCGGCATCACCGATTGTTGGCGGCGAATGCGACCGTACCCACGTGATCAGGCATTTGCGAGCGCGACCCCCCGTTTTCGCGGTGTTTTCTCATGTTGTAGTGCACCGCGGTGGTTCGCTCCGCCACATCGACGCTTCACTCATCGTTGCAACGCTCTGACTACGGCTTTTGTACCGAACCTGCAGGTCACAGCAGTGACGCTGGCGACGGAGGTCGATAGCCATGCGAAATACATGCGATCGCGCGGTTCACACCCTGAGACAGATGTGACTGGAGTGATGTGACCAGATCCGCGCGGAATTCGATCGCGGTTCGAGCGTGTCGCGGGCTCCCCCGGCCACGTCGGCGTCAGCCGAGGGCGTACTCGACCTCGTCCCGCGCCTGTACGAACGCGTTCCGCAGCGAAGCGACGTCGGGACCTGCGCGGAGCACGCCACGCGAACTCGCCGGGAGCACCCAGGCCGGGTCCGCACCGTCGAAGACCACCTTCAGGTCCTCCGCGGTGGCGCCCTGGGCGCCCAGACCCGGCGCCAGGATCGGACCGTTCAGGTCGGCGAGGTCGAGTCCGTGCTCGCGGGTGGCACCCACGACGAGACCGACCGTGGCCGTGCCGTCGGCGTTCTCGGCCGCCGCGGCGTCGACGATGGACTGCGCGACCGTCCGCTCCCCCGCCGAGGTCTTCTCGGTCAGGGCCTTCTGTACGTCGGCACCCTCCGGGTTCGACGTTCGGGCCAGCACGAACACACCACGCCGGCCCTCACGGGCCAGATCCAGCGCAGGACGCAGCGATTCGTATCCGAGGTAGGGCGAGGCGGTCACCGAGTCGCTGCACAACGGTGAGGCATCGGCCAACCAAGCCCGCGCGTAGGCAGACATGGTCGAGCCGATGTCACCGCGTTTGGCGTCGGCGATCACCAGGGCACCGGCCTCGCGGCAACCCGCGATGACCCGTTCGAGTACCGCGAAACCCGCGGCACCGAACGGCTCGAAGAAGGCGACCTGCGGCTTGATCACCGCCGCCGACGGGGCCAGCGCCTCGACGCAGATGTCGGCGAAACGGGACAACCCGTCGACGGACACGTCCAGGCCCCAGTCGGTCAGCAGCGCCGCGTGCGGGTCGATGCCTGCGCACAGGCGTCCGCGTTCGGCCGTCACCTGCCGGTAGCGGGCGCCGAAACCGGACGCTTCCGTCACGACCGGCCGGCCATGTCCGCGTGGCGTCGCTGGATCGAGCGCACCGCGACGTCACCGTTGATGGCGGCCTCGATGCCCTGCACCGCGGCACTGGCGCCCTGCACCGTGGTGATGCACGGGATGTTGACCGAGACCGCCGCGCTGCGAATCTCGTAACCGTCGACACGCGGGCCCGAGTTGCCGTACGGGGTGTTGATCACCATGGTGACCTCACCGGCGCGGATGATGTCGACGACCGTGCGCTGTCCCTCGGCGGCCTCGAAGTGCTTGAGCACGGTCTCGCACTTGATTCCGTTGCGGCGCAGCACATCCGCGGTGCCCTCGGTGGCCAGGATCTCGAAGCCGAGGTCGGCGAGGTGCTTGACCGGGAAGATCAGCGCCCGCTTGTCCTTGTTGGCGACCGAGACGAAGATCTTGCCGCTGGTGGGCAGCGATCCGTAGGCGGCGGTCTGCGACTTGGCGAACGCGCGACCGAAGTCGGCGTCGATGCCCATGACCTCACCGGTGGACTTCATCTCCGGGCTGAGCAGGTTGTCGACACCGCTGCCGTCCTCGCGCCGGAACCGGTTGAACGGCAGGACCGCTTCCTTCACCGAGATCGGCGCGGTCGAGGGGGACTCGCCGCCGTCGCCGGTCTCGGGCAGGATGCCCTGCTTGCGCAGGTCGGCGATCGACGCGCCGAGCATGACGCGGGCACAGGCCTTGGCCAGCGGCACCGCGGTCGCCTTGGAGACGAACGGAACCGTGCGGCTCGCACGCGGATTCGCCTCGAGCACGTAGAGGACGTCGTCCTTGAGTGCGTACTGGACGTTGAGCAGACCCTGCACCCCGATGCCCTTGGCGAGCGCCTCGGTGGAGGTGCGGACCATCTCGAGGTCGGCGCGACCGAGGGTGACCGGCGGCAGCGCACACGCGGAGTCACCGGAGTGGATACCGGCCTCCTCGATGTGCTCCATGACGCCGCCGATGTAGACCTCGTCGCCGTCGCACAGGGCGTCGACGTCGATCTCCACCGCGTCCTCGAGGAAACGGTCGACGAGCACCGGGTGGTCGGGGGTGAGCTCGGTGGCACGAGAGATGTAGTCCTCCAGGGACTTCTCGTCGTACACGATCTCCATGCCGCGCCCACCGAGCACGTACGACGGACGCACCAGCACCGGGTACCCGATGCGGGCGGCGGTGTCGCGCGCCTCGGCGAAGCTGGTCGCGGTGCCGAACGCCGGGGCGGGCAGGCCGGCCTCGGTGAGGACCTTGCCGAACTCGCCGCGATCCTCTGCGAGGTCGATGGCGGCCGGGCTGGTGCCGACGATCGGGACACCCGCCTCCTCGAGCCGCCGTGCGAGACCCAGCGGGGTCTGGCCGCCGAGCTGCACGATGACACCGGCGACGGTGCCCGACTGGGATTCGGCGTAGTAGACCTCGAGCACGTCCTCGAAGGTCAGCGGCTCGAAGTACAGACGATCGGCGGTGTCGTAGTCGGTCGAGACCGTCTCCGGGTTGCAGTTGACCATCACGGTCTCGTACCCGGCCTCGCTGAGGGTGAGCGCGGCGTGGACACACGAGTAGTCGAATTCGATGCCCTGACCGATGCGGTTGGGGCCCGAACCGAGGATCAGCACCTTCGGACGATCCGGCTGCGGCGCGATCTCGCTGGTCGCCGCGGGATCGAGCTCGTAGGTCGAGTAGTGATACGGCGTCTTCGCCTCGAACTCGGCCGCACAGGTGTCGACGGTCTTGTAGACCGGGCGCACACCGAGCGACAGACGATGCGCGCGCACCGCGGCCTCGTCCTCGAATTCCGAACGGAGCGCGGCGATCTGACGATCGGAGAAGCCGTTCGACTTCGCCTCGCGCAGCAGCGCCTCGTCGAGGGTGTCGGCGTCGCGGATCTCGGCACCGAGTGCGGCGATGCCGCCGATCTCGGCCAGGAACCACGGGTCGATCGCGGTGGCCTCGTAGAGCTGCTCGATGGTGGCGCCGGCGTCGAAGGCCAGCATCAGCTTGTACAGACGCCCGTCCTTCGGCGTCTTGATCTCCTCGAGCAACGCGGGCAGGTCGACGGTCTTCGGGTCGGGCCGGTTGGCCTCCACCCAGAAACCGCCGGCCTTGGTCTCCAGCGAACGCATGACCTTGCCGAGCGCCTCGGCGAAGCTGCGGCCGAGGCTCATCGCCTCGCCCACCGACTTCATCGTGGTGGTCAGGGTGTCGTCGGCGCCGGGGAACTTCTCGAACGCGAACCGCGGAGCCTTGACCACGACGTAGTCGAGCGTGGGCTCGAAGCAGGCCGGGGTCTCCTTGGTGATGTCGTTGACGATCTCGTCGAGGCTGTAACCGATGGCCAGCTTCGCGGCGATCTTGGCGATCGGAAAGCCGGTGGCCTTCGACGCCAGGGCCGACGACCGCGACACACGCGGGTTCATCTCGATGACGACGAGGCGGCCGTCGCGCGGGTCCTGGGCGAACTGGATGTTGCAGCCGCCGGTGTCGACGCCGACCTCGCGCAGGATGTCGATCGAGAGATCACGCATGATCTGGTATTCGCGGTCGGTGAGGGTCATCGCCGGGGCGACGGTCACCGAGTCGCCGGTGTGCACGCCGACCGGGTCGAGGTTCTCGATCGAGCAGACGACCACCACGTTGTCGCGGTTGTCGCGCATGAGCTCGAGCTCGTATTCCTTCCACCCGAGGATCGACTCCTCGATGAGGACGTTGGCCGTCGGTGAGGCGGCGAGACCGCCACCGGCGATCCGCTCGAGGTCGGCGTCGTCGTAGGCCATGCCCGAGCCGAGACCGCCCATGGTGAACGACGGCCGCACGACGACCGGGAAGCCGAGTTCGGCGACGGTCTCGCGGACCTCGTCCATCGTGTGGCAGACGCGGGAGCGGGCGCTCTCGCCGCCGACCTTCTCCACGATGTCCTTGAACATCTGACGGTCCTCGCCGCGCTGGATGGCGTCGAAGTCGGCACCGATCAGCTCGATGCCGTACTTCTCCAGCGAGCCGCGATCGTGCAGTGCGACCGCGGTGTTCAGCGCGGTCTGCCCGCCGAGGGTGGCGAGCACGGCGTCGATGGGATGACCGGCGTCGCGCTCGGCCTCGATCACCTTCTCCACGAACTCGGCCGTGATCGGCTCGATGTAGGTGGCATCGGCGAACTCCGGGTCGGTCATGATCGTCGCCGGGTTGGAGTTCACCAGGCTGACGCGCAGGCCCTCGGCCTTGAGCACGCGGCAGGCCTGGGTGCCCGAGTAGTCGAATTCACAGGCCTGGCCGATGACGATCGGGCCGGAGCCGATGACCAGGACGTGGTTGATGTCTTCGCGGCGCGGCATCAGGCACTCGCTCCTTGCGCACGGTCACCCTCGAGCAGGGTGACGAATTTGTCGAACAGATACGCGGCGTCGTGGGGCCCGGCGGCCGCCTCCGGGTGGTACTGCACGGAGAAGGCGCGGCCGGAGAGCAGCTCGAGGCCCTCCACGGTTCCGTCGTTGGCGCAGACATGGCTGACCCGCGCGCGGCCGAAGTCGGAGTCGAACTCCTCCCCCGCCTCACCCTCGAGTGCGAAGCCGTGGTTCTGCGAGGTGATCGAGACCTTGCCGGTGGCATGGTCGACAACCGGGATGTTGATGCCCCGGTGCCCGAACTTCATCTTGTAGGTGGACCGGCCGAGGGCCCGGCCCAGGATCTGGTTGCCGAAGCAGATACCGAACAGCGGCAGGTCCTGACCGAGGACGCCGCGGGTGAGCTCGACGACGTCGTCGGCGGTCGCCGGGTCACCCGGGCCGTTCGACAGGAACACACCGTCGGGTTTGATGTCGGCGATCGCGTCGAGCGCGATGTTCGACGGCAGCACGTGCGTGCGGACGCCGCGCTCGGCGAACATCCGCGGGGTGTTGGTCTTGATCCCGAGGTCGATGGCCGCGACGGTGAACCGGTGCTGGTCGACCGGCTCCACGACGTACCCGTCGGAGGTGGTGACCTCGTCGGCGAGCTTGGCGCCCTTCATGTCCGGCTGGTTGCGGACGCGGCCGACGAGTTCGTCGGTGCCGGCCAGTGCCGGCCCGGAGAAGATGCCGGCCTTCATCGAGCCGTGGTCACGGAGGATGCGGACCACGGTGCGGGTGTCGATCCCGCCGATGCCGACGATCCCCTGCTTGACGAGTTCGTCCTCGAGCGAGGTGGTGGCACGCCAGTTGGAGACGCGACGCGTGGGATTTCGCACCGCATATCCGGCCACCCAGATCTTGCCGGAGTCGCCCTCGACCCCGGTGCTGCCCGCGCTGCCGGTGCTCTCGCCGTCCTCGGTGTTCCAGCCGGTGTTGCCGATCTGCGGCGCGGTGGCCACGACGATCTGCCGGTGGTAACTCGGGTCGGTCAGGGTCTCCTGGTAGCCGGTCATCGCGGTGCAGAACACCGCTTCACCGAGGGTCTCGCCCACTGCGCCGAAGCTCCGGCCGGTGAACACCTGGCCGTTCTCCAGCACCAAGACCGCTGTGTTCATTCCTGTGTCCCCTGTCCACTGTCATGCTGCCCGGCAAAGGCGTTCACCCAGCCGGGATAGATCGATTTGTCGTCGGCGCGGATACCCGTGTCGATCTCGGTGCCGCTGGGCAGGACCCATCGGATCACCAGGACACCGTCGGCGCTCATCACCTTGCCCGCGATGCCGCGTTCGGTGCGTACCGCCGTGATCGCCGCGCGGGGAATCCAGATGTCGCTCGCACCCTGTCGGGAGATGAGGATTCCCTCCGCGAACTCGGTGATCGTCGCCGACGCGCGGTCGGAGATGTCTCCCACGACCACGCGGTTCTGCCAGCTCGGCGCCATGGTACTGCCGAGGTAGAGGCCGGTGTCGGGGCCGCGCTGCTCCGCCCCGAGATCGGCCGGGGTGGGCGGCAGTTCGCCGATGAGCTCGGCTTGTGCCGCCTGCTTCTTCTTGTTGCCGGTGATCAGCAGGTAGAACATCGACAGCAGGCCGATCACGATCAGCACGCACACGCCGATGAACCACGCGTTGAACACGAACCTGCCGTAGCCGAGCCACGTGGTGAAGAGCGACGCGGCCACGAGGATGAGGATGACGCCCGGGACCAGTCCGCGCCGGGACTCGGGGCTCATCGGGTCACCCGGCCCTCGCGGGTGGTGATCACGCCGCGCAGGACCGTGGCGGTGATGGTCGCCGGCATCGTCATCTCCTCGTACGGAGTGTTGCGCGACAGGCTGGCCAGTTCGTCGCCGCGGACCACCCACGAGGTGTCCGGGTCGACGACGGTGAGGTTGGCCGGCTCACCGACCTCGATCGGGCGGCCCTGATCGGTCAGTTCGACGATCTGTGCGGGCCGCTCGCTCATCACCCGTGCGACGCCGCGCCAGTCGAGGAGTCCCGGCTTAACCAGGGTCTCGACGACAATCGGCAGCGCGGTCTGCAGCCCGAGCATGCCCGGCTTGGCCTGGGCGAACTCGCAGCACTTCTCCTGCGCGGCGTGCGGTGCGTGGTCGGTGGCCACACAGTCGACGATCCCATCCGCGAGGGCCTGCCGCAGGGCTTCCTTGTCACGGACCTCGCGCAGCGGTGGATTGACCTTGTTGACCGGGTCATATGTTTCGAGACGCGAGTCGTCGAGGAGCAGGTGGTGCGGGGTCACCTCGGCGGTGATCGCGATCCCCTGGTCCTTGGCCCACCGCAGCAGTTCGACGGTGCCCTCGGTCGAGGCGTGGCAGATGTGGATGCGGGCGCCGGCATCCCGGGCGAGCAGTGCGTCGCGGATGACGATCGACTCCTCGGCGGCACGCGGCCAGCCGGCCAGGCCCAGCCGGGATGCGGTCGGGCCCTCGTTGGCGACGGCACCTACGGTCAGGCGCGGCTCCTCGGCATGCTGGGCGATGAGCACGCCCAGACCGGTCGCGTACTCCAGGGCGCGGCGCATGACCAGCGGGTCGTAGACGCACTTGCCGTCGTCGCTGAACATCCGGACGCCCGCGGCTCCGGCGTTCATCATGCCCATCTCGGCGAGTTGCTTGCCCTCGAGACCGACGGTGACGGCACCCACCGGGTACACGTCGACGAGGCCGACCTCGCGGCCAGAGCGCCACACATTGTCGGTGACGGTCGAGTTGTCGGCGACCGGGCTGGTGTTGGCCATCGCGAAGACCGCGGTGTAGCCGCCCAGGGCGGCGGCCTCGGAGCCGGACCGGATGGTCTCGGTGTCCTCGCGGCCGGGTTCGCGCAGATGTGTGTGGAGGTCGACGAAACCGGGCAGCAGGACGCCGCCCTTGCCCTCGATGCGCTCGGCGCCCGCGGGTGCAGACAGTCCTGCACCGATCTCGGTGATCACACCGTCGACGACGAGAACATCGACCGGCTCGCCTTCGCCGTAGGGGCGAACATCACCGAGCAGGACGGTTCCGGTTGCCGGGGCGGTCACTTGCGAACTCCTGACGTGCTGGGGGTGTGCGTATTCAGCGTCACAGCTGGGCTCCCGCCGAATCGGAACCGACGAGAAGGCGGAAGAGCACCGCCATGCGGACGTGCACGCCGTTGCGGACCTGTTCGAGGACGGTGGCCTTGGGCGAGTCGGCGACCGACCAGCCGATCTCCATGCCACGCAGCATCGGGCCGGGGTGCAGCACGACCGCGTCGTCGGAGAGCATCGCGAGGCGACGGTCGTTGAGACCGAAGCGAACCGAGTACTCGCGGGCGCTCGGGAAGAACCCGCCGTTCATACGCTCGGCCTGCACGCGCAGCATCATGACCGCGTCGACCGCCGGCAGTTCGGCGTCGAGGTTGCCCGAGACGGTGACCGGCCACTCGCCCACTCCCGCCGGGAGCAGGGTCGGCGGGGCGACGAGGACGACCTCGGCACCGAGGGTCGACAGCAGGTGCGCGTTGGACCGGGCGACCCGCGAGTGCACCACGTCGCCGACGATCGCGATGCGACGCCCGTCCAGCGAACCGAGCCGCTGGCGCAGGGTGAGCGCGTCGAGCAGTGCCTGCGTCGGGTGCTCGTGTGTGCCGTCGCCGGCGTTGATGATCGCCGGGCCCTCACCGTCGGAATCGGTGGTCCAGTCGGCGATCTGGGCGGGTGCGCCCGATGCGGGGTGCCGGACGATCAGTGCGTCGGCACCTGCGGCGTGCAGGGTCTTGACCGTGTCGCGCAGCGATTCGCCTTTACCCACAGAGGAACTCGAGGCGCTGACGTTGATGACGTCGGCGCTCATCCACTTTCCGGCGACCTCGAAGGAGACGCGGGTGCGGGTCGAGTTCTCGTAGAACACCGTCATGACGGTGCGGCCGCGCAGCGTCGGCAGCTTGCGGACCTCGCGACCGGTCAGCGCCTGCTCGAAACGCTCGGCGTCGTCGAGCAGCGCGGTGGCCTCCTCGCGGGTGAGATCCTGCGTGGAAAGCAAATGCCGCATCAGGAATCACCCTCGGCGGCAACGGTGTTCGCGGCCGAACTCAAGACGACCTGGTCGATCCCGTCGTGTTCGGTAAGGTGTACCGACACCTGCTCGTCGCGAGCGGTGGGAATGTTCTTGCCGACATAGTCTGCGCGCAACGGCAATTCGCGGTGACCGCGATCCACCAGCACCGCGAGCTGAACCGCGGCGGGGCGGCCGAGGTCACGCAGAGCGTCGAGCGCGGCGCGGACCGTGCGTCCGGAGTAGAGCACGTCGTCGACGAGGATCACGATCGCGCCGTCGACGCCGCCGGCCGGGACCATGGTCCGTTCGAGCGGGCGATGGGGCTTACCGCGCAGATCGTCGCGGTAGAGAGTGATGTCGAGGTAGCCGACCGGCACCTCGACGTTGGCGAACTCGCCGATCTTGGAACCCAATCGGGTCGCGAGAGATGTTCCGCGAGTGGGGATTCCGATGAGAACGACGCGCGGGGCGTCAGGCGAGTCCAGAGCTGTCTTCTCGATCACCTGGTGTGCGACACGGGCAATCGTGCGCGACACGTCAGCGGCATCGAGCAGCACCCTGGGGGCGGGGCTGGCCAAAGCCGACCTCCTTCTCCGCCTCGCAGGACGGATCGTTAAAGGATGTCTGTCTTGCGACACTTTACACCGCGTCGCGAGACAGACGAATTCCAGCGACCTGCGCCACAGCAATCGGTCCCGGTCGCGAACACGACCGGGACCGATGGCATGAGATCTTCCGTACTACTCGGCGTCACCCGACGGCCGCGGCTCGGCGGACGCGGCGGCTCGGACCTGCGGCGCGAGCTCGGCGATCTTGGCGAGCACTCCGTTGACGAAGGCCGGCGAGTCGTCGGTGGACAGCTCCTTGGCGAGCTCCACCGCCTCGTCGACCACCACGATGGTGTCGACGTCGAGCGAGTTGAACAGCTCCCAGGTCGCCAGGCGCATGATGGCGCGGTCGACGGCGGGCAGACGCTCCAGCGTCCACTCCCGCAGATGGGAGGAGATGACCGCGTCGATCTGGTCCTGATCGTCGGCGAGACCGTTGATCACCGTGGCGGTGTAGTCGTGGATCGAGCCGACGCTCTCGTCACTGCGGACGTACTCACGGCGTTCGGCGACGAGCTGCGCGGGGCTGACCTTCTTGGCCTCGGCCTCGAAGAGAAGGTCGACCGCGCGCCGCCGCGCCTTGTGTCGGGTTCCGGGTTGTTTCACAGGTCAGGAGTTGACGCGGCCGAGGTAGCTGCCGTCACGCGAGTCGACCTTGAGCTTGTCACCGGTGTTGATGAACAGGGGCACCTGGATCTCGGCACCGGTCTCCAGCGTGGCGGGCTTGGTGCCGCCGGTGGAGCGGTCACCCTGCAGACCCGGGTCGGTCTGGGCGACGACGAGCTCGACGGTGACCGGGAGTTCGACGAACAGCGGGTTGCCCTCGTTGAGCGAGACCTGGACGGTCATGTTCTCGAGCAGGAAGCGTGCGCCGTCGCCGACGACGGCCGGCGGCAGCGAGAACTGCTCGTAGTCCTGTGCGTCCATGAAGACGTAGTCGGTGCCGTCGTTGTACAGGAAGGTCATGTCCCGACGGTCGACGGTGGCGGTCTCGACCTTGACGCCGGCGTTGAAGGTCTTGTCGACGGTCTTGCCGCTCAGCACGTTCTTGATCTTGGTGCGCACGAACGCGGGGCCCTTGCCCGGCTTGACGTGCTGGAACTCCTGGATCTGCCAGAGCTGGTCGTCCATGCGCAGCACGAGGCCGTTCTTGAAATCGGCGGTGGTCGCCATGTGGTGTTTCTTCCCTTGCAGTCAGATGACGGTGAATGTCTTGTCGGTGGTGGTCAACAGTTCCGGGTCGCCTTGTGTGACGACCAGGGTGTCCTCGATCCTGACCCCACCCCATCCGGGTAGGTACACACCGGGCTCCACGGTGACCGCAGCACCGCATGGCAGTGTACCCGCCGCGAGTTTGCCGATTCCCGGCGCTTCGTGGATCTCGAGGCCCACGCCGTGGCCGAGGCCGTGCACGTAGTGGTCGCCGTGCCCCGCCTCGTCGATGACGTCGCGCGCGGCGGCGTCCACCTGCCGTAGATCCGCACCCGGGCGCAGAGCCGCCCGTCCGGCGGCCTGCGCGGCGGCGACGAGGTCGTAGATGTCGCGTTGCCAGTCCGCAGCGCGACGCAACACGAAGGTGCGGGTCATGTCGGAGTGGTACCCGCCGACGACTGCACCGAAGTCGATCTTCACGAGATCGCCGTCGGCCAGTGCGGTGTGCGTGGGCCGGTGATGCGGGATCGCCGAATGCGCACCAGCGGCCACGATGGTCTCGAAGGCGATGCCGTCGGCGCCGAGGCGGTACATCTCGAACTCCAGCGCACGGGCGGCCTGGCGTTCGGTGGTGCCGGCACGCAGGACGCCGTCGGCGATGATCTGGGCGAGTGCGGCGTCTCCGATCGCGCAGGCGGCACGCAGCAGCGCGATCTCCCCCGCGTCCTTGACCGAACGCAGCGCCTGCACGACGCCGGTGAGGCCGACCAGTCCGACACCGGAGTCCTCGATCGATGCGGTCAGGGCACGGTGGCCTGCGACGGTCTCGGCGTCGGCCTCGAAGCCGATCCGCGACGCACCCGCGGTCCGCGCGTGGACGACCAGCGCCGGCACGCAGGCCCGTTCGATGACGGACTCGACGTCCGGCACCTGCGCGGCGACCTGGGTGAGGTAGCGGCCGTCGGTGGCGATCCGGTCCCCCGCGGGATCGGACACGTCGATGAGAACCGCCGCGTTGGACCCCGTGAAGCCGGTCAGATAGCGGACGTTGACGAGGTCGGAGACCACGAACGCCGACACCTGCTCGGCGTCGGGACGCTCACGTAACTGGCTCCGCAGCCGGTCTCGCCGGGCTGCTGTGTCGTGGATGATCGGCACCCGAGCAACGCTACGGCGGGACGACGCACAGTGCGAACCCGGCACGCTGGACCGGCCGGATCGACCGGGTGTGTCGGCGATCACGGCACAGATGCGTAGTATGACGCGCATGTCTTCGTGGTTGGTACGCGGTCTGACGATGACCGCCGTTCACGTCCTCGCCCGGATCCTGCTCGGTGTCGCGGTGGTCGAGGCCCCGCTGAACTCCACCGTGTGGCGCACCGTCACCATCGCGGCGGTCGTCCTCATCGCCCTGGTCTGGGGCGGTTTCGACGGCATCCGTGATGCCCGCGCCAACCCCGATCCGGACGACTACGAGGACCTCACCGTCCGCTGGCTGAAGGCGGGTGTCATGGCCGGTGTGATCGCCGGACTGATCTCCTGGATCCTCGGCAACACGGTCCTCGCCGGCATCGGCCAGGCCGGCCTGTTCGTCGAGCTGATCGCCGGCGCCTCGTTCACCGCGCTGCTGGTGTTCGTCCCGGCGTTCGTCGGTGCGGCCATCGGCCGCTGGCTGATCCGCCGCGACCAGAACAAGGGCGCCCCCGAGGACGACTGGTCGGTCCACGAGGACCGTCACGCCGACGCGACCGCCCAGTAGCCACTCCGACAAACAACGAACCCCACGGCCTCGAGGTCGTGGGGTTCGTTCGTTTCTGGGCGCGTGCGCCTAGAGCAGGACCGACGTGCTCTTGCCCGCCCCGCCCGCGACGGCCGAGTATGCGGCGGCGAGGAGTCCCGGATCGGGTCCCTCGAGACGGCCCGGCTTGGCCAGGCCGTCGAGCACGACGAACCGCAGCACACCGGAGCGGTTCTTCTTGTCCCCCGCCATCCCCTCGAGCAGGTCGGGGAAGGCGTCGGGATCGTAGGTCGTCGGCAGGCCGACGAGCTCCAGCACCGACTTGTGGCGGTCGGCGGTCGCGTCGTCGAGACGTCCGGCGAGGCGGGCCAACTCGGCGGCGAACACCAGGCCCACCGACACCGCGGCGCCGTGACGCCAGCGGTACCGCTCGCGGCGCTCGATCGCGTGGCCCAGGGTGTGGCCGTAGTTGAGGATCTCGCGCAGCGAGGACTCCTTGAGATCGGCCGAGACGACGTCGGCCTTCACCTGCACCGAGCGGCGGATCAGATCCGGGAGGACCGGGCTGGTGGGGTCGAGCGCGGCCTCCGGGTCGGCCTCGATGATGTCGAGGATCGTCGGATCGGCGATGAAACCGGTCTTGATGACCTCGGCGAGCCCGGCGACGATCTCGTTGCGGGGCACGGTCTCCAGGGTGCCGATGTCGATCAGGACCGCGTCGGGTTCGTGGAACGAGCCGACGAGGTTCTTGCCCGCCTCGGTGTTGATGCCGGTCTTGCCGCCGACCGCGGCGTCGACCATCGCGAGCAGCGTGGTCGGGACGTGGATGACGCCGATGCCGCGCATCCAGGTGGCGGCGACGAATCCGGAGACGTCGGTCGCGGCACCGCCGCCGAGGCTGATGACCTTGTCGTTGCGCTTGAGACCGATCCGGCCGAAGACCTCCCAGCAGAAGGCGGCGACCGAGAGGTCCTTACCCGCCTCGGCGTCCGGGATCTCGATGCGGTGGGCGTCGAAACCCTTGTCGGCCAAGAATTCCCGAATCTGCTCGGCGGTCTTGTTCAGCGGCGGCTGGTACAGGATCGCGATGCGGTCGGCGCCGGCGGCGGCCTCGGCGACCTCGCCGAGCAGCCCGCGGCCGATCGTCACGTCGTAGGGCGCACCCGCGTTGACGCGGATCGCAACGGGTTCGGTGTCGGTCATTCTGGTGTCCTCACGTCGAGTTCGCGGGCGAGTTCGGAGACGATGGCGTCGGCGACGGCGTCCGGGGCGGCGTCGGCGTCGACCTCGAAGGTGCACACCGACGAGTAGATGTCGGTTCGCTCGGCGAGCAGTTCCGCGTAGCGGGCGGCCGGGTCCTCGGTGGCGAGCAGCGGGCGGTCGGTGCCGGACACCCGCTCATAGCCGCGTTCGGGGCTGACGCGCAGGTAGACCACCCGCTGGTCGGCCAATGCGTCGCGGACACCCGCCGTGGTGACCGCGCCCCCGCCGAGCGAGACCACCCCGCCGTGATTGTCGAGGACGTCGCAGACGACGTTCTCCTCGATCGTGCGGAAGCCGTCGACCCCGTCGGATTCGAAGATCTCCGGGATGGAGCGCCCCGTACGCCGGACCAGTTCGATGTCGGTGTCGACGAAGTCGACCCCGAGCCGGTCGGCGAGCAGTCGCCCGACGGTCGACTTGCCGGCGCCCATGAAGCCGATCAGCACGGCGCTGGGTCGGCGCCCTGTGGTCGCCCGTGTGGGGGTCGGCACCTGGGTCATGGGCGCGGCGGGCGCGCGTGGACGGCAGTCAGGTAGGCGCCGAGGTTGGTGGCGGTCTCGGCGACCGAATCGCCGCCGAACTTGTCCAGTGCCGCCTGGGCGACGACGAGCGCCACCATGGCCTCGGCGACCACGCCGGCCGCGGGCACGGCGCACACGTCGGAGCGCTGGTGGATCGCGCTGGCGGTCTCCCCCGTCTCCATGTCGACCGTCGACAGGGCGCGCGGCACCGTCGAGATCGGCTTCATCGCGATGCGGACGCGCAGATCCTCGCCGTTGGTCATGCCGCCTTCGAGGCCGCCTGCACGGTTGGTGGAGCGCAGCACGCCGTCGGGTCCGGGGACCATCTCGTCGTGGGCCTCGCTGCCGCGGCGGCGGGCGGTGGTGAAGCCGTCGCCGACCTCGACGCCCTTGATTGCCTGGATGCCCATGAGTGCGGCAGCCAGACGTGCGTCGAGGCGGGTCTCACCGCTGACATGCGAGCCGAGGCCGACGGGCACACCGGTGGCGACGATCTCCACGACGCCGCCGAGGGTGTCGCCGTCCTTCTTGGCGGCTTCGATCTCGTCGATCATCGACTTCTCGGCGGCGGCGTCGAAAGCGCGGACCGGGCTGGCGTCGATGGCCTCGAGGTCGCTGTAGCGGGGCGGCGGGCCGACGTAGGGATCACTGGCGCCGATCGAGATGACGTGCGAGACGACCTCGATGCCGAAGACCTGACGCAGGAAGTTGCGGGCGACGGTGCCGGCGGCGACGCGTGCCGCGGTCTCGCGGGCGCTGGCGCGTTCGAGGACCGGACGGGCGTCGTCGAAGCCGTACTTGAGCATGCCCGAGTAGTCGGCGTGGCCGGGACGCGGACGGGTCAGCGGCGCGTTGCGGGCGCTGCCCTCGAGTTCGGCGGGATCGACCGGGTCGGCAGCCATGACGGTCTCCCATTTGGGCCATTCGGTGTTGCCGATCTCGATGGCGACCGGGCCGCCCATCGTGCGTCCGTGGCGTACGCCACCGATCACGGTGACCTTGTCGGCCTCGAACTTCATCCGCGCGCCGCGACCGTAGCCGAGGCGACGGCGGGCGAGCTGTTCGGCGATGTCCGACGAGGTGACCTCGACCCCGGCGACCATGCCCTCGACGAGGGCGACCAAGGCGGGTCCGTGGGATTCTCCGGCAGTTATCCAGCGCAGCACAGTGATCAATTGTTCCATGTGCCCCACAACTCCCCGACAGCGGTCGTGGGCGGGCGTCGTCAGGCCAGATCGAACACGGCGATCAGCGCACCGACGAGCGCCGGGGCGTGCGCATGTCCCCGTAGCGGTGCCCGTCGCCCGACGTCCATCAGGGCGATCACCAGCGACACGAGCGACGCACACGCCACCATCGCCACCGCGGTGTCCCAGCGCAGCGCGAGACCGCCGCAGACGAAGGCGAGCTTCACGTCACCGCCGCCGCACCATCCGACCGTGAACGTCAGGAGGTACGGCGCCGCGGCCACCGCAGCAGCGAGCCCCACGGCGGGTTGGGCGATCGCGACGGCGGCCACCGCACAGAGTCCAGGCCACACCATCGCATTGGGGATGCGCCGGGTGCGTGCGTCGGTGACCGCGATCGCGAGCAACCAGAACAGGATCGCGGGTTCGACCATGTGCCGAGCCTCGCGCGTATCGCCGACAGCGTCGTCGACGGTCTCCACAGCCTCAGGCGTTGGGGATGAGCACCTTCGTCATGGCCTCGCGGGGTGCCGGCAGTCCGGTGAACAGCTCGACCTGACGGAAGGCCTGGTTCAGCAACATGACCAGTCCCCCGACGACCACGCCACCGGCCGCCTCGACGGTGGCGGCGAGCGGCGTCGGCCAGGGATCGTAGATCACGTCGACGACCTTGCGTGCGTGGGCGATTACGGGCGCAAGCGTCTCGGCCGCCGGTGCGGGCACCGTCGACACCACGACAGACGCTGCCCGGCAACGATTTTCGAGCGCTGTCCCGGCGTCGAAGGGAACGACCTCACCGGCGATGCCGAGGCGCTCGCACAGCTCCAGGACCGACCCGGCCCGGCCGGCGTCGCGCGCGACAACCGAGAGCGTCGAGACGCCCACCTCGGCGAGCGCCATGACGGTCGGCAGCGCCGTGCCGCCGGCACCGACCACGACCGCGTCGGGCGCGGCCCCCGCGGCGAGGTCGGCGTCGACGCCCAGTTCGGCCAGCGCGCCGGTCATGCCGTCGATGTCGGTGCAGTCGGCCCGCCACCCGCCGTCGATGCGGACGAGGGTGTTCGCCGATCCGACCAGTTCCGCCCGTTCGGTCCGCTCGGTCGCGAAGTCCAGGGCGGCCAGCTTGTTCGGCATGGTCACCGAGAACCCGATGAACTCCGGTGCCGCGTCGGAGACGATCTCGGGCAACCGGTCGGCCGTGCACTCGATCCGGTCGTAGGTCCAGTCGTCGAGACCCAGCGCCCGGTAGGCGGCCAGGTGGACGGCGGGCGACTTGGAGTGTGCGATCGGCGAACCGAGCACCGCCGCCCGGCGACGGTCACCGTAGGGCGAACGGGTCACTGGCATCCCGTCGACACGAGCTTGTTCTTGCAGGCGACGTTGCGGTTGCGCTTGTGCTCCTCGAAGGTGTCGGCGAACAGCGTGGTACCCGCGGTGTCGACGGTGACGAAGTACAGCCACGAACCCGGTGCCGGGTCGAGCATCGCCTCGAGTGCGGGGACACCCACGGCCGCGATCGGGGTCGGCGGAAGACCCTTGTAGCGGTACGTGTTCCACTCGTTGTCGGCCTTGTAGGCCTCACCGTGCACGTCGATGTTGGTGACGGCGGCGGTGTAGTTCTGCGTCGAGTCCATCTCGAGCCGCTGATCCTCGTCGAGCCGGTTGCGGATGACGCGGGCGACCTTCGGGGCATCCTCGACGTGGCGCACCTCGCGTTCGACGATCGACGCGGCGATCAGCGTCTCGTAGGGCGAGAGTCCGGATTTGTTGTCGTCCACCAGACCCCACTGGTCGAACATCGCCGCGCTCTTGGTGATCATCTCGTTGAGGATCTGCACCGCGCTGTGATCGGGTTCGACGCGTTCCCAGGTGGTGGGCGCGATCAGGCCCTCGATGCGGCGATGGTCGCCGGTCATCGACGCGACGTTCTCCTTCGCCCAATCCGGCACCCCGAGCGCCTCGGGGGTCGAGGTGGCGGCCGCCTCTTCGAGCTGCGCCACCGTGACACCCTCGGGCTGACCGTTGATCTCGGTCGTCGTGGCGTCCTCGATCAACTGGAAGATGCCCGGCGTGACCTTGTCGTCGATACCGGTCTTGGAATCGAGTTGCAGACCCGGCGGGATCACCACGCGTCCGACGCGGTGCTGGGCACTGTCGTCGGTGAGCATCTCCACGGCGGTCGACGCCGGGATCTGGGTCCGCATCTTGTAGAGGCCGCCGGACATGGGCTGGCCGTCCGCGGCGTCGAGGAAAGCACGCATGCTGCCGACGACATCGGCGTCGAGAAGGATCTGGCCGAAGTCGGACAGGGTCGAGTTCTCCGGGATGTCGACGATCACGTCGCTGGCGCCTGCGGTGTTGGTGTAGTCCTTGCGCGACTCCAGGACTCCCATGGAGCGCAGACCGTAGTAGCCGACGCCGCCGACGAGCGCGAGCATGAACACGATCGCCAGCGCCAGCACCGCGCGGCGCTTCTTCTGGTTCTCCCGGCTGCGCTGGCGCGGACGTCGCGGAGCCGCCGTCGGTTCCGCCTCGTCGGCACCCGGCCACCAGTCGTCCTCGTCGCGACCACGCACGCCGCGCGGCGTCGTCGTCACGGGCTCGGTGTGTGCGGGCTCGGCATAGGCAGCCTCGTCGAAGGCCGGTTCGTCGTAGGTCTGTTCGTCGTAGACGGGTTGGGCGTCGACGTCGGTGAACTCCGCGTCGTCGAAGCGCTCGGCGGCTTCCTGAGGCGGGGCCACCGGCGGTGGCGGCGGCGCGGGCCGACGCGGGG
>NZ_BAHE01000011.1 GCF_000298235.1 Gordonia namibiensis NBRC 108229
CCGCGGCCGCTGGTGGCGCTCAACAATTCCCGCACGCTCGGGGCGTCGAACACATCACGGACGGTCACCTCGACGCCCAACTCATCCGAGACGCGTGCCGCGATGCGGGCAGCCGACAGCGAGCTGCCGCCGAGGTCGAAGAACGAGTCGTTGACACTCACCTGCTCGAGGCCGAGCAGGTCGGCGAAGAGTCGGGCGACGGCCTCTTCGTCAGGTGTTTCCGGGGCCACGAACTCTGAGGCACCGAACTCGGGCGCCGGCAACGAACGGCGGTCCACCTTGCCAGATGTGTTCAGAGGCATGGATTCCAAGCGCACCCAGGTGGTCGGGCGCATGTACTCCGGCAGGCGTGCGGCCAGACCTGCTGCCACGGCGTCGACGTCGACGTCGTGCGGGGCCAGATAGCCGACCAGTTGCTGGCCGCCAGGAGTGTCGACCACTGTCGCAGCCGCGTGCAGGACGCCGGGAGCCGCGGCGAGCGCCGCCTCGACCTCGCCGAGTTCGAGGCGCTGGCCGCGTAGCTTGACCTGGAAGTCGTTGCGTCCGAGGTATTCCAGTTGCCCCTCGGTGTTCCAGCGCGCGCGGTCGCCGGTCCGGTAGAGGCGAGCTCCCGGCTCGCCGAACGGATCGGCGACGAAGCGGTCCGCCGTCAGGTCGGCTCGACCGGCGTATCCGCGCGCCAACTGTTTCCCACCCAGATACAACTCTCCCGGCACACCCGTCGGGGCGATGTCCAGTAAGTCGTCGAGAACGTAGGCTTCGACCCACCTCGTGGGGGTACCGATCGGCACCGTCCGGCTGTCCGCGTCCACACGGTGGACGGTCGCGACGATGGATGCCTCGGCCGGACCGTACTGATTCTGGACCCGTGTCTCCGGCAGGTACGCCATCAGGTCTCGGGCCACCGGTGCTGTCAGGGCTTCGCCTCCGGTCATGACCAACCGCAAGGAGTTCAGCTCCCCGAGTCGAGCACCGAGGACCTCGTTGAACGCGGCGAGCATGGCCGGCACGAAGTGCACGACCGTGACGCCGTGACGACGGATCAGATCTGCCAGATGGGCCGGATCGCCGTGCATGCCGTGTTCTGCGATCACCATGGTCGCCCCGACCGTCACCGGCAGGAACACCTCGCGCACCGCTACGTCGAAATTGATCGGAGCCTTGTAGAGGAAGACGTCCTCGTCGGACAGGTCGTACTGTTCGGCATCCGCCTCGAGTCGATTGGCAACGCCCTCGTGCGTGATGACCACCGCTTTGGGGCGGCCCGTCGAACCGGAGGTGAACAAGGTGAAAGCGGCGTTGTCCGGCCTCACGGGCGCGGCCCGATCGGCGTCGGTGACCGGTGGCTCGTCTCCGGCGGGATCGCTCCCATCGAAGACGTGGATGTCGGCGAGATCGCCGAAGCGATCTGCCGCCTCGGCTCGGCCGCTGCCCGTCACGACGACCAGCCGCACCCCTGCCGTGGACACCATGTACCGGGAACGGTCCACCGGGAGTTGAGCATCCAGCGGAACGAAGTGGCCGCCTGCGGTGATCACTGCGTGGATCGCGATGACCTGCTCGATCGAGCGGTCCATCTGGATTCCGACCGCGACCTCGGAACGGACCCCGCGAGCGATGAGCTCGCGTGCCAGCATCGCCACTCGCGAATCGAACTCGCGGCGACTGACCTCGCGACTGCCGTGGATGATTACCGGACGGCTTGACCTGTTGCCCGGATCAATCACCTTCGACACCTTTCGCGATTCCTCACTGTCAGTACGCTCACTCATCGGGTTGGCCACCGAGCTCACACAGGTCTCGCCAGATGGACGAGTGTCGGGGAGCCGATCACGCTCCGGCGGCCTCGGGACCACTCCAGTATCTGGTTCCGTTCACTGTCGGTGAGCAGTCGAGTACCCCCGATCGTCATCTCGGGATTCGTCGTCACCTCTGCGAGAACCCTGACGAACCTCTCGCCGAACCGGCTCACCGACTGTTCGTCGAAGAGATCAGTCGCGTAGGTCACGCGGACCTCGCCGTCGCCTGCCCGATTGGTGCCCACCGATATGGACAGGTCGTTCTGCGCCGGGACGACCGGCGGCTCGAGCGGCGTGAACGCCAGATCGTCCGCGACCGCGTCGACGACGCCGGCTCCTAGGTCGACCGACCGGTCGATCACCGAGAGCACGACCTGCGCCAGGGGCGCGAACGCCTGCGAGCGCACGGGCTGAAGTCGCTCGACGACGGATTCGAAAGGTACATCCGCGTGTTCGAACGCCTCCAGGTCGACCGAACGAACCTGGTCGAGCAGATCGGCGAAACGCCCCCGCGACGTGACCTTCGTCCGCAGCACGAGTGTGTTGACGAACATGCCGATCACCGGTTCGAGAGCCTGCTGCCCCCGCCCTGCTATCGGGGTCGCGACCGCGATGTCGTCGGTCGCCGACAACCGTGCCAACACCACCGCCAGGGCCGCATGCACAACCATGAAGGGCGTCACGCCGCGTCGGCGCGCGAGTTCCTCGATGCCCAGACTGACCTCTGCGGGCAGCGGCACCGAGACCACCGCGCCCCGGTGGGAGGCCACCGTCGGGCGGGGACGATCGGCGGGCAGCTCCAGGACATCCGGCACTCCGGCCAGCTGCCGCGCCCAGTAGGCCAACTGGCGACCGACCACCGAGTCCGGATCTTCCGGCGATCCCAAGACGTCGCGCTGCCACAGCGCGAAGTCGGCGTACTGCACATCCAGTGGCGCGAAGGCCGGGGTTCGGCCGTTCGAGCGGGCCGAATATGCGGTGACCAGGTCGGAGACGAGTGGTGCGAACGACTCCCGGTCGGAGGCGATGTGATGCATGATCACCGCGACCACGTGCTCGTCCGTGGCGGTCTTCCAGACACGCGCCCGCACCGGCCATTCGAGGCCGAGTCGGAAACCGGCTGCGACGGCGGCCTCGATGTCGGAGGCAGCGTGCACCTCTCGCCAGTCCAACCGCTCGGCGATCTCCGAGACGTCGTGCACCAGCTGGAATGGTTCACCGTCGACGTCCGGGAAGGTCGTGCGGAGTGACTCGTGCCTCGCCACCACATCGCCGATCGCCGTCCGCAATGCCGCCACGTCGAGTTCACCGTCGACCCGTAGGACCAGCGGGACGTTGTACATCCCGCTCGACGGGTTGAACTTGTTGATGAACCACATCCGCTGCTGCGCGAAGGACAGCGGGACGTTCCCCGGACGCGACTCCGGCCGGGCCACCGGGGGCAGCGGGGCACGTCGCCCCCGGACTGCTTCGGCGAGCTCGCGCACCGTCGGGGCATCGAACACATCGCGGACCGTCACCTCGACACCCAGGGCATCCGACACCCGGGACGTCAGACGCATCGCCGACAGCGAGTTGCCGCCCAGGTCGAAGAACGACTGGGTGACACTCACCTGCTCCACGCTCAGCAGCCCGGCGAACACGCCGGCGATCGCCTCTTCGGCTTCCGAAGCGGGAGCGACGTATTCGGCCGCTTCCAGCTCGGGCTCGGGCAGCGAACGGCGGTCGACCTTGCCGGCGGAGTTCAGCGGCATCTCGTCGAGGAGCACCCACGCGGTGGGGCGCATGTATTCGGCGAGCGCGTCCGAGAGCGATGTACGCACGGCATCGAGATCGACGGTCGCGGGGGCGACGTAGCCGACGAGCTGGTCCCCGCCCGGCCCGGCGACGACGCGGGCCGCGGCGTGGACGACACCGGGCGCGTCGGCGATCGCGGACTCGACCTCACCGAGTTCGAGTCGCTGTCCGCGCAGCTTCACCTGGAAGTCGGTGCGGCCCAGGTAATCCAGATCGCCGGTGCGGCGTCGGCGGACGAGGTCACCGGTCCGGTACAGCCGCGCTCCCGGGGCCCCGAACGGATCCGCGACGAAGCGCTCCGCGGTCAGATCCGGCCGGGCCGCGTAACCGCGCGCGGACTGGACACCACCCAGGTAGAGTTCGCCGGCCACCCCGTCTGGGACCGGGTGCAGGCGATCATCGAGCACAAAGGCGGTGGTGTTCGGCATGGGCCGCCCGATCGGGACGACGTCGACGGGCTCGTCCAATGCCGATGACATCGTGTAGACGGCGGCCTCGGTGGGACCGAACAGGTTGACCACCCGGGCGTGGGGCACGCGCTCGGTGAATCGTCGGAGCACCGCCGGAGGAAGCGCCTCGCCGCCGCTGAACAACACCTGTAGTCCGGTCAGCAGATCCGGTCGGTCGACGACGTCGAGGAATACCGAGAGCAGCGACGGCACGAACTGGGCGACGGTCACGCCCGTTTCGGCCATGAGGTCGGCGAGGTAGTTCGGGTCGCGGTGGCCCTCGGCATCCGCGACCACCATCGTCTGCCCAGCTGTCAACGGCCAGAACAGTTCCAGGACCGACGCGTCGAATGTGTGCGGGGTCTTGAACACCAGACGCTGGGGCCCGGCAGGAATGAGCGAATCGAACCAGGCGACGAAGTTGGCGACCGCCCGATGCGAGACGGTGACGCCCTTCGGCCTGCCGGTCGAACCGGAGGTGAACAGCGTGTAGGCGGCGTCGTCGAGACGCAGTGTGGTGAGTCGTTCGGAAGCCGACAGCGGGGCCGCGTCGGCGGAAAGCGGTGCATCGGCGTCGAGTTCGATGATCGGCGACCGCCCGTCGAGCACATCGAGAACCTCGACGGGTCGGTGTCCCTTCTCCACGAGGACCGGTCCGATACCGGCGGTCTCGACCATGTATCGCGCGCGGTCGGCCGGGGTGTCGGGATCGATGGGGACGTACTGGCCACCCGCTGCCATGATGGCGTGCACCGCGATGACGGTGCAGGCAGACCGGCGCATGACGACGCCGACGGCTGTGTTCGGACCGACGCCCTCGGCGATCAACGTCCGTGCGACCGTGGCGACGCGGAGCCCGAACTCACCGTAGGTCAGCGTGCGCTCGCCCGTGACGAGCGCGAGGGACTGCGCGGAGTCGGCCACGCGCGCACCGACGAGCTCGGCGATCGTCTCATCCGCGGCGGACGCCGCCGGCCCGATGGCCCCGGCGAGCAGTGCCTGATCCTGTTCGGCTGCGAGGAGCCGGATGTCGCCGACGGCGGTCTGCTCGGATGCGAGCACACCGTCGAGCAGGCGGAGGAACCACCGGGACATCTCCTCGACGGTTCCTCGGTCGAAGAGATCGGTGGCATAGGTCAGGATTCCCGACCAGTCCTCGTCGGCAGAGCCGGTGGAGACGGTCAGATTGAGGTCGACCTGGGCGGGGGCCTCGGTGATGTCCACCGGGGCGACCGTCAAACCGTTGACCGTGGCGGCACCGCTGACGTCGGCGCCGATCGGATCGACCGACAGGATGACCTGAACCAGAGGCGAGAAGGCCTCGGAGCGAACGGGACTGACCGCATCGACCACCGACTCGAACGGCACCTCGGCGTGCGCGAAGGCATCGAGATCGTCCGCTCTGACGCGGTCGAGAACAGCGTCGAACCCGCTGGCGGAATCGATCTCGGTGCGCAGCACGAGGGTGTTGACGAACATGCCGACCATGGCGTCCAGCTCGCTCTGCCCGCGGCCACCGATCGGCGTACCGACCGCGATGTCGTGGGTACCCGTCAGACGGGCGAGCAGGACCGCGAACGCCGCGTGCAACACCATGAATCGCGTCGCGCCGTGCCGGGTGGCGATGGCATCGACGCGGCGGCCGATGTCGGCGGGGATGTCGAAGGTGAACACGTCGCCCAGGTGGCTGGCGACGAGCGGCCGGGGCCTGTCGGCGGGCAGTTCGAGGACATCCGGGAGTCCTGCGAGTCGGTCTCGCCAGTAGGCGAGTTGTCCGCCGAGGACCGAATTCGGATCCTCGGGCGCGCCGAGTACCTCGCGCTGCCACAGGGCGTAGTCGGCGAACTGGATGTCGAGGGGCGCGAAATCCGGTGCCGCGCCGCGGCTTCGCGCTTCATAAGCGGCGAAGAGATCGGTCGCGAGCGGACCGAACGACTGACCGTCGAATGCGATGTGATGGGCGACGAGGGCGAAGGTCGCCTGCCCGTCACCGGTGAGCAGAACGCGGGCACGCAGGGGCCACTCGTGCGCGACATCGAACCCGCGACGCATGTCGGTCGCGAGTTCGTCGGCGCTCGCCACGACCCGCCAGTCCAGGCGTTCGGCAGCATCTGCGGGCGCGGCGATCTGCTGGTACGGCTCCCCGTCGACGGCCGGGAAGGTCGTCCGGAGGATTTCGTGTCGGGCGACGACGTCAGCGGTCGCCGTCCGCAAGAGGTCGACGTCGACCTCGCCGGACAGCGTGAACACGGCCGGGATGTTGTATGTCGCCAGCTCCGGTTCCATCTGGTTGATGAACCACATGCGCTGCTGGGCGAACGACAACGGAATCCGTTCGGGCCGAGACTCGACACGGCTCACCGGCGGCAGAGCAGGACGACGATCGGCCACCGCGGCAACCAGATCCCGCACTGACGGCGCATCGAACACATCACGGATACCGACCTGCACACCCAACGCATCCGACACCCGCGCCACCAAACGCATCGCCGACAACGAGTTACCACCCAAATCGAAGAACGACTCGGTCACCGAAACCCGCTCGGCATCAAGCAGAGTCGCAAACACCGCCGCAACCCGCTCCTCGGCATCCGAAGCCGGAGCCACATACTCGACAGCCTCGAACACCGGCGCAGGCAACGCCTTACGATCCACCTTGCCCGACGACGTCAGCGGCATCACATCCAACCGCACCCACACCGACGGACGCATATACCCCGGCAACACCGACGCCACCGACTCGGCAACCACATCCACATCCACATCAGCCGGCGCCACATACGCCACCAACTGCTGCCCACCACCAGACTCGGCCACCACCGCCGCCGCATGCACCACACCCGGCGCCGCCGCCACCGCAGCCTCGACCTCACCCAACTCCAGCCGCTGCCCACGCAACTTCACCTGGGAATCGGTACGCCCCAGATACTCCAACTCACCCGAGGCATTCCACCGCACCAGATCCCCGGTCCGATACAACCGCTCCCCCGGCCCACCGAACGGATCAGCAACAAAACGCTCAGCGGTCAGATCCGGCCGCGCCGCATACCCCCGCGCCACCTGCACACCACCGAGATACAACTCGCCCGGCACACCCACCGGAACCCGCGCCAACCGCGAATCCAACACCCGCGTCACCGTATTGGGCACCGGAGAACCAATCGGCACCACCGCATCACCGACCTGCACCGAATACGCCGTCACATCAACTGCAGCCTCGGTCGGCCCGTACAGATTGTGCAAACCCACACCCGGCAACCGCGACAACAGCCCGCCCGCCACCGCCGGCGCCAACGCCTCACCCGAAGCAAACACGTACCGAAGCGACGTCAACCCGCCGAGCCGATCACCCAACACGTCGACAAACGCCGACAACATCGACGGCACGAAATGCACCACCGACACCGAACGATCGACGATCACCTCGCGCAGATACTCCGGATCACCATGACGACCCGGCTCCGCGATCACCAACGGAACCCCGGCAACCAACGGCCAGAACAACTCCCACACCGACACGTCGAACGTCACCGGCGTCTTCTGCAACACCCGATCCGACCCCGACACCGGATACCACGCATCCATCCACGCCAGCCGATTCAGCACCGACCGATGCGACACCGTCACACCCTTCGGCCGCCCCGTCGATCCCGACGTGAACAACGTGTACAACGCATCATCGACACTCAACGGCGCACGACGATCCGCATCCGACACCGGCCCCACACCGGCATCGAACGAACCCGACGCATCCACCTCACGCACCGACAGACCATCGACCTGCGCCACCGCAGCCGGCACCGGCAACCCGCCGGCCACCAGCACCAGCGAAGCACCCGACGTCGCCAACATGTACTCCACACGATCAGCAGGCGCATCCGGATCCACCGGCACATACTGCCCACCAGCAGCAACAACCGCATGAACCGCGACCAGCAACTCCACCGACCGCGGAATCACCACAGCCACAGCAACATCCGGCCCCACACCAACCGCGATCAACTCACGCGCCAGCCCCCACACCCGAGCACCGAACTCACCGAACGACACAGTCCGATCCCCGAACACCAACGCATCACGACCCGGGTACGCCGCCACCGCACGCGACAACCCATCAGCCAACGAGCCAAGTCCGCCGAACGTGGCCGAATCGATCGTCGGCGAACCAGACTCCAGGGACGCGACGGTCGAAGTCTCGTCCTCGGAGATGAGTGGCGCGTCTCCGACCGACATCCGTGGCGTCGAGGTCAGGGCATCGAGCAGCCGTACGAATCGGCGCCCGATGAGCGCGGCCGTCGACGGATCGAACAGATCTGTGGCGAAGGTGACCGTGCCGGACCACCCAGCGGAGTCGAGGGAATGCAGACCGACCGTCAGGTCGTACTGCGCCGGGATGACCGGCGGATCGATCTCGGTGAACTGCAGTCCGCCGATCGTCGCGTCCAGCTTGTGGGCCGACCGCGCGGGATCGAACGACAGCATCACCTGCGCGAGCGGTGCGAATGCCTCACTGCGCACTGGCGCAAGGGTTTCGACGAGTGTCTCGAACGGGACGTCGCCGTTGGCGAAGGCGTCCAGATCGGCGGCCCGCACCTCCTCGAGGAAGTCGAGGAATGACTTGCCGGCATCGACACCCGTGCGAAGGACGAGAGTGTTGACGAACATGCCGACCAGCGGCTCCACCACGGCATGCGTGCGACCGGCGATCGGCGTGGCGATGGCCACGTCGTCGGTGGCGGCCACCCGTGACAGCAGCACGGCCAGTGCGGCGTGGGCGACCATGAACGGTGTGGCGCCGCTGATCCGGGCGATGTCCTCGACGCGTGCGACCACTTCGGCGGGTACGTCGAAGGCCACCTGGTCACCGCGGTTGGTCGCGACGCGAGGCCGCTCCCGGTCGGTGGGTAGGTCGATGACGTCGGGGAGATCGGCCAACCGCTCCGTCCAGAAGCGCAGCTGACCCGCGACCAACGAAGTCGGGTCGGTCGCGTCGCCGAGAACGCGATGTTGCCAGAGCGCATAATCGGCGAACTGCACCTCGAGCGGTGCGTAGTCGGGCGCGCGGTGCTCGACCCGCGAGGTGTAGGCGGTGAGGAGGTCGGCGACCAGCGGCCGCATCGACTCGCCGTCGGCCGCGATGTGGTGCACCACCACGCCGAGGATGGTCTCGTCGGTGTCGGTGCGCAGCACAGCGACTCGGATCGGCATCTGCTCGGTGACGTCGAAACCGGCCGAGACCGCGGACTCGAAGACCTCCGGCGAGTCGGTGACCGTCCAGTCGAGAACCGATGCGGCCTGTGCGAGCGGCAGAATGACCTGGTTCGGCCGACCGTCGGCGGCCGGGAACACCGTTCGCAGAACGTCCTGGCGGGCGATCACGTCGACGACGGCGGTACGCAACGCTTCGACGTCGAGATGTCCGGTGATCCGGAGCAGGACCGGGATGTTGTATGTCGGCAGCGTCGGGTCGAACTGGTTGATGAACCACATCCGCTGTTGGGAGAACGAGAGCGGGATGACATCCGGGCGGGGATCGGCGGGAGTGATCGGCTCGAGACCGGGCGCCGCATCCTTCACCCGGGCTGCCAGGCCGCGGACGGTGGGTGCATCGAACAGATCGCGCATGTTGAGGTCGACGTTGAGGACCTCACACGCCCGACCCACGATCTGGGCTGCGATCAGCGAGTTGCCGCCGACGTCGAACACGGACTCGGTGACGCTGATGTCCTCGAGACCGAGCACCGCCGTGAACACGTCGACGAGCGCGCGTTCGGTGTCGTCCGCCGGCGGCACGTACTCGACGCCGGACTCGAAAACAGGCTTGGGCAGTGCTTTTCGGTCCAGCTTCCCGTTCGCGGTGAGCGGCAGGCGTTCCACGCCGACGATTGCGTCGGGAACCATGTACCCGGGCACCTGTGCGGCCATCGCCGACCGGACCGCGGCGGCGTCCACGTCCTCGCCGGGAGCCACCACGAGGTAACCGACCAGCTGGTCACCACGATCCGGGTCCTCGATAACCCGAGCGGCTGCTGCGGCCGCCTCCGGCATCGCGGCCAGCAACGCCGCCTCGATCTCACCGAATTCGATCCGGAAACCGCGCAGTTGGACCTGCGCATCGTTACGGCCCAGATACTCGATGTCGTCACCGACCCGCCGGGCGCGGTCGCCGGTCCGGTACATCCGGGAGCCGTCATCGGCGAACGGGTTCGCGACGAATCGCGAGGACGTCAGACTCGGTCGTTTCAGGTAGCCGGAGGCCAACTGGCCTCCGGTCACATAGATCTCGCCCGGCACGCCCTGCGGTACCGGGTTCAATCGCTCGTCGAGAATGTGGATACCCAGCGAGGTCAGCGGTCGGCCGATCAGGGACGCGTCGGTGCTGGCAACCGAATCCCGGTCGAGCGCACGGAAACTCACATGCACGGTGGTCTCGGTGATGCCGTACATGTTCACCAGCTGCGCGGTATCGGACGGGTTCTCGTCGTACCAGCGGCGGACCTGGTCGAAACTCAGCGCCTCGCCGCCGAACACCACATACCGCAACGCCAGTTCGCGCCGATCGCCCCGACGGGCGTCGATCAACTGGTAGAACGCCGACGGGGTCTGACTCAGCACCGTCACCTGTTCGGTCACCAGGACGTCCAGGAATGCTCGTGGATCCCGCGCCAGGTCGCGATCGATGACCACCAGCCGAGCCCCGGACAGCAGTGGGCCCCACATCTCCCACACCGAGAAGTCGAACGCATACGAATGGAACATCGTCCACACGTCCGACGCGGAGAACTTGAAATCGTCTGCCGCGGCGTTGATCAGGGTGACGACGTCACGATGGGTGATCTCGACGCCCTTCGGCCGCCCGGTCGACCCCGAGGTGTAGATGACGTATGCCCGCGCGTCCGCCGGCACCCGAACCGGGTTCGCGGCCGTGACCGACTCGGTTGCGAGTGCCTCGACGTCCACCACCAGGGCCCCGTCCGGGAGGCGATCCCACAGGGCGTGATCGGCCGACGACGCATCGCTGATGACCACCGCCACCTCGGCGTCGGCGACGATGAACGACAGGCGTTCGACCGGGTTACCCAGATCCAGCGGCAGGTACCCGGCCCTGGCCTTCATCACACCGAGGATCGCGGACATGAGGTCGACCGTCCGGGCGGTGGCGATGCCGACCAGGTCACCGGCGGCGACCCCGCGGGCGGCGAGCCCGGCGGCCACCGCGTCCGAGCGAGCATCGAGCTCGCCATAGGACAGCGACCGGCCCGACGCCGACACCGCGACGCGATCCGCGAACCGATGCGCGGCAGAGCGGAACAGACCCGGCAGCGACTCCCAATCGGAGGTTCCGGCCAGTGCCCACGCCGCGGTCCGGATCTGCTCGACGACGCGACTCGTCGTCGTGGCGATCTCGTTCGGCGCGAGTCCTGCCAACGACAACTGACCGGTGACGGCGGCTCCCACCGCCGCCTCCGTGTCGATCCCCTGCGCCGCGAGAACTCCCGCGGTCATCGAGACCGTCGCGTTCAGTGCGGCGAACGGGACCGGGCCGGACTTGCCCTCGAACGCGGTCTGCGCAGGAGCGACCGACGCGGCATGTGCGATCAGTTGCAGGGTGGACGGCCGAGCGCCCCAACCACGCGAGATGTCAGCGGCGTCAGAGTCGACGGTCACGTCCTGTTGTTTCCTTCTGAAGCGGTGGACAGATCGATGATCGCGGAGGCGTTGGAGCGCAGGCCGCTCAGAACCTCGTCGAGCGCGGCCGGACCACCTGCGGCCAGACTGGGCACCACACTCATCAGTGCCATCGTGAGCGTGGCGTCGGAGTCTGATCCCGGAAGGGCGGCCGCCATTGCTCTCACCATGTCCGCCAGTTGACCGAAGTCGACGCTCACGCCGTCGTGTTCCACGGCGATCGCCCCGGGATCGGTGTCGCCGGCGATGGTGACGAGATCGGTGAGCCGAATGTCTGCCGCAACCGGATCGACAGCTTCGGCCTGCTCATCAGCGGTGAGGATCACGATGTCCCCGACGATACACTCGGCGTCGGCGGCGACGGCCTCGAGGATTCCGAGATATCGCTGCGCCACGGTCTCGATCGTGGACCGGTCGAAGAGATCGGTGGCGTAGACGAGCTGCGCCTTCATCGCGCCGGCTCCCGGATTGTGTCCCGCCGCTGCCGGGTCGTTCGGGTACAGGTTCAACTGCAGATCGACCTTGGCCGGGATGATCCCCTCGGCCACCGGTGACACGACCACGTCGCCGAGTTCGAGCGACGGGAAGTCGATGTTCTGGAAGGCGAACATCACCTGGAACAACGGGTTGTGGGACGTCGTCGGCGCACTCAGTATCTTCGCGACAATCGTCTCGAAAGCGACGTCTGTGTTGGCCATGTCGGCGAGGTCATCACGACGCACCCGGGACAGCAGATCGCTGAACTTCTCCCCGTGGTCGATCCGGGTCCGCAACGCGAGGCTGTTGACGAACATGCCCACCACCTCGTCGAGCGCCTGTTCGCCACGTCCGGCGTACGGCGTGCCGATCACGAGGTCGTTGCGTCCGCTCAGACGCGACAACAGCACCGCGTAGGCGGCATGGGTGACCATGAACATCGTGGTGTTGTTCGCGCGTGCGACGGACTCCAGGGATCGCGCCAGATCCTCGGGGATCTCGAACTCGACCTGATCGCCGACGTACGACGGCGTCCTCGGCCGGGGCCGATCCGTCGGCAGATCGATGGTCTCGGGGGCCCCGGACAGGCGGTCGATCCAATAGTCGAGCTGGCGTTGCGCCTCGGTGACGCCCTCGTCGTCGGTCGTCGCCAGCCGTTCGGCCTGCCACAGGGTGAAGTCTGCGTACTGGACCGGTAGCGGCGCCCACGTCGGCGGGAGCCCTTCGTGGCGGGCTGCGTAGGCCATCATCAGATCGCGGGCCAGCGGCGCCATCGAGGCGCCGTCGGCGCTGATGTGATGCACGACGAAGACGACCACGTGCTCGTCCTCGTCGACACGCAGCAGGGCGAGGCGGACCGGCGGGGCGGTCGTGATGTCGAACCCGCGGCCGGTCACGGCCGCGATGGCGTCGGCCACGCTCCCCGAGACCTGTACCGGGGTCACGTCGAGGCCGGCGACCTCGTCGGGTGGGCTGATGATCTGCATCGGTTCGCCGTTGATCATCGGGTAGCTGGTCCGCAGCGATTCGTGCCTGCGGAGCAGGTCGTCCACCGCGGCGCGCAGTGCGTCGACGTCCAGTCGGCCGCGCAGCTCGAGAGCGAGGGCGACGTTGTAGGCCGGGGACTCCGGATCGGCACGGCTGAGCAGCCACATGCCGCGCTGAACGGCGGACACCGGGACCATCTCGGCGCGCTGACGCGCGATCAGCGGGACCGCCGAGTGACCGGAGAGGCTGTTGGTGATGTATTCGGCGAGCCGGGCCACATCTGCGGACTCGAAGATCGCCTTCACCGGGACCTGCCGGTCCAGCGCCGCCGACAGACGTGCGGACACCTTGGTGGCCGACAGCGAGTTGCCACCCATCTCGAAGAAGCCGTCGTGCACGCTGACCCGCTCGACCCCGAGTACCTGGGCGAAGACCTCGGCGACGATGGCCTCGAGCTGCGTCCGCGGCGGGACAAAGTCCTTGCTCGCGCTGAAGTCGACCGGCGGCAGCTTGGTGCGGTCGATCTTGCCGACGTTGGTCAGTTCGAAGGAGTCGACCACGACGATCGTGTGCGGGACCATGTAGCGCGGCAGGAGCTGCGTCACGTGCTCGGTCAACGCCTCGGGCATCGGCGAGCGGTCGTCGGTCGCGGTCACATATGCGACCAGGACGTCTTCGCCGGCCGGTCCGGGCACACCGAGGCTGACCGCATTGGCGACGTCCGGGTGGGACATCAATGCGTTGTCGACCTCACCGAGCTCGATGCGGAGTCCGCGCACCTTCAGCTGGAAATCGTCGCGGCCGTGATAGATCAACCGCCCGTCGGCACGACGGACGACCCGGTCACCCGTCCGGTACATCCGCGTCCCGTTCGAGTACGGGTTCGCGATGAACCGCTCGGCGGTCAGACCGGGGCGGCCCAGGTAACCGATGGCCAGCTGATCGCCCACGAGGTAGAGCTCGCCGACGACCCCGGCCGGGGTCGGCCGCAGTCCGCGATCCAGGACGAGGGCCCCGACTCCGGGTACCGCCGTTCCGATCGTCATGTCGTCGGCGGGCGAGAACGGTCCGTCCGCGGTGGCCCAGATGGTCGTCTCGGTGGGGCCGTAGAGGTTGAAGAACCGGCGACCCGCGGACACCCAGCGGCGCATCAGTTCTGGCGGGCATGCCTCGCCCGCACTCAGCACCGTGGTCAGCGACGGCACCGCTGCCGGTTCCAGGGTCGCCAGTGCCGACGGCGTCATGACCGCATGTGTCACACCGGATTCCGCGATCAGCTGCTCGAGCTGGTCGCCGGCGTAGGTGTCGGGGTCGGCGACGACCAGCTGAGCGGACGACCCGAGCGCCATCGTCAGCTCGAAGACCGAGGCATCGAAGCTCGGGGACGCGACATGCAGCACCCGCGAGGTCTCGTCGAGCCTCAGGATCTCGCGCTGATTCGCCATCATGTTCGCCAGACCGCGATGGCTCACGGCGGCCGCCTTGGGCGTGCCCGTCGAACCCGAGGTGTAGATGAGGTACGCCATCTCGTCGACGCGTGTGGGCCGGACGAGTTCATCGACTCCGATCGGAGCGATGGGGTGCCCGGCGAGACGCAACTCGGTCTCGCTGTCGTCGACGATGATCCACTCCGCACCGCTGTCGATCGCGTCGACCCCGGCTTCGGCGGTGGCCAGTCCGACGCGCGCGCCGCTGTCGCTCACCATCGCCGATCGACGCTCGGCCGGGTGCATGGGATCGATCGTGACGAAGGCTGCGCCGGAACGGATCACAGCGATGGTGCACAGTACCGAGCGCGCCGAACGGCGAGCGCTGATGGCGACGACGTCGCCGGGTCCGATCCCGCGTGAGATCAATTCTCGTGCAAGTTGATTGGTCCGAGCATCGAAGACATCCGGGGTGATCTTCTCGCCGGCGACGAGTACCGGCGTCGCCGAACCGGGCGGGCACGTCGCCAGCAGATCGGCGAACACGACCGGTGTCCGACCGGCGGGCTCCGTGGTCAGCTCCCGCACCTCGGCAGCGGGCACGATGTCGAACCGGCCGATCGCCTCGGTGGGGGTGGACGTCATCTGATCGAGCAGCATGATCAGCGCCTCGGCCATGGACTCCACCGTCGAGCGATTGAAAAGATCCGTGGCGTAAGAGAATTCGAGGGCTACGCGTTCGGAACCGGCGCCGGCGAACTCGGTGGCGGTCACCGACAGATCGTACTTCGCGGACGGGATCCGGATGTCGAGTACGTCGAACTCCCCCGTCTGAGCCAGAACGGCCGACGAGTCGCGCTGGAAGGTGAAACCGACCTGGAACAACGGGCTGTGGGCACGCGACCTGCTGGGCGACACCTCGTCGACCACCATCTCGAACGGCACCTGGGAGTACTCCAGCGCACCGGTACGTACACGGTGTGCACGCTCCAACAGTTCGGCGACCGAATCACCCGGGCGGATGTTCAACCGCAGGACGACGGTGTTGACGAACATGCCCACGAGGTCGGCGAGTTCGGGTTCGTCGCGCCCGGCGACCGCGGTACCGATGGACACGTCATCGGTGTCACCGAGCCGGCCGAGGACGGCCGCCAAGGCCACATGCAGAACGGTGAACGTGGTGACGCCGAAACGTCCGGCCAGTGAGCGGATCTTCGCGAACTGCTCGGGCGAGATCTCGGCGTCGACGTAACCGCCTCTCCCCGTGGGGATCTGAGGACGGGGCCGGTCGGTGGGAAGGGCCAGCAGTTCGGGCTGGCCGGCGAGCTGGTCGCTCCAATAGGCGAGCTCACGTGCCATCCGGGCATTCTCGTCGTCGGCCGAACCGAGAGTGTCGCGTTGCCACACCGCGAAGTCGGCGTACTGGACGGGCAGCGGTTCCCAGGCCGGCGCAAGTCCGTTGACCCGGGCCCCGTAGGCGGCGAGGAGGTCGACGATGAGGGGGCGCAGCGACGCGCCGTCGCCGACGATGTGATGGAGGACCACCAGGAGCACGTGCCCGTCAGCGGGAGTCTCGAACAGGGAGGCACGGAAGGGCACCTGCGAGACGAGGTCGAAACCGGCCGCGGCCTGTGTGGCGACCGCGTCGAGGAGATCGGCCTCGGTCGTGGTGTGGACACTGAGCCGTACCTGGTCCTCGACGTCGGCGACGTCGACGATCTCCTGGATCGGCTCGCCGTCGATCGACGGGAAGCGGGTACGCAGCGGCTCATGCCGGATGACCACGTCTCGGACCGCCGCGCGCAGGGCGTCGACATCGACGTCGCCGCGCATACGCACCGCCCCGGGCATGTTGTAGGTCCCCGACGACGGGTCCATCCGGTTGATGAACCAGAGGCGGGATTGCGAGTACGAGACCGGGATGGTCTCCGGCCGCGTTCCCCGACGCAGCGGCGGCCGCGCCTCGACCACCGCGGCATCGGCGATGGCGGCGGCCAGCTCGCCGACGTCGTTGCTGTTGAAGATGTCGCCCAGCGCGACCGCCCGCGAGTACTGCTTACGCAGCCTCGACGCCAGCCGGGCCGCTGCCAGGGAGTCGGCTCCGAGAGCGAAGATGTTGTCCCGCATGCCGATCCGCTCGACACCGAGGACGTCACCGACGATCTCGGCCACCTTCTCCTCGATCTCCGACCGGGGAGCGACGTAGACGCGCTCGGCAGTGGTGGTGGAAGCGGGCGCGGGGAGCGCGCGTCGGTCCAGCTTGCCAGAGGCATTCACCGGGAAGCTCTCGAGAACGACCACCGCGGACGGAACCATGTGTCCCGGAAGGCCGTTGCGCGCGGCACGCATCTGCCGGTCGACGATGACCTCGGCCGGGATCGTGGTGTCACGGGGTTTGACATAGGCGACGACTGCGGCGCCTCCCGTGTCGGTGCGGACGATCGCCACGGCAGCGGAGACCGATCCCTCGGCCAGCAGCACGGACTCGATCTCGCCGAGCTCGACGCGCTGTCCACGGATCTTGACCTGGAAATCGGTGCGCCCCAGGTACTCGAGCATCCCGGTCGCGTTCCACCGCACCAGATCTCCGGTCCGGTACATCCGGGTGCCGGCGTCGAACGGATTGGCCACGAACCGCTCGGCCGTCAGCCCGCCACGGCCGAGATATCCGTCCGCGAGCTGTGCACCGGCGAGGTACAACTCGCCGACCACTCCGACGGGCACCCGACGGAGCCGGGAGTCGAGCACATAGGTGTCGGTGTTGGCCACCGGTCGCCCGATGGGCATGTGGACTTCCCCACCGCCGACGCGATACTCGGTGACGTCGACCGCGGCTTCGGTGGGACCGTAGAGGTTCACCAACTCGGAATCCGAGTGTTCGACGACCTGTGTCGCGAGATTCGTCGGCAGCGCCTCACCGGAGGTGAAGACCCGTCGGACCGTGGACGGGACTGCCGGGTCGCCGGTCGCCGCCGCCTCGACGAACACATCCAGCATCGACGGCACGAAGTGGAGCGTGGTCACCCCGCGCTCGACGATGGTGTCGCGGAGGTAAGCCGGATCCCGGTGCCCTCCGGCGCGGGCAACCACCATTCGCGCGCCGATCTGCAAGGGCCAGAACAACTCCCAGACCGAGACGTCGAACGTGATCGGCGTCTTGTAAAGAACGGCGTCGGAATCGTCGATGCGGTAGTGGTCCTGCATCCACGCCAGCCGGTTGACGACGGAACCGTGCGAGACCTGCACGCCCTTCGGGACTCCGGTCGAGCCGGACGTGAAGATCACGTACGCGGCCGACTCCGGACGGATGTTCCCCTCGTCCACCGGGAGCCGGCGAGGCGATACGTCTGTCGCCGAGGAACCGGCGTTCGCGAGGAACTCGCGGTCGATCACCACGGTGGGTTTCGCGGTGTCGAGGATCAGGCTCCGACGGTCTTCGGGTTGCTCCACGTCGACCGGTACGTATGCGGCGCCTGCCATCAGCGTCGCGTACACGGCGATGACCTGCTCCACGCCGCGTTCGATCAGCACGGCCACCTTGTCACCGGGTCGAACGCCCGCCTCGACCAGGGCGGCTGCGAGTTCGCGACTTCGCGCATCGAACTCGCGGTAGGTGAACTCGGCGTCGTCGGTGACGATCGCTGCCGCATCAGGGCTTTCGGCCACCCGCGCGGCGAACAGATCGAGAAGCGTATGGTTGCCGGCCTGCGCCGCGGTCCAGTCGGTGCGCGCCCCGCGTTCGAAGTGATCGAGTTCGGCGTCCTCACCCGGGAGCAGGACCGGCATCGAGTCGATAGGGGCGTCTACGTTGTCGAAGAGGTGCTCGACGAAAGCCAGGAACCGGCGATGATGCGACGCGATCTCGGATTCGGAGTACAGATACGGATTGCCGTGCAGATCGACGACGAGAGGCGCTTCGGGGCTCGACTGGTACAGGTTGATCAGCAGGTCCTCGAGGATGCCCGAGGTCAGGATTCGGTAGTCCATCGACGTGCCGTCGATGGCGACCGGGTCGTCGAAGAAGACCATGTTGATGGTCGGGCCGAACGAGACCGAGTTCGCCTCGAATCCGGCGTCGCGGCGGATGTCGTCGGATCGGTACCGCTGATGACGAAGCGCGCCGGTCAGCTCGAGCTGGGCCGCAGCGACCAGTTCCCGGCCCGTGCTCGCGGAGACGTTCCGCAATCGGATCGGAAGCATATTCGAGACCATGCCGCCGGAGGCCTTGATCTTCGCGGTGGTCCGCCCCGTCACCGGCAGCGTCATCACGATGTCGTCGGAGCCGGTCATCCGCGAGAGGAAGGCACCGAAGGCCGCCGACATGAGAACGGCCAGCGAGCTGTTGAACTCGGTGGCGAGCGACTCGAGGCGCTGCTGCTGGGCGACCGGCAGGTCGCCACCCGCCACAACATTGTCGAACGAGAGCGGAGCGGTGCCCGCACCGTGGGCGAGGGTCACCCGTTCGGGAAGATCCGATACACGCGACAACCAGTGCTCGCGATCGGTCTCGCGGCGGCTGCTGGCCTGATACGTGTCCTCGTAGGCCACGATCTCGGCCATCGTGGCCGGTGTCCTGTCCTTCGGCTCTTCACCGCGCCGGATGGCGTTGTAGCGGTCGACGGTGCGTCGCATGATCGACAGCGCTGCGTACCCGTCGATGATGATGTGGTGGGCGCGGTTGTACCAGAACGTCCGGTCATCCGCGACCAAGAGGAAGTTGATCACGATCAACTGGTCGGCTTGGAGGTCGACCGGACGGCGGTACTCAGCTTGCATCCACGACATCGCGGCGCCCACGGGATCGTCTGCATCACGAAAATCGAGGATTTTCACATGCTGGTCGAAATCGAGGTCGACGTACTGTGCCGGGACCCCGTCCACCTCGGTGAGCCGAACGTACGGCGATTCAATGGCCTTGCCGACTTCGACGCAGCATCGTTCGAGCAGGTCGATGTCGAGACCACCGGGTTCGTGGCGGATGTCGACGTACTGCGCGATGTTCACCGAGTAGTCCGGCGACAAGGTGTCTGCGAACCACATTCCTCGCTGTGCCGCGGTGAGAGGCAGGACTTCAGTGGTGTTTTCTCCGACAACGTTCGCGCTGTCGCTGTTATCGGCGGTCGCCACGGACGCTGACACTCCTCACTGCTTCGACTGCCTCGGTTCTATCGATTAGACCTGATACGCCCGATAGATTTCGTCCCACAAACACCAAAACTAGGCTGTTTCTCCAGGTTGCGTTTGTGGCACACACGGAAATGCCCGGAAAATCCCTCCAGCAAACGAGCGGGCACCACTTCTGTTAATCGGCCCGAACCCTCCTCAGCGTTACATTCGACAATGGCATCCAGCTTTCCACGCGTTTACGTGCGAGCAGGGCGGCTCGCCGTGTTCATATCCGGTTTCACCAGATCAGCGGATCCGAAACCGACACCGAGAACAGTCGAGACCGTGCGTTCGAAGACGTTGGCCAGCCTGCGGCGCGTGCCTCGAACCCTGCTCTACTCGCCGGTGTACCCACCGATCGGACGCACAACACGTTATCGGATGCGAACGACCGGTCGATGATGGCCTCACCTGGCGGTCGCGGCCTTCCGGTATCCGCGCAGCGCGGGGTAGATCGACAGCGCCAGCAGCGCAACCGTCCAGATGCTCACCTTGAGGAGGTTCTCCGCGATCGGGCCTCCGACCGCCAGCGCTCGCATCAGATCGATGGCCGGCGTCATCGGTTGGTTCGCCACGATCGGCTGCAACCAATCCGGGTACGCGCTCAGTGGCGAGAACCCCGAGTTGAAGAACATCAACAGGCTCGAGAAGAGACCCAGGTACGGCACGATCGGCGCCCCCGGTGCCGCGTTGACGGCCAGCGCCAGCGTCATAATGCCGAACGCCGCACCGTAGGCCAACGCGACCAGAACCAAGCCGATGGCCGGTCCGACGCCCTGCGTGAAACGGAAGCCGATCAGGTGCCCGGCGGCCAGCAGCAGCAGCGTCGTGACCAGCACTCGGGTCAAGTCCGCGGCCACGCGGGAGGTGAGGTCGGCGCCCCTGTTGATCGGCAGGACGTACAAGCGGGCCAGCAGCCCGGTCGACCGTTCCCGGTTGAGTCGTGTCGCCGAAGCGATCGACCCGAACATCGCGCCGACGAGGATCACCAGCGGAACCGTGCCGTAGGCGCTGTCCTGGCCGGTTGCTCGTCCGATGGCGTCGCCGAGCACGACCTTGAACATCAGCATGCTCAAAGCGGGAACGATCAGCGACTGGAGAAGCGTCGGGACGTCACGTACGAAGACGAGCAACTGGCGCCCGGTCAGTGCGAGGCTCTGGCTCCACCAAGCGCGGATCGAGGCTTCGGGGTGGACGCTGACCGCGCCGGCACCTACGGAACCGACATCTCCCTGCATCGTCGACGGCTCGCTCTGCAACGACGTTGCGCCGCCGTCGGCATGAGGCGCACTCATGAACGCCCCTTCCGGCTACCCATCACGAGGAGGAGCACGGCGATTCCCAGAAGACCGATGCACCACCAGATCGTCGGTTGGAGGATCTCCCAGCTCAGGGCCCCGTAATCGGTGGCTCGCATCACGTTCACGAACTGCGAGATGGGTTGGTTGCGGACGAACGGCTGGATCCACTCGGGGAACTGCGAGACGGGCACGAAGCCGGTCGACATCATCCCCAGGATGAGGGTCGGGAGCATCATGGCCTGACTGGTCGCCTCTGGACTACCTGCCACCAGGCCGATCCCGTCCGCCAGCAGGGCGACGAGAACACCGACGGTGAACGCCACGGTGTAGAGACCGACTGTGCCGACGAGTCCACCCATCGGGCGCCACCCGATGGCGGCGCAGGCAACTGTCGCGCAGATCAAGGACACGACGAGCAGGGCCACATTCGTGGCCAGCCGCGCACACATCGGAACCGCCACCGGCATCGGCAGCACGCGAAAACGCGTGTTGATTCCCTGGGTGTCGTCGAAAGACGAGCGCATCGCGGCCGACGACGCGGCGAAGCCCACGGATTGCAGCACGATGATGGGCATCAAGAACTGTCCGTAGCTCACGCCGAACGAATCCATCAGGCTACTCAGGGGCAGATAGAAACACACTGCGAGGAAGACCGGGGAAACGAACGCGAACACGAACTCACCGTTGCGGAAAACCTTGGAGACACCACGCAATGTGAGCGCCCACCACTGTTGCAGCGGGCGGGTTCGGGCTTCTGCGGGTACGCCTGTGGACGCAGACAAAGAGCCGACTTCGGACACCGACATGACGCCTACTTCCCGCTGCGATCGGGATCGGTCAACGCCAGGAACACCTCGTCGAGCGAAGGGCGTCGCATCGCGACGTCGGAGAGTTCGATCTCGGCTTCGGTGGTGCGACGGATGACTTCCACCAGCGTCTCCGTACCGCGCGGCGCCGGAACGGAGACCGCGTGGTCGTCGGTGTGCGCCGCGCCCTCCGGGACGAGATCGGCCAGGACCTCCAACAGCCGCGGCAGATCACCGGCACGGGCGGGGGTGACCTCGCAGTACGCCGCGCCGGTGGCCTCCTTGAGCTCGTCAGAGGTTCCCTGGGCGATCACGCGTCCCTTGTCGATGACAATGATGTTGTCGGACAGGACATCGGCCTCTTCGAGGTACTGCGTGGTGAGCAGGATGGTGACGCCCTCGTCGCGGAGTCGTCCGACCAACGACCACACCTCGAGACGACTGCGGGGATCGAGACCGGTGGTCGGTTCGTCGAGGAAGACCACTTTCGGCGAGGTGACGAGTCCGCAGGCGATGTCGATACGCCGCCGCATGCCGCCCGAGTACTGCCCGACACGTTTGCCGCCGGCCTCGACCAGCGAGAACGTCTCGAGCAACTCGTCTGCACGGGCCCGGGCAGCAGACTTGGAGAGCCCGAGCAGGCGACCGAACAGGATCAGGTTCTCGCGCCCGGTCAGCGCCTCGTCGAGGGCAGCGAACTGCCCCGTCAGCATGATGGACCGACGGACTGCGGCGGATTCGGCGACGACGTCGTGCCCGTCCACGGTTGCCGAGCCACCGTCCGGCTTCAGGAGCGTGCACAGCATGTTGACAGTGGTCGTCTTGCCGGCACCGTTGGGTCCGAGTAGCGCGACGATACTGCCGGCCGGCACTGTGAAGCTGACGTCCTGAACGGCGAGAGTGTCCTTGAAGCGCTTCTGCAGGTTCCTCACATCGATCGCAGCCGCACCGGTCGGTGCAAGGCGTCCCGACTCGCGAACATCAGCAGGACTCGCGCCCGCGACAGTCGTCGCCGGCTGCTGAGGCGCATGATCCCGCAGTTTCAGATCGTCTTCGGCAGGTCGATCGCTGCCGTCGAGGGCACTCGTCTGGGGTGCGGTTTCGACACCCGGACCAGCGGACGTCACCGAATGCACGAGATGCGCTGGTTCGTCCTCTTCCGAGGTGGTCGCTGCGTCCACAACCGGTGTCGTACTCTCTCGCGTGCCGGTGGCTGCGTTCCTCCGCTCGTTCTCCAGGCGCCATTCCCGCAATTTCGCCGCAACGGCGTCCGGGTCGTTCTCGGCGGCTGCCGGCGTCGGCCGATCGTCCGTCGGGAGATCGTCTTCGGGTCGCCGATGCCGAGGTTGGCGCATCTCATCGGAGGATTGCTGACCAGAGGCCACGGGCATCTCTTCTTTCAGTCGATTACCTACGCTGCGACTCCGAGCTTCGGACCCGGACCCATACCAGCCTATCCATCCCAGGGTTGGCAATCACCCGGTGACTGTCGTGTCTCTCGACTGGCGGACACATGTCCGATTTCGGGCCCGAACGCAGCGCCGCCGGCCGTGCTCTGGGACAGTCTCCTCATGCCCCCTTCTGACACCGAGCGAGAGATCCTGTCCTGGGAGCTCAACGGCGTCGCCTGCCGCGAGCTCGCCCAACAGGTCGTCGACGACGGTTTCGCGCCCGACATCATCCTGGGCATCGCGCGCGGCGGCCTCATCCCCGCCGGCGCGATCGCATACGCGCTGGACTGCAAGTTGATGATCTCGCTGAACGTGGAGTTCTACACCGGCGTCGGCGAGACCCTCTCGGAGCCGGTCATGCTGCCGTCCCTGCTCGAGTCGAGCGGATTGACCGACCAGCGGGTGCTGGTCGTCGACGATGTGGCTGACACCGGGAAGACTCTCAAGCTGGTCAACGACTTCTGTGAGGAGCAGGGCCGCGTCGCGGAGGTACGCAGCGCCGTTCTGTACAAGAAGCCGTACACCATCACGGTTCCCGACTACACCTGGCGTACGACGGACAAGTGGATCAACTTCCCGTGGTCCGCAGAGGGGCCGATCATGGCAAGGTGACACCGTGACCCAACACGAGCAGACCACCGACAAGACCGGTGCAACCACGTCGGTACGCGACAACGGCTCGGCCCGGCGCTACGAGATCACCGTCGAAGGGACGTCCGACGGTGTCGTCGCGGGTTTCGCCGAGTACCGCGACCGCTCCGATGACACCGGCGCGGTCACCGAGCGGGTCTTCTTCCACACCGAGGTCGCCGAGGAGTTCGGTGGCCGGGGACTCGCGACGATCCTGGTTCGAGAAGCACTCGACGACGCCCGGTCGCGCGGGCTGGTCATCGTCGGGGTCTGCCCCCTCGTTGCGGCGTTCCTGAAGAAGCATCCGGAGTACGCCGATGCCGCGCGACCGGTCACGCGCGACGTCCTGGCCTGGCTCCGGGATCAGCAGCCCTGACGGATCGCCTCAAGCCGGGGCGACCGGACCTGGGGCGGTCCCCGAGGTGTCCACATCTCCCACCGGGGTGGCGTCCACGCTGACGCCGGAGTCCCGGTGGATCTCCACCCGGCGCATGCGGAGGCCGACGTCGACCACGATCGAGGCGAGCACGTCCCGTCCCGCCGGCAGGATGCGGGCGGTGACACTGCCGTGAGCGGCGGAGGTCGACTCGACCGCGGTCAACTCTTCGACGAGCATCCGCCGTGCGAGGCTCCCGGGCGAGGATTCGTCGCCGAGGTCGTCTGACGCGTAGTCGTCGAGGGCGCCGTCGTCGAGCAACCGGACGGAGACGCCGCGTCGACGCACGGCCCACACCGACTCAGCCACCTCCGGCGCGTCCCAGCCGGGCGCGCGGATGGTGTCGCGGAGCTGCGCCTCCGTCAGGCGTACGTCGCGCGCCTCCTCGGGGCCGAACTCGTGTCCGCCGACGATCTGCTCCAGGATCGGACGTGCGCCCGCGTCGAGACGCTCGAGCTGCCTTCTCCGTTCGTCGGCCGACGCCGCCGTCGCGGCCTCCTCCGCCGCCTGCGCGAACGCCTGCTCCCGAAGGCTGCGGAGGCGGTCGGGCATCGGGATCGCCATGAGCCCGAACAGTGTTGCCAGCACCAGGACGGGATAGCAGAAGAGGGTGTTGCCGGCCCCGACCGCGTAGCCGATGCCGATCATCTGCCCGGTGACCGCAGCCAGCCCAGTGGCGCAGAACGCCCCCACCCACGCGAACAGAGGGCGCCGGTACAGCACCACCATGGCCAGGATGATCGTCAACGCCGAGCTCGCGGGCGTGGTCTGAAGGGTCAGGTACGTGTCGAGCGAGAGAGTCCAGAACGACATCGCGAGTCCGGCGACGGTCAGGACGGTCACCACCGCTGCGGTGCCCCACGGCAGCGTCGTCCGGCCGTAGCGCATGAGCAAAGACGTGGCCACCACGAACAGGACGAAACCCGCCGTCAGCGCGACCCAGGTGCCGACCGATCGGATCTGCCAACCGGCGCCGATGGTCACGGCCACGTAGATCAACGCGAAGACGAGGAGAGCTCTGACGAGCAGCGGCGAGCCGAGTCCGAAAAGATTCTCGGTCGTCGCGTCGAGGTCGATCGCTTCCTCGGGCATCGGATGCGAGTTCATGGCCGCCTCCATTCGACGGTGACGGCCGTGCCCTGGCCCGGCGCGCTCTTGATCTCGGCGCTGCCGCCCGGCAGACCGGCCATTCGCGCACGGATGCCGACCGCGATACCGAAGCGCCTCGGATCGACGACGGCGGGATCGAAGCCCACTCCGTCATCGACCACGGTCACCTTCACGAAGCCGCGCCCGAACTCGGCGGTGACCTCGCAGCGCGCGTCCGGGCCCGCATGCCGCACACAGTTCCGGGTGGCCTCGGCCACGCAGTCGACCACATCCTCCACGACCTGCGCCGGATAACCCACCCCGGGTGACGTGACGACGTGCGTGTACGAGGCGAACCCGCCCATCGAAGCGACGGTCTCCTCCATCCGCGAGTCGAAGGTCCGAGCCGTGACTTCTGACGGCGGTACGGTGCTGCGGTCGAGTTCGTCGATCGCCGATGCCGCCTGCTCCGCGAGCCGCGGGTCGGGTGGCCCCTCCCGAACGGCCAGGAGGGTGGCGATCACGTGGTCGTGGATCAAGGCGGCGAACCGGGAACGCTCCGCCTCCTGTGCCGCGCCGGCAGCGGCCCTCGCGGTCATCGAAAGGACTGCGGGGTGCCGCGCGTCGAGGGCACGCACGTTGCGCACCGCAGCCAAGGCCACGGCCAGGAACACCCCTGCAAGCGCCGCGGACAGCGGGACACTCAGCAACTCGACGGGACGGAACTCCCCGTAGCGGGCGATCTGGTTGGCGGCGTGCACGGCGAAGGTGGCGACGACCAGGTTAGTCACGGCCAGGCCGGTGCGCAGCATGACGACCAGTCCGAAGCTCGGCACCGACGGGAACTGCAACAGCCACACCGCCCAGCGGGCCTCCTCATCCGGTTCACCGAGCCAGGCCGGGAACCACAGGAGCGTCGCAGCGAGATAACCCAATGCGCAGGCACAGACCAGTCCCAGCAGAGCTCGCGGAACGGTCAGGAAGGTCGAGGCCACCAAGAGAACGGCGGGCACGACCACCAGCAGAAAGCTCACCGGCGTCCACCAGGATGCCGCGAGGTCGGCTCGCATCACGGCGACCGGAATCATGACGGTGGCAAAGGCGAGGAGTCCGCTCCCGACGAACCTGCACCCGATCCGCTTCTGCCGGTCGAGGTCGGAAGAGTCCTCGCGGATACCGCGCCCCAGGCCTCGGCGAACGCGATCGACGACACGCGCCGCACGCACCGCACCCACGGTGCTGTGGGACCGTGTCGTCGTGCTCATCTGGACAACCGCCGGTCCGCCGAAGCCTCTTGAAGAGCTGCCCCCGCGGTCGTGAACTCGACCAGTTCCACCTGATCGTCGGTGTCGACCCCCACCGACGCCAGAGTGTTCCGACCCGGCGGGTGGATGCGAACGGTCACGCGACCGCTCTCGGCGTCGGCAAGGAGTTCGGCAACCGCGGCACCAAGCCGGTCACGAGTCCGCGCGGCCTCCTCTTCGGCGAGGACGGACAGACCGCCGTCGTCGAGCAGCACCACCTTCACGCCCCGCTGCCGAGCACGCCACGCCGCGTCCCGGACCTCCGGCATGTCGAGATCCGATGCTCGGATGCCGTCGCGGAGCTGGGCTTCGATGAGGCGGGCGACGGCGACCTCCTCGGCACTGAACTCCTGTCGCTCGGCGATGCGGGTGAGAATCGGCCGGGCACGTTCGTCGAGCGCTGCCAGGCGCCGGCTCCGAACCTCGGCCGCCGCGGCCGCCGCAGCATCACGCGCCGCCTGCCGTTCGTTGGCCTCACGCAGCCCGTACAGTTGCCGGGCCATCGGCCGCAGCATGAGCGAGAACAACGAGCCCATGATCATGATCGCGTAGCCGGGCAGGGTCACCGCCAGACCCCACATCGCATCCCCGATCGCGACATGCCCCCACTCGGTCGCCACCAGCGAGATCACGATGCTCGCGCTCCACGCTGCCAGTGGTCGGCCGCGCACCGCGACGAAGGCGAGGACGATGACCGACGCACCAATGGACGGGCCGGTCTGCATGACATGCGTCAACGGGAACGGCAGCGAGAACAGGGAGGCTGTCACCCCGGCGACTGCCAGCACTGCGATCAGCACCGTGGTCGGCACCGGCAACGGGTCGCCGGGCGCGTCGAGGATCAGGAATGCGCCGGCTGCGAAGAACAGGAAACCGGCGATGATCCCGACCCACTGCCACACCCCGGTCACATCCGCGTTGGCGTACACGGTGACGGCGAGATAACCGCAACCGAAGGCTCCCATCGTCACCCACAACGGACGCGAGCCGATGCCGAAGGCGTTGACGACCGCTCCCCGCTCCGCGTCCCGGTGGCGTGCCCGGTCCCCGATCACGACCGCTCCCACCCGATCTGGACGGTGGTCCCACGGCCCGGCCGACTGTGCACCTGCGCGTGGCCACCGGGCAGTCGGGACATCCGGCCGCGGATGCTGACCGCGATCCCGACCCGACCGGGGCCCACCGAGTCCGGATCGAAGCCGGTGCCGTTGTCGACGACCGCCATGCTCAGCACCTCCGGCGCGAGCTGCACGATCACCGCGCACTCGGCATCGGGCCCGGCGTGCCGGACGACGTTGCGCAGCGCCTCGGACATCGCCTCGACAACCGCCTGCACGACTTCCACGGGATAGTCGACGTGGTCCCACCGAGCGACCCTCGTACCGTCGGAGTCGGCCGCAGCGCCGAGGACCTGGACCTCGAATCGCTCGGAGACGTCGGCGGCGGCCGACCTGATCCGGCGGAGCGTCTCCGCTCGTGACACCAATTCGGCGTCGCCTTCGGTCGGCACGCGGACCAGTTCCTCGAGAGCGGAGCGGGCCTGTGCGGCGAGGCGGTGATCCGGTGTGCCCGGTTGCACCGCGAGCAGGGACGCGATCACCCGGCCGTGGACGATGGCGTCGAACCGTGCCTTCTCGACCTCGCGGGCCGCCTCCGCCGCGACATTCGCCGCGTTCCGGTAGGTCTCCTCACGGGTCTCGTCCAGATGCCGTCCGGTGCGGGCGGCCACGAGGACAACCGCGAGGAAGACCGCGGTGAACACGACCGACCACACGATCTCGAACACCAGATCCGAGGTGATCGCCCCGAACCGCCCGAGTTGCTGCGAGACATGCGAGACAACGGACGACACGACGAGACTGATCGCACCGAGCCTGGCATTGACGAGCATCAACACCATGCTCGGCATTCCGCAGAACGCGATCATCCACTGCGCCACGTCCTCCGGGTCGGCAAGCGTGGTCCCGGTCCACGCCGGGAACCACAGCGCGATGGCCAACAGATAGCCACCCCAGGTGGCCAGGGCCAGGGGGCCGAGCCAGGACACGCCCCGGCGGAAGCTGAAGAGAATCAGGAGGATTCCGGGCCCGACGGACAGCAGGATGCTCAGCGGAACCCACCAGGAGGCGGTCACCGTGGCGGCGGAGGCGATCGCCGCGAACGAGACGATCGGGTAGCCGATGAAGCCGAGGCCGAGGAAGCGCGCGCCTATCCGGCGGACATGGTCGAGATCCGGCTCGGCCGAGTCGGATTCGAAGATCCGACGCACCCAAGCCGGATGTTCCGTCGGTTTGTCGGAGAGAGATGCATCGGTCGCGGCCATCAGGTCAACCCTCACATCCACCGGTGACGCGGTCAATCCATCGGGGGAACCAACGGGAACGGCGTACGCACCCCCGGCACGACAAACGGCCCGTCCCCCTCGAGAGGGGAACGGGCCGTTCGGGTGTCGATCTCGCTGGGAGTCGGCTTACTTGGCCTTCTCCAGCACCTCGACCAGACGCCAGTGCTTGGTCGCCGACAGCGGGCGGGTCTCCATGATCCGCACGCGGTCACCGACGCCGGCATCGCCGTTCTCGTCGTGTGCCTTGACCTTGCTCGTGGTCCGGATGATCTTCTTGTAGAGCGGGTGGCTCTTACGATCTTCCAGCTCGACCACGATGGTCTTCTGCATCTTGTCGCTGACCACGTAGCCGATCCGCTCCTTGCGGCGGTTACGCTCGGCAGCCTGGTTTTCGGTCACTTTCTGGTCCTCACTCATGCGTCTTCACCTTCCGGTCCCGACGCCAGGCCCAGCTCACGCTCACGCATGACGGTGTAGATACGTGCGATCTCGCGACGCACGGTGCGCAGACGGCGGTTGTTGTCGAGCTGGCCGGTGGCCATCTGGAAGCGAAGGTTGAAGAGCTCTTCCTTCGACTCCTTCAGGCGGTCGACCAGATCGGCGTCGTTGAGCTCGCGCAGCTCGTTCGCAGCAACTCCGAGAGACATCAGAACTGCTCCTCTCGTGTCACGATCCGGGTCTTGATGGGGAGCTTGTGCTGGGCGCGGCGCAGGGCCTCGCGAGCGATCTCCTCATTCGGGTAGGTCATCTCGAACAGCACGCGACCCGGCTTGACCGGGGCGACCCACCACTCGGGCGAACCCTTACCCGAACCCATGCGGGTTTCGGCCGGCTTCTTGGTGAGCGGGCGGTCCGGGAAGATGTTGATCCAGACCTTGCCGCCACGCTTGATGTGCCGGTTGATCGCGATACGAGCGGACTCGATCTGACGGTTCGTGATGTACGCGCCTTCCAGAGCCTGGATGCCGTAATCGCCGAACGTCACCTTGGTGCCGCCCTTGGCCTGCCCCTTGAGGCTGGGGTGATGCTGCTTGCGGTGCTTGACCCGACGTGGGATCAACATGGCCTAGCCCTCCTGCTTCTCAGCCGCACCAGCAGTGGCCTCGGCGGGAGCGGCCTCGGCCGCGCGAGCGGCGTCGGTGCTCGTCGCAGTGGTGCCCGAGGCACCGCTACGCCGGGGCCGGCTGGGCCGGCGCGGACGGCGATCCTCGGCTGCCGGAGCGGCCGCAGCCAGCTCGCGACGTCCACCGACGATGTCGCCCTTGTAGATCCACACCTTCACACCGATACGGCCGAAGGTGGTCTTGGCTTCGTAGAGTCCGTAGTCGATGTCGGCGCGCAGCGTGTGCAGCGGCACGCGTCCCTCGCGGTAGAACTCACTGCGGCTCATCTCAGCGCCGCCCAGACGACCCGAGCACTGGACCCGGATGCCCTTCACGTTCGGCTGACGCATCGCCGACTGGATCGCCTTGCGCATCGCGCGGCGGAACGCCACACGGTTGCTCAGCTGCTCGGCGACGCCCTGGGCCACCAGCTGGGCCTCGGACTCTGCGTTCTTGACCTCGAGGATGTTCAGCTGGACCTGCTTACCGGTCAGCTTCTCCAGGTCGCCGCGGATGCGATCGGCCTCGGCGCCACGGCGACCGATGACGATGCCCGGACGCGCGGTGTGGATGTCGACGCGAACCCGGTCACGGGTGCGCTCGATCTCCACCTTCGCGATGCCTGCGCGCTCGAGCCCCGTGGAGAGGAGCTTGCGGATCGCGACATCTTCCTTGACGTAGTCCGCGTACTGCTTGTCGGCGTACCACCGCGACTTCCAGTCGGTGGTGATGCCCAGACGGAAGCCGTGCGGGTTGATTTTCTGGCCCACTACTAGGCTCCCTTCTTCTTCGGCTGACGCGAGCGGCCACGGCCGCCGGCTGCCTTCTCCGGCAGGCTCTCCACGACCACGGTGATGTGGCTGGTGCGCTTGCGGATACGGAATGCGCGGCCCTGGGCACGCGGCTGGAAGCGCTTGAGGGTCGGGCCCTCGTCGGCGAACGCGGTGGCGACGACCAGGGTCCGGCGATCCAGATCCAGGTTGTTCTCTGCGTTGGCGACAGCGCTGGCCAGCACCTTGTACACGGGCTCGGACGCCGACTGCGGGGCGAACCGCAGAATGTCCAGTGCCTCGTCCACGTTCTTGCCGCGGATGAGGTCCAGCACGCGGCGGGCCTTCATCGGCGTGACGCGCACGAACTTCGCGGTGGCCTTGGCGGTCGGATTATCGGTCTGCGTAGTCATCAGCGGCGCTTCGCTTTCCGGTCATCCTTGATGTGACCCTTGAAGGTGCGGGTGGGGGCGAACTCGCCCAGCTTGTGACCGACCATCGAGTCCGAGATGAACACCGGCACGTGCTTGCGTCCGTCATGGACGGCAAAGGTGTGACCGATGAAGTCGGGAATGATGGTCGAACGGCGGGACCAGGTCTTGATGACCTGCTTGGTTCCCTTTTCGTTCTGATCGTCCACCTTCTTCAGGAGGTGGTCGTCGACGAACGGGCCCTTCTTGAGGCTGCGTGGCATTCTCTTACCTCCTCCTGTTATCGCTTGTTCTTGCCGGTGCGACGGCGACGGACGATCAGCTTGTCGCTGGCCTTGTTCTTGCGGGTGCGGCCCTCGGGCTTACCCCACGGCGAGACCGGGTGGCGACCACCGGAGGTCTTGCCCTCACCACCACCATGCGGGTGGTCAACCGGGTTCATGACGACACCGCGGACGGTCGGGCGCTTGCCCTTCCAGCGCATACGGCCGGCCTTGCCCCAGTTGATGTTGCTCTGCTCGGCGTTGCCCACCTCGCCGACGGTTGCGCGGCAGCGCACGTCGACACGACGGATCTCGCCGGAAGGCATACGCAGCGTGGCGTAGGCGCCTTCCTTGCCGAGCAGCTGGATCGACGCGCCGGCGCTACGTGCCATCTTGGCGCCACCGCCCGGGCGCAGCTCCACGGCGTGGACCTGGGTACCGGTCGGGATGTTGCGCAGCGGCAGGTTGTTGCCGGGCTTGATGTCGGCGGCCGGACCGCTCTCGACGATGTCGCCCTGCTTCAGGTTCTTCGGCGCGATGATGTAGCGCTTCTCGCCGTCGACGTAGTGCAGCAGCGCGATGCGCGCGGTGCGGTTGGGGTCGTACTCGATGTGAGCGACCTTGGCGTTGATGCCGTCTTTGTCGTTACGACGGAAGTCGATCAGACGGTAGGCACGCTTGTGGCCGCCACCCTTGTGACGAGTGGTGATGCGGCCGTGAGCGTTACGGCCACCGCGCCCGTGGAGCGGACGCACCAGCGACTTCTCCGGATGGTCACGGGTGACCTCGGCGAAGTCGGAGCCGCTGGCTCCACGACGACCCGGGGTCGTCGGCTTGTACTTACGAATAGCCATGAGTATCTAGTCCTTCTCGCCGAAGTCCCGGTCAGCTGACCGAGCCTCCGAAGATCTCGATGGGCTTGCTGTCTGCGGTCAGCGACACGATGGCGCGCTTGGTGGACTTGCGCTGGCCGTAGCCGGAGCGGGTCCGCTTGCGCTTGCCCTGTCGGTTCGCGGTGTTGACGCTGGCAACCTTCACACCGAAGATCTTCTCGATCGCGATCTTGATCTCGGTCTTGTTGGACTCCGGGTGCACCAGGAAGGTGTACACGTTGTCCTCCATGAGTCCATAGGACTTCTCGGAGATCACGGGCGCCAGGATGATGTCGCGCGGATCGGCAACGGTCGTCATGTCAGGCCTCCTCTGCTGTCTTCTCGACGGCAGCCTTGGCATCCGCCGTGTTCTGCTCGATGAAGGCATTGAGCGTCTCGACGCTGAACACAACCTCGTCCGAATCCAGGACGTCGTAGGTGTTGAGCTGATCGGGAGCGATCGGGAGCACGTTGTTCAGGTTCGCCACGCTCTTCCACGCCGTCAGGTCCTCGCGGCCGAGAACGACCAGGAACTTGCGACGATCGGAGAGGCTCTCCAGGAACTCGCGAGCCGCCTTGGTCGAGGGGGCCTGCCCCGCAACCAGTTCGGTGATCACGTGGATGCGCTCGTTGCGAGCGCGATCGCTCAGCGCACCGCGCAGGGCGGCGGCCTTCATCTTCTTGGGGGTGCGCTGGCTGTAGTCACGCGGCTGCGGGCCGTGGACGGTGCCACCGCCGGTGAACTGCGGTGCACGGGTCGAACCCTGACGCGCACGGCCGGTGCCCTTCTGGCGGTAAGGCTTGGCGCCACCGCCGCGGACCTCGCCGCGGGTCTTGGTCGAGTGCGTGCCCTGGCGAGCCGCGGCCTGCTGGGCCACGACGACCTGGTGCATCAGCGCGATGTTGGCGGGAGCGTCGAACAGCGCGGCCGGCAGGTCAACGGTTCCGTTGGTCTTGCCGTCGGCGGTCTTGACGTCCAGCGTCAACTTGGTCGTGGTCTCGGTGCTCACTACTTCGCACCACCCTTCACTGCGTCGCGGACCACCACGATGCCGCCCTTGCGACCCGGGATCGCTCCCTTGATCAGCAGCAGGCCGGCCTCGGCGTCCACCTTGTGGACGGTGAGGTTCTGCGTGGTCACCTTGTCGTTACCCATACGACCGGCCATCCGCATGCCCTTGAACACGCGACCCGGGGTGGCGCAGCCACCGATCGAGCCGGGTGCGCGGTGCACGCGGTGAGCGCCGTGGCTGGCGCCCAGACCGGCGAAGCCGTGGCGCTTCATGACGCCGGCGAAACCCTTGCCCTTCGAGGTGCCCGTGACGTCGACCAGCGCGCCGTCGGCGAAGATCTCGGCGGTCAGTTCCTGACCGATCTCGAACTCGCTGACGTCGTTGACGCGGATCTCGGCCAGGTGACGGCGCGGGGTGACCCCGGCCTTCTCGTACTGGCCGGCGACCGGCTTGGTCACCTTGCGGGGATCGATGGCACCGTAGGCGAGCTGGACAGCGGTGTAGCCGTCACGGTCCTGCGTACGGAGCTGGGTGATGACGTTCGGGCCGGCCTGGATGACCGTGACCGGAACGACGCGGTTGTTCTCGTCGAAAACCTGGGTCATGCCGAGCTTGGTGCCCAGGATGCCCTTGGATGAACTCTGGTTGCTCATGATTTATCTCGTCCCCGTCCTACTGGATGTTGACGTCGACACTGGCCGGCAGGTCGATGCGCATGAGCGCGTCGACCGTCTTCGGGGTCGGGTCGAGGATGTCGATGAGTCGCTTGTGGGTACGCATCTCGAAATGTTCGCGGCTGTCCTTGTACTTGTGCGGCGAACGGATGACGCAGTACACGTTCTTCTCGGTGGGCAACGGCACCGGGCCAACGACACGTGCACCCGTACGGGTCACGGTCTCCACGATCTTGCGCGCCGAAGCGTCGATCGCCTCGTGGTCGTAGGCCTTGAGCCTGATGCGGATCTTCTGTCCCGCCACGCTGTGTCCTCTTCCGTCAGTTGTTCTCGACAGACAAACACCGCGTGACCAGGGCAGGCTCTCGCCGGCTGAGCACATGACCGCCGTGTGAGATTCGGCAATCGACGCTGTTCATCTGTCGTTGTACGTTGGCTCGTCTCTGGAACGAGCCGGTTTGCTCCGGCACCCGCGGTCGGGCGTGTCGAGTCCGTGAACCTGATTCGGAGCACGCGTTACACGCCCATTCCCCGTTAACCGGGCCTGGGAGTCATTCACCTGACCACTTCGGCGGTGTCTGCACAGTGTGCGACGTGCGTCTGCCGGTCAAGGCAACCCGACAAGTATGCAACAGAGACGGGTGCCGATTCAAATCCGACCTCGTCACACCCCCGGTCCACCAAACTGACTCATGAGTAAGATACCCGCATGGCTGCTATCGGTTCCACCTACGCCCTGCGCAAGAAGCTTCCCGACAACGCTCTCGGGAACGTCCTGTTCTCGCTGGGCCTGGTCGTCAAGGCCCCGTACTTCGGGACCGTGTTCCCGCTCGTCCAGAAGATGGAGCCCGGTTTCGCCAAGGTCACCGCTCCCAACTGGTTCGGGGTCCACAACCACATCGGCACGTTTCACGCGATCGCCGCCTGCAACCTGGCCGAGGCCGCGATGGGTGTGCTCATGGAGGCCACCACCCCCACCTCGCACCGCTGGATCCCCAAGGCGATGGAGACGCGGTATCTGGCGAAGGCCACCACCCGGCTCATCGCAGAGGCCCACCTGGCCGAGCCGGTCGACCTCGCGTCCATCACCACCGGCACGGACGTCATCGTCTCGGTGAGCATCACCGACACCAAGGGCACCGAGGTCGTTCACTGTGACATCACCACGTGGGTGACCCCGAAGTAGCTACCGGTAGCAGGCCTGCCAGCCGGCAGTGCGCACCGTCTCGGCGGAGCAGTAGGTCGCGCGCGGATAGTAGGGCCCCATCGACGACGCCGGGTCGGTCTTGTTCGCCTGCGACGCCTGCACGCTGGTCGGGTAGAACTCCGACGACGGCAGCATGTTGCGCAGGAACACGACCTTCGGCACGGTCGTGCTGCCCCACGGGATGACGGTCAGGTCCGAGCCGGCGACCTGCGCTGCGGTCAGGTCACCGGGCGCCGCGACCACATAGGTGTAGTAGCCGTCGGCGTCGATCCGGGTCGCGTGGTCCGCCGCACAGGCGACCACCGGGTAGGGCGTCACCTTGTCGTTCTGACACATCGACCAGTACCGGAGTTGCTCGCCGGGAGCGGCCGGCGGCTGCCCGGCCCGACTGTCGGGGAAGCTCGGCGCCTTGCCGCGGATCACCGCGACGCGTCCGGGCCGGTAGTTGAGCAGCGAGCCGATGTACTTGTTGTCGCCGTTCGGGAACAGGCCCGACGTGCTCGCCGGGTTCACGAAGGTCGCCTCCTTCGCGTTCCCGGGGAGGGAGGCCGACGCGGCGTTGCCGATCGCGTCGTCGAAGACCCCCGTGAGCGCCTGCGCGATCGGCCCGTCGTGGTCGCGCGGATTGAACGGCTGCGCGCACGGCGCGACGGGGATCTTCTGGCCCCCTATCGAGAAGGTCACGTTCGGCAGGGGGACGCCACCGTTCGGGGAGTTCGGGTCGTCGGGGACGTAGATCCGCACGATGAGGAAGCCGACAGGCGCGTTCTGACCACCGGCCGGGATACCGCGGATCTCGTTGCGCGAGTGGTCGGCGGCGCCGGGCACGACCGTCGCGTGCCACGTGCGCTTCGACGCAGGCGGCATCGCGACCGGCGCGGCGAAGGGGTTGATGCTGCCTGCATCGGGCCGGATCTGGTTGTCGCGCAGGGTGTCGACCGTGTCGAGGTCGGTGCCGTAGGTGTTGAGCGAGAAGTACCGGGCAGCCGGGAAGGTCCCCGACAGGCGGATCGAGTCCCCCGGGCCGAGGGCGTACGGCAGCACCCAGTAGGTCGCGTTGGCGTCGGGGAAAGCGACGTTGAGATCGGTGCTGTTCGACATCAGCTGCCATACGCATCCGGGCCCCGGCGCATAGCCCTGCGGGGCCGCCGACGCGGGGGCCGACCCCACGGCCGTCATCGCGAGCACCGCCCCGACGACCACACCGACGACCCCTCCGATACGGCACCTGACCTGTGTGAACAAAGTTGCTCCCTCCGTCGCCAGATCGTAGCCACAGCTCACCCGGCGTGCCGGGCCAATCCCGCGACATCACCTCGGCCTGCCTCCCGGCGGCGATGCTCATAGGGTGAGAGATGGCCCCGCCGTCGACGCCCTCCCGGCCGGAGCGGCGCAAGACCCCGGGTCCGCCCCTCCGAGTGCGGCAGTATCGAAGAGGGACGGTATCGACGGGGAACCGCCCGACAGGCGCCACCGAGCAGGAGGACAGAGATCATGTGCGGAATCTGCGGCGAGATCCGTTTCGACGGCAGCGTGCCCGAGGTGTCGACCGTCGACGCGATGACCTGCGAGATGACGCGCCGGGGGCCCGACGGGAGCGGCGTCTTCGCGAAAGGGTCTGTCGCTCTCGGACATCGGCGCCTGAAGATCATCGACCTGTCCGAGAAGGGCAGCCAGCCGATGATCGACCCGGCCCTGGGCCTGGCACTCGTCTTCAACGGCTGCATCTACAACCACCACGAACTGCGGGCCGAGCTAGAGGGGAAGGGTTACTCCTTCTTCTCCCACGCCGACAGCGAGGTGATCCTCAAGGCCTTCCACGCCTGGGGCCCCGACTGCGTGGACCATTTCATCGGCATGTTCGCGTTCGCGATCGTCGACACCGACACCGGCGTGGTGACCCTCGGCCGTGACCGTCTCGGCATCAAGCCCCTCTACCTGGCCGACACCCCGGGCCGGCTGCGCTTCGCGTCGTCGGTGCAGGCGCTGCTCCGTGCAGGTGACGTCGACACGTCGATCGATCGTGTTGCGCTGCATCACTATTTCAGCTTCCACGCGGTGGTCCCGGCGCCGCACACCATCTACAACGGGATCCGCAAGCTGCCGCCCGCCACGGTCATGGTCATCCACCCCGACGGCCGACGCACCGAGCGGAAGTACTGGGAACCGGCCTTCGAAGCACATCCCGACCGTGCGGACTGGGGCGAGGAGCGTTGGCATGCCGAGCTCCTGGACTCGTTGCGCACCTCGGTGAAGCGTCGCATGGTCGCCGACGTGCCGGTCGGCGTGCTCCTGTCCGGCGGCGTCGACTCGTCACTCGTGGTGGCTCTGCTCGCCGAGCAGGGACAGACCGACCTGGCCACCTTCAGCATCGGATTCGATTCGGCCGCAGGGGAATCGGGCGACGAGTACGCCTACTCCGATCTGATCGCCGACACCTTCGCGACGGATCACCACAAGATCCACATCGGCACCGACCGGTTGCTGCCCGCGATCCCCGACACCGTCGCGGCGATGGGCGAGCCGATGGTCAGCCACGACTGCGTGGCCTTCTATCTCCTGTCCCAGGAGGTCAGCAAGTCCATCAAGGTGGTCCAGTCCGGGCAGGGCGCCGATGAGATCCTCGGCGGCTACAGCTGGTACCCGCCGCTACGCGGGGTGCCGCGGCAGGACACGACCCGCGCCTACGCGAACGTCTTCTTCGACCGCGACGACGCCGACATCCGCAGCATCCTCGCCGACGAGTACCTCCTCGAGGCCGGTTACGACCCCAGTTTCGCATTCGCCCAGGCACATCAGTCGGCGCCGGGGGCCGACACCTCGGTCGACGCGGCACTGCGGCTCGACACCACCGTCATGCTCGTCGACGACCCGGTCAAACGCGTCGACACGATGACGATGGCGTGGGGACTCGAGGCCCGGGTGCCCTTCCTCGACCATGAGTTCGTCGAACTCGCCGCGACCTGCCCAGCCGAACTCAAACTCGCGCACGGGGGCAAGGGCGTTCTCAAGGAGGCGAGCCGGTCGCTCCTGCCGTCGGCGGTGATCGACCGGACCAAGGGCTACTTCCCGGTGCCCGGCATCCGCCACCTCACCGGCGGGGTCCTCGACCTCGTCAACGACACCCTCCGGTCGCAGGCCGCCGTCGACCGCGGGCTCTACCGACCCGAGGCGCTCGACAAGTTGTTCGGCGACCCCAACGGCATCCGAACCCGGCTAGACGGCAACGAACTCTGGCAGGTCGCCCTCCTCGAGATGTGGCTCCAGACGACGGAAGCGAACGCCCGACGGTGACTGCTCTACGTTTCGACGACCGCGGTTGGAAGACCTACGGCGCCTCCCTCTCACCCGACGGGAGCGCCTTCGCCTACATCGTCGACGACGGCAACGGATATCCCCGTGCGGCACAACGATCCCTGTCACGTGATGGGGTCGGCGACCTGCGCTGGGTCAAACTGCGGTCCACCGGTCCGGTCCGAAAGATCGTGCATTCCACCGACAGCCGGTGGCTGGCCGTCGAGATCGCACCCAGTGGCGGTGAACACCACCAAGTCTGGGTCGTGACCACCGATCCCGACGACGACACCGCGCACCGGATCGCGGCCACCCGCCCGGACGGCCGGTCCTACGGGACCGTCCGTCTCGTCGGCTGGGACACCGACTGGGTACTGCTCACCGCGATCGACCACGACGGCACCACGCACGCATTGCGCGTCCACCCCGGCACCCAGACCGCCCGGACCCTCGACCTGCGCGTCGGCAGCGAACTGATCGATTCCTGGAAGGGCGCGACCCTCGTCCGCGTCGGCCCGCGCGGCTATCACGACATGCTGCTGATCCGGCGCCGTCCCGACTCGCCCGACGACGAGGTCACGATGACGCCGCTGCTCCCCCAGGACCCCGGCGCCGTCACCGACCAGGGCTATGTGCTCGACCAGGGTTTCGATCACCCGTCGCTGGTCTTCGTCCCCGCGCCGAACGAACCCATCCGCGACCTCGACAGCGTCCAGGCGTTGGTGCGCAGCGACTTCGACGCGAAATTCCCCCGACTCCTCGGTGTCGAGGTGAGCAAGTTCGGCGTCCGGTTCCGGGTGATGGCACAACGCGTCGACATCGGACTCGACGAGTTCGCCGTCAGCCACGACCAGTCGACCGTCGCCCTGTTGTGGAACGTCAAGGGCCGCAGCGAGCTGCAGATCCTGACGCTCCCCGACCAGACATTGCATCCGCCGATCGAGCTCCCCGGTGAGGTCGCTCATGATCTGTCGATCAGTGCGGCGGGATCGGTGGTGTCGGTGACCGTGTCGAGCCCCCAGCACTCCCCGCTCGTCCACCTGATCGATGTCCCGAACCGGAAGGTGACGCCGGTGCGCGACGACGTCGTCACCGGTGAGGGTCCGTCGAGTCTCCTCCGCCCCGAGCTCGTGGAGTTCTTCGCGCGGGACGGCATGCCGCTGTCGGGTTTCCTGTATCGGGCCGCGAAGAAGAACCGCGACGAGCGGCCCGGGCCGACGCTGCTCTACTTCCACGGCGGCCCCGAGGGACAGACCCGCCCGGACTACCAGTTCCTCTTCGGCCCGCTCGTCGACGCCGGGATCACCGTCTTCGCCCCCAACGTCCGTGGCTCGTCGGGTTACGGCCGCCTTTTCTCCCACGCCGACGATCGATACGGCCGGTATGCGGGCATCGACGACGCCGCGGACTGCGCGGAACTGCTGTGCCGCCTGGGGATCGCCGATCCGGACTCGGTGTACTGTTCGGGCCGCTCCTACGGCGGGTACCTGACGCTGGCCTGCCTGACCTTCCACCCCGACCTGTTCGCGGCCGGCATCGCGATCTGCGGCATGAGCGACCTCGAGTCGTTCTTCCGTAACACCGAACCATGGATCGCCGTCGCCGCATATACCAAATACGGTCACCCCGAGTCCGATCGCGAGCTGCTCGCCGACCTCTCCCCCATCCACCGCATCGACGACGTGCGCGCCCCGCTCCTCGTGGTGCACGGCGCGCACGACACCAACGTGCCGGTCAGCGAATCGCAACAGATCGTCGCCGAACTGCAGGCCCGCGGCGCGGTCGCCGAGATGCTGATGTTCGACGACGAGGGCCACGAGATCGTCAAGCGCAGCAACCAACATCGGCTGACCGAGGCCGTTGCCGAGTGGATCACGAGGTACCCGACGCGTCCCGGGGTGATGCGGTGAACCGGCGGATGACCGACCGGTTGCTCGCGCAGCTGGCGGACACCCGCACCGGCAACGAGCGTGCCAATGTGCTCGAGGAACTCCGCCGACTGATCCTGTCCGGTGGCGCGCCCCCGGGTACCCAGATCCCGCCCGCCGAGATCGCCGACGCCTTCGGGGTCAGTCCGATACCGGTGCGCGAAGCGCTCAAGACCCTGGTCGGCGAGGGCCTTGTGGTGCACCGGCCCAACGCCGGGTACCGCGTCAACCAACCCTCCGCCGACGAGCTCCGTGAGATCTACTTCGTGCGTGGCACCCTGGAACAGGCCGCGCTGGCGCGGTCGGTCGAGCTCATCGACGAGTCCGCCCTGCAGATCGCCCGGGACCGCCACGCCGAACTCCTCGTCGCGGTGAAGTACAACGACGGCAAGGCATTTCACGATGTGTCCCGCGAGTTTCACCGCGCCCTCACCACCCCGTGCGCGATGCCGCGACTTCTCAACATGTTCGAGGCGACCTGGAACCTCACCGAGCCCTTCCAGATGATGCGTTCGGTGACCGCCGAGACGCAGGCAGCACTCAACGCCGATCACGAGGACCTGCTCGAGGCCTTCGCCGACCGCGACACCCCGTCGGTCCTCGAGGTCGCCCGCCGACACCACCAGCGACTCGAGATCGCGATCGTCGAGACCGCCGACCTTCTCGACGTCCGCCACGACTGACGGGTCCCCCCACGACCGGCACCCTCGGGCGCCGGCCGGTGCACCCGGCGGAATATATTTGCGCGTTCATCACCAGGTAACAAACCGTTCCTAGTTTTGTCCCATCAGCATTCCCGCACCTGAGAGCGGTTTTCGCGCTGAGAGACAAACCAGGAGAACACATGTCCACACCGACCCCTGCCGAGGCGGCGCAGTCGCATCACGGCGCCGCGGGCGAGAGCGTCATCAAGGCCGGCTACGACAACCGGCTCACCAACACCGATCTCGCTCCACTGAAAGAACAGAAGTGGACCTGGTACAACATCTTCGCGTTCTGGATGTCCGACGTGCACAGCGTCGGCGGTTATGTCTTCGCCGGTAGCCTGTTCGCGCTGGGTATCGCCGCATGGCAGGTTCTCGTCGCCCTCGTGGTCGGCATCGTCGCCGTGAACATTCTCAGCAACCTCGTTGCCAAACCCTCGCAGATCGCCGGCGTCCCGTACCCGGTGACGACACGAGTGTCCTTCGGGGTGAAGGGTGCCAACATCCCGGCGATCATCCGCGGCGCCATCGCAGTCGTCTGGTACGGCATCCAGACCTACCTGGCCTCGGTCGCGTTCGGCCTCCTGGCCCTGAAGTTCTGGCCCGGACTGGAACCGTGGGGTGATGTCGACCAGCACGGGTTCATGGGACTGTCGGCGCTCGGCTGGGCCGGCTTCCTCCTGATGTGGGTCCTGCAGGCGTTCGTGTTCTGGAACGGCATGGACACCATCCGCAAGTTCATCGACTTCTGCGGTCCCGCTGTCTATGTCGTCATGATCGCGCTCGCGGGTTACCTGATCGCCAAGGCCGGCTGGGGCAACGTGAGCCTCGACCTGTCGGTCGGCGACGGTCTCACCGGATGGTCATCGGTCACGATGATGATCAGCGCGTTCGCACTGGTGGTCTCCTACTTCTCCGGCCCGATGCTCAACTTCGGCGACTTCTCCCGCTACGGAAAGACATTCCGCGAGGTGAAGAAGGGCAACTTCTGGGGTCTGCCGGTCAACTTCCTGTTCTTCTCGCTGCTCGTCGTGTGCACCGTCTCGGCGGCGGTCACGGTGATCGGCACGGACGCGGACGGCAACATCATCACCGACCCGGTCCACATCGTCGACAAGATCGACAACACCACCGCCGCGGTGCTCGGCGTGCTGACCTTCGCCATTGCCACCATCGGCATCAACATCGTCGCCAACTTCGTGTCCCCCGCCTTCGACTTCTCGAATGTGGCCCCCACCAAGATCAGTTGGCGCACCGGCGGCATGATCGCAGCGATCGGTTCGGTGCTGATCACCCCGTGGAATCTCTTCAACAATCCGACCGCGATCCACTACACGATGGACACGCTCGGCGCCGTGATCGGTCCGCTGTTCGGCATCCTGATCGCCGATTTCTACCTGGTCAAGAAGCAGAAGATCGTCGTCGACGACCTGTTCACCATGAAGCCCGAGGGCACCTACTGGTACCGCAACGGCTGGAATCCGGTCGCGGTGGGCTCGACTGTCTTCGCCTCCATCCTGCCGATCTGTGTCGTCATCTTCGGCACCGCCTACCAGGCCAGCTTCACCTGGTTCATCGGCGCCGGTCTCGGCATGGCGGTCTACTGGCTGGGCATGAAGTTCGTTCCCACACAACTGATCTACGGTTCCGCACCCACCGCGCACACGACCACCGACATCGCGGTCGACGCGGCGGGGGAACCCGATCCGACGCCTGAACCGGTGATCGCCGGGGCCGCCGCCGAGGAGGCACCGAGCAGCTGATGCGTCCGAGCGTCGTCGATCCGACGCCCTCTCGGAGCTGACAGCAGTGTTTCGATCGGGCCGCGCGATCTCTTCGCGCGGCCCGATTCGTGTCTACGGGGTCCGACCGAGCCCGCGTGCCGCGATCGCCACGAGAACGTCCATCGATGCCCTGTAGGGTTCGGTGTCGCGCGGCCAGGGGACGATGACGTCGGTGAAGCCGAGTTCGTCTGCGCGCCCGACCATGTCGTCGAAGAGGTCGACGCTCTCGAGTGGGTTACGCGGTGCAGCCTCGAGACTGAGGTATCGGTCGATCCGACGACCCGGTTGCCGACCCAATTCCTCGTCGAGGACCGCGACGGCCCGCGCAACGGATGCGAACCACTCGTCGAGGCTTTCCGTCCCCTGGCCGGTGGTCACCCAGGCGTCGCCGTGACGCGCGGCGAACCGCACCGAGCGTGGACCGTTGCCGGCGAGCAGGAACGGCACCCGATCTCGTACCGGCCCACGCCCCAGACGCATGTCCCGCGCGCGGAAGTACGGACCGTCCGCGTCGATGTGATCCTCGCTCAGCGTCCGGCCGAGCAGACCGACGAATTCCTGGAATCGGTCGACGCGCTGACCGACGGTCAGTTCCGGCTGCCCGAGCACGGCGTCGTCCGGTGTGCCGCCGACACCCAAACCCAGCAGGAAGCGGCCGTCGGAGATGTCCGCGAGGGTCTCGACCTCACGCGAAAACGCCGCCGGGTGACGGAAATTGGGCGAGACCACGAAGGCACCGAGCCCGATGGTCTTCGTGACGACAGCGGCCGCCGACAGCAGCGGCACGCAAGCCGACCAGAGCGAGTCCGGCAGGCCGCCCCAGACGAGGTGGTCGTAGGTCCAGGCGTGGTCGAACCCCATCTCCTCGGCCAGGATCCACCGGGGTCGGGACTGCTCCCAGGTCAGGTCGGGGAGGATGCAGATGCCGTGGCGCACGGCTCACACTGTACTTCGGTTCAGCGGGCGACCGGCGAGACCGCGCCGGGGATCTCGAGGACCGATCCTGCGTGCGTGGTCACGTAGACACTGGTGGCCGAGAACCCGGCACCGTTTGCGCCGACGAAGATCCCGGCCGGCGTCGTCAGGTTCTCCCGTGCGACGCGGGTCAGCGGTGCCGGGTTCCCGGCAACACGATCGCCGACGCCAGGAAAAAGCAGAGCGCGCCCACGAATGTCCCGGCGTTGGCGGCGATGGCATCGGCTGTCACACCGTCCTTGTTGACGAAGGCACCGACGGCCGACACCCCGAACGCGACACACCCCACCCAATTCATCAGGACCGACCACCAGCCCCGGTCCGCGAAGTCGAGACCGTGACCCGTCGACCGGGAGTACGCGGCGAAGGCGACCGCGCCGCTGATCAGGAACGCAACCGAGCCACCGGCGTCGGGAGACCACACGAGGTGGCGCTCACCGGCAACCGTGTGGGCAAACAGGGCGCTCGTCGTCGAGATGTTGAACAGCAGGGTCCCGACGGTTTGGGTTGCGGCGCTGAGCCATTCGGCACGGATTGCCGATCCCGGCATCGATCCCGCCAGCTCGACGGGCGATGCGCTGCGCACCAACTGGATCAGGCCGGCCCCCGTGAAGAACCACGCGCCGACGAAGTAACACAGATTGACGACATCGGCGCCGGCGAGATCACCGAATCCGGGTGCCGAGCCGAGAGCGAACAGGGCCGACCCGACCATGAATCCCCAGCACTGCTTCGGCAGCGTGGGCGCGAGCGGTGCGGTGGGCCAGGCACGCCGCCGCAACGGTGTTCGGGGTGCCGACCGCTCAGGCGGTGACATCGAGACTCACGACGACCTTGCTCGGTTCGATCCAGACGCCCAGTTCACCCGGTACCCCGTTGCGCGCGCCGAACTCCTCAGCCCGGTCGGCACCCATGTATCGCGCGCCGCACATCGTGGCGATCCGGCGCACCTCGTCGAGGTCCTCGGTCACCACCGCGCGGCCCTGCACCTGGACGAACCCGTACGGCGGTTCCGGCAGGTCGATCGACATCGTCACACGCTGATCACGCTGTAGCGCACGTCCTTTCGCGGTTGCCTCACCGGTGTTGAACGCCAGTCGGTCGCCGTCAACGACGAACCAGACCGGGACCACCAGGGGCCTGCCATCGGCGGCGGTGTATCCGAGGTGGCCGGTCTTGGTACCGGAGGCCAGGAATTCCCGGACCGCGGGATCCGACAGCGACGTTCCAGACATGTGTTCAGCCTAGGTGTTCCCGACCCGGACGTTCTCGGTTCCAGTAGCCGGCGACGACTTCGGGTAGTAGATGTTTCCGCGTGGCCGATTCCTTCCCGCTTATCGGACAGCACCCGCGGGAAGGAAACAGACACCGCGGGAAGGAAACGGTCCCGCGGGTAGACGAACAGTTCCTCGCTCACCCCGTGTCCGACAATCGGTTGCCGATGTGGACGGCCACCATCATGATCGTGGCGTGCGGCCCGCTGCGGCCTCCTGTCGGCAGGATCGACCCGTCGACGATCCGCAAGCCCTCGGTTCCATGGACCGCACCGAGTGCGTCGGTGCGCACACCCATCGGCATGGTGCCCCAAGCGTGCTGCGAGAACCCCGGCACCGCGGCCACCGAGACGCTGTCCGGCACGACGATGCCGGCGAACTCGGACGAGTGCAGCATCTCCACCACCTCGTCGGCGCCCGCCCGCATCGCGGCGGCGGCCTCCGCCGACGGCTCTCCGAACTCGAGACGGACACGTTCGTCGCCGGCGACCAACCGCACCGGCGACCGGTGCATCGCGGTCACCTCGACCATCGACCCGCTGCGCGGGAGACCGTCGATGTAGGTTGCGAAATCATCGCGATAGCAACGGATCTCGAGACCGTCATCGGTGTGCAACACCGTCGGCAGCACCATGCCGGGCTCGGCCGGTTCCTTTCGGCGGTAGGAAACGGCCAGTCCGCGGTGTTCACCGGCGGCGAGGAATGCGGCCCCGCCGAGCGACTCGAGGTCCGAGGCGAGCAGGAGCTGCGCGGTGCCCAGTGTGCCGCCGGCGAGGACCACCTCGCCGGCTCTGACGGTGAATCGTTCGGTATGTACCCCGGTGACACGGCGCCGGCCGGCGACCTCGAGCCGTCGGACCTCACAGTCTGGGACGACGCGGAGATTGGGCCGGTCGAGGGCCTGATCGAGGTAGGCCTCGGCGGCGGTCCGGCGCAACATCCCGGACCGGTTGCCGAGCACCCGGTTCACGCCGACCACCGGCCAGCGGTCACGAAGCGACCGAACCGCCGTCCGCGCCGACCAGTACCGTTCGAAAGCCCTTCCGGCGTCGCCGAGTTCGTCGTCGGACACCGGTGAGACACTCATCGTGCCCCCACCCCCACCCCCGTCGAGCTCGGAGTAGGCGGCGTCGATCGCGTCGAGGCCCCAGCTGTCCGGCCAGTCCGCGAAGTCCTCCGGATGCCAGCGCAGGAAGTATCCGCCGTTGACCGCGGAGGAGCCCCCGATCGCACACCCCCGCGCGGCGGTGAGGCCGTCGAGATCGGTGGTGTGCCGGACCGCGTAGGGCGCGTGATCGCCGATGGGGAGACGTCGGAGGTCTCGCTCCTCCGGGCCCGGCCAGCGCCCGGGTCCGCGCTCGAGCAGCACGACGTGCCGCCCGGGTGCCCGCGACAGCTTCTCCGCGAGGACACAACCGGCGCTCCCCGCACCGACTATGACGACGTCGGCACTCATCACATCTGCGCTCATGACACCACGCTCATGACATGAGGGATCGGGTGCGCATTGCGGGCAACGTCATCGGGAGATGACCGGGCGCAATGCCTCCGCGTCTCGGTGGGTGATGACGCCCTGCCACAGACCTGCGCCATAGGCGAGGTCGTCGAGGCGGCGCATCATCAGGTAGCGGAACGGCCCCAGGGTCGGCGGGGTCGTCGGGTCGGCGAGGAGGTCCCGGAACCAGGACACCACCCCCTCGACGATCGCCACCTGGATCGCGAGGGTTCGGAACCGTCTCGACACGAGGGCCAGCAGCAGGGCCACCGGCCAGTAGTGCCGGCAGATCGCATCAGCCGCCTGCAGCAGCCCGAATCCCGCGGCCCGGCCGGTGAGTTGTGCCGAGACGAGCGGCGCCGACGGCAGGTCGCCCAGCCGCTTACGAAGCCGGGTCGCGAGATGGGTCAGGATGAGCATCGCCAGCGCGGCGCCGAAGCGGGTGCGGGTCAGTAGGGCGGCGACGGCCGCGGCCATCGGCACCGACATCACCAGCGGGGCGGCACGGTTTCCGTGGCGTGCGGCGAGGTGGGCTGCTCCGGTCCCGTAGAAGCATCGCCGGGACAGCACCGACCGCATGTCGGTGCGATGGTCGTGTGCCACCCGCGCGACCGGGTCGTACCGTATACGCCACCCTGCAGCGTGCATGCGCCAGCATGCGTCCACGTCCTCGGCGACCCGGAGCGACTCGTCGAATCCGCAGAATGCACTGCGCCGCACGACAATTGCCGCACTGGGAACGTAGGGGACCCGGGTGGACGGCAGGACCGCGGACTCCTCGGGACCCATGTCCAGCGACGACCAGCCGTTCTCGTAGCGCTCGGCCAATGAGGACGACCGGTCGGCGGACCGGAGTCCGACGATCCGCGGGGCCACGATCCCCACCGTGGGGTCGGAGAAGTGGGTGAGCAGAACCGTCAGCCAGTCCGGGTCGGGCACGACGTCGGAATCGAGGAAGGCCACGAAATCCGTGGTGGCAGCGGCTGCTCCCGCGTTCCGGGCCGCAGCGGGGCCACGGTTCTCGTCGAATCGGATGACACTCACGCCCGGTCGGTCTGCGACGATCGGGACGCCGGATCCGTCGTCGACGACCACGACGGTCAGACCGTCGAGTGCATCGAGGAGGCGGTCGACGCCGGCCTGATTGTCCATGACCGGGATCACCACGGTGACGTCGGCGGGCTTCGGACCGAACATCGGACGCGGGTTGGCGACCCCGGCGTCCAGGAGAGCGCGCGCGAGACGACGGGTCACGTTGTCGCACACCTCGATTCGACCGTCGTCCGAGGTCATCCCCAGCGCGGTGTCGGACATGCGCATCAGCCGCGTCGGCGAGCCACCGACGAGGTATCGCAGGTCACCGCCGCGCGCGGACCGCAGGTCGATCTGGACCTGGAAGCCATCCGGGAGGTCGGTGCGGTTCTCCGGGGACGCTGCGTCCGCGGTGTCGGCATCGTCACCCGGGTCGTCATCCGAAACAGTCCGAGCACCAACGGTTTCGCCGTCGGTGATGGCCTCGTTGCCGAGCGTGTCCTCGTCGGCCGGGTTCCTGTCGGTCACGTCCCTGCCCTCGGTCGCGTCGTCGCCACTGATGCCCTGGGCCGAACCACTGCCACGCGGGGCCGAATCGTCGAGCGCGGTCATCCGAGTCGCCCCAGGTCGTCGACCTCCCAGGAGACGAGCGCCGCACCGAGGCGATCGGTCACCTCGGCAACCAGGCGCCGGCCCTCGTCTGCGGAGGCCTCGGTGGGATCACCCAGGACGCCGTTGGGGCTGACCGCCCCGACCCCACCCTCACGCATGGCACCGAGGAGTGCGCCGACCGGCTCACGATTACCCGCGACCGCCCGTGACGTGTCGACCGATGACGGCGAGACATGAAGCAGCACCGAGGTTTCCGTGAAACCGGCATGTGCGTCCGCGCCCGGGAAGGCGCACGGGAACCAGGCGGCATCCCGCCCCTCGTACCGAAGGCGGGTCACCGCGTCGATCAGGGTCCGCGTGTTGCCGCCGTGCCCGTTCACGAACACGATGCGCCGCGCCCACCGGCAGGCACTGCGGCCGTACTCGATGAGCATCCCGCGCAGTGCGTCGTGACCGATGGAGATCGTCCCGGCAAAACCCTCGTGTTCGCCACTCGCGCCGTAATTGAGGTCGGGCGCACGGAGGATGTCGGAATCCCCGAGGCGCTCGCAGACGACGTCGGCGACCGCCGTGGCGATTCGCGTATCGGTGTCCAGAGGCAGGTGCGGACCGTGCTGCTCGACAGAACCGAGAGGTACCACGAGAGTGATCACCTTTCCATCGAGGTCCGGCCAGCTGCACTGCCCCAGCGTCGACGGTCCTGTCATCTGACCAATGCTAGCCATCGTGCTCCCAAGCTTCTGCCCCTCGGCCCAAAAACAACGAGAAAAACGGGCCGAAAACGTCGTGCCGACCACATTGACGAGCGTTCGATCGGTTATGGAATGCTATTGCGTGACACGTGACGCCTGACACAGTGGCGGTACAACGACCGGAGGACGACACATGAGCAGTACGACACCCCACAACAGCGGTAAACCCGGCCCACTCAGCTCCATCCGGGTCATCGAGTTCGCAGGTATCGGCCCGGGACCCCACGCGGCCATGTTGCTCGCCGACCTCGGCGCCGATGTGGTCCGTGTCCAGCGTCCCGGCACGCTCCCCAAGCCCGGCGTGAACGCCGACGCGCTGCTGCGCGGCCGTCGCGTTGTCGAGGCCAACCTGAAGGACGAGACCGATCGCGCGACGATCCTCGATCTCGTCGCCAAGGCTGACGTCATCATCGAGGGTTTCCGTCCCGGCGTCATGGAACGTCTCGGTTTCGGCCCCGATGACCTCACCGAGGTCAATCCCGGCCTCGTGTACGGCCGTATGACCGGCTGGGGACAGGACGGCCCCCGCGCCAACCTCGCCGGCCACGACATCAACTACATCTCGCTGACCGGCCTGCTCCACGCAATCGGCCGCAAGGACGATCGTCCGGTGCCGCCGCTCAACCTCGCCGGCGACTTCGGCGGCGGATCGATGTTCCTCGTCGTGGGCGTGCTCGCCGCTCTGCTCGAGCGCGGCATCTCCGGCAAGGGACAGGTCGTCGACGCCGCCATGGTTGACGGCGCTTCCGTTCTGGGACAGATGATGTGGGCGTTCCGCGGCACCGGCCTGTGGAGCGACACCCGCGGCACCAACATGCTCGACACCGGCGCCCCCTACTACGAGGTCTACGAGACCTCGGACGGCAAGTACATGGCCGTCGGCGCCATCGAGCCGCAGTTCTACGCCGAGCTGCTCAAGGGCCTGGGCCTGGCCGACGCCGACCTGCCGGCACAGAACGACATCGCGAACTGGGGCAAGCTGAAGGAGATCTTCACCGAGACCTTCAAGTCGCGCACCCGCGACGAGTGGGCCAAGGTCTTCGACGGCACCGACGCCTGCACCTCGCCGGTGCTGACCTTCGCCGAGGCACCCGCCGATCCCCACATGGCCGCGCGGGCCAACCTGGTCGACATCGACGGTGTCACCCAGGCGCAGGTCGCTCCGCGCTTCTCGCGCACCCAGCCGGAGACCCCGGCCGGACCCTCGACCGAGGCCGTCGATCCGAAGACCCTCTGGGCCTGATCCGACAAGCACTCCCCTCTGCTGCCTGAGCCGCGAGGAGCGAAAGCGACGAGCCACGAAGGCCTGGCGAGAATTCCTCACCAGCCCTTCGTGGCTCGCTGCGCTTGCACCTCAGGGAGCGAGAACAACCACTGCGCTCGCACCTCAGGGAGCAGGGGTCACACTTTCGAGTGCCCCATGTCGATCTGGAACTCGGCACCGGTGATGCCCTTGGCGCTGTCGGAGGACAGGTACAGGACGGCGTCGGAGATCTCGTCGCACGCCGCGACCGGGTGGTAATCCAGCATCGACACGAAATGCGGAGTGACCCACGGCTTTTCGAACAGTCGATGGGCTTCGGTGTCGGCGACTCCCATCGGGGTGTCGACCGCGTAGGGGTGCACGCTGTTGACGCGGATCCGGTGATGACCGAGTTCTTTGGCCGCGGTCTGCGCCAGGCCGACGAGGCCATGCTTGGACGCCGAATACGACGCCTGCATCGGCATCGCCTTCAGTCCGGCGACCGAGCTGATGATGGTGATCGAGCCGCCGTTGCCGGCCTCGAGCATCGCGGGAACCGTGGCCTTGAGCGTTTTCCAGGCGCCGACGAGGTTGATGTCGACGACGTCGGTGAACTGCTCCTCGGTCAGTTCCCAGACCGACCCCCAGGTGAGCACGCCGGCGTTGGCGATGACGTGATCGAGCCGGCCGAACTGCTCGACCGCGTCTGCGACCAGCTGCTGCTGGAACGCGAGGTCCCGCGTATCACCCTGCCGCGCAAGGATCTTGCCGCCCACGCCCTCGACGAGCCGGATCGTCTCTTCGAGATCCTCGGCCGTGGCGGGCGGGTAGGTTGCGTGGTCGATGATCGGACCCGCGATGTCGAGACCCACGATCGCGGCGCCCTCACGGGCGAACCGGACCGCGTGATTACGGCCCTGACCACGGGCGATGCCGGTGATGTAGACGACCTTGCCGTCGAACTGTCCCATGGCAGAACTGTAACACGTTCTAGTTCTGTCGCGGGCACCGTTTCGCGCGGGTTCTGCTCGAGAACGGGGACCGGGACACCTCCGCCCGCCGACCGGATCTCCGGCGGCGGGCGGGGGTGCGTGCTTGTTCGGATCAGACGTGGCCGAAGGACCGCTTGAAGTCGTCCGGGATGATCAGATCGTCGGCCGAGAGGTCGTTGACGCTCTTGTGCCCCAGGCCCATCAGCGCGCCGTCGAGTCCCATACGCATGAGATCGAGGACGTTCTCGACGCCCGCCTGGCCGTTGGCGGCGAGACCCCACAGGTAGGCGCGGCCGATCATCACGGCGCGGGCGCCGAGGGCCAGGGCCTTGGCGACGTCGCTGCCGCGGCGGATACCGCCGTCGAGCAGGACCTCGATGTCGTTGCCGACCGCATCGGCGATGTCGGGCAGGAGGCGGATCGTCGCCGGGGTGCCGTCGAGGTTGTTGCCGCCGTGGTTGGACACCGAGATCGCCGTCGCGCCGATGTCGACGGCGCGCTTGGCGTCGTCGAGACGGGTGATGCCCTTGACCATGAACGGTCCGCCCCACTGCTCACGCAGCCACTGCAGGTCCTCCCAGGTGGGCGGCGGGGTGCCCATCCACTCGCCGTAGGCGCCGAAGAAGGTCGGGCCGGGAACACCCTGCGGGGTGAGGTTCGGCGCGGTGAGGTCCGGGATGATGACCTTGCCGCCCTTGACCCAGTCCAGCGCGTACCGCGGCTTGACCGCGATCTCCGGGCCGAGACGCACGAGCGCCTTCAGGTTCACCTTCTCGGGGATCTCCGGGCTGCCCCAGTCGCGGCCGACGTTGAACACCCAGTCGGTCGTGACGATGAGACCCTTTGCGCCGGCGGCCCGTGCGCGCTCGGCGCGGCGGAGGATGTCCTCGCGGCTGCCGAGCCAGTAGATCTGGAAGAACACCTTGTCATTGACGGCGGTGACCTCTTCGACGGCGTGCGAGGCGAAGCTCGACAGGCCCATTGCGGTACCACGCGCTGCCGCGGCACGCGCGACGGCGACCTCGCCCTCGGGGTCGACGGCCTGGACACCGGTCGGCGAGATCATCACCGGGAAGGACAGCTCCTGCCCCATCACCGAGGTGGTCATCTCACGCTCCGGTTGTGCGCCGACAACGTGTGGCGCCCAGCCGAGTTCGTTGAAGGCCTGCACGTTGTCGTCGACGGTCACACCGGCCTGCGTGCCGGCGACCAGCGACGAGTAGACCGACTTCGGCAGTCGCTTCTTCGCCCGACGCTGGGCCTCGGTCACCGTTTCGAACCAGGGGTTTTTCGCCCAGGGGTTGAGAGCCATTTCTCCTACTCACTCACTTCTCGGATGCGTGCCATCGCCCGGGGTACCCGTGTACCCCGGGGAGGACTCGACACTGTTGGGCCGCGGGCGGATTACCGCGCAGCAGGGGTGAACCCGGCGAGCGGGTTCTCATCACAGGACTTGGTGGGCCGACCGATCGGGGTGAGGTCCCCGTCGGGTCGACGGGTCATCAGCGTCAGCGGGGTTCCGCGCGAATGATCCTTGTTCGCCGTCGGTTTGGTGCGTTCGCCGGCGAGCAGCTCTTCGCCGTAACCCTGCACGCACTCGGGATCCGGTCCGGCCAGCGGCAGACCGGTGAAGAACTTGGCGGCCATGCAGCCACCGCGGCAGGCGTCGAAATGCGCACACTTGGTGCAGGCACCGGCGTTCTGCGGTTCACGCAGTTCGGTGAACAGATCCGAACGCTGCCAGATCTCCTGGAACCCACCGTCCGAGAGGATGTTCCCGGCGAGGAAATTCTCGTGGATCGCGAACGGGCAGGCGTACACGTCGCCGACCGGGTCGATGAGGCACACGACGCGCCCCGCACCGCAGAGGTTGAGGCCGGGCAGACCGCCACCGGAGTCCCCACCGAACGCCGACAGGTGGAAGAACGAGTCTCCGGTCAGCACGCGATCACCATGTGCGACAAGCCAATCGTAGAGTTCACGCTGCTGCTCGGGCAGCGGGTGCAGGTCGTCCCACACATCGGCGCCACGGCCCGACGGACGCAGGCGGGTGATGCGCAGGGTGGCGTCGTACCGATCGGCCAACGCCTTGAACTCGTCGAGCTGCGCGACGTTCTGCCGCGTCATCACGACGCTGATCTTGGCGTCCTTGAAGCCGGCCTCGGCCAGGTTCTCGAGTGCCCGGACCGCCATGTCGAAGGAACCCGGGCCGCGCACGGCGTCGTTGACCTCCGCCGTCGCGCCGTCGAGGGAGATCTGGACGTCGACGTAGTCCGACGCGGCCAGGCGTGCGGCGACCTTCTTGTCGATGCGCAAACCGTTGGTGGAGAACTTGACTCCCACCTGATGGCTGGTGGCGTAGTCGACGAGCTCCCAGAAGTCGGGGCGCACGGTCGGCTCACCGCCGCCGATGTTCACGTAGAAGACCTGCATGCGCTGCAGCTCGTCGATGATCGCCTTGCACTGTTCGGTCGACAGCTCGCGCGGGTCACGCTTGCCCGACGAGGACAGGCAGTGCACGCATGCCAGGTTGCAGGCGTAGGTGAGTTCCCACGTCAGGCAGATCGGCGCGTCGAGGCCGCGCTCGAACTGATCGACGAGGCGGCCGACCTTGGGCACCTGGTCGGCGGGCGCGCTCGCCCGCTGGGAGGTCACGAGTTCGGCTGCGGTGGGCGGCATCTCGATGGTCGTCATCGTGTCGGTCCTAGGGTCGGAGCGGAAGCGGGGGTACCGATCGGGGCTGTCGATCGGCGGTGGTGGTCGGTCAGGCCGCGCGGGGCGTGATCATCGCGCTGTCGGCCAGCGCCGTGAGCGCCTGCACGTACAGGGGCCGTTGTGCGGGCGTGACGCCCGCAGCGAGGAGGGCCGCCTCGGCGGAGTCGTGATCGGCGAGCGACGAGACGATCCCGACCACGGTGAGGTTCTTGAGGAACGAGAGCTTGCGGGTACCGAAGTGGTACAGCAGAGCGCCGAACGGTTCGGGGCGCAGCGCCACCTTCGGGTTGAGCTCCCATGCGGCGAACGTGTCGAAGCCGACGGGGGCATCGGGGGCTGGGGTGTCGAACCGGACCCCGGCGACCGCAGAACGGTCGCCGGAGGTCGGATTCGATGTCGGGGCTGACATCAGTAGACCCCGCACATCCCATCGATCGACACCTCTTCGACGAGCGACTCGGCGATGAGTTCGGTCTCGTTCGAATTTGCAGCGGTTACGGCGGACTGGTCGGCCATGATCCATACCTCCTGATCTTCTTAGTGACTCGGATCACGAAGGACTATAGTGGCACTCAGTGCAGATTTCCACCGCTAGAGCAAAACTGCCCGTTCGGACAGGTGATTCGGGCACATTCCTTCCGCTGCGCGAGAGCGCATCCCATATGGTGAGGTCTCGATGACTCCGACAACACCGCAGGACGCGAGCCCTGGACGGGCCGCACCCGGACGACGCCCGATCTCGTCGCGCGCCCGGATCAGCGCACTCGCGATCGGCCTGTTCACCACCCGGGGTTTCGAGGAGACCAGCGTCGACGACATCGCCGAGGCCGCCGGAATCGCGCGCCGCACGCTGTTCCGGTACTACTCGTCGAAGAACGAGATCCCGTGGGGTGAGTTCGACGACCATCTCGGCGAGCTACGCGGACTCCTCGCCCAGATCCCCACCGACATCCCCATGGCCGATGCCCTGGTGGATGCTCTGGTCGTGTTCAACCGGGTGCCTCCGGAGGAGCTCGAGAACCACCGCCGGCGGATGTCCCTGTTGCTGGGAGTCCCGGCGCTCCAGGCACATTCGATGATCATGTACGCCGACTGGCGGCACGTCATCGCCGAGTTCTGCGCGGCCCGGCTCGGCCTGGACGAGAGCGATCACCTTCCCCAGACCATCGGGTGGTTGTGCCTGGGCGCCGCGCTGGCCGCCTACGAGCAATGGCTGGCCGACCCCGACGCCGACCTCGAGCAACTGATCACCGACGGCGCGCGGACCGTCGCGAACGGTGTCGCAGCGCTGACGCGCGTGCCATGATCGGCACCGCGACCACGTCGGCCCCGACAGGGCCTCGTGGCGCGCCCACCGATTGGGCTATCCTGAAGTAGAACGTGTTCTAATTCGGCCCGGTTCGCCCCGGTCCTCGACGTCGGAGAGCTGCCACATGTCTGACCTGACCCCCCACGGCTCACGAAGCGTGATCCTCACGGTGGCCGAGGTGATCGATGAGACGTCCGATGCCAAGTCCATCGCATTCGAGGTCCCCGAGACGTCGTCGTCCGCTTTCACCGACTACAAGCCGGGCCAGTTCCTCACCCTGCGCATCCCGAGCGAGCAGACCGGCTCGGTCGCGCGCTGCTACTCGCTGGCATCGTCGCCGTACACCGACGCTCGCCCCAAGGTGACCGTCAAGCGCACCGTCGACGGATACGGGTCCAACTGGGTCTGCGACAACCTGGCCCCCGGCTCCCAGGTCGAGGTGCTGCCGCCGTCGGGTGTCTTCACCCCCAAGTCCTATGACGACCCGCTGCTCCTGATCGCCGCCGGCAGTGGCGTGACCCCGGTGATGTCGATCCTCAAGGCGGCGCTGAAGAAGAGCAGCGCACCGATCGTCTTCTTCTACGCGAACCGCACCGAGAGCGACGTGATCTTCGCCGCCGAGCTACGCGACCTGCTCCACGCGCACGCCGACCGGCTCACCGTCATCCACTGGCTGGAGAGCCTCCAGGGACTGCCCAGCGCAGCAGCTCTGGCGTCGGTGTTCGCGCCGTACTCGACCACCCACACCGCCTACATGTGCGGCCCCGGCCCCTTCATGGACGCCGTCCACAAAGCGTTGTCCCAAGCGAATTTTCCGCACCACAACGTCCACACCGAGGTGTACAACTCGCTGTCCGGCGACCCGTTCGCCGACGTCGAACTCGAGGAGGTCAGCGAAGAGGACCAAGCATCCGCCGCCACGGTCGAGGTCGAACTCGACGGAGAGACCCACACGCTGACCTGGCCGCGTAAGCGGACACTCATCGACGTGATGCTGGCCGCCGGGCTCGACGCCCCGTACTCGTGTCAGGAGGGTGAATGCGGTTCGTGCGCCTGCACACTCACCGAGGGCACCGTCGACATGGACAACGCCGGCGCGCTCGACCCCGAGGACATCGAGGACGGGTACATCCTGGGTTGCCAGGCCCACCCGACCTCGGACTCGCTCAAGATCGAGTTCTGACAGATCGGTTTCTGACAGACCGTCGGCGAACAACCCGAAGGAGCACGACGACGTGATCACCATGAAGTCTCGGCTGAACCCGCTCCAGCTCGCACGCGGTCTGGCGGTGATGCTCCTCGGCATCGGCGTGCTCCATTTCGTCGCACCCAAACCGTTCGACGAGATCATTCCGGAGGAGATCCCCGGCGATCCGCGGACGCTGACCTACCTGTCCGGGGCCGCCGAGATCGGCCTGGGCGCCGGACTTCTCGTCCCGCGGACCCGCAGGCTCTCCGGAGCGTTGTCGGCTCTGTTGTTCCTCGCCGTCTATCCCGCCAACGTCAACATGGTGCGGCTCTGGTGGGGCAAGCCGCTGCCCTACCGGATAGTCGCCCTGGCACGTCTGCCGTTGCAGTTCCCGATGATCTGGGCGGCCATTCGCGTGGCCCGCGAGGGTTGACTCACCTCAGCGCGCGGTAGTACGCGCGCTCCTCCGAAGTCCGGTGCTCGAGCGCGTAACTCAGTGCGGTGCGGCCCATCCGGGCGGCGTTCTCCTCGAGGTACGTCAGGAGTACCTGCTCGTCGACGCGCTTGCCCGTCTCCCTGAGCATCCACCCGAAAGCCTTCTGGATGAGGTCTCGACGATCGTCGCGGACGAGTGGAGCCACGGCGAGAAGTGCTGATGCATCGCCGTTCTTGATGTGGGCGAAGGTCGCGATGACTCCTACCCGACGGCGCCAGAGATCCTCGTCGGCCGCGTGGGAGAGGATCACCTCCATCCCACCGCGGAGTCTGCAGAACTCGCCCAGGACCGAGTCGGCCGACGAGTCCACGAGATCCCAGTTGTTCACCCGCCCTCGGCGCACCGCGTCGAGGTACAGCTCGACCCACCGCCCGGCCTCGTCCCAATCCGGCTCCGACCTCGGCTTCAGGGTGCGCTCGAACTCACCCCGGAGCAGAAACAGGGCGATGAGCCGATGTTCGTGGACCGGCGAATCCAACAGCGCGCCAACTTCATCGGTGTCGATACCGCGGAAGCGTTTGGCGATCGCCCGTTGCTGCGGCACACGTAGGCCGATGAACTCGTCGCCCTCGCCGTAACCGCCTGGGCGGACCTGGAAGAACCTGGCGAGGTCGTCGGCACGCTGCGGGTCGGCGATCTCGGCAGCGGCCGCGCGCACCGCCGCAGCCGTCAGCTCGGCACCCACCGGTGCTAGAGCAGGTCGGCGATGGGGGTCGGCGTCTGCAGTTTCGGCCGTGTCTTCATCACCGCACCGACCTTGCCCGCGCCGACGACGCCGGTGAGGATGCCGTCCCGGCTGTAGTAGGCCACGAACTTCTTGCCGTCGTCGGAGACGATGTGCACGGTGTCGTCGGCGCGAGGTGCACCGAGCACCTGGATCTTGACGTCGAACTGGTCGCTCCAGAAGTACGAGACCGCCGCGGTCACGGCGTCGCCGCCGGTGATCTGGTGCGCGACGACGGAGGCCTGATCGACCGTGTGATTCCAGTGTTCGACGCGCTGCGGGGTGCCGTCGTCGTCGCGCCAGTTGGCGACGTCGCCGAGGGCGTAGACGTTCTCGGCGCTGGTGTGTCCGGTTGCATCGCAGGCGATCCCGCCGCCCGCCTCGCGCGGCGCCAATTCGATCCCGGAGCCATCCAGGTAGCCGGTGACGGGCGTGGAACCGATGCCGACGACCACGAGGTCGGCGGGGAGTTCGGTGCCGTCGGCGAGCTTCACCGCGTTGACCTTCGGCCCGCTCGCACCGTCGGTGACGGCGATCTCGGCCACACCGACCCCGGTGCGCAGATCCACGCCGTTGTCGGTGTGGAGCCGCGAGACCAGCTTCCCGATCTCCTCGCCGAGCGCAACCGCCAGCGGGGTGGGTGCGGGCTCGACGAGGCTGACGCTCAACCCGCGCGAGGTGAGGCTCGCGGCCACCTCGCAGCCGATGAAACCGGCGCCGATGACCACGGCGGTCGAGGCGGAATCGATCTCCTCGCGCAGCGCGATCGCGTCGTCGTAGGTGCGGATCATGTGCACCCCCGCGACGGCGTCGGCGAGGCCCGGGAACGGCCGCGGATCGAGACCGGTGGCCAGCACCAGGGTGTCGTAGGCGAGCGTGTCGCCGGACGCCAGGGTGACGGTCCTGTCCGCCGGCGACACGGAGGTCACCGCGGAGCCCAGACGCAGGGTGATGTCGGATTCGGCGTAGAACTCCGCCGGTTTGAGGTCGACGCGATCGTCCTTGCCCAGGAGCACCGACTTCGACAGTGGCGGACGATCATAGGGCGGATGGTCCTCGGCGCCCACCAGGGTGATCGGATCGGCGAACCCGTTGTTGCGCAGGTTCTCCGCAACCCTGATCCCGCCCAGGCCCGCCCCGACGATCACGACGCCCGCGCCTGATCCACTCATCTTCCGTCCCCTCTCACCCCGCGCTCACCGTTCGCCTCGGGATGCCTGATGACATCCCGGCGTCGGCGCCTCAGCGGGTCACGTCTCCGACCGGTTGCAGGTCGGACAACAGCCAATTCCCGTCGACCTTACGCATAAGTGCCCACCTCGCGGTAGGGGTCGCCTCACCCTCCGCGTCGGCCGCTTCCCCAGAGCCCGTGGATTTTTCACCGTCCCCGACAGACACCGTCTGGTCCACGAACACGAGGACCCTCGCACGTTCGGCGGAACTGTCGTTCAGACCGGCACCGACGACTCGTCCGACCATCGACACCGAGGCGGCCCGCGCCCCCGGGACCACCACGTCGACGCCGCGATTGCGGTACTCGAGTCGCAACGGATCGGCGAGCAATGCGTCCGTTCGTCGACGCTGGTCGGGTGGGTCGTCCGGCCCGAACGTCATGAGGGCGGCGACCGCCCCGCCCGCCGCGGACAAGACCGCGGCGCGCTCGTCCTCTCCGGGCTCCGGGTCCGATCGCAGGACCCCGATCCACGCGACCACCGCGACGACGAGCGCCGTGACCGTGACGGCGGTCAGGACGGCGAGACGGCGACGTTGCCGGCGAGTGGGGCGCGGTTCCAGGAGGTCACTCACGGCTGACGCGCCCCCGCGATCTTCCAACCGTCACCGGTGCTTTCCATGGTGATCAGCGCGGTGATCCGTTCGGCGGTCGTGTCGACGGCCGCGGCCTCCTCGGCCGTTCCTTCGGAACCGAGCAGCAGCGGATTGGTGGCGTCCGCGACGACGAGTACATCCACGGTGGTGCCCGCATCGTTCGACGCCGGATCGGTCACCAGCCCGGCCGAGACCACCTGCCCGACACTGCGTCCCGCCTGCGTACGCACCTCGGTGATCAGTGCGTCACGCGCGCTCTCGATGCGGTCGCGCTGCGCGCTGGTGCTCACCGCGAGTACGCCGTCCACGAAACCGACCGGGTCGGCCGGGTCGGCGGTCAGCATGGCCGCGACCCCCGCCCGCGCGGAATCGAGCACCTCGGTCTGGCGATCCACCTCGGCCCGCTGTCCCCGGATCTGCCATCCCAGGACCGCACCCACGGCCACGAGGATCGCGACGGCGACCGCCGTGCCAATGAGGACTGTGCGTAGAAGTCGAGTGCGTCGCACGGCACGCGCCCGGAGAGCGGGTGCGGCGGCGATCCGGGTCGCGCGAGCGTCCCTTCGAGCCTCATCGACCCGATCCCGGGCGAGCTGCACTCGCGTGGTGGTCACAGAGTCGGCTGTGGCGGAATCGGTTCTCGCAGCATCGGTCATCGCCATCAACCGACCACATCGGCCGCGGCGAGGAGCCACTCGTCGTCGGCACGGATGAAGCGGGCCAGCACCGACCGGCGGGCCGTCGTCGTAGCGGCGCCGGTCCGGGCGGGGGCGTCGGACCGGACGGTCACCGTCACCCGGAGGAGTGCCTGCCCCTCGGTGCTATCGGCGTCGACCACGCTGACGACCTCGGGCCGCCACACCACGGACGCCGTCCCCTGCTCCGGCGGCCGGGTGAGCTGTGCACCATAGCTGTCGAGGAAGTCTCGGGCGACGAGCGCCCGGGCCCGTGTCCGATCCTGTTGCCACCGCGAGGAATCCACTGAGAAGACGTCGGCGACGATCGTTCCGGCGCGTTCACGCAGTTGTTCGCGGCTCTGCTCGAGCGCATCGCCCGCCGCGTGTACACGCCACGCGAATCCCACGGCGACGAGCGCTGCGGCCAGCACCAGCGACGCCACCAGCAGCCGGAGGGCCCCGACGCGTACCGAAATGTATCCGGATGTGGTCATGGAAGGTATTGCACCGCCCCGAGTTTCAGTGCACCGTCGTCCGGGGTCACGAGCACACGAAGCCGGAACCGGCGGACCTGCTCTTCCCCGGTGTCTCCGGCGGCGTCGAACACGACGGTCGCCGCGACGAGAACCGTGGCGCTGTCACCGTCACGGGCGGAGACCCCGGTACCGTCCACCGAGGACCTCGACACGGACCCGTTGGCCTGTACGAAAGCGCTGTAACTGTCGGCGGATTGGGCGAATTCGTCGTAGAAGGTACCGGTGGCACCGGCAAGGATCTTGCGCGCGCGACTCGGATCGCGGTGGTCCGGTGCGATCAGCACGGCCACGCGGTCGGCGGCCGCGCGCTCAAAGTCGTCGTCGGTGGGGGCATTCCGCGTGTCGGACCACGCCATGACCGCGATACCGGCCAGGACCACGGCTACGACCGCCACCAGCGTCGCCAGAATCCACCGGCGCCGCGGCACCCGCCGTCGTAGGCCGGCGTCGACCTCGCGCGCGTGCAACTCCTCGAGTGCCTCGCGCAGATCACGCCGGGCGCTGCGCTCCGCGGCGATCTCCGCGGCACCCGGCCGCGCCTGCCCCCTCAACGACACGCTCTCCTCTACGACGACAGGCGCGTGTTCGGCTTGTCCTCGATCTTCTCCCCGCGGATGCGACTCGCATAGGCTGCGCGCGCCTCCTGGTCGGGACGCAGGAAGATCGAATCCAGCTTGGTGAGCTTGCGGGTGAACCGCTTCATCGCCTGCGGGAACAGCGGACTGGAGTCGGCCCAGCGCATGGACCGCGGGGCGTACACCCGGGTCACCGGGCGGGCGATGGTCTCGACCACGATCGCCGCGACCTCCTCGGGCGCGACGGTCTGGATGAACCTGTTGGTCTGCAGGCCGGAGATCAGGGCGGTACGGGTGAAGGTCGGGAGAACGGCGCTGACGGTGACGCCCTCCGGCTCCAGCTCCGCGCCGAGGGCCTCGGAGAACTCGATCACCGCGGCCTTGGCACCGTTGTAGATGGTCAGACCCGGGGTCGGGATACGGCCGGCCGTCGACGCGATGTTGACGATGTGGCCGGTGCGACGCGGGGCCATCCGGCGGGCGGCTTCCTGGCAGCCGATGATGACACCGAGGACGTCGATGTCGTAGGTGCGTCGGATGATCGTGTCGTCGTAGGACAGGAACGGACCGACCGGCATGATGCCGGCGTTGTTGACGAGGACGTCGATCGGTCCGAGCCGGGATTCGACCTCGGAGAGGAAGGCGTCGAAGGACTCCCGCTTGGTGACGTCGACCTCGACGCCCTCGATGCCGAGGTCGGCGGCGGCCTTGCCCACCGCCTCGCCGTCGACATCACCGATGGCGACCTTCGCACCCGCCTGGAACAGCTGCGTCGCGGTCTCGAATCCGATTCCGCGTGCACCACCGGTCACCACGACGACCTTGTCCTTCAGCGCCGTTCGGATGGCGTCGTGATCGGGCTTCCGGGACAGCTTGTCGCGCAGGCTCATTGGTTCCCCTCGGGTGGTTGTCGTTGAATCGAAAGCGAGTGACGGCGCCACGGGCCGTCGAAAGTCACGTGCTGATCACCAGATCATCGGGGCGAGGAATTTCGTGGCGAACGCACGGGCCTGTTGCGGATCGGTACGGGCCGGGTCCGACGGCGGGGTCTCCAGGAGCGAGATCACCAGTCGCACATGGATCTCGACGGCCTCGAGCAGGTCCTCCACCGGCATCTGCGCACCCTCGTCGCGCAGGGTGGCGGCGACCCGATCGGTGACCATGTCGATGAACAGCGACGTCATCTTCGCGGTGACGCTCTTGATCTCGGAGTCGGTGAGGACGATCCGGCTCAGTAACGGATCGGACTTGACCAGCTCGGCGCCCACCGCGAAGGCCTCGACCAGGGCGTCCTTGGGGCCCATCCCCTTGACCGATTCCTCGAGTTTCTTCATGCCCCGCTCGTAGGCGTCGTTGGCGACGGCGTAGAGGAGGGCCTCCTTGTTCGGGAAGCGGCGGTAGAGCGTGCTGCGGCTGACGCCCGCACGGGCCGCGACCTCGTCGATGTTGGCGCGCCGCACCCCGACCTCGGCGAACTCCGAGCCCGCGGCGGCGAGGATCGCGGCCTCCTGGTCGGCCGGGCTGGCGGTGTTGCGCACCTTGCGGTTGGACGAGCGAACGCCCTTCCCCTTTGCAGCGCTGTTCACGGTGTCCTTCACGAGATTGTCCGACACGCGACTCACCGACGCCGGAGGGTCACGGGGAGCTTGTCCTTGGGCACGGGCAGCGCGCTGTAGTCCATGGGCAGGACGTAGTCGGCCGGAACCGACCACTCGTACCCGCGGAGCAGGTGGTGCATGATCGTCTTGATCTCCATCTGGCCAAAATACAGGCCGATACATTTGTGAACGCCACCACCAAATGGCATCCAGGCGAAGCGGTGGGTCTTGTCCTCGGCGCGTTCGGGACCGAACCTCTCCGGGTCGAACATGTCAGGGTTGGTGAAGAACTCGGGATCCCGATGACTGGACAGGGATGACGTGGTGACGATGGTGCCCTCGGGGACGTAGAAGCCCTCGATCGAGGTGTCCTTGACCGCCATACGGGGCTGCGCCGGGACCGGCGGGCACAGTCGGAGCGACTCCTTCATCACCAGATCCAGGGCCGTCATGCCGGCGAGAGCGTCGTAGCCGAGTTCCGGTCCGAGTTCGAGGGACTCGGCGCGGGCGCGGTCCTGCCACTCGGGATGCTTGGCCATGTTGTAGGCCATCTGGGTCATCGTGATGGTCGAGGTGTCGTGCGCGGCCATGAGCACGAAGATCATGTGGTTGACCACGTCCTCGTCGGAGAAGCTGTGCCCCTCATCGCTTTCCGCGCGGCACAGGACCGAGAAGAGATCCGGCGTCTCCCGCGCGCGCTTGGCCGCGATGTTGGCGTAGAAGAACTCCTCGAGGACCTTGCGTGAACGCAGGCCCTTCCACCAGCGTCCACCGGGCAGGGGTTTGCGCACGTAGGCAACGCCTGCGCGGACGGTGTCGATGAATGCCTTGTTGATCCGGTCGGCCTCGTCCCGGGGCAGGTTCAACCCGAGGAAGACCTCGAGCGCGAGGTCGAGGGTGAGCGCCTTGAACTGCTCGAACAGCTTCACCGAACCGACCGGGAACTCCGCGACGCGCTCGGCGATCATCGGCTGCATCTCCTGCATGTAACCCTTGAGCGCAGTGGTGCTGAACGCCTGCTGCAGGATCTGCCGATGATGACGGTGCTCGTCGAAGTCGAGGAGCATGACGCCGCGGTTGAAGAAGGGGCCGATGAAGTAGCTCCACGCCGGGCCGTTGGCGAAGGCCCGGTCCTTGTTCATCAGGAGTTCCTGGGCGGCGCGCGGGTTCCCGGTCATGACCATCTGCACGCCGAAGGCGTTCAGTCCGGAGACGCTGCCGTACTGCGCCCGGCGACGGTCGGCGAAGGCGAACGGGTCACGCCGCATCGACATGATCTCGAGGAAGCTGTTGCGGTCGGAGCACGGAATGGCCTGGAGGTCGCTACCCGCCGGCGGGGTTGCCAGTACCGATGCCATGACCGTCTCCTTCCGAACGGAGTCCTACGCAATGTGATCCACATCGCATACTAGACCATATTGAGACGATTTGGGAAAAGCGTTCCTAACTCATCCCTCGGCGAGCAGGCGATGACACCGACGCAGCCGATCCACCCACCACTGCTTCCGGTCCTCCGGGGCGGCATGGGCAGCGGCGTCGACTTCGGTACCGGGCCCGATCCACCGCGGTTCGACGACGCCGTCGCGCATCAGGAACGACGGTGCGACGTCGGCAGTGAAGAGCGAACCGGTGCCGAGTCCGCACGCGAGGTCGAGTCGAGGCAGTGCCGCGGCCGCGGCGACCCCCGCCGCGATACCGACCGCAGAATCGAGGGCGCTCGAGACCACGACCTTGAGGCCGAGGGTGTCGGCCAGTTCGAGCGTGGCTCGCATCCCCCCGAGGGGCGCAACCTTGACGACCGCGACATCGGCCGCATCCGCCGCCACCACGCGCAAAGGGTCGTCGGCCTTGCGGATGGATTCATCGGCAGCGATCGGAACGTCGACCGCACGCCGCACCTGCGCCAGTTCTTCGACCGTGCGGCAGGGCTGTTCGGCGTACTCGACGTCGCCGATCGCGCGCAGGGCGGAGATCGCCTCGCCCACCGACCAGCCGCCGTTGGCGTCGACCCGCACCCGCCCGATCACCTCACGCGTCGCCGCGACCCGCGCGACGTCGTCGTCGAGGGTCTGCCCCGGTTCGGCGACCTTCACCTTCGCGGTCCCCGCGCCGGGATACCGCTTCAACAGGTCCGCCACCTCGTAGGCCGGGATCGCGGGCACCGTCGCGTTGACCGGCACGGTGTCCCGGACCGCGGGCGGCGGACCGAGGTAGGCGGCCTCGATGCCTGCGCGTAGCCAGGCGGACGCCTCCGCGTCGTCGTATTCGACGAACGGACCGAACTCGCCCCAACCGGCCGGGCCGGCGAAGACCATCGTCTCGCGGGAGGTCAGCCCGCGAAACCTGGTCCTCATCGGAAGGCGGACCACCACGGCCGCCGCGAGCAGGTCCTCCACGTCCGGGATCTCCCACTCGCCTGTCATCGCTTCCTCCTGCGTCACTCGCGTCGACTTTGAACGAGGGTTGTGTGAATTCGATGGAACAACCTTTTCAGTTTGTTCCAAGTCCGCTACCCTCGCTCTCATGTCAGTCAACCAGGGATTCGATGCCGGTATCCGCGAGGCGGAACCGATGATCGTCGACGACACCCCGGACACCGCCGGCGAGATCGTGCGGCCGCGGCTCGGAGCCGACTCACTCGTGTGGAAGTTCTACGGCGACTCGCGGGGCATCCTCGGCTTCCAGCGCCTGGCCGGCACCGAGAACTGCATCGAGCAGCTCGGGCAGGCCGTCCTCGACCACTCGGTGATCTTCAGCGACTTCCTCGGCCGCGCCAAGCGCACCGGGCCGCCGGTGATGAAGACCGTGTACAGCACCGAACCCGAGAAGTGGGGCCGCACGGTGCGCGACTTCCATCGCGACATCAAGGGCACCATCAGCGACGGCTCGCGCTATCACGCGTTGAACCCGGAGCTCTTCTACTGGGCCCACGCGACCTTCGTCGACCAGGTCCTCTACATCACCGACACGTTCATCCGCCGCCTCAGCTACGCCGAGAAGGTACAGATCTTCGAGGAAAGCAAGGTCTGGTACCAGCTCTACGGCGTGAGTGACCGCGGTCAGCCCCAGACGTACGAGGAGTTCGTCGCCTACTGGGATGACATGCTCAACCGCTTCGTCCCCCACAAGACGATCGTCTACGCGACCGGCTACATCCGTCAGGGACTGCCACGGCCGAAGAAGATCCCGGCCCCGGTCTGGAAGGTCCTGTCGGCTCCGCTCAACGCGTTCATCCGCACGGTCATCGTGGGGACGCTCCCCCAGCAGATGCGCGATGTCTGCGACCTGGAGTGGAACGACAAGAAGGAGAGGAACTTCCAGCGCTTCGCCGCATTCATGCGCGCGATCAACCCGCTGGTCAACCGGCTCCCGCTCAAGTACCTCTACGTCCCCTGGGCCTACGAGGCGTGGCAGAAGGTCGGCATCGATCCGCGACCGTTGCACAACAAGCCCGCGGCCTAACGCCCCAGGAACGCCTCGACGTGCTGGATGAACTCCGCACCGCGGTCGCGGTGCACGCTGTGCCCGGCGTCGAGGGTGACGAAGCGTGAGTCGGGCAGGGCCTCGCTGACGGTCCGTAGATGGTGGGGCGGCAGGAAGCTGCGCTCGCCGCCCGAGATGACCATGGTCGAGGCAGTGACCCGAGGAAGCTCCGACCACCACTCCGGGGCGCAGACGTCGAACTCGGCGACGATCTCGTCGCCCATCCGGCCGTCGAATCGGATGACCGGCCACGGGTTGCGTGCGAGCGCGACGAAACCGCGGATCTGCTCACCGAGCGTCGCCTTCATGGCGATGCCCTCGGACAGATCTGCCTCGTCCCGCGGCATCGGCGGGACCTCCTCGAGGACCATCCGACGCACGCGGGACGGTTCGTACATCGCCAGACGCAGCGCGGTGTGGGCACCGAGTGAATGGCCGACAACGTCGGCCACGTGGATACCGAGGTTGTCGAGCACGTAGACGAGGTCGTCGCGGAAGTCGTCGAGCCGATACGGGCCCTCCGGCCGACCGCTGCGGCCGTGACCGCGCAGGTCGACGCTGATCACACCGCGACCCTGCCGACGCAACGACGCGGCGAGCGGCCGCCAGGTCGAGTGATCCGACGCCATCCCGTGGACGAGCACCACCGGTACGCCACGGTCGGGTTCACCGGCCACCCGGACCGCCAGGTCGGGTTCGGCACGTCGACTGAGCACACGCATGGAGACGAGCCTACGAAAGGCTCCCGGGCGGACCGCGTCACACTCGGGATATGCCCGGTTCAGAGTTGCCCGACTATCCGTTCACGGGCACGTCGGTACTCGTCATCGGTGAGCGCACCGCTTTGATGCAGGTCGTCCAGAGACGACAGTCGGTCGGCGACCGTACGGGACCCACTCGTTGCCATCCCGGGCGACGGAACCGGACCGACCATCGATTGCGTTGCGTCCCAGTCGATCTCGAAACTCTGGTTGACGGGGTCGACCAGCACGACCAGCCTGCGCTGATACAACGCCGGCTGCCGGAAGATCGGGACCACCTTTCGGGTGTTCACCTCGAAGGGCACCAGACCCGGTGCGGAGATCCGCAGTCCCAATGACATGAGCGGCTGGTTGTTGATCTCGACGCCGGTCTGCTCGACCGATGTCACCTCGGCGACACCCCGGACGCCGGTGGCACGGAGCTGCTCGGAACGGACTCCGCCGGTGTACGTCACCGTGGCGACGCCGATACCGAACAGGACATCGAGCAGAGTGATCCCGATGCCGGTCCACAGCATCCATTCGGTGCCCGGGAGGTCGAAGAGGAAGTAGCAGACGAGAAAGAGCGGCCCGACTATCCCGCACAGCATGACGAACAGGAAGCTGCCCACCGCACGCAGGAGAGGCGCCGAGGCCTGGGGCCCCGCCCCCGATTCGCCGAACATCGTCATGCGGGCACTGTAGTCGCCAGCAGCCCGCTGAGCAGGGCAATAGGCTGCAGGGCGTTGCTCTCGACGACGCGACCGGCAGACCTCCCGGAATGACAAAGGCGCCCCAACCGCTTTCGCGGCTGGGGCGCCTTTCGACTCAGTGAGTCAGTGCGTCAAAGCAAGAATCACTTGGTGATCTTGGTGACTCGACCCGCACCAACGGTGCGGCCACCCTCGCGGATGGCGAAGCGCAGGCCCTCGTCCATGGCGACCGGCTGGATGAGCTTGACGCTCATCTCGGTGTTGTCGCCCGGCATGACCATCTCGGTGCCCTCGGGGAGGGTGACGACGCCGGTCACGTCCGTGGTACGGAAGTAGAACTGCGGACGGTAGTTGTTGAAGAACGGGGTGTGACGGCCGCCCTCGTCCTTGGACAGGATGTATGCCTGGCCCTCGAACTCGGTGTGCGGGGTCGTGGTGCCCGGCTTCACGATGACCTGACCGCGCTCGACGTCCTCACGCTTGAGGCCGCGGAGCAGCAGACCGGCGTTGTCGCCTGCCTGTGCGGAATCGAGGAGCTTGTGGAACATCTCGATACCGGTGACGGTGGTCTTGGTGCTCTTCTCGCGGATGCCGACGATCTCGACTTCCTCGTTCACGTTGACCTCGCCGCGCTCCACACGACCGGTGACCACGGTGCCGCGGCCGGTGATGGTGAAGACGTCCTCGACGGGCATGAGGAACGGCTTCTCGGTCTCGCGAACCGGATCCGGGATCGACTCGTCGACGGCAGCCATGAGCTCCTCGACCGACTTGGCCCACTCGGGGTCACCCTCGAGAGCCTTGAGAGCCGAAACCTTGACGACCGGAGCTTCCTCGTCGAAGTCCTGGGCGGCCAGCAGTTCGCGGACCTCCATCTCGACGAGCTCGATGATCTCGTCGTCGTCGACCATGTCGGCCTTGTTCAGGGCGACGAGGATGTAGGGCACACCGACCTGGCGGGCCAGCAGCACGTGCTCGCGGGTCTGCGGCATCGGACCGTCGGTGGCGGCAACCACGAGGATCGCGCCGTCCATCTGAGCCGCACCGGTGATCATGTTCTTGATGTAGTCGGCGTGACCCGGGGCGTCGACGTGAGCGTAGTGACGCTTCTCGGTCTCGTACTCAACATGCGAGATGTTGATCGTGATACCGCGCGCCTTCTCCTCAGGAGCCTTGTCGATCTGGTCGAACGCGAAGCTCTTGTTCAGCTCCGGGTACTTGTCGTGCAGCACCTTGGTGATCGCCGCGGTCAGGGTGGTCTTGCCGTGGTCGACGTGACCGATGGTGCCGATGTTCACGTGCGGCTTGGTCCGCTCGAACTTCGCCTTCGCCACTTGATTGTCCTCCTGGACTGTCGTTCTCTACTGGGCGGATCCCAGCAGGGGTTTTCATTTACGTTGTTGCGCCCGCTTGTCGGCCAGCGCGTGTCGCCAGGGCGACCGGGGAATTACTCTCCGGTGGCCTTCGCGATGATTTCCTTCGACACGTTCGCGGGAACTTCCGCGTAGGAGTCGAACACCATGGAGTAGTTTGCACGGCCCTGGGTCTTCGACCGAAGGTCTCCGATGTAGCCGAACATCTCCGACAGCGGAACCTGTGCCTTCACGACACGGGCACCACTGCGCTCCTCCATGGCCTGGATCTGGCCACGGCGGGAGTTCAGGTCGCCGATGACGTCGCCCATGTAATCCTCGGGAGTCGTGACCTCGACGGCCATGATCGGCTCCAGGATGACCGGGCTGGCCATCTTCGCAGCTTCCTTGAGGGCCTGCGAGCCGGCGATCTTGAAGGCCATTTCCGACGAGTCGACGTCGTGGTACTGACCGTCGAGAAGGGTGACCTTCAGGTTGACCAGCGGGTAACCGGCGAGGACACCGTACTGCATGGCGTCCTGGGCACCGGCATCCACCGACGGGATGTACTCGCGCGGGACTCGACCACCGGTGACGGCGTTGTCGAACTCGTAGGTCGCACCGTCCTCGGCGTCCACGAGGGGCTCGAGCTTGATGATGACCTTCGCGAACTGGCCCGAACCACCGGTCTGCTTCTTGTGGGTGTACTCGTGCTTCTCGACCGTCTTGCGGATGGTCTCGCGGTACGCCACCTGCGGCTTGCCGACGTTGGCCTCGACCTTGAACTCGCGCTTCATGCGGTCGACAAGGATGTCGAGGTGGAGCTCGCCCATGCCGCCGATGACGGTCTGACCGGTCTCCTCGTCGAGCTGAACCGAGAAGGTCGGGTCCTCTTCGGCGAGCTTCTGGATCGCGGTGCCGAGCTTCTCCTGGTCGGACTTGGTCTTCGGCTCGATCGAGACGTTGATGACCGGGTCCGGGAAGCTCATCGACTCGAGCACGATGGGAGCGCTCGCGTCACACAGGGTGTCGCCGGTGGTGGTGTCCTTGAGGCCGATCATCGCGTAGATGTGGCCTGCGGTGGCGTCCTCGACCGGGTTTTCCTTGTTGGCATGCATCTGGAAGAGCTTGCCGATGCGCTCCTTCTTGCCCTTGGTGGCGTTGAGCACCTGGGTGCCGGCGTTGATCTTGCCGGAGTACACGCGCACGAAGGTGAGCTTGCCGAAGAAGGGGTGAGCAGCGATCTTGAACGCGAGAGCCGAGAACGGCTCGTCGGCGGACGGCTTGCGCGAGAGGATCTCCTCCTCGTCGCCCACGGCGTGGCCCTCGACCGACGGCACGTCCAGGGGGGACGGCAGGTAGTCGATGACCGCGTCCAGCATCGGCTGGACACCCTTGTTCTTGAACGCGGAGCCGCACAGCACCGGGTAGAGCTCGCGGGAGACGGTCAGCTTGCGGATCGCAGCCTTGATCTCCTCGACGGTGAGCTCTTCGCCGCCGAAGTACTTCTCCATGAGGGCTTCGTCGGACTCGGCGACGGTCTCGAGGAGCTGCTCGCGGTATTCCGCGGCCTTCTCCACGAGGTCGGCCGGGATCTCCTCGATGGTCGGCTCGGCACCGGTCGGCACGACGCCGCGCCAGGTGATGGCCTTCTGCTCGATGAGGTCGACGACGCCGTCGAAGTTGTCCTCGGCACCGATCGGGAGCTGCAGGACCAGCGGCTTGGCGCCGAGGCGGTCCTTGATGGTCTGAACGGTGAAGTAGAAGTCCGCGCCCAGCTTGTCCATCTTGTTGACGAAGCAGATACGGGGAACTTCGTACTTCTCGGCCTGACGCCACACCTGCTCGGACTGCGGCTCGACGCCTTCCTTGCCGTCGAAGACCGCAACTGCGCCGTCGAGGACGCGGAGGCTGCGCTCCACCTCGACGGTGAAGTCGACGTGTCCGGGGGTGTCGATGATGTTGATCTGGTTCTTGTTCCAGAAACAGGTCACGGCCGCGGAGGTGATGGTGATACCACGCTCCTTCTCCTGCTCCATCCAGTCGGTGGTCGAGGCACCGTCGTGGGTTTCACCGATCTTGTAGTTCACACCGGTGTAGAAGAGGATTCGCTCGGTCGTGGTGGTCTTGCCGGCATCGATGTGGGCCATGATGCCGATGTTGCGAACCTTGTTCAGGTCGCTGAGCACTTCCTGTGCCACTTAATCGCCTCGCAATTTCGCTAGAGAGCTGTTGGGTCTGAGGTGGGTCCGGCCGCGGCGACCCAGAAGGCCGCCGCGGCCGGCAGTGATCACCAGCGGTAGTGCGCGAACGCCCGGTTGGCCTCGGCCATCTTGTGGGTGTCCTCGCGGCGCTTCACCGAAGCACCCAGGCCGTTGGAGGCGTCGAGCAGCTCGTTGGCCAGACGCTCGACCATCGTCTTCTCGCGACGCTGACGGCTGAAGGTGACGAGCCAGCGGAGCGCCAGGGTGTTGGCGCGGCCCGGCTTGACCTCGATCGGCACCTGGTAGGTGGCGCCACCGACGCGGCGGCTCTTCACCTCGAGGGTGGGCTTGACGTTGTCGAGCGCACGCTTGAGGGTGACGACCGGATCGGTGCCGGTCTTCTCGCGGGCCTGCTCGAGCGCGCCGTAGACGATGCGCTCGGCGGTCGACTTCTTGCCGTCCAGCAGGATCTTGTTGACCAGCTGGGTGACCAGCGGCGAACCGTAGACCGGGTCGTTGATCAGGGGGCGCTTGGGTGCGGGTCCTTTACGTGGCATGACTTATCAGTTCCCCTTCTTCGCGCCGTAGCGGCTACGGGCCTGCTTGCGGTCCTTGACACCCTGGGTGTCGAGCGAGCCGCGGATGATCTTGTAGCGCACACCCGGGAGGTCCTTCACACGACCGCCGCGGACGAGCACCATCGAGTGCTCCTGCAGGTTGTGGCCTTCGCCGGGGATGTAGGCGGTGACCTCGACCGAGCTGGTCAGACGCACGCGGGCGACCTTACGCAGCGCGGAGTTCGGCTTCTTGGGGGTGGTGGTGTACACGCGGGTGCACACGCCACGACGCTGCGGGCTGCCCTTGAGGGCCGCGGTCTTGGTCTTCGCAGCCTTGTCGTGACGGCCCTTGCGGACCAGCTGATTGATGGTTGGCACTAGGTGTTCATTCCTCTTTGTTGTCTGTTGTGGTTGGTGCTCCGGGCAAACTCGCTGAACTCGGTCTCTCAACCGACTTCTGGCGTGCTTCCACAACTCGCCCCACCAGCGCATTCACACTGGTCAGTACATTTTCGCTACCCCGGGGTCGGGCGTGTCATACACTCGACAGCGGATTCGCTTGTCAGCCCACCGGCCGCCCGTGCCCCGAGTTCACTCGATCTCAGGGCCGACTCGAGAGCCGTTGGCCGGGCATGCGGACTGGCCCAGCATGGGCCGGGCACCGACGATCCACTCTACCGATCGGGTTTGCACAGGTCAAAAAACGGATCCTCCGCGCGACCTGCGGAGGAACAGGTCGTGTGCGCTGGGGTCCGGCGACGCTGAGACATGGCATTACCTTGTCCACTCTTACACCCCGGAACCCGGCACGTCGAGACTTCGGCGAACCGCAGCCCGGCCGGTACCTGCCGGCACTTCGGCATGGGCCCGGACCTGCACGATCGATGCCGCGAACGGACTGTCCGGATCCATCGGCCGTCCGGTCGGCGAACTCTGGCGCCGAACCACCGGTCGACGATCGTCGCCTGCCGTTCGAGGTTGTGGTCGGCCCACGCGTGGTGAGCATCACCCGGCCCCCGGATGCCGTAGACGTCTTCACCCAGGCCTCGGTGCGTCGCACGTCCTCGTCACCGACGTGCGTCCCGGTGATGAGGTGGCCACCCGGACTCAGCGCACGAGAGCCGCCCCGCGTTCTCGACCATGCGGGCGAGAGATCCACGCCGGTCACGTCGAGCCCGGCCTCGGCGAGATATGCGGTCACGGTTCCGGGCCCGCACCCGACATCGAGCACCGGACCGAGGCCCCGCACGGTGTCGACGAACGCATCGACCGATGCCTTCAGCCACGGCCGACTCCGGAGGTCACCGATCCCCGTCTCCACCACCATGCGGACGTAGTTGTCGGCGATCCGGTCGTAGGACTCGCGGACCGTGTCGAGGTCTGCGGGGCGATCGATCGAAGCGGCGCACATGTGTGGAACCGGATCAGTCCGGGGTCTGGGGAAGCTTGACCTTCGCGCCACCGGGTTTCGCCGGGTTCGACGGCGGCGGGACCACCGGCCCAATGTTCCCGTCGGGCGCCTCGTCGAGGTCGACGATGACCGGGGCGTGATCACTGGGCTTGCTGCCCTTGCGCGCCTTCCGGTCGATCCAGGCCGCTTCGACCCGGCCGGCGGCTGACTCCCCCGCCAGGATCAGGTCGATCCGCATGCCCAGGTCCTTGTGGAACATTCCGGCACGGTAGTCCCAGTAACTGAAGACCCGGTCGTCCGGCCAACGGTCGCGGACGACGTCGCGCATACCCAGCGCCGCGAACTCGGCGAGCGCGGCGCGTTCCGGTGGGGTGACGTGCGTGTGACCGGCGAAGGCTTCGGGATCGAACAGGTCCGCGTCGGCCGGAGCGATGTTCATGTCGCCACAGAGCAGCGTCGTCGACGGGTCGGCGACCGCCTTCGCGAGAGCGGCGAGCCATTCGAGCTTGTACGTGTAGTGATCGGAGTCGGGGCTGCGACCGTTCGGGACGTAGAGCGAGTGGATGCGCAGACCGCCGCACACCGCGGACACCGCGCGGGCCTCGAGCGTCTCGGGCGTCGGGTAGCCGGGCATGCCGTCGAAACCGACGCGCACATCGTCGAGCCCGACCCGCGAGAGCAGCGCGACACCGTTCCACTGGCCCTGCCCCGCGTGCGCGATCTCGTAACCGCGTTCGGCCAGATCGGCGCCGAGGACCTCGTGGAAGGCGTCGTCGGAGAGCTTGGTCTCCTGCAGGCAGACGACGTCTGGGCGTCGTTCGTCGAGCCATGGGAGGAGGCGCGGAATCCGCTGTTTCACCGAGTTCACGTTCCAGGTCGCGACGCGCATGGGCCCACGGTAGTACGACGCACCGACGCCGATCCGACGCGGCATCCGGGCTTTCCTTCGTCGGTGATGTGTGTCACGTTGGTCTCATCGACACTCTCCCGTCCCGCCCCGATCGCACGCCGCATCGCCCTGTCATCGAGCACTCGTGGCGTCGATCCGCGCTGTCCGGAGTACGACCGGAGGACAACACCCCCGCGCGTCTGCACGACATCGGTTCCGCCGACCCGCTGCTCGACGCGGCGCGTCCCGTCCTCGACGACGCGGCGGCCCGTCTCGCCGACACCGATGTGTCCCTGCTCCTCGTCGACCACGAGTGCCGCATGGTGACGCGGGTGGCGTTCGGGACGACCGTCGAACGCAGCCTCGACGCGATCGGCGCGGCGCCCGGAGTGCCGTTCGGCGAGGACATGGTCGGGACCACCGCGCTCGGGACACCCGCGGAAACGCGCGGTGGGGTGATCGTCAACAGCTCCGAGCACTACCTCGAGCAGTTCCGGTCGATCAGCTGCTTCGGACAGCCGATCATCCACCCCGCGACGCGACGTCTGGCCGGGATCATCTGCATGTCCGAGATCGCCGATCGCATCAACCCGCTCGCGGTGCCGGTCGTCAACGGCATCGTGGCCGACATCGCCGACCGTCTGCTCGACCGGTCGCGGGCGCATCAGCGCCGCGTGCTCGACGCCTTCCAACGCGCCGCCCCGCGCCGGGACGTCGCGGTGGCCGCGATCGGCGACGACCTGCAGCTCACCAATGCCCTGGCCGCCGAACTGCTCTCCCCCACCGACATCGGCGCGCTCCGAGCGATCGCCACCGACCCGGCGCTGCGTGCGACGACGCTGCCGTTGACGCTCGTCTCGGGTGCGGAGGTCGAGATCGCGGTCGAACCGGTGGCCGGCACCCGTGGGGCCGCGCTGTTCCGCTTCCGCCCCCTCCTCACGCCGACGCCGACCCGCTCGGCCCGGGTCCGGGCGTCGTCGACGACCATCGCCGTGTCCGGTGAGCCCGGTGCCGGACGCACGACGCTGGCCCTCGAGCTGGCGGCAGAGGCGTCGAACCCCGAAGGGGTCGACACCGAGGCGGTCGACACCGAATGCGCGGCGGTCGTCGTCGACGTCGCCGACCAGTTGATCAACGGCCGGCAGGTGGACGTCATCGCCGACCTCGCGCGAGCCCGATCGTCGGGCGTCCCACTGGTTGTCGACGGCGTGGACCTGCTCGACGACCGGTCGATCGCGCTGCTCAGCCGCGCCACCGCGTCGACGCCGGCGGCGTCTCCCCTGATCCTCGTCAGCGGTCCTCGCGCGCAGGCATCACCCGCGGTCGCCGCCCTGCTCGGCCGCTGCGTGAGGCGCGTCGATCCCGCGCCTCTTCGCCACCGCAGCTCGGAACTCGCAGCCATCGCGAGCGGCGTCCTCGGCGACATCGATCCGGAGCTCACCCTGTCCGGACCGGCGACCGACGCCCTGCTCAGCCAGGACTGGCCGGGCAACTTCACCGAGCTGATCGCGGTCCTGCGCGACGCCGCGGCTGCGTGCCGGACTCGAATGGCACGCGTGATCGAGGCGGCCGATCTGCCGTCCGGTTACCGCACGACCAGTCGGGCGGCCCATCTCTCGGGGCGGGAGCAGGCCGAGCGCGCCGCCATCGTCGATGCTCTCGACCGGGCCGCAGGCAACAAGGTCCACGCCGCACGCGACCTCGGAATCAGTCGCACCACGCTGTACGCGCGGATGCGAGCACTCGGCATCTAGGCGACGACCGAACGTCAGTCGACGAGCGGGTCGGCCAGGGTCTGCCGGGCGAGCGCGGCGATGAGATCGGTCTGCGTGACGATGCCGACCAACAGGTCCCCGTCGAGCACGGGCACGGCGTCGCAGTCGCTACCCGCGAGCATCGGGAGCACCGCGGTCACCGGAGCATCCGGGGACGCGATCGGCAGGGTCGTGTCCATGACGTCGGCCGCGGTGAGAACGCTGCCGTCCCGGCGCAGCAACCGGCCGAACCTGCGGTCCGGGTCGCGTCGTGCTGCTCCCCCGCGGAGCCGGGACACGAGATGGATCTGGAAGACGACACCGAGAAAGCGGCCGCCGCGCGTCACCACGGGCAGCGAGGTGAACCGGTGGGTGTCGAACATCTGCGCCAGCTCGGTGAGGGTCGCGTCCGGTCCGACCGTCACCAGGTCCCGGGACATGACGTCACCGGCGACGAGCGGGTCGGCGCGGTGTCCGGCGACCTGGAGTTCGGCGGCCCCGATGAGTCGCGCGAGGTCGGCGACCCCGAGGTTGAGGGACTGGCTGTAGCGGTCGAGGATGTCGGTCAACTCGGCCTCGTCCAGCCCGATCCGCGCGGTGGCCGAGGACTCGTCGTCGAACCGGCGAGCCGGGTACCGGCGTCCGGTCAGGCGTGCGTAGACCGCCGCGAGCGCGACCAGCGCGATCGTCCCGACGGCAACGGGAGCCAGGGCGAACCGGAACCCGAGAGCGTGGACCAGGTCCGGGCTGAGTCCGGCGGTCATCGCGACCGCGCCTCCGGGTGGATGCACCGCCCGACAGAGCACCATGGCCAGCACCGCCGCACCGACCGCAAGCGGCACCCGCAGCTGACTCGGCGAGACCAGCAGGGTCACCGCGACGCCGGCGAATGCCGACACGGTGTTGCCGACCACGGCCGGCCACGGCTGGGCCAGCGGACTGTTGGGCGCGGCGAACAGCAGCACCGCCGACGCCCCGAACGGCGCGATCAGGAACAGGCCCGTCGTCAGGTCGACTCCGGACGTGGCGAGCACGAGGCCGACCAGTCCTAGCCCCAGGGCCGAACCGACCCCGGCACGCGCCGCCTCGCGCGGCGACATCGACGCGCCCGACGGACCCCACGCCTGCAGCACATCGCGGAGACGATCGGCCATGCGCGCTGCCATCGGGTCCCTCTCTGCGTGAACGGGCGGGCGGCCTTCGCCGCCCCCGGACACGCTAGCGACGACGCGCCGTGCACTTTTTCCGACCTCCTGTTCACGTCAACCGTTCAGGACAAAGCGGAGGTGTTCAGTTTCTGGACACGGCAAGCACCGCGATAGGTGGCAGAAATGAGTCAGGTCACAGCTATGACCCAGATCACGCCTGACCGTCCCGTCTCGATCCGCTCGATCCGCCCCCGACGTCGAGCGCTTCACCAGGAGGTATTCATGACCGCCGTTGCCACCGAGCTGCTACCCAAGGTCCGCGACTTCATCGGCGCCGACCGTCCGATGCTGATCGGCGGTGAGTGGGTGTGGTCGGCGTCGGGCCGCACCTTCGAGACCCTCGACCCCGCCACCGCCCGTCCCCTCACCTCGGTCGCTCACGGCGACGCCACCGACATCGACCGCGCGGTCCGCGCCGCCCGCGAGGCCTTCGACTCCGGCCCCTGGACTCGGATGAAGCCGAACGAACGCGAACGACTGTTGTGGCGCGTCGGCGATCTGCTCACCGAACGGGCAGCCGAGTTCGGTCAGCTCGAAGCACTCGACAACGGCAAGGCCGCGACCATCGCCGCCGCCGTCGACACCGCCTGGTCCGCCGACATCTTCCGCTACAACGCGGGCCTGGCCACCAAGATCACCGGTTCCACGGTCGACGTGTCGATGCCGTTCGTGCCCGGCGGTGAGTTCCACGCCTACACCCTCCGCGAGCCGGTCGGGGTGTGCGGGCTGATCGTCCCGTGGAACTTCCCGCTGCTGATGGCCGCCTTCAAGCTGGCGCCGGCGCTGGCCGCGGGCAACACCGTCATCCTCAAGCCCGCCGAGCAGACACCGCTCACCGCTCTGTTGCTCGGCGAGATCTTCGACGAGGCCGGGTTCCCGCCGGGTGTGGTCAACATCGTCACCGGTTACGGCGAGGCCGGCGCCGCCCTCGCCGCCCACGAAGACGTCGACAAGATCGCCTTCACCGGTTCCACCGAGGTCGGCAAGAAGATCGTCGAGGCGGCCAAGGGCAACCTCAAGAAGGTGTCGCTCGAACTGGGCGGCAAGAGCCCCAACATCGTCTACGCCGACGCCGATTTCGAAAAGGCGGTCGCCGGCTCGGTGGCCGCCTGGATGTTCAACCACGGCCAATGCTGCGTCGCCGGCACCCGGCTCTTCGTCGAACGTCCCATCTTCGACGAGTTCACCGCAGCGGTCGCCGAGGCGGCATCCCAGGCGAAGATCGGGCCGGGCCTCGATCCCGCCACCGAGCTCGGTCCGCTGGTCAGTCAGGAACAGTTCGACCGCGTGTCCGGCTACCTCGCGGCCGGTATCGCCGACGGCGCTCGTGCGCTGACCGGCGGAAAGCGTTGGGGCGACGAGGGATTCTTCATCGAACCGACGGTGTTCGTCGACGTCGAACCGGACTTCTCCATCGTGCGGGAGGAGATCTTCGGACCGGTCGTCGCCGCGCTGCCCTTCGACGCCGACACCGGTGTCGCGGCCGCCGCCAACGACTCCATCTACGGTCTCGCCGCGGGCATCTGGACCACCGACCTGTCGAAGGCCCACCGGACGGCCCGGCAGATCAAGGCCGGTTCGGTCTGGGTCAACCAGTACAACGGCTTCGACACCGCGATGCCCTTCGGCGGCTACAAGCAGTCCGGCTGGGGCCGCGAACTCGGTTCCTCGGCCATCGACCTCTACACGCAGACGAAGGCCGTGAACATCGCACTGTGACCGGCCGTTTCGCTTCCATCCAGATTTCCCCCGAGTGCAAAGGAGCACACCATGACACTGACCACCAAGGCCGCCGTTCTCACCGCCCCCGGAAAGCCTTTCGAGATCGTCGAACTCGACCTCGACGAGCCCCGCGAGGGTGAGGTCCTGATCAAGTACACCGCTGCCGGTCTGTGCCACTCCGACCTCCACCTCACCGACGGCGACCTGCCGCCGCGCTACCCGATCGTGGGTGGTCACGAGGGCTCCGGGATCATCGAGGCCGTCGGCCCCGGCGTGACCAAGGTGCAGCCGGGCGACCACGTCGTGTGCAGCTTCATCCCGAACTGCGGCACCTGCCGGTACTGCTCGACGGGGCGGCAGAACCTGTGCGACATGGGCGCGACCATCCTGGAGGGATCGATGCCCGACGGCACCTTCCGATTCCATTCGGGCAAGGACGATTTCGGTGCGATGTGCATGCTGGGCACCTTCTCCGAGCGGGCCACCATCTCCCAGCACTCGGTGGTGAAGGTCGACGACTGGCTGCCGTTGGACAAGGCCGTCCTCGTCGGCTGCGGTGTGCCGTCCGGTTGGGGCACCTCGGTGTACGCCGGCGGTGTGCGTGCCGGTGACACCGTGGTCATCTACGGCATCGGTGGTCTCGGCATCAACGCCGTCCAGGGCGCGGTGTCGGCGGGTGCCAAGTACGTCGTGGTCGTCGACCCGGTCGCCATGAAGCGCGACGCCGCACTGAAATTCGGTGCGACGCATGCTTTCGCCGACGCACAGGAGGCGGCCACAAAGGTCAACGAGCTCACCTGGGGGCAGGGCGCCGACCAGGCGCTCATCCTGGTGGGCACGGTCGACGAGGAGGTCGTCTCGAACGCGACGGCCGTCGTCGGCAAGGGTGGCACGGTGGTCATCACCGGGCTCGCCGATCCGGCCAAGCTCACCGTGCACGTGTCGGGCACCGACCTGACGCTGAACCAGAAGACGATCAAGGGCAGCCTGTTCGGCTCGGCCAACCCGCAGTACGACATCGTCAAGCTGCTGCGTCTCTACGACCAGGGTCAGCTCAAGCTCGACGAACTGGTCACCACCACCTACACCCTCGACCAGGTCAACGAGGGCTATCAGGACCTCCGTGACGGAAAGAACCTGCGCGGGGTCATCATCCACGGCGAATGAGCCGAAGACCGGAACACGCGAACAGCTCGTCGGCAGGTCACTCGCCGGCGAGCTGTTCGTCTGTACGAGGAGAGTGGGCGGGCCCGGCGATCGCCTCGCGCATGCGCTGCACCGATGCGATGAGTCGTCGGGCCTGCCGGCCCGGTGAGGAGTCGGCGGGCTCCGTCGCATGGACGGTGTTCTCGACCTTGACGTCTTTCGTCAGCTTCCCGATCGTCGACGCCGCGGCACCGCCGTGTTCGATCGACGACACGGTCGCGTCGGCGGCACCCCGGAGCTCGTCGACGAGATCCTGTTCGCTCTCCGGGTCGACTCGGTCGGTGTCGGTGTTCCCGGTGTGGTCCGCGGGCCGTGCCAGACCGATCGCCGACCACGCGAGCCCCCTTGCCTCGCGTGTCGTCTCATGGAGGTGCGGCCGCAGACGACGCAGCATCGATCGGTGGAACCGACTGAGCGAGAACACCGCAGACGTCGCGGTGTCGAGCATCGCGGCCTCGGCCCCGTCGAGCACCCGGACGGCGGCCAGCGCCGCGTCCGAATCGACCTCCCCCGGCCGGTTCTCGCCTCTGCGCAGGGCGACGGAGGCCATGTCGACGAGGGCGTCGAAGTACGCCCGGAGCTTGGTGTCGAGGACGGGTGAGGTCGGCGTGCTCAAGATGAGGAAGGCCGCGGCCGCGCCGACCAGGGCACCGCACAGGGTCTCCTCGATGCGCCACTCGAGGACATGACGGTTCAGGACACCGAGCAGGTCGTAGCTGTTGGTGAGGACGATCGTGATGAACAGGATCGTCCAGGTGTAGGAGATCGCACCGAGATAGAAGGCGAAGAAGACCGCACAGACCACGATCACGTACTGCACGACGGGGTGTTCGCCGATGATCAGCACCGCGGCGACGCCGATCACCAGCCCGACCGCGGTGCCCTGCACGCGTTTGACGGCCTTGGTGAGAATGGCTCCGCGCGTGGCCATTCCGTTGAAGACCATGAATGCGCTGAGCACCGCCCAGTACCAGCGACTCGCCGAGATGAGCTCACCGACGGCGAGGGCCACCGAGCAGGCGACCATGACCTGGAGTGCGAATCGGGTGGTGTCGGGCCTCGGGGTCTTCGCCGGCGTCGAGGTCTTCCGGGTGGGTGCCGCCCCGGTCGACGTCGCAGGCGTGGTCGAGGTTCGGCGTCCGACGGCGATCGAGCGCAGATCGGCCGCGGCCGACACCGCGATACGCAACGTCTCGATGGTCGGGTCCGGTCCGACGAGCGCGCAGGACGCAGCGTCACCCGGCGACCTCAGCGCAGTGCGAACCTGCGACACCGCCTGAGCGACGGCGGGATCCGCGCGGCGCTCGGCCACCCGGAAGGCGGCCTGTTCGCTCGACAGATGCAGCATCGAGACCCGGCGCGACAGGGTCGTGTCATCCAGATCCGTGTACTGCTCGGCGTCGTAGTTCTTCTGCCATCCGGCGACCGCGCTCGTCGCGGCCGACAGTCGGGTCACCGCCGCCGCCACCCGCTGCGGCCCGGTCCCCGGTTCGCTCGCGACCCGGAGCAGATCGTCGGCGCAGACCTCCACACTCCGCAGGAGGCGCCTCAGTTCCTCACCCGGCCGGTCGGGGACCAGAACCAGGCGTACGAAGAGTGCGCTCGCCACGGCGATGACGACGAGGCCGCACAGCACCGGCAACGTGTGCAGGTCGGCCCCCATCACCACGGCGAAGAAGAAGGCGAAGAACCCGAAGAAGCCCAGTGCACTCCCCCGCGGCCCGTAACGCGTCGTCCAGGCGGCGAGACCGGCGATCGCGACGAAAGCGACCGCCCGCGCGGCCGGCCACGGATGCAACAGGCACGCGAGGAGCGCCGCCGCGAAGCCGGGGACGAGCAGCGCGACGGTCGTGATGATCCGGGCCCGCGCGGTCGTGTCCTTGACCGCCCCGACCGTCGCCCACAGCGACAGGAAGCCGGCCGACAGTTCCGCCGCGACCGGGATGCTCACCACCGATCGGATCGCGAGGACCACCAGTGCACCGATGGCCATCGCCGACGCACCGCGCGCGGCCTTCAGCAACCTCGCCGCACCCGGATCGTGCGTCGTCAGCAGTGCGGTCAGTGCGAAGGGCGGCGCCATGGGAGGAATCCTCTCATCGCCGAGGCGGATCGCAGGATGGCGGCGACGCATGTTCGTGCCACCGACGGCGGGGTGCACGCGCCGCGCGTGATCCCGGTGCTTCAATCAGCGTGTGACAGCGACCTGGTGGATTCGTGTTCTCCGCATCGTCTTCGCGGCTCTCGGTGCCGCCGCCCTGATCTATCAGGTGGCGGTGCGATGGGGCGATGCCGACTTCTCGCTCGGGAACTTCTTCGGCTACTTCACGGTGCTCAGCAACATCGCCGCCGCGGTGGTGCTGCTCGTCGGCGGACTGCTCGCCCCCACCGGGCCGGTGTGGGAGTGGGTGCGCGGGGCGGTGACCACCTGCATGGTGATCACCGGCATCGTCTACGCACTGTTGCTCAGCGGGGTCGACGTGGACGTCACCTACAGCTGGGTGAACGACGTGCTCCACCGCATCATCCCGCTCGTGATGCTGGTGGACTGGGCTCTCGTGCGCGCCAAGCGGCTCCCCGAACGCAGTTGGCTGACCTGGCTGGCCATCCCGCTGGTCTACGGCATCTACTCGCTGATCCGCGGCCCCATCGTCGACTGGTACCCGTACCCGTTCCTCGACCCACGCGAGCAGGGTTATGTGTCGATGGCCATCTCGTTGGTGGTCGTGTTCGTAGGTATGACGCTCATGTCTTTCGGCGTCTACTGGGTCGGGACACGAGGACGGTCGAGGGACGTGACCCCGGCCTGATCGCCCCCCTCGCCGCCTGATCCGAAAGAATGCGACGCACCCAGCTCTGCTGCCTGAGGTGCGAGTAGCGCAGCGAGGAGCCTCGAAGGCCTGGTGAGGCGACGCCCCGACTCTTCGAGTCAGGCCGTCCCGTCCGCGCCCAATGCGACGGCTATCTGTTCGCACCACGTGTCGACGACCTGCGCACGACGCGCCGAATCGTCGGTCAGGGTGTCGGCCAGGCCGAGCCCGCGCGCGAAGTCGAGGGTCGCCTGCACGAGACGATGCCCCTTCTCGTCGGCCGGCGAGACCCCCATCGCCGACATTGTTCGCTGATGGGCCGCACGGGCGAACTTGGCCTCCAGCGGCAGGATCAGGGTGCGCAGAGCGGGGTCGGAGGCGGCGGCCGCCCACACCTGCAGCGCCGCCTTGAATTCCGTTCCGGTGTAGACCTCGACCACGCGTTGCACGGCGGCCAGCACGCGCGCCGGGGTGATCTCCCCGTCGGATGCGGCCGCCGCCCCGAACTTGCTGTCCGCGGCCGTCGTGAGGTCGTCGAAGACCTGCTCGAGTGCCGCGGTGATGAGCGACTCCCGCGTCGGGAAGTGGTGCTGCGCCGCGCCTCGCGAGACGCCGGCGCGCTCGGCGACCGCGGCGACGGTGGCCGCCGCCCAGCCGTCCGCCGCGAGTGCGTCGATCGTCGCCCGCAACAGGCGTTCACGTGTCAGGCGTGAGCGTTCCTGCTGCGGTTCACGACGATTCGACGACACTCGCGCGGACACCATCGGTGCTACCTCAGTACGACTTCGGGAGGCCGAGGCTGGCCTGCGCAACGAAGTTGAGGATCATCTCGCGGCTGACCGGTGCGACGCGGGCGATCCGGACGAGACTCAGCATCGGCGCGATGCCGTACTCGGAGGTCAACCCGTTGCCACCCATCGAGTGCACGGCCTGATCGACGAGCTTCACCGCGGCCTCGGCGGCGGCGTACTTCGCCATGTTCGCCGGCTCGGCGGCACCCCAGTCGTCACCCGCGTCGTACATCGTCGCAGCCTTCTGCATCATGAGCTTGGCCATCTCGAGCTCGATCTTGCCCTGCGCCAACGGATGTGCGATGGCCTGGTGCGCGCCGATCGGCGCCTTCCACACCGTGCGCTCCTTGACGTACGACACCGCCTTGTCGAGCGCGAAGCGACCCATGCCGACGGCCGACGCCGCGGCCATGATCCGCTCCGGGTTCAGGCCGGCGAACAGCTGGCTGAGGGCCGCGTCCTCGTCGCCGACGAGCGCGTCGGCGGGCAGCCGGACGTCGTCGAGGAACAACTGGAACTGCTTCTCCGGGTTCTGCAGTTCCATGTCGATCATGGTGTAGGAGAAGTTCTCCGCGTCGGTCGGCACGATGAAGAGCGCCGGCTTGAGCTTGCCGGTCTTGGCGTCTTCGGTGCGTGCCACGATCAGGACGGCCTGGGCCTGGTCGACGCCGGAGATGTAGACCTTCTGACCGGACAGCAGCCAGTCCGAACCGTCACGACGGGCGGTGGTGGTGATGTTGTGCGAGTTCGATCCGGCGTCGGGTTCGGTGATGCCGAACGCCATCGTGATCGAGCCGTCCGCGAGGCCCGGCAGCCAGCGCTGCTTCTGCTCGTCGGTGCCGAAACGTGCGATCACATTGCCGCAGATGGCCGGCGAGACCACCAGCATCAGCAGGCCGGTGCCGGAGGCGGCGATCTCCTCCATGACGATCGCGAGCTCGTACATGCCCGCACCGCCGCCGCCGTACTCCTCCGGGAGGTTGACGCCGATGAAGCCGAGCTTGCCCGCCTCCTGCCAGAGCTCATCGGTCTTGCGTCCCTCGCGGGCGCAATCCCGGAAGTATTCCTGGCCGTACTTCGCGGCCAGACCGGCGACCGCGGAACGCAGCGCGGCGCGCTCCGGGGTCTCGACGAAGGGGTTCTCCAAGGCTGTCATCGCGTCTTTTCCTCTGTGTGGGTTCGGGTTCGGATGGGGGCGTCGACTCAGGCGTGGAAGCCGAGTCGCTTGGCTGCCAGACCGTTGAGAATCTCGGTGGTGCCGCCGCCGATGCCGATGATGCGCATGTCGCGATACTGGCGTTCGACCTCGGTGCCGGTCATGTAACCGAGTCCACCGTGCAGCTGAACGGCCTTGTTGGCCACCCATTCTCCGGCCTCGACCGCGGTGTTCTTGGCGAAGCACACCTCGGCGATGAGGTCGTCGTGCGAGGTCACCTTCCGCTCCACCACGGCGCGGGTGTAGACGCGGGCGATGTCGATACGACGCGCCATCTCGGTCAGGGTGTCCTGGACCGACTGACGCGCGATGATCGGCTTGCCGAAGGTCTCGCGATCACGGGCCCACTGCACGGTGAGGTCGAGGCATCGCTGGGCGCTGGCGTAGGCCTGGACGGCCAGACCCGAGCGTTCGGTCACGAAAGCCATGGCGATCTGGGCGAATCCGGAGTTCTCCGGTCCGACGAGGTTCTTCACCGGGACGCGTGCGTCGACGAAGGACAGCTCCGCGGTGTCCGAGCAACGCCAGCCCATCTTGTCGAGCTTGCGGGTGACGGTGAATCCAGGGGTGTCCTTGTCGATGACGAGGAGGGAGACGCCACCGGCGCCCGGGCCGCCGGTACGGACGGCCGCGACGACGAAGTCGGCCCGAACGGCCGAGGTGATGTAGGTCTTCGAACCGTTGACGACGAAGAAGTCGCCGTCGCGCTCGGCCTTGGTGGTCAGATGGCCGACGTCGCTGCCGCCGCCGGGCTCGGTGATCGCGAGGGAGCCGATCTTCTCACCGGCGAGGGTCGGGCGGACCCAGCGATCGATCTGCTCCGGATCGCCGGCGGCGATCAGGTGCGGCAGGGCGATGCCGTGGGTGAACAGGCCGGAGAAGATGCCGCCGGCCGCACCGGCGTAGTGCAGTTCCTCGGCGAGGATCGTCGTATCGATGATGTCGCCGCCCGAACCGCCGACCTCCTCGGGGATCCCGAGGCCGAACAGGCCGAGCTTGGCGGCTTCGAGGTGAAGCGAACGCGGGATCTCGCCGTCGCGCTCCCAGTCGTCCTGGAAGGGCAGGATGTGCTTCTCGACGAACTTGCGGACCATCGAACGCAGTTCGAGACGTTCCGGCGTGTCCCAGACGTTGGGGCTGGCAATGGGCACCCGAGGCTCCTTAGGTGATGTGACGGTGAGAGGTGGTGTTGAACGAGCAGAGGGTTCGACGCGAGGGTTCAGGCGCCACGCGGTTCGCGGCCGGCTCCCGGAGGACCGGCGAAACACTGTGCGATGCCGGACCATTCGAGCGCGTCGTGGCCAACGAACTCCAGGTCGAGGTCGGCGACGGCACGTCGCTGCGTGACGAGCTGGCAGAAGTCCAGTGCCGAGCCGCGCACGATGTTCGACGCGTCCTCGGGACCCCAGGTCCACAGCTCACCCGACGGCGAGGTCAGGGCGTAGTGGAACGGTTCGGCCGGCGGGACCTTGTTGTTGACGATGTAGGCGAAATCGCGTGTGCGCACGCCGATGTGCGCGACGTGGCGGATGCGGTCGCTGGGCAGCACCGTCACCCCGAGGGCGTCGGCGACGTCGAGACCGTGCGCCCACGTCTCCATCAGCCGCGCGGTCGCCATGGACGCCGCCGACATCGGCGGGCCGAACCACGGGATCTTCACACCCTGGGGCACTTCCCGGAGCGCGTCCGCCAGCTTCGTTCGAGCGAGCCGCCAGCCGGCGAGGATCTCCTCGACCGGCGCACCCGCTCCGGCCTCGGCGGCATCGTCGACGTAGGTCTCGGGGCTGTTCTGCAGGGCCTCGGTCACCAGCTCGGTGAAGCGATCGGGATCGGTCGCCGCGATGGCGGCGACCTCGTCGGTCCACGCGAGGTGGGCGATCTGGTGGGCGATGGTCCACCCCGGGGCTGGTGTCGGCGTGGCCCATCCCGCGTCGTCGAGGTCGGCGACCAGCGCATCGAGCTGGTCGGACTCGGCTTCGAGGTCTGCCACGACGCCGTAAACGGCCGCTGCTCGATCGGTCATGCGCCATAGCGTCACACAGGACCGTAGAAGAATCAAGCGCGCTTGATTGTTTCTTTGGCGACGCACAGTGAACCGCCCCTGCGATCAACCCTCATAAGCGAGTCCGCCGACGATATGTCGGCGACTCCGCTACCGGGGGCAGATCCCAAGGGCGGTCATCAGGGTTGGTTATCGGAGCGGAGCAACCGCCGTCAGTGGTAGTGAACGTCCAGCGTGGCGCGGCTCAGCAGGACATCGTCGTATGAGGTCATGGTCGCCTCGAAGGAGGAGATCCGACGCCCGGTCTTGATCGGCGTCACCTCGACGGTGACCTCGCTGCCGTCGACCGCCGGCGATCGGTAGAAGCCGATCGCCATGTCACCGATCGAGTACTCCTGCCCTGCCCCGGCGTGCAGGTGCCCGGCGAAGGACCCCGCCTGGCCGACGATCGTCGCGATGACGCCGCCGTGCATGGTGCCGAACATGTTGCCCATCCAGGGGTCGGTGGCGCTGCGGAACCGAATACCGGCGTCGCGCTCGGTGGCCCCGTCGAGCACCTCGACCGTGCCGTTGAGCATCTCGACCAGCGGTCCGGGGTCCCGCTGCTTGGTGGCGATCTCCTCGACCACCGCCCGCCCGGTCAGATCCGCGGGGATGGCGGCCGGGAGCGTCACGCCGTGGTCGTCATCGCAGCTGGGCATCGCCATCCCGATCTCGGCGGACGGAGTCTGACCCGTCAGGGCGCGCCCGACGCGAACATTGCGGGCGGTGCCCACACAACACAGTTGCCCTGCCCCGGAACGGATCTCGACGTATGTCGAGCCCCAGCCGTCGTCGTGCATCACCACCTCGGCACGCGCCGCGAGCAGGTCACCGATGTTCGCGCGACCGTGCGTCGACAACGACAACCGCGCCTGCAGCGTGGCGGCCGCCGGGTCGTCGTGGGTGCGATGGAACGGGATGCCGCCGCAGTGATCGAACAGAACGGCGAGCGCGGGCAGCTCGATCAGGCCGCGATGGTCGGCGAACTGCGAGCAGAGCAACTGAGCGGCGCGCACGCCCTTGCCCTCGACGGCGAGGTCGCCGAGATGGAAGGCGGACAGCGGGTCGTGTGGCCCCGGGTTCGATGACTCGGCGTGATGCGGATCGCTCATACGTCTTCTGTATCAGCAGAATGCCGCCGACCTCACCTTGAGGAGTCCAACATCACTCCCGTACGCTGTGGATTCGAAGTGTCCAAAGTGACGGGAGATACACATGGGACGCAAGACCATTGCTGGACTCGGAGCCGTTGCGGCATTCGGTGCGATGACGCTGGGCGCTGCGACCGCGCAGGCCGCCCCGGGTGAGCAGGCGCTGAGCGTTGAACAGGTCCCGAACACGGGCATCACCGTCGGCTCGAACGGCGTCAGCGGAGGCTTCCTCGCCTCGATCCTCGCATCCGCGACCGAACCGGGTGTCACCCAGGTCGCACTGAACACGACGCCAACCGAGGCCTGCGCGACCAACCTCAAGGACGCACGCGTCGGCATCAGCTGGACCAACAAGTCCACCGGCCAGTCCGGCAGCGACGTCTTCGACGCCTGCAGCGACGCACGCCCGTCGGACGGCGTGGCCCTCGCGACCGGCGCCGGCTCGATCGAGTTCACCACGACGATCATCGGCAAGAACGACCGCACGTTCACCGTCGTGCCCGGTAGCGGCTCGTTCAAGCGCTAGCAGCAGACAGCAACACCCGTTCGGTCGGGGACGCTTCGGCGTCCCCGACCGAGTTGTTTCCGGGGACCCCGGCCGTGGTGCGCGAACGTCTCCGACGGTCACACCCAGGCGTCTCCGACGCGGCGCAGTAGACAATATTTCAGATCTGTACACGGACCTGGTGAACACGTTCTAGATTTGGCCGCATGGCCGAGACAGTGACCCAGCTCCTCCAGGCACGAGCCGACGACGACAACCTGGCGATCACCTACGAGGGACACCGCTGGACGTGGCGCGAGTACGTCCGCGATGCGGAGAAGACTGCTGCCGCAATACTGTCCGTGGCCGACGCCTCTCGACCGATGCACATCGGCACCCTGCTGGGGAACACCCCGGACATGCTCATCGCCCTCGCGGCCGGAGCCCTCGGCGGCTACGTCACCGCCGGCATCAACAACACCCGACGCGGCGACGGCCTGACCGCCGACATCCTGCGCGCCGACTGCCAGATCCTCATCACCGACGCCGAGCACCGCCCCCTGCTCGAGGGCCTGGAACTCCCCGGCGTGACGGTCCTGGACACCTCGACCCCGCAGTGGACCGACCTCATCGCCGGGGCGGGTGACCTCACCCCGCACTCCGTGCCGGGCGCGATGGACACGTTCATGCTGATCTTCACCTCGGGCACCAGCGGCAACCCCAAGCCGGTTCAGTTCGCGCACATGATGATCCCGTTCGCCGGCCCCGTCCTCGCCGACAAGTACGACATCGGCCCCGGCGACGTCTGCTACCTGTCGATGCCGCTGTTCCACAGCGCCGCGCTCATGGGCGGTTACTGCGTCGCACTGTGCGGGGGCGCCGCGATCGCGCCGGCCAAGTTCTCCGCGTCGACCTTCCTCGACGACATCCGCCGCTACAACGCGACGTACATGAACTACGTCGGCAAGCCCCTCGCCTACATCCTCGCCACCGAGGAGAAGCCCGACGACGCCGACAATCCCCTGCGCGTCGCCTTCGGCAACGAGGCCACCGACCGGGACATCGACGAGTTCTCGCGCCGCTTCGGCTGCACGGTCTGGGACGGGTTCGGCTCCACCGAACTCGCGATCATCATCACCCGCGAACCGGGCACCCCGCACGGTTCGATCGGCCGCGGCTTCCCCAACGTCGCGGTCTACAGCTCCTCCACGATCACCGAATGTCCGGCGGCCGAATTCGACGACACCGGAGCACTTCGCAACCCAGACGAGGCGATCGGTGAGCTGGTGAACGTCGAGGGCGGCGGGATGTTCATGGGGTACTACAACGACTCCGCTGCCACCAACGAGCGTCTGCGTCACGGGATGTACTGGTCCGGCGACCTCGCCTACAAGGACGCCGACGGGTGGATCTACCTGGCCGGCCGGACCGGCGACTGGATGCGGGTCGACGGCGAGAACCTCGCCGCCGGGCCGATCGAGCGAATACTTCTGCGAGTGCCCGAGATCAACCGCGTCGCGGTGTACGCGGTGCCCGACGAACACGTCGGTGACGCCGTGATGGCCGCCGTCGTGCTGCAGGACGGCGTCGAACTGAGCCCGGAGTCCTTCACCGAACAGCTTGCCGCACAGGCGGACCTGTCGCCGAAGGCCTGGCCGCGATACGTCCGGATCGCCGACGACCTGCCCACCACCGCCACCAACAAGATCCTCAAGCGCACCCTGAAGCAAGAAGGTGCGACCGCCGGCGACGGCACCCTCTGGGTGCGCGAGGCGCGGTCGCAGGAATACCGCGAGGCCGTCAGCGCGAGCGCCTGAGCCCATGGAACAGCTCACCGAGCTCGGCTACTACGCACTCTCCCGGCACCCGGTCACCCCCCGCGAGCTCGCCGGCGAGGCCCGGTTCGCCGACGAGATCGGACTCGGGACGGCCTTCGTCTCGGAGCGGTTCAACGTCAAGGACGCGGCCGCCCTGTGCGGTGCTCTCGCCGGTGCGACCGAGAACCTCGGGATCGCCACGGCCGCAACCAACCACAACACCCGGCACCCCATCGTCACCGCGACGATGGGCGCCACCCTGGCCGAGGTGTCCGACGGTCGCTTCGCTCTCGGACTCGGACGCGGGATAACCCCGCAGTGGCAGATCCTCGGCGTCCCGCTCGTCACCGGCGCGGCGCTACGCGACATCACCGGGCTGCTCCGCAGGCTGTGGGCCGGCGAGATGGTCGTCGGCCACGACGGGCCCGTCGGCTCGTACCCGTTTCTCAGCCTCGGGGTGACCCTGGACGCCCCTCCGCCGATCCTGCTCGTGACGATGAGTCCGAGGACACTTGAGCTGGCCGGCGAGATCGCCGACGGCGTGGTGCTGCACACGTACTTCAGCGCCGACGCCACCCGGCGGGCCGTCGCGCATGTGCGCGATGCAGCCGAACGTGCCGGCCGCGATCCGGCGTCGATCCGGATCTGGTCGGTGGTGGCGACGGTGTCCGACGATCTGGACCCGGCCGACCGGATGCGCCGCTTGTACGGGCGCCTCGCGACCTACCTGCAGGGTTACCCCGACCAGCTCATGGGCGCCAACCAGTGGGACCCCGCCGACCTCGAACGCGTTCGCGCGACAACCGCTTTCACCGGTGCCCGCGGGCCGATCGATGCCACCGCCACCGACGGCGAACTCGCCGAACTGGCCGAGACCATCCCCGAAGCGTGGGTAGCCGACTCCGCGACCGGGTCGCCGTCGGACTGCGCGAAGACGGTCGCCGAACAGTTCGTCCTCGGCGTCGACTCGGTGATCCTGCATGGCGCGACGCCGACCGAACTGGCGCCGGTGGTCGCGGCGTACCGCGACATTCGCCCCGACCGCGCGGTCGGACTACCGGTCAACCCCGGAAGGATGCCCTCGTGACGGAAACCCTCGAGATACCCACGAGCGTCGAACAACTCACGGCGACGTGGCTGACGAATTTCCTCGGCGAGAACGGCCACGACGCGTCGATCACCGCGGTCACCGCCGAGGCCGTCGGGACCGGGCAGATGGCCGGCTCGTATCGGCTGACACTCGAACACTCCGGCCCGGCGGACCTGCCCGGCACCATGGTCGCGAAGCTGGCCACCGGTGCGCCCGAGCAGCGGGAGTTCGGGTCGGGGGTGTTCCGCAACGAGGTCCGGTTCTACCGTGACCTCGCGTCCGGCTTCACAGTCCCGATGCCGCAGTGTTACGCCGCCACGATCTCCGATCCCGGCACCGAGTTCGTACTCCTACTGGAGGACATCGACGAGGCGGTCCAGGGCGATCAGATCATCGGATGTACACCTGCGCAGGCGGAGTCGGTCGCTGTGGCCGCTGCCGGTCTGCATGCACCGCGCTGGAACGACGCCGCGCTGCTGGAGGAGATGCCGCTTCCCGGTGCCGCCGAACGCGAGATGATGGAGTCGATCCTCGAGCCGATGGCCGACGTCTACCGCGACCGGTTCTCCCCCGACGCACGGAGTTCTGCCGCCATCGACTGGCTGGTCCGCGAGGCCGGCGACTGGCTCGTCGCGCCACTGCGGAACACCGCACTCATCCACGGCGACCTCCGTGTGGACAACGTGCTGTTCGGCCCGTCCGGCGAGGTCACCGTCATCGACTGGCAGACCATCACCACCGGTAACCCGCTGCGCGACATCGCCTTTCTGCTCAGCACCAGCCTGACCACCGAGGATCGTCGGAAACACGAGCGCGGCATCGTCGCGTCGTATCACCGTGCGGTCGTCACCGAAGGCGTCGCCGACTACACGCTCGACGAGTGCTGGGACGACTACGTCGCCAACCTCATCCAGGCACCGCTGATCATCGTCTTCGGTTCGGCCGCCGCGCAACCCACCGAACGCGGCACCGCCATGTTCGACGCAATGCTGTCGCGCAGCGCAGCCGCGATCGAGGACCTCGTGCCGGGTGGTCTGGCCGGCCGATGAAGCTCGTCATCGGCGGCAACGGTTTCCTCGGTTCCCGACTGGTCCGACAGCTCGTCGAGAACGGCGAGGACGTCCGCGTCCTCACGCGAGAAACCAGCGATCTCCGCACACTGTCCGGCCTCGACTTCGACCACGCCACCGGCGACCTCTTCGACGCCGCCTCGGTGCGCACGGCGATGAACGGCTGCGACGTGGTTTTCCACTGCGCCGTCGACACCCGTGCGTGGCTGCGGGACCCGGCACCGCTGTACCGCACCAACGTCGACGCCCTGCGGGCGGTGCTCGAAGTGGCCGCCGGTCAGCCGCTGCGCAAGTTCGTGTTCACCAGCACTGCCGCCACCATCGGGCGGGTGCAGGGGCGCCGGGCCACCGAGGACGACGCCTTCAACTGGGCGGACCACGCACCCGAGTACGTGAAGAGCCGTGTCGCCGCCGAGGACCTACTGCTGGACCGCGCCCGCGACGGGGCGGTGCCGGGGGTCGCGATGTGCGTCGCCAACACCTACGGTCCCGGCGATTGGCATCCCACTCCCCATGGTTCCTTCGTCGCCGGTGCGGCACTCGGCAAGCTGCCGTTCACCATTCGCGGCTGCCGAGCCGAGTCGGTGGGCATCGATGACGCGGCGCGCGCACTCGTCCTGGCGGCGGAGCGAGGTGAGGTGGGCCAGCGGTACATCGTCGCCGAGCGATCCATCGACACCGGTCAGATCGTGGAGATCGCCGCCCGCACCGCCGGGCGCGAACCACCCCGGCTCGTCCTCAACCGGGCAGCGCTGTACGCCGCCGGTGCGGTGGGCTCAGCACGGGCCGCCCTCACCCGCAAGCCCGTCCAGCTGACCGTGCCGTCGGTGCGGCTGATGCACTTCATGTCCGAGATGGACCACGGCAAGGCCGAACGCGATCTGGGCTGGCACCCGCGGCCCGTCACCGAGGCGATCGTCGAAGGCGCCAGGTTCTGGCTGGAGCGTAAGCGACCTGCACCTTCTGCTGGTTGAGTAGGTCCGAGCCGCCAGGCGAGGACCGTATCGAAACCAGTTACCAAAGATCTTCTGCGCGCCAGTTGGTTTCGATACGCCTCGTCGCAAGCTCCTCGGCTACTCGACCAGCAGGATACTCAGCCGAGCAACTCCGCCAGCTCGCCGAGGCTGTAGGGCGAGGTGTCCTTGTGATCCCGGTAGGCGATGAAGCCGGCCTGCTGTGCCTCGAACCGGCCGATGAAACCGCCGGCCGCACTGAAGATGTTGCCGGTGAGGTGGTCGGCGGCGTCGCTGGCGAGAAACACATACAGCGGCGCCACGTATTCCGGCGGCGCCGGGTCCAGTGCCGCGTCTCGGGTCAGGTCGTCGAGAATTCCCCGACGGTGAAGGCCCTCGATGTGGGCGACGTAATCCTCACCGGTGGACAACCGCGACCTGGCGCCGGGCATCACGACGTTGACGCGGACGCGATCTTCGGCGAGGTCCGACGCGGCGGCGAGGGCCAGCGCGTTGACGCCGCCCTTCGCTGCGGGATAGCCACTGCCACCGAACATCCCGAGCGACGCGGCCGAGCCGGTGAGCACGATCGAACCCGAGCCCTGCTCGACGAAGACCCGTCCTGCGGCCTGGAGCAGGTGGAACGCAGACATGAGGTGCGCGTCCACCTGCGTCCGGAACTCGTCGGGAGTGATGGTCAGCACCGTCGATCCGGCGGGTTCGGCGATGCCCGCGCAGTTGATCGCGATGTCGAGTGCGCCGAACTCGGTGAGCGCGGCGTCGACCATCTGTTGGGCGACGCCGTCGTCGCCGGCCGAGCCCCGGATGCCGACGGCCTGTCCCCCGCCGCCGCGGATCTCCGCGACGGTCTCCTCGAGCGCATCTGCGTCGCGCCCGTTGACGACGACCGAAACCCCCTGACCTGCCAGCGCATACGCCACCGTGAGGCCGATGCCGCGGGTGGCGCCCGCGATCACGGCGACCCGGCCACCCAGTCCGGCAGCCCCGGGGGACCAGCCGCCGCTCGGATTCACGCCGAGCTGCCGACCGGCGTGATCGGGATCGAGCGGCCTCGGTCGACGAACTCGAAACTCGCACCGCCGCTGAACCGCGCGACGGCCACCTCCCCGCTCTCCTTCTGCGCGGTGTCCGACCTGACGATGCGGATCTCGAGCGCATCATCGGTCTCGACGGCACCTTCGACGGTCAGGTACGGGCTCACTCCGGTGGCGGCGGCTTGCAGCGGTTCCAGATGATCCGGCGTGAGGATCGACATCCAACCGCCGTCGGTCATCGCGTCGGACTTCCGCGGCAACCGTACGACGACGAAATCTTCGTCGGCGACAGCGGCCAGACCGGTGTACTGCGCCGGCCCGAAGCACGGATGCAGGGCCAGCACCTGCGCCAGGCCTTCGGCATCGGTGGACAGGTCGAGGGCCGCGCGAATCCGGTCCGCCGCCAGACCGGCGATCCCGATCAGCTGCTTACGGAAGATCTCGACGACCTGATCCTCGCTCTCGGCATACCGCCGCAGGCTGAGCAGGAAGCCGAGGGACAGCAACTGATGTTGCAGCGCAACCTCTTCGGCGATCCGCACGAGCGCTGACGTCGACCACTCCGCGAACTGCAGATCCTCGACGAGTGGGCCTCGGTAGTCCACCCAGCCGTCGGTCGACGACGCGTCGATCGCGGACAGTTCGATCTGGCCGGCACGCGTCCCGAACATCACCTCCGCGTCCGGCGGAAGCGGCAGCTCCTCGCGGTCCGGTTCGATGGTGACCGTCCACTCGCAGTGTGGGGTCCGGTCGACAGGGCGTCGAGGCGGCCGGTGCACCGGTCGGATACGCGCCCGGCGATTGGTCGCGATGGCGGTCGCGTCGAAAGTCGGGTCCTCGATGTCGTGGCACATCGTCGTGACGTAGTCGTCGCCGAGCGGTTCGACGTCGAGCAGTGCGCCGCAGTGGTCGAGGACGAACGAACCGTGGTACTTGTCGTCGACGCGGTACCGAAAGTCCATGAACTGCGGCGGCGCACCGATGTCGAGCTGGAGACACTTGAACATGTCCTCGACGCCGTCGCCGTCGACGCCGAACACGGTCCGGACCCGGCTCGTGTAGACCGGGCTCGCGGCCATCCATTCCTCGATCGCGATCCGGCCCATGATGTCTCGCCCGAAAGCACTGATGAGGTGCGCCATCCCGCTGCGGTCGATCATCTGACCGGACAGCAGGAGCTCGGGGACCAAGACGGCGAGCTGTTCCTGACCCAGACCTTGATACGTGGGGGCTGTGGTTGTCATGTCAGGTCACCAGAACGCGACCGGCGCCTTACCGAAGTCGTACCACCCCGGCAGGTTGCCCGGCGCGGCCTTCTCCACCCGCTTGAGCATTCCGTCGCTCATGGCGTTGTTCTGCATCATCTCGATGAACAGCGCGGAGACGTTGCCGTAGTCGAAGAAGTCACGCTGCCAGGAGAATTGGAAGTTGCCGCCGTACTTGAACCAGCTGCCCTGGATGCCCTCCAGCGCGTAGTGGCTGCCGTCCTCACGGGTGCCCTCGTAGATCTGCTTCCAGAGCCCGATCATGTCGCCGGTCTTCTCGTCGATGACCCAGGCCTGATACGGGTACTCCCAGCCCTCGAGTCCCTCCATCTCCTGGCCGAGGGCGAGTTCGCGGATCTCCTCGCGACCCACGGCCATGAAGTCCTTCTTCGGGCCGTAGTTCCAGCCGTAGGTGGCGTCCTCGGTGTAGAACTCGGCGAGCGGCTTCCAGTCCCCCGCCTTCTCCGCCTCGATGTTGGCGGCGAGCCACCGCTCCTTCATCTCTTCCAGCTCCGCACGGTCAAAAGACATGTGTTCCACCTTCACTCGTCATCTTCGATGAGACGCAACGCTTGCGTCGGGCAGTACTGCACGGCGGCCTCGACCGCGGCTCGCCGGGATTCGTCGGGGTTGGCGTCGCGGATCTCCACGTGGTCCATCTTCGCGGCGAAGACCTCGGGGGCCTCCAGCTCACACATGCCGTGCCCCTGGCACAGATCCAGATCGACCTCGATGCGCATCAGCGATCCTGACGCTTACGGTAGGCAACGCGGCACGGCTGCTGCAGCTGAACGACCATCTTGGAGTGGTCGTTCCGGTAGGTCTCCGAGGGCTGCAGCATCTCGAACTCGTAGTTCTGGAACAGGACCGAGAAGATCGCCTTGAGCTGCATGATCGCGAATTGCGCACCGACACAACGATGACGACCCGCACCGAACGGAATCCAGGTCCAGCGATTGACCAGGTCCTCCTGCCGCGGCTTGTCGTACCGATCGGGGTCGAAGGCACCTGCGTCCGGGAAGTCCTCAGGCAGACGGTTCGAGATCGCCGGCGACACCGCGATCGACTGACCGGCGGCGATCTCGTAGTCCTCGACGTGGAAGTTCTTCTGCACCACGCGCATCAGGATGATCAGCGGCGGGTGGAGTCGAAGTGCCTCTTTGAGCGCGTTCTCGAGCTGCGGCATCTGTCGGGTGTGCGCGAACGTGTACTCAGGACGCTCCCCGTCCGGGGTGTCGCCGTAGATCTCGTCGAGTTCGTCGTAGACCCGCTTCATGTACTCCGGGTTTCGCAGCAACTCGATGAGCGTCCACGCCGCGGTGCCCGACGTCGTGTGGTGGCCGGCGAACATCATCGAGATGAACATGCCGGTGATCGTGTTCGCGTCGAAGCCGACCTGGACGAGGACGTCCATCAGGTCGCGATCTTCCTTGTCTTCGGTCGGGTTCGCGATCCGCTCGTCCATCACACCCTGGATGAACTCGACCAGCTCAGCGCGCGCCTCGTCGCGCTTGCGGAAACTCTCGATGTCGGCGTTGTAGTCGACGTAGGCGATCGGGTCGGTGCCCTTCTCCAGGTCGTGAAAGAGATGGGCGATGTGCCCGTTGAGCCGCTCGCGGAACTTGCGCCCGATGAGGCACGCCGACGAGGTGTACAGCGTGAGTTCGGAGAAGAAGTCGAGGAGATCGATCTCCCCCTCGTCGCCCCACTCGGCGATGATGCGTTCCGCCTCGTTGGGGATCGTCACCGCATGCTGCTTCATGTGGGCGCCCTTGAGGGCGGAGTTGTGGATCGCTTTGGAGCGTTCCTCGGGACTCGCGTCGAACACGACGCCCTCACCGAACACCGGGGTCATGAACGGGTAGGCGGCCGCCTGGTCGAGGTCTTCCTCCGGTGCCCGGAAGAACTCCTCGTTGGCCGCGGCCCCGGACACCAGGACCACCTCGCGGTCGGCGAGCTGGAACAGGCCGACGTCGCCGCATTCCTCGCGGACGCGCCAGAACAGCGAGATCGGGTCGGAGGCGAGTTCGTCGAGATGTCCGTGTTCGCCCTCGCCGCCGGAAACGCGAGGCGGCTTCTTCAGGCCTGATTCGGTGATGGCGGTCATCGATCGGTCCCCTTGTCCTTCGTCGACTGTGGGTCTGCTGGTGTCTTGCCGGAACTCCGGTCGCGGGAGACGGCCCCTTCGGCCTCCACCTCGACGGCGCGCATGTGGGCGCCGCGCGGCATGCTGACCATGGCCGCGACGGCGAGCGCGATGTGGTGTGGTTCGAGGAAATTGCCGTGGCGCGCCAGACCGTGCTTGATCCAGTCGTTGAGCATGTCCTCGGTGGTCTTCGGATCGAGGTTCATGCCCATGCCGGTCAGGGTCTGGCCCGGCCGGACCACGCCCGCGCGCACGCCGGTGCCCTCGAGTTCGAGCTGGATGGTCGCCACCAGTCCGTCGATTCCCGACTTCGCCGCCACATAGGCCGACGACCAGGGTCGCGGGTGGAGCACGACATCGGAGCCGATGAAGACGAAATCGCCGCGCGCACGGTCGATCATGCCGCCGATGACCGCGCGGTAGATGCGGTAGGCGCCGGTGAGGTGGATGTTGACCTGGTCGGCGAAATGCTCCGGGCTCGTCTCATAGGAGAGCCCGACCGCGAGGTCTCCGGCGCCGGCGACCACGATCTCGAGTTCACCGAGGGCGGCCTCCGCCTTCGCCACGCAGTCGACGACCGACTGTTCGTCGGTCACGTCGAGCGGCACCGCGACCGCTTCGCCACCCGCCGCGATGATCTTGTCGGCGAGTTCCTGCAGCTTCTCGACGCGCCGGGCCGCGAGGGCAACCGGATGGCCGGCGGCGGCGAGGTGTTCGGCGGTTGCCGCGCCGATACCCGAGGACGCTCCTGCGACGAGGACCGGTCGACGCTCGGGGTGGGGACGAAAAGCCATCAGCGCACCGTCACTTTCACGGGGAGTTCGGCGAAACCGCGCACGTTGACCGAGTGCACCCGGACCGCCTTGTCGATGTCGATGTCGACCGCGCGGATCGACCGGATCACCTCGCCGAGACCGATGTTGGCCTCCAGACGGGCGAGGTGGGCGCCGAGGCAGAAGTGCGCACCGAGGCCGAAGCTCATCAGTGCCTGCCCGTTGTCGCGCCCGATGTCGTACTTGTCGGCGTCCGGACCGAAGACCTCTTCGTCGCGGTTCGCCGAGCCGACGAGGAGGAGCACGCGGTCGCCGGCCGGGATGACGTGATCACCGTAGGGAGCGTCCTCGAGCACGCGACGCACGACGATCTGCGTCGAATTGTCGTAGCGGAGCGTCTCCTCGGTCCACTGCGGGACCGCGACCTCCGGGTCGGCGAACACCTTGGCCAGCTCGTCGGGATTGCGCCAGCCCCAATACAGGGCATTGGCAAGGAGTTTGGTGGTCGTCTCGTTGCCCGCGACCACCATCAGCACCATGAAGCCGACGATCTCGTCCTCGGTGAGCTTGATCCTCTCACCGGTCTCGTCGTCGTCGATCTCGGCCTCGATCAGCGCCGAGACCAGATCCTCGCCGGGGTTCTTCCGACGGTCGGCTATGAGTTCCGAATAGTACTTGTGCAGTTCGATGTACGCGTAGATCGCGGCCTCGGGGATGTCGAGGACGCCGTCCTCGCGGTGGAGCAGCAGATCGGACTGGTGACGCAGGTGCGTGCGGTCGGCCTCGGGGACGCCCAGCAGCTCGGAGACCACGTCCATCGGCAGGAGCGCGGCGAAGTCGTGGACGTAGTCGAACTCGCCCATGTCGAGGCACTTGCTCCAGTGCTGGTGGGTGAGCGCCGTGATCCGGCCGGTGAGGTCGTTGACCCGGCGCGGTGTGAAACCCTTCGACACCAGCTTGCGGATCCGCATGTGCTTCGGGTCGTCCATGGCGAGGAAGGACATCGACTTGTGCGCGTCGGGTCCGTACGCCGACGGGTCCATCGACACGCCCCAGCTGTTCGAGAATCGTTGCACGTCACGGAATCCTGCTCGGACGTCGGCGTGGTTCGCCAGCGCCCAGAAATTCATCTCGGCGTTGTAGTAGACCGGCGACTCCCGGCGGAGTCGCGCATAGGTCGGATACGGATCCTCGTGAAAGTCGTAGGCATACGGGTCGAAGGGGAGCGCTCGCTCCATCCCCGGCACCGATGTCGTTTCGGTCATCACTTCTCCATCAGTAGATGTGCTGCGGCAACAAGTCTTTCGGAGGTCTGCTCGTAGGTCATGTGGCCCATGCCGGCGTAGACGAGGCCGCCGGAGTAGATCATCTCCAGGGCGTCGAGCAGCGGTCCGGGGTTCTCCGGGTCCACCTCGAGCGCGGCTGCGAGGCGTCGGCGGATGAACACACCGATGCGCACGCGGAGGTGCTCGACGTCGGGATCGGTACCCAACAGCGCAACGGTGACCGCCCCGCCGAGCTGCCCCTCGCCGGCGACGACCAGTGCGACCTCGCGGAGCACCTGGGCGACCCGCTCGGCGGGCGTCGCAGAGGGGTCGGGTTCGGAGACACCCGCGGACAGCCGACGCCAGAACACCTCGGCGACAAGATGACTCTTCGAGGAGAAGTAGGTGTACGCCGTGGCGGGCGCGACCCCCGCGAGCTTGGCCACCGAGCGCACGGTGAGCCCGTCGAACCCCTCGGCGTTCAACACGTCCACCGCCGCATCCGTGAGTCGCGCGACCGTCTCGGCCTGCTGCTGTGTCAGTCGGCGACGTGTGGATTCCTGGGACACGGGGCTGGACATGTGAGCCACGCTACACTAGGTTTGAACGCGAGTCCAGACACCTGTCCAGATGGAGTTCCAGCTCATGCCCCTTCGCCCCGAATCCGCGTCGGACCTGTTGATCGACGGCAAACTCACCCCCGGCAGCGGTGGTGTCTTCGACGTCGTCAATCCGGCGACCGAGGAGGTCATCGGGCAGGCCGCCGAGGCCACCGCGGCCGACATGGACGCCGCGATCGCCGCCGCTCGCACCGCTTTCGACACCACCGACTGGTCGCGCGACCACGCCTTCCGCGCCCGCTGCCTCCGCCAGCTCCGCGACGCCCTGCTCGCCCATGCCGACGAGTTCCGGGAGCTGACGATCGCCGAGGTCGGTTGCCCGTCGTTCCTCACCCACGGCCCGCAGTTCGAGGGCCCCGTCACCGACCTCGGCTACTTCGCCGACCTCGCCGAGAGTTATGAGTGGACCCGCGATCTCGGCACCGCGAAGCCGATGGGCATCAAGAACCATCGTGAGCTGCGGTCGGAGGCGATCGGCGTCGTCGGCGCGATCACCCCGTGGAACTTCCCGCACCAGATCAACTTCGCCAAGATCGGACCAGCCCTCGCCGCCGGATGCACCGTCGTCCTCAAGCCCGCACCCGACACCCCGTGGTGCGCCGCGCTGGTCGGCAAGGTCGTCGCCGAGGAGACCGACTTCCCACCCGGCGTGCTCAACATCGTCACCTCGACCGACCACCGGCTCGGTGAGCAACTCAGCACCGACCCCCGCGTCGACCTCGTCTCCTTCACCGGCTCCACCGCGACCGGCAAGAAGGTGATGGCGGCCGCGTCGGAGTCGCTGAAGAAGGTGTTCCTCGAGCTGGGCGGCAAGTCCGCGTTCATCGTGCTCGACGACGCCGACATCGGTTCCGCCTGCGCGATGGCCGCTTTCAACGTCGTCACCCACGCCGGCCAGGGGTGTGCGATCACCACCCGACTGGTGGTCCCCCGCACCGCGCTCGACGAGGCGATCACCGCGACCCGCGATGCACTGGCAGGCCTCCCGGCCGGGGACCCGACGAGTTCGGGGACCATCTGCGGGCCGCTGATCTCCGAGCGTCAGCGTCAGCGCGTCGAGTCCTACATCGAACTCGCGAAGCAGGAGGGCGGGACGATCGAGATCGGCGGGGGCCGCCCGAACGACAAGCCCAAGGGCTTCTTCGTCGAACCGACGCTCATCTCCGGACTCGACAACTCGGCACGCGTCGCTCAGGAGGAGATCTTCGGCCCGGTGCTGGTGATCATCGCCCACGACGGCGACGACGACGCCATCCGCATCGCGAACGACTCCCCCTACGGACTGTCGGGCATGGTCTACGGCACCGACGAGGACCGGATCAACAAGGTGGTCAACGGTGTTCGCACCGGGACCATGGGCGTCAACGGCGGCATCTGGTACTCCGCCGACGTCCCGTTCGGCGGCTACAAACAGTCCGGCATCGGTCGCGAGATGGGCGTCGCCGGATTCGAGGAATACCTGGAGACCAAGGCCGTCGCCCGGCCCGCCTAGTACCCACACAGAAAGCAGGACAATGAGTTCCAAGCGTTTCGAGAACAAGACCGTCATCGTGACCGGGGCCGCGGGCGGTATCGGTGAGGCCTATGCGCGGGCACTGGCCGCGGAGGGCGCCAACGTCGTGGTCGCCGACCTCGCCGACGAGAAGGGCAAGCAGGTAGCCGCCGACATCGGTGGCCTTTACGTCAGCACCGACGTCGCCGACGAGGAGTCGGCGAAGGCTCTCGCCCAGGCGACGGTCGACGCCTACGGTTCGATCGACGGCCTGGTCAACAACGCCGCCATCTACGGCGGCATGAAGCTCGACTTCCTCATCACCGTGCCGTGGGACTACTACAAGAAGTTCATGAGCGTGAACCTCGACGGTGCGCTCAATGTGACCCGCGCGATCTACCCGCACATGACGAACGGCGGCGGCGCGATCGTCAACCAGTCCTCCACCGCAGCATGGCTGTACAGCGGTTTCTACGGTCTGGCAAAGGTCGGCGTCAACGGCCTGACGCAGCAGCTCGCCACCGAGCTCGGCGGGCAGAACATCCGCGTCAACGCCATCGCACCCGGCCCCATCGACACCGAGGCCACGCGCACGACCACTCCCAAGGAGATGGTCGCCGACATCGTGAACCGCCTACCCCTCAAGCGTTTCGGCACGCCTGAGGACCTCGTCGGCATGTGCCTGTTCCTGCTGTCCGACGAGGCCGGCTGGATCACGGGGCAGATCTTCAACGTCGACGGTGGACAGGTCATCCGGTCATGAGCGAGGACACCCCGATCCGCCTGGGGTATGTCGGCCTCGGCAACATCGGCGGCCCGATGGCCGGCAGCCTCGCCGCGTGGCCGGGCGGTCTCACCGTGTTCGACCTGTCCGACGAGGCGATCGCGAAGGTCGTCGACAAGGGCGCGAAGGCGGCCGGTTCGCTCGCCGAACTCGCTTCCGGCGCCGACATCATCGGGATCTGCGTTCTGAACGACGAGCAGGTCCGGTCGGTGGTCGCCGGTCCCGACGGCCTCCTGTCGACGGCCCGCCCGGGCACCATCATCACCGTCCACTCGACGATCGGTCCGGAGACCGCGATCGATCTCGCGAAACAGTGCGCCGAACGGGATGTCATCCTGCTCGACGCCCCGATCTCCGGCGGCGCGATGGGCGCGGCGTCGGGACGGCTGGCGATCATGGTCGGCGGCCCGCGCGAGGCCTACGAGAAGCTGAAGGAACCCTTCCGGCTCACCTCGGACATGCTCGTGCACGCGGGAGTCGAGGTCGGCGCGGGCACGAAGATGAAGCTCGCCCGCAACCTCCTGCACTTCATCTCGTTCACCGCCACCACCGAGGCGGCTCGTCTCGCCGAGGCCGCCGGGCTCGACATCACCAAGCTGGGCAAGGTCGTTCGGCACACCGACGCCATCACCGGCGGTGCCGGCGCGATCATGCTGCGGGAGACCACGGCGACGCTCGACGCCGACGATCCGTGGTACGGCATCTTCACCGGCGTTCGTACACTGGGCGAGAAGGACCTGTCGTTGGCACTCGCACTCGCCGACGACCTCGGCGTCGATCTGCCCCTCGGCCAGATCGCACTCCGCGAGCTGGCCCCCGGACTCGGTGTCCCCCATCTCGAAGGAGAAACCGCATGACCCGATCCAACATCTCCGACGAAGCACCCGACGAGGTGCGCAAGCGCGGTCTCAAGCGGATGTCGGAGGTCTACGGCTGGGAGATGAGCGACGGCCCCGGCGACTACTTCGCGCACACCGCCGATCAGGTGTTCGCCAACGTGTGGGCGCGCGAGGGCCTCTCCGACCGGGATCGGCGACTCATCCTGCTCGGCGCTCTGGCAGCGAGCAACAACATCGACGTCGCCGAGATCCAGGCCGGCGCCGCACTCGGCAACGGCGAACTGACGCCCGAGCAGCTCGAGGAGATCAGCCTCTTCCTCTGCTACTACATCGGCTGGCCCCAGGGAACCAAGATGCACTTCATGTTCGGTGAGGTCATCAAGAAGCACCGGAAGCAGAAGTGAACCAACAGATCACGTTTCGACCCCTGTCCGACGGCAAGGGCTCCTCACTCCTGAGCGCCTCGCCGCTCCCCGACCTCGCGGCCGCCGGATACACCGACACCGAGTACGCGGCGTCGGGAGTTGCCCGTCGCCTCGTCGGCGACGCCGACGCCGACGCCCCGCCGGCCGAGTTCACGACCCGGCTCGTCGTCCGACGCCCCGCCGACGCCGCAGCGTTCAACGGCTGCGTCGTCGTCGAGTGGCTCAACGTGAGCAGCGGCAGCGATGCCGCACCGGAGTACTCGTATCTCGCCGCCGAGCTGGTGCGTGCCGGCTACGCCTGGGTGGGGGTGTCGGCGCAGTACGTCGGCATCGAGGGCGGCGCCGGATCGGTGGGCGTCGCCACCGGTGAACCCCAGAGCCTCGCCGCCAAGGACCCCGATCGCTATGCCGGGCTGCATCATCCCGGCGATGCGTACTGCTACGACATCTTCCGTTCGATCGGCCTCGCGGTCCGCGGTGACCACTCCGGCGAGACCCCGACCCCGGACCACCCGCTCGCCGGGCTGGCCGTCGGCTCGGTGCTCGCGGTCGGCGAATCCCAGTCCGCGATGGCCCTGACCACCTACGCGAATACCGTTGCAGGCGACGGAGATTTCGACGGGTTCCTCATCCACAGCCGTGCCGCTGCAGGGTTGCCCGCGGGCGAGGTCGGCACCGGCATCGACGTGAGCACCGTGTTCAGCGGCGAACCCACCACGATCCGCACCGATCTCGACGCACCGGTCCTCGTCGTGCAGACCGAGACCGATGTGCTGACCAACTTCCGCTACCACCTGGTGCGCCAGCCGGACACCGACCGTCTACGCGTCTGGGAGATCGCCGGCACGTCACATGCCGATCTGCATCAGATCGGCGACTTCGAGGAATTCCTCGGCTGTCCCGACCCGGTGAACCGCGGGCAGCAGCGCTTCGTGCTGCGCGCCGGACTCCGCCACCTCCGCGCCTGGGCCGACGGCGGGGATCCGCCACCGTCCGCCGACCCGTTACGTCTACGCGGCGTGACGACTCCCGAGCCCGAGTTCGAGGTCGACGACATCGGCAACGTCCTCGGCGGCGTCCGCACCCCGTGCGTCGACGCACCGACCCAGGTGCTGAGCGGTGTTGTTCCCGAGCCGATCTCGCGGATCTGCCTGCTCTTCGGGTCGACCCACCCGGTGCCGGAACACCTCCTCGCCGAACGCTACGGAACCCGCGACGAATACGAGAAGCACTACCGCGACGCCGCCGACGCGGCCATCGCCGCAGGGTTCGTACTCGTTGAAGACCGCGACGAACTGATCGCCGACGCACATCCGGAGTCGGTGCCCGAGTAGACGAAACCCCGCCGAAATCCGCCCCCGAAAAGCACCCTGTGCAGCGGCGCCGGCGACATATCGTCGCCGGCACTCGCCTGGAGGGTGGTTATCGGGGGCGGATTTCAGACGCGCTTTTCAGGAGCGCATTTCAGACCAGGCTCAGAACGCCGCGCGCTTGCCTTCCTCGGCCGGTCCTGCGGGGCGGGCGGGTTCGCTGAGGAAACCGTCCGTCGCGTGCCGAATGCCGGTCGAGATGGCGTGGCCGACATGGCTTCCGGGGTACCAGTGGATACGGCCACCCCAGTGTTCGTGGAGTTGTTGTGCCGCCGACACCCAGGTCACGCGGTCGTTGAGAGCCGCGACGACCATCCGACGATCCGGCGGCGCGATCGGCGTGACCCGCAGCGGGCTGATCACACTGGCGACCTCGCGTACCGACTCGTCGCGCATCAACGACGCCAGGTGCTCACCCTTGGGTCCGCCGCGGGACATGTGGTGGGCCAGCGTCGCGTGCATGTCCAGCATCGGCACCACCGCGAGGACGGTGGCGACCCGCGGATCCATCGAAGCGACCAGCGCGGCGATCGGCCCGCCGAGAGATGTTCCGGCGATGGCGATCTCGGCAGGTTCGTGCTGCTCGATCCAGGAGATCAACGACCGGATCTCGGCGACGGCGCGGATGGTGATGAGCGTGTTCACCAGCGGGTCGAAACCCGGGTACGACACCGTCGGCACGCGCCGACCGCCGTGTGCGGGCAGCACCGGGAAGGCGACGTCGTAGCCGAGCTTCTTGTGCAGGTGGGCCGCCCGGAAGGCGTAGAGATCGTCAGGCCGGCCCTGCGCCGCTCCGTGCACCCAGATCAGCCACCGGGCCCCAGACCGGTTCTTGGTCATCACCCGGACCGACGAGATGCCATCGGCATACGGGTCCAGTGACGCCACCGACGCCGGCAGCTTCGCGTCGACGGAGTAGTCGATGTGCTCGAAAGACGTGGTTCCGAAGATCTTGCGATCGCGCGACAGGATGCGGGGCGGACCCGGATCCCGGTGTACCCCGGCAGGTCCGAGGCGTACGAACTCGTCGGCGACGTCGGCGCACCGCGCCACCATCTCCTCGACCGACTCCATCGGCGGGATGTCCCGGATCACGGAGTTGATCGCGATGAACATCTCGTCGATCGCGGTCTCACCGACCTGTCGCGGTCCGCAGCCGGCAGCCGGGATACCCGTTTCCGGATTCCCTCGTCTCGCGGCCAGCGAGCTGCCGATCGCGCGGGGCAGTACGCCCGCGAACAATCCCAGCCGGGCGCGCTCGGTCTCCCAGTCGATCAACTGGCCTCCTGTGCCATGGCACCGATACCGAGCGCATCGGTCGCCTCGTCGACGGCCTCGACGACCCGCCGGAGGAACCCGGCCGGGTCCGGCATCGATTCCGGTGTCGCGATGAGTCCCATGCTCAGCCGTCCGGCGTAACTGTAGGTCGTCAGGTTCACATCCGCGGGCGCAATGGCCAGGGCGAAGGAGATCCAGTCGACCACTTCGATGTCACCGATCCAGCGCGTCGTCCGCGGGCCGGGCATGTTGGCGGTGGTGATGTTGTTCATCACCAGCGGCATCACATTGGCGGCCAGCCCGCGGAACAACGGGCCGAGCCGGCCGGTGTAAGTCGAGAGCTTCTCGGTCAGTTCGAAACCGACCTCGCGACGGCAGGCGACGGCGGCCCCGCAGCTCTCGCCCGTCGCGACGATCCGCTCTACGGGATCGGCGAGGTCGGAGCGCAGATACGCCATGGCGGTGGCGATCTCGTTGCCGTGCACGCGGTTCGACGCGAGGTCCTTGCAGACCCCGAAAATGGTCACCGAGTTGCCCGGCTCCTCGCCGCGGGCGAGAAGCTCGTTGCGGATCGCACCCGCGATCACGCCGTGCAGTGCACCGTTCACCGTGGTGCCCGCGGCCAGGGCGATTCGTTGGATGTCGGCGAGCGGGATGTCGGCCGAGGCGCACACGCGGTCTGCCCCGCTGCGGGCGTTGAAGCTGGTACGACGCACCGTCAGCGGCTTGGGGATCAGGTCGCCGCGTGCCGCTCCACGGCGTGCCCGCACCGCGCGCCGCCCAGCCGAGATCGCCGACGGCACACCGCGGAACAGTCGTCGCGACTCGGCGCGGGCCGCCTTCGTGAGGCTCTTCGTGTCCGGGTCGAGGGCCTCGGGGATCGGTGCCGGGTGAACCCGCTCGCCGGGTTCGGCGGTGGCCGCCATGAAGGTGTTGAGCGCAGCCAGCCCGTCGGCCACCGCGTGGTGTACGCGGACCACGATGGCTTGACGGCCTCCCTCGAGACCGTGGACGAGGGTGAGCCCCCAGAGCGGCAGGTCGCGGTCGAGCTGCCGCACGGCGAGTTCGGACAGGACCGCGTCGAGCTCGGCGCGCCCGCCCGGGGCTGCGGCCGTCAGCTCGTCGATGTGACGGGTGACGTCGAAGGCGTTGTCCTGCACCCAGAACGGGCGTGCCGAGCATCCGGGTACCCAGCGCACCCGCTGGGTGGCGCGCGGGAACATGCCGAGGTAGCGCGGGATCACGTCGGCGATCTCGTCGAGGGTGAGCGGACGGTCGCGCCGGCTCGTGTCCAGCACCGCGACCTTCAGCGTGTGCATCGGATTCGACGGGGACTCCATGTTGAGCATCAGCGAGTCCGGACCGGTCATCCGCTCGGCGTCGTGCGGAACGGGATCGGCGCCGGCGAACAGCTCGGTGACGCGGGGTGTGTTGCGTGCGTTCATCGTTCAGCTCACCTTTCGTTCCGGGGCGGCGGAGAGCAGATCGCGCTTGAGGATCTTGCCGGTGGCGTTGCGGGGCAGCTCGTCGAGGAAGTGGACGTCGCGGGGGACCTTGAACCCGGCCAGCTGTTCCTTGACGTGCTGCCGGATCTGGTCGGCACCGATGAGGGTCTGGGGGGCGCGCACCACGTAGGCGGCCAGGCGCTGACCGAACTTCTCGTCGTCGACGCCGATCACCGCGACCTCGTGGACCTCGTCGAGCGCGCCGATGACCTGCTCGACCTCGAGCGGGTAGACGTTCTCGCCACCGGACACGATCATCTCGTCGTCGCGGCCGACGACGAACAGACGGCCGTTCTCGTCGATCCGTCCGACGTCGCCGGACACCATGTGCCCGTCGCTGAACGCCTTGGTGTCGGCGGTGGTGTAGCCGTCGAAACCGGAGTTGTTGGCGACCACGATGCGACCGATCTCGCCGGTCGGCAGCTCACGATCGTCGTCGTCGAGGATGCGGACGCTGGTGCCGGTCAGCGGGCGACCCGCGGTGTCCGGAGCGACGCGCAGGTCCTCCGGGGTGGCGGTGCTGATCAGCCCGGCCTCGGTGGCGTTATAGCTGTTGTAGACGACGTCGCCGAAGCGGTCGAGGAAGGCGATCAGGGCGTCGGTGCGCATCCGCGAACCGCTGGCCGTCGCGAAGCGCAGACTCGGCATCGGATGGGTCTCGAGGACCTCGTCGGGCAGGTCCATGATGCGTTCGAGCATGACCGGCACGACGGCGAGTCCGGTCGCCTCGTGTTCGCCGACGAGATCCAGTGTGGCCTCGGGGTCGAAGCGCCGACGCATGATCATCGTGCACGTCATGGTCGCCGAGATGGCCACCTGCCCGAATCCCCAGGCGTGGAAGATCGGTGCGGCGATGACCGTGGATTCCCCGGCGCGCCAAGGGATGCGGTCGAGCATCGCGGCCAGCGAGGCGATGTCGGTGCTGCCACCCCGTCGCGCGCCCTTCGGGGTGCCGGTGGTGCCCGAGGTGAGCAGCACGATACGGCCGGCACGCTCGGGGCGCGCGGGGCGTCGACCGAGGTTCGCCTCGATGAGCGAGTCGGTCGTGTCACCGGCCACCGGGCCGGTCTCGGTCCAGGCGTGGATGCGTCGGACATTCGGAAGACGTTCTGCCGCAGGGGCGATGACCGCGTCGAACTCGTCGTCGGCGATGAGGACGTCGGCGCCCTCGCGTTCGAGGACGTCGGCGAGCTGCGGTCCGGCGAACCCGGTGTTGAGCAGCACCGCGTCGGCGCCGAGACGTGATGTCGCGGCAAGGGCCTCGATGAGGCCGCGGTGGTTGCGGCAGAGGATGGCGACGGTGTTCACCGATGTGCCGGGGAGCTCGCGCAGTCCGACGGCCAATGCGTCACACCGCGCGTCGAGTTCGCCCCAGGTGAGTTCGCCGGCCTCGTCGACGAGGGCGAGTCCCTTCGGGGCGCGGGCTGCGGCCAGGCCGATGCCGCTGACCGGCGAGGCGCCGCCGTGGCGTCGCAGGTTGAGTCCCATGCGGATGTACCGGTCGAGTCGCAGTGTGCCGAGGAAGCCACTGCGGATGAGGGTGCGTACGAGCCACGTGTAGGTGGTGATGCGATCGCGAAGGAGCGTGATCATCGTCGATCTCCTTTCGTGGTCAGCCGAGAACCGGGAACCGGCGCTCGCGGGCGAGCCCGTCGAGGGCGTGCTGCATGCGCTTGCGGATCATCTGGTCCACCTCGTCGTGGTCCGGATTCGTCCCGAACTCGGCGGTGATGTCGACGGGGTCGAGTACCTCGGTGACGAGCTTCGAGGGCAACGGGATGTTGGGCGGGAAATGGGCGGTGAGCCCGAACGGGAAGCCGAAGGCGAACGGCGCGCTGTCGATGCGCAGCAGCTTGTCCAGCCTGAGCAGCTTGGCGAGGGCGTCACCACGGTTGAGGAAGAGTTGGGTCTCCTGGCCGCCGATGGTGACGATGGGAACGATCGGGACTCCCGCCTCGAGGGCCGTGCGGATGTAGCCGGTGCGGCCGTGGAAGTCGATCGTCGCCGACTCGCTGGTGGGACGCAGCACCTCCCACTCGCCGCCGGGGAACACGATGGTCGCGGCGCCCGCCTTGAGCGCGGCGACGGCGTTCTTCGGATGGGCCGGCAGGAAGCCGAACTTCCCGAAGACGTCCTTGCCCGCGCCGGTGAAGATCAGGTCGTGGGCCAGCGTGTAGAGCGGGCGGTCGGCACCGAACTGGTCGGCGAAGGCCACGCTGATCACCGGGACGTCGAAGGCCATCAGGCCGCCCGAGTGGTTCGAGACCAGCAGGACGCCCCCGTCGGGGACCTTGTCCATGCCCCGGACTTCCGAGCGGAAGTACTTCTTGGCCACGAGCTTCAGGACGGGCAGGACCCGCTTGACCCATGTCTCGTCGCGGGCGGTGAGGTCGAAGGTGCCGGCACTCATCGTCGTAACTCCTGTGATTGCGTTTCCGGGTTGCGGATCACCGCCCTGGCTGTCACCCACGGGCTGGATGACCTGGTGGTCGATGTCCACGAAAGCGGAAAACTAGAACACGTTCTAGTGTTGAATTAGAACACGTTCTAGTGGGAGTCGCCACTCGGCGTTACCTATGCCACACCTACTGATGGGTAGCCATATGCAGTTCATCCTCGAGGACATCACCGAAGCCGAGGTCGAGCGCCGTCGCGGGGTCTACGCACCCCTGACCGACACCGTCCGCGACCTGGTCGACGCCGTGATCAGGACAGAAGTCGGCGAGGACGCCCTCGCCGACGCCCAGCGGCGGATCGCCGAGATCGTCGCCGATCTGCGGACCGAGCAGATGGACGGGCCGTACGGGGTCCGGCACACGCGCGAGAACACCGGGATGGCCTGGGGCAATGCGGTCATCGGGGTACGCAACGCCATCGCGCCGCCGCTGAACGTCGAACATGTGGACGACGGTGTGCGCTGCGAGTTCACCCTGGGCGCGGCCTACGAGGGTCCACCGGGATGTGTGCACGGCGGGGTGTGCGCGATGCTCCTCGACCATCTCCTCGGCAACGCCGCCAGCTACGAGAGCGCCTGCTACACCGGGACCATCACCATCCGCTACCTCCGTCCGACGCGGCTGGGCGCACTGACCGCGCGGGCCTGGGTCACCGAGGAGACCGGCCGAAAGCGCATCGCACGCGGCACCATCTCCGACGCCGAGGGCGTGACCTGCGAAGCCGAGGGCGTCTTCATCGTGCCGCGATCGGCGGTCGACACCCCGCGGGTGCGCTGGTCGGCGGGCTGAGTCCATGAGGGCGGCAGTCACCTCGCCGGACGGATTCGAGGTCGTCGAACTCCCCGATCCGACGCCCGGCCCGGGAGAGCTCGTGCTCCGGGTCGCCGCGAACGGCATCTGCGGTTCCGACCTGTCGACCGCACCCTTCTTGCCCGCCGGCACCGTGATGGGTCACGAGTTCGCCGGTGAGGTCGTCGCGATCGGTCCGGATGTTCCCGACGTCGCGCCGGGGTTCCGCATCGGTGACCAGGTCGCGTCGATGCCCGTCCGTGGCTGCCACCGGTGCCGAGCCTGCCTGACCGGCGACATCGCCCGGTGCCCGTCCGCGCGCACACTGGGACTGGGCGTGTTGCCGGGCGCGCTGGCCGAGTATGTCGTCGTCGGTGCCGCCGAGAGCGTGCGGGTCGGCGGCATCGACCCGGCCGAAGGTGCACTGGTCGAGCCCCTCGCGGTCGGCCTGCACGCCGTGACGCGCGCCGGGATCGAACCCGGCGACCGCGTCCTCGTGCTCGGCGCCGGGCCGGTGGGAACGGCTGTGCTGCACTGGGTGTCGCGCGGTGTCGCGGGCGAGGTGATCTGTTCCGACCCCTCCCCCGGTCGTCGCGCCGCGGCACTCGACGTCGGCGCATCCGAGGTGCACACACCGGAATCGGTGACCGAGCAGATCCGGGACGGCTTCGACGTCGTGATCGAGTGTGTCGGCAAACCGGGGATGATCGCCGCGGCGCTCGATGCGGTGCGCACCCACGGGCGCATCGTCGTCGCCGGCGTGTGTCTGCGCGACGACCACTTCATGCCCGTCGCCGGCATCGTCAAAGAGGCGTCGATGGACTTCGTCTCGTACTACACGACGGCCGAGTTCAGCAGCGCTGCCGCCGAACTGAACCGCGGCGCGGTCGGCTCGTCGACGCTGGTCAGCCAGATCGTCGGGCTCGACGCCGTGAACCGCGTCTTCGCCGAACTGTCGGCGCCCAACGACCATCGGAAGGTGCTGATCGCTCCCGCCGTCGGCTGACCGGCCTCCGTGTCCCGGGTCCGGCGCCGGGCGTACCGTCGTACGGGTGAACAGTGCCGTTCCAGAGTCCCCAGTGCCGTTCAGTTCCCACGAGGCGGATCGCGTTCGCGCCGTCTGGCAGGACCTCGACCTGCCAGGCATCGTCGACGTCCACACGCATTTCATGCCGCGTCCGGTGATGGACAAGGTGTGGGCCTACTTCGATTCCGCGGGTCCGCTGGTCGGACGCGAGTGGCCGATCACCTACCGCGCCGACGAGGACGTCCGGGTGTCGACACTGCGCGATTTCGGGGTCCGCGCCTACTCGTCGCTGGTCTACCCCCACAAGCCCGACATGGCGGAGTGGCTCAACGGCTGGGCGAATGATTTCGCCGCCCATCACGAGGACTGTCTGCACACCGCGACCTTCTATCCGGAGGAATCGGCCGCCGCGTACGTCTCCCGTGCGATCCAGGCCGGCGCGCGTGTGTTCAAGTCCCACATCCAGGTCGGCGACTACTCCCCGATGGACTCGCTGCTCGACGGCGTGTGGTCGCAGATCGCCGACTCGCAGGTACCGGTGATCATCCACTGCGGTTCGGGCCCTGCACCCGGGCACCACACCGGCCCGGAACCCATTCGCGCTCTGCTGCACCGGTTCCCGTCGCTGCCGCTGATCATCGCCCACATGGGCATGCCCGAGTACGAACCGTTCCTCGACTTCGCGCTCGAGTACCCCAACGTCCACCTCGACACGACGATGGCGTTCACCGACTTCGCCGAGGAGGACGCCCCTTTCCCCGACGACCTGCGGTCACGTCTGGCCGACGCCGGGGACAAGATCCTGTTCGGCAGCGACTTCCCCAACATCCCGTACGGCTACACCCATGCGCTCGAGGTGATCACCGGCCTCGGCATGGGCGATGACTGGCTACGCAATGTGTTCTACCGCAACGCCGCTCGGTTGTTCGGCCTCGAGGAGCAATGACCCGCCGGTTCCCACGTCCTCTGCACGGATGACGGGCCCGTGCTAGAACCGTAGCGGGGGTTTCATCCACTCATACGATTTTTCCGGGTCTCGTCCCGGCGACCACGTAGAGTGCAACCGATCGGATTCCAGCCAGCGGCTCCGTGCCAGTTTCACCGAATCTGAAGAGGTCGATGATGACACGCGAAATCGTCCGCGCGGGCCTGCCGATCATCTACCGGCCGGGCGACATCCATTCGTCGGCGAAACCCGGCGAGACCACCCGTGCCCCGAAGGCCTCGGAGACCACCGCTGCGGCCATCGTCTCCGACATCGTCAGCCTCGGCCTACGACGCGGCGACCGCCTCCCCGCCGAGAGCGACATGCTCGCCAACTACTCGGTCAGCCGGGAGAGCCTGCGCGAGGCCCTGCGCATCCTCGAGGTCCAGGGCCTGATCACACTGAAGCGCGGCCCCGGCGGCGGCCCGTTCGTGAGCGCGCTCAACGCGTCGTACCTCGCACGGACCGCGACGCTCTACTTCCACCTCGCCGGTGCGACGTACGACGAGGTCTTCGACACCTGGAGACTCCTCGAACCGCAGCTGGCGGCGAAAGTCGCCCGGAACGAGGACCGCAAGATGAAGGAGGCCGCCTTCGCGCGGTTCCTCGATCACGACGTCGAAGCGCTCCGCGACAGCGAGATCCTCGGCGACCTCACCAACTTCCACGCGGTCATCGCCGAACTCAGCGGCAACCGTGTTCTGACCCTGCTGACCCAGGCCATCAACCACATCGTCGTCGAACATGTCCTCGCAGCCGGCCGCGACACCGCAGCCGGGGACGACGCGGTGCGACACGACCACGCCGACATCGCCAGGGCGATCATCGCGGGCCGCCCACGGAAGGCCGAGACACTGATGCACGATCACATCAGCGAGGTCGTCGAACGGTTCCGGGAACGACACCCGGAACGGTCCGACGAACTCGTCCAGTGGATGTGAGGTCTCAGAGCACCTGAGACAGGAAGGTGCGCAGGCGGTCCGACTTCGCGTCGTCGAAGAGCTGCCCGGGATCACCGGTCTCCACCACGGCGCCGTGGTCCATGAACAACACGTTGTCACTCACGTTGCGGGCGAAGCCCATTTCGTGGGTGACCACGACCATGGTCATCCCCTCGGACGCGAGGTCGGCCATCAGCGCCAGCACGCCCTTGACGAGCTCGGGATCGAGGGCCGAGGTCGCCTCGTCGAAGAACATGACCTCCGGCGTCATCGCGAGCGCCCGGGCGATGGCGACGCGCTGCTGCTGACCGCCCGACAGACGCGCCGGCCGCACGTCGGCCTTCTGGGTCAGGCCGACGATCTCGAGCTGCTTGAGCGCGACCTCGCGGGCCTCCTCCTTGCTGAGCCCCTTGAGTTTCCGGGGTCCCAGGGCGACGTTCTCGACAACCGTCTTGTGAGGGAACAGGTTGAAGTGCTGGAACACCATGCCGATTCGGCGGCGCAGTTCATCCGGGTTGTCCTTCAGGACGGACCGGCCGTCGAGCAGGATGTCACCCTTGTCGGGCTCGTGCAGGCGGTTGAGCACGCGCAGGAGCGTCGACTTGCCCGACCCCGACGGCCCGATGACGGTGGTCGTCGTCCCGGCGTCGACCTGGATGTCGACGCCGCGCAGCACATGATGCTCGCCGAAGGACAGGTGTAGGTCGGTGCCGGTCAGTGACACCGCTTTTCGTGTGGTGGTGGCAGTCATGGCCTATCCCTTCTCGACGGCGGTGGCGGGCAACGAGTCATCGTGGACCTCGGTGGGCCTGCCGGTGCGGAGGCGACGGTCGATGTAGTTGACCAGGTGCGTCAGCGGGATGGTCAGGATGAGGTACATGATGCCCGCGGCGACCAGCGGCGACAGGTTTCCGGTCTGCGCGTTGAGGTCTCGGCCGACGGCGAAGAGCTCACGCTGGCTGGCCAGCAGTCCGAGGAAGTAGACCAGGGAGCTGTCCTTGATCAGGCTGATGAACTGATTCATCAGCGCGGGCAGCACCCTCCGGACGCCCTGCGGCACCACGACCAGCCGCATCGACTGGCGGTAGCTGAAGCCTATGGCACGGGACGCCTCGAGCTGACCGTCGTCGACGCTCTGGATACCGGATCGGAAGATCTCGCCGATGTAGGCGGCCGCGAGCAGGGCCAGGGCCACCGCTCCGAGCCAGTACGGGTTGTTGCCGGTGATGCCCTTGACCACCGGGCCGACGCCCAGGCCGACGATGAGGATGACGACCACGGCCGGCAGACCGCGGAAGATGTCGGTGTACACGCGTGCGGGCCAGCGCAACCAGCGCGACCGGGAGATGCCGCAGATCGCCAGGATCATGCCCAGGATGGTGCCGAGCACACCGGACACGACCGAGAGGATCAGCGTGTTCACCAGGCCGGTCTTGACCAGTTCCGGGAAGGACTTCCCGTACAGGTCCCAGTTGAAGAAGGTGTCGCCGAGCTGCTGGAGCGTGCTCTTCGGCTTGGTGGTCTCGGTCGGGCCGGCCTTCTCGGCGTTCTCCGCGGCGATGGCGGCGATGTCGGAGAGTTCGGGTGTCGGCGCGGCCTTGCTGCCCGGCTTCCAGCCCTCCGGCAGTTCTCGCGGAACCCAGTCCTCATAAAGCTTCGCGTAGGTGCCGTCGGCGATGATGGCGTCGAGTCCGGAGTTCAGCGCCTCGACGAGATTGGGCTTGTTCTTGCCGACCGCCCACGCGATGAAGTTGTTGACGCTGAAGGTGTTCTCGACGATCGCAGTGTTGTCGCCCTCGCGGACCGCTCCCTCGGCCTGCTGTGACGGCGCCACCCAGGCGTCGACCTGACCGCTCTTGAGGTTGGCGTAGGCCGTCGCATAGTCGGGGAACTTGACCGGGTCCAGGCCGAGCGTGTTGATGACGTAGTCGTCCTGCACCGTGCCCTGCACGACGGCGATGCGAGTGGCTTCCGAGAGGTCACCGAAGCTCTTGACGGAACCGTTCGTGGGTGCGACGAGTGAGAAGTAGCCGAAGTCGTAGCCGTTGGTGAAGTCGACGGTCTTGCGGCGGTCGTCGGTGGTGGTGATCGACGACGACCCGACGTCGAACCGGTTGTTGGCGACCTGCGAGAGCAGACCGGCGAACTCGGTGCCGTTGAACTCGACCTGCAGGCCCAGCTTCGCGGCGACGGCCTTCAGGAGCTCGTTGTCGAAGCCGGTGAAGACACCGGCGCTGTTGACGCAGATGCTGGGTCCGGCGTCGGACAGCGTGCCGACGGACAGCTTGCCCGGCGCGAGCAACTCGAGAGCATCCAGGTCGAGCTGGTCGATCGGCGTGGTGTTCGGGGTGGTGTATTTGTCCTCCCCGCCCTGCTCTGCAGCCGCCAGGTTGACCGGTGCGGCCGACGCGGACGCGAGACCAGCCGGGGCACAGCTGTCGTCGGGGGCGGCCTGTGCATGGGGCGCAGGTCCGCCGAGGATGGACAGGAGGCCGATGATGGCGGCCGTCAGCGCGAGCGCGAGAAGACGAACCACGCGCGGTACGGGTCGCGCGCGATGAGATCGGTGGTTGGACACCACTCCGAGACTATCCGCGGCGCCACGCGAGGTCCCAATTTTTCGCTCGCCGGTGGTTCTAACCGCGCTGAACTGGGGTTTGTCCGGGTTGTCGGATTGTCCGCGGCACGGATCTGCGTGCCCTACCCCGATTCGCAGGTGTCGCGATTCGTATCGGTGCCCGATACGAATCGCGACATCTGACTGCTAGCCCCGCGCGGCGATCCGCGCCTGGACCTCGGGGCGTCGGAGCGGGGGCACCGTCTTCGGCGGCTGACGCCGTTCGGGCAGGGCGTCGAGCAGGGTGCGGGTGGCCGCGGTGACGGCGGTGACCGCGGCCTCGAAGGCCTCGGCGTTGGCCGGCGAGGGGTGCCGCACGCCGCTCACCTTGCGGACGTATTGCCGTGCGGCCGCCTCGACCTCGTCGGCCGTGGCGGGCGGTTCCAGTCCGCGGAGTTCGGTGATGTTGCGGCACATGGCGGTTCCCTTCGCAGGTGGTTTCTCCTGCGGTCGTCGCCGGCCGAGCCGATGCCCTCAGTCGCCGATCTTGACGACCGCCTTACCCAGGATCCGCCCTTCGGCGAGATCGGTCAACGCCTCGGGCAGCTGATCCAGCGAGTAGGTGACGTTGACCTGCGGGGTCATACCGTCGGCGATCATCTGGGCCAGCTCCTCGTGCAGGATCGCCGGGAGCTCCGGGTGGGTGCGCACGTATTCGCCCCACGCAGCACCGACGACGGCGATGTTGCGGAAGAGGACGCGGTTAAGCTTGACCGTCGGGATGCCTCCCGCGGCGAAGCCGATCACGACGTAACGGCCGTCCGGCGCGACTTGGCGCAGCGCCTCGTCGAAGACCTCGCCGCCGGACGGGTCGATCATGACGTCGACGCCCTTGGGCGCGACCTCCCGGAGCTTGTCGCCCCAGCCCTCTTCGAGCTGCACGATCTCGTCGGCGCCCGCGCTGCGCAGCAACTCCTCGGCCCCCTTGCGATGGACGATGGCGACGACCTTGGCGCCCATGGCCTTCGCGACCATGATCGAGGCGGTGCCGACGCCGCCGGCCGCGCCCAGAACACCGACGACCTCGCCGGGCTGGGTGTGCGCGCGGGTCTTCAGCGCGAACAGGGCGGTCTGGTAGTTGATGCCCATCGCCGAACCCTGCTCGAAGCTGAGTCCCTCGGGCAGCGGCAGCAGCTGCTCCGGTGCGGCGGCGACCTGTTCGGCGAAACCGCCGACGATCGATGCGACGAGGACCTTGTCCCCCACCTTCACCGACGAACCCTCGGGCGCCGACCGCACCACACCGGCGACCTCGGTACCCGGGGTGAACGGGGTGGGCACGCGGAGCTGGTACTTCCCCTGGCTCATCAGGAGGTCCGGAAAACACACACCGCAGGACTTGACGTCGACGACGACCTGACCGTCGGCGGGAGTGGGATCGGGGACCTCGGTCAATTCGAGTCCGGAAGGGCCTGTCTCTGCACTGAGTACCTGAGCTTTCATACCGGTCACCCTACGCGGCGCCGCTCACACACCCGATAGGATCTGTGCCATGTCACAGTCCACGGCGCCGTCGCCGAACGCACCGTCCCCCGAACGCCGCAAAGTCGCCGACGAAGCACCCGGCTTCATGCCGCTCGACGAGGCACAGACGCTGTTCGAGATCGCCGGAGAGTATCTGTCCCAACCGGATTCGACGAAGGTCGGCGTGGAGATCGGCACCTACTGCGGAAAGTCCACGGTCTTCCTGGGTTCGGCCGCCGAGGCCAACGACGCCGTCATCGTCACGGTCGACCATCACCGCGGTTCCGAAGAGCATCAGCCGGGCTGGGAGTACCACGACGAGTCGCTGGTCGACCCGCACACCGGCACACTCGACACCTCGGCTCGATTCCGCCGCACCATGTTCGACGCCGGCCTGGAGAAGACCGTCGTCGGACTCCTCGCGCCGTCGACCGTCGCCGCCCGGATCTGGGGCAAGCCCGCCGACTTCGTCTTCATCGACGGCGGCCACAGCATGGAAGCCGCCCAGAACGATCTCGACGGCTGGGCGCCGTGGGTCCGCATCGGCGGCGCCCTGCTGATCCACGACGTCTTCCCCGACCCCGCCGACGGCGGACGCCCGCCCTACGAGATCTATTGGCAGGCACTGGCAACCGGCCAGTTCACCGAGGTCCGGGCCGAGGGCTCACTACGCGTGCTGCGCCGCGACTCGGGTGAGGTCGGGGCGCCGCTGAAGGCCTGACCGGAGGCCCTACTACCGAAAGTCGTTGCCACACCGTCTGACAACCCGCTCGGCACCGAACAGAATTGTCGGTGACCGATCGTATGGTGTTGTCATGGCCTTCGAGTTCGGCGACACCACCCCCACCGGGGACCTCCCCGGCGAGGGTTTCGACGTGCTCGAACCCTTGGCCGGACTGTCGGCCGAAGCACTCGTCAGCACCGCCGCGTACTCGGCCACGATGAACGCGGTCAACACCTGCCGCACCCTGATGGCCGCCAGCCTGCTGCACGAACAACGCGAAGAGGAATACCTCCTGCATCGCAGCGGGCTCCACACCGGACAAGCACAATCGGTCGACGAACTACTCAACAAGACCGCAAACGCAGCCGCAGGTGTGGACCCCTACGCCGAGTACGGACCAAACGGATTCGAACAAGCCACCGCCGAACTCGGTGCCGCACTGAACCTAACCGCCGCCGAAGCCCGCGACCTCATCCGCACCGGCGACGCCATGCGGTACCGACTCCCACTCACCGGCACCGCGCTCGCCTGCGCACGAATCGACTTGCGCCGATTCACCATCGCCCTCACACGCACCGACTTCGTCGACGACGCCACCATGCCGATCGTCGATGCGCACCTGGCCGAAGCGATCCTGGCACGCGACCCCATGTCCACCACACGATTCACCGCACTCGTCGACCAGATCGTGCACAAACACGCACCCGATGCGGTCCGCCGACGCAACGACCACGCCACCCGCGACCGCGAAGTGACGATCCGACCGACCGGTTCCAGCCCGGCCGCTCCCGCATCACCGGCAACCTGCCCCACACCGACGCCGCCGCCCTCAATGCCCAGCTGACCGCCATCGCCACCACCGTCCACCCGAGTGATGGGCGCACCATGTCTCAGCGCCGGGCCGACGCCCTCCTCGCTCTCGCCCACGGCCGGCGGGCACTCGACTGTCACTGCCCCGACTGCGCACCCGAACCCGCCGAGCAAGACCTCGACACGCTCGAGCCCACCCAACCCGTTGAAACCGAGGCTCCGGCAGATGAACCCGCCGACACCTCACCGTCCTGCTCGTGCGCGGGCCACGGCCCCCGGCCGACCTTTCACATCATCGGCAACCTCTCGACGCTCGTCGGCCTCGACAACGACCCCGGCATGCTCGACGGCCACGGCCTCATCGACGCCGACACCATGCGCAGCCTGCTCGCCGATGCCATCTGTGATGTCGTCACCGCCGGGGTCGGCAACGGACCAAGCGACGCCGACGCCCAAGCAGCCGCAGCCGCGAGCCGGTATGTACCCAGCCGCAAACTCCAGTCACTCGTGCGGGCCGGCGAACTGTGCTGTACCTTCCCCGGCTGCAACCAGCCCGTCTGGATCTCCGACCTCGACCACACCCACCCGTTCGATCACACCAACCCCGACCACGGCGGGAAAACCAGCGAGCGCAACCTGAAACCGTTGTGTCGGTTCCACCACCGCATCAAAACCTTCGGGGCGTGGCAGGACTCTCAGGACGAGTACATGTCGATCTGGTTCGAATCGCCCACCGGCCACGTCTACCAGGGCAACTCGTTCACCGGACGGGACCTCTTCGGCGCCCTGACACCGCGAAAGCCACCCGATCACCCCGCCCGGCAACGGATCGCCGACGATCGGGCCGCCCGCACCACAACTCATCGTCGAAAACTCGACGAGTGGGACATTGCCAACCCACCTCCCTTCTGAGCGGGAGCAGGTGGGTGGGTGGAGGCTGACTCGATACGCCTCGTCGCAAGCTCTACTCAGGGAGCGGAGAGCCCAGCATCGCGCGCGCCTTTCCGAGTACGTCGGGGTACCGCTTGAGGTGCGCCCCGCCGTTCACGTCGAAGGCCGCGCCGGTGATCCACCGGGCCTTGTCGGAGGCGAGAAAGACGATGGTGTCGGCGATCTCGGCCGGTTCGCCGCTGCGTCCGAGCGGGGTGTTCTCGATGTACTCCTCGGTGAGACCCGGCACGAATCCGATGCCCTCGGTCAACGGCGTCTGCACCAGTCCGGGCGACACGGCGTTGACCCGGATTCGACGGTCCGCCAACTCGAGAGCCGCGACCTCGACGAGCATCAGAACTCCCGCCTTCGACGCGCAGTACGAACCCATCCCGGCACCCGGCTGACGCCCGTTGAGCGAGGCGATGCAGGTGATCGAGCCGCCGTCGGCGATCCGACGACCGGCGTGCTTGATCACCAGGAACGTGCCCGTCAGGCAGACATCCACGGTGTGTTGCCAGGCGCTGAGCTCGAGTTCGGTGAGCGCACCGGGATCGGACAGCCCCGCACAGTTCACCACCGTGTCGAACTCCCCGATCGCATCGAACGCCGCGACCACCGAGTTCTCGTCGGTGACGTCGAGATGCAGTGCGCGGACGGTGTCGCCTCGCTCGGCGGCGATCGTCTCCGCACGCTCGGCATCGATGTCGGCGACGACGACCTCCACCCCCTCGGCCGTCAGGGCGTCGACCGTCGCGAGCCCGATGCCCGACGCCCCGCCGATGACGACGGCGCGCTTCACCGGGCGCTCACCGTCTGGTCGGCGAGGTGGCGGGTGAGGAACGAGATCGCGTGCCCGACACACGGTTCGAACCAGTCGTTGCCCTCGAAGACGTCGAAGTGATCGCACGGGTAGTGCCGGACCTCGGCACGTGCCTTGAACGCCGTCTTGGCCGCCGCATGTGGTGGTGCGGCGGAGTCGTGATCGGCGATCTGGACAAGAACAGGGGCGTCGATGTCGCCGACGTGCTTGTCCGCGCGGAATCCGCCGATCTCCAGGCCGACGGACGCGTCGACCTCGTTGCGCCACGACGGCCCGGCGATCGCGAGGTAGCTCTCCAGGAATCCCGGTGCGGTCAGTGCCGCATCGCGATCGCCCGGCTTTCCGACGACCCGCATCATCTTCGGGCCGCGACCCAGCTTCGAGGAGACCGCGCTCGCCACCGCCGATGCCGTCGAGCGCGCGATGGCCGCTCCCCCGACCTGCTCGTAGGCCACGCGACCGGCGGCGAGGCCGTTCACCAGTGGGATCACCGAGATCACCGCGGCGATGTCGGTGCGGCCGCTGGAGACCGTCAGGGCGTGACCGCCCGACTGCGAGACGCCCCAGAGGATGACCCGATCCGGGTCGACGCCGGCCTGCTTCTTCGCCGCGACGATCGCCGCGCGGTAGTCATCTGCCTGGCGTTCGAGCGAGATCTGCTGTCGCGGCTGCCCTCCCGACAACCCGAAGCCGCGGTAGTCGAAGGCGAAGACCGCCAGCCCGGCCTCCGCGAAGCGCTGCGCGAACGGCGCAAGACCCGAATCCTTGGTGCCCGCGAAACCATGCGCCATCACGACGACGGGGCGTTTGCCGTCGACCTCGAAGGGCGAGTCCGACGATCCGACGAAGAACCATGCGTCGCAATCGATGCCGGACGACGGGAAACGAACGGTCTGGGCTCCGGACGGTGTGGTCATGCGGTGGCCTCCGCTCCCGAGATGGTGCCGACGAACACGGACTCCGCGACACCGGCCCAGGTCATCGGCCCCTCCTCCTGCGCGCGGCGTCGACCGTCGGGAATCTCCTTGGTACGCATGTTGTGTTCGTACAGATAGTGGTCGAGTTGCTGAGTGTGCCGGGCGCTCTGAACCATGTGACCGGTGAAGAACTCGGTGTCGGCCGCGATCGTGGCCCGCATCTCCGCCACTGATGGCGGCCGATAGTGGCCGGTCGCGTACGCGCCGATCAGGCGCGACTGGCATTCGACGAACGGGAAGAGCGTCGGGACCGCCTGGGCGAAGCCGGCGAAGACGAGATCGTCGATACCCGGGTAGAACATCCGCTTGTAGAGGTCGATGCGGTTGTCGGGGGCGGAGATGAAGTCGGGGTCGAAGAACGGGAAGGTGATGTTGTATCCCGTTGCGTAGATGATGATGTCGAAGTCGTCGGACGTGCCGTCGTCGAAATGGACCGTCGACCCGTCGAGGCGACTGACGTTCGGTTTGGCGATGACGTCGCCGGATCCGAGTCGTAGCGGCAGCTCCACCGACTGCGTCGGATGGGCCTCGAAGAACTTGTGATTCGGCGTCGGCAGGCCGTAGTCCTCGGGACGGCCGGCGGTCACCGGCTGCATGATCTGCACGAACTTGCGTTGCCAGGCCATCGGGATGTGCGGTGAGGTCCTGTAGTACTTGTCGGCGGGCTTGCCGCCGAAGTACTTCGGCACGATCCAGGCACCCGAGCGGGTCGACAGCGTCAACTTGTTGTCGAGAGCCTTCGACGACAACTCGACCGCGATGTCGGCTGCGCTGTTCCCCAGGCCGACGACCAGGATGCGCTTGCCCATGAAGTCATGCGGCGTCCGCGGATCGATGTAGTGATGGGCGTGCATCTCGATGCCGTCGAACTTGCCCGGGAAGTTCGGGAACCGCGGGTCCCAGTGATGCCCGTTGGCGACGATGAGGAGGTCGAAGCGGCGTCGTTCACCGCGCTGGGTCTCCAACTCCCAGCCCCCGCCGTCGAGTCGACGGGCGTGCTCGATGCCGTTGGTGAACTCGATCGACCTCGTGAGGTCGAAGGCCTCCGCGTAGGAGTCGAGATAGGCCTTGATCTGTGTGTGGTGCGGGAAGTCGGGGTACTCGTCGGGCATCGGGAAATCCCGGAAGGACAACTGATGCTTGGAGGTGTCGATGTGCAGCGACCGGTACGCGCTGCTGTGGCCGTTCGGGTTACCGAAAGCCCAGTTGCCGCCGATGCGGTCGGAGCTCTCGAAGCAGGTGTACGGGACGCCGTAATCGGTGAGCATCTTGCCCGCGGTCAGGCCACTGATCCCGGCTCCGATGATCGCGGTGGTTGGTAACGGCACACTGCCCCCTCTGGACAAACATGATCTGTAGACACAATCTGGTTTGTGTCTACACCCACGACCGCGGCCGTGTACACAGATTCCGCGAACTGTCTACGGGCTTGTTAGTCTTCGGCGGAGCGCTGACGACAGAACACACCCAGGCGACGAGCGACGCAGGAGACCCCGTGACCGAGACAACCAACCCGTCGGTTCACGACCGGTTGCTCGACGCCACCGAGAAGTTGCTGGCCGAGAAAGGCATTCGGGCTACGACGATGCAACAGGTCGCCGAGTCCGCCGGCGTCTCCCGGGCTTGGTTGTACCGGCACTACCCCGACAAACCGTCGATGATCGGTGCGACCATCGTGCGGCTGACGGAATCGTTCTGGCGCGACGCACGCGCGACGCTCGACGGCATCGGCGATCTCGCCGGACAGCTGACCGCCGGCGTACGGATCGGGCGCGGCGCCTACGACGACCCCGGAACCCTTCTCATGCGACTGCGCAGCGACGAGCCGACGGAGTTCGCCGAATGCGCGGGCGTCGGCGTCGTGAAACTGGTCCCCGACCTCGCCGGCTTCTGGTTCCCGTACGTCGAGGCAGCCGCGCGGCGCGGGGAGATCCACGCCGGACACGATCTGCACGAGGTCGCCGAATGGGTTGCGCGCGTGCTGATCAGCCTCGGTACATCGCCGGGTGAGACCGTAGACATCGACGATGCCGAACAAGTCCGGCGTCACCTCGACCGTTTCGTCCTGCCCGGCCTGCGTACCGACCCGAACTCCTGACGGCCCGGGCGTTTTCCGGGTGCCGTCAGTCGGGCACGCCGGGCGGGACCGAGTTCAGCAGTGCACCCGCCTCCAGGCGCAGCTGCTGTCCGGTCATGTAGCGGGAGGCGTCGGACGCCAGATACACGACCGCCTCGCTGATGTCCTCCGGCGGGATGAGATCGACCGGCATGCCGTGCAGCGCCGCGAAGACGCCCTTGACGTCGTCGTACGTCGGTTTTTCGAGGTCGGGACGGAACAGGTGGTAGATCTCGTCGTGGTGCACCATCGGGGTGTCGACGTTGCCGGGGTGGATGGCGTTCACCCGGATGCCCTTCGGCGCAAGGTTGCGCGCCAGGTCGTTGACCAGCCGCGCCACCGCCCGCTTCGAGTGGCTGTATCCCGAGGCTCCCGGTCCGGCCTCCTTCGACTCGAATGAACCCATGAACGCCGCCATCGATCCGATGCAGATGATCGACGCGCCCGACTCCAGGTGGGGCACAGTCAGTTCGAGGGTGTTGATGACTCCGCCGAGGTTCACCGCGACCGTGTTGAGCCATGTCACGGATGGACTGTCGGGACCGAGCGGACTGACCCCGGCGTTGGCGACCACGATGTCGAGACGCCCGAACTCGGCCACCGCGTCGTCGATGGCAGCCTTGAGCGCATCCCTGCTGCGCACGTCGGCGATCTTGGTGATGACGCGGCGATCGAAGGAGTCGACGATCTTCGCGGTCTGCGCCAGATCGTCCGGTGTGCTCATCCCGTAGTTCACCGTCGGGATCTGGTCGCAGATGTCGATCGCGATGACATCGGCGCCCTGCTCGGCGAGCCGGGCGGCGTGGCTGCGTCCTTGCCCGCGCGCCGCGCCGGTGATCAGGGCGACCTTGCCGTCGAGCCGTGTGTCCACGTGCTTCTCCTCTGGTGTGCAGACTCTCGGCCGAACGACGCCGACCGCGTTCGGTGGTTCAGACGGTTGCGGGGACCAGGTCGAGCTTGCCGGCCAGCTTCGCGAGGTAGCCCGTCGCGCGTTCGACCGAGTCATCGGGCAGGCCGTAGAGCACAGTGGTGACGCCGATCTCGCGCCACTTCGCGAGCTTCTCCGGGACCGGCTTGAAGTCGAGGACGACGATCTCCGGCTGACCTTCACGACCGGCGTCGGACCAGATCTGCTTGAGCAGTGCGACAGACCCCTCGATGTCCTCTTCGCCCGGCGTGGTGATCCAACCGTCGGCACTGCGAGCGATCCACTTGAAGTTCTTCTCGTTGCCGGCCGCACCGACCTGCACGGGGATGTGGCCCTGCGTCGACTTGGGCCACGCCCAGCTCGGCCCGAAGTTCACGAACTCACCGCTGTACTCGGCTTCCTCCTGCGTCCACAGGGCCCGCATCGCCTCGAGGTATTCGCGCAGCATGGTCCGACGCCGCTTCGGCGGCACGTTGTGATCCGCGAGTTCGTCGAGGTTCCAACCGAATCCGACGCCGAGCGTCACGCGACCGCCGGAGATGTGGTCGAGGGTGGCGATGGTCTTGGCCAAGGTGATCGGGTCCGACTGGACCGGGAGCGCCACGGCGGTCGCCAGGCGGATGCGTTCGGTGACCGCGGCGGCCGCGGCGAGGGACGTCCACGGGTCGAGGGTGCGCATGTACCGGTCGTCGGGCAGGGTCTCGTCACCGGTCTGCGGGTGGGCGGCATCGCGGCGGGTGGGGATGTGCCCGTGCTCGGGAACGTAATACGACGCGAAGCCGGCGTTCTCGATCAGCGGTGCCAGCACATGCGGCTTGAGCCCGCGATCGCTGGTGAACTGCACGATTCCGAAATCCATGAGGCCTCCCCGGGCACCGTTGCTGCCGCCGGAACAGAGCCGGACGGTTGACTGGACACCAGTCTAGGTGATGGGCACCACAGAGACCAGGGTTCTCGGGTCACCAGCCCTTCGTGGCTCGTCGCTATCGCTCCTCACACCTCAGGGAGCAAGGGAGCCCCCATGGCTTGCCGTCTGCGAGGAGGCCTAGGGCGCGACGGTCAACCGCTGCCGGACGTCGCGGAAGATGCCGTTCGCGACACTGGTGCGACTCACGGCATCGGCCGCCAGGACGACGGCCGCCGAGGTCCAGCAGCTCTTCTCCACCGGCCAGCGTTTGCCGTCGGCGAAAACCAGTCCCGTCCAATACGATCCGTCGGGATCGCGCAGGTGCTGGATCGAGGCGATGAGCCGGATGGCGTCGTCGGTGTCGCCGAGCGCGTCGAGAGCCAGTGCCAGCTCGCAGGTCTCGGCACCAGTGACCCAGGGCCGGTGGTCGACGCAGCGCACGCCCTTGCCTGGTACGACGAAGTCGTTCCAGCGGCGGGCGATCAGCTTCTGACCGGCTTCTCCGCGCACCGCGCCACCGAGGATCGGGTAGTACCAGTCCATCGAGTGCTCGGACGGGGGCGTGAAGATCTCCCACTCGGAGTCGCGCGCGGTGTCCGTGCGGATGGCGTCCCCGAGCTTGGTGTGCGCGGCGGTCCACGCGTCGTCGGGCTGATCCAGCTCGGCGGCGATCCGGATCGCGCAGTCGAGGGCCTGGAAGATGCTGGCATTACCGGTGATCAGGGCCTCGCCGAACATCGCGCCGGTGCGATGGTCGCCGCCCCAGCGGAAGGCGCCGTCGTCGCGCTGGAAGCGCAGCACACAGTCGATGGCCGACCAGACGACCGGCCACATCCGTTGCAGGAAGGCATCGTCGCCGGTGATCAGGTAGTGGTGCCAGACCCCGACCGCGATGTAGGCACAGAAGTTGGAGTCGGTGCCGGCGTCCTCGACCTTGCCGCACACGGTGCGGATCGGCCACGAGCCGTCGGCGCGCTGCTTACGACGCGACCACTCGTAGGCCGCTTCGGCCTCGGCGTGAAAACCGGTCACCGACAAGGCCATCGCCGATTCGATGTGATCCCACGGATCGGTCTGCCCACCGGGGAACCAGGGCAGTGCGCCGGATTCCTCCTGCATGCCGACGATGGCCGCGCCGGTGGCGCGCATCTGCTCGGCGGTGACCACTCCAGGGACAGCCGGAGCGGCCGTCATGAAGACGCGGCGGTCTCGGGCTTACGGAGATACAGTGCCACGGACTTGCCGATGATCGGGTTGAGCACCTGCTCGCCCACACGGGTCAGCCACGGCTTGCTCATCATGTCCCAGACGAGCAGCTGGTGGTATCCCTTGACCAGCACGTTGTCGTTGTTCTCCACGCCGACAGCACATTTCAGCCACCAGTACGGAGCGTGGAGGGCATGTGCGTGATCGGTGCCGGTGACCTCGAGGCCCGCCTTGCGCAACTTGTCGGACAGTTCCGAGGCCTTGTAGATGCGGACGTGTCCGCCCTCGACCTCGTGGTATTCGTCCGACAGGGCCCAGCAGACCTTCTCCGGCCAGTACCGCGGCACCGTCACGGCGGCCACGCCACCGGGCTTGAGGACGCGGACCATCTCGCTGATCGCACCCTCGTCGGTCGGGATGTGCTCGAGGATCTCCGACATGAGGACCACGTCGAAGCTGTTGTCCGCGTACGGGAGACGCAGGGCGTCACCGACCTCGGCGCGAGCCTTGGCCGACGCGGGCACATGGCCCTCGGCCGTCATGGCGTCGAACATCTCTGCGACGTCGGCCATGTCGCTCTCCGACATGTCGAAGGCGATGACATCGGCTCCCCGACGGAACATCTCGAAGGAGTGTCGTCCCTGACCCGCCCCGATGTCGATCGCCTTGGTGCCCGGGCCCACGCCCAGACGGTCGAAATCAACTGTCAGCACTCGATGTCCCTTCTGTTGCTCGCCGATGACCGGCCAGCACGGTTTCGTAGTGAGCCGCCGTCTTCGCGGCCACTGCGGCCCAGCTGTAGTTCTCCTCGGCGCGGCGTCGTCCGCCCGCACCGAGACGAGCCCGCAGCTCGGAGTCGTCGAACAGTCGCCCGATCGCCTGGGCCAGGCGTCCGGAGTCTCGTGGCGGGACCAGCAGCGCGGCTTCCTCTGACGTGCCGACGACCTCCGGGATCGCACCGGCGCGAGTGGCCACGAGCGGTGTCCCACAGCTCATCGCCTCGACAGCAGGCAACGAGAAGCCCTCGTACAGCGACGGCACGCATGCGACCTCGGCCGAGGCCAGGAGTTCCGCGATCTCGGAGTCCTCGAGTCCCGAGACCACCGACACCCGGTCACCGATCGCGAGATCCTCGATCATCCTGGCAGAAGGGCCATTCGGGTCCAACTTGGACACCAGTACCAGTTTGACGTCGTCGCGCTCGGCGGCGAGCTTCGCCACCGCCTCCAACAGGTAGGACACACCCTTGAGCGGTGCGTCGGCGCTGGCGACACAGACGATCCGGCCCGGGACGCGATCGGCACGGGGAGTGAAGATCTCGGTGTCGACGCCGAGCGGGATCGTGGTGATGCGGCCCGACGGGATGTCGAAGGCCTTGCGGATGTCGACCTCGCTGCTGCGAGAAACGGTGAGCAGCTCCGGGATCCGGCGAGAGACACGCCCCTGCATACGCAGGAAGGAGTGCCAGCGCCACGCGGTGATCTTGCGCCAACCCTGGGCCGCCTTGACCGCGAGGGTGCGGTCGCGCGTGATCGGGTGGTGGATCGTCGCGATCAGCGGGAAGCCCGCCTTCTGGATCTCGAGCAGTCCGTAGCCGAGGCACTGGTTGTCGTGCACGATGTCGAAGTCGTCGCGCCGTTCCTTCAGCAACCGGGCGACCCGCAGGCTGAAGGTGAGCGGCTCGCCGAAACTCGCCGTCCACATCGATCCGACCTCGAGCAGATCGATCCAGTCGCGGTACTCGTTCAGCTTCGGCGTCCGGAACGGGTCCGGCTCGTCGTAGAGCCCGAGGCTGGGCACCTTGGTGATCGTGACACCGGCGTCGATGGCCGACTGGTCCAGCTCCGGATACGGCTGGCCAGAGAAGATCTCGACGCTGTGTCCGAGGAGCGCGAGCTCGCGGGAGAGGTGACGGACGTAGACGCCCTGCCCACCGCAATGAGGTTTGCTGCGGTAGGACAGCAGTGCAACCCGCACGGTTACTGCGCTCCGGCGGTGGCAGCCGCCTCGAACTCGGAGATGCTGACGAACTTGGCCCGCGCGCGACCGGCAGCCTTGCCCGCGGACTTTTCGGCCGCGTCGATGGCCTTCCATCCCGCCAGGTCGATGCGATTGGCACCGCGGTCGGCGCACAGGGCGGCGACATCGTCGCGCGGGGTCGACGGATCGCCGATGGTCCCGGCGACGAAGTCGTCGATGACGGCGCGTGCCGTCTCCTGACCGCACAGTCGATTCATGCCGATACCACCTGTCGCTCCACGTTTGATCCAGCCGGTGACGTACAGCCCCGGCATCACGTCGCCCTCCGTCGCCGCCTGCACGCGTCCCTCGGCGTTCGGGACGACGCCGCGCCCCTCGTCGAAGGGGAGGTCGGTGACCGGGACGCCGCGGTACCCGATGGCCCGCAGGACCAGGCCGGTCTCGAGGTCGAATCTCTCGTCGGTGGCCTTCACGGCCACGCGGCCGGCGGCGTCGTCGTCGGCTTCGGTGTAGGCGTTGCGCACGCACGTCAGCGTAGTCACTTCGCCGTCACCGGCAATTTCTACGGGAGATGCGAGGAACCGGAAGACGATCCGCTTGTTGCCCGGGGTCTGCGGACGTTCGGCGAACTCGCGGGCCAGCCGGATCTTGGTGGCGATGGTCGAGTCGAGCGTGTCGTCGGCTAGTGCTGCCTCGGACGACTCGTCGAGGACCAGGTCCTCGGGATCGATGACCACGTCGACGCCCTCGACGTCGCCGAGGGCGAGGAACTCGCTGTTGGTGTAGGCCGCCTGCGCGATGCCGCGTCGGCCAAGCAGTACGACTTCTCTGATGTTCGACTCGCGCAGCTTCGCCAGGGCGTGGTCGGCGATGTCGGTGTTGGCCAGTTCGTCGGGATCGGTGACGAGGATGCGCGCCACGTCGAGCGCGACGTTGCCGTTGCCGACGACGACCGCCCGTTCCGAGGAGAGGTCGACGTCGAGGTCGGCGAAGTCCGGGTGGCCGTTGTACCACGCGACGAACTGGGTGGCCGCGACGGAGTTGCGCAGATCCTCCCCCTCGATGTTCAGCCGCTTGTCGGTCGCGGCGCCCACCGCGTAGATGACCGCGTGGTAGCGGGCGACGAGTTCGTCGTGGCTGATGTGCTTGCCCACCTCGACGTTGAGGTAGTAGTCGAAGTTCTTCTTGGCGGCGACCGACGCGAAGGTCTTCTCGACACCCTTGGTGGCGGCGTGGTCCGGGGCGACGCCCGCGCGGACCAGGCCGTAGGGCGTGGGCAGACGGTCGAACATGTCGACCTTGATGGACGGTTTACGGACGAGTTCCTCGGCGGCGTAGAACGCGGCCGGGCCGGCCCCGACGATGGCGACGTGCAGTTCCCGGTCGGGCAGCTGCGGCGCCTTGCGCGGCGGGACGAGGCCGCCCTCGACGTCATGGTCCTTGTAGTAGTCCGCATTGATCTGCAGATAGGGCTCATCACGCTCGGTGAGCTGATCGTCGGGAACGATCGCCTCGACCGGGCACTCGTCGATGCACGCGCCGCAGTCGATACAGGTCTCCGGATCGATGTAGAGAGCCTCGGCAGTCAAGAACTCCGGCTCGTCCGGCGTCGGGTGGATGCAGTTCACCGGACACACGCTCACGCAACTGGCGTCGTTGCAACATGGACGGGTAATCACATGCGCCATCTGCTGTTTCTCCGTAATTCCACACGTAGAACGTGTTCTAGTTTCAGCCTTGACTGTATCTTAACTGCAAAGATACCTGCGACCCATCGAAGGGACCCGAGTGAGCCAGGTTACGTCAGGCGTGAGAGCGGGGTCACTCCCGGACCGCAAGGAGGGCGCCCGGTTCTATCAGGCGGAGTACCGGGTCCGGACCGGTGATGTCGACCAGGACATGCGGGTGCGGCTCGACGCCGTCGCGCGGTACCTGCAAGACGTCGCCAACGACAATCTCGAGGCCACCGAGTTCGGGAAGACCGAGCCCTTCTGGATCGTCCGGCGCACCATCATCGACGTCATCCGGCCCATCTCCTGGCCGGCGACGGTCACCGCCCAGCGCTGGTGCGGCGCGCTGTCGACGCGCTGGACCAACATGCGGGTGCGGCTCACCTCCGAACACGAGACCAACCGCTTCAATCCCGACGACCGTCCCGCGGGCCTCGTCGAGACCGAGGCGTTCTGGATCAACGTCAGCGACAAGGGCGTGCCGTCCCGACTCTCCGACGAGGCCTTCGAGATGTTGTCGTCGATGACCGACGAGCACCGTCTGCGATGGAAGTCGATGAACCCGGAGAAGGCGCCGGCCGCCGAGGACATCCCGTTCCCCGACCGCGAGCACGTCCTGCGGATCACCGACTTCGACCCCTTCAAGCACCTCAACAACGCCGCCTACCTCGAGGCCATCGAGGACGAACTCGTCGAACACCCCGACCTCGTCGACATGCCGCACCGCGTCGTCATCGAGTATCTGCGGCCAATCGTGCCGGGGACGCGCCTGACCCTCCGTCGTGTCCGCGAAGGCGACCAGCTGACCGTGTGGCTGATGATGCCCGGCACCGGCGACGAGCTGGTGGTCGCGGCGAGTGTGGTGGTGGGTCCGCTGCCCACCGATCAGTAGAAGGAATCTCGGGGCTACTGACCGCCCTGGAGCAGTAGCTCCATCAGCTTGATCGGCGCCTCGCACGGGTCGCCCGCGGGAGCGCTGCGGGGTTCGACGAACCAGGTGAAGACCCCGCGGCTGGGAGCCCGCGCGGTGACGCCGCAGACACCGGGACGGTTCGGGTCGCGTTGGGTGAAGGCGGACTGGCTGGCGACCTTGATGTTCTCGGTCTGGAAGCCGAGCTTCTTGGCCGTCTCCTTCTCGAGGTTGACGTTGCCCCACTCGAACCAGTTGAACGTCACGCTGACGACGTCGGTCGCACCGGACACCAGCCACCGGCAGATCGCGCCGCTGAAGGACCGTTCGGCGAATCCGCCGCCGGCCACCACGTCGGCGATCATCGCGTCGGGTAGCACGTCGCATTCGAGGAGCAGTTTGTCGAACTGATCGGTGTCGATGTCGCTGCTGCCGGACTGTCCGGCGGCACCCACCGGCACCGGCTCACCGTCGACCGTGCGCGCACAACCGACGAGTGCGGTCAGGCCGAGGAGGACCGCAACGAGGACCGCCAGTGCCCGCCTCATGAGGCACGCTCGATGGACAGCTTCGCCAACTCCCGTGCGGCGTCGCAGATCTGCTCGATGGGCCGCGCCTGGACCGCATCGCCCCGGATGGACCACTCGAAGAAGTCGGCGCCGAATCCCATACCGACCTCGCAGATCTGGCCGGACTGGGTGTAACCGATGAACCCCTGGTGGCCGTCGATCTCGAGTTTGTTGGTGACGTCGCGCGACAGCTTGACGTTGGCCTCTTCGCGGCCGATCGGCGAACCGCGGTACCAGTTGAACGAGGCGACGGCACCCGTCCGCGAACCGGTGGTGTCCCACTCACAGACCGACGTGTTGTTGACGGTCTCGGTGAGTCCGCCGAAGCCGGTGATACGGGTGACCTCTTCCAGCGTCACCCCGCCGCACTTGCCGAAGAACGGTCCGGACCCTGCCTGTGCGGGAGCCTCGGGGGTGTTCGGCCGGTTCGGGTCGGCCGGCTCGTCGTCCGAACAACCCCCGACGAGTAGCACCACGACGGCGAGGAAGGCGACGAGAAAGCTCGAGTCACGGAGCCGATCGAGTTGTCGCCGTTCGCGTTTGGTGGGCCGGCCGGCACCACGGTCCCGGCGCGGCTGACTCGCCAGGATCTCCTTGGGCGGCGGTGGCGGCGACCGGTCGATGAAGCATTCGGCGGCCATCGGCGCCGACACCCGCTTGTTGATGGTCTTGGTGACCTCGACGATGCGTTCGCGTCCGGCGAGCCGGACGCGGATCTCGTCACCCGGCACCACCGGCTGGGCGGGTTTCGCGGTCACGCCGTTCACACGGACATGGCCTCCGCGGCATGCGGCGCCGGCCGCGGATCGGGTCTTGGTCAGGCGGATGGCCCAGATGTAGGCGTCGACGCGCGTGGACATGGTCAGTGACCCGGCCGCCCGACCGCCCGGCCGTGGCGACGTCCCGAATCGTCGATCATGCGCCCGCACTCCCTTCACCCGCATGCGCCCGCCGGCACCGCGCAGCGATGCGGTCGTGCTCATTGGCCACCACTGTAACCGCGCCGATCGTCGAGTCGGGGTTCACCGCGCGGGCGTCGTGCTCAGCGCTTGCGGGACAGCAGGTACACCCCGCCGCCGACCGCCAGGATGGCGAACAGGATCGCCAGGAACGTCTGGTCGAGCAACAGCAGGACCACGAACACGGCGATACCCGGCGACACCGCGACCAGGCTCATCACCGGATGCTGCCGGACGACCTCCGACACTGCTCTGCTTCTGTCGCGATCGATCGCCATCACGACCTCCCTGCTCGGCTCCGTTGGTCCAGCTCCGGTTGCGTCCAGGGTAGTTCCTTCCCACGCGCGCCCGCCGGAGGCCGATCCGTCGACCGACGGTGAGCCCCGAGCTCAGGGGTGGGAGTCGGAAGATGGTCGACGCCCCGGCACGGATCGAGTCCAGTGCCGGGGCGCCGGTCTGTGGGCGGCCGGTGTCAGGCCGCTTCTGCGCCGGAGCCGCTCGACGAACCCGAGTCGCTGTCGGAACCGCTGCCCGAGCCGGAGTCACTGTCGGAACCGCTACCCGAGCCGGAGCCGCCGGCCGAGTCGGATCCGCTGTCCGAACCGCTGCCGTCGTCGGAGCCGGAGTCAGAGCCGCTGCCCGAACCCGAATCACCGCCGCTGCTGTTGTCAGAGTCGTTGTCCGAGCCGGCGTCGGAATCCCCGGCGGCGGGCGCCTCGGGGGCGCGGTGCTTGCCCTCGTAGCCGTCGTCGGCCGCGCGATGCTTGCCGACGTACTCCTCGACGATGTTGCTGCCGGAGTCGTCGGATGCGACCTCGGACGCCTCGTGATCGGGGCCCACGAACTCAGCGGTTTCCGGTTCCGCGAAGGTCGACGCCGCGAACTCGGCGGGAGCCGAGGCCGCAACCCGGGCGACGGTGTTCGACTGCGGGATCACGGCGTCGTCGGTTGCCGGGATGCCGAAGGGGAACTCGTAGCTCGGGATGTGGATGACCGGGATGATCTCGCCGGTGTCGAGCTGCCCGAACGTGATGACCGGGAGGCCGAGGCGGTTCGGGCGGTACTCGCCGTTCACCTCGACCAGCGGACGGAACGTCACCTGGGAGCCCAGCCAGTCGACGGTGATCGGACCGGTGAAGCCGTAATCACTGGTGAGACGGAGGAAGTTGCCGCTCAGCAGGCCGTAGTCGCCGCCGATGCTCAGGCGGGCGAAGTCCTTGGAGAGGGACATCCAGTCGCCGTCGAAGTCGATGCCGGAACCGCTGAGGATCGCCGCCAGGATTCCCTGCAGCGCTTCCTGTCCGGCGTCACCGAGGACACCCGTCGGATCCGAGAACAATGCCGTCGGATCGGTGAGCGCGAACTGCACCTCGCCGTTGGGCTGCTGGTAGCGGAAGTCGAAGGTGCCCAGCACATTCGCACACGCTCCGACGCCATCGGCGTAGGCACCGGTGAGACCGCCGTAACAACCGACGCCCTTGATGCCGGGGATCTTGACGAGGGGAATCTCTTGACCCAGGACGGTGACCGCGAGTGGGTCGGTGTTCCACGCGTGTGCCGCCCCCAGTAGAGCAAATGACTTGGCCGCACGGCCGTCACTCGCCCCCGCGGTCGCGATGCTGAGCGGGAGATACGAGATAGCGGTCGCGTCGCCGTCGCGGAACGCCACCGCCAGTTGGAAGCCGTTGCCGATGACCTTCGCCGAGCCATCGGTACCCGGCGCGTCGGCGATGGAGCGCGGGACGTCCAGCCCGATCCAACGCGCGATGTCGCCCAGGATCGAGTTCGAGATCGACTCGATGGTGCCCTTGACCGGGTCGTAGATCCCGACCGGCACGACCTCGATCCGGTCGGGCAGCACGATGGCGATACCGATGCCACCGAGATCGGTGCTCGACTGCGAGCAGTCGGCGCCATCGCGGGAGCCGCCGGAGACACACGACTCGATACGCCAGGCTTCGGCGATGTCCGCGAGCGCACCGTTGCCGATACCGCTGACCAGTTCCCCGAGAGGGTTACCCGTGTTGAAGCCCTTCGACCACGTCTCGAGCTTCTGAATGGAATCCGGGAGCAACGCCGCCTCGGCCGCCGCCGGTTCCATCGCCTGCCCGGCGCCGATCGCGGCCACCGTGGCGATCGCGGCAGCACCCGCGACGACGCGATGCTGTCGCTTCTGCTTGCGGTCCGCGCGTCGCGCGACCTTCTCCGAACGCTGAGTTCCGTTCCGCCCCATGCTGGTCACTCGTCCAACTTTCTTTCTTCCCACCCCTTGCGCTGAGCAAGTTAAGCATCGGAAATCGAAAATTGGTAGCCGGAACGAGACACGTGCACAAAACCGTCCCCTTGGACAAACGACCAGGTGGGCGCGCTGGAAGGCACCCGGTTCCGTATGACACCGAGCCCGGTTTCCGGGTTCGGTGTCATACGGAACTCACCTGGACACGCGCTTTACCACCGATCGCGATCGAGTTCCGTTCCCGCAGCGCCGGCGTCGGCCGCGCAGCCGAAGCCGACGATCCACCGCGCGGGTCCCGTCTCCCCATCGGTCACCTCGACCTTGCCCAGCATCATCGGTTCCGGCAGGGCGGCGAGGAACTCCCCCAGCGCGGCCGGGGACAGGCGCCATACCTCGCCCCGGATCGCCCGTCCCGCAGCGGGATCGCGGATCAGTCCCGGCTTCGGCGGGATGGTGTCGAGCGCGACCAGGCGATAGGTCGGGGTCGTCGTGATCTCCCCCGCCCAGCGGGCACCCCGCTCGCTGAGCTCATGGGTGAGCGGGCCGCCCCGCATGTGCGCACCGAAGACCGCGAGCTCGATCGATTCCTCGGTCTCCACCCACGAGGCCCCGACATCGGGAACGCCGAGGAACCGGGCCACCACGTCGACGAGAACCGCGTCCTCGTGCGCAGCGCCGAGGAAGGTGACACTGAATTGCGCTCGGCTACCATCGCTTTCGGGGACCTCACCACTCGGCACGGCGAGTCCGCACAGGTCGAAGAGGTTGCAGAAGTTCGTATACGTACCCATCCGCGAGTTGACGCCGACCGGGTCGGCGGCGACCGAGGCGATCGTCGGGTGCGCAGGCGCGGTGGGGACCATCAGCACGGTGGCGTCGCCCCACTCCCCCATGGCCTCTGCCCGGAGTTCGGCGAGGCGGCGTCGGGCGCGCAGCAGGTCGACGGCACTGAATCGCGAAGCGGCACCGATGATCCCGGCGACGGTGGGGTCGATTCCGGCGGCGGCCGGGTCCGCCGAGTCCAAGAAGTCGCCGACGGCGTCGTGCCGTTCGGCGACGAGCGCGTCCTCGTAGAGCAGCTTCGCCGCCGCCAGGAACGGCGACAGATCGATGGTCTTGATCACGAAGCCGGCTGCCTCGGCCCGCATCACCGCCTCGACGAACGCGGCACGCCACGCCTCGTCGAGCTCGGGTAGTACGGCGGGCACGGCGACGACGGGTCGTTCCGGCGCGGCCAGCGGCACCGACGACTTGAACGGCCGGGGGCCCTGCGCGGTGGCCATCGCGGCCATCGCCCGATTGGCGAGCGGCAGGTCTGCGGCGAAGATGGTCACGGCGTCGTAGCTCGCACAGGCCGGCACGACGCCGTCGGTGGAGATCGCCCCGACCGTCGGCTTGACCCCGACGAGCCCTGCGAATCCGGCGGGTACGCGGCCGGATCCGGCGGTGTCGGTGCCGATCGCGATGTCGGCGAACCCGAGTGCGACGGCCACCGCGGAACCGGAGCTCGAACCGCCGGAGACGCGGTCGGGTCGTCGTGCATCCCGCACTGCGCCATACGGACTGCGTGTCCCGACGAGGCCGGTGGCGAACTGGTCGAGGTTCGTCTTGCCGATCACCACCGCACCGGCGGCCCGTAGTGCCGCGACCACGGGGGCGTCGGTGGCGGGTGTGTAGGCGTAGCCCGGGCACGCGGCCGTGGTCGGCAGCCCGGCGACGTCGACGTTGTCCTTGACCGCGAGGACCGTGCCGGCCAGGGCTCCACCCGTTGCGAGGGCTGCGTCGAACTCGGCAGCGACCTCCGCCTGCGGACGCAGCGTGATGAAGACCTCCGGACGGTCTGCCTCGGCGATCCGCGTGTAGATCTCGTCGACCTTGCTCACGCCACCCGCTCCTCGTTCTCGGCCCCGACCGTGCTCAGGTCGGCGGCGAACTCACCCTGCGCAAACCATCTCTGACGTTCCTCGGCGCGGGCGATCTCCATTTTTTCCCGCCGGAAGGCGATGTCGTCGGAATTGTCGTCCAGGAACCGCTGGTGTTCGGCCAGCGAGAAGACACCGTCGGCGATCTTCGTGCTGTCCCCTCGGCCGGCCGCGACATCGGCACGCATGTCGAGAAGTTCCTCGGCACTGACCGGGTACCAGGAGATGCGGTCGAAGAAGCGCAGCAGCCAGGGATGCTCGGGATCGAAACCGGGCGCCGGCTGCGGGTGGCGGTGATTCCACACCTGCGTGGTGCGTCCGACGAACTGATAACCGCCGGGGCCCTCCATGCCGTAGATACACAGGTAGGCGCCGCCGATGCCGACCGCGTTCTCCGGGGTCCAGGTCCGGGCGGGGTTGTACTTCGTGGTGACGAGCCGATGCCGCGGGTCCAACGGGACCGCAACGGGCGCACCGAGGTACACGTCCCCCAGGCCCAGCACCAGATAGCTGGCGTCGAACACGGTCCGGTAGACGTCGTCGACGGAGTCGAGTCCGTTCATGCGGCGGATGAACTCGATGTTCCACGGGCACCACGGAGCGTCGGAGCGGACTCCGAGCATGTAGCGCTCGATGGCCTCGCGGGTGGCCGGGTCGTCCCAGGACAGCGGCAGATGCACCGTTCGGCTGGGCACCACGAGATCCTCGGCCGCGGGCAGTTGGCTCTCACATTCGGTGAGCCACTCGAGCATCCGGGACTGGGACCACACGTCCGGGTCGGCTTTGACCTGGAGCGACCGGATACCCGGTGTGAGATCGATGAGGCCCCGGGGTTTTTCGGCGGCGATGCGCTCGCTCAGGGCATGCACACGGGCGCGCAGGGCCAGATCGAGCTGCATGTCGCCGTATTCGACGAGGATGTTGTCGTCACCGGAACGCCGGTAGGTCACCGAGGTGGTCCCGTCGGCGGTCGTCGTCGAGCCGAGGATGCCGTTGTCGGCGTCGCCGCCCGAGGACAGGACGTCGACGAAGCTGGCACGCCGGCCGAGACCGGTCTCCTTGGGCGACGCGGTCTCCTCGCTGCGCACGGCCACGAAGCGGATCGTGTCACCGGGCTTGAGCTGGCCGAGCTTCCACCGCTGGGCGGTCACCACCGTCACCGGGCACACGAACCCGCCGAGGCTGGGGCCGTCGGGACCGAGCAGGATGGGGGTGTCACCGGTGAAGTCCAGCGCACCAACGGAATACGCGTTGTCGTGGATGTTCGACGGGTGCAGACCTGCCTCGCCGCCGTCGTTGCGCGCCCACCGTGGCTTGGGACCGATGAGTCGGATGCCGGTCCGATCGGAGTTGAAGTGCACCTCGTAGTCGGTGGCGAAGACGTCGGCGATGTCGGCCTCGGTGAAGAACTCCGGTGCGCCGTGCGGACCGACGGTCACCGCCAGCTGCCAGGTGTTGGTGAATGCCGGCTGCTCGTCACCGAGGATGCGCCGCGCCGGGCCGGACGGGGCGCCGAGCAGCGCGAGCCGATCACCGGCCGCAAGCGGACGGCCGGCCAGACCGCCGAATCGACCCATCGTGAACGTCGAACGGCTCCCGAGGTAGTCCTCGGCGTCGAGACCACCGGACACCGCGATGTACGCCCGCATGCCGAGCGCCCCCACCGTCCCGACGTCGAGGACGTCACCGGCCGACACCGTCAGCGGAACCCATTGCGGCGCGGTCTTTCCGTTGAGGGTCACGGTCACCGGCGCGCCGGTGACCGCCACGACGGCGTCGGCGTCGAACCGCAGCGCCGGACCCATCAGGGTGACCTCGAGACCGGCTGCCGTCTCGGGGTTCCCGACCGCGAGGTTGGCCAGACGGAATGACAGGTCGTCCATGGGCCCGGACGGCGGGACCCCGACCTTCCAGTACCCGATACGACCGGGCCAGTCCTGGATGGTGGTCAGCGGACCGGACCGCAGGACGGTGACGGGGGCGGGCGTGGCGGCCCCGGTGGCGGCAGACATGGTGTGGTTCCTCGCAGGTCGATGTGCGGTAAGGGTTTCGGCGCGACGGCCCTAGGCCGCGGGTCGGGTCACGATGACGCGGACCGCGGTCGGGTCGAATCCGTTGCAGGGGTTGTTGATCTGCGGGCAGTTGGAGATCAGTACCAAGGTGTCGACGTCGGCCCGCAGGGCGATGCGCTTGCCGGGCGCCGACAGACCGTCGACGATGCCGAGGGAGCCGTCGGGATCGACCGGCACGTTCATGAAGAAGTTGACGTTGCCGACCAGATCGGCCTTGCCGAGTCCGTGGCGACTGCCCTCGATCAGGAAGTTCTCGACGCACGCGTGCTGATGCTTGGTGTGGTGGCCGTAGCGAAGCGTGTTGGATTCCTGCGAGCAGGCGCCGCCCACGGTGTCGTGGTTGCCGACCTCGTCGGCGACGATCGTCATCAGCGGTTCGCCCTCCTGGTCGCGGATGACGGTGCCGGTGGTCAGGAAGATGTTGCCCTGCGCGGCGATCGTGGCCTGCGCCGAGTAGCGCTTGGCGTGGTCGGCCGCACCGTAGAAGAGGGTGTCGACGGCCTGGTTGCCGTAGAGGTCGACGATGGTGAGCACGTCGCCGGCGGCGACGACTCCCGACCAGGGGCCGCGTTCGCCGACCAGTCCGTCGTAGACGACGGTTCCGGACACGAGCGCGAGTTCCGCGGCAGGGGCGGTGGCGAAGTCGATGGTGGTGGTCATGAGTGTGTTCCTCTCGGGTCGGGACGCTCAGAGAAGAGCTGCGGCCCAGGCATCTTCGGAGTTGGCGACGGCGCGCTGGTACTCGGGATCGGTGTCGGCGACGCCGGCGAGCAGGGCGTCGAGATCGGGCCGGGCCTTCCACGCCAGCACCTCGAGCGAGGTGGTGTCGAAGGTCGGCGACGGATCGACGGGATGTGCGGTGTTCGCGATCGCCACGACGCACGGCAGGTGCAGGATCAGGTCCACCGACTTGGCGGCACCAGCTGACCCGGTGGAGCGCAACGAGCCGTCGTCGTCGACCTTCACCCCGTGGAAGAACGACACCGACGGGGCAACGTCGGTCGGGGTCAGGCCGTGCTTCGCCGCGGCGAGGGTGAACATCTCGCGACCCGCCGGGCTGGCCGAATGAACGTGTCCGTCCCCGTATTTCGCGGTGTTGGCGGCAAGGGTCGTGGTGCCGCAGAGGGCGTCGTGGTGTCCGGAGCCGTCGGCGACGATCGTCGCGAGGACGCGGCCCTGGTCACTCAGCAGCGGGTGTCCGGTGCCGAGGTAGGCCTGCCACGGAACCTTGACGGTGTCGGCGACATTCAGACGCTCCCAGGGTGCGTCGGCACGCCACAGCAGAAGGTGCGCGCAGGCCGATCCGGCGACGTCGTGCAGGCGCAGCCGGGTGCCACGGGCCAGGACCTTGCTCGTGTACCGCCCACCGGGCACGGTCTCGGCCCAGGTGAGGTCGGCGGGGTCGACGTCGGCGGGCGGGTTCGGCCAGTTCGACGCCGGCACGACGGGCATGCTGTCGGTGATGCGACCGGCCTGCGACCGGGCGTGTTCACGGGCTCCCGCGGTGGTGCCGGTGCCGGTGGCGGTGATGGTCATGTCGGATGTCTCCTCGGAATGTGGTTGTGGTTGCGGTAGGGAGCTCGGGTCACCGGGCCTTCGAGGCTCGTCGCTAACGCTCCTCGCACCTCAGGCAACAAGGGGGGCGCCGCTAACGCTCCTCGCACCTCAGGCAGCAAGGGGGCGTCGCTAGCGCTCCTCGGAGTTGTCAGGCAGCAAAGGTGACGGGCTTCGGATGTTCTTTGCCGCGCGGGAAGCACGCGATGCCGGCGAGGACGGTGACCGCGATGACGATCGGTCCGGCCCAGCGCAGGACCGGCATGTCACCGGCTGGGTCGAAGACCTCGGCACGCGGCCAGGCCAGGTTCACGACCATCAACGCGCCGTAGAGCACGGCGAGGAGGTTCACCACGATCCCGAAACGGCCGAGGTTGAACAGTTTCCGGCCACCGGCGTCGACGCCGCCTTTCTGCGGCCAGCCCTGGAACCGGCGGTAGAGCATCGGACCGGTGACGGCGAGGTAGGCCAGGTAGATCAGGATGATGCACACGCTGGCGAGCGTCGCGAAGATCGCCGAGTTGCCGACGTTCACCACCAGGACGCCGATGCAGAGCACGCCGATGAGGATCGACGGTGCGATCGGGGTGCCCGTCCGCGAGTTGACGTGTGCCAGTTGCTTCGAGAACGGGAGGCGGCCGTCGCGGGCCATCGAGAACATCAGGCGGGAGCACGCGGTCTGGATGGCGAGGGTGCAGATGAAGATCGCCACCGCGACGTCGCAGAGCAGGACCTTGCCCCAGAAGCTTCCGAGCACCGAGTCGAGCACGTAGGGCAGGCCTCCGATGGCGAGTTCCTCGCTGAGCGTCGGCGCGGCCATGAGAGCGCCCAGCAGCATCAGGCCGCCGCCGATGGCCGAGACCGTCAGTGCCATACGGATGGTGCGCGGTGCGACGCGACGCGGATCGCGGGTCTCCTCGGCGAGCTCGCCGGCCGAACCGAATCCGACCATGACGTAGGCGGCCATCAGGCCCGAGACGATGAACGCCCAGATGTAACCGGGCTGCTGACCGGGGGCGCCGGTGTCGAAGACGACGCCCGGACCGCGCTGTGCGTGGGTGAACAGCGCCAGGATCACCGCGACCACGCCGACGAGTTCGCAGACCACGCCGATGCTGTTGACGCGGCTCATCCAGGTGACACCGACGCAGTTGATGGCGGTGACGATCACCAGCAGGATCGAACCCAGCAGGACCGCGTTCGACGCGCCGCTGGTGCTGGTCAGCGTGGGATCGTCGCCGACGAGCTGGAAGCCCACCCACACCGAGGGCAGCACCACCTGGAGGGCGATGGCCGCCGCGGCGGCGGTGACGACCTGCGCGATCATCATGAACCAGCCGCCGAACCAGCCGATCACCTCACCGCCCATGCGGCGCGACCACTGGTAGATCGCACCCGAGATCGGGTACCGCGCAGCGATTTCGGCGAAGCACAGGGCCACCAGGAACTGGCCCGCGTAGACGATCGGCCACGTCCAGAAGAAGGCCGGGCCGCCGAACCCGAAACCCAGGCCGAAGAACTGGAAGACCGTGGTCAGGATCGAGACGAAGGAGAAACCGGCCGCGAAGGAGGCGAACTTGCCCAGCGACCGGTGAAGCTGCTGGTCGTAGCCGAACTCGGAGAGGTCGTCGGCGTCGTGGTTGCCGGCCGGAGCGGTGACCGGTTGCACGACGGCCTTTTCCGGGGTTGTGGTCATGATGCGTTCTTTCTGTCGAGGAGCTCCTCGTTGAGCGCGTATCTGTCAGGTGATAGATAAGCGAACGCACATTTCTTTCGGTTGACAGTTTTGTTCCGTCCACGAAAACGTGGGTAACGACTGCGTTAATCGGCCCAGGTCGCGGGATCGCACCGACATCCGGGAGTTCTCGGGCATGGTCAACTATGTCGAGAACATCCACCACAGCAGGAGGAATCATGGCGACCGGCACGCGCACGGCCACCACATCCGGCGGTCCCGGACGCCCGCGTCTGGTCCCGTCGAGACGCCGTGGCGAGACCGCCCGGGACGAGATCCTCGACGCCGCGGCCGAGCTCTTCACCCGTCACGGTTACACCGGGACATCGACTCGGATGATCGCCGAGGCGGTGGGCATCAGGCAGGCCTCGATGTACCACTACTTCGGCACCAAGGACGACATCCTCGCGCATCTCCTGGAGACCACGGTCGTCGGATCGGTCGAGCAGGCCCGCGCCCTGCTCGATGCCGACGGACCCGCGCTGGAGCGGCTGCTCACCCTCGCCCGCTACGACGTCGAGCAGCTCGCACGCGCCCGCTGGAATCTCGGGGCGCTCTACCTGCTGCCCGAGGTCGGGGAACCGCGCTTCGTCGATTTCCGAACCGCACGACAGGAACTCGCGGCCGGGTACGCGGAACTGACGGCAGCAGCCCTCGGAGATCCGGCCGACAAACGGTGTCTGCTGCCGTTCCGGCTCGTGGAGTCGGTCATCATGATGCGCGCCGACGAGCAGCGCGGCGAACTCGGCGGCAACACCGTCGAAGGTCTCGTCGATACGATCGTCGGCGCGATCCGGATGCTGATCGAACATCAGCCCTAGCCAGAGCCAAACGGCCCAACAGAAGCAGCCGAGACGAAAAGCGGCCCTGACGCAGTCCGTGACTGCGCCAGGGCCGATCCTTCGAAGCGACTCAGCAGCTGCCGATGCCACCTCCCTGTAATGCGACCTCGGCCATCCGAGCCCACGTGCACGGCACCGCGTCACGACGGGCGGGCGCTGACGGCGCGATCTGCTTCACCGCGGGTGTCGGCGTCACGCGCTTCACCGCAGGCGCCGGGGCCACCTGTTGCTGCTTGACGGCAGGCACCGGCGTCAGCTGCTTGAGGGCCGACACCGGCAGTGGCGGGGCCACCTGGGCCGGGGCCCGGTCGAGCGAGGCCGTCGTCGGCTGGGGCCGCTTTGCCGGCTTGCGGTTGAGCGGCACCTTCCATCCCTTGTCGTAGCCGTGCGCCGCGCCGATGGCGACACCGGCCGCCACAGCCGGGAGTGCCACCAGAGTCGCGACCACGGCCGTTCCGATCAGCGGTCCGAACACCAGACCGGTCGGCCAGAGCGGAAGCGTGAGGAGGAGCCCGAGCCCACCACCGACCACACCGCCGACGGCGAGGGCCAGCGGAGCCGCGACCCCGGCACCGATCACGCCACCGACCGCGGCGTCGCCGACCATCTGTTCGGCGACCTTGTCCGCACGCGCGGTCGAGACCCCGTTACTCCGAAGGACATCGGAGATACCCGCTACGAGTTCACCGGACCCCGCGCTGATGTCCGAGGCGAGTTGCGGAGACACTGCGCGCGGGCGACGCAGTTCGAGGTTCCCGATCCGCACCACGTCACCCGCCGCCGCGGTCTGATCGGCGACGCGATGGGCGGGGCCCAGTGGCGTCGGGAGAACCGTCCTCTCACCCGTGGCGACCCGCGGCCAGGTCGACGTCACCACCGATTCCTGTTTGGTCCCAACCGAAGTGGACACCACCACCTGAGACACCGGACGGAGATCCGGCAGTGCCCCGGACGGGAGCGCCATGGTGGGGATACCCACCGTCGCGATCCCCGGTGTCGGCGGACCCGCCGCCGGGGTGGCGGCGTGGGCGGGCACGGTCACCGCGAACGACGCGGCCATCGCACACCCCAACATCGCGACCGCTGGGCGTCGAACACGCAAGCCCTGGAAGCGCGTTCGGCGTAGCTCGGTCGAAGTCCTTGACCTGCTCATGGACTACCTCATTTCTGAATGGTGAATCTCCCATTGTTGAAAACGCTAGACCCGGAACGGCCGGCTTCGTGACCGTTTGCGCGAGTCATGTATTCGTCGAGAATCCCTGCGATCGCGATGATCGCCTCGTTCTCGGTCATCCCGAGGTGGTGCACGTCGACGTCGACATTCGAGATGTCGCCGCGGACGTAGGGCGCCCACCCGTCGTGACCCACCGCGTCAGCGCGCCGATCGCGAACCGCGGTGAAGTACCGCAGGTCGACGTCGACGACCGGTGGCCGCCAGTCACCCAGTGCCCGGAGCAGCATGTTGTATGTCTCGGTGAGGTTCTCGATGGATTCGGCGTCGATGCCGAGCCCGCTCCCGAGACGCTCGGCGATCTGTTCGGCCGCCTCTTCCGCGGTCGCGTCGGCACTGACGAAGTCGATGCCGAGAACCGGGCCGAGGTTGCTGATCAGTTCACCGGCCGTGATCGTCTGGATCGCGTCGGTGTCGACGGCGTCGGCCTCGGTGTCGAGCATCGCGAGCAGCGCGACCTCTTCGCCGGCGGCCCGCATCTCGGCGGCCACGGCGTGCGCGATGGTGCCGCCCAGCGACCACCCCATCAGGTGGTACGGCCCGTGCGGTTGCACCGTCCGGATTTCGTCGAAGTAGCGACGCGCGAGACCGGACACCGTTGTGGGACCGTCCTTCTCGCCACCGATCTGCGGTGCCTGCAGACCGTACACCGGCCGTCCGGACGCGAGGTGCCGGCCGAGGGTGTGGTAGGCCCACGAGAGACCGGATGCGGGATGGACGCAGAACAGCGGCGGCTTCTCCCCACCCGGTCGGATGGGCAACAGGACGTCGAAACCGAGCGGCGGCAGCGCATCGAACTCCATCGACGCGTCGGCGCCTTCGCCGTTGCCCATCCAGTCCTCGATTCGCCGGGCCAGATCGGCTGGGCTCGAGGCGGAGAGCATCCACCGGACCGGGATGTCCATGTGCAGTTCGCTCTTCAGGTCGTTGACCACCTGCACCGACCTCAGCGAGTTGCCGCCGAGTTCGTAGAAGTCGTCGTCGACACCCACCCGCTGCACGCCCAGGACGTGTTCGAAGGTGCGGACGATCTCACCTTCCAGCCACGTGGACGGTTCGCGGAACTCCGCGGTGTTCAGCGTCGGCGTGGGCAGTCGCTTGCGGTCGAGCTTGCCCGACGCGGTGAGCGGCACCGTCTCCAGCACCAGCACCGCGGTCGGCATCATGTAACCCGGCAGCTCCGTCGACGCGAAGCCCGTCACCTCGTCGGTGTCGAGCGATTCTGCATCGCCGTTTGCCGGCACGAGATAGACCGCGAGGAACTCGACGGTCTCGGTCGAGGTGACCGTGGCGACCGCGCGGGCGACCTTCGGGTGTTCGGCGAACACCGCCTCGATCTCCCCGAGCTCGATGCGCAGACCGCGCAGCTTGACCTGGAAGTCGCTGCGGCCAAGGTACTCCAGGTCACCGGTCGGGCGCCGACGCACGAGGTCGCCGGTGCGGTACATCCGCTCCCCCGGTGCGAACGGGTCGGCCACGAACCGTTCCGCGGTCAGGCCGGTCCGGCCGTGATAACCGCGGGCCACCTGGGTCCCCGACAGGTACAGGTCTCCGGTCACCCCCATGGGCACGGGCTGCAACCGCGAATCGAGGACGTAGGCCCGGGCGTTCCACACCGGCTTGCCCATCGGTACGGCGCCGGTGTCGTCGGGTTGGGCGGCGTACGCGGTGGCGTGCACCGTGAATTCCGTCGGACCGTAGAGGTTGTGCAGTTCCACTCCCGGCAGCATCCGCCGCGCCGCGGCCACCACGTCCGGACCGAACGCCTCACCCGCCACGAGCAGCGCCCGCAGCGATTCCAGCGCAACGGTTCTCGCGGAGTCGGCGAACACCGCGAGCATCGACGGCACGAACGAGGTGATGGTCACGCGTTCACGGGCGATCGTGCCGGCGAGGTAGTCGGGGTCGGTGTGCCCGTCCGACCGCGCGATCACCAGGCGGGCTCCCACCATGAGGGTGGCGAAGAGCTCCCACACCGAGACGTCGAAGGTGGCGGGGGTCTTCTGGAGGACGACGTCCGCGACGTTCAGGTCGTATTCGTCGCTGATCCAGAGCACCTGGTTCACCACCGAACGATGCGACACCGCAACGCCCTTCGGCCTGCCGGTGGACCCTGAGGTGAACAGCACGTAGGCGAGATTCGCCGGGGTCAGCGGGCCGAGCCGGTCCGCGTCGGTCAGCGGCGCGTCGTCGAAGGCGTCGAGATCGACGCCGTCGAGCGAGGTGAGGACCACTACCGGATCGGCGCACTCCAGCATGTAGTCGATCCGCTCGGCCGGGTGATCGGGGTCGACCGGCACGTAGGCGCCGCCGGCTGCGTGCACCGCGTACATCGCGGTGACCTGATCCAGCGAACGCCGCATCCGCAGCGCCACCAGCGAATCCGGACCCACCCCGCGGGAGACGAGCCACCTCGCCAACCGGTTGACGCGACCGGCGAACTCACCGTAGGTGAGGGTGACGTCGCCTGCCGTGATCGCGGGGCTGTCGGCGAACCGGGTTGCCGAGTCCACGAAGAGCGACGCCAGCGTGGCGGTGGGGTCGATGGCGTGAGCGGTCTCGTTGCACCGCACCAGGACCGCATCGCGTTCGTCGTCGTCGAGCAGGTCGACCTCGTGGACCAGGCGTGCCGGGTCCTGCGCGAGCGCGCTGAGCATCCGCACCAGGCGTTCACCGAAACCGGCGACCGTCGATGCGTCGAACAGGTCGGTCGCGAAGGTGATCCCGCCGCGGAGTCCGGCCGGCGCGCCGCTCGCGTCGTAGGTGTCCGACACCGTGACCTGCAGGTCGAACAACGACATCCCGGTGTCGGGTTCGACGGCGGACACCGACAGCTCCGGCAGTTCGATGTCTGCCGAGGAGATGTTCTGGAACGCCAGCATCACCTGGAACAACGGGTTGTAGGCATCCGACCGGACCGGGTTGAGCTCCTGCACGAGTCGTTCGAACGGGACGTCCGCGTGCCCGAAGGCCGCCAGATCGGTGTCCCGCACGTCGTCGATCAGCTCGCGCAACGTCATGTCCTGGCGCAACTGCGTGCGGAGGACCAGCGTGTTGACGAACATGCCGATCAGATCATCGAGTTCGCGTTCGCCGCGTCCGGCGTACGGGGTGCCGATCGCCACGTCGTCGGTGGCCGCGAGCCGCGCCAGCAGTGCGGCCAGGGCCGCGTGGACGACCATGAACAGCGTCGTGTTGTGGGCACGGGCGACCTGTTGCAGCGCCGCGTGCAGGTCGGCGTCCACGGTCAGCGGGACGTTGCCGCCGGTGTAGGACTGTGCCGGCGGCCGCGGGCGGTCGGCAGGCAGTTCCAGCAGGGCGGGTGCGTCGGCCAGTTGCTTTGTCCAGTAGTCGATCTGCGCGCGGAGCAATGAGTCGGGGTCGTCGGTGGCACCGAGGACCACCCGCTGCCAGATCGCGTAGTCCGCGTACTGCACCGGCAGCGGTTCCCAGCCGGGTTCGCCACCGTTGGTGCGGGCCGCGTACGCGTTCATCAGGTCCCGGGCGAGCGGCGTCAACGACGAACCGTCGGCGCCGATGTGGTGGATGACCACCGCGAGCACCCACTCGTCGTCGCCGAGCGAGAACAGCCTGATCCGTACCGGGACCTCCGCCGTCACGTCGAAGGGCTGTGCCAGCAGCTTCGACATCGCCCGCGGCATCTCCGACTCGGGCACCGAGGTGACGACCACCGGGACGCGGTCGGCGGCCGGCGGCAGGATCACCTGTGTCGGCTCGGCATCCATGTACGGGTACACCGTGCGCAGGATCTCGTGGCGGTCGACGACGTCGCCGATCGCCGCCTGCAGGGCGTCGACGTCGAGGTGCCCGGACAGCCGGACGACGATCGGGATGCTGTACGCAGGTGAGTCGGGTTCGATGCGGCTGAGGAACCACATCCGCTGCTGCGCATACGACAGCGGGATGCGCTCCGGCCGGTCCAGCGATCCCAGCGGGATCCGGCCGATGGCCGTGTGCGATTCGGCCCGAGCCGCCAGCTTCGACACGGTCGACGCCTCGAAGATCATCGACACCGGCACGTTGGTACCCAGCGCTGCGCCGATCCTCGACACGACACGGGTGGCGGCGAGGCTGTTGCCGCCGAGGTCGAAGAAGTCGTCGTCGGCACCGACGCCGCCCTCGATCCCGAGGACGTCGGCGAAGACACCGGCCACGATCTCCTCCACCGGGGATGCCGGGGCGCGGAAGCGACGGGTCGTGATGAGCGGCGCGGGAAGGGCCTTGCGGTCGAGCTTGCCGCTCGGCGTCAGCGGGATCTCGTCGAGGACCATGACCGCCGCCGGGACCATGTAGGGCGGCAGCGAGTCCAGGAGCAGGGCCCGCAGCTTCTCCCCCGAGATGACCTCTCCGGGAGCCGGCACCACGTAGGAGACCAGGCGCATGCCCACCCCGCTGTCGCGCCGCGGCACCGTGACCGCGAACGACACCCCGGGATGATCACCCAGCGCCGAGTCGATCTCGCCGAGCTCCACCCGGAATCCGTGGATCTTCACCTGGAAGTCATTGCGTCCCAAGAACTCCAACGAACCGGCGGCATTCCAGCGGACGACGTCCCCGGTGCGGTACATCCGCTCGCCGGGCTCGCCGAAGGGATGGGCCACGTACCGCGTCGCGGAGACGCCGGGGCGGTTCAGGTACCCCCGGGCCAGTGCCGGGCCGGCCAGGTAGAGCTCACCGGCCACACCGACCGGCACGGGCTGCATCCGCGGGTCCAGGACCAGTGCCTGCATCCCGGCCAACGGCGTGCCGATGGTCGAACGCTCCCCCGCGTCCAGAGGTTCGGTCGCGGTCGCGACGATCGTGGTCTCGGTGGGGCCGTACAGCACCCGGAATCGGCGGGCCCGGGCCGGGTCGTCGCCCACCCAGCGGGTGATCAGATCGGTCGGCACCTCGTCACCGCCGGACATGACCTCGCGCAGGTCGTCGAGGCCCTCAGGGTCGACCGACGCCAGCGCGGCGGGCGTCACGAACGCGTGGGTGACGCGCTGATCGCGGAGGAAGTCGCCGAGCTCGTTGCCGCCGCGGACGTCGGTCGGCGCCACCACGAGTGCCGAGGACGAACTGATCGACAGCAGGATCTCGAGCAGGGAGGCGTCGAAGGACGGAGACGCGAAGTGCAGGACCCGGGAGGTGGGACCGCTCTCGGGATCGACGAACAGTGAGGACAGGTAGTCGGCGACACCGGCGTGGCTGACCGCGACGCCCTTGGGCACGCCGGTCGATCCGGAGGTGAAGACCACCCATGCCGTGTTCTCCGCACGTACCGGCCGGATGCGTTCGGCCTGCCCGATCTCGGCGTCGTGGAGCGCATCGATGCGTTCGGCGTCGGCGGGATCGTCGACGACGACCCAGTCGATGGTCCCGGGGAGCCCGGCGCGTGCCCCGAGCGTCGTGATGCCCAGCGTCGCACCGGAATCGGTGACCATCTGGTCGATGCGTGCGGTCGGGTAGTGCGGGTCGACCGGAACGTAGGCGGCACCCGACTTGACCACGGCCCACCAGGCGATCACCGAGTCCAGGGACCTCTCGACCGCGACGGCCACCGGCCGCTCCGGCGCCGCGCCCAGTCGAATGAGGTGGCGTGCCAGACGATTCGAACGACGGTCGAGTTCGGCGTAGGTCAGCTCGACGCCGCCGGCGATCACCGCAGGTCCGCGCGGGTTGCGGCGGACTGCAGCGGCGAAGACCTCCGGTAGGAGCACCGGCGACGGTCCCTCGGCGACGAGACGCGGACGACCGACGCGCGAGAGCAGGTCGGTACGTTCGGCGGCGTCGAGCCAATCGATCTCGCCGACCGGGGTCTCCGGATCGTCGACGATCGCCTCCAACATCCGGCACAGTCGCTTGACGAAGCCCTGGACCGTTGCCGGGTCGAACAGGTCGTTCGCGAACATCATCGCGCCCGAGATACCTTGCGCAGTGCCGTTTTCGCCGTACGAGTCGGCGACGACGAGCTGCAGGTCGAACTGGCAGACACCGGTGTCGGCCTGCGCCCGGGACACGGTCACCTCGGGCAGCACCACGTCGGTCTTCGAGAGGTTCTGGAAGGCCAGCGCCACCTGGAACAGCGGATGGTGTGCCGTCGAGCGCTGGGGGTTCAGCTCTTCGACGATCCGCTCGAACGGGACGTCGCCGTGTTCGTAGGCGTGCAGGTCGGTGTCCCTGACCCGACCCACCAGATCGACGAAGGACTGCTCACGGTCGAGCGGCGTGCGCAGGGCGAGGGTGTTCACGAACATCCCGACCAGCGGTTCGAGTCCGGGCTCACCGCGGCCGGCGACCGGGGTGCCGACGACGATGTCGTCGCCACCGCTGAGGCGGCCGAGAAGCGTTGCGAGCGCTGCGTGCAGGACCATGAACAACGATGCGTTCCGCGAGCGTGCGAGTTCCATGAGGCGGTCGTGCAACTGCGCGCCGATCTCTACCGGGACGTGGCCGCCGGACAGGCTCGCGACCGCGGGGCGCGGACGGTCGGTGGGCAGATCCAGGACATCCGGGATCTCTGCCAGCGTCGACCGCCAGTAGTCCAGCTGGGCGTGCATGAGGGACTGCGGATCGTCGGGCTCGCCGAGGACCCGCCGCTGCCACAGGGCGTAGTCGGCGTACTGGACCTCGAGCGGCTCCCAGGCGGGTTCCTGTCCTTCCAGCCGGGCTGCGTAGGCGATCATGACATCGCGGGCCAGCGGCGCCATGGACTGCCCGTCACCCGCGATGTGGTGGACGACGAGGACCAGCAGGAATTCTCCGGCCTGGTCCAACCGACCGCCGGCCGGGATGCCGGGCTCGTCGATACGCAGCAGGCCCACCCGGATCGGCACCCTGGTGGTCACGTCGAAACCGCGTCGGACGAACTCGGTCACCACTTCTTCGACCGCGCTCTCCGGCACGTAGCGCACCTCGACGGCAGCCGCGACGTGGTCCAGCACCACCTGATGCGGTTCACCCGCGTCGTCGGGGTAGATCGTCCGCAACACCTCGTGCCGGCCGATCACGTCGGCGAGCGCATCCTCGAGTGCTGCGATGTCGAGGCGCCCGGTCAGCTTCAGCAGCACCGGGATGTTGTAGGCGGGTGACTCCGGCTCCATGCGGTTGAGGAACCACATACGCTGCTGTGCGAGCGACAGCGGAATCCGCTCCGGTCGCGGGCCGGCGACCAGCGGTGCACGTTGCCCTTCCTGCAGCGATCCGGCGAGGCCGGCCAGGGCCGACACGGTGGGCGCCTCGAACAGGGCACGCACCGGGACACGAACTCCCAGCGCCGAACCCACCCGCGCCGCCACCACCGAAGCACTCAGCGAATCGCCGCCGAGGGCGAAGAAGTCGTCGTCGGCGCCGACCCGGTCGATCTCCAGCACCTCTTCGAAGGCGGTGGCCACCGCGGACTCCGCGGGAGTCGACGGTGCGCGGAATTCCGTTGCCGCGAACACCGGTTCGGGCAACCGTCCCCGGTCCAACTTGCCGGTCGGGGTCCGCGGGACCTCGTCGAGGACGACGACCGCAGCCGGGACCATGTACGCGGGCAGGCTCAACGAGAGGAAATCCCGCAGCTCGTCGCCGGACAGTTCCTCGCCCGGCGCGGCCACCACGTAGGACACCAGCATCTGCGGCATCCCGTTGTCACTGCGGGCGATGGTGACCGCGTAGGCGATGTCGGACCGGCCACCGAGAGCCGCGTCGATCTCCCCGATCTCGATGCGGGTGCCGCGGATCTTGACCTGGAAATCGTTGCGTCCCAGGTACTCCAGCTGATCGTCGGCGGTCCGCCGGACCAGGTCGCCGGTGCGGTACATCCGCTCACCGGTGTCGCCGAACGGACATGCGACGAACCGGGCCGCGGTCGTCGTGGGCTTCCCGACGTAACCGTCGGCCAGTCCGGGCCCGAAGAGGTAGAGCTCGCCGACGACGCCCTGGGGCACCGGGCGCATCCACGTGTCGAGCACGACTCCGGCGACCGGTCCGATCGTGCGGCCGATGGTCACCGGCCCGTGCGGATCGAGCGGTTCGCTCGCCGTGGCCCAGACGGTGATCTCGGTGGGGCCGTAGATGTTGATCATCTTGCGTCCCGGCGCCCACCGCGCGACCAGCTCCGGACCGACGGCCTCACCGGCGGGAGCGAGCACGCGCAGCGTGTCGAGATCCGCCTCGGGCACCGTCGACAGAGCCGACGGCGTCACCACCGCGTGCGTCACGTGTTCGCGCCGGATCAGTTCGGCCAGTTCGGGACCGCCGTAGACGTCGGGTGGTGAGACCACCAGGCGGCCGCCGGCGCCGTGGGCCATCAGCAGCTCGAACACCGAGGCGTCGAAGCTCGGCGAGGCCACCTGGAGAACGCTCGCGGTGTCGTCGGCGAAGAGAACGCGGTGCTGCGCCTCGACGAGCCGCGCGAGGCCGCGATGACTGACGATCACGCCCTTCGGCATGCCGGTCGAGCCGGAGGTGTAGATGACGTAGGCGGTCTGACCGATCCGGATCGGACCCCCGCGCTCGGCATCGGTGATCGGTGCGTCCGATTCGGCGTCGAGCAGGCACGGGTGCCGTTCGTCGTCGAGTTCGAGCCACTCGATGCCGGGGGGCACGCCGGGACCGTCCAGGGTAGCGGTCCCGGCGTGCGTGAGACCCAGCCTGACATCGGCATCGGAGAGCAGGTATCCGATCCGTTCAGCAGGCAGGGTCGGGTCCACCGGCAGGAATGCCGCGCCCGTCTTGGCCACCGCCCAGATGGCGACGACCGCGTCGAGCGATCTCGGCAACACACAGGCGACCACATCTTGTGATCCGACTCCCCGGCGCAGGAGGAGTCTGGCCATTCGGTTCGACCGCTCGTCGAGCCAGCGGTACGACACCGACGCGCCGCACGTCACCGCGATGGCGTTCGGGTGGCGGGCAACGGAAGCAGCGAGGATCTCGGGCATCGTCGCCGGCCGGAGGTTCTGCGGCGAGGCGGGCAGATCCAGAGCACCGCCGCCGTGCGCGAGGACGCCCACCCGGGTGTCCGGGTCGTCGGCGATCCGGGCCAGGCACTCGACGAAGAGGTCGAGGATCTCCCGCGCCCGGGCGGGGTCGAAGTCGCCGCGGCGGAAGCGCAACGTGATCGACAGCCCCGGTTCCCCGTCTCCGACATCGTTCTTCGGAGCGACGACGAGACTCAGCGGATACGGCGTGGCGTCGACTCCGGTGATCCCGTCGACGCGGAGTCCCGCCGAGGACACGAGCTCCTGGAGGGTCGACTCGCGCAGCGGGAAGGACTGGAAGGCCAGCGCGGTGTCGAACATCTCCGAGAGACCCACCGCCCGGTGGATGGCCGGGAGGCCCACGTAGTGATGGTCGAGCAGTTCGGCGTTGCTGTCCTGGGCACCGACCAGCAGGTCGCGCAGCGAGGCCGCAGGGTCGAGGCGGACGCGGACCGGGACGGTGTTCAGGAACATCCCGAGGGCCCGCTCGACACCCGGCAGTTCCGGCGGTCGCCCGGCGACGGCCGAGCCGAGGATCACGTCGGTCTCGCCGGTCAGCATCCGCAGGACGAGTGCCCACGCAGTCGACACCGCGGTGCCGACGGTGACCGCGGAATCGGCTGCGACAGAACGCAACCGCAGGTACTCCTGGGCCGGCAGCTCCGCACCGACCTCGCCGGCCAGGTCGCCCGACATCGCCGGATCGCGCCGGCTGACGCGGGTGGGCCCGTCGACGTCGGCGTAGGCCCGTGTCCATGCGGCGAGGGACGCTTCGTGGTCCTGCTGCGCCAGCCAGCGCAGGTAGTCGCGGTACGACGGTGCGGACCCGGCGTTCTCGATCCGCTCGGGTTCGCCGTAGAACTCGAGGAGTTCGCCGATGAGCAGCGGCATCGACCAGCCGTCGAGGATGACGTGGTGGTTGGTGATGTGCAGTTCGAACGCCTCGGCGTCGAGACGGATCAGGGTGAACCGGATGAGCGACGGGACGCTGAGGTCGAATCCTGCCTCCGCGTCTTCCGCGGCGATTCGCTCGGCGTCCGCCTGCGCACTCTCGCGGGACCGGTCGGACAGGTCGATCTCGCGGAAGGCGACCTCGGCGTGGCCGACCACGACCTGGCGTGGGCCGCGGGAGGTCTCGACGAAACCTGCACGCAGGATGTCGTGCCGGTCGACCAGTGCCTGCGCGGCCCGACGCAACCGTGCTCCGTCGAGATGGCCCGACAACCTGATCGTCGACTGCACGGTGTAGTTGTCCGCCGAGTCGGGGTCGAGCGTGGAGTGGAAGTGGATGCCGGACTGCGTCGACGACAGTGGCCAGATCTCCGACAGGTCCGGGTACCGATGACGGAGGTTTTCCGCATCGGAGTCGCACACGTCGGCGAAGTCGTCGGCGGAGAGCGCCTCGTGATCCGCGAGACGGGCCTCCACCGCGGCGCCCGGCCGGCCCGCGACGTCGTGTCCGGCGTCGTCCGGATCCACGAGCGCTGACAGCGCGGCGACCGTCTTGGCCTCGAAGACCTGGCGACCGGTGATGTTCAGTCCGGCTGACTTGGCCAGGGCCACCAGTTGCATCGAGACGATGGAGTCGCCGCCCAGGGCGAAGAAGTTGTCGTCGGCGGTCACCGTCTCGAGGTTCAGGGCCTCGGCGAACAAGCGTGCGATGAGCTCCTCGGTGGGTGTCGAGGGCGCTCGGCCGCCGGCACTCTCGGCGCGGAAGTCCCACGCTGGGAGAGCCTTCCGGTCGACCTTGCCGGTGCGGGTCACCGGCATCGCGGGCAGCTCGAGAATGGCGGTCGGGACCATGTAGCGCGGCAGCGATTCCGCGAGATCGGCTCGTAGCGCGGTGACGTCGAGCTGCTCCCCCGGGGTGCCGACGACATAGGACACGATGACCGGCTGGCCGGTCGGTCCTGGCTGGACCAGGGTGACGGCCTGCGCCACGGCGTCGTGCCGTGCGAGGTGGGCGTCGATGTCCCCGGTCTCGATTCGCAGTCCGTGGATCTTGACCTGCTGGTCGTTGCGCCCCAGGTAGTCCAGTTCGAGTCCGTCGCGTCCGTGGATCCATCGCACCTGGTCACCGGTGCGGTAGATGCGTTCGCCGGTCGCCGACCGCGGGTCCGCCACGAACCGGGAGGCGGTGAGGCCGGGCCGGTCGAAGTAGCCACGGGCCAGACCCGGCCCGCCCAGGTACAGTTCGCCGGCCACGCCGACCGGGACCGGACGCAGCCACGCGTCGAGCACCACCGCGGACACTCCGCGGACCGGTTCGCCGATGGTCACCGGTTCCCCGGGCTGCAGGTCGTCGGCCGCAGTGGCCCAGATGGTGGTCTCGGTCGGCCCGTAGTGGTTCATCAGCCGACGGCCGGGTGCCCAGCGGTTCACGATGTCGGCGCCGGTGGCCTCGCCGACCACTGCGATCGTCGCCAGCGACGGCACCCGTGCGGGGTCCATCGTGTTGAGGGCGGTCGGCGTGATGATCGCGTGGGAGATCTGTTCCGCGCGAACCAGTTCCTCGAGATCGACGCCGCCGTAGACATCCTGGGGCGCCACCACCAGGCAGGCCCCGTTGCCATGGGCGAGCAGGACCTCGGAGACGCAGGCGTCGAAGCCCGGGGAGGCCACCTGTAGAACTGCCGAACCCGGCTGTACCCCGAAGTAGTCGGCGAGTGCGGTGACCCGGTCCCGCAGCCCCCGATGGGCGATGTGGACCGCTTTCGGCCGTCCGGTCGACCCGGAGGTGAAGATCAGGTACGCACTGCTGTCGGCCTCCACCGGAGTCGTCCCCCGGTCAGCCTTCGCCCCTTCGTCATCCGACCGGCCGGCGGCGTCGAGGACAAGCCAGTCGACGGAATCCGGCAGGTTCTTCGTGACCTCCTCAACCGTCACCCCGAGCACGCACCGCGAGTCGGCCAGCAACTCGGCCAGCCGGTAGGCGGGGTTGCCGGGATCGAGGGCGACGAAGGCCGCACCCGACTTGGCGATCGCCCACATCGCGACGATGAGTTCGACCGACCGCGGGACGGCCAGCGCGACGAATCGCTCGGGGCCGGCGCCACGGCGAACGAGCTCGCAGGCGACGCGATCGGCCCGTTCGTCGAGTTCACGGAATGTCAGGGTGTCGCCGCCCGACCGCACGGCCGGGGCGTCCGGATACCGGCGTGCGGTATCGGACAGGATGCCCCGGAGCGTGCGCGGTGTCATGGCCGGCGGCCCCTCGACGCGAGCCAGCTCCGCCCATTCGGTGTCCCAGCACGGGGAGACCGTCGCGACCTTTCGGCCCGGGTCCGCCGCGATCTGACCCAGCAGCATCGCGAAGCGCTCGAGCAGCAGTCCCGCGGACTGGGCGTCGAGCCGATCGGATGCGTACTTCAGGATGAGCTCGTAATGTCCCGGTTCACTCCCGGCCCGCGACGGCCGCGGCGGCGTGACCTGGAGGCTGACCGGATACGGCGTCGCATCGTGGGCGACGATGCCCTTCCACTGCAGCCCGGCGTCCGCGAGCGCACCCGCCACCCCCTCGGCGTCGATGGGATAGGACTCCAGAACCGTTGCGGTGTCGAAGATGTCGGCCATCCCCGCGGCCCGTTGGAGTTCGGCGAGACCGATGTTGCGGTGGTCGAGCATCGCGGCCTGCTCGGCCTGTGCACGCGTGAGCAGTTCGGTGACCGTCTCGTCCGGGTCGAGCCGTACCCGCACCGGCAGGGTGTTGATGAACAGACCGATCATCCGCTCGATCCCCGCGATGTGCGCCGGGCGATCGGAGACGGTGTTGCCGAACACCACGTCCGACCGGCCGGTCATCGTGGAGAGCAGCAGCGCCCAGGCCACCTGGATGGCCGTGTTGGGGGTGACGCCGTGCGCACGACCGAGTCCGAGGACCGCGTCGGTGGTGGCGGCGTCGAGGTCGAGGTCGACCTGTGCGACCTCGGCGGTGGCGACCCGCTCCGGATTGCCGGTCAGCCGGGTCGGGCTCTCGATGTCGGCCAGCATCGCCTCCCAGGCCTCGACCGTCGCGGCGTGGTCCTGGGAATCCAGCCACTGCAGGTACTCCCGGAACGACCGCGGCGTGGGCAGACCCGCCGCGGCACCGTCCGTCGAGTCGGTGATGTAGAGCGCGAGCAGTTCCTGGACGACCAGCGGCATCGACCAGCCGTCGAGCACGATGTGGTGGTTGGTCAGCAGGAGCATGAACTCGTCGTCGTCGACGCGGATGAGGTGGAACCGCATCAGCGGCGGCCGCATCAGGTCGAAGGGGGTCGCCGAGTCGGTGATCAGCCGACGCAGTTCACGGTGCCGCTCCTCGCGATCGGCGATGCCGGTGAGGTCGGAGTCCGTCCAGTCGACGGCCACGTCACGCAGCAGGATCTGACGCGGACCAGTCGCGGTCTCGACGAATGCGACGCGCAGGCTGTCGTGACGGTCGATGAGAGCCTGTGCGGCGCGGCGCATCCGCTCCGCTTGCAGCGAGCCGCCGAGGGTCAGTTCGGCCTGCACGACGTAACCGTCGGCGCCACTGACACCGCCGGCAGCATTGGTGTCGATGCCGTCGTAGGTGGCGTGGAACAGGAGCCCGGCCTGCAGCGCCGTCAGCGGCCAGACATCGACCATCGACGGATGATCGCGCAGCCAGCCGTCGATCTCGTCCTGTGTGGTCTCCACGAGCGCGAAGTCCGACGGGGTGTACCCGCCGGCATCGTCGGCCCGGGCATGGCGGGCGAGCGCCTCGAGGGCCTCCACCCACAGTTGCGACAGTTCTTCGACCTCGGCGCGATCGAGCACCAGCGAGGCGAACTCCCATACGGCGTCGAGTTCGAGTCCGTCCGGGCCCGGTTCGGCGATCGCGTTGATGTCCAGGACCGCCGGGAGGGCCATCCACGGGTCGGCGGTGCCGGCCAGTGCGTCGAACTCGCGCGACGGCGTCCACGGTCCGAAGACATCGCGGGTACCCGCGCGGCCCAGGTAGTTGAAACTGATCTGCGGTTCGGGACGGTTCTGGAGTTCGTTGCAGCCGACCGGGTCCAGGTGCCGGACCATGCCGTAGCCGATGCCGTTGTCGGGCACCGCGCGCAGGAACTCCTTGACCCGCTTGATCGCCGTACCGGCGGCCGCCCCGCCGGCGAAGGCGTCGTCGAGGTCGATGTCGTCGAGGTCCAGCCGGACGGGGAACCGAGAGGTGAACCAGCCGACCGTCGCGGTCAGGTCGGCGCCGGGGACGGCCGACTCCTCGCGGCCGTGTCCTTCGAGCGCGATCAGTTCGCCGCCCGGAGCGTCGCCGTGCAGCGACCGCCAGCGTGCGAGGGCGAGTCCCAGGGCCGCGAGCAGCGGGTCGTTGGGGCTGCCGTGGAACCGGCCAGGGATGGTCGTGACGATCGTCTCGGTGACGTCGGCGGGGATGCGCATCCGCACTCGTCCTGCCGTGGCGGTGATGTCCCGGTCGGGGTCGAGCGCGCGTGCGCCGAGCGGACGATCGCCGGCCGCGAGGGTGTTCGACCAGAGGTCGAGCTCGGCGGCGGTACGGCCCGAGGACCGTTCGACCAGGCCGTGAACCCAGCGACGCACGGAGGTCGTCGGCGTGCTGAGCTGCGGGTCTCCGCCCGCAGCGATCTGACCGTGGGCGACCGCGAGGTCGCTCAGCAGGATGCGCCACGACACGCCGTCGACGGCGAGGTGGTGGATCACGAGCCACAGCAGGTCCGGGTTCGTGCCGGTGCGGTCCCGCAGCCAGACGAAGCGCGTGAGCAGCCCGGCGCGCGGGTCCAGCAGATCGGCGGCCGCCTGCAGTTGCTGATCGATCTCGTCGGCGTCGCGACGTTCGAGCCACACCTCTGTCAGCGTCTCCTCGACGTCGACCGAGCCGTGCTCACGGACCTCGACGAACCCCTCGCCCGCGTGGTCGTCGCGCAGGACCGCACGCAGGATGTCGTGACGGTCGGCGAGCGCGCCCAGGGCGCGCACGAGGTCGGCGCGGCGGAGGTCGTCGGGGAGCTCGATGAGCGCGGCCTGCGCGAAGCGGTCGATGTGTCCCCGCTCGAGCATCGCGTGCATGATCGGCGCCAGCGGGAACGAACCCACGCCGGCACCGGGGAGCTCGTGCAGCGTGTCGTCGGTCGACGCCTCGGTCGCCCGGACCGCGAGAGCCGCGACGGTCTTGCACTCGAACACGTCCTGGGTCGAGAACGCCAGTCCAGCGGCCTTGGCCCGGCCCACGAGTTCGATCGAGGAGATGCTGTCGCCGCCGAGGACGAAGAAGCTGTCGTCGGCACCGACCTCGTCGACACCGAGGACCTCGGAGAACAGCTGTGCCAGCCGGTATTCCGCGGGCGTCGACGGCGGCCGTCCGGTGCGGGCGGACGCAAAGACCGGAGCGGGCAGTGCCTTCCGGTCGACCTTGCCGAACGCGTTGAGCGGCAACGCGTCGAGCGTGGTGATCACCGCCGGGACCATGTGCGGCGGAAGCGATTCGCGAGCGAAACGGGTCAGCTCGGGCACCTCGATCCGATGGTCGCGGACCGGCGACACGTAGGAGGCGAGAACGGTTGCGCCGGCGTTGTTGCGGACCGGCACGGTGATCGACGCCTCGACGTCGGGGTGGCCGATGAGAGCCGCGTCGATCTCGCCGGGCTCGATCCGGTAGCCACGGATCTTCAACTGGAAATCGGTGCGACCCAGCAGTTCCAGCGACAGCGCGGAGGGCTTCCCCACCCAGCGCGCCAGATCGCCGGTGCGGTACATCCGCTCACCGGGTTCACCGTGGGGGTTGGCGACGAACCGGCCGGCGGTCTGGCCGAACAGGTTCGCGTAGCCGCGTGCGAGACCCCGCCCCGCCAGGTACAGCTCCCCCGCGGTGCCGACCGGGACCGGCTGCAGCGCGGGGTCGAGGATCATCATCGACGCACCGCGCACCGGCCGGCCGACGGTCAGATCCTCGGCGGGGTCGATGACACCGCTGGCCGCGGTGATCGTCGCCTCGGTGGGTCCGTACTCGTTGATCATCCGCGCACACTGCGTCCACCGTTCGACGATGCGCGGCGCGGTCTTGTCGCCGCCGACCATGACCGCCCGCAGGTCGGTCAGGGCTTCGGGCTCGACGGTGGCCAGCATCGCCGGCGTCAGCGTCAGGTGGGTGACACCCTCGTCGGCCAGCAGTCGGGTGAGCCGCTCCCCGCCGATCACGTCCGGCGGCACGACGATCAGCGCGGAACCGTTCGCGAAACAGGTCAGCAGCTGTTCCATGGACGCGTCGAAGCTCGGCGAAAGGGCATAGGACACCCGTGATCCCGAGTCCAGGCCGTAAACCTCGGACCGATCGGAGATGAGGTTCGCGAGCCCGTTGTGTGTGACCTGGACACCCTTCGGGACACCGGTCGAGCCCGAGGTGTAGGTCATGTACGCCACGTTGTCCGCACGTAGCGGACGAGTGCGGTCGCGGTCGGTGATCACCTCGTCCGGGGCGAGGGCGGCCCCCTCCCCGAGACCGCCCTCGCCGTCGACGAGCACCGTGGGCATCGACTCCGGGAGTCGGTCGGTGAACTCGTCGGCTGTGATCGCCACGTCGGCGCCGCTGTCGGCGACGATGTGCTCGATACGCTTGCGTGGGTAGTCCGGGTCCACCTGGACGATGGCAGCCCCGGACTTCGCAACCGCCCACGCGGCGGTGACGGACTCGGCGGACCGTCTGAGAAGAATCGCCACCGCCGTGTCGGGCCCGCAGCCCAAGTCGATCAGGCGGCGCGCCATCCGCGACGAGACGGCGTCGAGTTCCCGATACGTCAGCCGGCGACCGTCCGACGAGATCGCGACACGGTCGCCGTGACGGGCCACACTGTCGGCGAAGATGTCCGGGAGAAGCCGCGGCACAACACCTTCCGAACCGCGCACAGGTAGGAGAGCATTCCGCTCGTCCTCGTCGAGCAGCTCGAGCAGACCCACCTGATCATCCGAACCGCCCACGAGGAACTCGTGCAGGAACATCAGGAACCGACGGTGATGGTCGGCGAGCTCGGCGGGCGTGTAGACGTTCGGGTTGCCCTGGAAGTCGATGTGCGTGCTTTCGTGTCCCGCACCGGGGTAGATGTTCACGAACAGGTCGGAGGTCGGACCGGACGTCAGCACGTGCAGGCGCCCCGCCACGTCGCCGAACACGACCTCGCTGTCGATCATCATCAGGTTCACGGCCGGACCGAACGACGACGCCTCGTCGCGCGCGATCCCCATGTCGCGGAAGATGTCCTCCTGGCGGTAGCGCTGCCGCCGGAGTGCGCTCAGCAGCTCACCCTTCACTGCGGTGACGACCTCGTCGAGCGTGCGGCCCGCGACCGGGACGCGCAACGGCACGACGTTCGCCACCATGCCGCCCGAGCGGCGCAGCACGGCCGAGTGCCGGCCCGAGACCGGCAGGCTCAGGAGGACTTCCGGGCTCCCGGTCATCCGGGCGAGGTAGACGGCGAAGGCCGCGACGATCACCGGGGTGACCCCGCCGTCGTGCGACGCGTCGTCGAGCAGACGCGCGGTTTCCTCCGGCAGCGGCGTGGACACGAGCGTCGGGTGCAGCGTTGGCTTGCCGAGCCGGCCGGCGAGACTGACCACCGGAGGGGCACCGTCGAGGTGTTCGCTCCAGTACTTCCGGTCGTTCTCGTAGCGGGTCGACCCGGGATAGGACGCGTCCTGCTCGATGATGTCGGCGAGATCGCTTGCCTTGCAAGGTGGCGGCTCTTCACCGCGGAGGCCGGCGTTGTACCGCTCGGTGATCCGGCGGACCATCGTGACCGCACCGAATCCGTCGAGCGCGATGTGGTGCGCGCGCAGATACCAGAAGTAGTGGTTCGTCCCGACCTGATAGACGATGCTCGTCATGAGGTGGTCGACGAGAAGGTCCAGCGGCCGCGAATAGTCCTCGGTCATCAGACGGTGCGCGGTCCCGATCGGGTCGGGATCCTCACGCAGGTCCACGGTGTACACCGGGGCGCCGTACGCCTCGTCGACGTACTGCCGCGGCTCGCCGTCGACCTCGATCAGCCGCAGATATCCGGAACCGAACTCTCTTCCGGTCGCCCGTGCGGCGTCCTCCAGCACGTCGGTGTCGAGGTCGCCCTCGATCTCGACATACTGCGCCACCGAGATCGGCAGGTCACCCGCGACGTGCTGCGCGAACCAGATGCCCCGCTGCGCCGCGGACAGCGGCAAGGTGCCGACCCGTGACCGAGCACCCGACTCGTCGTCGAAGGTTGACTCGAAATTTCTCTCTGAGATGGTCACGCGGCCTCCCCATGCGTCCTCATCGACTGCGTCCACCGGGCCTGGGGGCATAACCCGGACGGAATCGTCAGACCACAAATTGCTCGTCTCGCGCCTGAAGCGAGAATGGGCAATGCAGCCCCCCTGGATAGTTGTCGCCCCGCCGACAAGAACTGACCGTACTCTCGCGAAACTTTCCGCCACAACGATTTCCGAGAAGCTAGATCAGTCGTACGACCCCGGAGAGAAAGGTCTCGGAATGATGACATTCGGCAATTGGTCCGATCGGATGACATTCGCCGGACAGAGTGTTTTTCGCGGATATCTCTGCATGTCGCGTGTTACAGAAGCAGATTCGGATCCAGATTCACATCCAACCGGGTATGGTGCCGAATCCGTTTGCAAGGGCATGGTTTTCGGTTGATCCATAAACTGGGACAAGACTCCCGAATCGCCCATAGTGCCCAAACCGCGATTTAATTAGATTGATTAGCTAATGGGTATGGAGAATCCAGCTAACGACGCCGTGACCTTTTCGATATTCGAGCTACACCTTCATTCCTGGCTGACCCGGATGGTCTCGATTCGGGGGTTGTCGTTCCAGGAAACGACAAAGCATCAAGAGACCCTCTCGAGATGACAAACACTTTGTTTCGTTGCCGCGGAGGCCATTTGTCACTTCCGTAGGGACCTTTGTCACTCGGGAGGGGCCGTTGGTCATGGGCACCCACGGTGCGCCGAGTCGATTCCGCCGACGCGGACACGGCCGCGTCGTCGTCGGATCGGTTCCGCGGCCCCCTCTCCTGCCCGGCCGGAGCTGCCCCAGACGGCATCGCACGCGGGCGGCGACGGCTGGCGCGCCATCGATCGGCGACGCGACAACCCGATTAGGGTGTGTTCATGGCAGGGCGCAGCATGGACTTCGATCCCATCGCCGAGGCACGGGACAACTGGACCGAGGCCGGGTGGGGCGACGTCGCCGACGGCATGGTCGCGGTGACCTCGGTAATGCGTGCCCACCAGATCCTGCTGGCCCGCGTCGAGGCCACGTTGCGCCCCTTCGATCTGAGCTTCTCCCGGTTCGAGCTTCTCCGACTGCTCGCGTTCTCACGCCAGGGCGCACTCCCGATCACCAAGGCGAGCGACCGTCTCCAAGTTCACGTCACCAGCGTCACACACGCGATCCGGCGCCTCGAGGAGGGCGGCCTCGTCCGCCGCGTCCCCCACCCCACCGACGGCCGCACCACCCTCGTCGAGATCACCGACCTGGGCCGCTCCACCGTCGAAGACGCCACCAAGACCCTCAACGAGAAGGTCTTCGCCGACGTCGGCATGACCGACGACGAGATGGCCGGCCTCGTCGGGGCCATCCAATCGCTGCGGAAGCACAACGGCGACTTCTGATGTGTATGACGTTGTGCCCGGCTTCCGGGTTCAACGTCATACGGAACACCGCGGCTCAGGACACGGGAACCAGTTAAGGCGCCGTCCGCGTCGAATCATCGTGGACATCACCGAACTGACCGTCCGTCGAGACGGCGTGTTCTCGGCCCAGGAGGCACGCGAATGCGGCGTCAGCTCCTCATCGATCCAGCGCAAGGTGGCCGCCGGCGAGTGGAAAGCCGTGGCACGAGGCGTGTACCTCGTCAACGGGCACGCACGGTCGGCGCGGGCACAGGCACGGATTGCGGTGCTGTCGGTACACAACGACGCAGTGCTGGGTGGTGCGGCTGCCGCGTGGTGGCTCGGCCTCCACGATGCCGAGCCCCGCAAACACGTCGTGTTCACCAGAACGCGTGGCGACGCCCGACGATCGTCGGCAACGGCGCTGGCCCGATACCGACTGCTGCATGATGCAGACGTCACGGTGCACGAGGGCCTTCGGACAACAGCGCCCGCGCTGACCGTCCTCGAGGCGTCACTCGACATCGGGGTGAGCATCCTCGATTCGGCACTGTTGACCAAACGAGTCACCGTCGCAGGCCTCGAGGCAGCGCACGCCCGCTACCCCAGGCGGCACGGAGCGACTCGCGCGGCGTCGTATCTGCGGCTCCTGGGCAACGGAGCGAGGTCGGAGGCCGAGAGACTGACCGCGAACCTGCTGTCGGCCGGTGGCGTCTCCGGCTGGATCGCGAACATGCCCGCCTACGGGTACGTTATCGACTTCGCGATCCCGCGCGTGAAGGTCGCGGTGGAGATCGATGGCTTCGCGTTCCACCGCGACGCAGCCGCATTCCAGCGAGACCGTTTGAAGCGCAATCTGCTGGTCGCGAACGGGTGGACCGTCCTCAACTTCACCTGGGCCGACCTCATCGAGCGTCCGACGGACATCGTCGAGGGGGTGAAGGCGGCACTTCAGCGCGCCGCCAGCTGAAAACAGTATGACGTTGTGCCCGGAAACCGGGCACAACGTCATACGGACTTATAGCAGGTGCTGCGACCTAGTGCAGCGAGGTGATGATCGCGCTGAAGTCGAGGTCTCCGTGCTGCTCGGCGAAGCCGCGGTACAGCTGTGCGGCGTGGGAACCGAGCGGGGCGCGGGAACCGGTGCTGGCGACGGCGTCCATCGCGAGACCGAGGTCCTTGTTCATCAGTGCGGTGGCGAACCCGGGCTTGAAGTCGTTGTTCGCCGGCGAGGTCGGGACCGGGCCCGGGACCGGGCAGTTGGTCTCGATGGCCCAGCAGTTGCCGGTGGCGCCGGTGACGACGTCGTAGAGCGCCTGCTCGTCGAGACCCAGCTTCTGGGCCAGGACGAAGGCCTCGCCGACGGCGATCTGCTGGACGGCGAGGAGCATGTTGTTGCACACCTTCGCCGCCTGGCCGGCACCCGCCGCACCGCAGTGGATGATCTTGCCGGCCATCGGGTCGAGGGTTCCCCGCGCCGCGGCGAAGGCCTCGTCCTCGCCGCCGACCATGAAGGCAAGCGTGCCCGCGGTGGCGCCCTTGACGCCGCCCGAGACGGGGGCGTCGACCTGGGCGAAACCGGAATCGACGGCCCGGCGGTGGATCTCCCGCGCATCGTCGACCGAGATGGTCGACGAGTCGATGAAGAGCGCACCGGTCTGGGCGGCCGGCAGGACCTCGTCGTAGACCTTCTTCACGATGCCGCCGTTGGGCAGCATGGTGATCACGACCTCGGACCCGGACACCGCCTCGATGGCCGCGGGGAACGTCTCGATCCCGTTGGACTTGGCGGTCTCGATCGCCTCGGGGGACAGGTCGAATCCGCGGACGGTGTGGCCGGCCTTGACCAGGTTGGCGGCCATCGGGCCACCCATGTTGCCGAGGCCGAGGAAAGCGATCGTCGTCATTGTCATTGCTCCCTAAAGTGTTTGCCTGCGAAAACCAATGCGTTGGGCGCGAGTTCGCGTCAGCTCTCCCGGTAGCGGGACGCGATCGAACGGCCGAGGACGACCCGCATGATCTCGTTGGTCCCTTCCAGGATGCGGTGCACTCGGAGGTCGCGGACGATTTTCTCGATTCCGTACTCGGACAGATATCCGTAGCCGCCGTGCAACTGCAGTGCCTTGTCGGCGACGTCGTAGCAGCTGTCGGTGACGAATCGCTTGGCCATCGCGCACTGCTCCACCTTGTCCGGGGCACCGTCGTCGAGGGCGGTCGCCGCGTGCCACAGCATGAGCCGTGAGGTCTGCAGCGAGGTCGCCATGTCGGCGAGCGTGAATCGGATGGTCGGCTCGTCGAGCAGCGAGTTGCCGAACGCACGACGACTCGAGACGTAGGCGGCCGCCTTGTCGAAGGCCGCCTGGGCGCCACCGAGCGACGACGCCGCGATGTTGAGCCGGCCACCGTTGAGGCCGTTCATCGCGATGCCGAAGCCGATGCCCTCGGTCTCGGCGAGCAGGTTCGACGCCGGGACCCGCACCTCGTCGAGGATGACCTGCGCGGTGGGCTGGGCGTTCCAGCCCATCTTGTGTTCCTGCGCACCGAAACTCAGTCCCGGGGTGTCCTTCTCGACCAGGAAGGTGGAGATGCCCTTGGGGCCGGCGTCGCCCGTGCGGGCCATCACCACGTACAGGTCCGACGACCCGGCACCGGAGATGAACTGCTTGACCCCGGTGAGGACGTACTCGTCACCCTGACGTTCGGCGCGGGTGGACAGTGCCGCCGCATCCGAGCCGGCACCGGGCTCGGTCAGGCAGTAACTCGCGATGGTCTCCATCGTCGCCAGCCGCGGCACCCACTTGTTGCGCTGCTCGTCGGTGCCGTAGTGGTCGACCATCCACGCGCACATGTTGTGGATGGAGAGGAACGACGCCACCGCCGGATCGGCGTAGGCCAGCTGCTCGAAGATCCGCACACCGTCGAGGCGGCGGAGTCCGCTGCCCCCGGCTTCCTCGGAACAGTAGATGGCACCCATCCCCAGTTCGGCCGCCTCACGCAGTTCGGCAACCGGAAAATGTTTGGACGCATCCCATTCCAGCGCGTACGGCGCCAGTTTCTTGGCCGCGAAAGCCGCGGCGGTCTCGACGATGACGCGCTCGTCACCGTCGAGCCGCGCGACTGCGGCCTCGGCAAGTGTGGTCATATCTGTGGCCGCACTCAGTCCATCGTCGGGATGACGAACTCGGCGCCGTCCTTGATGCCCGACGGCCAGCGCGTCGTGATGGTCTTAGTCTTGGTGTAGAACTGGATCGACGCCGGACCATGCTGGTTGAGGTCGCCGAATCCCGAGCGCTTCCATCCACCGAAGGTGTAGTACGCCACCGGAACCGGGATCGGCACGTTGACGCCGACCATGCCGACGTCGACGCGTGCGGCGAAGTCGCGGGCCGCGTCGCCGTCCTGGGTGAAGATGGCGGTGCCGTTGCCGTACTGGTGATCGGTGGCCAGCGCGAGGGCTTCCTCGTAGTCGGCCGCACGAACGATCTGCAGCACCGGACCGAAGATCTCCTCCTGGTACGAGGTCATGTCCTTGGTGACACGGTCGAACAGGGTCGGGCCGATGAAGAAGCCCTTCGAGATGTCCTCGTCGCCGAAGGTCTGCTCGTCGCTGGCGCGCTCGCGGCCGTCGATGACCAGCTCGGCACCCTCCTCGACGCCCTTGGTGATGTAGCCGCGGACACGCTCGAGTGCAGCCGCGGTGACCAGCGGGCCGTAGTCGGCCTTCGGGTCGAGGCTGTGGCCGACGCGCAGCGCGTTGACGCGATCGATCAGCTTGGCGCGCAGACGATCTGCGGTCTCCTCACCGACCGGGACCGCGACCGAGATGGCCATGCAACGCTCGCCGGCACTGCCGTAGCCGGCACCGATCAACGCATCGACGACCTGGTCGAGGTTGGCGTCGGGCATGATGATCATGTGGTTCTTGGCGCCACCGAAGCACTGCGAACGCTTACCGTGTGCGGCTGCGGTCGAGTAGATGTACTGCGCGATGTCCGAGCTGCCGACGAAGCCGAGAGCCTTCACGTCCGGGTGGGTCAGCAGCGCGTCGACGGACTCCTTGTCGCCGTGGACGACCTGGAACACACCGTCGGGAAGCCCTGCCTCGGTGAACAATTCGGCCAGGCGGACCGGAACCGAGGGGTCCCGCTCGCTGGGCTTGAGGATGAAGGCGTTGCCGCATGCGAGCGCAGGACCGGCCTTCCACAGCGGGATCATCGCCGGGAAGTTGAACGGGGTGATGCCGGCGACCACGCCGAGCGGCTGACGGACCGAGTGCACGTCGATGCCGCTGCCGGCGCCTTCGGTGAACTCACCCTTGATGAGATGCGGGATGCCGATGGCGAATTCGATGACCTCGATGCCGCGCTGGATGTCACCGAGGGCGTCGGCGTGGGTCTTGCCGTGCTCGAGCGACAGGGTGGTCGCGAGCTCGTCGGCGTTCTTGTTGACCAGGTCGACGAAGCGCATCAGGACACGCGCACGTCGCTGCGGGTTCCAGGCGGCCCATTCCTTCTGGGCTTCCTTGGCGGTGGCGACGGCCGCGGCGACCTCGTCGGTCGAGGCGAGCGGCACCTGGGCCTGCACGGCACCGGTGCTGGGGTTGAAGACGTCGGCGAAGCGGCCACCCTCGGCGGTGACGCGCTTGCCGTTGAGGAAGTGCGGGATGGACGGGACTGCGGGAGCGGACACTTCAGATCACCTTGATTCTTCTCGGGGGTTTTGGGGCTTCGGGGTCGTGGCGCGTATTGGGGATGTGCGGACTGGTCGCCGGCGACTGGGCCGAGATCGAGCACCCCGACACGATCGGCCCGGGGTATGTCCTCTGTCACCACATAGTAGGACATCCAAGTATTTCTTCCAACCCCCCGCCCACCTGCGATTTAGTTCCAGCGAGCGGGTTAGGCTAGCCTCTCTGGCGTAAATGCCGACGTCGAGAGGAGTTCTGCATATGTCGGTCGTCATCCTCTACGGAACCGAGACCGGAACGGGTGAGCTCGTCGCGGACGCGATCGCGGACGCGCTCAACCAGCACGATCCCTCGATCTACGACATGAGTGAGTACGCGGTCGAAGACCTCGACCCCGCTGACTTCCTGGTGATCGTCTGCTCGACCTACGGCGAGGGCGAGCTGCCCACCGGTGCCGAGCCCTTCGCCGAGGAGCTCGAGAGCGTCAACCCCGACCTGAGCGGACTGCGCTTCGCCGTGTTCGGGCTCGGCGACTCGATCTACGACACCTTCAACCGCGGCGGCGAGATCGTCGCCGAGATGCTGACGAAGCGTGGCGCGGTCCAGGTCGGCGAGCACGCCCGCCACGACAACTCGTCGTCGATCAAGCCCGCCAAGCAGGCCGAGGAATGGGCCGAGGGCATCGCGGAGCTGGTCGAGGGCTGACCCGACCAAGCGGGCTCAGAACCGCCTGATCACGGTTCGATCATGCCGCCGACCGCCCCGCGGTCGGCGGCATCTCTGCTTCTGCGGCAACCGCCTGTTCGTATCCCCGGACCGCGGACAGCTTCGCCAGCTCGCACACCGCGCGGATCATGATCGCGAGCACGATGCCGAGGAACATCGCGGTGGGCACGGACACATTGAGGTTCTCGCCGAGCAGCAGCACGCCGAGCACCATCGCGACCGCCGGCTCGGCGACCGTCATCGACGGGAACGACGTCTGCAGGTCGCCGGCACCGAAACCCAGCTGCTGGGCGATCACCGCGCACACGACGACCAGCACGAACAGGTAGATCTCCGGTTGGAGGAAGGTGCGCCAGAACTCGTGCGTGACCTGGAAGATCACCGCTTTGATCAGCAGTGCCGAAACCCCGAAGAGCGTGCCCGCGACGAGTCCGTAGAACAGCGCCTTGTAGTGCGGACTCGAGCGGCGTGCCAGCAGCACAAGGCCGACGACGACCCCGACGACGGCCCCGACCGTGCCCCACAGCAGCAGCGCATCCGGTCGTCGGAGTGACGGCTCCGGCCGGGAGACGAGCAGGAATGTCGCGACGCAGGCGACCAGCACGCCACCCCAGGCCCATTCGATACGCGCGGGATGCCGGTGATCGGCCCAGGCCTCCAGCGGCAGCGCGAACAGCACCGCCAGCACGACGAGTGGCTGCACCAGCAGGATCGACCCGAGACCCAGCGCCGACGCCTGCAGGCCGAAGCCGCAGAGCGCGATGACGGCGCCCACCCACCATCCGGCGGTGATCGCGCCGTTGACCCGCGACGCACGCTGCCGCAGCACGGTGCCGGCTGCGATCAACAACGCCGCCAGCACCGCCAGGAGCGCGGGTACCCAGGTGTGCACGTCCACAAGGGTAAAGGCGTCGCGTACCCCGCGCCCGAATCGGGCACCGGTCGGAGCCGTCGCACCCGGTGTCGCAACGTCGGCGACCAGCGCCGGGGGCGTACATTCGACAACCATGCGGTATCGGTCGGATCTGGAACGCCTGGCGACCCTCGATGCAGCCGCGATCGAGCGGGCCTGCGCCGACTGCACGACCCTGGACGAACTCATCGGGTGTGCCGTCGACGAACACCTCGAGTTCGATGCGCTGGCCGACGAGGCCGAGGCGTGCGACGAGTACGAGCACGCCGCCTACCTCCGCCAGGAGGGCGCGGCCTGGCGCGCGACCGTCCGCCTCCTGCGCACCATCGCCGCCGACCCCGACGCCTATCCGGTCGAGTCCCGGCGCACCGGGACCGCATGAGCGGCACGCGCACGCTGATCCTGATGCGTCACGGGAAGTCGGGCTATCCCCCGGCGACCCGCGACCACGACCGTCCCCTCGCCGAACGCGGTGAACGGCAGGCCGCCCTCGCGGGACGGTGGATGTCCGACGAGGGCCTCCGCGTCGACGCGGTGCTGTGCTCGACATCGACCCGGACCCGGCAGACCCTCGAGCGGACCGGCGTCCGGGCCCCGGTCACCTATGTCGAGGACATCTACGGCGGTGATCCCGACGACGTGCTGGAGACCATCCGCATCCACGCACCGGCCGAGGCGTCCACGCTGCTCGTCGTCGGTCACGAACCCGGGATGCCGCAGACCGCACTGACGCTCGACCCCTCCGGTTTCATCGATCGGTTTCCGACATCCGCTTATGCGGTACTCACCGTGTCGCAGCCCTGGGATCGCCTCGGCATGACCCCGGACCCCGACGCGCACCTCGTCGGCGTCCGGGTACCGCGCGAGGAGTGACCTCGGCTGCTCGACGGCAGACCTCGAGCGAGCATTGGAGCGCGAATGCGTGAGACCCAGCGGACCATCATCGACGCCCTGGGGGTCAAACCCTCGATCGATCCCGCCGAGGAGGTCGAGCGCCGGGTGCAGTTCCTCGCCGACTACCTGAGCACGATCGGGGCCGCGGGCTACGTGCTCGGACTCTCCGGCGGCGTCGACTCGACCCTCGCCGGGCGCCTGGCCCAGATCGCGGTGGAGCGGGTCCGGGCCGACGGCGGGGAGGGGGTGTTCGTCGGCATGCGTCTGCCCTACCGGGTGCAGCACGACGAGGACGACGCCGCGGCCGCCGCCGAATTCGTCGCGGCCGACGAGGTCTTCACGGTCAACGTGGCGCCCGGCGTCGACGCACTCAACGACGAGATCTCCGCGGCGACCGGCGCCGCTCTCACCGACTTCACCAAGGGCAACGCGAAGGCCCGCCACCGCATGGTCGCGCAGTACGCCGTGGCCGGCGACCGCGGGCTGCTGGTCATCGGCGCCGACCATGCCGCCGAGAACGTCACCGGTTTCTTCACCAAGTACGGCGACGGTGCCGCGGACATCCTGCCGCTGTCGGGCCTGAACAAGCGCCAGGGCCGGTCGCTGCTGCGCCACCTCGGTGCGCCGCAACAACTGTGGGAGAAGGTCCCGACCGCCGACCTGCTCGACGAGAAGGCGGGGCAGACCGACGAGGACGAGCTGGGCCTGACCTACGAGCACATCGACGACTACCTCGAGGGCCGCGAGGTACCGACCGAGGCGGCGGAGAAGATCGAGGCCGCCTGGCACCGTAATCGCCACAAGCGCACGACGCCGGTCGAACTCGACGACACCTGGTGGCGGGCCTGACGACAGACAACGCGCTCGCCGGACACCGGGCCGTTTACTGTTGTCGACGTGTCTGTCTACGCAAACGGCTTCGTTCGGGTCGCGGGTGCGGTGCCCGTCCTCACGATCGCCGAACCCGCCGCGAATGCCGCACGCACCATCGAGCTGATGCGGCAGGCCGCCGACGACGGCGCCGCGCTCGTGGTCTTCCCCGAACTCGGGCTGTGCGGCTACAGCATCGACGACCTGTTCCACCAGGATGCGCTGATCGACGGCTGCCGCGTCGCCCTCAGCGAGATCATCTCGGCCAGCCGGGGTCTACGACCGCTGGTGGTCGTCGGCCTGCCGATGATCGTCGGCGACGGACTGTTCAACTGCGCCGCCGTGATCCGCGACGGTGCGGTGCTGGGCGTCGTCCCGAAGTCGTATCTGCCGAATTACCGCGAGTTCTACGAGCAGCGGTTCTTCTCCGCCGCCCGCGACGCGGTGCCCGACACCGTGACCATCGACGGCGAGGAGGTCCCGTTCGGGGCCGATCTGATCTTCGAGGCCGCCGATCTGCCGGGTTTCGCATTGCACGTGGAGATCTGCGAGGACGGTTGGGTGGCGATCCCGCCGAGCACCTGGGCCGCACTCGGCGGCGCGACCGTGCTGGCCAATCTCTCCGGCAGCCCGGTCACCGTCGGCAAGGAGTCCTACCGGAAGAACCTGTGCACCGGCCATTCCGCACGCACCATCTCCGCGCACGTCTACGTTGCGGCGGGTTACGGCGAGTCGACCACCGATCTCGCCTGGGACGGTGACGCTCTCATCACCGAGAACGGATCCTTGCTCGCCCGGAGCGAACAGTTCGCGACCACCGATCAGGTGATCTCCGCCGACATCGACCTCGACCGCATCCGGCAGGAACGCATGCGGATGATCAGCTTGCGCGACCAGGCCGGCGACTACTCCGATCGACTGAAGTCGTTGCGCCGCATCGGTTTCTCTTTCGGCGAGCTGAGCGGTGACGACGATGTGTTGCGCCGCGTGGTGCCCCGGTTTCCCTATGTCCCCGCCGATTCCGTCGATCTCGACGAACGGTGTGCCGAGGTCCGCCACATCCAGGTGCAGGGACTCGCCCAGCGCCTCCGTTCGACCGGCATCGACAAGATCGTCATCGGGGTCTCCGGCGGCCTCGACTCGACCCTGGCCCTGCTCGTCGCGGTCGACACCTTCGACCGACTCGGACTGCCCCGCACCAACATCCTGGGTTACACGATGCCCGGCTTCGCCACCGGCGGCGCGACGCTGCGCCGATCGCACGTGCTGATGAACTCACTCGGCGTGAGCGGCCAGGAGATCGACATCCGGCCCTCCTGCGAGCAGATGCTCGCCGACCTCGACCACCCCTACTCCCGTGGCGAAAAGGTCTACGACGTCACGTTCGAGAACGTGCAGGCCGGCGAGCGCACCTCGCACCTCTTCCGGCTGGCGAACCACCACGGCGCCATCGTCCTCGGCACCGGCGACCTGTCCGAACTCGCGCTCGGCTGGTGCACCTACGGCGTCGGCGACCAGATGTCGCACTACAACGTCAACGGCTCGGTGCCGAAAACCCTGATCCAGCACCTGATCCGGTGGATGATCAGCAACAGCCACCACTCGGCGGAGACCACCGAGGTGCTCGCCGAGATCCTCGACGACGTCATCTCCCCCGAGCTCGTCCCGGCCGGCGACGACGGCAAGATCCAGTCCACCGAGGACACCGTCGGACCCTACGAGCTGCACGACTTCTTTCTCTACTACGTCACCCGATTCGGGTACCGGCCGACCAAGGTCGCCTACCTCGCCCGTCAGGCGTGGGGTGACCGCTCCCGCGGGCCGTGGTCGGAGCTGCTCGCCGACGACAAGCGCAACGAATACGACACCGCGACCATCGAGCACTGGCTCGGCATCTTCCTGAAGCGCTTCATGGGCAACCAGTTCAAGCGCACCGCGATGCCCAACGGCCCCAAGATCGGTTCGGGCGGTTCACTGTCGCCCCGCGGCGACTGGCGCTCGCCGTCCGACTCGTCGGCACGGGTCTGGCTCGACCAGCTCGCGGGCGGCGGCGCGTAGACAGGACCTCAGTCGCAGGCGGCGAGCAGCTGCTTGAGCTGATCGTCGAAGGCGTTGGCGATCTCCCACGGGTCGGGCGTCTGATCGGTGCACGCCAGGATGCCGATGTTGAGGTTCCCGTCCGCGGAGAACACCGTGATGTTCAAGCCGAGTCCGTGGAAGATCGGGCCGAGGGGGTAGACCGCGGTGACCCGGCAACCCAGGAAGTACAGCGGGAAGTCGGGGCCCGCGACATTCGACACTAGGACGTTGAAGATCGGCGGATGCGCCGACGCCAGTTTCCGTTCGCCGTACACCTTCATCACCGTGGACAGGGTGGTCCCCGGTGCGAACTGTGCCCAGGAGCGCAGGATGTTGGCGTCGATCTCGGCGTGGTGTTCCTTCGACTTCCGGCTGAACTCCGCCTGCTTCTCGAGGCGGATCACCGGGTCGTCGACGTCGGTGGACAGCAGGGTGAACATGCCCGTCACCTTGTTGGTCCCCTCCACGACCAGGTCGGACTCGTCGGCATCGTGCACCGACACCGGCACCATCCCGACGAGCGGCTTCTCCGGCAGTTCGTCGTGCTCGAGGAGGTAGGTGCGCATCGCGCCGCCGACCAGCGCGAGCACGACGTCGTTGATCTTCACCCCGAAGTGGTTCTTCACCCGCTTGACGTCGTCGAGGGACAACTGGCTCAGGGCGATGCTGCGGTGGGGCGTGATCGCCGAGTTGAACCGGGTCCGCGGCGCCATGAAGGGCGCGGGCATGGCCGATTGCTGCTGCGCGCGCCGCAGCCAGCCGACGGGGACGCTGACCGTTCTCGGCAGCAGTTTGGCCATCGCAAGCGGGCGCTGGACGAAGTAGTTGATCGCACCGGTCGCGGCGATGGTGGCACGCGACGGCGGGCCCGCCGTCTCGCGGACCTTTTCTGCGTCGAGTTCGGGCGGTTCCGGTGTGAGCGAACACATCCTGGCGAGCATCTCGGCGCTGGTGACACCGTCCGTGCTGGCGTGGTGCATCCGCAGCATCGCGCAGATGCGACCGTTGGACAGGCCCTCGATGATCCACAGTTCCCACAGTGGCTTACCCCGGTCGAGGGTCTGACCGGCGAGATGACCGCACAGTTCGGCGACCTCACCGGCGCCGCCCGGCGCCGGCACGGCCACCCGATGGACGTGCCGCTCGATGTCGAAGTCCTCGTCCTCGATCCACACCGGGTGGTCGATGTTGAAAACGGAGTTGTCGAGCTTGCGACGGAAAGCCGGGATCGCGGCGACGCGACGTTGCATCTCCGTGCGCAGCTTGGCGAAGTCGTACCCGCCCGGCATCGTGCTCGGATCGATCTCCACGAGACCGATGACGTGCATCAGCTGGCTGCGGGTCTCCAGGTAGAGAAACGACGCATCCAAACCACTCAACCGCTGCATGGCACCAGCCTTTCGTTCTCGGCCTCTCGAGCCCCCACGCCATCATGCCGCACGCGGGAGACTCGGGATGGGTGTTCGTCTCGGTCGCTTGACCAGGTTGTCACCGGCCCCCTGGCCAGGACTCAGATCGGCATCGAATCAACCATCTCGAGGACGTCCTGGGCAGGGGTCTGCAACACCACGATCATCGCGAGTTCCCGCGCCGGGTCGTCGGTGATCTTGAAGACGCCACGACCGTTCTCGTCGATGAGGCCGGTGCCGTGCTTCCACCGCACCGGCCGCGAGGTCGCCGACGAGCGCGAGTACTCGGCGTTGAGCGCGTCCTTGGAGGCGAACCAGAACACGCCGAACGGCCGGTCGACGGCTCCCGCGGCACAGCGCACCACGAACACGGTGCGCACCTTGCCGTTTCCGGTCTCCGACGGTCCGACCTCGTCGCGACCGCCGGCGTATCGGCGGACGCACTCGGCGTTGTTCCACTTCGCGGCGGTGTCCGGTGTCTGCGGGAGGAGTTCGGGGAACTGCGCGACGAGCGGCGCGTAGACACCCCAGCTCGCGCCGGTGCGCACGGACTGCGGCGGGCTCGGCGGCGAGACGGCATCACCGTCCAGGGCGGCCACCCGGTAGGTGTGCTCGCCCACGGGCACCGCGGCGTCGACGACCTCGGTGTCGGTACCGCGGTACACGACGAACCCGTCGTCGCGGACGAGCTGATAACCCGTCGCGCCCGGAACCGGTTCCCAGGTCGCGACCAGGCGTCCCGTCCCGGCGTCGAGTGTCAGGCCGGTAGGAGTGTCCGGCACGGCGACGCTGGTGAACGCGCGTACGGCGTAGAACGAGCCGACCGCCACCAGCAGCACGGCGACCACGATCACCGCGATGGTCCACGACCGGGCGGTCGACGTGCGGGGCGGGGTCGTGGGTGGGCCCGCGGGTTGGGTGGTGACCGGTTGTGCCATCAGATCGGCAGCCTCTTCAGCAGATCGGCCGCAGCGGCGGCCGGTTTTCCGGGAACCACGACCCACACAACGGATTTCGCACGGTCACCGGTGTCGTGGGCGAGGATGGCCTGCCCCTGATCGCGCTGCTTGTCCGAGAGATACAGCGTCCCGGTGTGGCCCTGGGCCGTCGTGTAACCGGTCCCGCGCAGGTTGTACGCGGTCACGTCTGCCGCGGCCCGCGCCTCCTCGGGGGTGTCGTACACGTCGACGATCACCTGGTAGTCGGCGTCGTTGCCCTCGTCGTCGAGGTAGCGGGTACACCAGACGGTGCGCTTGGAGGACTTGAACGCGAGGTCGCCGTCCTCGCCCCAGCACCGCATACCGTCGAAACCGTTGGTGCTCAACGGCGATGCCGGGACCAGGTCGTGGTACAGATCGGCGATGGGTTGCAGTTCGCCCCACGTCATGAACACGTCGACGGCCTCGGAGTTGCGGGAGAACTCAGAGGTCCGGCCGTCCTCGTCCTGCGCGGCGACCTGATAGGTGTAGGTCCCCGGTATGGGACGCGGTGCGGTGAAGGTCGTGTCGGGACCGGAGTAGATCACCTCGTCGTTCTGGGTGACGACGTAACTCGTCGCATCGTCGACATGATCCCAGGACAGTTCGACGGCGGTCGTCGTCACCTCGGCATCGGGCGGATTGGGGGTCTCCAGATTGCCCGCCGACGTACTCACGAATGCGGCTCCGGCGCCGAGGATTCCGGCGATCAGCGCCAGCGCCGCCCCGATCGCGACCACCGTCGCAGCACTCCGTCGGACGGGCCGGGCCGGTTCCGCGGCCGGCGCGGGCGACCACCCGTGCAGGGTCTCCGCCGAGACCATCGGCGGGAGTCCCGGTCGCGCACGGGTCGTCGGATCGGTCGGTTGATCATGCGCCGCAGACGATGCCGGGTATCCCGTGGCCGGCACCGCGGAAGCAGTCGGCGAAGGAGACTGATGGCCACCGGGATTCGGCTGCGGGCCCGGCCCGACGAGGGTCTGGCGGGTGTCGAAGGCATCGCGTAGGGCGTCGGCGAACTCACCGGCGGTCGGGAACCGATCGTCGGGGTTCTTGGCCATCGCCCGTGCGAGCACCGCGTCGACAGCGGTCGGCAACGCCCCGTTGCGACTGGTCGCTGCCGGCGGGTCGTGGTACATGTGCGCGGTCATCAGGCCGTGCAGCGACGGGGAGTCGAAAGGCGGTGCGCCGGTCAGCAGTTCGTAGGCGGTCGCCCCGAGGGAGTAGATGTCGCTGCGGGCGTCGACGCGACGGCCCTCGATCTGTTCGGGCGACGCGTAGTGCATCGTCCCGATCGTGATGCCGGTGCCGGTCAGGTTCGTGACCTCGTCGAGCACCTGCGCGATGCCGAAGTCGGTGACCTTCACCGCCTCCGGCGGCAGGGACCCGGTGTTGCCGGGACCGCCCCCGACCCCGGGGGTGACGAGGATGTTGGCCGGTTTGATGTCGCGGTGCATGATCCCGCGACGGTGGGCGGCGTCGAGCCCGGCCGCCACGCCGGTGACGATCGTGCACGCCAACCGGGGGTCGAGGGGCGAGTCCGCCGCGAGCATTCGCGCCACGTCGATACCGGGCACGTACTCCATCGCGATCCAGAGCTGCCCGTCGAAGACCCCGCGGTCGTAGACGGTGACGACGTTGGGATGGTGTAGCGGCGCGACGATGTCGGCCTCGCGCTCGAACCGGGCGCGGAAGACCGGATCGGTGGCGTGCCCCGACCGCAGGACCTTGAGCGCGTCCGACCGCGGGAGCCGGGGATGGGCCGCCTTGTAGACGTCACCCATGCCGCCCCGTCCGAGCACGTCAAGGACGCGGTACCCCGCGATCAGGTCCCCTACCTGGTACATGACGTCCTCACCGATACCCCTTGCACCCGAGCCTTCGGGCGGATGCGTAGGCACCGAATGCTACCGAGTGTCGCGAAACGCGGCCGGAGGACATCGTCGCAACCCTAGGATCGGCGTCGATGAAATCCACCGAGAAAGTCACCGACACCACCGGGACGTTCAGCGTCGACGAACTGAACGAGGCGTTCGCCGGCTTCCAGCGCACGGTCGCCGAGGTCGCGGTCAGCGGGGACTGGGACCGCTACGCCGACATGTTCACCGAGGACGCCGACTTCGTCGAGCACGCACTGGGGACGATGCGCGGCCGCGAGGAGATCCGGGCCTGGGCCTGGCGCACCATGACGGCCTTCCCCGGCAGCCACATGACGTCGTTCCCCTCGCTGTGGCACGTCGTCGACGCCCCGACGAGCCGGGTCATCTGCGAGGTCGACAACCCGATGCGCGACCCCGGCGATCAGAGCCTGATCACCGCCACGAACATCACCATCCTCACCTATGCCGGCGACGGCCTGTGGAGCAAGGAGGAGGACGTCTACAACCCGATGGAGTTCGGCCGGGCGGCGATGACGTGGTGTGAGAAGGCCCGCGAATTCGGCAACCTCGACGAGGCCGCGGAGAAGTGGATGACGACCACGGGCGCCTTCTTCGCCCGGCCCCGCAGCACGGACTGACCCCGGCAGGGACCCCCGCCCACCTGCGACGCGACCGCCGGGTGGCCGGCCACGACGACCGTGACCGACACCACCGGGCAGGGTCGTAACGTCGGCACCGTCAGGACACGACAGCATTCCAGACGGACTTGGGACGTGGTCCCGAGTGCCGTAGGCTAGAGCTTTGACCAGTGGGGGTAGGGCTGCGCGGCCGCGTGTCCGAGACCACCCAAGGTCCGCCCGGGTGGGCGCGACCCGCCCACGACGACGTCGCGATCACACTCGTGGCACCGCCGCGAGGCTGACAAGACGACACACGTACGACGACATACGCGGACACCGTTTCGGAGGACATCTATATGGCACGCGAGCTGACGCAACTCGAGCTCCTCAAGGAGCTCGCCCCGGTTGCCGAGGACAACGTCAACCGTCACCTGAAGATCGCCAAGGACTGGAACCCGCACGACTACGTCCCGTGGGACGAGGGCCGCAACTTCGCCGCCCTCGGTGGTGTCGACTACGACCCCGAGCAGTCGCAGCTCGACGAGGTCGCCAAGGCCGCGATGATCACCAACCTGCTGACCGAGGACAACCTGCCCTCGTACCACCGGGTCATCGCCGACAACTTCTCGATGGACTCCGCCTGGGGCCACTGGGTCGGTCGCTGGACCGCCGAGGAGAACCGCCACGGCATCGTCATGCGCGACTACCTCGTCGTGACCCGCGGTGTCGATCCGGTCGCCCTCGAAGAGGCCCGGATGATCCACATGACCAACGGCTACGACCCGATGCTGGCGGCCGCCGGCCGCGTCGACGAGCTCGAGGAGCACGCCGACGAGCTGGGCCTCCTCCACTCGGTCGCGTACGTGACCTTCCAGGAGCTCGCGACCCGCGTCAGCCACCGCAACACCGGCAAGGCCTGCAACGACCCGATCGCCGACAAGATGCTGCAGCGCATCGCGGCCGACGAGAACCTGCACATGATCTTCTACCGCAACATCTGCGGCGCGGGCTTCGACATCGCCCCCGACCAGACGCTGCGCGCGGTCACCGACATCGTCACCAACTTCCAGATGCCCGGCGCCGGTATGCCCAACTTCCGTCGCCACGGTGTGCTGATGGCCAAGCACGGCATCTACGACCTCCGCCAGCACCTCGAAGAGGTCGTCATGCCGGTTCTGCGCAAGTGGAACGTCTTCGAGCGCGACGACTTCACCGCCGAGGGCGAGAAGGTCCGCGAGGAGCTGGCCGCCTTCCTCGAGCAGCTCGAGAAGGACACCATCCGCTTCGAGGAGATGCGCGATCGTTCGCTCGCCCGCGAGGCCAAGAAGCGGGAGCAGCAGGCATCCTGAGCACGACCCTCTCCACCAGCCCGGCGCCTTCGACCTGCGAAGGCGCCGGTTCTGCGTCGTCTGCGGAACGTCGTTCCGGGGCGTCCGCCAAGTTGCGCATCGGCTCCATCGAACTGGCGAGCCCCGTCGTGCTCGCCCCGATGGCCGGCGTCACCAATGTCGCGTTCCGCACGCTGTGCCGCGAACTCGAGCTCGCCCGTACCGGCACCGTCTCCGGCCTGTACGTCTGCGAGATGGTGACCGCCCGCGCGCTCGTCGAACGCCACCCGGTCACGATGCACATGACCACCTTCGGGCCCGATGAGAACCCGCGATCGATGCAGCTCTACACCGTCGATCCGGAGTACACGTACCAGGCCGCGAAGATGATCGTCGACGAGAACCTCGCCGACCACATCGACATGAACTTCGGCTGCCCAGTACCCAAGGTGACGCGCAAGGGCGGTGGCTCGGCCATCCCCTACAAGCGGACTCTGTTCCGCAAGATCGTCGCGGCCGCCGTCCGGGCGACCGAGGGCACCGACATCCCGGTCACCGTCAAGTTCCGCATCGGCATCGACGACGACCACCGCACACACCTCGACGCCGGTCGCATCGCCGCCGAGGAGGGTGCCGCGGCGGTCGCCCTGCACGCCCGGACCGCGTCGCAGCGGTACTCCGGCGAGGCCGACTGGGACGAGATCGCGCGCCTGAAGGAGCACGTCACCTCGGTTCCTGTCCTGGGTAACGGCGACATCTTCGAACCCGCCGACGCCGTGGCGATGATGGACCGGACCGGCTGCGACGGCGTCGTCGTCGGCCGCGGCTGCCTCGGACGTCCGTGGCTGTTCGCCGAGCTCGCCGCGGAGCTCAACGGTTTCGACGCCCCCACTCCCCCGAACCTGGGCGAGGTCGCCGAGATCATGGTCCGGCACTGCCAGCTCCTCGTCGACCACCACGGTGAGATGAAGGGCTGCCGCGAGATCCGCAAGCATGTGGCGTGGTACCTACGGGGATTCCCGGCCGGCTCGGAGATCCGGCGGCGGATGGCACTCGTCGGCAGCGTCGACGAGCTACGCGAACTGCTGTCCGAGCTGCCTGCCGACGCGCCGTTCCCCAGCGACGGCCACGGTCCGCGCGGCCGCCAGGGTTCGCCGGCGAAGGTTGCACTGCCCGACGGCTGGCTCGACGATCCCGACGAGGACGTCGTGCCCGCCGGCGCGGAGATCATGCACTCCGGCGGCTGACACATTCTGCGAAAACCGTCACAACGCACCGCTGGCTGAGGCCGCTTCTCAGGTGCGATCAGTAGTATGGCGCGAAGGTCCCGGCCTGCCGGGTCCCTACGTGCTTGCGCACCGCGTCGACCAGCCCCGACGCGCGGTTGGCGCTTTGTAGACCTCGGGGCATGAGGAACGTGCATTGAGTCGTTGGACATCGGGACCGGACGAACCGGAGGCGGGCGACGAGGCCAACAGGTCTCGTCGTGGCCGTCGTGCCGGACGCCCGGACGATGGCAACGACCGCCGTCCTCCGGTGGATCCCCGCGCCCAGAACCCAGACTCGGGTGCACACCCGAGTCTGCGGGAACCGCGTGCGAGTGACCGCTTCGTACGTGGGCGGACGCGCCTGACCGTCCGCGAGCTCATGGAGCAGATGAACGCGGAGGAACCGCGGACACCTCCGGCAGACGCCCCGCGCCGCGGACGCTTCCGCGCCGACACCACCGACCAGGCACCCCCGGCCGGTCGGCCCACGAACATCCCGCCGACGACCCGCGGCCGGTCGCGCCGCTTCGATCCGGCGCAATCCGACCAGGTGCGGCCCCCGCGGCCTCCGCTCGGGCGCAGCGATCAGGGGCAACCCGCGGCAGACGATCGTCCCACCGAGATCCACCACTTCGGCAACGACGTCACGCAGAAGATCCCCACCATCGGTGACAAACCCGACGCTCCCGCGCCCGACCTGTCGGACCAGGCCACCGCGAAGCGGGCCATCGAGGAGTCGCGCGCCCAGGACGCCATGGTGCCGCCGGTGGCCCCGAGTCCGCCGCGCGCACCGCTCGAGCGCACCCCCGACCTGACCGGTCCGCTGCAACTCCGTCAGGGTCCCCGGCGTCATCCCGGCCGCGGCGATGATCCGCGCGGCTCCCTCCTCCGCAAGACCACTGCCACCGGGCGCATCCTGGTGACCATCGCATGTGTGACCGCCCTGGTCGGCACCGGCTTCGTCTGGAACTACCTGCAGTCATGGAACGGCAACTGGCGCAACGTCACCGCCGTCGACGCCGAAGACAAGAACATCCGCAACAAAGACGCCCAGCACGGTGACGAGACCTACCTGATCGTCGGCACCGACACCCGCGGCGGCAACAACTCCAAGGTCGGCGCGGGTACCGTCGCCGACGCCGAGGGTGCGCGCTCGGACACCGTCATCCTGGTCAACGTGCCGGCCAACCGCGAGCGCGTCGTCGCGGTGTCCTTCCCCCGCGACCTCCAGGTCGATCGCCCCGCGTGCAACTCCTGGGACAACGAGACCGGTGAATACGGCGCCGAGCTACCCGCCGAAGACGGGGTCAAGCTCAACAGCGTCTACTTCTACGGCGGCCCGCAGTGCCTCGTCCGTGTGATCACCCAGATGAGCGGTCTCAACATCAACCACTTCATCGGCATGGACTTCTACGGTTTCGAGAAGGTCGTCCGCGCGATCGGCGGCGTCGAGGTCTGTTCCACAGCGCCGCTCTACGACTACGAGATCGGCCACATCCTCCGTAAGCCCGGCAAGCAGAAGCTGACCGGCCGCCGCGCACTGAACTACGTCCGTGCCCGCAACATCGCGTCTGAGGGCAACGGCGACTACGGCCGCATCAAGCGCCAGCAGTTGTTCATGTCGTCGCTGCTGCGGTCGACGCTGTCGGGCAACGTGTTGTCCAACCCGAACAAGCTCAACAGCATCGTCAACACCTTCATCGAGTACAGCTACGTCGACGGTGTGGACACCCAGTCGCTGATCCAGCTCGCCGAGTCGATGCAGGGCATCGAGGCCGGCCGCGTCTCCTTCCTGACCATCCCCACCTCCGGTACCTCCGAGGACGGTCAGAACAACGAGATCCCGCGCACCGACGACATCGACGCGATCTTCAACGCGATCATCGACGACCTCCCGCTGCCCGGTGAGAAGAAGGCCGAGAAGAAGGAGCCGACGTCGAAGGCACCCTCACGGGCCCCGAGTTCGCGGAACTCGACCGAGACCCCGGGACGGGTCAACGCCACCGCGCAGAACCCCGGCAACGTCGGTGTCCGCGTGCTCAACGGCACCTCCACCACCGGCCTGGCCGCGGAGGTCTCCGAGCAGCTGACCCCGTACGGCTTCGACGTCCGCGGCGTCGCCGATGCGTCGGAGAACCGGGACGACACCGTCGTTCGGTACGGCCCGGGACAGCAGAACGCGGCCGCCACACTGGCCGCGATGTTCCCCGGCGCCGAGATCCAGCTCGACCGGACGGTCAAGTCGGGTGTCGAACTCATCCTCGGGTCCGACTTCACCGGTGACCTGGGATCGGTGCCCGATGCCGGGGCCACGGTGAACGTCGAGCAGCTCGCGCCGGCCGAGAACACCGGTGACCTGCCCAACGACCTGGCCGTCACCAACGCGGGCGACACCACCTGTACCTAGTCCGGCCGGTCCGGACGAGCGACGTCGGAGTCTCTGCACCGGACGTTCATGCTGCGTTCATCGGTCGTGGGCGGAACGGACCGATCCCCGACGTAAGCTGGGCACATGCGTACCGCCTACCAAGAGCAACTCGAGGCGCTGACCAACGTCCTGGGTGAGATGTGTGAACTCGCGGGGACCGCGATGTCGCGCGCCACCCAGGCACTGCTGCAGGCCGACCTCGCCGTTGCCGAAGAGGTCATCGGGGACGCCGAGCGGATGACACGGTTGTCGGCCCGCGCCGAAGAACAGTCCTTCGCCCTTCTCGCACTTCAGGCACCGGTCGCCGGTGACCTCCGCGGCGTCGTCAGCGGTTTCCAGATCGTCGCCGACGCCGACCGGATGGGCGCGCTCGCTCTCCACGTCGCGAAAGTCGCCCGTCGACGCCATCCGGCGAAGGCCCTCCCCGAGGAGGTCAACGGCTACTTCGCCGAGATGGGCCGGCTCGCGGTCACCCTCGCGAAGAGCGCTCACGAGGTCCTCGAGACCCGCGATCCCCAGGCCGCGCTGCGCCTACAGGAGGACGACGACGCGATGGACGACCTCCACCGCCACCTGTTCACCGTTCTGATGGACCGCGAATGGCAACACGGGGTCGCCGCCGCGGTCGATGTGACACTGCTCGGCCGCTACTACGAACGCTTCGCCGATCACGCCGTGCTGATCGGTCGTCGGGTGGTGTTCACCGCCACCGGCAAGACGCCCGAACAGTTCCAGAACATCGGGTGATCTTCCTCGCTCGCCTCCCCAGGGCGAGCCAGGGCACACATCTCGAGGGGCGGATAATTCAGTTCGACGAACTGAACGCGGCCGCTCTTCACGACAGCGAACATCGAGAGCCGTCAGCGGCACGGAACGATTTCGCACCTCCACATGTCCCCGTTATGGTGGCGGGCATGGGCCAGCATCAGCCGATCGAACCCGACTTCAATGCGATGACCGACGAGGACGCGGCGGCAGCCGCTCACCGCCGGCAGATCATCACCTACCTCGGTGTCATCGCCTCGCTCGCCGCTCTACTCGTCATCCTTCTCATCAACATGTGACGCGAACAGGGCCCCTCCCATCGTGGGAAGGACCCTGTCGGAGTTGTCACCGCGGCTCTAGCCGAACCGACCCGAGATGTAGTCCTCGGTTTCCTTCTTCGTCGGATTCGAGAACATCGTCTCGGTGTCGCTGATCTCCACGAGCTGCCCGGGCTGACCGACGCCCTCCAGGTTGAAGAAGGCGGTCTGGTCGCTCACGCGGGCGGCCTGCTGCATGTTGTGGGTCACGATGACGATCGTGTACTCCTTCTTGAGCTCTCCCATCAGGTCCTCGATCGCCAGCGTCGAGATCGGGTCGAGCGCCGAGCACGGCTCGTCCATCAGCAGCACGTCCGGTGAGACGGCGATCGCCCGCGCGATGCACAGCCGCTGCTGCTGGCCGCCGGAGAGGCCGCCGCCCGGCTTGTCGAGGCGATCCTTGACCTCGTCCCACAGGTTCGCGCCGCGCAGGCTGCGCTCGGCGACCTCGTCGAGTTCGGCCCGGTTGCGCACGCCCTGCAGGCGCAGGCCGGCGACGACGTTGTCCTTGATCGACATCGTCGGGAACGGGTTGGGCCGCTGGAACACCATGCCGATCGTGGCGCGCACACTGACCGGGTCGACGTTGCGTCCGTAGATGTCCTCACCGTCGAGCAGTACGCTGCCCTCCGCGTACGCACCCGGGGTGACCTCGTGCATTCGGTTCAGGGTCCGCAGCACCGTCGACTTACCGCAGCCCGACGGTCCGATGAAGGCGGTGATGCAGCGCGGCGGCACCTCGAGGGTCACGTCCTTCACCGCATGGAAGTCGCCGTAGTAGATGTTCAGGTCTTTGATGTCGAGGCGCTTTGCCATGACTGTTCCGTTTCTACAGAGATGTTTCAGGAGGTCTTGGGCGCGAAGATCTTCGACACGACCTTGGCCCCGAAGTAGACGATGGCCACGAGGACGACCAGGCAGAGGGCCGCACCCCAGACCTCGTCGAAGGCGCCTGGCCCGTTGTTGTACTGCTGCACCATCATCAGGGGCAGCGACTGCTGATTGCCGTCGAAGGGATTCCAGTTCATCGCGCGGGTAGAACCGACCAGGATGAGCACGGGCGCCGATTCCCCCATCACACGCGCGATGGCCAGCATCACGCCGGTCACGATGCCGGATAGTGCCGTCGGCAGCACGATCTTCACGATGGTCTTCCACTTCGGGATGCCCAGCGCGTAGGACGCCTCACGCAGGTCCTGCGGGACGATCTTGAGCATCTCCTCGGTCGCCCGGACCACCAGCGGGACCATCAGCAGCACCAGCGCGATCGCCACGACGAAACCCGACCGGGGGAACCCGAGCGTGGTGCGCCAGACCGCGTAGACGAACAGTGCCGCGACGATCGACGGGACGCCGGAGAGGATGTCGACCATGAAGGTGGTGACGCGGGCGAGCACCGACTTCTTGGCGGCGTATTCGACGAGGTAGATCGCGACGAAGATACCGAGCGGGATCGAGATGACGGCGGCCAGCGCGGTCTGGATCAGTGTGCCGACGATGGCGTTGGCGGCGCCGCCCTTGCGTTCCGGCAACGTCCACCAGTCGATGTCGAGCAGCGGTTCGATGCCGCGGATGACCAGGGTGGCGACCAGCCACACAAGCGGCACCAGCGCGACGAGGAGTGCGGCGATGACCGCGATCCGGACCACGTGATCGGCGACGCGTCGACGCTTCGCCAGCGGGGTGAAGCCCGACGGCTTCTTGACCGGGTCGGCCGTGGGCGACGGGGTGGTGACAGTCATGCTCACTTCTTTCCGGCGACGACCGCACGAGCGGCGGCGTTGACGATGAAGGTCAGGACGAAGAGGGTCAGGCCTGCGGAGATGTAGGCGCCGGTCTTGGCCGGCGAGTCGAACTCGGCGGCGTTGTTCGCGATCTTGGTCGCGAAGGTCTCACCGCTCTCCATCAGGTTGAAGTTCATCGGTCCGGCAGTGGAGATGATCAGCAGCAGCGCCATCGTCTCGCCGAGCGCGCGGCCCAGGCCGAGCATCGAACCGGAGATGTAGCCGGAGAAGCCGAAGGGCAGCACCGCGAGTTTGACGACCTCGAATTTCGTGGCGCCCAGGGCGAGCGCCGCCTCTCGGTGTCCCTTCGGGGTCTGCATGAAGACCTCGCGGGTGACCGCGGTGATGATCGGCAGGATCATGACGGCGAGCACGATGCCCGCGGTGAGCAGCGTGCCGCCGGTGGACATGTTCGCGACCTGGGTGGGCTGCTGGAAGAACGGCAGGAAACCGAGGTGCCCGACGACCCACTCGTTGACCGGTACCAGCGCCGGCCCCAACACCAGGATGCCCCAGAGACCGTAGACGATCGAGGGCACCGCGGCGAGCAGGTCGACGGTGTAGGTGATGGGTCCGACGAGACGCTTGGGCGCGTACTCGGTGAGGAAGATCGAGATCCCGAGGGCCACCGGCATCGCGATGAGGAGTGCGATGACCGAGACGACGACCGTCGCGTAGAACAGCTGCGGGATGCCGAAGGCGAGCTGGTTGCCACTGGTGATCCAGTCACCGGTGTAGGTGAAGAAGTTCTCCTCGTTCTTCAGCAGCGACGGCACGGCCTGCGCGACGAGGAACAGGGCGATCAGCCCGATGACGAGCGATACGACGAATCCTGAGCCGACGGCCAGGTTGCGGAAGATCTGGTCGGCCACGCGGTGGCGGGCCGCGGAGTGCAGGCTGCCCGGTGACGAACCGTCGGGCGATGCCTCGGGGAGGCTCGTCCCGTCGAAACCCGGCGGGACCGCGCCACCCTCGTTGCTCAGCGACGTCATGCGTCCTTCTCGTGCTTCCGCTCTGGTCATTGGGGCCACTTCCCGGTCCACCGCTCACAATCCGTGCGACACGCGAAGAGTCGTGTCAGTGTGTCAACCGCGAACGCGGGGCCGCAAACCCTGGCGGCCCCGCGAGCGCTGTTCTGTTGTGTCACGTCAGGCGTTGCCGCTACCGGCGAGCGCGTCGACGGTGCCCTGCAACCTGGCCTTGAAGCTCTGCGGTACCGGCACGTAGCCGATCTCCTCGAGGCCGGTCTGACCGTCGTCGAGGATCTTGGTGAACGCATCCTTCAACGTGGTGCTGGTCGACTCGTCGGAGTAGCCGGCCGAGCAGACGATCGAGTACGGGGTCAGCAGCAGCGGGTAGGCGCCCGGGGCCTTCGACGCGAAGAGCGCATCGGTGTCGACGATGAGGTCTTTGCTCTCGGGGTCCTTGAACGCCAGCGCGTCGAGGGCTTTGCCTGCGCTCGCTGCGTTCAGCTCGACCGGGCCCGCACCGAAGTCGATGTCGGCGACGCCGAGGTCGTTCTCGGTGGCGAAGCCCCACTCCACGTAGCTGATCGCACCCGGTGTCTTCTTGACGGTGTCGCCGACGCCGGTCGACTTCGACGCGCCGGAGCCGACGTCCTTGGGGGCGAACTCCTTGCTGTGTTCGTACGGCCAGTCGTTCGGCGCCGAATTCTGCAGGAAGCGCTGGAAGTTGTCCGTGGTGCCCGAGCTGTCGGAGCGGTAGACCGGCACGATGTCGGCGGCCGGCAGCTGTGCACCCGGGTTGAGCGCGGCGATCGCCGGATCGTTCCACTTGGTGATCTTGCCGTTGAAGATCTTGGCGATGACGCTCGGATCGAGTTCGAGATCGTCGACGCCGTCGAGGTGATAGGCGATCGCGACCGGGCCGACCACGAGCGGTAGGTGCCAGGGGTCGTTGCCGTTGCAGCGTTCCTTGGCCGCGGTGACCTCGTCGGCTTTGAGCGCCGAGTCGGAACCCGCGAAGTCGACGTCGCCGGCGATGAACTTCTTGATGCCATCACCGGAGCCGCTGCCGGTGTAGTCGAGGACGATGTCGTCATCGTCGGAAAGGATCTGGCCGAAGTGTTCCATGGCCTTCTGCTGGGCCGTCGAACCCTCGCCACTCACCGTCGGAGTGTCTCCCCCACCGCACGCCGTCACCAGGGTCAATGCCGCGATCGCCGACACCGCCGCCAGAGCGCCGTTCCGCTTGATTCTCACCGCAGGTGTTGCCTTTCCGTGTCGTTCTCCGTCCCGAGGCCCGGGTGTCCGGAGTGTCCGATACAGAAAGGTAGGCGCGTCGGATGGCCTGATCCCCGACAGAAGATGAACGGAAGGTGAACCCGGCACGTCGGGCTCGCGACGACCGGCCGAGGGGACTCAGCCGTAGGCGACGTCGACGGCGAACCTGGTGAAGCCGAGGCGTTCGTACGTCCGCAGCGCCGCCGTGTTGTCACCCTCGACGTAGAGGTTGATCTCGGCGACGCCGCGCCGTGCGAGGTGGTGGAGTCCGGCGAGCGTCAGCAGCTTGCCGAGCCCGCGTCCCTGGGCCTGCGGATCGACCCCGACGATGTACACCTCACCGAGTTCGGCGTCGTGCAGTTTGGTCCAGTGGAACCCGAGAAGCCTCGTGGGGTTCTCGGTGTCGAAGGCCAGGAAGAGGCCTTCGGGGTCGAACCAGTCGGCGGCGACCCGCTCGGTGATCTGATCGAGCTCCCAGCCGCCCTGTTCGGGATGCCAGTCGAAGGCGGCGTTGTTGACGCGCAGGATCTCCGCGTCGTCCGCCGATCCGTCGTAGGTCCGGAGCGTGAGCCCCGGATCGATTGCGAGCTCGGGGAGTTCGTGCCCTTCCCCGACCGGTCGCCGCAGTTGCAGCAGTTCACGACGCTTCTGCAGTCCCATCGCCGACGCGAGCGCCACCGCTCCGGGAAGGTCGCCATGCGCCCACACACGGGCGTCGAGGCCGCCCTGTCGCGCCTCGGCGAACGCGGCCTCGAGCAGCCGACGGCCCTTGCCCTGGCGCCGCTGCTCCGGGTCGACGACCGCCTCGATCATCGACGGTTCGCCGTCCCGACCGGGGACGATGTTGGCGTACGCCCCCGTCGACCACACCTGGATGATCGGCGAATCCGCATCGGCGTCAATCGCTTTCACCGCCTCGTCGGAGAGTGGAGCGACGCCGTCGGCGACTGTCGCGGCCCGCACCAGGCGATGCGCCTCGGCGATCACCTCCGCCGGAGCGGCCCCTCGTCGTACCTGGACATCGTCAGCTTCCGGCGCTGGCACTGAACTCCTCGTCGAAGGGACCGGGACCGTCGATCGTGTCGTCGAAATCGGCCGGATCGACATCCGGCACACCGTCTTCCGAGGCATCCCCGGTGTCGGGCTGAGCCGTCCGGCCGCGTGTGGGCCGCACTGCCTTGTATCCGACGTTGCGGACCGTACCGATCAGTGATTCGTGTTCGCTCCCGAGCTTGGCGCGGAGTCGACGGACGTGCACGTCGACCGTGCGCGTGCCGCCGAAGAAGTCGTAGCCCCACACCTCCTGGAGCAGCTGGGCGCGCGTGAACACGCGACCTGCGTTCTGCGCCAAGTACTTCAGCAGTTCGAATTCCTTGTAAGTCAGATCGAGGGGACGCCCACGCAGTCGCGCGGTGTACGTCCCCTCGTCGATGACCAGTTCCCCCAGGGTGACCTTGCCCGAGGTCTCCTCGGCGGCCACCCCCCGGGTGCGCACGACCAGCAATCGCAACCGCGCGTCGAGCTCTGCCGGACCCGTCCCCGGGAGCAGGAATTCGTCGATGCCCCAGTCGGCATTGACCGCGACCAAGCCACCCTCGGTCAGCACAGCCGCCACCGGCACCGACGAACCGGTGCTACCCAGCAGACGGCACAGTCCTCGTGCTGCCGCCAGGTCGGCGCGGGCGTCGACGAGGGCCACATCTGCGTTGCCCGCCTCCATGAGTGAGGAGACCTCCGTCGGGGCGACTCGCACGTTGTGGGCGAGGAGCGACAGCGACGGCAAGACCGATTCCGGATTGGGATCGGCCGTCAACAACAAGAGATCCACCTAGCACTCCGATCTCGTTCGGTTCCGGACCAACCAATCCGCTCACCACGCTGTGAACGCCTCCGCGCACATCGTCGAAGATTGTTTACGCTGCCTTACCAACGTGTGCGAGATAGGTGACAGAATAGCGCCACCGACGCACACCGCTGTTAACAAGGCGAGTCGAAGCCGTCGGTGCACACGATGGAGAGGGTGGTCTTCCGAGCATGCCGGGCATCCGGAAAGTCCTCGTCATCGCGGCGGTGATCGTCGTGGTCGCGGCGGCGGCAATCCTGCTCGTCGACGTCGGCGCGGCCATCCGCGGCGAACACCGGTTGTCGGTGGCCCTCGCCGAATCACCGCGCGTCCCATCCGATCCCGAGGTGACCCTCGCCGGGTTCCCGTTCCTCACCCAGGCCGGCACGGGCGACTACTCGGGTGTGACGATCGCCGCCCGCGGCGTCGAACTCCCGGGTTGTGAACCCGTACGCGGCGTCTGTCGCGGCGAACTGGGCGCCGTACTCGGCCGATTCCGGGGTCCCGAACGAGGCGATTTCTCCGCGAGTGATGTTCTGCACACCGACTCGATCTCGGCCTACACCCGCCTCGATGCGGTCACCCTCGCGCGGTATCTGCGCATCACCGACCTGACCGTCAGCACGCCCGGCCCCGACGGGAAGGCCGGCAGCGGTGGCCCCCAGGACGGGGTCGTCTCACGGTCGGAGGGGGTCGTCTTCACCGGGACGGTGGCACTGCCGCCCGACGACGGCCTCGACGCCGACGATCCGCCGTCCGCGTCGGCATACACCGGTCCGAAGGTTCGAGTCAGCGTCGCGGTCGACCTCTCGGTGACCAACGGTGCGCTGCAGATCCGGGCCACCGACTTCTACAGCGGACCCGAACGTCACGTGGACGCCGATGTCGGCGAGGACATGCGCGCGGCCGTGCTCGACCGGTTCAGCATGGTCCTCCCCCGACTCCCGATGGCCTGGGGGCTCGTCGCCCAGCGCGCGGAGAGCTTCGGCGGTGACGTCCAGCTGGTGTCCGAATCGGGCGTCACCGACGTGCGTCCGGACCGGTTCTGACCCGACGCCGCGACCAGACTCGCGCACATTCCGTTCGCAGCCTTTTCTCGCAGGTCAGAGTGCAATCCACCCGGGGTTTCGGACTCTGTTCGGCACTGTTGTACCCTCGTTGGCATGCAACAGCGCCGTGAGTACATGCTCACACGTCGCCGGGCGATCGACTTCTGTCGTGTCGCCGATTGTTGCTGTCGCACGCACCGCTGACGGTGTGCCATGACAAGCGCTGCCCCGCAGCCGCGCCATGCGCACCGCCGATGACGACGGGGTGCGTTTCTCCCGAGGCCTGAGTGTCTTCTCCATGCGCCTCCTCGTTCATCACAGACAGAGCCGCGGGCGTTTGTCCGCGCCTCGCCGCTGTTACGCATCACCAGATCCATCCACCACCAGTTATCCATCCGAAAGGAACCAGACATGGCACGTTCCGACGTCCTGGTCAGCACCGAGTGGGCTGAGCAGAACCTCAACGCCGACAACACTGTCTTCATCGAGGTCGACGAAGACACCTCGGCTTACGATGGCGGCCACATCCCGGGCGCGATCAAGCTCGACTGGAAGCAGGATCTGCAGGACGGCATCCGTCGCGACTTCGTCGACGCCGACCGCTTCTCCAAGCTGCTGTCCGAGCGTGGCGTCTCCAACGACGACACCGTGATCCTCTACGGCGGCAACAACAACTGGTTCGCTGCCTACGCCTACTGGTACTTCAAGCTGTACGGCCACAACGACGTCAAGCTGATCGACGGCGGCCGCAAGAAGTGGGAGCTCGACGGCCGTCCGCTGTCCTCGGATGCGGTCACCCGTCCGGCCACCGAGTACAAGGCCTCCTCGCCCGACCTCAGCATCCGCGCCTTCCGCGACGAGGTCATCGACGCCATCGGCACCAAGAACCTGGTCGACGTGCGCAGCCCTGACGAGTTCTCCGGCAAGATCCTCGCGCCGGCTCACCTCCCCCAGGAGCAGGCGCAGCAGCGCGGCCACGTCCCCGGTGCGATCAACATCCCGTGGTCGACCACCGCCAACGAGGACGGCACCTTCAAGTCCGACGAGGAGCTCACCGCTCTGTACGCGGACAAGGGATTCGACGACAGCCGCGAGACCATCGCGTACTGCCGCATCGGCGAGCGCTCGAGCCACACCTGGTTCGTGCTGACCGAGCTGCTGGGCAAGAAGAACGTCAAGAACTACGACGGAAGCTGGGTCGAGTACGGCTCGCTGGTCGGTGCGCCGATCGAACTCGGAGAAGGAAAGTAATAACTATGTGTGCTGCACCCAAGCAGGGACAGAAGCTGCCTGCGGGCGTCGACGTGGAGAAGGAGACCGTCCTCACCGGACAGGTCACCGACGGCTCGGGTAACCCCGTTGCCGGCGCCTTCGTGCGTCTCCTCGACTCGACCGGTGAATTCACCGCCGAGGTCGTCGCCTCGCCCACCGGCGACTTCCGATTCTTCGCCGCTCCCGGAACCTGGACGGTTCGCGCCCTGTCTTCTGTGGGCAACGGCGATGCGTCGATCAGCCCGGAGGGTCCCGGCATCCACGAGCAGGACATCGTCGTCTCCAAGTGATGCAGTCCTAGTCGTGGGCGTCTGAGACCTCACGACGCGACCCGGTCACCGCGCTGCGGTGACCGGGTTTCGTCATTTCCGGGGCCGAAAATCGGGTGAATGCCCAGACATCCGGTCCCTGAGGAGCGCCTGCTGGAGCACCGTCCCGTTCCCCCAGGAGCGCCTGCTGGAGCACCGTCCCGTTCCCCCAGGAGCGCCTGCTGGAGCACCGTCCCGTTCCCTGAGGAGCGAAGCGTCTCGAAGGGAGACCCCCTGAACCTCCCGGACATCCCCGGGTTAGAATTTGCCTCGTGGTCCTTTTCTTCGAAATCCTGCTGATCCTGGCCGCCGTGCTGATCACCTGGTTTGGTGTCTACACCCTCTACCGCCTGGTCACCGACGAGTCGTGACGTCCCACCCGGGAGCCGGTGACGCCGGCGACGAACCAGTCGGCGCCGCCCCCTCGGGCGACGGTGTGCCCTCTGGCGACGGCGTCGTAGCCGGCGGTGGCACCCATCGGTCGGGCGACGAGGCGATCAACCAGGCCGAGGCACGTGCCGTCGAGTCCGGCAGTCGTGAGCGCAACATCCCCACGTGGGACGATCTCCCGCTGCCCGCGGACACCGCCAACCTCCGCCTCGGCGCCGATCTCCATCCCGGCCTGCTGGCTCTGCTGCCACTCGTCGGCGTCTGGCGCGGCGAGGGCGAAGGCCACGACGCCGAAACCGACACCGACTACCACTTCGCGCAACAGATCGTCGTTTCGCACGACGGGCAGAACTTCCTCACCTGGGAGTCGCGCTCGTGGGTCATCGACGACGACGCCGCCTTCGAGCGTCCCGACCTCCGCGAATCCGGTTTCTGGCGCATCGGTGAGGACGACACCATCGAGTTGCTTCTCGCCCACGCCGAGGGATCGGTGGAGCTCTTCTACGGCACACCCCTCAACCAGACCTCGTGGGAACTGGCGACCGACGTCGTCATCAAGTCCCAGTCCGGCCGTCGCGCGGGCGGCGCCAAGCGTCTCTACGGGCTGGTTCCCGACGGCGACCTCGCCTACGTCGAAGAACGGGTCGGCACCGACGGTGACCTCTTCCCCCGACTGTCGGCCAAACTACGACGCCACGTCGGCTGAGCCCGGCCGCACTCTTCTCGACGCGCGCTCCGGGCGTCGCTCAGCGATGCACCCGGCTGCAGCCGCGTCGGCGATCCGAGAACGCCACGTACAGGTTGCGCTTCGGTAGCGCGCTGTACACCAGCGATCCGAGCATGACCACAACCGATCCGTATGCCGTGGCGGCTCCGGGGCGACCCGCCCATCCGGGGTGCACGGTTCCCGACGCCGAGACGTAGGGGCCACGTCCGGGCGAACCGGTCTGCCGTTGTCCCACCACCGAGAACACGTCGCTCTGCGCTGAGTGCGGGGAGACCGGGAAGTCGACCCGCTCACGCGGACCACATTCGACGACGCTGTACTCCGTCCCGGCCCGATGAACGACCGCAACCCAGCTGTCGCCGGCATTGCGAACAGTGAAAGTCGTTCCACCGGAACGGTATTGGTATGAGATCCGATCCTCCGCCGGGTCCCGTAGGCGGCAGCCGGCGAGTCCGCCGACCCAATCCGTGCTCCACGGGGTCAGGTAACGCTGAGCGAGGAACTCCCGCTCGGTCGGGATAGGGATGGTCACCGGCCTCGCCTTCCCCTGCTCGACCCACACCCCGCCATAGACCACCGGACGACCGTCGGCGCGTCGAGGCGCCTGCACGTAGGTGAACGAATCCTCGTCGGGCAGGATGATCATCTCGCCGGGTCCGAGACGCCGGAGCTCGACGCGGCCGTCGACGAAGAAGATCAGCGCGGCCGCGGGGCCGGCACCCCGGTTGTGGATGGACACGTGTTCGTCGTCGGCATGGAAGAGTCCGGCCTCGTGGGGGTCGGCAAAGGTGAAGCGGGGCGGCGTCGTGGTTCCGAAGTCGGGATCGCCGGGACCCCAGTACAGATCGTCCCACCGGCCGTCGCGAGCAGCGGCGTCGTCGGCGACAGCACCTCCGAGACCAGGACCGACCGACTGTTCGCGGACTGCGTTCGTGGCGACCATCGTTCTCTCCTCGGGCGGGTGTCCCCTGTGGCAGGTATTCGTGACAGGTACATCGCCGGACTGCTCCGGTTCATAACGCCCGCACCCCGAACTCTCGAGTAGTCCACCACCCGAACGACAATGTCCGGACACGATGCCCGGACATGGAACGGCCCCCGCATCGCTCATACGAGCCTCGTGCCGACCGGACCGGGTCGGGATGCGGGGGCCGGGTGACCACCTGGTATTCGTCGGCGCTGACGAGGCGGGGATCCACCTCCGGCGACACGAATGCCACACGGTCAGCTGCTAACGGATGGTCACCTCACATGTCCGATGAGAAATCACTATCAGACCACCTCCTTCCCTGTGTACCCGCGAAAGTACGCCCGATTCCGGCGTCCCGCAACGGGATTTCGGAGGAGTGTCAGGGCACGGGAACCGCGGGTGCGCCCGATCCGGGGGCCGGAGCCGCGGGCGGTGCGGACGGCGCCTGGGAAGGGGCCGGTGACTGCCCGGGCAACGGCTTGGCGTCCGGGGGCAGGGACTCGACGACCTCGAGCTTGGAGCGGAAGGTGTCGTCGGTGATGACCTCGATGTGGTTGATCATCCAGCGGTCGCCCTGACGTTCCATGTTGAAGGTCAGCCGTGACGGGTTGATGCTGACGAGTTCCTTCTGACCGCGGGTGACCGACTGGTTCATGAAGATCAGCACCTTCGAGGTGTCCGCGGTGTTGGTGACCACGCCGGCATCCTGGATGGTCACCTCGGACACGACCTGCTGCTTGCGGACCTCCGCGGCGAGGTTGTTCTCGGTGATCAGCTTGGTGTACTCGGGTTTGGCCGGGCCGGTCAGCACGCTCATGGACTGGTCGATGTGGTCGCTGACGTTCTCGGCGTTGTACCCGAACATGGTGTTCGCGTAGTCGCGGGCGGCGGCGAGAGAGGACTCACGCGCATCCTCGACCGAACGGCCCTCGGTGTACCGGTAGCCGAGGAAGGCGGTGGCTGCGACGGCCGCCACGACGAGCACCGCGAGAACGATCAGTCCGAGGCGTCCCTTGTCGGTTCCGGGCTTCTTGTCGGCCATCACGCCACCCACTCGAAGTCGGTCATCTTCAGCTCACCGTTGATGCGGGTCATGTCGACGCGCCAGCGGAACACCTTGTCCTGGGCGGGAGTCTGGCCGTCGAGCGACTGCTGATGCCAGCCGAACACCATGATCACCGATCCCTCGTCGGGTTCGGACTTGGTGACCGCTGAGCTGAGGATGATCGACTTGGTCTCGAGCTTCCCGTCGCGGACGAGCGAGGCGACCTGCTGGATGTTGTTCTGGACCTCCTGCTTGACCTTGCCGGAGGTGTCGTCCTGCACCGATTTCAGTGTCTGGTCTACGGTGTCGGGGTTCATGCTCGTCAGGTTGATCAGCACCTGCGAGGCGAATGCCGAGTACTCGGCACGCAGGTCGTTCTGCTGGTCCTGCCGGGCGATGCCGAGGGCGAACACCACCGAGGCCACCGCACAGACGGCGATGAGCACGATCCCGACGACGACGCCGACCACGGTCCGCGACGAACGCCGGCCCGAGCCGCGGTAGCGGACCTTGCCCTTGCCCGTCTTCTCCGGGGTCTTCGACGCCAGTCGGTTGCGACGCCGCTCCCGGTAGCTGACGGTTTTCTCGACCTCTGACGGATCGGGGGCGATCTCCTCCCCGGCGTCCGGCTTCGTGAGCGACACCGCACCGGTCGCGGTCTCCGCGTTCCGGTCGGCCGGGGTCTCCACGGCATCCGGAGCGGCTGCATCCGGTGTGGCCGTGTCCTCGACGGCCGTCTCGGTCACCGGGGTTGCCGCTGAGCGCTCTGCCGGCTTCTTTCCCCCCGAGCGGCCGCGGCGGATGGGTGCCGATCGGACCGGACGCTTGGCCGTCCGACGGTCGGTGGAGCCGGTGCGGTTCGGTGTGGTGTCGGTCGGGTTCCTGGTGACCGGGGTGGTGGTGCCGGTGCCCTCAGGGGTCACGGACTGACCGTCCCGCTGATCATCGTCTGCCATGTACTGCTCTGTCCCTGCCCTTCACGCCCCGTGCCGGCGTTGTACGTCTTGCCGTCGGGTCCGATGAAGTTGCCCGACTCCGGATCGTATGTCGTGGCGTACACCGCAGGCTCTGCCTCGAAGTCCTTCGGTGTGCCCGGTGTCACGGTACCGGAGGACGCGGGCTCCCATTTCAGGCCGAACGGCAGGCCGTTCTGGAAGGGATCCACCGAGCCGGGGTTCGGCTTGTACCCGGTCCGGCATTCCGCCGGCGTGGGCGCACGGCGGCCGGGGAACTCGGCACAGGGGTAGTTGCGGGCGCCGCGCACGGCGATGTTGGAGTTCTGCGGGACGCGGCACAGCATGCCCGGGGGCAGCTCGCGAGCGGTCTGTTCGGACGGCCACCGCCACTCCTCCTTGGGCAGGAAGCCGATGTTGCACACCGGCCGGTCCTGGAAGCCCAGGGAGAAGTTCACGTTCGGCCCGAAGTTGTTGGTGCCGGTGTTCAGAGCGGTGATCAGCGAATTGACCAGACGCGGGTACAGCACCAGGATCTGTTTCCAGTTCGGCAGGTAGACCACCTGGGTGTGGGCGATCGTGCCCAGGTTCGACACCAGCAGTGGGTACGACCCACCGAGCGATTCGAACAGCTCCTGGGCTTTCGACGTCGTCGACGGACCCTTGCTGAGGATGTCGCCGATCTCGGGCCGGTTCGCCCGGAGTTGGTCGGTGAACGCGGTGACGTTGCGTGTCCAGGCACGGATGTCGTCGGCCGTACGGGACTGTGTGGCCAGCAGAGGTGCACCCTGTTCGACGAGCTGGATGGTGGTGTCGGTGTTCTTGTTGGCCTCGCCGATGAACAGGGTCATCGAGTCGAGCAGCCGCTGGAGCGACTCACCGGTGCCGTTGAACGCGACGAAGGCCTCGTCGACGAGCGACCGGAGCTTGGTGTCGCCGATCTCCTTGAGGAGCGCATCGGCCTGGTCGAGCATGGTCGAGATCTCCACCGGCACCTCGGAGACGGTGACCTCGGAGTTGTTGTGCAGGTAGCCGGTCGGGGCGTCGGCGGGCGGGTCCGGGTTCGGGGTGAACTCGACGAACTGCTCGCCGATCGCGGAGACGCTGCGTACCGATGCCTTCGCCGACGCAGGGATGTCGGTGCCGTTGTCGATGACGAGCGTGGCCTGCACGCCGTCGTCGGTGAGCTTGACCGAGTCGACCTTGCCGACGTAGACGCCGCGGTAGCTGACGTTGGCGTTCTGGTACAGCCCGCCGCTGGTCTCCATGTTCAGCTGCACCCGGTAGCTGCCGACGCCGAACATCGACGGGATGCGGATGTAGAACAGAGCCATCACGACCATCGCGACCACGGTGACGATCGCGAAGATCATCAGCTGCATACGGACGAATCTGGTGATCTTCATCAGCGGCCACCTTCCTGATCGGAGGGCACCGTCGGCGGAGCCGTGGGCGAGGGCACCTGCACCGGCGGGATGAGGTTCGCCGGAACCGGTTCCGCGGTGTCCGGGAGCTTCTCGCCACCGGGGATCAGCGGGGCCGTGAACGGGTTCAGTCCGCGGGCGGCCGCCCCGGCCGGCTTGCCGAACACGCCCTCGGGTCCGGTGACGCCGAGGCTGGCGAACATGGTCTCGCTCAGACGGTCAACCGTGAGGTCGAGGGTCAGGTCGGAGTTCACGAAGTCACCCTTGACGATCTTCCGGACGGTCGGTTCGTAGAACGGGAAGGTCAGAAGGATGTTCAACGACTGCGTCATCGCCGGGCCCGAGGCCTGCAGCTGGTCGAGGGCGGGTTCGATGCCCTCGACGATCGTGACGATGTCCTCGGAGTTGGCGTCGAGGATGTCGTTGGCCGTCTTCGACAGCTTCGACACCGATGCGAGGGTGTCGAGGAACTGCTGACGCTGGTCGACCAGCAGCTGCAGGATCTGCGGGCTGGCGTCGAGCGCGCGTTCGATGGTGTCCTTCTGCTCGTTCATGGTGCGGGACAGGCGATCCAGCCCCTCGGTCGCGCGGATGATGTTGCCCTTCTGCGCATCCAGATCGGCGACGAGGGTGTTCAGCCGCGGGATCAGTTTCTTGATCTGGTCCTCGCGGCCGCCGAAGACCTCGCTCATCTCGTGCACGATGTCGCCGACCTGCGACAGGCCGCCGCCGTTGAGCACCACCGACAACGCGCTGAGTACCTGTTCGGTACTGGGGTAGGTGCAGGCCGCAACCTGTTGTGCCGCATTGATGTCGGGCACCGAGGGCACCTTCGGGTCGCTGACGATGTTGGACTGCTCGGGACACTTGGTCAGCGGGATCTCGTCGCCCGCTTCCAGGCGTCCGCCCTCCGGCTCGGCGGGCTGGACGATCTCGAGGTGCGTCGAACCCAGCACGCTGGTCATGCCGACCATGACGTGCGATCCGCGCGGGATGATCACTCCCTTGTTCAGCCGGATGGTGACCAGCGCGTTCCAGTCCTGCACCTCGATGTCGCCGATGCTGCCGACGGTCGAGTCGTCGATGAGGACCGGCGCGTTGTTGACCAGGCCGGCGGCCGACGGGATGAGCGCGGTGATCTCGTACGAGCCACCTCCGGTCCCGGCAGCGCCCGGCACGGGTAGCGAATTCGGCCCGTCGAACGAACATCCGGCGAGCAGCGTCGTGAGCGCCACCGCCCCTGCGGCCAGTCCGCCGCGTAGGCGTGACGACTTCATCGGTCTCCCCCGAACGGCACCAGCAGGTTCCCGAGCGGCGAACCGGCGTTGTCGCGCCGCGTCTCGTTGTCGATGCGCCGCACTCCGGCCTGTGCGCGGGCCTTCACGTCGGCATTCTGGTATTGCAACTGGCTCGGCAGCGCGTTGGCGCCCTGCACCGGATTCGACAGGAACGGCGGGTAGTTCATCGAGATCGACGACAGCACCGGCGCGAGGATCTCGACGCACTTGTCGATGTCCTCCTTCGACGTCCCCGGGCGTTTGGTGGAGTCCATCGACCCGCACAGCAGCGTGATCAGGTTGGTGCCGTTGGCGAGACCGAACACACCCGACAGCGACCCGGACAGCGGGTTGTAGATGTTGTAGAAGTTCGCGAGCTGGTTGGGCGCGGAGTGCAGGACGCCTGCGACCTGCTCGTTCTTGTCCGCGACGATCTTGGTGGACGCCGCGAGCCGCTCGACCGACGACGAGAGCGCGTCGGAGTTGGTGTCGATGAAGACCTGGACGTCGGTCATCGCCGAGTCCAGACCCTTCAGCGCCGCATCGAGCTCGGTGGTGTTGTCGGCGAGAACCGAACTGACCGAGGCGAGCCGGCCGTTGAACTGCACGAGCTGCTCATGGCTGCCCGACAGCGCATCGGTCAGCTTCTGCAGGCTCTGGATCGTCGAGAACAGATCGCCGCGTCCGGCCGCGAGGGTACCGATGACGTCGGAGACCTCCTTGATCGACTGGTTGATCGCGGCGCCGTTGCCCTCGAGGTTCTCGTCGAAGACGTTGACCGCCTTGGCCGCGGTGCCCTGGTCGGGCCCCTCCGGACCGATGGCCTCGGTGAGCTTGGTGAGCTGGGCCTTGATGTCGTCCCACTCCATCGGGACGGCGGTGCGGTCCATCGGGATGTCGTAACCGTCGGGCATCACTGCGCCACCGGAGTAGACCGGGGTGAGCTGAACGAAACGTCCCGACACCAGACTCTGCGCGACGATGACCGCCTTCGCGTCCTCCGGGATGTCGATGCTGTTGTCCACGCGCAGTTCGACTTTGACGTCGTTCTCCCGCGGGGTGATCTTCGAGACGCTGCCGACGTTCACGCCGAGCACCCGCACCGGGTCACCTTCGTAGAGGCTGGCGACCGAGCCGAAGTAGGCGGTGAACGTGTTGGTCGTCGACTTCAGGAAGACCGTCCACCCGACCACCACGAGGGCGATCGCGAGCACGACGGCGAGCACGCCGAGCAGAACTTTACGTCCGATGGTCATGGTCACCGTCCTCCTCTCGTGGTCGGTACCGGCTTGGGATAGGTCGGGGTCGGCAGCGGGCCGCGCGGGGTGTCGGTGTTGTCCGGCGGTCCCAGCTTGTAGTAGTCGGGGATCAGCGGGAAGCCCGAGTACATCAGCGACTGCCACAGCTGCGGGTACCGGCCGCGCAGCGCGTTGAGGAAGATCGCGGTGTAGTCGCCGAAGCTGTTGAGGCCCACCAGCGAATCGAAGTTCGGACCGGACGCGACGGCCTCGCCGAGAGTGTTGGCGAACGGGCCGAGACGGTCGATCGTCTCCTTCAGGTTCTTCTCGTTGTCGGTGAGGATCGTGGCCACCCGGTCGAACTTCTCCAGCACCGGAGTCAGCTGTTCGTTGTTCTCGGCGATGAAGCCGCGCAGCTGCGTGGTGACGTCGCCGATCCCCTTGATCAGCTGATTCAGTGCGTACCGGCGCATCTCGATCTCGCCGACGAGGGCGTTGGCATCGATGAGCAGGCGGTTGATCTGGTCATTGCGGTCCCCGACGATCTTGCTGACCTGGTTGGCCTTGGCCAGCAGCGCCCGCAGTTCGGCGTCGCGGTCGGCGACGGCCTTCGACAGGCGCGCAACACCGTTGACCGCGCCCTGCACCTGATCCGGGGTCTCGGAGAAGGTGACCGTCAGGGTCTTGAGTGCGGTGTTGAGCTGATCGGTGTCGGTGCCGGAGATCGTGTCCGTGGCACCTTCGAGCGCGTCCTGCAGTGAGTACGGCGCGATGGTGTTGCCCAGCGTGATCGATCCGCCCGGCTTGATGCGTTCGCCGCCGTGCGGGATGACCGTCAGGTTGCGACGACCCAGCACCGTCTCGGTGCGGATGGCGGCCTGTGTCTCGTCACCCATCTCGACGGTGTCGTCCATCCGGAAGGACACCTTCACCTTGGTGCCCTGGTCGGTGCCGGCGAGTTCGATGCCCTCGATCGTGCCGACCTGCACACCTGAGACCACGACGATGTCGCCCTTGGCGAGTCCGCCGGCGTCGTCGAAGTAGGCGCTGTAGGTGCTGATGGGTGCCAGGTACGGCAGCTTGTCCATCTGCATCGCGGTGATGACGACCATGGCGACGACCACGATGCCGATGATGCCCACCTGCGCGCGGCTGCGTCCGCCGTGCTTCTCCTCGCGCGCGATGTCGGCCTGTTCGGATTCGGTTCTGCGGCTCGAGAACATGCCGCCGAAGGGAAGACTCATGATCCGTCACACCTTCCGCCTGCGCGGGTGGTGTCACCCATGACGTTGTTCGAGGTGTAGAGAATCGTCTGGCCTCCGGGTGCGGGGAGCAGGATTCGCAGGCGGCAGAAGTAGATCTGCAGCCAGGCGCCGTAGGAACCGAGGTTCGACAGGACCTTGTAGTCCTCCGGAAGGCGCGAGATCAGGTTGCGGACGAACGGCTCGGCCGCCAGCAACTCCTCCGACACGCGGCCGGTGTTGGTGACCATCGACTGCAGTGTCGGACGGGTCGTCGACAGCAGATCCGAGAGACCGTTGGTGACCCGAGACGTCTGCGTGAGGGCGTTGCCGATCGTGCCCTTCTGCTCGGCCAGGCCGGTCACCAGCTGCTGCAGCAGGTCGACGCTGGTGTCGAGTCCCGCACGATCGCCGTCGAGCGTCGCGAGGGTGGTGTTCAGGTTGTCGATGACGTCGCCGATCAGCTGATCCCGGTCGGCGAGTGCATCGGTGAACGACGCGGTGTTGGACAGCAGGGTGTTCAGTGCCCCGCCCTGTCCCTGGAACACCGCGATCAGCGAGCTGGTGAGCGCGTTGACGTCGTCGGCGTTGAGCGTCCGGAACAGCGGCTTGAAACCACCGACGAGCTTGTCGAGGTCGAGAGCCGGTTCGGTCTGGGTGACCGGGATCTGCGCACCGTCGCCGAGGAAGGTCGAGGTGTCCCCGGTCCCCTGCTGCAGTTCGAGGTACCGGTCGCCGGTGAGATTCTCGTAACGGATCAGTGCCCGAACGGATTTCGGAAGCGGGTACTGCTCGTCGACGGAGAACGTGATCACGGCCTCGTTGTCGCGGTTGAGCTCGACGTCGCCGACGGCTCCGACCTCGACGCCGGCGATCTTGACCTTGCTGCCCGACTTCATCGCCGACGCACTGGTGAAGACTGCCGAGAACTCATTCGACGCCCCGGACCGGTAGCGGCTGAAGACCACGACCAGCGCGACGAACACCAGGATCATCACCACGGTGAACGCGCCCAGCTTGATGAGGGTTGCGCGGAAAGCGCGTGCGCGGTTATCCACGGGGCGGCTCCCCGAACAGGATCTGGAACAGCTTCTTCGAGTTCACCTTCGGCTTGGTCCTGGGTTGGTAGGGCTGCGGTGCGTTGTCGCTGACGTAGAACGGCGCATGCTCGGTGGTTCCCGGGTCGGAGAGGCCACCCGCGCAGGTGGGCGGTCCCTCGGCCGCGACCTTGGGCAGGTCGTACGGGTAGGCGTAGGGGTCCTTGCCCGGCAGCAGGCCTGCGTCGAGCATGAGCATGCCGTTGCGTCCGCCCATGAACGGTTTGGCGACCTCGCCGGCAATGGCCCCGGAGGTGAGGAAGCACTTGATGCCCGGAGAGTTGTAACCGAGCAGCGCGGCGATCGGATTGAGGTCCGACAGCGCACCGATGAGCGTCTTCTTGCTCGGTGCGATGACTCCGTCGATGGTGTTGGCCATCCCGGTCGCGTTGATCAGCAGCGCGTCGAGGTTGGACGTGTTGTCCACCAGCGTGTTCCCCACAGCGGTGAAGTTGTCGACGGTGCGCATCAGGTCGGGCATCGCGTCCGCGTAGACGTTGGTGACGGTGGCGCCCTCACGGAACAACCGGTTCAGCGCCGGCAGGTGCGGATTGGTCTTGCCCAGCAGCGTCGTCAGCTGCTCGAGGGCCACACCGATGTCCTCCCCTTGCCCCGACAACGCGGTGTCGACCGCGCCGAGCGTGGCGTTGAGCTTCTCCGGCTGCAGGTCGGCGAGCACCGAGACCAGCTGCTGGAAGACGGTGTTGAGTTCGACGACCACGCGGTCGGCCGGGATCTCCGCACCCGCGGTGAGCTCGCCCTCGGCTTCACCCGGCACGTAGAAGTTGACGGCCTTGGCGCCGAAGATGGTGTTGGACTTGATGTCGGCGACCACGTTGCCCGGGATCTTCGACATCGAATCGTTCGCTATGTCGAGGGTGAGGATCGCGTTGCCGCCCTGCTCGGTGATCTTGCCGACGCGTCCGACCTCGACCCCGCGCAGTTTGACCTTGGCGTCGGGGTTCATCACCAGACCGGCGCGGGGTGCGACCAGCGTGACCTGCTGGGTGCCCTTGAACGCGCCGAGGAACGATGCGCTGGCGCCGATGATCAGGAACAGCAGAACCGCGACCATGGCGACTGCCGCCAGGCGACGGGTGGTCCGTGTCCGTTCTTGTTTTCTGCTCATGGTTCAGCCCGCCAGGTTGAACTTGCCGTCCGCGCCGTAGATGGCGAGGGAGGTGAGGAGGGTGATGACGACGACCACGACCAGCGAGGCACGCACCGCGTTGCCCACCGCGACGCCGACGCCGACGGGACCGCCGGAGGCGTTGTAGCCGTAGTAGGTGTGGATGAGCATGACCGCCACCGCCATACAGATCGCCTGCACGAAGGACCACAGGATGTCCGACGGGATCAGGAAGGTGTCGAAGTAATGGTCGTACACACCCGGTGACTGTCCGTAGAGGAACACCGTCGCCGAGCGGCTCGCGAGGAACGAGGCGAGCGAGGCCAGCGCGTACAGCGGGATGATCGCGATCAGGCCGGCGATGATGCGGGTGCTGACCAGGTACGGGATCGAGGAGATGGCCATCGTCTCGAGGGCGTCGATCTCCTCCGACACCCGCATGGCGCCGAGCTGCGCGGTGGCACCGGCGCCGATGGTCGCCGCGAGGGCGATTCCGGAGATGACCGGCACCGCGATGCGCACGTTGATGAAGGCCGAGAAGAAGCCGGTGAGCGCCTCGACACCGATGTTGGCCAGCGAACTGTAGCCCTGGACGGCGATGGTGCCGCCGGTGAACAGCGTCAGGAAGCCGACGACCACGACGGTGCCGCCGATCATGGCGAGCGCGCCGGTGCCCATGGAAATCTCGGCGATGAGCCGCAGCGTCTCCTTCTTGTAGTGCTTGATCGCACGGGGGATCGACACGACGCTGTCCCAATAGAACAGTGCCTGGTCGCCGATCTGGTCCCAGTCCTCGCCGGCTCGTTTCACCGCGACGCGCGCGGTCCGGAAGCGTGTTGTGAAAGGAAGTACCATCGCTCAGCCCGCCGTCGCTTTGAGTCCGACCGCGGTGACGACGACGTTGACGACGAACAGCGCCATGAACGAGTACACGACGGTCTCGTTGACGGCGTCGCCCACACCCTTCGCGCCGCCCTTGACGTTGAGCCCCTGGTAGCAGCCGACCATGCCGGCGAAGAGGCCGAACAAGGCTGCCTTGACCATGGAGATCATCAGCTCACCGAAGCCGGTGAGCAACGTCAGGTTGGCCACGAAGGCGCCCGGGTTCACGTCCTGCAGATAGACGGAGAAGATGAAGCCGCCGCCGATACCGATGGTGCAGACCAGGCTGTTCAGCAGCAGCGCGACGCAGGTCGACGCCACGATGCGCGGCACGACGAGCCGGTGGATCGGGTTGATGCCGAGCACCTTCATCGCGTCGATCTCTTCGCGGATGGTGCGGGCGCCGAGGTCGGCGCAGATCGCGGTGGCACCCGCTCCCGCCACGATCAGCACCGTCACGATCGGGCCGATCTGGGTGATGGTGCCCAGGGCCGCGCCGGCGCCGGACAGATCCTGCGCGCCGATCTCGCGCAGCAGGATGTTCAGCGTGAAGCTGACGAGCACCGTGAACGGGATGGCGACGAGCAGCGTCGGCACCATCGAGACACGGGCAATCGCCCACGATTGTTCTACTGTTTCCCGCCACTGGAACGGACGATGGAACAACTCACGCGCCGATTCGACGCCGAGCGCCACGAAGTCGCCGATCCCCCCGAGGGGCGTGGCCAGTTTACTCAGCACCAGCGGACCCCCTTCACCCTCGAACCATCGCGAAACCTATCACGCAGAATCCCGACGAAACGCTCAGTTGACCAGAGCGCTTGCCGAGAAAGTGCGTCCGGGATCGCGATCGGCGAAGAAGCCCGTGAGGGTCTTGGCCAAGTCGTCGGAGTCCCAGGCATCGCCGTCGGCGGTGAACACCTCGTCGACCGTGGGTGCCGCCATGAGGGTGACCTTGGGGCCGTACACGACGAACACCTGACCGGTGACGCCGTCGGCCTCGGGTCCGGCGAGGTAGCTCACGAGCCGGACCACATGTGCTGGATCGAGCGGATCGACGCCGTCGGTGGGCGCGTCTCCGAAGACGTCCGCGGTCATCGCGGTCCGCGCACGCGGGCAGATCGCGTTGGCGCGGACGCCGTAACGCTTGAGTGCTCGCGATGCGGACAGCGTGAGCGCGGTGATGCCGGCCTTGGCGGCACCGTAGTTGGCCTGCCCCTCGGGGCCGAGCAGCCCGGCCTCCGAGGAGGTGTTGATGATCCGGCCGTAGACCGGTCCACCAGCGGCCTTCGACGCCGCACGCCAGTGCGACGCCGCATTGCGGTTGAGCAGGAAGTGGCCACGCAGGTGAACGCGGATGACCAGATCCCACTCGTCGTCGGTCATGTTGAACAGCATCTTGTCGCGGACCACGCCCGCGTTGTTCACGACGATGTCGAGCGAACCGAGCTGTTCGGTCGCCGCGGCCATGATGGCACTCGCGGTGGACGAATCGCTGATGTCACCTCCGACGGCGATCGCGCGGCCGCCGGCCGACGTGATCGTGTCGATGACATCGCTCGAATCAAGCGCTGCCGGAAGGTCATTCACCACGACCGTGGCACCTTCCGCGGCGAGGCCGATGGCCTCCGCCCGACCGAGACCTGCACCTGCACCGGTGACGACCGCGACGCGCCCGTCCAACGAGTTACCCACCCGACATTCCTCCTGAGCTGAAACTAGAACCTGTTCTAGCATGATTCCCGGTCGGATGGAACCGAACGGGAGTTCAGCTCAGTCAGTCCTCCTCGACCGAGAGTGCGGACTTGGGACAGTTGGCCGCCACCTGTCGCAGTTCCTCGACACGGTCCGCAGGGATCTCTTCTTGGAGAATGACCAGGTAATCGTCATCGTCCAGGTCGAAGAAGTCCGGTGCCATCCCCACACAGATGGCATTGGACTCGCAAAGGTCGAAATCTGCCTTGATACGCATCAGAACCTTCTCCTCACCGGCTCGTCGCCTGTTGACGGGGCTGCCAGAACAGGTTAGAACGTGTTTCAGAAACTAGACGAGCCTTACCCCCATAACTTGACCACAAGCGGGGTCCGGACGCTAGCCACAGACCCATGGAGTTTCGATGCGAATCGCCTATACCGATCAACAGTCCGAGCTCCGGCGGGAGCTCCGCGCGTACTTCTCGAACCTGATGACCGAGGACCGCCGGGCCGCCCTGTCCGGCGGTGACGGTGGCGAACTCGGTGAGGGCGACGCCTACCGCGACGTCGTCGAACAGATGGGCGCCGACGGTTGGCTCGCCTTGGGCTGGCCCACCGAGTTCGGCGGTCAGAACCGTTCGATGATGGATCAGCTGATCTTCACCGACGAGGCCGCCATCGCTGGTGCGCCGGTCCCGTTCCTCACCATCAACTCCGTGGCGCCGACGATCATGCACTACGGCACCGACGAGCAGAAGTCCTTCTTCCTGCCGCGCATCGCCGCAGGTAAGTTGCACTTCTCCATCGGCTACTCCGAGCCGGGCGCCGGTACCGATCTCGCCGCACTGCGCACCACCGCGGTCCTCGACGGCGACGACTACGTGATCAACGGCCAGAAGATGTGGACCAGCCTGGTCCCCTACGCCGACTACATCTGGCTCGCCTGCCGCACCGATCCGTCGACGCTGCAGGAAGGCGGCAAAAAGCACAAGGGCATCTCGGTGCTCATCGTGCCGACCACCGCCGAGGGCTTCAGCTACACGCCGGTGCACACGATGTCCGGCGTCGACACCAGCGCCACCTACTACCAGGACGTGCGGGTACCGACGTCCTCGGTGGTCGGCGAGGTCGGCGGCGGCTGGCCGCTGGTCACCAACCAGCTCAACAACGAGCGGGTCGCCCTGTGCAGCGCCGCGCCGATCCAGACCGCCCTGCGCGAGACGATCGCCTGGGCCCAGCAGACCAAGACCGGCGACGGTCAGCGCGTCATCGACGCCCCGTGGGTCCAGCAGAACCTGGCCCGGGTGCACGCGAAGGTCGAGTTCCTCAAGCTCATCAACTGGAAGATCGCCTCGGCGGCCAGCTCCGGCGGCGCACCGTCGCCGGCCGACGCCTCGGCCACCAAGGTGTACGGCACCGAGTTCGCCACCGAGGCCTACCGCCTGCTCATGGAGGTCGTCGGCCCGGCCGCGACGCTGCGTGCCGGCAGCCCCGGCGCGCACATCAACGGTCGCCTCGAACGCTTCCAGCGCACCTCGCTGATCCTCACCTTCGGTGGCGGCACCAATGAGATCCAGCGCGACATCATCGCCATGCTCGCCCTCGGCCTGCCGCACCAGCGTCGCTGATCCCTTCCGCTCGCTGGTTGAGTAGCCCGGAGCGAGCGCAGCGAGCACACGGCGTATCGACACCCCTCAGACCCTGAACATGGAGACGCAACCATGGACTTCTCCCTTCCCGAATCCGGTGACGACGTCCGCGGCCTGGCCCGCGACATCGCCACCTCCGTCAGCACGCCCGAACGCGTCGCCGACCTCGAAGCCGGCCGCGCGCCGATCGACTCGGACCTCTGGCAGCAACTCGGCACCGCCGGCTTGCTGGGGCTCGAACTGTCGTCGGAGGCCGTCGGCGATGCCGGTGGCGACCTGAGCGTCATCGAGAACACCCTCGTCGCAACCGAACTCGGTCGCGTGCTGGCGCGGGTGCCGTTCGGTCAGCACGCGGTGGCGGCGCTGCCCGTGATCGCCGCGCACGGCTCGTCCGGTCTTCGCGACCGGGTGCTGGCCTCCGCCGCCGCGGGCGATCTCGTCGTGTCGGTGGCCATCGAGGAGGACCTGGGTTCGCCGGCCGACTCCCCCATCACCAAGCTCTCTTCCGACGGTTCGCGCCTGTCCGGTGTCAAGATGAATGTGCCCTACGCCGAGGCCGCTGATCTGTTGCTGGTCAACGCAACCGGACCCGACGGCATCGTCGTGGTGGCGGTTCCCACCAGCGCGGACGGCATCCGGATCACCGCCACCCCGGCGACCGGATTGATCCCTACTGCGGAGGTCGAATTCGACGACGTGCCGGTCGATTCCGACGACGTGCTGGCGGGTTCGGACGTGGCCGACGCGCTGCGCGTCCGGGCCACGCTGGCGTGCAGCGCCGAGCAGACGGGCGTCGTCGAACGCGCGCTGGAGCTGACCGCCGAATACGCCCGCGAGCGTGAGCAGTTCGGGCGTGCCATCGGCTCGTTCCAGGCCGTCGCCCAGCGTCTGGCCGACGGGTACATCGATGCCCAGGGTCTCGCCCTGACCACCACGCAGGCGGCCTGGCTACTGGCCAACTCGGACAATGCCGCCGAGATCCACAACGCGATCGCCACCGCCAAGTTCTGGGCCGCCGAGGCCGGCCATCGGGTCGCGCACACGACGGTGCACGTCCACGGCGGCGTCGGCCTCGACACCAGCCATCCGGTTCATCGGTATTTCCTGCGCGCCAAGCACAACGAGTTCGCCTACGGTTCGGCGACCGCGTCGGTGCGCGCCATCGGCACCGAGTTGGCCGCCACCCCGGCGTGAGCGTTCCGGGCACCGTGACCCAGCGGTCCACGGTCGCCGGCCTGCTGGCCGACCTGTCCGAGGTGACCGATCGTGGTGTGCACTTCGAGGAGTCGTTCACACCCTGGGCGCGGCACCTACATGACGCCGCGGTCCGGGCCGGCGTCCTGCTCGACTGGCTGTCATCCGACCGGCCTCCGCACGTCGGTGTACTGCTCTCCAACACAGCAGAATTCGCTGCACTGTTCGCCGCCGCGGCACGGCATGGCTTCGTCCTCGTCGGATTGAACACCACCCGGCGAGGTACCGCGCTCGCTGCCGACGTCGCACGCGCCGACTGCCAGATCGTGCTGTACGGCAACGACACCCGCGAACTGCTGACCGACGTCGACCTCAGCGACGTCCGTGCCGTCGACATCGACGGTCCGGAGTGGTCGGCCGCGGTTGCGTCCGGTTCAGCAGCACCGGTCGTGGACGCCGCGCCAGACGATCTGCTGATGCTGATCTTCACGTCGGGAACCACCGGCGACCCGAAGGCCGTGCGCTGCACACATCGCACCTTCGCGGTCAGCGGCCCGATGCTCGCCGAGCGTTTCGAGATCGGCGCCGACGACGTCGTGTACCTGTCGATGCCGATGTTCCACTCGAACGCGATGATCGCCGGGTGGAGTGTCGCGGTCGCGGGCGGAGCGTCGATCGCGTTGCGCCGCAGCTTCTCTGCGCGCGGCTTCGTCGCCGATCTCCACCGCTACGGCGTGACCTACGCGAACTACGTCGGCAAGCCGCTGAACTACATCCTCGCCACCGACCCGCATCCCGACGACGCGTCGAGTTCGTTGCGGATCATGTACGGCAACGAGGCGTCGGCGGTGGACCGGCAGCGCTTCGCCGAGCGGTTCGGTTGCCGGGTCGTCGACGGTTTCGGTTCCACCGAGGGCGGTGTCGCCATCACCCGCACGCCGGACACTCCCCACGACGCGCTGGGTCCCCTGCGTGAACCGACGGCCGTCGTCGACGTCGAGTCCGGAGAACCCGTGCCGCCCGGCGTGATCGGTGAGATCGTGAACACCTCCGGCCCCGGTTTGTTCGCCGGCTATTACAACGACCCCGACGCCACCGCCGAGCGCATGAGCGGCGGTGTCTACCACACCGGCGACCTCGCCTGGGTCGATGACGACGGCTATCTGCACTTCGCCGGGCGCCTCGGCGACTGGCTCCGCGTCGACGGTGAGAACCTCGGCACCGGCCCTATCGAGCGGATCCTGCTCCGCCATGCCGAGATTCGCCAAGTTGCGGTCCACGGTATCCCGGTGGAGATCGGCGACGAGATCGAGGCGGTGCTCGTCGCGGATTCCGTCCTGCACCCAGACGACTTCGCCGAGTTCCTCTCCGCGCAGGACGATCTCGGTCCCAAGCAGTGGCCGCACCGCGTGCGGATCGTCGACTCGCTCCCGGAGACGGCCACGTTCAAGACGGTGAAGCGATTGCTGGCCGCCGACCCCACCCCGCCGACCTGGCGGCGTGACGGTCGCATCTATCGCCCCTGACACAAACCCACCCCTTTTCCGTAAACCCGCCCGACGTCGATGGGGCGTGTCTACGGAAAAGGGGTGGGTCTATCGGACGCCTCGGCCCGCGATCCTGCCGCTGCATGTGGATCGTTCCCCAGCGAACCCATTGGTCACCGCTAGTGTGTGAACGACATAGACGAGGGCTAAACGCCAGGACTGCGTTGTGCGTGCTAGCTTCGACCGGAACATCCGGGGGGAGATGATGTCAGAACTAATCGTAGAGGCGCCGTCGCTGGTTTCGGTCGCCACCCAGATTCACGGTTGTGCTACCCGCATCGGCGACCTCAGCCTCAATGCTCGCCTCGGAACCAGCTTTATGACCCAAACGTTCAGCACACTCGCTGACTCTTTCCGAGGCGCGACTGACGACATGTCAGGTATCGCTGAGCACGGTGATCGTCAGATCCAAAGCTCCTTGTCGAATGCCTCCAATGCTGTATCGGCATTCGCAGAGCTGGTGATGGCATGCCGAGACACCACCGTCGAAACGGATCAGAGTAGCGAGAAGCTCATCCGCGACGCGGTCGCGTACCCCGCACGTGTCGGACCTGCGACGGACCACCCGGTTCCGCTGCCAATCCTGATGGACGTTCAACGAGGGCGCCACTTTAGCGATGCCGCCTAGCTACAACGAAGTCACATCATGGAAGCCCTCGAACCTCGTCTCCATCGCGAACGGGATATTCGCGCTTAAGGCGAGCCTCGACCTGGAAGCACCTCTCGCCGGGAACCCAGTCCTTAACCTCACCCCGGCGGAATGGACAGGCCAGGCCCGAGGGCCAGCTGATTCGAGAGCAGAATCGATCACGCGGCCATCCTCATGGTCGCGATTTTCGTTGCGCCCCATGTCTTCGATCCCCCGTCGGCTACTGTCACCCGTTCCGTCGTCGTCGCCGCCGCTCTTGTCGTCGCGTTCTTGCTCTTGATCGGCGGCAGTTCTGCACGCCGTTGGTCGGCGGTAATCGCTATGGCCGCATGCGTCAGCGGCATCGTCCTGATTCCTTTAGGAGCCTAGCGAAATGGATAAACGCTTTTTCGGCCCGGCAACCCCGTTCGCGGCGATTGCGGCACTAGCCGTTTCGATGCTCGCTTACGCACTGCTGTGGGGGCTCGGACTCGTTCTCGTCGTTCTACTCCTCGTCATCGGCGTAGTCGGAACGGTCGCCCATGGACGAACGCGCCAGGTGTGCACCGGCATCGCGACCGGGGCCCTGGTCTTCATCGCCGGCTTCGCAATAGTAGGCGTCTTCTTCTTGAACTAGGCGTGCGCGCTGGTCCACAAGAAAACCCACCCCTTTTCGTCAGGATCACCACCCGTGAGCTGGGTTTGCCGAAAAGGGGTGGGTTTGTGGAGCGGGTCAGCTGTGTAGCGTCTTGTTCATCCGGCCGACGGCCTCCTCGTACTCGCTGACGAGGTCGGCGATGAGGTCGGCGACCGGGGTGATCGCGTTGCAGCGTCCGACGATCTGGCCTGCCGGCATGGCGACGACGTCGGGGTTGTCGGCCGCGGAGATGCGGGCGTGCGCCTCCGCGACGAGCAAGTTCTGCAACGGCATCGGCAGTGGCTCGGGGGCGTTCTCGGCGTCCCAGGCGTCGGTCCAGGCGGTCTTCAGCAGACGGGCCGGCTTGCCAGAGTAGATACGACGACGCACCGTGTCCCGCGAAGTCGCCTTGAGCAGTGCCTGCTGCACGGTCGACGGCTTGTCCGAACCCTCGGGCACGCCGAGCTTGTACTCCGCGGCGGTCAGCCAGTATGTCCCCATCCACACACCCTGTGCGCCGAGCGCGATGGCGGCGGCGATCTGGCGGCCGCTGCCCACGCCGCCGGCGGCGAGCACCGGGGCGGAGTCGCCGACCGCGTCGACGAGTTCGGGCCACAGGATCATCGAGGTGACCTCGCCGGTGTGGCCGCCTCCCTCGTAACCCTGCGCGATGACGATGTCGACACCGGCCTCGACATGGTGCAGCGCATGGTCTTTCGCGCCCGCAAGAGCCGCGACGAGCACGCCGTTGTCGTGCGCGGTCTGGATGACGTCTGACGGCGGCGAGCCGAGGGCGTTCGCGATCAGCTTGATCTGCCCGTACTTGCGACGATGCTCCATCGCGACGTCGACGTGCGAGCGGGCCACCGAGTGCAGCCAGCCCAGCACACCCGAGTTCACGCGTTCCTCACCGGGCAGCGGCGGGACACCGAGGTCGTCGAGGGTGCGCTCGACGAACGCGCGGTGCTCCGGCGGGATCATCGAATCCAGGTCGACCTTCGAACCCTCGGTGGGGATCTTGGCGGGCATCACGATGTCGACGCCGAAGGGCTTGCCGTCGGTGTTCTCGTGCATCCACTCGAGGACCTCGTCGAGTTCCTCGGCCTCGTTGAACCGCACGCAGCCGAGCACGCCGAGTCCGCCGGCCCGGCTGATCGCCGCAGCGACGTCCTGACTCGGGGTGAACCCGAAGATCGGGTACTCGATGCCGAACTTGTCGGCGAGTTCTGTACGCATTCTGTTTCTTCTCGTTTCCGGCGCTCTACAGCGCCTCTGTCACCTTTGGCTCTACAGCGCTTCGTCGGCGGGTCGATCGGCGGTGACCGACGCCCCCCAGCGGTAATCGGGTTTTCCAGCGGGCGAACGCTTGATCTCGTCGACGAACCAGACACTGCGCGGGCACTTGTAGCCGGCCAGTTCCTTGCGGACGACGTCGTTGAGACTCTCCAGGGTGGGTCGGGCTCCGTCGCGGGCGGCGATCACCGCGGCGACGCGCTGACCCCAGCGGTCGTCGGCCACACCGACCACGACGGTGTCGAAAACGTCGGGATGCGCCTTGAGCGCGCCCTCGACCTCCTCCGGGAAGACCTTCTCGCCACCGGTGTTGATCGACACCGAGCCGCGGCCGAGCATCGTGATGCTGCCGTCGGCCTCGAGCACGGCGTTGTCGCCCGGCAGCGAGTAACGCACGCCGTTGAAGACCTTGAACGTCTTCGCCGACTTCTCCGGGTCGTTGTGATAGCGCAGGGGCACATGGCCGGACCGTGCCAACACCCCGACCTCGCCGCTGCCCGGTTCCACCGGCGTGCCGTCCTCGCGGAGGACGTGGGTCTCGCTGTCGGCGTTCACGCGCGGGCCGCCGGTGTGCGGCGTGCCCTTCGCGACGATGCCCAGACCACCGAAGCCGGTTTCCGACGAGCCGATCGCGTCGACGATCACCGCGTTCGGGAATCGTTCTAGGAACTGCTCTTTCACGCTCGGCGAGAACAGACACGCGGACGAGGCGATGGACACGACACTCGACAGGTCGTACTCCTTGCCCTGCCCGAGAGCCTCGACCATGGGGCGACCCATGGCATCTCCGGTGATGAACACGACGTTGACCTTGTGGCGTTCGACGATCTCCCAGGCCGACGATCCGCTGAACTCGGGGTACACCACGGCTTTTCCGCCCGCGAACAGCGACTGGAAGATCGCCCACTGCGAGCCGCCGTGGATGAACGGCGGGATCGGGTACCGGACCAGCTGGCCACCTTCGGCGCCGGTCTTCGCGAGGTGCCACTCGTCGGGGATGGGTTCGCTGGTGTACCAGTCGATTCCACCACCAAGGACGCGCCACACGTCCTCCTGGCGCCAGACGACCCCCTTCGGTTTCCCGGTGGTGCCGCCGGTGTAGAGCATGTACAGGTCGTCGTTCGACCGCTCCTCGAAGTCGCGTTCCGACGACGACTCGGCAATGGCGTCCTCATAGCGGATCGCCTCGCCGTGCACGTCGCAGCACAGGTCCTCCGACGTCCCGTCCTCGATGGCGATGCGGGACTCGATGGAGGGCGATTTCGGTAACGTGTTGCACACGCGCGACGAGTAGCGGCGCTCGTGGATCAGGACCTTCATCCCGGAGTCGGTGAAGATGTGCTCGAGTTCGGCCTCGACGTAGCGGTAGTTCACGTTCACCATGACCGCCCGGGCCTTGAAGATCGCGATCATCGCCTCGACCGACTCGATGGTGTTTCTGCTGTACAGACCCACCCGGTCGCCGGGCTGCACACCCAGCTCGCGGAGCTTGTGGGCGAGCGCGTTGGATCGCGCCTCGAGCTCCGCATATGTCCGGCTGCGGTCGCCGGATTCCAGCGCGACGCGCTCGGGAACCAGGTCGACGGCATGCTCGATGAGATCGGCGATCGTATAGGCCATGGCTCCAAAATTAGAACGTGTTATCGTTCTGGGCAAGTGCGGAATATGACCGGGAGACAGCGATGACCACAGCCACCCCCACCGAGTCCGTCACCGACAAGGCTCCCGAGTGCCTCGTCGAGAAGCGCGGACACATTCTCATCGTCACGATGAACCGTCCGGAGGCGCGTAACGCGCTCTCCACCGAGATGATGCGGATCATGACCGAGGCCTGGGATCAAGTCGATTCCGACCCCGACATCCGGGTCGCGATCCTCACCGGCGCGGGCGGATACTTCTGCGCCGGCGCCGACCTCAAGAGCATGAACAAGCAGGCCCCCGGCGACACCGTCGACTCCGGCGCCTGGAACCCGGCGTCGCTACCGGCGCTGCTGAAGGGCCGTCGTCTGACCAAGCCGCTGATCGCCGCGGTCGAGGGCCCGGCCATCGCCGGCGGTACCGAGATCCTGCAGGGCACCGACATCCGTATCGCCGGCGAGAGCGCGAAGTTCGGTGTCTCCGAAGCACGTTGGGGTCTCTACCCGATGGGTGGCAGTGCGGTCCGCCTCGTCCGTCAGATTCCTTACACCGTCGCCTGCGACATCCTGCTGACCGGCCGCCACGTCACCGCACGTGAGGCCCTCGAGTACGGCCTCATCGGCCACGTCGTCGAGGACGGCAAGGCCCTCGACAAGGCGCTCGAGCTGGCCGAGAAGATCGCCGCCAACGGCCCGCTCGCCGTTCAGGGCATCCTCAAGACCATCCGTGACACCGAGGGTCTGCATGAACTCGACGCCTTCGAGCTCGACGCGAAGATCGGCGTCTCGGTCTTCAAGTCGAAGGACGCCAAGGTCGGGCCCCGTGCGTTCGCCGAGAAGCGCACACCGGAGTTCACCGGCGAGTGAGGGCCACCGACCCCCGGTGAGAATCCACACCGCACTCTTCGGCCCGCAGCAGGCGGTCGAACGCACCCGGGCCCTCCGGGACGTCGGGATCGACGGCGTATTCACCTTCGACGGCCCGCACGATGTCTTCAGTCCGCTGTTCGGTGCGGCCGGCGTCGACGACGTCGCGCTGATGACCAACGTCGCGATCGCGTTCCCGCGCAATCCGATCACCGTCGCCCACCAGGCCAACGATCTCCAGCTGCTCAGCGGCGGCCGGTTCACGCTCGGCCTCGGCACCCAGATCCGCCCGCAGATCGAGAAGCGGTTCGGGGTGCCGTTCGAGCGTCCGGTCGACCGGATGGTCGAGTTCGTCTCCGCACTGCGCGCGATCTTCGACTGCTGGCAAAACGGCACGCGCCTCGAATTCGACGGCGAGTTCTACCGACATCGGCTCATGACGCCGATGTTCAACCCGGGACCGAACCCGCACGGGGTACCGCCGATCTTCGTCGGGGCCCTCGGACCGCGGTTGACCCACGCCGTCGCCGAACATGCCGACGGTCTGCTGGTCATGCCGTTCACCACCGACCGGTTCGTCCGCGAATCGATCCTGCCGCGCGTCGACGCCGGACTGTCGACGTCGGGGCGCCGTCGCGAGGACTTCTCGGTGGTGCCGGAGATCATCGTGGCCACCGGTCGTACTGAGGAGGAGTTCGAGACCTCGGTCGGCGCGGCCAGGCGACTGTTGTCGTTCTACGGCTCGACGCCCGCCTACCGTCCGGTCCTCGAGATGCACGGCTACGGCGACCTGCAGACCGAACTCAACCTGCTGTCGAAGCAGGGTCGCTGGGCCGAGATGGTCGGACTCGTCGACGACGAACTCCTCGAACTCATCGCCGCCCACGGCAGCCCCCGCGACGTGGCCGCCACGATCCGTGCACGCTCGCACGACATCGCCACGGATGTCGCCATCTACCAACCGTTCCCGCTTGCCGACGAGACGCTCGCGGAGATCATGGACAGCCTCGACGAGTAACGCCCCCCTGCTGCCTGAGGTGCGAGGAGCGCGACCCACCCAGGTCCGCTGCCTGAGGTGCGAGGAGCGCAAGTGACGAGCCACGAAGGCCTGGTGCGGTGACCTCACCAACCCTTCGTGGCTCGCTGCGCTCGCACCTCAGGGAGCGGAGGGGACCCGTCGCCCGCACCTCAGGGAGCGGAGGGACCCGTCGCCCGCACCTCAGGGAGCGGAAAGGTCCCACGCCCAAGGGAGCAGCGAGTGCTACACCAGCGTCGCCAGCTGCCGGATCGTGTCGGTGTCGCGGGCGGTGACCATCAGCATCGTGACGCCCGCGGCCTCCCACTCCTTGATCTGTGCACGGACTTCGTCGGCGGTGCCGACGAGCATCGTCTCGCGGACCATCTCGTCGGGAACGGCGGCCATCGCCTCGGCTTTCTTGCCGCTGAGGAACAGGCTGACGATCTCGTCGACTGCGTCGCCGTAGCCCATCCGCTTGTAGAGCTCGGCGTGAAAGTTCTTCTCCTTGGCGCCCATTCCGCCGACGTACAGCGCCGTCGACGGCCTGTACCGTTCGATCGCCGACGCCACGTCGTCGGTGATGACGACCTGCACGGTGGCGGCGACCTCGAAGTCCTCACGACTGCGTCGGGCGCCCGGACGGGCGAAACCCTCGTCGAGCCAGGAGTTGTACTGGTCGGCGAGTCCGAGGCTGAAGAAGATGGCGAGCCAGCCGTCGGCGATCTCGGCGGTCTGCGCGACATTCTTCGGACCTTCGGCGCCGAGCCAGATCGGGAGGTCGGCGCGGAGCGGATGGGTGATCGGCTTGAGTGGCTTGCCGAGTCCGGTGGCGCCGGGCGCGTCGGCGGGATACGGCAGCGGATAGTGCGGCCCGTCGTTGGTCACCTTGTCGGCGCGGGCGAGCACGTCGCGGACCACCTGGACGTATTCGCGGGTGCGCGCCAACGGTTTTCCGAACGGTTCGCCGTACCACCCCTCCACCACCTGAGGCCCGGATACACCGAGGCCGACGATGTGCCGGCCGTTCGAGAGGTGATCCAAGGTCAGCGCATGCATGGCCAGCGATGTCGGCGGACGCGCCGACAACTGGGCCACCGCCGTACCGAGCCGGATGCGCGATGTCGCCGCGCCCCACCACGCCAACGGCGTGTACGCGTCCGACCCCCAGGACTCCGCGGTGAACACCGCGTCGAACCCGCATTCCTCCGCGACCGCGATCAACTCCGGCGCGTTCGGGATCGGATCGGCACCCCAATAACCGAGTTGCAGACCGAGCTTCACTCGCACTCCCCTCTCACCGGACCGTGCAGATTCTCACGGCCTGACATGCATCTTGTGTCCAATACTAGAACGTGTTCTACTCAAGTTGTGAGCATGAGCGTAACGTCTCCCGCCGCCGGCAACCCCATCGCCAGTCCCGTTGCCACGGTGCCCGAGCCGAAGTCCCCGATCCTGACCGCTCCCCTGATCAACTCCTTCGACTACACCCGGTCGCTGGGCCCGGTGCTGAGCCAGTTCGCGCTCGCACTGCGCGACGGCCGGATCGTGGGGTCGAAGGGCAGTGACGGCAAAGTGTCCGTGCCGCCGGTCGAATTCGATCCCGTCACCGGACAGCAGTCGACGGAGATCGTGGAGGTCTCGACTGTCGGCACCGTCACCAGCTGGACCTGGCACGACGACCCGGTGCCGGGTCAACCGCTCGACAAGCCGTTCGCGTGGGCGCTGATCAAACTCGACGGCGCGGACACCGCACTGCTGCATGCGGTTTCGGTCGACTCCCCGTCGGACATCTCGACCGGTCAGCGCGTGCACGCGGTATTCTCCGCGGCACGCATCGGCCGTATCGACGACATCGCCTACTTCGCACCGGGCGAAAGTGGCGACGCCGCACCGGAGAACACCGCCGAGGCACCGAAGGGCGCCGACACCGGCCTCGTCGTCATCCCGACTCCCATCACCACCGAGATCACGCACTCGGCCAACGAGGAGGAGTCGGTCTACCTCGAAGGACTGAAGGCAGGCAAGCTCATCGGCACCCGGATCGGTTCGGGCGTCGACGAGGGCCGCGTCTACTTCCCGCCCCGCGGGGTGAGCCCCGCCGACGGGTCGCCGGCCGTCGAACGAGTCGAACTCGCGCACACCGGCATCGTGACGACATTCTGCATCGTCAACGTGCCGTTCCAGGGTCAGCGGATCAAACCGCCGTACGTCGCGGCGTACGTGCTTCTCGACGGCGCCGACATCCCCTTCCTGCACCTCATCCTGGATTGTGAGGCCGCCGACGTCCGAATGGGTATGCGCGTCAAGGCCGTCTGGCTGCCCGAGGACGAGTGGGAGCACTCGATCGGCAACATCAGCCACTTCGCCCCCACCGGTGAACCCGACGCCGAGTACGAGACCTACAAGGACCACCTCTGATGACACTGCCACCCATCGCGATCATCGGGTTCGCCCACAGCCCCAACGTGGAGGGAACCCACGGCACCACCAACGGTGTCGAGATGCTCATCCCCTGCTTCGACAAGCTCTACGCCGAGCTCGGCATCAACCGGACCGACATCGAGTTCTGGTGCAGCGGATCGTCGGATTACCTTGCCGGACGTGCATTCTCGTTCATCTCCGCGATCGACTCGATCGGTGCGATGCCGCCGATCAACGAGTCCCACGTCGAGATGGACGGCGCCTGGGCGCTGTACGAGGCCTGGGTCAAGATCGCCACCGGCGAGGTCGACCTGGCGCTCGCCTACGGCTTCGGCAAGGCGTCCGCGGGCAACACCGACCAGACCCTCGCGCTGCAGACCGACCCCTACACGGTCGCGCCGCTGCACCCCGACGCCCGGTCGCTGGCCGCGCTGCAGGCACGTGCCGGCATCGACGCCGGCACCTGGACCGAGGCCGACATGGCTGCCGTCGGCGCCCGCACCTCCGGCGGATCGGTCGACGATCTGCTGGCGGGTGACTACATCGCGAATCCGCTGCGTCGCCACGACATCGCGCCCTACACCGACGCGGCCGCCGCGGTCGTCATCGCGAGTGAGCGCAAAGCCCGTGAGCTGGTCGCCAATCCGGCGTTCGTCACCGGTTGGGACCATCGCATCGACACACCGAACTTCGGTTCTCGGGACCTCACCGTCTCGCCGTCGACGAAGCTCGCCGGCGACACCGCGTTCGGCGACGCGAACCGCGCCGTCGACGTCGCCGAGATCCACGCGCCGTACTCCCACCAGGAGATCATCGTGCGCAACGCCCTCGGTCTCCCGGATTCGGTGCGGATCAACCCGTCCGGCGGCGCGCTCGCCGGCAACTCGCTGTTCTCGGCCGGCCTGCAGCGCATCGGCTACGCAGCGCACGAAATCCTCAGCGGCAACGCGGGAACCGCCGTCGCCCATGCGACGAGCGGACCGCTGCTGCAGCAGAACATGGTGGTCACCCTGAGCGCCCAGAACAACTCCGGAGGCGGGAACTGATGGGACACAAGAACCGTGCGGCGGTCCTCGGTACCGGCCAGACCCGTTATGTCGCCAAGCGTTCCGACGTCACGATGGCCGGGATGGTCCGTGAGGCCATCGACGCGGCACTGATCGACTCCAAGGTCTCTCTCGACGACATCGACGCGATCGTCATCGGCAAGGCACCCGACCTCTTCGAGGGGTCGATGATGCCCGAGCTCGCCATGGCCGAGGCCATCGGCGCGGTGGGCAAGCGTCTGATCCGCGTGCACACCGCCGGCTCGGTCGGCGGATCGACGGCGAATGTCGCCGCATCGCTCGTCTTCGCGGGCGTCCACAAGCGTGTGCTCGCCGTCGCCTGGGAGAAGCAGTCCGAGTCCAATGCGATGTGGGCGCTGTCGATCCCGGTGCCGTTCACCAAGCCGGTCGGCGCCGGCGCGGGCGGCTTCTTCGCCCCGCACGTGCGCTCCTACATCCGCCAGTCGGGCGCACCCGAGCACATCGGCGCGATGGTCGCGGCAAAGGACCGACGCAACGGTGCACTCAATCCGCTGGCGCACCTGCACCAGCCAGATCAGAGTGTCGAGAAGGTCATGAGCTCGCAGATGCTCTGGGACCCCATCCGTTACGACGAGACGTGCCCGTCGTCGGACGGCGCGTGTGCGGTCGTCATCGGTGACGAACAGGTCGCCGACGACGCGGTCGCCGCCGGCAATCCGGTCGCCTGGATTCACGCCACCGCGATGCGCACCGAGCCGCTGTCCTTCGCACACCGCAACGTGGTGAGCCCGCAGGCCGGCCGCGACGCTGCTGCCGCCCTGTGGAAGGCGGGTGGCATCAGCAACCCGCTCGACGAGATCGACGTCGCCGAGATCTACGTGCCGTTCTCGTGGTTCGAACCGATGTGGCTGGAGAACCTCGGGTTCGCCGCCGAAGGCCAGGGCTGGAAGCTGACCGAGTCGGGCGACACCGAGATCGGTGGTCGCATCCCGCTCAACGCCTCGGGCGGCGTGCTGTCGTCGAATCCGATCGGCGCGTCGGGCATGATCCGCTTCGCCGAAGCCGCGATCCAGGTCATGGGCAAGGCCGGAGACCACCAGGTCGACGGAGCCCGCAAGGCCCTGGGTCATGCCTACGGCGGTGGCTCACAGTACTTCTCGATGTGGCTCGTCGGAGCCGACAAGCCGCTCCACTGACCGGCGTTTCGTAGCATTCATGCGCGCCATATGCGCGTGAATGCTACGAAACCCGTTCGGGCAGAGCGCAGGCCGCGCCGTCGGACATCCCGGTCGGGCGGACGCCCAGCGACTGGTTGAGTCGCGCCCGCTGGTTCTCCCAGGCGACGGTCATCGCGAGTTCGACGATCTGCGTCTCCGTGAGGTGCTCACCGAGGCGTTGACGCAGGTCCGCCAGGTCGTCACCCACCGCCGGGGTCATGGTCATCGCCTCCGCGTAGGCGATGACGAGTTTCTCGACCTCGCTGTAGGCCGACGACGTCTGATACCGCGGCAGGTCGCGCATCTGCTGTTCGGTGACACCGGAACTCACAGCCAGCGCCGACCCGATGTCGAGACAGAACTCGCAGCTCACCATCCCGGCGGCCTTGAGTTCGGCGAGCTCTTTGAGTTTCGGGTCCACCTTGTTGGACAGCAACAGCGCGCCCTCCACCCCGACGGTCGCCCCGGCGAGCAAGGGACGGCGCCCGAGCTGCCGGACGAGGTCGGTGCGATGACGTTTCGCCTGCCCGAACGCGCGCATGTGGTTCCGGACTCGATGTAGTGATCTCATACCGGTTCTTCCCGTCCTCGCCTGCGGCTGTAACGCCACGCGACCGAGTATGTGACCAACAGAACGATCGCCGCCAGCCCCGCCGCCCCGTGCGCCACGGCGCCCCACGCGAACACCCCGATCTCGTGCACGCCGCGACCACCCATGATCAACCCGAGCGGCACCCCGACGATGACCGCCACCGGCAACCAGCGCCGCCGCGTCGACGCCACCGCGATCGCGGCACCGATGGCGATGAACGCGAGACCCCCGTCGATCATCGCGTGCTGATTGTGCGGTTCACCGAGCGACGTCGAGATCCATTCACCGGCAACCATGTTGACGACCCCGTGGACGACCAGCACTGTGCCGAGCACCGCCGCGGCCACCTGGGCCGGCGACCACCGCCATCGACTTCTTCGCGGTCTCGCCTCGGCCACCCGTCGTTCCACGGCGGCATACGTCGATACCGACGGCCCGCGCCGGAACGCGCCCGCCATCGCGACCAGGTCGGAGTCCGCCGATCCCGGTCGGACGGAACCGGACAGAACGGCGGCGATCTCCTCGTCGAGACGCTCGGCGGCCGCGACCTCGACCGGATCGAAGGCCGCCTCGTCCTCGTACGGTTCCTGCGGCGTCACCGCGGCATCACCTCCCTCAGCTTCGCCACGCCCCGGTAGACCAACATCCGGGCGGCGGTCGCCGAGATCCCCATCGCCGCTCCGATCTCCTCGGAGGTCAGCTCGGTGGCAAACCGAAGCGTGACCGCCTCACGCTCCCTGGCGGTGAGCACCCACAATCTGCTGCGGACGTCGTCAGCTTCTGCCTCCCGCAGCATCGCCGTCTCCGGATCCTCCGCGGCCGCCGGACGGTCGGTGTCGACGTCCACCTCGGCCACGGGGACCTCTCGAGCGTTGCGTGCCCACCAGTCCGCGACGACGTGCCGGGCAATCCCGATGAGCCATGCGCCGATCGTGCCGCGCCGGTCGTCGAAGCCGTCTCGCGAACGGATCGCCTTCGCGAACACCTCCGCGGTCACGTCGTCGGCGTCGGGGTCTGCGGGCACGCGGGTACGCACGTAGCGCCAGACCCCCGCAACGTGTTCGCGGTACACCGCGTCGAACTGGTCGATCGCGCCAGACTCCGAGTTCTCACACCTTTCGTGTCGACGATCCCTCGACTCATCTTCCGCCTCTCCCCGCCGGCTGTAACGACGGATCGGACGAAAAAACCGCGGGCGGGACAGGTGACGTGGTCACCGGTCCCGCCCGCGGCGGATCGTTGCGCGAGGTCAGGCCTTGCGCACCGAGTTGATCGTCTTCTCGACCTCCCAGTAGGCCCGGAGCGCCGAGAGGCGGCCCTCGGAGTCGGCGTGATAGGTGAACACGCCGCGCGCCTCGGAGACGTGACCTGCGATGTGGGTGACGATGCTGCCGATGTAGGCGACCTCGTTCCCGCAGATGATCTCCTCGTCGAAGCGAAACTCGATGCTCTCGGTCGCCGCGATCGACTTGTCCCAGAACTCCGAGATGCGGTCGTACCCCCGGAATCCGACACCCTCCGGGTCGAACATCGAGGGGCCCACCGGATCCTGGACGATCGCGTCCGGCGCGAAGTTGTCGATCCACGCCTGCTTGTCGCGAGACTCCACGAACTCTCGGGAACGACGCCCCGCCACGACCGCTGGATGGTTCTCGCGGTCGATGTTCAGGTAGGCGGGCGCCTCTTCAGCTGCGGTCACTTCGTCCCGTAGTCGACGCGGAGTTCCTTGACACCGTTGATCCACCCGTGGCGGAGACGACGCGGTGCGTCGAGCTTGGTGATGTCGGGGACGAGGTCGGCCAGCGCGTTGAACATCAGGTTGATCTCCATACGCGCGAGATTGGCGCCGACGCAGAAGTGCGCACCGTTGCCACCGAAACCGACGTGCGGGTTCGGATCGCGGAGGATGTTGAACGAGAACGGATCCTCGAACACCTCTTCGTCGTAGTTGGCCGAGCCGTAGAACAGGCCGACGCGCTCACCCTTCTTGATGTCGACGCCGCCGATCTGCGTGTCGCGCTTGGCGGTTCGCTGGAAGGCGTTGACCGGGGTGGCCCAGCGGACGATCTCGTCGACCGCGGTCGCCGGCCGCTCCTTCTTGAACAGCTCCCACTGATCGGGATGATCGAGAAAGGCGTTCATGCCGTGGCTGATGGCGTTACGCGTGGTCTCGTTGCCCGCGACGGTCAGCAGGATGAAGAAGAAGCCGAACTCGGTCTCATCGAGCGACTGTCCGTCGATGTCTGCGTTCACCAGCTTGGTGACGATGTCATCACCCGGGTTGCGGCGCTTCTCCTCGGCCATCTGGTAGCCGTAGCCGAGGATCTCGGCGTTGGCCTGCTGCGGATCCGTCGTGTAGTCCGGATCATCGGCGTTCATCATCGAGTTCGACCAGTCGAACAGCTTCTCGCGGTCCTCCTGGGGGACACCGAGGAGGTCGGCGATGGCCAGCAGCGGCAGGTCGACGGCGACGTCCTTGACGAAGTCGCCGGAACCCTTCTGCGCTGCGCGCGAAACGATCTCGCGAGCGGCGTCGTCGAGCTTCTCCTCGAGCGAATGCACCGCACGAGGGGTGAACAGCTTGGAGACCAGCTTGCGCAGACGGGTGTGCTCCGGCGGATCGTGGTTGATCAGCAGCGCCTTGGTGATCTCGATCTGCTCCGAGGTCATGTCGTCCTCGAAGCGCATGATCACGCCGTTGGCGTTGGTCTCCCAGTCATCGTTGTTCTTGGAGATCTCGCGGATGTGGGCGTGCTTGGAGATCACCCAGTACCCGCCGTCGTGGAAACCACCACCCTTACCGGGCGCCTGGGCGTTCCACCAGACCGGCGCGGTCTTGCGGAGCTGCGCGAACTCCTCCACTGGGATTCCCTGCTCGAGCAGATCCGGGTTGGTGAAGTCCCAACCCTCCTGCTCCATGAACGGGCACTTCGCGACGACGTCGGAAGGGCTCGTGCGCGCAGAATCCGCCGTGGTCGGCTCACTGCCGATCGGGGCACTCTGGGCCTGGGTCACGTCACACCACCTCGCTGGAGATTTAGAACCTGTTTCAATCTCATTAGACCACATTGTGACACACGCGACAGCCCCCGATGAGAACTTGTTCTAGTTTTGGGCCGCGGTATACAGCCCCACCTGGGGACTTCGCTCTCGGAACAAGTAACATCCACCACGTTCCAGCGGGCGTCAGACCGGCGTCGGATCGCAGCCAGACGTGGCGGCGACCAGGCTTCGAAGACTGCCCATGGACGCAAAGATAGAACATGTTCTAGCTTGAATGCACGGCCTCGACACCTCCGTCGAAGCGCCGTCTACCCGCAGACGACGGAACTGGTTCCGCCGGGTGAACGAAGGAGTGGAAATGGGCGTTCCGGTCATCGTGGAAGCAGTACGCACGCCGATCGGCAAGCGCGCCGGGTGGTTGTCAGGCCTCCATGCAGAGGAGTTGCTGGGCATCACGCAGCGTGGACTCATCGAGAAGGCCGGTATCGACCCGGCACTCGTAGAGCAGGTCATCGGCGGCTGCGTCACGCAGGCCGGCTCGCAGGCGGGCAACGTCTCCCGGAAGGCCTGGCTGTCGGCCGGACTCCCCGAGCACACCGGCGCCACGACGATCGACGCCCAGTGCGGCTCGGCCCAGCAGGCCAATCACCTCATCGCCGGGCTCATCGCCTCGGACGCCATCGAGGTCGGCATCGCCTGCGGCGTGGAGACGATGACCACCGTGCCGCTCGGCGCGAACGTCGGCACCAGCGCCGGCCCGTACCACGCCGATTCGTGGAACGTGGACCTGCCGAACCAGTTCGAGGCGGCCGAGCGCATCGCGAAGCGTCGCGGGATCACCCGCGCCGACGTCGACGGACTCGGTGAGCGCAGCCAGCGCCTCGCCCGCCAGGCCTGGGACGAGGGCCGGTTCGACCGCGAGATCCTCTCGTTCAAGGCACCCGAGCGGACCAAGGAGGGCGAGCTCACCGGCAACATCATCGATGTCAGCCGCGACCAGGGTCTGCGTGAGACCACCCTCGAATCCCTGGCGGCACTCAAGCCCGTCCTCGAGGGCGGCATCCACACCGCCGGCACGTCGTCGCAGATCTCCGACGGCGCCGCTGCTGTGCTGATCATGGACGAGGCCAGGGCCCGCGCCCTCGGACTGACCCCGCGCGCCCGCATCAAGGCGCAGGCGCTCGTCGGCTCCGAACCCCACTTCCACCTCGACGGCCCGGTCCAGGCGACCGAACGTGTCCTGGCGAAGTCGGGGATGTCGTTGTCCGACATCGACATCGTCGAGATCAACGAGGCCTTCGCCTCGGTCGTGCTCAGCTGGGCCCAGGTCCACAACGCCGACATGGATCGCGTCAACGTCAACGGCGGCGCCATCGCCCTTGGACACCCCGTGGGCAGCACCGGTTCCCGCCTCATCACGACCGCACTGCACGAGCTGGAGCGTCGCGACGGTCAGACCGCTCTCGTCACGATGTGCGCGGGCGGCGCGATGGCCACCGGCACCATCCTCGAGCGCATCTGAGATGCCTCTCCTCGACCCGGACAAGAAGCCCGCACAACTCGATTCGCCGATCGTCGGCACCCTCATCAAGGTCGGCTCACGGATCAACACCCGCCTGTACAAGGCGACCGGCGGCCGGATCGGTGGCACCTGGCGCGTCGGCGCGGGACTGAAAAAGCCCGCGCCGGTGCTCCTGCTCACCACCATCGGACGCAAGTCGGGTGAACCCCGGACGGTGCCGCTCGTCTACCTCCGTCGCGGCGACCAGTTCGTCGTCGTCGCGTCGCAGGGCGGTTCGGCGAAACACCCTGCCTGGTACCTCAACCTGCGCGACAACCCCGACGTCACCATCCAGCTCGGCAAGGAGACGTTCGACCTCGTCGCGCGCACCGCGAACGAGACCGAACGCGCCGAGGTGTGGCCGGAACTGGTCGACGTCTACGCAGACTTCGACACCTACGTCGCATGGACAGACCGGACGATCCCGGTCGTCATCTGCGAGCCCCGTCCCGCTTCCTGATCCGACGAACGGGACACACTCCCGCCGCCTGAGGCGCGAGGAGCGAAAGCGACACCACTCCCGCCGCCTGAGGCGCGAGGAGCGAAAGCGACACCACTCCCGCTGCCTGAGGCGCGAGGAGCGAAGCGACACCGCCCCCCGCTGCCTGAGGCGCAGGGAGCGTAAGCGACGAGCCACGAAGGCCCGGCGAGATAGTTCGCCGGCCCTTCGTGGCTCGCTGCGCTCGCACCTCAGGGAGCAAAGGGGCGACGGCGCTTTCGCACCTCAGAGAGCAAGAAGGTGCGTCGCGTTCATCGAGTCGCAGCGGGCAGCCATGCAGCGGACTCGCGCCCAGACCAGTTCGCCAGGGTCTCGACGGGTCCCGCGCCCGGGCGGGGTTCGATGACGACGCCGAAGGGCACGTTCGGGTCCTGGCGGATCTCGGACCGGATGAACCTACGGACGATGGCGAGTGTCGCGGTGGCGGCTTCCGGCACCGCTTCCGACGGTTGCCCGGTCGCGACCGCTAGATCCCATCCGTGCACGAGAGCTTCGTTGACGTAACCCCACAGCGCGCCGGCGCCGGGCACCTCACCCCACGGCACCTGGACCATCCTGGCGAGCATGGCGTCATCGGACCAGAGGTCGATCGCCCGCGCCGCGACTGCCGCGTACTCCTCCGCGTCGAAACGGTCGGCGATGAACGGCATGGTGCGTACGTCGACCCCCTCGGGTAGCGCGGCCGCTCGTTGTGCCGTGGCAAGCAGATGAGCCCCCAGCGTGCCGACGTCGAACTCGTCGCACGGCGTCGGCGCGTCCAGCTGCTCGGCGGTCACCGCGGAGAGCAGTCCGGTGACCCAGGTGGTGGCGGCTGCGAAGGCCGGGCGGGGATCCGGCGGGGTGGTCGGTGCGTTCATGGTCTTTCCTCTCTCGATGACTGATAAGACCAGTCAAACCCGGAAACCTGACACCTTCTGTCATGTTTGTGAGAGAAGATTCTCGGCATGCGCGCCGAACGCCTCATCGCGGTCCTCATGCTGCTCAAGAAGCACGATCGGGTGACCGCGTCGACGATCGCCGCCGAACTCGAGGTGTCGGAGCGGACCGTGCTGCGCGACATCGAGGCCCTCTCGCTGTCCGGGGTCCCGGTGTACGCCGAGCGCGGCAGGCACGGAGGCTTCTCGCTCGTACCGGGTTATCGCACCGACCTCACGGGACTGACCGTCGAAGAGGCCACGTCGCTGCTGGCCGGAACGGGCCGGCTCGACTCCCCCGCCTTCGCCAGCGCGATGCGCAAGGTCACCGCGGCACTGCCCGAGGCCTACCGGGGTACCGCAGTTCGAGCCGCTCAACGGGTTCTGGTCCGCCCGGAGGGGTTTGTCCGTGCGCCGGAGGATCTCGACGCCCTCGACCCGGTGCAGTTCGCGGTCTTCGCGGGCAGACGAATACGCACCCGCTACCGCCCGCGTGGCGCCGACGAGGCACGCGAGCGGATCCTCGATCCGGTCGGACTCATCATCGCCGGCGACACGTGGTACCTCGTCGCACACGGTGTCGGGCCGCACGACCGGACGGATGAACGCATGTACCGGTTGTCCCGGATGAGCGGGGTCGAGGTCCTCGACGAGCCGGCGGTGCGCGACGAGGCCGTGGATCTGAACGAGATCTGGGAGCGTCGACGCGCAGCGTTCCGGTCTTCCTTCGACCCGGTCGACGTGGTCATCGAGTGCGCCGCCGATGCCGTCGAGCAGATCCGGTCGATCGCGGCATTCTCCAAGCCCCTGACAGACAGCGGAACCCGACGGCGCGTCGAACTCCGGTTCGCCGACCACCGACACGCCGTTCGCGCGCTGTGGACAACTTTGTTCGACCACGACATCGTCGTTGAAGAACCTGGGTGGGTCCGGGAAGCGCTGTCCGACCGGGCGCGAACAGCCCTGTCCAACACTGAAAAACGCCCCTGAGAACGACCCTCTACAGACGGTCCGACGACACTATGTCGACGGCCCGGCTGCTGAGGGCGGTTCTCGGGGGCGGTTCCCAGGTGCGCTTCTCAGGGGCGGTTTTCAGGGGCGGTTTTCAGCGGCGGTTTTCAGCGACGACTGGTGTCAGCCGACCCCGCGTTCGGAGTCGGCCCAATACTGCGACCGCAGCGCCTTCTTGTCCGGCTTGCCCAGAGCGGTCAGCGGCAACGAGTCGGCGAAGATGACCCGCTTCGGAGACTGCACCGCACCCTTGCGGTCCTTGACCGTCTGCTGGATCTCGGCGGTGATGCGTTCCTTCGCAGCGTCGTCGGCGTCCGCGTCGGCACGCAGCACGACGATCGCCGTGACCGCCTCACCCCACTTCTCATCCGGCACACCGATGACGCCGACCTGGCCGACGGCCGGATGCTCGGCCACGACGTCCTCGACCTCGCGGGGGAAGACGTTGAATCCACCGGTGACGATCATGTCCTTGGTGCGGTCGACGATGAACCAGAAGCCGTCCTCGTCTTCCCGCGCGACGTCGCCGGTGCGCAGCCAGCCGTCGCGGAAGGTCTCAGCCGTCTGCTCTGGGAGACCGAGGTAACCGCCGGCGAGAAGCGGTCCGGCGACACAGATCTCGCCCGGTTCGCCCTGGGGGACGGGCTTGTCGTCGGGACCGAGCAGTGCCGTGCGCAGGAACGCCGACGGCCGGCCGCAGCTGCTCAGGCGACGCTGATCCTCCCCCGGTCCCGGGTGATCGTCCTTGGCGAGGTAGCTGATCACCATCGGCGCCTCGGACTGTCCGTAGTACTGGGCGAAGATCGGACCGAACCGTTCGATCGCCTCGGCGAGACGCACCGGATTGATCGGCGACGCACCGTAATACACGGTTTCCAGCGACGAGAGATCGCGCGTCCGCGAGTCCGGGTGATCCATCAGCGCATACAGCATCGACGGCACGAGCATCGTCGCCGTGATCTTCTGCTCCTCGATGGTCTTGAGGACCTCGGCCGGGTCGAACTTCGACAGCACCACCATCGACCCGCCCTTCATGAGGGTCGGGATGAAGAAGGCCGCACCCGCATGCGACAGCGGCGTGCAGAGCAGGAACCGCGGGTGTTCCGGCCACTCCCACTCGGCGAGCTGGATCTGGGTCATCGTCGCCATCGCACGCGCGGTTCCGATGACGCCCTTTGGTTTTCCGGTGGTGCCACCGGTGTAGGTGATCGAGACAACGTGGTCGGGCGACAGATGCGCGGCGACGAGCGGCTTCGGTTCGAAGTTCTCCGCCTCGGCGATGACGTCACGGGCCTGCGCCGACAACTGTTCCGGCACCGGACCGAGGGTCAGCACCTGCTTCAGGCCGGGGACGCGTTCGAGCAGGGCGGCCGCGCGTTCGACGAACATCGGCACGGGATCGATGATGAGGGTCGAGACGCCGGCGTCGGCGAGGACGTAGGCGTGGTCGTCGAGCGATCCGAGCGGGTGCAGCGCGGTTCGCCGCCATCCCTGTGTCTGGCCGGCGCCGATGACGAAGAGCACCTCGGGGCGGTTCAGCGCCAGCAGACCGACCGCGGTGCCGGTACCCGCGCCCAACCCCTCGAAGGCCTGGATGTAGCGGCTGATCGCGGCGGCCATCTCGCCACCAGTCATCTCCGTGTCACCCAGGGACAGCACCGTGCGATCGGCGTGGCGCTTGAGCGCGGCGACCATCAGGTCGCCCATGTGCGTACCCCCGCGAAGGTGATCGAAGTCGGTCGGTGCGGTCGTCGTACCCTCGTTCGTCATGCCACAAGACTAGGACGTGTTACAGCTTCAGGAAAGAAGGACCACCAAAATGGCGGTTATTGCCTGTAGAACACGTTCTAGCTTGACGCGCCGGATGCGCGTGAGGAAGCCGCGAGGCCGGCCCCCGGACCCACCGGGGGTGTCCTAGGATCGAAGCATGACTGATCTTGACCAGGCCACCACTCGCCGCGACATCGCTGACGCCCTGCTCACCGCGCTGGAGCGTCGACACGAGGTCCTCGACGCCATCGTCGACGCGGAGAATCACGACGAGGCCGTCACCGCCATCGCGGAGCTCCTCGGCAAGTCGCAGCTGGGCGCCAAGGCGATCCTGGACATGAAGCTGAACCAGCTGACCAAGGACGAGCGCCGCAAGAACCAGGCCGAGCTCGACGACCTCAACAGCGCCCTCACCTTCACCCTGGCCGAGCGTCCCGCCAGCAGCGGCGACACCCTCGACCTGCGTCCGTTCGACCCGCAGGCCGACGCCGAACTGTTCGCGGCCCGCACCGACGAACTCGGCACCGCGGGCGACGGTTCGGGTGCGCCGGCCGGTGACGTAGCCGCCGAGATCAGCGCCGCCACCGACCGCGTCGACGCCGAGGAGGCCGTCTGGCTCGTTGCCGTCGAGGGAGACTCCAAGGTGGGTTTCGTCTTCGGCGAGCTCAAGAACGGCGAGGTCGACCTGCGCATCTGGATTCACCCGCAGTACCGCAAATCCGGCTACGGCACCGCCGCCCTGCGCAAGTCGCGCTCGGAGATGGCGGCGTACTTCCCCGGAGTGCCGATGGTCGTGCGCGCACCCGGCGCCTAGTCCCAGCGCAGACGACGAACCCACCATCCCGCACGGGGTGGTGGGTTCGGTCGTTTTTTGCTTGCAGCTCAGACGGATTGAGGCCGGGGCAGCCCGAACCTCGCGACAATCGCCCGGATCCGGTTCTCCTCGTCGACGACGAAGGTCTCCGACACCGGAGCACCGAGGCGCAGGGCCCGCGGCCGGACGTGCACCACGTACCGGGTGGTGACGCTGTGCCCGTCGACCTGCGCGGCGAAGTCCGAGATCCGGTGGATCAGGCGGAACTGCGGACCGTTCGCGAGGCTGCGGGCGATGTGCGGTCCGTTGCGTCCGGTCCGCACGCCGAATTCGACGCGGGTGCAGTCGGGATGCAACGACACCGCCGACGGGTCGTGGCTGACCAGGGCGTCGACATACGCCCGGGCCGCCGCGACCCGCTGCTGATCTCTGTCTGCCGAGGTCACCGCGCGCCGTAGACCGGCATGGGGACCGGCGCCTTCGCCAGGATCTCCTCGACCACCGGACCGAGCTCGGCGGCCTCCCAGCGAGATCCCTTGTCCCGCTCGACGCTTCGCTGCCAGCCGTCGGTCACCGAGATCTTGCCGCCCTCGATCTCGAAGACCCGACCGTTCACCGACGCCGACTCGGGCGAGCCGAGCCACACCACGAGCGGCGAGATGTTCGCCGGGTCCATCACGTCGAACGAGCCGTCGGCGGGAGCTGCCATCTGTGCGGCCATCGCATCGCCGGCACCCATGGTCATCGCGGTACGGGCAGCCGGCGCGATCGCGTTGACGGTGATGCCGTAGCCGCCGAGTTCGGCAGCCGCCTGGATGGTGAGCGCGGAGATGCCCGCCTTCGCGGCGACGTAATTGCCTTGACCGATCGAACCGTACAGTCCGGCACCGGAACTGGTGTTGATGATCCGTGCCTGCGGGGTGCGTCCCGCCTTGGCCTCCGCACGCCAGTAGGCCGCGGCGTGCCGCAGGCCGACGAAGTGCCCCTTGAGGTGCACGCGGACGACGGCGTCCCACTCGTCTTCCGAGAGCGACACGAGCATGCGGTCACGGACGAAACCGGCGTTGTTGACGAGAACGTCGAGCCGACCGAACGTGTCGACAGCGGTGGCCACCATGGCCTCGCCGCTCTGCCAGTCGGCCACGTCGCCCACCGATGCGACGGCCTCGCCACCGGCCGTGGTGATCTCGTCGACGACCTCGGTAGCGAGGTTCTCCGCATAGTCGTTGACCACGACCTTGGCGCCGTCGGCGGCGAAGGCGAGAGCGTGGGCTCGTCCGATACCCTGTCCGGCGCCGGTCACGATGACGACGCGGCCCTCATTCAGCTTGCTACTCAAGGTGTTTCCTTTCTGAACTGCAAAGACTTGTGGATCGGGTGGATCAGACGGCATTGCCGGCGGTCGCGGCGTCGAGGAAGGCCGGCTTCTCGCCACCGCCGTGCACGGTGAGCGTCGAACCGCTGATGTAACCGGCCAGCGGCGAGAGCAGGAAGGCGACGGCGTTCCCGACGTCGACGGGTGTCGCCATCCGGCCGAGCGGAATGGTGGCGCCGACGGCCGCCACCCCGGCGTCATCTCCGTAATGGAGGTGCGACTGTTCGGTCTCGACGGGACCGGCGACGACCGAGTTGACCCGCACCTTCGGGGCCCATTCGACGGCCAGCGAGGTCATCAGGTTGTCGAGGCCGGCCTTCGCCGCACCGTAGGCCGAAGTGCCCGGCGACGGCCGGTGCCCGCTGACGCTCGAGACATTGACGATCGCGCCGCCGTCCGGCTGCGACTGCATGACCGCGTTCGCGGCCTTGGCCACAGCGAGGGGCGCCAGGAGGTTGAGGTCGACGATCTTGCTCGCGAAACGGACCGAGGCGTCGGCGGCCAGCGCGAAGGGCGATCCACCGGCGTTGTTGACCACCCCGTCGATGCGGCCGGCGCGGCCGACGATGTCGTCGATCATCGTCTCGACGGCGGCGGCGTCGCGGACGTCGCAGGAGAAGAAGTCGATGTCGCGGAGGTCGTCGGCGAGGTTGTCCGCGTTCCTACCGCAGATCACCGGCCGGGCGCCGAGCGCCGACAGCACCCGGGTGATACCCGCGCCGACCCCTCGTGCACCACCGGTGACCAGGACAACCTTCCCGACCAGGCCCAGCTCGACCTGTGACTGCGTCTGCATGGGTGCTACCCTACCAAACAACCAAGCACTTGCTTGGTTCAATGCTTGCGCAGCCCACGAGGCTGACACCGCAGCCACGAGAGGAGCACGCGTGCCGATCACCACGACACGTACCGAATCCGGCATCGTGACCATCACGGTCGACTACCCGCCGGTCAACGCGCTGCCATCGGCCGCGTGGTTCGAACTCGCCGATGCGGTCACCGCAGCCGGCGTCGACCCGGCCACGCATGTCGTGGTGTTGCGCGCCGAAGGACGCGGCTTCAACGCCGGCGTCGACATCAAGGAGATGCAGGCCACCGAGGGCTTCGACGCCCTGATCGGCGCCAACCGCGGATGCGCGGCGGCCTTCGGTGCCGTCTACGACTGTGCGGTCCCGGTGATCGTCGCGGTCAACGGCTTCTGCGTCGGCGGCGGTATCGGCCTGGTCGGCAACGCCGACGTCATCGTGGCCTCCGACGACGCGGTCTTCGGCCTTCCGGAGGTCGATCGCGGAGCACTCGGTGCAGCAACACATCTCGCGCGCCTGGTGCCGCAACACATGATGCGCACCCTCTACTTCACCGCGAAGAACGTGACGGCCCAGCAGCTCGAGCACTTCGGTTCGGTGTACCGCGTCGTGCCCCGCGAAGAGCTCCTCGACGCCGCGCTCGAGGTCGCCGAGGCCATCGCGGCCAAGGACACCCGGGTCATCCGGGCGGCCAAGGAGGCCATCAACCACATCGACCCGGTCGACGTGAAGGCCAGCTACCGCCTCGAACAGGGCTTCACCTTCGAGCTGAACCTGGCCGGCGTCGCCGACGAGCATCGCGACGCGTTCGTCTCGACCGGAAAGCCACTCACCTCGAACGCTTCTCACAACGGAGGACACGCCTGAGATGCCGACCGACAAGACAAGCACTCTCGATGACGTCGTCGCGGAACTCCGCGACGGCATGACCATCGGCATCGGCGGCTGGGGTTCGCGCCGCAAGCCGATGGCACTGGTCCGCGCGATCGCCCGCTCGGACGTCAAGGACCTCACGGTCGTGACCTACGGCGGCCCCGACCTCGGATTGCTCTGCGCCGCAGGCAAGGTGCGCCGTGCCTACTACGGTTTCGTCTCGCTGGATTCCGCCCCCTTCTACGACCCGTGGTTCGCCAAGGCGCGCACCAACGGCGAGATCGAGGTGCGTGAGATGGACGAAGGCATGGTCAAGTGCGGCCTCGAGGCCGCCGCGGCCCGTGTGCCGTTCCTCCCGATCCGGGCCGGGCTCGGTTCCGATGTCCTGAACTTCTGGGAGGGCGAGCTCAAGACCGTCGAGTCCCCCTACCCGGACGCCGACGGGCGGACCCAGACGCTGGTCGCGATGCCGGCATTGAAGCTCGACGCCGCGTTCGTCCATCTCGACCTGGCCGACGCGCACGGCAACGCCGCCTACACCGGCGTCGACCCGTACTTCGACGATCTCTACTGTGGGGCAGCCGAACGCCGCTACCTGGAGGCCGATCAGATCGTCTCCACCGAGGTCCTGGTGAAAACCGTTCCGCATCAGCGACTTCTGCTGAACCGTATGAACGTCGACCGGGTGGTGCACACACCGAACGGCGCTCACTTCACTTTTGCCGGTGAGTACGGGCGCGACGAGAAGTTCCAGCAGTTCTATGTCGCCAGTGCCAAGGAACCCGACACGTGGGAGACGTTCTCCCGCCGATTCCTCCAGGTCGACGAGGAGACCTACCAGCGCGAGGTCAGTGCCTGGCAGGACGAGCAGAAGGAGGACGGACAATGAGCACCGCCGAGACCCAGGCCCCTGCCGAAGCCACGAGGGCCGAGTACTGCGTGATCTCGTGCGCCGACATCTTCGCCGGCGCTGGCGAGATCATGGCGTCGCCGATGGCTCCCGTCCCCCTGCTCGGCGCCCGCCTGGCACGTCTGACGACCGAGCCCGACCTGCTGATCACCGACGGCGAGGCGCTGATCCTCGCCGACACCCCGCCGATCGGCAAGACCGGCCCCATCGAGGGTTGGATGCCGTTCCGCAAGGTGTTCGACGTCGTGGCGTCGGGTCGTCGCCATGTGGTGATGGGCGCCAACCAGATCGACCGTCACGGCAATCAGAACCTGTCGGCGTTCGGACCGCTTCAGCACCCGACACGCCAGATGTTCGGTGTACGTGGGGCTCCCGGCAACACGATCAACCATCCGACCAGCTACTGGGTCGCACGGCACTCCGCCCGCGTCTTCGGCGAGTCGGTCGACATCGTGTCCGGCGTCGGTTTCGACAAGGTCGACCCGGCCAACCCCGCGTTCGACGACCTCAACATCCATCGGGTGGTCACCAACCTCGGCGTCTTCGACTTCGGCGGGGCGGATCACACGATGCGGGCGCTGTCGCTGCATCCGGGGGTCACCGCCGACGAGGTCGCCGAGAACACCGGCTTCGAGATCGAAGGCCTCGCCGACGCCCCGGAGACGCGGCAACCCACCGCAGAGGAACTGAGCCTCATCCGAGACGTGCTCGATCCCAAGGGTGTTCGCAACAAGGAAGTTCGATGAGTGCGGCCAGGGCCGCCGGTCTGTCCACCTCGTTCACCGAGCTCGTCGGGATCGAGTACCCGATCGTGCAGACCGGCATGGGCTGGGTGTCCGGGCCATCGCTGACCTCCGCGACGTCGAACGCCGGCGGCCTCGGCATCCTGGCGTCGGCGACGATGACCTACGGCGAACTCGAGGCGGCCATCGCCAAGACGAAATCGCTGACCAGCAAGCCCTTCGGCGTCAACATGCGTGCCGATGCCACCGACGCTCCTGAGCGGATCGATCTACTGATCCGTGAGGGCGTCAAGGTCGCGTCGTTCGCGCTCGCCCCGAAGCCCGAGCTGATCGCGAAGCTCAAGGACCACGGGATCGTCGTGATCCCGTCGATCGGTGCGGCCAAGCATGCGGTGAAGGTCGCCTCGTGGGGCGCCGACGCCGTCATCGTGCAGGGCGGCGAGGGCGGCGGACACACCGGTCCGGTCGCAACCACCCTGCTGCTGCCTTCGGTGCTGGATGCGCTGGCAGCGAAGAACATCGACATGCCGGTGGTCGCAGCCGGCGGCTTCTTCGACGGCCGCGGCCTGGCCGCGGCGCTCGCCTACGGCGCCCAGGGCGTCGCGATGGGAACCCGCTTCCTGCTGACGTCCGACAGCGCAGTTCCCGACTCGGTCAAGCAGGAGTACCTGCAGCGCGGACTGAACGACACCGTCGTCTCGGTGAAGGTCGACGGCATGCCCCACCGCGTGCTGCGCACCCCGCTCGTCGAGGCACTCGAGAGCGGCAGCCCGGTCAAGGCACTGTTCGCCGCGGCGCGAAACGCCAACGAGTTCAAGCAGATGACCGGCATGCGTTGGACGACCATGCTCAAAGACGGTCGCACGATGAAGAAGTCGGGCGAACGGACCTGGCAGCAGGTCATCATGGCCGGCAACACCCCGATGCTGCTGAAGGCCGGTCTCGTCGAGGGCGACACCCGCGCGGGTGTCCTCGCCTCGGGTCAGGTCGTCGGCATGATCGAGGATCTGCCCAGCTGCGACGAGCTGATCCAGTCGATCATGACGCAGGCCCACGAGCGGTTGAAGACGCTCGGGTCGTTGGGCTGACACGCCCCCGACAGAGTGCGGGATGGGTGCCGGATCGCGGCACCCGTCCCGCATTCTGCGTTCAGGGAGTCGTGAGCGGTTCGGTAGCGTCGGACCGTGACGACTCCCGATGTGCTGCGCCTGGACTCCGTCGACTTCGTGCGGCAGTCCCGCGCAATCCTCAGCGACATCAGCCTCACCATCCGGGCCGGCGAGCGCTGGGCGCTCATCGGTCCGAACGGTGCGGGCAAATCGACGATCCTGAGTCTGTGCGGCGCGGAACAACACCCGACTCACGGCACCGTGCACGTCCTCGGCCACCAGCTGGGCCGCGTCGAGATCCGGAAGTTGCGCGAGTCCATCGGTCACGTCAATCCACGGCATCCGCTGCGGTCGCCGCTGTCGATCCGCGAGGTCGTGCTGACGGGCGCGACCGGCACCACCGAACTGATGGATCATCGGACGCCCGCGCCGGAGACGCTCGCCCGCGCCGACGAACTGATCGAGATGCTCGGCCTGAGCGCACTCGCGTCGGCATCGTGGACGAACCTGTCGCAGGGCGAACGCGGCCGGACCCTGATCGCCCGCGCACTGCTGTCCGACCCGCAGCTGCTGTTGCTCGACGAGCCGTCGACCGGCCTCGATGTGGCCGCCCGAGAACGCCTTCTGCAGACCGTAGACCGACTCCACCGGACACACCCCGAACTCGCGACCGTCCTCGTCACCCATCACCTCGAAGAACTCCCCGAGACGACGACGCACGCCGTGCTGGTGACCGGCGGCCGCATCCTCGCCGCGGGCCCGGTCCACGACATCCTCACCACCGAACTGGTGACCGAGTGCTTCGACTACCCCATCGAGATCACGCACCAGGACGGGCGGTGGTCGGCGCGGGGTGGGGGCGGCGCGTCGTGAAGGTCGCTCCTTCGAGGCCCCTTGCTCCCTGAGGTGCGAGCGCAGCGGCCCCCTTGCTCCCTGAGGTGCGAGCGAAGCGCCCCCCTTGCTCCCTGAGGTGCGAGCGAAGCGCCCCCCTTGCTCCCTGAGGTGCGAGCGCAGCGGCCCCCTCGCTCCCTGAGGTGCGAGCGCAGCGAGCCACGAAGGGCTGCCGACGTCATCTCACCCAGGCCTTCGTGGCTCGTCGCTAACGCTCCTCGCACCTCAGGCAGCAGTGGGACCCGCTCCTTCGATTTCACGCAGCAGTGGGGCCCACTCCTTCGATTTCACGCAGCAGTGGGACCAACTCCTTCGATTTCACCAGCAGTGGGACCCGCTCCTTCGATTTCAGGAAGCAGGGGTTATGACGACGGCGTGAGCGTCCAGCCTGCGGCGGCGGTGCGCTGATTCCAGAACTCGGTGTACCGGCCGCCGCGGCCGAGGAGTTCGTCGTGCGTGCCGATGTCGTCGACCCCGCCCTCGTCGTCGAGGACGACGATCTGGTCGGCGGCGATGACCGTGGACAGCTTGTGCGCGATGACGATCACGGTGCTGCGGTCGGCGAGGCGCCGGATGGATTCGGCGACGTGCGACTCGTTCTCCGGGTCGAGGGCGGACGTCGCCTCGTCGAAGAGCACGATCGGGGCGTCCTTGAGCAGGGCACGCGCGATCGAGACCCGTTGACGCTCACCGCCGGACAGTGCCGAGCCGCCCTCGCCGACGACGGTCTGCCAGCCATCGGGCAGGCGGTCGACGATGGAGGTGACGCCGGCGGTCTCGGCGGCCGCGCGGATCTCGTCGTCGGTGGCGTCGGGACGGCCGAGTTTGATGTTCTCCCACAGGGTGTCGTCGAAGAGATAGACGTCCTGGAAGACCTGCGACAGCTGCCCCATCAGGGCACCGGTCTCCTGGTCGCGGACATCGGTGCCGCCGACCTTCACCGACCCGCCGTCGACGTCGTAGAAGCGGGCGATCAGACGGAAGATGGTCGACTTGCCCGAACCCGATGGCCCGACGAGCGCGGTCATCGTTCCGGGCTGCGCCCGCAGGGACACGTCCCGCAGCACCGGGGTGCCGTTGTCGTAACCGAAGGCGACCTTCGACAGTTCGACCGCGCCCGGCTCGGTGATCGGTTTCGGCTGATCCGGGACGGGCATGCGGTCGGTGTCGAGGACACCGGTGATGCGGTTGATCTCGTCGGTCGACATGCGCAGCGTCGAACCGAGTTCGGCGAGTTCGCCGATCGGTCCGAAGAAGCGTGCGGCGAGTCCGAACACGGCGACCAGCAGGGCCGGCTCGATGTGGCCGGCCACCGCGAGCCAGGCACCGAGGGCGAGGACGGCGCTGAACACGACCTGCACCGTCAGGCCGTTGAGCAGGATGCCGAGGATGGAGCGCCACAGCATCGACTTGCCCACGCGCGCTTGCTGACCGAGCGCCTCGGCCAGCGGGACGTGCGCGGAGTCGGCGGCACCGAAGGCGCGCAGCACCGCCTGGCACCGCGCATACTCCAGCACCCGGTTGTTGACCTTCACGGCCTCGGCCCGCTTGCGGCGCTCCGCCTTCGACAAGAACTGACTGGACAGCTTGCCGACATACATCAGGACCAGTGTCCCGGCGACCATCAGCAACCCGATCCGCCAGTCGAAGAAGCAGATCCCCAGCACGACGACCACGGAGCTGACCGTGTTCACCACGACCGGCGTGATGTAGTGCGCGCCGGTGCTGCCGACGAACATCGTTCCCTTGACGGCGATCTGCGAGACGTCGCCGATACGCTCGCGCGTGAACCAACCGAGCGGCAGCGTGACCATGTGGTCGCCGAGCCGGTGATGGAGCATGCGCATCGCGTACAGGGCCATCGTCATGCCCTTGAGGGACTGGATGTACGCGCTGACCGCACAGATCAGCACCAGAACGGCCAAGGGCCACAACCACTTCGCGGCGGCCGAGAGGTCACCGTCGAGGAGGTTCTCGGTGATCGGGACGAGCGTGAGCATCGCGAGACCCTGGGCGACGCCATAGAGGACGACCCAGCTCAGGAAGACGACCATCCGAGCGCGCTCGGAACCCAGGATCGTGTAGAAACCGCGGATCATCGCGCCACCTCGTCACTTCCGACCACGCCGAGCGCGATCTTCTCGTCCTGCCTGGAGGTGCCGGCCTCGTAACTGGCCCACATCGACGCGTACAGACCGCCGTTGGCCACCAGATCCTCCTGACGTCCCTGTTCGTCGACGTGCCCGCGATCGAGCACGACGATGTTGTCGGCGTGGGTGATCGAACCGAGCCGGTGTGCGATGACCAGGACCGTCCGCCCGACCATCAGCGCACCGATGGCCTGCTGGATCTGCGCCTCCGACTCCGGGTCGGCGAAGGCGGTCGCCTCGTCGAGAACCAGGATCGGGGTGTCCGCGAGCAGGGCGCGGGCGATCGAGACGCGCTGCGCCTCACCGCCGGAGAAGTGCGCACCGTCGCCGACCACGGTGTCGTAACCGTCGGGCAGCTCCAGGATCCGCTCGTGGATCTGGGCCGCACGAGCGGCGTCGTGGACCTGTTCCTCGGTGGCCTCGGGACGGCCGAGTCGGATGTTGTCGCGGACCGTCATCGTCAGCAGCTGCACGTCCTGCAACACGAAGCCGACGTGTCGGTAGAGCTCGGTGGGAGCGATGTCGCGGACGTCGACGCCGCCGATGCGCACCGATCCGGAGTCGGGATCGCCGAAACGCGGCAGCAGGGTCGCAAGCGTCGACTTGCCGCTGCCCGACGGCCCGACGAGCGCGGTCACGGTGCCTTCGGCGAGTTCGACGCTGACGCCGTCGAGCGCCTTCACCCCGGACGGCACTCCGAGACGCGGCGGATAGGTGAAGTGCACGTTCTCGATTCGCACGTCGTGACCGGCGGGAACCTGGGGGTTCTCCGGGATGGTCAGCTCGGGTTCGGCGAGCAGGTCGGCGATGCGCAATGCCGCGGCCGAGGCCTGCTGACGGGTGTGGACCGCCGTCGAGACGGTGAGCAGCGCGGTCGGCAGGATCATCGCGATCAGCGTCGAACCGACCAGTTCGATCGGGGTGACCCAGCCCTTGTCGACGAACCAGTAGCCGACGCCGAGGTTGACCAGCAGGATCAGCGGGGCGGAGATGAGGACCGTGGTGATCGCCTGCACGCGCAACATCGGACCCATGTATCCGGCGAAGTCGTCGTTGAACTCGTCGGCGGCATCGATGAAGCGGCGGTGCGCCTTTCCCGTCTGCCCGAACGTCTTGACCACCGCGACACCGGCGATGAACTCGACGATGGTGGCGCTGATCCGGGCCACACCGGAGTCCATCTTCTCCATCTCGGCGGTCAGATCTCGCGCCATGTAGGAGTAGGTCAGGGCATACAGCGGCACCGTCGCGATGGCCAGCAGACCGAGGCGCCAGTCGAGGATGAAGCAGTAGATCAGCGCGAAGATCGGCGACAGGACCGCCGCGGTCGCCTCGACCTGGGCGTGCGCGACCAGATAGTGCAGGTCGGCGACGTCATTCTGTACCGATTTGCGCACCGCGCCGGAGCTGGTGCGGCTGAACCATCCGAGCGGGAGCCGACCGAGCTTGTCGGCAATGCGGATTCGGAGTTGCGCCTGGAGGTCGAGGTCCGCGAAGTGGGTGATCGCCAGCGCGAGGAACGCGAAGAGGGCCCGCGCTGCGAGCCCGCCGACGACGAGCCACACGATCAGCCACACGCGGCCGGTGTCGGTCGGTCCAGGCGCCAGCAACGTGCGACCGAGTTCGACGATGCCGATGAAGGGCACCACCGTGGCGGCCGAGGCGAAGATCTGGACGAACTGGGCGAGAACGGTACGCGTCTTCACCGGCGCCAGGACATCCGCGAGAGCCGTTGACTTGGCCTTGGCTTCCGCGCGGGCCTTGATCCGCGCGGCCTTCGGATCGTCGGGTGCGTCCCCGGACTCCGGAGCCGGCGCAGGCGCGGCCACTTGTGTTCCGCCAATTGTCATGACCGCACCTTATCGGCCGCCGACCGATGTAGGGAAAGGTACCCTAACTCTCTGCCGTCAGCGGGGCAGGATGCCGTCCAGGACGATCGACAGGTACTGGTCGGCAATCGAGTCCACGGTCATCGGACCTCCCGGCCGGTACCAGCGCACGGCCACCCACACCGTGTCACGCATGAAGCGATAGACCAGTTCGACGTCGAGATCCGGACGGAACTCACCGTCGTCGACACCGCGCTGCAAGACCGCATGCCACAGCTGGCGGAACTCGACGTTCAGCTCGCCGATGTAATCGAAACGTTCCTGCCCCGACAGCCGCTTGGCCTCGTCCTGGTAGATCGCGACCGCATTGCGTTCGGCGTCGATGGACTCGAACGACGCGACGACGAGCCCGCGGAGCGTCTCGCTCGCGGAGAGCCCCGCGCCGGCGATCTCGCGGTAGCGGGCGAAGAGGTCGTCGAGGAAGCGGCGCAGGATCTCGTCGACCATCGACTCCTTCGAGTCGAAGTGGTGATAGAGGCTGCCCGACAGGATTCCCGCGGCGTCGGCGATGTCGCGGACCGTCGTCGAACGCAGGCCGTTCTCGGCGAACATCCGCCCGGCGGTGGCGAGCAACTCGTCGCGGCGCGACGAACGAACGGCGGTGTCGGTGCCGGTCTTCGCCTCGGTTTTGGTCTGGCCTCGTGGGGACACGCATCCTCCTGGAGAGTCTGCCCATCACCCTAGCAAGCGCTTGGCCGGGAACGTGTGAGACGAACCCGGCCAAGCGGAGATGCTACGCGCTTCTCATGCGCGGCGGTGTCACGCGCCCAGGCGCTTGCGCACCTTCTTGATCGCGCGGGAGTTGAAGAACTTGAACAGCTTGAGCTGCTGATCGGTCATCTTCGAGTCCTTGGCCAGGAACGGCGGGGACATCATCTCGGCGACCGTCATCGGCAGCGTCGAGAACGCGACCGCGCGGGCGTGGCTGAAGGTCTCGAAGCCGGTCTTGCCGTGGTAGCCGCCCATGCCGGAACGTCCGACACCGCCGAACGGCAGGTCGCCGCTGAACAGGTGGATGGCGAAGTCGTTGCCGTTGATCGAACCACTGCGGGTGTTGTCGGCCAGCTTCTCGAAGCGGTCGTTGCGATCGCCGCACCAGTACATGGTCAGCGGATGCGGGTGCGACGCGATGTGGCTGATGACCTCGGACAGCTCGCGGTACGGGTACACGGTCAGCACCGGACCGAAGACCTCGTCCTCCTCGATCTTCATGCCGGCCTGGACGCCGGTGAGCAGCGTCGGCGGGATCTTGCGACGCTCGGCGTTCGGCAGCGGCTCGCCGCCGGGGATGACCTGACGCTTCTCGGCACCCAGCTCGACGGCGTCGTCGATCAGGCCGACGATGCGGTCGAAGTTCTTCTGGTTGATCGTCGCCGTGTACTGGTCGTTGTCGTAGATCGTCGGGAAGTGCTCGGTCCAGCGTGCGATGACCTTGTCGGTGAACTCACCGAGCTTGGCCTCCGGGACGAAGACGTAGTCGGGGCACAGGCACACCTGGCCGCCGTTGACCAGGCGCGCGTCGGCGAGCATCTTCGCGGCCTTGTCGATGTCGGCGTCGAGGTCGACGACCGCCGGGTTCTTGCCACCCAGCTCCAGGGTGACCGGGATCAGGTTCTTGGCGGCCTCCTGGGCCACCGAGGCACCGACCTCGGGCGAACCGGTGAAGAACATGTGGTCGACCTTCAGCTTCGCGAAGTCCGAGCCCGAACCGTGCTTCGAGGTGGCGACGGCCAGTTCCTCGATGGAGAAGTAGTCCGGCGCGTACTTGGCGATGACGTCGGTGGTCTTCGCGGTGATCGACGACGGGCGCATGATCACGCGGTTACCCGCGGCGAAGGCCGATCCGGCGGGGACGATCGTCAGCTGCAGCGGGAAGTTCCAGGGGCCCATGATGCCGACGACGCCGAGCGGGTCGTGGCGGACACTCTGCTTGTAGCCCAGGAGTCCCTGGACCTTGGCGTACTTGGTCTCGCCCATCCACTCCTTGACGCCACGACGCTGGTGCGTGAGGTCGATCATGCAGCCGGCGACGTCGGCGGCCAGCGACAGTTCGCGCGGACGTGAGCCGTAGTCCTCGGTCAGCGCAGCGGCGATCTCGTCGGAGTGGTCGAGCAGCAGCGCAGCCAGACGGGTGATCCGGTCGATGCGGGTGTCGGCGTCGGGAATGCCGTCACGGAGGAACGCGGCTCGCTGGATCTCGACCAACTCGGTCAGTGTGTGGTCTTCCGACGAGACGCCGCGCTTCGCGATCGGCGCCCCGGTGCTGGTGTGCTCAGCAGGCTTGGTCATCGAGATCCCCTCAGGTAGTTCTTGCTGCAGGTCGGACTTGCGGCACGGTGGACATTGAAACAAAAACGTCCGCTTGTCCCACACCATAGTATGCGCCAGATCACAAGTACATGTGGGCACGTCGGTTGCCAGAAGGGTACGACCGGTACGCCAAAAGGTCGAGACCTCGCCCGGGGGATCTTCGGGCGAGGTCTCGACGTTTTACGCGTGTGTCAGCTGAGCCGTTCGATGATCGTGACGTTGGCGGTCCCGCCGCCTTCACACATCGTCTGGAGGCCGTAGCGGCCGCCGGTGCGTTCGAGTTCGTTGAGCAGGGTCGCGAACAGCTTGGCGCCGGTGGCTCCGAGCGGGTGGCCGAGGGCGATGGCGCCGCCGTTGGGGTTGACCTTGGCCGGGTCGGCGCCGGTCTCCTTGAGCCAGGCGAGCACGACCGGCGCGAAGGCCTCGTTGATCTCGACGACGTCGATGTCGTCGATGGACAGGCCGGTCTTCTCGAGTGCGTACTTGGTGGCCGGGATCGGTGCGGACAGCATCATCACCGGGTCGTCGCCGCGGACGGACATGTGGTGGATGCGGGCGCGCGGGGTGAGGTTGTGTTCCTTGAGTGCACGCTCGGAGACGACGAGCGTGGCGGACGAGCCGTCGGCGATCTGCGAGGCGACCGCGGCGGTGAGGCGCGAACCCTCGGCGAGCACCTGCAGTCCGGCCATCTTCTCCAGCGACGTCTCGCGCGGGCATTCGTCGACGACGCAGTCGCCGTATGCGACGTTCTCCTTGTCGAACTTGCCGGCGGCGATCGCGGCACGGGCGCGCTCATGCGACTGCAGCGCCCAGCGCTCCATGTCCTCGCGGCTGATGTCCCACTTCTCGGCCATCATGTCGGCGCCGATGAACTGGGAGACCTGCGCGTCACCGAAGCGCTCCTGCCAGCCCTTGGATTCGGCTGTGGGGGTGGTGAACCCGAATTCCTTGCCGGCGATCATGGCCTGCGAGATCGGGATGGCGCTCATGTTCTGCAGACCGCCGGCGACGACGATGTCCTGCGTGCCGCTCATGACGCCCTGTGCGGCGAAGTGGATGGCCTGCTGGCTCGACCCGCACTGACGGTCGACGGTGGTGCCCGGCACCTCGAGCGGGAGACCGGCGGCGAGCCATGCGGTGCGCGCGACGTTTCCGGCCTGGCCGCCGATGGTGTCCAGGCAGCCGAAGACGACGTCGTCGACGGCGGCCGGGTCGATGCCGGTGCGCTCGACGAGCGCGGAGATGATGTGGGCGCCGAGGTCGGCGGGGTGGGTCTTGGCGAGCGAGCCGTTGCGCTTGCCGACCGGGGTGCGGATCGCGTCGACGATGTAGGCCTGCGGTGTGGACATGAGCGGTACTCCTTGGTGTTTCGGGTGAGTCGTGGTCGGGCGCCGTCCAGGGACTGGACTCAGGCCCTTTGGCTGGAGATCGAGACGACCTCGCCGGTGAGGTAGGTGGTGTAGTCGCTGGCGAGCATGGCGACGGTCGCGGCGACCTCCCACACCTCGGCGGCGCGGCCGTACGCCTCGCGGGAGGCGAGTTCGTCGAGCAGATCGTCGCTGGTGACCTTGGCGAGGAAGGGGTGCTTGGCGATGGACGGCGCGATCGCGTTGATGCGCACGCCCACGTCGGCGGCTTCGAGTGCGGAGCAGCGGGTCAGCGCCATGACGCCGGCCTTCGCGGCGGCGTAGTGGGCCTGTCCGCGCTGGGCGCGCCAGCCGAGAACCGAGGCGTTGTTGACGATCACGCCGCCGTGCTCGACCGAGCCGAAGTACCGCAGCGCGGCGCGGGTGGCGCGGAAGGTGCCGGTCAGCGTGATGTCGAGGACGCGGTCCCACTCCTCGTCGGTCATCTCCGCGACCGGGGTCTCGCCGCCGAGCCCGGCGTTGTTGACCAGGACGTCGATGCGGCCCAGTTGGGTTGCGGCGTCGGCGATCAGGGCGTCGACCTCGGCGGTCTCCTGCACGTTGCAGGTGCGCTGGGTGACGGTGCGCTCGGGGAACTCCGCGGACAGCTTCTCCGCCGCCTCACCGAGACGGCGTTCGTGCCAGTCACTGATGAGGACGTCGGCGCCTTCGAGGAGCGCACGACGCGCGGAGGCGAATCCGATACCGGTACCGGCGGCCGCGGTGACCACGACCTTCTTGCCCAACAACAGGTTGTGGCCGGGGGTTTCGGCGGGCGGGGTGGCGAGCGGTGAGATCACTTGGGTACCTGCATCCGTTGCGGTCATTCAGCGTGCCTCTCGGGGAAGGCCGAGCACCCGCTCGGCGATGATGTTGCGCTGCACCTCGTTCGAGCCGCCGTAAATGGTGTCGGCGCGGGTGAAGAGGTAGAGCCGTTGCCATTCGTCGAGTTCGACGCGTTCAGGGTCGGCGATGTCGTTGGGCTGCCCCTCCGCGGTCGCGTCGGGTCCGATCAGGGTCGGCGCACCGACGACGTCCATCGCCAGTTCACCGAGGTCGCGATGCCAGTTGGCCCACAACAACTTCGACACCGATGCGGCGCCTGCCTGACTCGTCACGTCGCCGTCGAGTGTGCGCTGTGCATGTGCGCGCATCACTTTCAGCCCGATGTCGGCGCGCGCGAGACGCGAGGCGAGTTCGGGGTCGTCGACCGCGCCGTTTGTGCGGGCCACCTCGGTCAGGTTCTCGAGCTCGCGGGCGAAACCGACCTGCTGGCCCAGCGTCGACACACCGCGCTCGAACTGCAGCAGACCCATGGCGACCTTCCAACCGTCGCCGGGTTCGCCGACTATCAGGTCGGCGTCGGTCACCGCGTCGTCGAAGAAGACCTCGTTGAATTCCGATGTGCCGGTGAGCTGTTGGATGGGACGCACGGTGACGCCGGGCTGGTCGAGCGGGACCAGCAGGAAGCTGAGGCCGGCATGCCGCGCCGACCCCTTCTCGGTACGCGCGATCACGAACACCCACTGCGCCACGTGGGCGAGCGAGGTCCAGATCTTCTGCCCGTTGATGATCCACTTGCCCTCGTCCATGCGGGCGCTGGTCGAGACGCCCGCGAGGTCGGAGCCGGCGCCGGGCTCGGAGTAGCCCTGCGACCACAGTTCGGTGACGTCGACGATCCCCGGCAGGAAGCGCTTCTTCTGCTCCTCGGTGCCGTACTCGATGAGCGTCGGCCCGAGCAGCTCCTCGCCCAGGTGGTTCACGCGGGCGGGCGCGTTCGCGCGGGCGTACTCGCGGTGGAAGATGATGCGCTGTTCGAGCGTCGCACCTCGGCCGCCGTATTCGGTGGGCCAGCCGATGCAGGTCCAGCCGGCACTCGCGAGGTGCCGATCCCATTCGAGCCGCGCGGCGAAGAACTCGTGCTCGCTACCCGGTCCGCCGCGCCCTTTCAGATGAGCGAAGTCGCCCGCGAGGTTCTCGTCGAGCCAGGACCGCACCGCGGCGGCGAACTCGTCGGCGGCGTTCGGCGTCGACTTGGCCCATTCACCCAGGTCGACACCACGATCCGCAAGGTTGATCGAGGTCATGGCGCTAGCATAACCCACCAAGCAAGTGCTAGGTTGGGCCGCATGGCGCAGACCTCCCGGACAGGGACTCTCTCCGTGACGACGACGCCGGCCGCGTTGCAGCGTGCAGCACGCAGCTGGCCTGACGGTATCGCCATCGTCGACGGGCAGTGGGCCCCTTCGACAGATCGGCAGCTCGAACTGACGTGGTCGCAGATCCACGACGCGGTGCGCACCTTCGCCGCATCGCTCATCGCCTCCGGCATCGAGGCGGGCGACCGCGTGGCGATCTGGTCGCCGAACAGCTACCACTGGCCGATCGCCGCCCTCGGCGTCCACTACGCCGGCGCGACGCTGGTCCCCCTGAACACCCGCTACACCGCGGGCGAGGCCATCGAGATCGTCGAACGCTCCGGCGCACGCGGGCTCGTCGTGTCGGGTGAGTTCCTGGGCGCCGACCATGCGGCCGAGCTGCTGCGCGACCATCGCGACCAGCTGCCGGATCTGGTGATCCGGGTGCCGCTGTCCGGCGGGTCGCCGACCCCCGACGGCGCGGTGGACTGGGACGACTTCCTGACGCGCGAGACCGCTGACGCGCTGACAGAGGCGGATCGTCGAGCCGAGGCGATCTCCCCCGATGATCTCTCCGACATCCTGTTCACCTCCGGCACCACCGGAAAGTCCAAAGGCGTCATGGCCACCCACCGGCAGACGCTTTCCGGCGCGCACGCCTGGGGTTCCAACGGCGGCCTGAACCCGGACGACCGCTATCTGATGGTCAACCCGTACTTCCACACCTTCGGACACAAGGCAGGCATCCTGCCGAGCGTGCTGTTCGGCGTGACCATGCTGCCGCTGGCGGTGTATTCGCCGCAGCAGGCGATGGAGCTCGTCTCCGACCAGCACGCCACGGTCTTCCCCGGCGCCCCGACCATCTTCCAGACCATCCTCGACGACCCGAAGCGCTCCGACTACGACCTCTCCAGCCTGCGACTCGTGGTCACCGGGGCGTCGATCGTTCCGGTGGTGCTCATCGAACGACTCCAGACAGAACTCGGCATCGAGACCGTGATCACGGCCTACGGACTGACCGAGGCCAGCGGTTTCGTCTCGACGTGCACCCCCGATGACGACGACGAGACCGTCGCCAACACGTGTGGGCGCGCGTTCGAGGGCATGGAGATCAAGCTCGGCGACAACGGCGAGGTCCTCGCCCGCGGCGACATGGTGATGCTCGGATACCTCGACAACCCGGAGGCCACCGCAGAGACCATCGACGCCGACGGCTGGCTCCACACCGGCGACATCGGGACCATCGACGAGCGCGGCAATCTCAAGATCACCGACCGCCTCAAGGACATGTACATCTGCGGCGGATTCAACGTCTATCCCGCCGAGATCGAGCAGACCCTCGCGCGTCTCGACGGTGTCACCGAGTCGGCCGTGGTCGGCGTTCCCGATGATCGGCTCGGCGAGGTCGGCCGCGCCTACCTGACCGTCCGCAAGGACGCCGAACTCGACGAGGAGAAGGTCATCGCCTTCGCCAAGCAGCACCTCGCCAATTTCAAGGTGCCCCGCTCGGTGGTGTTCGTCGACGAGTTCCCGCGCAACGCCTCGGGCAAGATCCTCAAGCGCAATCTCCCCTAGACGGATTTCGTAGAAATAATGCGCGCTATGCGCCTGTGTTTTCTACCGATCGCAGGCGGACGGCGGTGCGGATCTGCGCGAGCACCCAGTTCGGCCGAGTGGTGACGTCGCGCCACGTGAACCGCAGAACGGTCCAACCGTTGGCAACGAGCACGTTCTGACGGGTCCGGTCGTGCTGGAACGCCTTCGCATCGCTATGGAAGGCCATTCCGTCGATCTCGATGTCGACACGTTCGGCCTCGAAAGCGATGTCGAGTACGTACCCGCAAGCGGGCACGTTGGTCTTCCACCCGCAGAGGCCCGACGACCGGAGGAGGCGGACGGTGATGCGCTCGGCCTCCGACCGTGCACCCGACGACATCGCCTCGAGCATGGCGCGGGCACGCGGTGAACCACGACGCCCCGCGTTGCGCCGCTGAACGGCGTCGAGGTCGGCCAGCTTGACCCGCTTCTTCAGCAGTGCCGAGTCCATCACCTTGACTCCCACATCCACCGCGGCGTCGAGGACCGTGAGCTCGCAGCTCGTCACGGTGAGGCCGTCGACCTCGGTGAGGTCTCGGGTGTCGAGCGTCCGGTGCCAGACGTTCGCTCCCTCGATGGGATCGCCATGGCGTCCACGGGGCGCGATCACTGTCACCGACTCGGGCGCCGCGTCGATGAGGCCATGCCACCAGGCCGCAGATCCGCTGGCGAGTGCCGCGCCTGGCCCGGCCCGTAGGACGGCGAGTCGCGCGGTCATCCGGTCGTCGACGAGTCGGTCGGCAACGCGGAACACGCCACGCGCCTCGCGAACCCACTCCCCCGTCGCGACCCGATGACGCACCCCATCCGCTGTGATCCCACACTCGCGCAGGTGCGTCGTACCGAAGACTCCGTCATGTGCCGCGATCATCGCGCGCAGGTCCTGAGGCATGCATCATCAGACGCACGCCGACCCTGCGCGGTTCCCCACCCCGCAATCCGTAGAAGCTACATGGATATAGCGTCCATAACTTCTACGAAATCCAAAACGGCTAGGTGCGGGGCTTCACCAGCGGGAAGAGGATGGTCTCGCGGATACCGAGGCCGGTGAGGGCCATCAGGAGGCGGTCGATGCCCATGCCGGTACCGGTGGTCGGCGGCATGCCGTACTCCATCGCGGCGAGGAACTCCTCGTCGAGGACCATCGCCTCGTCGTCGCCGGCGGCGGCCAGGCGGGCCTGGTCGACGAAGCGTTCGCGCTGGATGACGGGGTCGACGAGCTCGGAGTACCCGGTGGCCAGCTCGAAGCCGCGGACGTAGAGGTCCCACTTCTCGACGACGCCGGTCACCGAGCGGTGCGAGCGCACGAGCGGCGAGGTCTCGACCGGGAAGTCGCGGACGAACACTGGCTGGTTCAGCTTCTCGCCGACCATGTGCTCCCACAGCTCCTCGACGAGCTTGCCATGCCCGTAGCCCTTGTCCTTGGGGATCTCCAGGCCGACGCGCTCGGCGATCGCCAGCAGCTGCTCGACGGTGGTCTCGTTCGGATTGCCGGCGGGCACGATCTCCTCGCCGAGCGCCTCCGACAGCGACGGGTACATCTCCAGGGAGGTCCACTCGCCGGACAGGTCGTAGGTCGAACCGTCGGGCATGGTCGGGGTCTGGGTTCCCAGCGCGGCCTGCGAAACCTCTTGCACGAGTTCGCGGATCATCTTCGCCGAGTCGTCGTAGGTGCCGTAGGCCTGATAGGTCTCCAGCATCGCGAACTCGGGCGAGTGAGTGGAGTCGGCGCCCTCGTTGCGGAAGTTGCGGTTGATCTCGAAGACACGCTCGATGCCACCGACGACGCAGCGCTTGAGGAACAACTCCGGCGCGATCCGCAGGTACAGATCCATGTCGAAGGCGTTGGAGTGCGTGACGAACGGACGAGCCGCGGCGCCGCCGTGCAGCGTCTGGAGCATCGGGGTCTCGACCTCGAGGAATCCCCGACGGCTCAGTGCCGCACGGAGTTCGGCCATCACCTTGATGCGGGTGCGGGCGGTCTCGCGGGCCTCCGGACGCATGATGAGGTCGACGTAGCGCTGGCGAACCCGGGTTTCCTCGTTCATGTCCTTGTGGGCAACCGGCAACGGCCGCAACGACTTCGACGCCATCTGCCAATCGTCGGCCATCACCGACAGCTCGCCGGTGCGGGAGCTGATGACCTCACCGGAGATGAAGACGATGTCACCGAGGTCGACGTCGGACTTCCAGCGGCCCAGCGCTTCCTCGCCGACGCCGTTGAAGCTGACCATCGCCTGGAGCTGTGTGCCGTCGCCCTCCTGGAGGGTCGCGAAGCACAGCTTGCCCTTGTTCCGCAGGAAGATCACGCGTCCGGAGACACCGACGTGCTGACCGGTCTCGGTGCCGGCCTCGAGGTCGGGGTAGGCGGCGCGGATCTCGCCGAGAGAGTGGGTGCGCGGAATCGAGACCGGGTACGCCTCGCGACCCTCGGACAGAATGCGCTCGCGCTTCTCGCGGCGGATTCGCAGCTGTTCGGGAGTCTGGTCGTCGGCGTCCGTGGTCTTCTCGGCCGCGGTGGAGGCGGCACTGGTCGGGCTGTCACTCACCCCACGCACACTATCGGGGCCGGTCACCGACTCCCAACTCGCCGCACCTGCTGTGACAGCGATGACAGGGACGGCGGCCCGGGACGCACGGGCCGGCTCAGCTCTCGTGTGCGGAGATCATCGCGAGCTCGTCCGGATGGATGCGGCCGTTGACCTTGGCCTGGCGCATCCGGCGGTGCCCACCGACGACGAACACCGCACCATGGACGCCCCGCGCCTGCAGATGCCAGGCCAGCCACTCGGCCTCGTGGCCGTCCTCGCTGACGAGAATCCAGCGGGAGTCGGTGCGAGCCGCGGTCAGCGACTCGGAGGTGCCGGGGGTGAGACGGTCGAGGACCTCGACGGCGTCGATGGCCAGTGCGCCGAACAGAGCGCCGTCGATCTGGCGGCGGCGATGGGAGCGGACGTCCACCGGGGTGGCGCCCTCGGCGACGGCTTTCTTGTAGTCGCTGACCTGCAGCGACAGCGGCGCAGCCGGGGTCGGGGCGACGGTCGGCGCGGTCGCGGCGAAGACGGTGCTGGACAGAACAGGGGTGGCAACCGAAGCGGTCATGAGAGGGAGTCCTCAGGTGATCGAAAACGAGCGGGGAGCGCGAAGTAGGGCAGCCGCAGATGCGGTACTAGCCCTGACAACACTCCTGACAGCTCTTGATCACGGCGACGAGTATGCCACAGCCCAGCGCGCCGGACCAGACTCGAGTGGCGATCACCGCACGGGCGGTTGCCAATCCTGAATGCGTCGCAACTGGCCGTTGAGCACCGCGTCGGGGGCGGCCCGCATCGCCAGATCGCGCAACCGGACCGCGGGCGCCGACTGCCACTGACCGACTCTGCCGACGGCCGACGCCTGGCGCGCGATGCGTTGAGTACGACGCCGACGCAGACGGTCGTAGGTGCGCAGAGCATCGTCGACGTCCTGCCCTGCGCCACGCAGCAGCGCGGTGAGGGTCGCCGCGTCCTCCATCGCCTGGTTCGCCCCCTGCCCGAGGTTGGGGGTCATCGCATGAGCGGCGTCGCCGACGAGGACACATCGCCCCCGCACGAAGGCGGCCAGCGGGCGCGCGAGTTGCTCGATGGGCAGCACCCCGACGTCGGCCGGATCGGTCGCGTCGAGGACCTCCCCGATGGGCGCATGCCACGACGAAAAGCGTTGTCGCACTTCGTCGAAACCACCCGTATCAGCACCCTTGTCATAGTTGACCGCGGCGAACCAGTAGACGTGTCCGTCCGGCAACGGCGCGATCCCGAACCGTTGGCCGCGGCCCATCGTCTCGCCCGCCGCATCGAGGTCGACGGGCCGCGCCGTGATGGCCCGCCAGGCGACGTAACCGGCGTAGGCCGCGCCGGGGTCGAGGGTGACCGCGGGACGCACCCGACTCCGCAGACCGTCGGCTCCGACGATCAGGTCGCAGCCGTCGATCGTGGTGTCGTCGTCGAGTCGGACGGTCCTGTCGTGCACCTCGCGCACGCCGGTTCCGGTCCGGACCTCGACGCCCGATCCGAGCCGGCCGAGGAGCGCCTCGTGGAGGTCACTGCGCCGCACCACGCGGAGGTCGGCGATCGCCGCCGGGTCGAAGCGGGTCAGCCATCGACCGTCGGGACGACGGGTTCCGTTCAACGTGGGCGAAACCTCTCGGGCGTCGGGAACCACGGATCGGAGTCCGAGCGATTCGAGCGCCCGGAGTCCGTTACCGAACAGACTGAGCCCCGACCCGCCCCCACGGACCTCGGACGCCCGCTCGAGAAGCGTGACGTCCGCGCCCGACGACGACAGCCCGGCGGCAGTGCAGAGTCCCCCGATCCCGGCGCCGACGACAACCGCCTTCATGACGTTCTTCTCCACATGGAGAAGAACGCTAGCAGATAGACTTCTCCGCGTGGAGAAATCAGCCGGACGATCGACGCGCGAGACCCTGCTCGACACCGGGCTCGAGCTGATCGGGACGATCGGGATCAGGCAGGCGTCGGCGCGCGCGGTCGAGGACGCATCCGGAGTCCCCCACGGCAGTATCCGTCACCATTTCGGTGGTCAGGACGGTTTTCTCGCCGCTCTCGTCGAGCATGTCTACACCCGCGACGTCCCGGTCGACGGCGAGTCGACCCTCGAGGTGATCGCCCGCTGGCTGGGCGTCGACCGTGTCCGCACTCGTGCCCGCTACGAGCTGATGCTGCTGGCCACCCGCGACGAGGTCATGCGCGAACGCATGGTTGCCGGTCGCGACCGGTTCGTCGAGCGCCTCGTCGGGCGCGGGATGCCGCTCGTCGCCGCCCGGCAGCTCGTCGCAGCACTGGACGGGCTGGTGCTCGACGCGCTGCTGCGTGACTCCGACGGCACCGACGCCGACCACGATCCGACGCGGCTACTGCGCGCGTTCCGGTGAATCCGACCCGGACACCAAGTCGATCGCGAGGGCGCGCAGGTGACCGGCGAGCTCGTCGACGCCCGGCTGTTCGACCGGGAAGTGCCCGCAACCGGTGAGCAGGTGGATGTCGGTTCGCGCGGCGATCCGTCGTGCGAAGCGGATGCTGATCTCCGGCGGCGTCCAGGTATCGGCCGCCGGATGGACCAGCACCACCCGTGGACCCCGGTAGTTCTCCGGCGCGGGCACCTCGTGGGTCATCAGGTCCGCCAGGAACCCCAGCGAGACACTCGAACCCGCCCCACGCGGATCGTCGATGCAGGCGTGCGAGACCGCAGGGTCGTTGCTGATCCGCGCCATCGGCGCGACCCACCTGATCGGGAACCGCAGTCGAGCGAAGACCCCGATCCGCGATGCGGCCGTCATGAGCGGGAGGAGGCGGATCAGCGCGGGCGTGTGGGATGCGGCTCGTCGGGCAGCCGAATCACCGGCGAGGTCGAGAAGGCAGGTGGCCACGACCGCGGCGACGCGCGCACCCCCGGCCGCGACGTCGTAGCCGAGCATGCCGCCGAGGCTCGCACCGAACACGACGATCGGCCTCGGGTCCCGTTCGGTCTCCGCCGCGATCAGATCACCGACCAGGTCGATCCAGTCCTGGTATCGCACGCGACCAGGATCGGCGACGCGCGTCCGCCCGTATTGCGGGAGGTCCGGCGCCAGCACGTCGTACCCCTCCCCCGCGAGCACGGCCCCCAGTGGCCACACGAGTTCGCCGTGCCCACCACCGCCGTGGAGCAGCAGCACCCGCAGCGGCGCGTCAGGCCGCATCGCGCGCAGGATGTGGACGTCCACCGGACCCGACGGTCGCGTGTCGCTCGCCGGCCACCTCCACCACGACGAAGTGGCCTCGATGTCCGCGGCGGCAGAACGCCATGGCTCGGGCAGGAAGCGTAGGTACGATCCGTAAGTCACACATCCATCGTCGAGCGCCCGCGAACCCGGCACAACTCGCATTCACCGGAGACCTCGGACATGCGGAAAAGACCACGGCAGCAACGCTCTTCGTTCACCGTCGAGGTCATCCTGGAGGCGACGACTCAGCTTCTGGGCACCGAGGGGGCAGCGCTGACGACCAACGGGATCGCCGAGACCGCGGGCGTCTCGGTCGGTTCGATCTATCAGTACTTCGGCGACAAGCAAGCGATCTTCGACGAGCTCGCCGCCCGGCATCTCGCCGCGGCGGAGGCGCAGATGGTCGCCGTCCTCGACGCGCATCCAGTCGAGGCGACCGACTGGCCGGTCGTGCTGCGCGCGGTGATCGCGGTTGCCGTGCCGGAGAACTCGAGTCACGGTCGGGCACACGGGCGACTGCGCGAACTGGCGAGCCCCGGCGTCGTCGGGGATCTCTATGCCGGATTGGCGGACCGGCTGATCGCCAGGCTGGTCGCGTATCTCGTCGCCGACGGTTGGATGCCCGACGAGGCGGAAGCCGACCTACGCCCCATGTTCCCCGCGTTGGACGCGCAGATCCATCAGTTCGCCGGGAGCGGGCTGGACGACGACGAACTCATCGCACGGATCGCGGCGTACACCGAAAGGGGCGTTGCGGGGTCCGCGCTGAGTGGTCGGCGACGTCGTCTCACCAGGCCTTCGTGGCTCGTCGCTTGCGCTCCTCGCACCTCAGGCATCGGAGCTAGGTGCGTCGCGCCCTTTCGGATCACGCAGCACGACGCTTGCGCTCCTCGCACCTCAGGCATCGGAGCTAGGTGCGTCGCGCCCTTTCGGATCACGCAGCACGTCGCTTGCGCTCCGCGCACCCACGTATGAGGCAGCGCGGTCCGGGGTCTACTTGCCCCGCCGTGGACTCGCCTTCGAGCGCTCGTGGACGAGGCGCAGTCCTTCTAGAGTCAGGTGCGGGTGGTGGTCGGTGAGGGACCGGCACTCGTCGAACATGAGCGGGGCGAGGTAGCCGGTGGCGACCACGGTGACGTCGTCGCCGTCGAAGCCGGGCACGGTGTCGCAGACGCGGTCGACGAGGGCGTCGACCTGGCCGGCGAACCCGTACAGGATGCCCGACTGCAGGGCCTCGACCGTGTTCTTGCCGAGCACGCTGCGCGGCGGCATCAACTCGACCTTGCGCACGGTCACGGTGTGCTCGGAGAGCGCCTCGACCGCAAGGTTCACGCCGGGGGCGATGGCGCCGCCGAGGAATTCCCCCTTCGCCGACACGGCGTCGACGACGGTCGCGGTACCGAAGGCCACGACGATGCAGGGTCCGCCGTATTCGTGATGTGCGGCAAGGCAGTTGGAGACGCGGTCGGTGCCGACCTCCTTGGGGTTGTCCACCAACAGCGGGACACCGGTCCGCACACCGGGTTCGAGCAGGACGTGCGGTCCGTCGCCGAAATAACGGGGCAGCATGACGCGCAGCTCGCGCAGCAAGGACGGCACCGTCGACAGGGCACTGACCCCGGTGACCTGCTCGATGTCGGAGCCGAGCATGCCGCGGAAGACCCAGGCGAGTTCGTCGGCGGTGTAGTGCGGGTCGGTGTGGATTCGCCAATCACGCACCAGCCGTGCGTGATCCCCCGTCCCGGCATACGCGCCGATGTGGATGTTGGTGTTGCCGACGTCGACGGTGAGCAGCATCGATGGGCTCCGTGTCGTTCGCCGGCGTCAGACCGTCGCGTCGGCGAAGACCGGGCCGTCGAGCTGCCGCGGGTCGAGCAGACCCGAGCCCTCGGGTGCGTGGGCCGGGTCGTCGCCGGATTCGAGGATGCGGTTGTGGTCGTCGACGAAGACGACGTTCGGCGAGTACTCCTTCAACTCGGCCTCGTTCAGCATGCCGTAGGCGATGATGATGACGAGGTCGCCGGGGTGCACGAGATGCGCTGCGGCGCCGTTGATCCCGATGACACCGCTGCCCCGCTCACCGGCGATCGCATAGGTCACCAGACGGGCGCCGTTGTCGATGTCGACGATCGTTACCTGTTCGCCCTCGAGCAGCCCCGCGGCATCGAGCAGATCCTGGTCGATCGTGACCGAACCGACGTAGTGCAGATCCGCCTGGGTCACAGTGGCGCGGTGGATCTTCGAGGTCATCATGGTGCGCAGCATGGTCATCGTCCCTCTGTCGTGGTGGTGGCGTTGTTCCAGGCGATTTCTTCTTCGAGTGCGGCGAGACCGCCGACGTTCACGCCGACGTTGTCGATGAGACGCGCCGTTCCGAGGCGTGCGGCGACGAGCAGCCGGGCGGCGCCCTTCTCCGGTGCCTCCTCCAGCTGGCGGCCGCGAAGTGCGAGGTACTCGACGTCGATCTCGGGAACGGTGTCGAGCACGGCCTGTGCCGCCGCGACGATCGCATCCGGTCCACCCTCGGCGGAATGGGCACCGGCGACCAACGCCGCCGACAGCGTCGTGGCCAGCTCGCGCTGCTCGGGGGTCAGGTAGCGGTTGCGCGACGACATCGCCAGCCCGTCGGATTCGCGGACGGTCGGGACGCCGACGATCTCGACGTCGAGATCGAGGTCGGTGACCATCTGCTTGATCAGCACGAGCTGCTGATAATCCTTCTCACCGAAGAAGGCGGCGTTGGGTCCGACGATGTTGAGCAGTTTGAGGACCACCGTCAGCATCCCGGCGAAATGCGTCGGGCGCGAGATGCCGTCGAGGATTCCGCCGGCTGCGCCGGGGTGCACCATCGTCCGCTGTCCGTTGGGGTACATCGACGCGGCGTTGGGTGCGAAGACGAGTTCGACGCCGAGCGGCTCGAGCAGCGCGAGGTCGGCGTCGAGGGTGCGCGGATACGCGTCGAGGTCCTCGTTGGCGCCGAACTGCAGCGGGTTGACGAAGATCGAGACGACGACCACCGTGTTGCCCTTGGCCTTCGCCGCACGCACCAATTGCAGATGGCCGGCGTGCAGGGCGCCCATCGTCGGGACCAGCACCACGCGCTTGCCCGCCGCGCGCAGCGCCCGGGTCACCCGGGTCAGGGTGGCCGGTTCCCGGTGCACGGTCATCTGACCGGCCTTGTAGGTCGGCGTCTTCTCGTCGGACGGGACACTCACGGCATCTCCTTTGATCGGTGGTGTCTGATCGGTGGTCTGGAGCTCGGCGGTGCTCATCGACCCTCCAGGAGGTCGAGGAGCGCGGCCGGGGCGTCGGTGCGCTCGGCGGCGCGACGGGCGAGGGTCCGGTATGCCTCGGCGATCCCGTGATCGCCGGACCCGCCGGGCACGGCGCGGAGTGCGGCGAGGTGTCGTCGGACGGCCTCGGCGTCGCCGCGCGCCACCGGGCCGGTGAGCGCCGCCGGGCCGAGTTCGAGCACGTTGTTCAACGACGCGGTCACGAGCGGGGTGAGGATCCGTTCGGCGAGCCGCGCACCACTGCCGTCGACGGTCGCGGCGTCGCGTCCGGAGTGGTCGATCGCGGCGTTCAGCGCGGCCACGGCGTCGGCGATCAACGCGATCAGGTGGTTGGCGCCGTGGGCGAGTGCCGCGTGGTAGAGGGTGCGATCGGTTTCGGCGATCCGTACCGGTTCGCCGCCCATCTCCAGCACGAGCGACGAGGCGATGGCCTCGCCGACCGGGTCGGCGGCGGTGATGGCGAAGCAGGAGTTGGTCAGCCGCGCGGTGTCCTCCGCGGAACCGACGAACGTCATCGCGGGATGCAGGGCCAGTCCGAGGGCCCCGCGGGCGGTGACCGGCGCGAGGATGTCCACGCCCTGGGCGCCGGCCGTGTGGGCGACGATCGTGCCGGGACGCAGCGCACCCGACGCCGCGATCTCGTCGACCACCGCGCTCAGCTGGGCATCCGGGACGCTGACCAGCAGCAGTTCCGAACGGGCGACGACGGCGTCGAGGTCGAGGATCTCGGAATCGGGAAGGCGCGCGGCGGCTCGGGCCCGCGATTGAGGCGACCGGGCGACGACCGCGCCGACGACGTGGCCGGCCTTCTCGAGGGCCTCGCCGAGTGCGGTCCCCACGCGTCCGGCGGACACGATGCCGACCGTGAGGCGGGCGGGGGCAGGCAGATTGGAGGTGCCGGGAAAGGGATCGGACCGGACCGGATACGGGCGGTCACCGAACGCGTCCGCGGCAGTGCTGCCGTGGGCGTCGTCGCCTCCGGTCGGCCGTGCGAACGGCACGCCGGGATCACCGGTCGGTGAGGTCACCGCTGTCCTCCATGGTTCGTTCCAGTCCCGCCTTCGCCGGATTCCGCGTGGACGGAGTTCTCTCCACGGCGGCCTCGGCACGGGTACCAGACGTTGCAGAGCAAGGGTAGGACTCTCTCGGCGGTCCGAGCCAACTGTGTGACAGGTGTCACCCGTCAGTCCCGGCCGACCCCTCCGGCCGCGGCGGTCCGCGGGACGACAGACGAGGCTGTGACCTGCGCCGAACCGGCGTACGCTGAGGCCGTCCGAGGCGTTCATCGCTCCATCGCCAGACCTCAGGGGGTCCGCAGATGAGCCTGCCAGCGGGTACCGAATTCGCCGGGTACACGATCGTGCGCAAGATCGGCGCCGGCGGCATGGGGGAGGTCTACCTCGCGAAACACCCCCGGCTCCCCCGCCTCGATGTCATCAAGGTGCTCGTCGAGCACGTGTCGAACGATCCGACGTTCCGGGCGCGCTTCACCCGCGAGGCCGACCTGGCCGCCCAGCTCGACCATCCGTGCATCGTCAGCGTCTACGACCGCGGCGAGGTCGACGGCCGGCTGTGGATCTCGATGCAGTACGTGGCCGGCACCGATGCGGCGGCCCTCGTCAAGGCGTCCCCGGGAGGTCTTCCGCTCGACGACGTCGCGGCGGTGAGTGACTCGATCGGCGCCGCCCTCGACCATGCCCATCGCCACGGGCTGCTGCACCGCGACGTCAAACCCGCGAACATCCTCATCAGCGCAACCGAATCCGACCCCGGCGGCGCGGAGGAGCGTCGTATCCGATTGGCGGACTTCGGGATCGCCCGCCAGACCGACGGGGGTACATCGCTGACCTCGGCCAACCTGGTACTCGGTTCCTTCCCCTACTCGTCACCCGAACAGCTCTCGGCAGAAACCCTCGACGCACGCAGCGATGTCTACTCGCTGGCCTGTTCGACTTTCGAATTGCTCACGGGCACAGTACCGTTCACCGCCCGCACACCGATGATGATGATCCATCACCACCTCACGACACCCCCGCCCGACGTGTCGTCCCTGCGCCGCGGCCTCCCGCCGGCCGTGTCGGAGGCGGTGCGCCACGGGCTGGCCAAGAACCCCGCGGACCGACCGCCCTCGGCCGGCGCGTTCGCCGCCGAGTTCCGGCATGCGGTCGACACCACCGGCTTCTTCCCCGCCCCGCTTGCCGGTACCGCTCCCCCGCCCCGAGCCCGGATGGGAGCGAGTACTCCGATCCCAACGCAGACCCGGACGATGCGTATCCGCGGGGCCTTGCCACCGACCGAGGCCGGCGGCCTGAGCACCGCACCGGCACCACCCCGACCCCGGCCCGCCGACACGGGCCACGTTCCGCCGGCGTCCTCACACGGTCACGGGTTCCCCGTGGCGACGGCGTACTCGGAACTCCCCGGGCACACGGTCCCCGGCCCCGCCCTTGAGTCGACGATGATCCGGGCCTCCGGCGACCTGCACGTGATCGAGCCCCCTCCGCCCGAAACCGACCCGACGCGCTACACGACGGCATCACTGGCCTGCGGAATCGCGGCGGTGCCGCTCAGCGTCGTCGGAGGCTTCGGCCTGCCCGTCGGTGTTGCCGGTTGGTACCTCGCCGGACGCGGCCGCGCCTCCCCGGCGGCACGACTGGCCCGGACCCTGTGCGTCCTGGGAATGCTCCTCAGCCTAGGGTTACTCGGGTTCACCATCGTCCGGGCCATCGCCCTGCAGTTCTGACACCCGGGCGGGTGCCGCTGAAAAGGGCCCCTGAATTCTGCCCGGCGTCGAAAACCGCCCCTGAAAAGCGCGCCCCGTTTCCGCCCAGCGTCGAAAACCGCCCCTGAAAAGAACCCTCAGCAGCTCCGCCGACGAGGCGGATTCAACCGGTGGCTGCAACAGCGGGATCGGTTGGTTCTGAGCGTAGTAGTTCGTCGAGCTTGTAGGCGGGGCTGCGGAAGCCGTGTCGTTTGCGGGGTCGGCCGTTGAGTTCGGCGGCCACGTTAGCCAGGATGCCGGGCCCGTGGAATGACAGGTCGGTTCCTTTGGGGAAGTACTGGCGCAGCAGGCCGTTGGTGTTCTCGTTGCTGCCGCGCTGCCAGGGGCTGTGCGGGTCGGCGAAGTAGATCGGCAGCCCGGTGGCTGCGGTGATCGCGGTGTGTAACGCCATCTCCGTACCTTGATCCCAGGTCAACGACCGCTGCAGGATCTCGGGGG
>NZ_BAHE01000010.1 GCF_000298235.1 Gordonia namibiensis NBRC 108229
GCTACGCACCCCCACAAGGGCTTTCACCAGCAGACTAGGTTCAGACTTTCCACGTCCACCCCGTCTCCGGGGCAACTCTTCCAGCCTACCAGACCTTCTCTGCGACCCGCAAACCCGAAGTTGGCGACTCACAAGGGATCTGGCAACCCCGTACCGCGTCCGCAAGACAAGAAGTCCTGCAGTCGAAGTTCGGGGGCGGTCTGCGCGAAGCCCGGTCTCCACTCCCCGTCTCCAGACCCTCTCAGGTCTTCCGGGGCGGCGCCGTGGCGCGCTGACTCGAAGAAAGTTACGCAACCGTTTCGCCAGGGTCAAATCGCCAGGTGGCCACCCGTCGCGTCGAACATCTTCGCAGGTCACGGTCTTCCGGCCTGCGACGAAACCGCCTGTCGGGCGTCCATTTTCCGCGATCCCACGGATGTGACGTGCACCGCAGAACCGTCCTTTCGGACAGGTACCCGCCCCCGGTAGGTCAGTTATGCGCAGGTCAGGATGTTTCTACGGTCGATTCATGACCATCATCGATCAGTCGACGACCGTCCGGGCGGAGCTTCTCGACTCATCTGTCGCACGCGAACGTATGCCGCGGATTCTCCGATCCGCGCTTGTTCCCAGTGGTTTCGCGCGCTGCGGCCTTCTGTCGTGGCGTCGGGTGGCCGGCGTCCTCCAGATCGCGCACCCATTCGACGAGGAGACCATCTCCGACTCGGTGGTCGTCGACGGCCTGGTGTCACTGGTCGACGCAGGTGTCCTGTCGGGGCAGGAACAGTTCGAATCCGCGGCGGTGGGCATCATCCGGACCTCGGCGGGCACGTCCGCCGACGCGTGGTCGGCGTTCTACGACAACTCGATCCGCGAACTCCGCTGCGGGGCTTCGGCATTCGCGCCGGTGCACCGGCGCGCACGGTCGCTCGTCACCGGTTCGTCGGTGCTCGAGGTCGGTTCGTGCTTCGGATTCCTGGCCCTGGCGTGCGCGATGGACGGGTTCGAGGTGTCGGCCTGCGACATCTCGCCAGGCGCCGTCTCCCTGCTCTCGTGCGCATCGCGTCGACTCGGCCTGCCGGTCGACGCGACCGTCGGCGACGCGACCGCTCTCCCCTACGACGACGACTCCGTGGACACGGTCTCGCTCATCCATCTGCTCGAGCATCTCGACGCCACCGGTGTGAAGGCGGCGCTGTCGGAGGCCCTGCGGGTGGCGAGGCGACGTGTGGTCGTCGCGGTCCCGTTCGAGGAGGAGCCCAGTCCGCACTTCGGACATCGTCTCCGCCTCAGCGAGAAGGACCTGCACCTCTGGGCACGCGGCGTCGGGCACTCCGGAGCCGAGGTGTTCGTCGACCACGGCGGCTGGCTGATCCTCACCCCGTAGGACCGCCGATCAGATGAGACCGCGCTTGCTGGCGATGTACACCGCGTCGGTGCGCTTGCTGACACCGAGCTTGCGGATGATGTTGCGGATGTGGAACTTCACGGTCGATTCGGAGATGTAGAGCGTCTCCCCGATGCGCTTGTTCGACATGCCATCCGCCAGCAACCGCAAGACCTCGCGCTCCCGGTCGCTGAGCGTCTCGGTGGCCTCCGCCTCCCCCGACACCGTTCGCAACACGACCGCGGCACTGCGCGGATCGAAAGCACTACCACCGGTGGACACCGCCTGGATCGCACGAACGAGTTCGGTCGTGTCGACGTCCTTCACGACGTATCCCCGGGCACCGGCGCGGACCGCCCGAACGACCAGGTCATCGTCGAGGAAGGTGGTGAGCACGAGCGCCGCGACCTCCGGGTGGCGCTGGGCGATGTCCTTGATCAGGCGCAGCCCCTCGTACTCGGTACCCGCGGACAGCTTGAGGTCCACGACCACGACGTCCGGTCGGCATGCGTTGACCTCGGCGAGCGCGGCGTCGTGCGAGCCTGCCTCCCCGACCACCTCGACGACCTCCTCCCGCTCCAGGAGTGAGCGCATCCCCTCCCGGAGCAGCGCATGATCGTCGACCAGCAGTGTCCGGATGGGCCTGACCTGCTTGCCCCGGCTGGTCGTGTCCCCGGCCGTGTTGTCAGTGCTCACGAGAACTCCCTGGTCGTCGTTCCGGCATCGGATGCAGTCGGCAGGATCGCGGTCAGCCGGATACCGCCCGCCCGCGACCGTCGTATCCGTACCTCGCCGCCGAGTTCGGTCGCCCTCGAGGCCATGTTCGCCAGACCGCGATGGCGTCCGGCGGCGAGGTCGCCGAGCGATGCGGTCCTGAGCACGCGTCGGAGGTGCTCGGGGTCGCCGACCCCGTCGTCGTCGACGGACAACGACACCTGATCCGGTGTGTAGGTGAGCGTCACGGTGACCTCGGTCGCGCGTGCGTGGATCGCCGCGTTGAAGAGCGCTTCTCCGGCGATTCGGAGGAGCGCGTGCTGGACGTCGTCGGTCAGGTCGCGGGAGCGGCCCCGGATGCGGACCGCGGTCGTCAGGTCCGGCGGCATGTGCAACGAGCACAGTTCGGTCAGGACCTCGTGGACGCTCGGCGACGGCACGCTAGCGGCGTTGTTGAGTGCGTAGATGAACGTCCGCAACTGCTCGACCGCCTCTTTTGCGAGCCGGCCGGCCATCTTCAAACGCTCGAGGGCGGCCCCGTCGACGAGGTCACGGCACAGCTCGATCTGCACGCCCGCGGACAGAACCGACTGGGTCACCGAATCGTGCAGCTCGCGGGCGATCCGTGACCGCTCCTCGTTGAGGACCGTGGTGCGCATCGCGGCGGAGAGTTCGCGTTGCGTGCGTTCGAGCTCGTCGTTCCGTTCGGCCAGTTCCGCTGCATGGCGGTGGGTTTCAGAGAAGAGCTCGGCGTTGAGCAGGGCGACGATCGCCTGGCTGGCCAGGATCCGCAGGACCACGACGTCGGTCGGGTCGACGACCCGGTCGGACGGCGTCCACGCCGACAGGCCGCCGACCACGTTGCCGTCGAGCTCGACCGGAACGTGCACGTGGTCCTCGGACAGGATCGGGCCGTGCAGCAGCGGCTCGTGGCCGCGCAGGATGTCGTTGAGACGGTTCAGCACCTCGTCGGGCAGACCGTCGGGCGGCGAGGCCGTCGCCGAACCCTCGAAGGCGTAGAGCCGGCCGCTGCCCGAGCTGATCAGGTGACGCGGCGCGGACCGCTCGAGCCGACCGTCGGCGAGGCCGAAGACCACCCACTCGGCGCCCAGGTGATCGCGTGCGGCCTCGACCACCGCGATGACCAGCGCCTCGGGCCCCTCGGCGGTGCGCACCAGCGCCCGCGAGATCCGTTCCAGTGCACCGACCACCCGGCTCAGCCGGGCCTCGACCCCGCGGTACTGGGCATAGTGACTGCCCTTGACGCTGCGGAGGCCGACGAGGCTCTCGAGGTCGGAACGGGCGGGTTCCCGCTCGGGGTCGGGGCGCGCGGCGCCGGCCATCACAGGGCCTCCACATACAGATCGCGAATCCCGGCCGCCTGCGGTCGGCGCGGGTTGGTGGTCATGCACGAGTCCGCGAGGGCGTGCGTGGTGAGCCGGTCGAGGTCTTCGGCGCGAACCCCCAACGGCTTCAGCGACTCCGGCATCCCGACCCGGGCTCCCAGTCCCCCGACGGCGTCGGCAAGGCGGTCGGCGACCATGCGTGCGTTCCCGTCGGTGGACAACCCGATCGCCCCGGCGAGGTCGACGAAGCCGTCAGCGCACACCTCCGCGTTGTAGCGGATGACGTGCGGCAACAGAACCGCGTTGATCGCGCCGTGGGGCGCGTCGCAGTGCCCGCCGACCGGGTGACTCATCGCATGCGTCGCGCCGAGGATCGCATTGGTGAACGCCATCCCGGCCCGCAGCGACGCCAACGACATCTCCTCGGCCGCGACCTTGTCCAGCGGATCGTCGACGAGCCGCTCGAGGTGGGTCCAGACGCCCCGGATCGATTCCAGCGCAAGCGAATCGGTCATCCGTCCGTGCGCGAGGGAGACATACGCCTCGACGCAGTGCGTCAGGACGTCCATGCCGACCTGTGCGGTGACCTCGGCCGGCACCGTGGTGAGCAGTTCCGGATCGCTCACCGACAGGTCGGGTACCAGCGAGCGGCCGATGATGGTGACCTTGGTGCGGCGCTGCGCGTCGTTGATGATGCAGAACTGCGAGACGTCGGCGCCGCTGCCGGCCGTGGTGGGCACCGCGACGAGCGGCGGCAGGGGCCGGTGGGCACGATCGATGCCCTCGTACTCCAGGATGTGGCCGCCGTTGGACGCGAGCACCGCGACCCCCTTGGCGGCGTCGATGACCGATCCGCCGCCGAGCGCCACGAGCCCGTCTGCGTCGTGCGAGTTGTACGCCAGGAACGCTGCGGTGACCTCCCCGGCGCGCGGGTTGGGCGACACGTCGAGGAAGGCGGCCGCGTGCAGACCGGCGTCGGCCAGCCCCGACATCAGCTGTGCATACCAGGGGGTGCCTTCCAGACCGCGGTCGCTGACCACCAGCGGACGGCGCATCCCGAGGCCCGAGGTGGCGAGCGGCACCTCACCGAAAGCGCCCGGTCCGAGCACGATCTCGGGGGCATGGAACTTGGCGACATGACCGGCGCTGCGTCGGCGCGTGCCACCCTGCATCCGTTGTCCTCCGATCACCACGGGCCGATGACTCGCTGTCCGCGACCCGCACATCCGACGCTACTCACGTCACCTCAGCGCTGCACCAAGTTCATCACAGCGCGCGAGCATCTCGGCGCCGTCCCGCACGCTGACCACCCCGCTGCAGTGCTCGGCATAGTCGGCCATCGCACAGCCCGTCTGGGACCAGTAGCGCGACGGCTCCGGCGTCACCCACGCGAGCCGGTGCGCGCGTCGACCGATCTCGGCGACGAGGTCGGTGCGCGCGTCGAATCCATTGCTGCGCGCGTCGCCGACGACGAGCACCGAGGTACGCGGGGTGATGAGGTCGCCGAACTCACCCAGCAACCCGGCGAACATCTGCCCGTAGTCACTTGTCGCGGCCAGGTCGAGGCCGTCGGCGGCGAGCACTGCGGCCAGTGCGGCGTCGGCGGACGCCGCCCGGAGCGCCGTGGTGACGCGCACCGGACGGTCGACGAAGGCGACGACCTCGCACCGGTCGCCGAAGCGGTGCAGGGTCTGGGCGAGTCGCAGGATGAACCCGGTGACCGGCCGGACCGACAGCGAGACGTCGACCAGGACCAGCAGTCGCACCGGACCGGGCCGCGGACGCCGCCGCCACAGTTTGGCCGGCACCCCGTCGGTCGCCACGGCCGCGCGCATGGTGGCCCGGATGTCGAGGGTTCCGCGGTCTCCGGGACGGATCACCCGACGCGGTGCACCGCGCATGCGCTGGACCAGCCGGTGGCACGCGCGGTCGATGTCGGCCTGCTCGGTGCGCGCAGGCGCGGACTGTCCGAGTGCGTCGCCCATGGCGATCCCGGCCGCCTCGAGGCGTGCGGTGAACGCATCGACGAAGGCCGCGAGCGCCCGTTCGAGTTCGACGCGACGCGCGTCGTCGAGGTCGGCGTTCCCGTCGGTGCCGTAGGCGCTGCGGGGGTCGTAGGCGTCGAGCGCAGCCAGGATCGCGGCGGCGCCGGTCAGACCCAGCGGCGTGGACTCCACCCGGGCCGCGGCACCGGTCAGTTCACCCACGGTTGCCGAATCGGCGGAATCGATCTCGACCGTGTAGGTCACTCCCCCGCTCACCGAACCGCTGTCCGGGTCGACGCCGAGCTGCTCGGCACCGGCGGAGACGGTGAAGTCGTTCTCCTCGCGATGGGCGCTCTCGCCATGACGCTCACCCGCGTCGGGATCGGGCGCCATCAGGTCGCCGATCTCCTCGGTGTGTTCGTCGGCGCCGATGCGACGGGCAGCCCCTTCGAACTCCTCGTCCCAGACGACGTCGTCGGGGAGGTCCGCGGCGGCACCCCGCGGCCGGGGCAGATCCGCCTCCCGACCGGAAGGCAGGTCGGCGTCGAGGAAGAAGACGTCGAAGGCGTGCTCGAAACCTTCGGTCTCATAACCGTATTTGACCGAGACGCTACGCAGGGCCGCGCGCAGCACGCCGAGATCACCGCCCCCGACGATGGCCAGCGTCCGGCGGATCTCGATCACCTCCGCGGGCGACGCCGCGACCCCGGCACCGCGCAGCGCCTGCCCGAACAGGACCGCGAGCAGGTCGAGGATCTCCGCGCGGCGGATGCTCCCCTTCGGCGGCGTGAGCACGTTCATCGTCCCGCGTGGACCCCGGCGCTGCGGGCCCGGCCCGCACCGAACGCCCGCGCCGTGACCGATCCCTGCGGCGTCGTGCCGTCGACCCCGACCTCCGCGACGGGGGTGTCGGCGGCGGCCGGCGACAGCACACGACGGGCGAGGTCGAGGTCGGTGCCGAACTTGACCAGCAACGAGAGCAACGCGGCGTCGGCGGGAGCGGGGCCAGAACCGACCTCCGGGCGGGACCCGGTGCTCTTGAGATATGACGCAGCCCGGGCGGCGTCGATGACCTCGGCGATCGAAGGACTCTTGCGCAGCGGCAGATCGCGGAGTCGCCGGGCGAGGTCGACGACCTCACCGATGACCTCGTCCTCGATGTCGGGCGCCCGCACCGCAACGATGGCGCGCTCGGTCTCCGGGTCCGGATAGTCGACCTGGAAATGCAGGCACCTGCGCTTGAGGGCCGGCGAGAGTTCACGGGTGTCGTTGGAGGTCAGGATCACCCAGGGCGACGACCGCGCGGTGAACGTGCCTAGTTCGGGGACCGACACCTGGCGTTCGGCGAGAACCTCGAGCATGACCGCCTCCATCGCCTCGTCGGTGCGATCGATCTCGTCGACGAGCAGCACGGTGGGGGTGGTCGAGGTGATCGCGGCCAGCAGCGGCCGGGCCACCAGGAAGTCCTCGGTGTACACCCCGACCTCGGTACGCGCCAGGGCTGCCGAAGCCGCCGAAAGGCTTGTCTCCGCGGCCAACTCGGCGCTGATGCGATCGCGCAGCATCTGCACGTGCAGCAGCTGGCGGGCGTAGTCCCACTCGTAGAGGGCGCGCGAGTCGTCGAGTCCCTCGTAACACTGCAGGCGGATGAGCTCGCGCCCCGACGCCGCGGCCAGTGCCTTGGCCAATTCGGTCTTGCCGACGCCGGCCGGCCCCTCCAGGAGCAGCGGGCGGTCGAGCAGCGTCGCCAGGTGCACGACGACCGCCAGCTCGGGTCCGATCAGGTATCCCTGCTCGCCCAGGGCGGCGGTCAGTTCCTCTGCGGAGGCGAAACGAGCGGTCTCGTCGGCATCCGCCAGGCGGGCCAGACCGGTGGAGGTGTGCGTCATCGGGTCGCCAGACCTTCCTTCGTCGGATCGATGGGGAGCGACGGACCGCAGGCCCCGGGAGGGATCTCCCCTCCCGGGGCGCTGCTCCGCCACAGGCGTCGTGGGGGGTCGACGCCCAGGGGCATGATCAGTAGCTGCCGGTAAAGGCGTGCGTGACCATCGGGATCAGCGATTCGACGGTGCTCTCGCGGGGATTGCCCGGGGTGCACCAGTCGCCCATCATGTGCTCGGCGATGGCGCGGATCTGCTTCTCCGAGGTGTCGATGCCCTCGCCGCGGCCCTCGTACTTGCCGGTGTTCATCCGGTTCTTCTCGTAGCTGTTGGTCGACAGCTGTCCGAAGTTGTCCGGGATGCCGAGGTCCTTCGACAGGCGGATGGCCTCCTCGACCGCAGCGTCGGCGGCCTGGACGGTGGTCATCTTGGAGGTGTCGACTCCGAGCAGCGCGGCGATCTCGGCATAGCGCTCGAAGCGGGAGGGCAGGTTGTACTCCCACACGCGGGGCAGCGCGATGGCGTTGTTGAGACCGTGGTGGCTGTCGTAGAAAGCGCTCACCGCGTGGGACAGGCTGTGCACCAGGCCGAGACCGCCGGAGTTGAACGCCTGCGCCGAGATGTACTGCGCGTGCATCATTCCGGTGCGCGCCTCGAGGTTGCGGGGATCGTAGACGGCGGTCCGCAGATGCTTGGCGATCAGCTCGATCGCGTACTTCGCGTTGCCGAGCGACGGCGCGAAGTCCAGGCGCGAGACGTACGGTTCACTGGCGTGGGCGAGGACGTCGAAGCCGCAGAACGCGGTGAAATGTTCCGGGCAGGGGTAGTACAGCAGCGGGTCGTCCATCGCGAGGTCGACCAGACAGGTGTCGTCGAACGCGACCCACTTGTGCGGGTTGTTCATGTCCGAGGTGTCGGTGATGACGTACGCCCACGAGGTCTCCGAGCCGGTGCCCGCGGTGGTCGAGACCGCGATGTGCTTCGGGTTCTCCTTGTTGGTGGCCTTGGAGAATCCCTCGAACTCGTTGATGTTGCGGCCGTCGTGCGCGATCACCATGCGGGCGCCCTTGGCGGCGTCGTGGCTGGAACCACCGCCGACCGAGATGATGCCGTCGCACTTCTCCGACTGGTACAGCGCGGCGGCGTCCATGACGTTGTAGTCCTTGGGATTGGACTCCACCTGGTCGAAGAGGACCACGTCGACGCCCTGGTACTCGATCTTGCCGATCAGCTCTTCGATGATGCCCGAACCGCGGAGGCCGGTGGTCATCAGCAGGGCACGGGTCATGCCCAGTTCCTTGGCCTCGACACCGAGCATGTCGTGCGCACCGACGCCCAGCTTCGCCTTCGGGAACGGGTGGAACTCCTTGATCGGGAAGTCCCAGATCTGGTTCAGCTCAATGGCCATGGGGGTGAACTCCTTGTGACGGTTGGGTCTGTCACAACGAGAATGTCGCTCAGATCACAACGGCCACAAGGGGTCCTGACCCTTGGCCGACAGGGACGGTCCAACGGGACGGGGGTACCACCTGTCCGATCGGACAGGTCGGCACGCGCGAATCAGTCGGAGACGCGCTCGATCTCGCCGCCGAGGCTGCGGAGGATCTCGACGAAGTGCGGGTAGCCGCGGTCGATGTGTTCGACGTCGTGCACCTCGGTGACGCCGTCGGCGACTAGGCCCGCTAGCACCAGTCCGGCGCCGGCGCGGATGTCCGAACACCAGACGGGGGCGCTCGAGAGCTTCTCGATGCCGCGGATCACCGCATGGTGTCCGTCGGTGCGTGCGTCCGCCCCGAGGCGGACCATCTCCTCGACGAAGCGGAACCGGGCCTCGAAGACGTTCTCGGTGATGACGGACATGCCCTCGGAGATGGCGGCGAGGCCGATGGCCATCGGCTGCAGGTCGGTGGGGAAACCGGGGAACGGCAGCGTCGAGACGTTGACCGCGACCGGTCGGCTGTCGTGACGCACCCGGAAGCCGTCGTCAAAGGTGTCGACGCGGGCGCCGGTGTCGACGAGCTTGTTGAGTACGAGCTGCAGGTGTTCGGGAAGTACGCCGCGGACGGTCACGTCACCGCGTGTCATCGCGGCGGCGATGCCCCAGGTGGCGCCGACGATGCGGTCCCCCACCACCCGGTGAGTCGTGGGATGCAGGCGGTCGACGCCGTTCACGGTCAGCGTCGACGTGCCGGCGCCCTCGATCTGCGCACCCATCTGCTGCAACATCACGCAGAGGTCGACGATCTCGGGCTCGCGGGCGGCGTTGTCGATGGTCGTCTGGCCCTCGGCGAGGACCGCGGCCATCAGGATGTTCTCGGTGGCGCCCACCGACGGGAACTCGAGCGCGATGGGCGCGCCGATGAGCGCGTCGGCCTCGGCGACCACGCAGCCGTGCTCGATGGAGCTGGTCGCACCCAGGGCGCGCAGGCCGGCCTGGTGCATGTCCAGGGGCCGCGACCCGATCGCGTCACCGCCAGGAAGAGCCACGACGGCGCGATGGCACCGGGCCATCAGCGGACCGAGGACGCACACCGAGGCACGGAATTGACGAACGGCCGCGAAATCGGCGTGGAACTTCGGTTCGGCCGGGGCCGTGATCGAGACGGTCTCGCCGTCCATCTCGACGACCGCACCGAGACCGCGCAGGACGTCGGCCATCAGCGGCACGTCGGCGATCTCAGGCGCGTTCGTCAGCACCGTCGTCCCCTCGGCCAGCAACGCCGCCGCCATCAGCTTCAGCACGCTGTTCTTGGCGCCACCCACCGACACCTCACCGGACAGACGTGCCCCGCCCGTCACCAGAAACCGATCGCTCACGCATGCCACCTTATCCGCCGCCGTCCGGCACTCATCGCACGCAGTACATTCAACGCATGGCCGTTCATCTGACGAGGATCTACACCCGCACCGGCGACGACGGTTCGACCGGTTTGAGCGATTTCTCGCGAGTTCCCAAGACGGATCCGCGCGTGGTCGCCTATGCCGACTGTGACGAGGCCAACGCTGCGATCGGCACGGCACTGGCTCTCGGCGGCGATGTACCCGCCGACATCGCCGCGGTGCTGTCCACGGTGCAGAACGACCTGTTCGACGCCGGCGCCGACCTGTCGTCGCCCATCGTGGAGAACCCGAAGTACCCGCCGCTGCGGATCGCCCAGGAGTACATCGACGCCCTCGAGGGCTGGTGTGACGACTTCGGCGCCGATCTGCCGCCGCTGGACTCGTTCATCCTCCCCGGCGGCACCCCGTTGGCGGCCCTCCTGCACCAGGCACGCACGGTGACCCGCCGCGCAGAACGTTCGGCTTGGGCCGCGGTGTCGGCACACCCGGACACCACCAGCGTGTTGCCGGCGAAGTACCTCAACCGACTGTCGGACCTGTTGTTCATCCTGTCGCGTGTGGCCAACCGGGCGCCCGACGGAACGCTCGGCGACGTGAAGTGGGTTCCGGGCGGCAACCGGCAACGTCCGGAATCGTCCGACAGCTGACGTCTGGGAGCCGAAAGGCCCCTGATCTAGAAGGGATCCCGCCGGAAGGGCGGGATCAGGCGCTTTTGCGCCGTTGTGACCGTGCCGACTGCCGCGACTCCAGCCAGGACTGGAACGCGGTGACCGCGCCCGGGCCCATGGCGAGCTCGTAGCCGTCCTTGACCTTGCCGTCGGGGAACGCTCCATCGGAACCCTTGCCGATGGAGGGGGTCCTACCGGTGGTCTGTACCTGGAGGATCAGCATGCCCTCGAGGATCTCCGTCTCGGTTCCCTCGGGACGGCGACGGCCGGCGATCTCGATGCTCTGACGGGCGAACGTGACGTTCGGGCCCGGACGCAGGGATGCCAGCCGGTAGTAGCGCAGTGAATTGTCGCTGTAGTGAACCGTGCCGTGTCGCCAGCCGTGATCGACCTCCGCCGGGATCGTGCGCAGCAGGATCGGGGTGCCCACGCGGCGGAGCTGGGCCAGACGCACCGCCAGGAGCACACAGACGATGACGGCAACCGCCAGCAGCACACTGAGCAACACGACCAGCAGCGTCATCACTTACTCCTCTGTGCAATCACCGCATACGTCCGACCCGCCGTCGAGATCCTGATCGAGGATGGACGGCATGACCGGCAAGCGGGACAAGGGCTGTGGATCCAGCATGCCAGATCACGCACATCGGACGCGAAACGACCTCGGCCGGTCACCGGACGTGAGTCCGATGACCGGCCGAGGCGACCATCGCGCGAGCGAGGGTGTTACTTCGAAAGGTGCTGTGCCGCAGTCAAACGCGCGTGAGCACGGTGATACTCCGGGGAGTCCGGCTCAGCCTGCTCGAGTGCGGTCTTCTCCGCGTTGATGTCGACGTCGTCGGCCCAGTCGGCCGACTCCGCGAGCACCGTGACGGCCTCGCCGGTGACGGACAGGAATCCGCCCTCGACAGCAGCCGCGCGGCGATTGCCGTTCTCCTCGACGATCACCACGAAACCACCCGGGACCAGCTGGCCCAGGAGCGGCTCGTGGTTGGCCAGGATGCCCAGCTCGCCGACCGTGGTCTGCGCGATCAGGAACGTGGCCTCGCCCGAGTACAGGCTCGAATCCGCGGAGACAACCTCCACGTGGAAGGACTTCTCAGCCATGGATTACCGCTACTTTCCGGCGATCTTGGCGGCGGCGGCCTCCACGTCGTCGAGTCCACCGCAGCTGTTGAACGCCTGCTCGGGCAGGTGGTCGAACTCGCCCTTGGCGACACGGTCGAATGCCTCGATGGTGTCTGCGAGCGGGACGACCGAGCCCTTCTGACCGGTGAACTTCTCGGCGACGAGGAAGTTCTGGCCGAGGAACTTCTGGATACGGCGAGCACGCTGCACCGTGACCTTGTCCTCTTCGGAGAGCTCGTCCATACCGAGGATGGCGATGATGTCCTGCAGCTCCTTGTACTTCTGCAGGATGCGCTTGACCTCGTTGGCGACGCGGAAGTGCTCGTCGCCCACGATCGAGGCCTCGAGGATTCGCGAGGTCGACGTCAGCGGGTCCACAGCGGGGTAGATACCCAGCTGCGAGATCGGACGCGAGAGCTCGGTGGTCGCATCGAGGTGCGCGAAGGTGGTCGCCGGCGCCGGGTCGGTGTAGTCGTCGGCGGGGACGTAGATCGCCTGCAGCGAGGTGATCGAGCGGCCCTTGGTCGAGGTGATGCGCTCCTGGAGCTCGCCCATCTCGTCGGCCAGGGTCGGCTGGTAGCCCACCGCGGACGGCATACGGCCGAGGAGGGTCGAGACCTCCGAGCCGGCCTGCGTGAAGCGGAAGATGTTGTCGATGAACAGCAGCACGTCCTGGTGCTTCACATCGCGGAAGTACTCCGCCATGGTCAGCGCCGACAGAGCCACGCGCATACGCGTGCCCGGCGGCTCGTCCATCTGACCGAACACCAAGGCGGTGTCCTGGAGAACGCCCATCTCCTCCATCTCGAGGTGGAGGTCGGTGCCCTCACGGGTGCGCTCGCCGACACCGGCGAACACCGAGGTGCCGGAGAACTCGCGCGCGATACGCGTGATCATCTCCTGGATGAGGACGGTCTTGCCGACGCCCGCACCACCGAACAGACCGATCTTGCCGCCCTTGACGTACGGGGTCAGCAGGTCGATGACCTTGATGCCGGTCTCGAGGATCTCGGTCTTGCCCTCGAGCTCGTCGAAGGCCGGCGGCTTGCGGTGGATGCTCCACTGCTCGCCGTCGCGACCCAGGCCGGGGCTGTCGAGGCAGTCGCCGAGGGCGTTGAAGACGTGGCCCTTCACGACGTCGCCGACCGGCACGACGATGGACTTGCCGGTGTCGGAGACCGACGCACCGCGGACGAGGCCGTCGGTGGGCTGCATCGAGATGGTGCGCACCAGGTTGTCACCGAGGTGCTGCGCGACCTCGAGGGTGAGGGTCTTGGCAACCGAGGAGAGGGTGACCTCGGCGTGCAGGGCGTTGAACAGCTCAGGGATCGAGCCCCGGGGGAACTCGACGTCGACCACGGGGCCGATGATGCGGACGACCCGCCCGTCGGCGGAACCCGCCGACTGCGCGGAGGGGTTTTCTACTGCTGCGGTCATGGTGCTTGGGTCACTTCCTCTTGATCGAAGTATTGGTTCTCGTCGTCAGGACTCGGGGGCGCTGCGGCTAGTTGGCCAGTGCGCTCGAACCACCGACGATCTCGCTGATTTCCTGGGTGATCTGGGCCTGGCGGAGCTGGTTGGCCTCACGCGACAGCGTCTTGGCCAGCTCCTCGGCGTTGTCGGTCGCCGCCTTCATGGCGGTACGGCGAGCCGCCGACTCCGACGCAGCCGAATCCAGCAGTGCCGCGTACACCCGCGTTGCCACGTACTTCGGCAGCAGCGCGTCGAGCAGGGCATCCGCACCCGGTTCGAACGTGTAGTTGCGAGACGGGGTGTCGTCGGACGACTCGTCGTCCTCGGACACGACCAGCGGCGCCACCCGGCGGACCTCCGGTACCTGCGACAGCATCGACTGGAACCGGGTGTAGACCAGATGCAGCTCGTCGACGCCCTCGAGGACGCCGTCGCCACCCGGACGCTCCACCTCGGTGCCCGAACCGGCCACGAACAGATCCACCAGGAACTGGGTCGGCTCGGCGGCGTCCATGTACTTCGGCGCCTCCGAGAAGCCCGTCCACGAGTCCGAGACGGTCAGGCCGCGGAAGTTGAAGAACCCCACACCCTTTCGACCCATCACGAACAGCACGGCTTCCTTGCCCTCCTCGCGCAGCAGCGCGATGAGTTCACGGGTCGCCTTGAGCACGTTGGCGTTGTAGCCACCGCACATGCCGCGGTCGCTGGTGACCACCAGGATCGCCGCACGCTTGGGATTCTCGCGCTCGTTCAGCAGCGGGTTGTCCAGGTAGCCCGAGTTGCTCGCGAGCTCGGAGAGCACCGTCGTCATCTCTTCCGAGTACGGCTTCGCCGCCGCGACGCGACCCTGGGCCTTCGTGATACGCGAGGTCGCGATCAGCTCCTGAGCCTTGGTGATCTTCTTGGTCGACTGGACCGACCGGATGCGTGAGCGCAGCTCACGAATGCTGGCCATGAGCCCTCACCCCTTCCTTATCGCAATGTCCGTTGACGTCTGAGATCACTTGCGGATCTTGATCTCTTCGTTCTCGACGTTCTCGGCATCCATTGCCTGCGCCTCGGCCTCGTTGACCACGCGACGGCCGTCGTGGGTGAGGTAGCCGTTCTTGAACTTGTTGGTCTCGGCGACGAGGGCCTCGGCCTGGTCGTCGGCGAGCGCCTTGCCGCCGGCGATCGAGTCGTAGACGCCCTTCGCGTTGTGGTGCAGGTGGCTCAGCAGCTGGGTCTCGAAGTTGCGCACGTCGTCGACCGGGACCGAGTCGTAGTGGCCCTCACCGCAGAGGTAGATCGAGACGATCTGATCCTCGACCGAGAAGGGGCTGTACTGGTCCTGCTTGAGCATCTCGACCCAGCGGGCGCCGCGCTCGAGCTGCGCCTTCGACGCATCGTCGAGGTCGGAGGCGAAGGCCGAGAAGGCTTCCAGCTCGCGGAACTGGGCCAGCTCCAGACGCAGCGATCCGGAGACCTTCTTGAGGCCCTTGGTCTGTGCGGCACCACCGACGCGCGACACCGAGGTGCCGACGTTGATGGCCGGGCGGACACCCTTGTTGAAGAGGTCCGACTCCAGGAAGACCTGGCCGTCGGTGATCGAGATGACGTTGGTCGGGATGAACGCCGAGACGTCGTTGGCCTTGGTCTCGATGATCGGCAGACCGGTCATCGAGCCGCCGCCGAGCTCGTCGGAGAGCTTTGCACAACGCTCCAGGAGGCGCGAGTGCAAGTAGAAGACGTCACCCGGGTATGCCTCGCGGCCCGGCGGGCGACGCAGAAGCAGCGAGATGGCGCGGTAGGCCTCGGCCTGCTTGGTCAGGTCGTCGAACACGATGAGGACGTGCTTGCCCTGGTACATCCAGTGCTGGCCGATGGCCGAGCCGGTGTAGGGGGCGAGCCACTTGAAGCCGGCCGAGTCCGAAGCCGGGGCGGCGACGATGGTGGTGTACTCCATCGCGCCGGCCTCTTCGAGAGCGGACTTGACGCCGGCGATGGTCGAACCCTTCTGACCGATCGCGACGTAGATGCAGCGGACCTGCTTGGTGGGGTCGCCGGTCTCCCAGTTCGCCTTCTGGTTCAGGATGGCGTCGATGCAGACGGCGGTCTTGCCGGTCTTGCGGTCGCCGATGACGAGCTGACGCTGTCCGCGACCGATGGCGGTCATGGCGTCGATGGCCTTGATGCCGGTGGCGAGGGACTCCTCGACGGGCTGGCGCTCGAGCACCGAAGCGGCCTGCAGCTCCAGGACGCGCTGCTCTTCGGCCTCGATGTCGCCCTGGCCGTCGATCGGGGCGCCGAGGGGATCGACCACGCGGCCGAGGAAGGCGTCGCCGACGGGCACGGAGAGCACGTTGCCGGTACGGCTGACCTGCTGGCCTTCTTCCAGGGACTCGTAGTCACCCAGGATGACGGCGCCGATCTCGTCCTCGTCGAGGTTCAGCGCGACGCCGAGGACGCCGCCGGGGAACTCGAGGAGCTCGTTGGCCATTGCGCTGGGCAGTCCGCTGACGTGAGCGATACCGTCCGACGTATCGGTGATGATGCCGACCTCGTCACGCGACGCTTCGGCTTCGAACGACGAGACGTACTGCTCGATCGCTCCCTTAATCTCGTCTGGTGAGATCGTCAACTCCGCCATGGGTTCTCGTCTTTCCTTGATTAGCTCTGAGGCTTTAGGGCTCGGGCTTTGGGTGTTCAGGTGGTCAGGGGTCGAGCTGCGTCAGCGCGGCAGGGTCTCGGCTGCCTTCGCGAGGCGCGTGGCGACATCGGCGTCGATGACCTCGTCGCCGACGCTGATCCGCAGGCCGCCCAGCAGTTCGGGCTGGACCTCGGTCTGCACCGAGATGGTGCGGCCGTAGATCCCGCCGAGGACGGTCGCGAGGCGCTCGACCTGTGCGTCGGCCAGCTCGGAGGCCGACACGACGTGGGCGACCGATTCGCCGCGTCGGGCGGCGGCCAGCTCGGCGAGCTGATCGACGGCGACATCGGCGGCCTGACCGTTCAGCAGGCGAACGGTCGAGGACAGCAGCGTCCAGGTGTGGCCACTGACCTTGTCCCCCGTCAGCTTCTGCAGGAGGTCGACGCGCTTGTCGGCATCCTTGCTGTGATCGGAGAGCAGCGACGCGAGCTGCGGGTTGGCCTCCAGGATCCGGCTGACGCGGAACAGTTCGTCCTCGACCTGCTCGATGACCCCGTCACGCTCGGCGGCGGTCAGCACGATCAGCGAGTTCTGACGACGCAGGGCGGTGATGAAGTCACCCGACGACGACCAGCGCTGAGTCGAGGCGGTCGCAAGGACCTCCACGACCACCGGGGCCACCTTGCCGTCGAACAGGGTGTGCACCAGCGAGTTCTTGCCGGCGGCGTTCTCGTCGTCCTCGACCAGGCGCTTGCGCAGCACCGGGTTCTCGCCGAGGAAGTTGATGGCCGAGGTCAGGTCACCCGACGCCGCGGCGAGAGCTGCACCGTCGAGGTCGCCCGCAGCCGAGTCGAACTTGTCCGACACGGCGAGAGCGGCGTCGCGGCTGGCGGCACGCATGGCGTGCAGACCGACGAGCTTGGCGCTCGACGGAATGGCCGACGACGATCCGGACGACATCTCCTCGAGCTCGTCGATGACCCGGTCGACGCTGGCGGCCTGGGCCGAGTCGTCGGCGAGGTGGTTGCGCACGAGTTCGCCGGCCTTGTCGACCGCGGCGAGGCCGAGGTCGGTACGGAGCTGACGGACCAGGTTCGCCCGCACCAGTGCGACCTGGTTGCGGCCGTGCTCGGAGATGCGCTTGACCTCGTGATCGGCCTGGGCGCGGATGTCGGAGGTGATCGCCTCGGCGTCGGCCGCGGCGTCCTTCTTCATCTGTTCCGCCTCGGCCTTGGCCTCGGCGACGGCCTTCTCACGGGCCTTCTGGCCTTCGGCGACCCGCTTCTTGGCGGCTTCGGCCTCGGCGAGTTGGGTGCGCACCGTCTCCTGACGATCACGCATCATCTTCTGCACCGGCGGGCGGACGTACTTCCACAGCAGGAAGATGATGACCGCGAAGCCGAAGAGCTGAGCGATGAAGATCGCAGGGTCGAACGCAGCACCGATGTCGTGGAGCCAGGTGCCGATGGGGCCCTGGTCGGATTCGGTCTCAGTGTTGGCAGCCATCAGTTCACCGCTCCGCTCGTCGATCGGGTGTCGGAAAGAGTGGCCGAGTCGACACCGAGCACACGCGCCGCGAGGGTCTTGGCGAGTGTGTCCACATCAGCTGCAGCCGTCGATGCCGCCTGCTCACCCTGAGCCGCCAGCTCGGAGCTGGTCGACTGCAGGGCAGCGTCGGCCTCGGCGGTCGCTCGCTGCTTCATCTCGTTCAGCTGTTCACGGCCCTGTGCGCGAGCTTCGTCGCGCTTGGCGGTGGCCTCACCGCGCGCTTCCTTGAGGAGCGAACGGAACTGCACGTCCGCATCCTCGAATTCGGCGGCGGCAGTCCGATTGTCCTCCGCGGTGCGGTGGATCATCTCGTCCCGCTCCTCGAGGACCTGCTGAATCGGCGGAACCACGAACTTGCGGATGACCAGCAGCAAAATCACGAAGATGAGCAGGACAACGAAGAACGTTCCATTCGGAAGCAGGAAGTTCTCTGCAGCAAGCGTCATTGTGGTGAGGTGTCGTTTCTACTCGGCGACAAAAGGGAGAGCGGTGATCAGCCGGCGCTGATCGGGGTGGCGAACACGAAGAGCGCCATGAAGGCCAGGTTGATGAAGTAAGCGGCCTCAACCAGACCAACGGTGATGAAGAACGGGGTGAACAGACGACCCTGAGCCTCCGGCTGGCGAGCGATACCGGCGATGAGCTGGCTACCGGCCAGGCCGTTACCGATACCGGCACCAACGGCGCCACCGGCCATGATCAGGCCGCCACCGATGAGTGCGCCGAGGCCAATGTAAGGATCCATTGTGATATTTCCCTTTCGGTTGCTGACAACTGGTGTGCCAGGTCTGTGGCTGCGACGACAGGCGCCGACGCAGGTCGGTCATGTGCGGTTGTGGTCGCGGCGTTCCCGCCGCGAGGTGCCCTGGACGGGCGGTCAGTGATCCTCGGTCTCCATCGACTGCGAGAAGTAGAGGATCGTCAGCAGCGCGAAGATGAACGCCTGGATCAGGCCGACGAACAGCTCGAAGGACTTCCAGATCGCGTTGGGCGCCCACATGATGTACGGCGGGAAGAGGGCGATCAGGGCGACCATCATGCTGCCGGCGAACACGTTGCCGAAGAGTCGCAGCGAGAGCGAGATCGGCTTGGTGAACTCCTCGATCACGTTGATCGGTGCGAGGAAGGCGACGTGGCCCTTCACGATGCGGGCCGGGTGACCCAGCAGGCCGCGGGCCCGGAAGCCGGCGATCTGGTACCAGACGAAGACGAAGAGGGCGAGCGCGTAGGCGAAGTTCACGTCCGCGGCCGGCGGCTTGAGGATCTCGTGGTGACCCACCTGGACCGGCAGGACCGACAGCCAGTTGGAGATCAGGATGAAGGTGAACAGCGAGACCGCGAGCGGGAGGACGTACGGAGCGACCTTCATGCCGATCGCGCTCTCGACCTGTCCGCGCATCTGGATGGTGACTGCTTCCCAGAAGAGCTGCACACCCGAGGGGACGCCGGTCGAGGTGACCTTGGACTTCAGGTAGAAGGCCAGCGCGAGCATGATCAACGCCGCGAGCGCAGTCGCGATGATGGTTTCCAGATTGAAGGTCAGTCCGAAGAGCTCGAACTTGGTGTAATGACCCACCTGAATGGCTGGTTCGCCATCCTCTGCGGCTAGGTAGAAGGCGGTCGTCATGGTTGGCTACGAAGTCCTTTCATCACCGGAATGACCGTGTTCAGCACCAAGACCACCTGGCCGATGGCGAGTCCGAACATCGCGCCCAACCCGTCGGGTTGGACCAGAAACGCCGCCAGCAGAGCGAGCACCGTGATGGCACCGAGTCGCATGGCGGAGTTGAGAGCAAGAGCGGTTTTACGGGGGTTCAACTCGGCGGTGACCGTGTCGACGGCACGCTTCACGAGCAGTGCGTTGACGAGGATTCCCGCGACTCCGAGCAGGAAGAACACTGCGAAGAGGGGATGACCGACGAGGATCGAGACCACCGCGACCACGAGCGTCACGCCGCCGGCGATGAGTGCCGGGCGACGCAGACCGGTGGGCGCCTGCGGATAGACGGGGGCTGAATCAGGGGCAGATGTCTCCATGTCCCTCTCCTCAGCTCGTTGAATCCATACCGACGGCACGGGGCACCCGCGTGCGTGCAGCAGCCAGTGGCCGCCATGCAACAGCTCGCGTTTGGTGTGACCCTACCAACACCACCCCGAAGGTCTTACCGGGGGGTATGAGTCGAGGCTCGCGAGAACCGCCGGCGAGATCCGTCGGCGCCCGGGCCACAACTACTACGGCCGATAGTACACCAGATTTATCGTGCCCTTACCAAGGGTGCGCTCGGTCGGAACCGGACATCGCCGGTCGACCCCGAGCACCTCATCGAAAGGCTTTCGTCGAGGTCCTGAGCTCGGCGAACCGGCGCTGTAGTCGCGGCGCCATGGTGACGAGCAGTGCCACCACCAGTCCCCCGCCGAACATCGGCGCGACCACCGACAGCGGGAACAGGGTGCTCGCCGCGGCGGAGAAGGCCAGGACACCGACCCAGAGGTAGATGATAAGCGCGACGCGGCGCTGGGAGTGCCCGAGTTCGAGCAGCCGGTGGTGCAGGTGCATCTTGTCGGGTGTGTAGAAACCGACTCCGGCGCGGGTCCGGCGGATCACCGCGAGCAGCATGTCGAGCATCGGGATGAAGACCACGGCCGCGACGAGGATCAGCGGTGACAGCAGGGTGAAGATGTCGGCTGGGCCGTAGGCGTTGACCGCGATACGGCCGGACGCACTCGTCGAGGCGGCCGCCAGCATGAGCCCGATCAGCATCGCCCCGGAGTCACCCATGAAGATCCGGGCAGGCGAGAAGTTGTGCGGCAGGAAGCCGAGGCAGGCCCCCGCGAGTGCGACGGCGATGAGGGCCGGCGGGTAGTAGCTGACGTCGCCACCCTGATCACGGAGCAGGCCGAGGGAGAACATGCAGATCGCCGCCGCGGCGATGAGTCCCAGCCCGGCGGCGAGACCGTCGAGACCGTCGACGAAGTTGATCGCGTTGATCGTCGCCACCGTGACGGCCACGGTGAGGAGGCCCGCCTGGAGCGGATCGAGCACGATGGTTCCGATGTCGGCGAACGGCACCGGCACCTGGATCCAGGAGATACCCAGGAGCACGAGCACCCCGGCGGCGGTGAGCTGGCCGACGAACTTCGTCAGCGCGTCGAGGCCCCACCGGTCGTCGACGACGCCGACCAGGACGATCACCGTGCCCGCCGTGATCACCGCGGTCATGTCGGTGGTGTAGGCGAACAGTCGGTTGAGAGCGGGCAGGTTGGCGGCGAGGGCGATACCGGCCACCACCCCGCCGAACATGCCGAGACCACCGAGTCGCGGGGTCGGGATCACATGGACGTCGCGCACGCGCGGCACGGCGACCGCGCCGGCCTTGATCGCGAACACCCGCACCGCCGAGGTCAGCAGATACGTCATCGCGGCGGCGGTCAGGCCGACGAGCAGCAACTCGCGCAGCGGGACACCGGCCCCTCCCCCGTCGGTCGCGGCCGCGAGCACCACCGGGGCGGCGTCGATCATCGGCTCACCACTGCAGCCGTCGAGGTCGCTGGGGACGTATCGGACACCCGGACAACGCTACCCGCATGCGAAGCCTCTGATCTCTCGGTGGATCCGGTCGTGCGTCGAGAGATCGTCGGTCGTCATCGCGGCCAGCATCGCGTCGGCGACCGCCGGGATCATCTCCGGGGTCAGGCCCCGGGAGGTGGCCGCCGGGGTGCCGATCCGGATGCCCGATCCCTCGGCGACGGGGCGCTCGTCGAAGGGCAGAACAGCCTTGTCGACCACGATCCCCGATCGATTGAGACGATCCTGCGCCTCGGTTCCGGAGATGCCGAGCGCCTCGACGTCGACAACCGCGAGATGGGTGTCGGTGCCCCCGGAGACCACCCGCAGCCCGCGCGCGGTCAACGCATCGGCGAGGTCGCCGGCGTTGCGCACGGCCGCACCCGCATAGGTGGCGAACTCCCTGGTTCCGGCATCGTGGAAGGCGACGGCCTTCGCGGCGATCGCGTGCATGGACGGGCCGCCCTGGATGAACGGATGGACCGCTTTACGCAACGCGTCGGCGTGCTCGGCGCGCGCCAGGATGACGCCGCCGCGGGGCCCGCGAAAGACCTTGTTGGTGGAGAAGGTGACGACGTCGGCGTGCGGCACCGGCGACGGGAGCAGCCCGGCGGCAACGTGTCCGGCGAGGTGCGCCGCGTCGACCAGGAGGATGCACTCCGCCTCGTCGGCGATCTCGCGCAGAAGCGGGTAGTCAAAAGAACGCGAATACGTCGTGGCCCCGGCCACCAGCATCCGCGGCCGATGCACCAGCGCGAGTTCCCGGACCTGGTCGTAGTCGACGAGCTCGGTGTCGCGGCGCACCTCGTAGTGCAGCGGCGAGAACCAGCGACCGGAGAAGTTGGCGCGCGAACCGTGGGTCTGGTGCCCGCCGTGCTCGAGCCGCAGCGCGAGCACCGGGTCCCCCGGCTGGGCGAACGCCGCGTGGACGGCGAGATTCGCCGCGCTCCCCGACAGCGGCTGGACGTCGACGTGGTCGGCACCGAAGAGGTCCCGCGCCCGGCTGATCGCGAGTACCTCGAGTTCGTCGACGATCTCGCAACCACCGTGATAGCGCGACCCGGGGCGCCCCTCGGCGTACTTCGAGTCGAAGGTCGAGGCCATCGCGGCCCGCACCCCCGTAGTCGGTTCGGTCTCGCTCGCGAGCAGCTGGAGCCACGTGCGCCGGCGGGATGATTCCCGCTCGATCAGCATGTCGATCTGCGGGTCACCCGTCGAACCGATGCCCGACGGCATCTCAACCACGCAGTGAGTCGGGGTCGACGTCGAGGACCTCGGCGACGGCCTCGATCGTGATGGCGCCCTCACGCAGGACGCGCGGCTGCGCGCCCGACACGTCGACGATCGTCGACGCCTGGGCGATCGGCGCGGGCCCGCCGTCGAGGTACACCGAGATCTTGTCGCCGAGCTGTTCCCGGGCCTCGTCGACCGTGGTGGCGGGCGGGCTGCCCGACACGTTCGCGCTCGACACCGCCATCGGCCCGACCTCGCGCAGCAGCTCGATCGCGACCGGATGCAGCGGCATGCGCAGCATGACCGTGCCGTCGGTGTCCCCGAGATCCCAGGCGAGCGACGGTGCCTGACGGACAACGAGACTCAGCCCGCCGGGCCAGAACGCCTCGATCAGGTCGCGGGCAGCCTGCGGGACGGACAGCACGAGTCCGTCGATGGAATGCCATGAGCCGACCAGGACCGGCACCGGCATGTCCCGGCCGCGGTGCTTGGCCGCGAGCAGCGAGCCGACGGCGTCGGAATCGAAGGCATCGCAACCGACTCCGTAGAGCGTGTCGGTGGGGACCACCACCAGGCGTCCCGCCTTCGCCGCCCCGACGGCCGCGCGAATGCCCGCCGAACGGCTCTGCGGATCGTTGCAGTCGAAAACAATGCTCACCGGTCCATCCTTTCATGCCCCCGGTGGTGCATTCCGGCAGACGCGCCTCAGCCGACGCGGCGGGCGGTGACGAAGCGCGGTCGCCCGGCCAGATCCGTACGGGCGGTCACCTCGTCGAACCCGCCGTGGGCGCGCAGGCAGTCGACGACGGCATCCGAGGTCGTGTCGTCGTGTTCGATCCCGACGAGACCGCCCGGGGCGAGCATGGTCGCGATGACCGGCACCATCGGGACGATGACGCTCATCCCGTCGTCGCCGCCGAAGACCGCGCGCGCCGGGTCGTGGTCCACCTCGGGACCGACCTCGGACCGCAGCGGGACGTAGGGCGGGTTGGTCGCGACGATCGAGACGCTCCCCGCCGGGATCGCGCGGCCGATCTGATCGGCATCGGTGACGTCCGCGGCCACCACGTCGAGCCGTTCCCGAACTCCGGACGGCGCCTCGGAAACGTTGCGCCGCAACCACTTCAACGCGGCGTCGTCAATCTCGACGGCCGTGACGCGCGCGGAACGGACCAGCGTCGCCAGGCCGATGGCCAGGGCGCCGCTACCGCTGCAGAGATCGACGATGCGTACCGGGTCGGCCATGGTCGCAGCGGCGGACGCCGCCCATTCGAGCAGATACTCGGTCTCCGGTCGCGGGATGAACACGCCCGGGCCGACGGCCAGCTCGAGCGGACCGAACGCCGCGGTTCCGACGATGTGCTGCAACGGGGTTCGACGCGCCCGCTGGTCGATCGCCGTCCAGAACTCACGGACGTGTGCGTCGTCGATGGTGTCGATGACGATCAGGCGGCCGGGGTCACACGAGAGGACGTGCGACATCAGCCATTCGGCATCGCGTCGTGCCGAGTCGATTCCGGCTGCTGCCAGTTGTGCGGTGGCTCTGCGGATTTCGTCGGCCACCCGGACCGGCGCGTCCGACATCGGGTTATTCGGCTTCCATGCGGGCCTGGCGCTCGGCGGCGACGAGCGCGTCGAGGAGGTTGTCCATGTCCCCGGCGAGAACGGCGTCGAGGTTGTTGGCCTTGTAGCCGATGCGGTGATCGGTGATGCGGTTCTCGGGGAAGTTGTAGGTGCGGATGCGCTCGGAGCGGTCGACGGTGCGGATCTGCGCAGCACGACCCTCCGCGGCCGCGGCCTCGGCCTCCTCCTCCGCCGCCGACTGGAGGCGGGCGGCGAGCACCTGCATGGCGCGGGCCTTGTTCTGCAGCTGCGACCGCTCGTTCTGGCAGGTCACGACGATGCCGGTGGGCAGGTGCGTGATACGGACTGCCGAGTCCGTAGTGTTGACACCCTGACCGCCCTTGCCCGACGACCGGTAGACGTCGATGCGCAGGTCGGATTCGTCGATCGCGACCTCGGCCACCTCTTCGGGCTCGGGGTAGATGAGCACACCGGCCGCCGAGGTGTGGATACGTCCCTGGGACTCGGTCACCGGCACACGCTGGACACGGTGCACGCCACCCTCGAACTTGAGTCGCGACCACACCCCGTCGCGGACGGCCTCCTTGGACTTGATCGAGAAGGTCGCCTCTTTGTAGCCGCCGAGGTCGGATTCGGTGACGCCGAGGGTCTGCACCTTCCAGCCGTGCCGCTCGCAGTACTTGAGGTACATGCGTGCGAGGTCGGAGGCGAACAGCGCGGACTCCTCGCCGCCGGCACCGGACTTGATCTCGAGCACCACGTCGTCGCTGTCGTGGGGATCACGCGGGGCGAGCAGGTCGGTGAGCGTCGCGTCGAGTTCCTCGACGGTCGCCTCGAGGGCAGGGATCTCGGCGGCGAACGATGAATCGTCCGCCGCGAGCTCACGTGCCGCCTCCAGATCCTCGCGTGCCGCCTTGAGCTTGTTGTAGGTCGACATCACCGGGGCGAGCTCGGCAAACCGTTTTCCCACCCGGCGCGCGGCAGCGGGATCGTCGTGCAGCGAGGGATCGGCGAGCTGACGCTCGAGGCCGGAGTGCTCGGCCAGGATGTCATCGATGGCCGACGGACTCTGCGTACTCACTGCAAACCTCACTTGGAAGACGGAACTCACCGCAGAAGAACATGGTCGGCGAGAACCTGGGGAGAGAAAAGACCTGGTCAAACACAAACGACGCCCGTCCCGACTGGGCGTCGGGCGGGCGTCGCAGCGTGGTCTACTTGGTGCGCTTGCCGTAGCGCTTCTCGAACCGGGCGACACGGCCGCCGGTGTCGAGGATCTTCTGCTTGCCCGTGTAGAACGGGTGGCACTGCGAGCAGACTTCGACATTGATACGACCGTTGGCAGCGGTGCTGCGGGTCTCGAACGTGTTGCCGCAGCCGCAGACGACGGTGGTCGCCGCGTACTCGGGGTGGATTCCCTGCTTCATGTCTGGTGCGTCCCTTTCTGTGGCCGCCGGGTCACCGTCGCCTCTCGACGGTGTGAACCGGAACCGGACTCGACCGCTCAGTATGCCATGTGTGCCCTTCGCGACGGAAATCGCGGACGCAGCGGTCGCAGGTTGGTCAACGGCACGGATCGCGATTTGATTCCCGGGTGAATATCACACCTCCGGAGGGTCGTGGAGGGTGCCCTAAGAGTAGTACCGTGGCCGACGGCCAATCTCTTGGCATCACCTCTCCGACCACGAAGGATTCTCGATGTACGACGCCGCTTCGGCCGGTACCAGCACTCCACTGAGCACCACCCCGGATGAGTCGTCGACGCAGCAGTCCGCCCCGGCACGGCGCAAGTCGGCCCGGTCGCCGTGGAACCGGCGGAACCCCTACCCGGCGACGATCGTGACCAACACCATCCTGTCCGGTCCGGGATCGGCCAAGGAGGTGCGCCACGTCGAGATCTCCCTCGGCGACAGCGGCATCACCTACGAACCGGGCGACGGCATCGCCGTCACGCCGGTCAACGATCCCGCCCTGGTGGATCTCCTTCTCGAGCGCCTGGGAGCGGTCGGCGACGAGATCATCGCCGACCGGAAGGCCACTTACAGCCTCCGCGAGGCCCTGACCACGCGCTACGAGATCGGCTGCCCATCGAAGTACCTGGCCAGGGCGGTGGCCGAGCGCACCGACCATGCCGAGTTGACCCGCCTGATCGAGGCCGGCGACGCCCAGGCGCTCGACACCTGGCTCCACGGGCGTGACGTCCTCGACCTGCTGAACATCGATCCGACCATGGTCTTCGCACCCGAGGAACTCCTCGAGGAACTCAGCCCGCTCGCCCACCGCGAGTACTCGATCTCCTCGAGCCCCGCCGTTCACTCGGGGACCGTGCACATCACGATGGCGACCGTGCGCTACGTCGCCGGCGACCGCGAACGCGGCGGTGTCTGCTCGACGCACCTCGCCGACCGGTGCGCGCCCGGTGACACCGTGAACGTCTTCATCACCCCCAACAAGACGTTCCGTCTTCCGGAGGGCGACGTCCCGGCCGTCATGATCGGTCCGGGAACCGGGATCGCCCCGTTCCGCGCTTTCCTCCATCACCGCGCGGCCACCGGGTCGACCGGATCGAACTGGCTGTTCTTCGGCGACCAGCATCGCGACACCGACTACCTCTACGCCGACGAGATCGACGGCTTCGTCACCGACGGCCTGCTGGATCGGCTGGACCTCGCGTTCTCGCGGGACCAGGACCACAAGGTCTACGTCCAGGACCGCATGCGCGAGAACGGCGCGGACCTGTTCGCCTGGCTCGAGAAGGGCGCCCACGTCTACGTGTGCGGTGATGCCGCCACGATGGCCGGCGACGTCGACGCGGCTCTCCATGAGATCGTCGCCCAGCACGGCGGTCTCGACTCCGACGCCGCGCGCGACTACGTCGACGCACTCCGCGCCGCGGGCCGCTACGCCCGCGACGTCTACTGAGCCGACTCCGGCGAGATCTGCGCGCCGTGCCCGACCCCACCGACGACCCGATCCGGCCGAGCGACCTCGAGACCCTCCTCGCGACACCGGGTTTCGGCGAGTCCGCGGTCAGTTCGGACATCGGCGCGATCGCCGCGCGACTCCCCTCGCTCGCCGAGGTCGTCGGTGTCACGGTCGCCGGACCGGTGATCATGAATGCGGTCGGCGTTCACGGAATCCCCACCCCGCTGGGTGGCCCCCTCGCTGTCGGTCCTGAACGGATCTCGTTGCGCCTCAACCCCTCTCGGTTGTCGTCGACACTGCAGACCGATCCCGCCGCCCAGGTCCCGCCCACGCTGCGCCTGTTCGACGCGAGCGGCGACACCGCGCACGCGACCTACCTGACCGAGAACTCCGACCGCCTCGCCTTCGAGTCGCTGAGCCTGTCCACCTCGATGGCGGCGGTTCACCACTCGGAACCCACGCCCGTCCCGACGTTTTCCGGACCCGAGTACATCCCGGCCGCACTCCCCGACCGCCACGACGGCGACCAGGTCGGGCTCTTCGACTCGGTCCTGCTCGACGGCGGCACCTCTCGGCTCCAGTCGCTGGCCGAGGGCCGTGGTTCGCGCGGCACCCGCGTCGATCCGCGTCGGATCATCGCCGCACTCGAGCACGCCGCGCTGCTGGGGATGACGGTCACCCTCGCCGCCGCAGCGCCCGGATGCATGCAGATGCGCCAGGACCGGCTCGACGGCGCCCGCGAGCACCGCGGGCAGATGGTCCTCGCGTCCGGCGCGTCTCGGGTGATGATCAACTTCACCCACGTCGAACAGTGCTGGGTCACCTGGTCAGAAGGAGCCTGGGGCCCCACTGCCGCCCTCGAGTTCTACGACCGGCGCGGGCGCTGCTGTCTCGTCGTCACGCACGTCGGCGCCGTGTCCCGCGCCACCGTCGAGGCGTGGGATCACCTGACCGGCGATCTGGCTTCCTGACCCTTTGGCTGCCTGAGGCGCGAGGAGCGCAAGCCGACGGGCTGAGTAGCGACGAAGGAGCGTATCGAAGTCGACAAGCCACGAAGGCCTGGTGACCCTTCGATACGCTCGCAAGCTCGCTACTCAGGGAGCGGATACGCTCGCAAGCCCGCTACTCAGGGAGCGGATACGCTCGCACGCTCGCTACTCAGGGAGCGGATACGCTCGCACGCTCGGTACTCAGGCAGCAGAGACACAAAGACCGACGGCCCTGGCCCGCGTGATGCGGGACAGGGCCGTCGGGTGGTTCGTCGACTGTCAGTCGTCGTTGCCACCGGCTCCCGGAGCGGTCTTCTGGACCGACATCAGGAACTCGATGTTCGTCTTGGTCTTCTTCAGCTGGCTGATGAGCAGGTCGATCGCCTGCTGCGAGTCGAGACCGGACAGGAGACGACGCAGCTTGTGGACAATCGCGAACTCATCGGGCGAGAGCAGGAGCTCGTCCTTGCGGGTGCCCGACGGGTTGACGTCGACCGCGGGGAACACGCGACGCTCGGAGATCTTGCGATCGAGCTTGAGCTCGGCGTTGCCGGTGCCCTTGAACTCCTCGAAGATGACCGTGTCACCGGTCGAACCGGTCTCGACCATCGCGGTGGCGATGATGGTCAGCGATCCGCCGTTCTCGATGTTTCGAGCCGCACCGAGGAATCGCTTCGGCGGGTACAGCGCGGTCGAATCGACACCACCGGAGAGGATTCGGCCCGACGCCGGCGATGCGTTGTTGTACGCACGACCCAGACGGGTGATCGAGTCCAGAAGCACCACAACGTCTTTGCCGCTCTCGACGAGACGCTTGGCACGTTCGATGGCGAGCTCGGCGACCGAGGTGTGGTCTGACGGCGGCCGGTCGAAGGTCGAGGCGATGACCTCACCCTTGACCGAGCGCTGCATGTCGGTGACCTCTTCCGGACGCTCGTCGACAAGCACCACCATGAGGTGACATTCCGGGTTGTTGACGGTGATCGCGTTGGCGATGTCCTGCAGGATCGTCGTCTTACCGGCCTTCGGCGGCGAGACGATCAGTGCACGCTGCCCCTTGCCGATGGGCATGATCAGGTCGATCACGCGGGTGGACAGGCGTTCCGGTGTGGTTTCCAGGCGCAGTCGCTGGTTCGGGTACAGCGGAGTGAGCTTGTTGAACTCGGGGCGCTTCTTCGCCGCCTCCACGTCACCGCCGTTGACGGTGTCGAGGCGCACCAGCGGGTTGAACTTCTGGCGCTGGTTCTGCTGGTCACCCTCGCGCGGCACCTTGACCGCGCCGGTGATCGCGTCGCCGCGTCGAAGGCCGTTCTTGCGCACCATGTTCATCGACACGTAGACGTCGTTGGAACCGGCGAGGTAGCCGGAGGTACGGACGAAGGCGTAGTTGTCGAGCACGTCGAGGATGCCGGCGACGGGCTGCAACACGTCGTCTTCGGAAACCTGCGGCTCGTTCTGGCTGCCGCCGTCACGATCGCGCCCACGACGACGCTCGCGGAAACGGCGTCCCCGGCGACGACCGCCGCCTTCGCCGTCGTCGTCCCGGTCGTCACGGTTGTCCCGGTTCTGGCCGCCGCCGCGGTTCTGGCCACCGTCGCGATTCTGGTTGTCGCGATTCTGGTTGTCGCGGTTCTGGCCGCCCTCGCGGTTCTGGCCACCGTCGCGGTTCTGGTTGTCCCGGTTCTGGCCGCCCTCGCGGCTCTGGCCACCGTCGCGGTTCTGGTTGTCGCGGTTCTGGTTCCGGTTGCGGCGATTGCGCTGCTCACCGGCTTCGGAGTCGCCGCCCTTCGGCGAATCCGCCTTGGCGTCGTCCTTCGACTCGCCACCCTTGGAGGACTGGTCGGCGTTCTGCTCGCCGGCCTCCGGGTTCACGTTCTTCTTGCCCGAGCGGGAGGCCTGACCGGAATCACCGTCTTCGGCGGACTCGACGATCGACAGCTGCCCGTCCTCGGACGAGGCCTTGGCGCTCCGGCGCCGAGTCTCGGAGGTCTTGGTGTCGGCCTTGGCCTCGGCCGAGGCACCCTCGGTGGCCTTTACCTCGGTTTTCTTGGCTTCGGTGTTCTTGGCTTCGGTGTTCTTGGCTTCAGGGCTCTTGGCCTCGGCCTTGGCGTCTGCGGTCTTGGCGGCTCCGCCGCCCTGGCGCTCCTTGATGGCGGCGATCAGATCGCCCTTGCGCATCCCGGAGGTGCCCTTGATGCCGAGTTCACCGGCAACGGTCCGCAGCTCGCTGAGCACCATGCCGGACAGGCCGGTACGTGCTGCACGAGCGCGTGTCTTGGCCGGTTGCCCCGAGTCAGGGCCGGCCGAACCCGCGGATTCCTGCTCGGCAGGTGCGGTGATCAGGTCCGTATCTGTCACGGAAGTCCTTTCGTTCCTCCCGCAGACGGAAGCTGCGAGAGGTCTACGTTTCCCTGCTGTGTACGCGAGGGAGTCCGTCCGCGTTGGACGGTAGGGGGTGAACGGTCAGAGAGATGTTCGGTCCCGCTGCGAGCGTGCTCGGGAGCCACCCGTGCTTCGGCACCGTCGACAGAGACCCACGACCCCGGCCGGATACGATCGGTGGCCCCGATCGGTGATGGATGAGAAGCACGGCGGGACAAGCCCGCGCGGCTAGACCAGAATATGTTAACCCCGTTCGCATGATAGGGGCAACACGCCGAAAGTGCCAAATGGAGACATCGATCGGAAATTGTGATCCTCGGCTGGACACCGCTGAACACCTCGTTCCCAACGTGCGTTGCACGTCGGGTATTCCCCGGGCGCCCCGTGACGAAACGCCTCCACCGCGAGGAGCGTCGAACTCAGCCCGCGCTGATGTCCACGCCGCCGGCAATGGCCACCGAATGCGTGGTGAAACCGAGTCCTTGCGCGAGCAGCCGGATGTCGGCCGGGATCGGCCCGGTACCCAGCACGAGCACCGTGGGCCCGGCGCCGGAGACCGTCGCGGCATGTCCGCGCGCGCGCAGTTCGGCGACGAGTTCGCTGGTCGGCACCATCGCCGAAGCACGATAGGGCTGGTGCAACCGGTCCGCCGAGGCGGCCATGAGATTACGCGGGTCGGAGGTCAGCGCCACGACAGCGAGCGCAGCCCGGCTCAGGTTGAAGACCGCATCGGCGCGCGGCACCTCGTCCGGCAGGAGACCGCGGGTGAACGACGTCGACGACTCGGTGTCGGGGACGAAGACGGTCGCGCACACGTCGGGGTGAACCGACAGCCGGTGGGCGTGATACGAGTTCACGTCGTCGGTGGTCTCCGTCCAGGTCACGACGACCGAACCGAGGACGCTCGCGGCGGCGTTGTCGGGGTGTCCCTCGAACTCACTGGACAACTGGACCAGTTCGTCGGTGGACAACCCGGCGCCGAACCCCGCGGCCGAGATCAAACCGGAGGCCGCGGCGAGGCCGGAGACCGCGGCCGCCGCCGATGAACCGAGGCCCCGCGAATGCGGTATCTGGTTGACGCAGCGCAACTTCAGGCCGGGCGCGGACACGCCGGCGTGGGTGAGACCGCGGTTGAGGGCGCGCACGACGAGGTGGGACTCGTCGCGCGGAACGTCGGCCGACCCCTCCCCCTCGATGTCCAGCACGATGCCGCCGTCGACGGTTTCGACGATCACCTCGTCGTAGATGCCCAAAGCGATGCCCAGACAGTCGAATCCCGGTCCGAGGTTCGCGCTCGACGCCGGCACCCGGACGCGCGCCGAGACACCCACGGGCAGCTGACGTGTCGCCACCCCGGGTTCGGTCATCTCGCCGTTCTGCGTCATCTCCTCGACCCCGGCGGACTCAGCCGACACCGAGGGCATTCGCCACCGCCACCGGATCGACCGGGATCGCCTCGACCTCGGGAATGCCTGCCAGCGCGGTGTCGGGGTCCTTGAGACCGTTGCCGGTCACGGTGCAGACCACCGTCGAGCCGGCCTCGATCCAACCGTCGGCACGTGCGGCGAGGAGTCCGGCCACGCTCGCGGCGGATGCCGGCTCCACGAAGACGCCTTCCTTGCCCGCGATCAGGCGGTAGGCCTCGAGCAGCTTCTCGTCGGTGGCCGCACGGAACTGACCGTTCGACTCCTCCTTGGCGGCGACGGCCTGGTTCCAGCTCGCGGGCGAGCCGATGCGGATCGCGGTCGCGATGGTCTCCGGCTCCTTGACCGGGGCGCCGTTGACCAGCGGGGCCGCTCCGGCGGCCTGCACGCCGAGCATCCGCGGCACCGAGGACGACACACCGTCGGCGTGGTACTCGGTGTACCCCTTCCAGTAGGCCGTGATGTTGCCGGCGTTGCCGACGGGCAGCGCGTGCACGTCGGGCGCGCGGCCGAGGACGTCGACGATCTCGAAGGCGGCCGTCTTCTGGCCCTCGATGCGGGCCGGGTTGACCGAGTTCACGAGCTCGATCTCACCGAACTCGGCAGTCGCCTTGCGGGCGAGCTCGAGGCAGTCGTCGAAGTTGCCCTGGACCTGGATGATCTTGGCGCCGTGCATGACCGCCTGGGCGAGCTTGCCCATCGCGATCTTGCCCTGCGGGATGAGCACCGCACAGGTGATCCCGGCGCGGGTGGCGTAGGCGGCCGCCGAGGCGGAGGTGTTGCCCGTCGAGGCACACAGCACGGCGGTCTTGCCGTTGTTGACCGCGTTGCTCACGGCCATGGTCATGCCACGGTCCTTGAACGAGCCGGTCGGGTTGAGACCCTCGACCTTGAGGTAGACCTCGCAACCGGTCAGCGACGACAGATGCGGGGCGCTGATCAGGGGGGTGCCGCCCTCGAGCAGGGTGACGACCTTCCAGTCGTCGGCGACGGGCAGCCGCGAACGGTATGCCTCGATCAGGCCGGGCCACGCGCGGTGCACAGGCGCAGGAGTCGTCTCAGTCATCGGTACCTTCCAATCGCAACACACTCGACACCTTGATGACGGCGTCCATGTCTTCTAGCGCCGCAACGCAATCCGACTGCGCGCGGTCCGGGGCCCGATGGGTGACCACGATCAGGCGCGCGTCGTCTCCCGCACCTTCCTGGCGTACCGCGGCGATGCTCACCGAACGCTTGGTGAACTCACCGGCGACCTGGGCGAGGACGCCCGGGCGGTCGGCCACGCGCATCGAGATGTAGTAGCGGGTGAACACGTCGTCGATCGGGGCGATCGGCAGCGACGCATAGGTGGACTCCAGCGGACCCCGCCCGCCGTGGACACGGTTGCGCGCAGCCATCACCATGTCGCCGAGCACGGCCGACGCGGTGGGCGAACCACCGGCACCCTGGCCGTAGAACATCAACCGGCCGGCGTTCTCCGCCTCGACGACCACCGCGTTGAACGCCCCGTTGACGGTGGCGAGCGGGTGGGTCAGCGGGATCAGCGCCGGGTACACGCGCGCCGAGACCCGCTGGGAGCCGTCGACATCGCGCACCCGCTCGCAGATCGAGAGCAGCTTGATCGTGCAGTCGAACTTCTTCGCGGCGACCAGGTCGGCCGCGGTCACCGAGGAGATGCCCTCGCGGTGGACGTCGGCGGCGGTGACCCGCGAATGGAAGGCGATCGACGCGAGGATCGCGGCCTTGGCCGCCGCGTCGTAACCCTCGACGTCGGCGGTCGGATCGGCTTCGGCGTATCCGAGACGGCCCGCCTCGGCGAGGGTGTCGGCGTAGTCGGCGCCGGTCTCGTCCATCTCCGACAGGATGAAGTTTGTGGTGCCGTTGACGATTCCGGCGACGCGCTCGACGGTGTCGCCGGCGAGCGACTGCATCAGCGGGCGGATGACCGGGATCGCACCGGCGACCGCGGCCTCGAAGTAGAGGTCGACCTTCGCCTCGGCGGCCGCGCTCGCGAGTTCACCGGTGTACTCGGCCAGCAGCGCCTTGTTGGCCGTGACGACCGACTTGCCGCTCTCGAGCGCGGTGCGGATCAGCGCACGGGCCGGGTCGATGCCGCCCATGAGTTCGACGACGATGTCGACGTCGTCGCGTGCGATCAGCGACGCGGGATCGTCGGTCAGCAGTTCCTGGCCGATCTTGCGCGGCCGGCTGAGATCTCGCACCGCGACGCCCCGGATCTCCACCGGTGCGCCCACGCGCGCTCGCAGGTCGTCGGCGTTGTCGGTGATGATGCGCACCACCTCGGCACCGACGTTGCCCATCCCGAGTACCGCCACCCCGATGGGTCGCACGGCATTCACCTCGCTTGTGTCGCTTGCGTTCTGAACAGATCCGGTCACGAGCCCACCTCCAGGCTGAGGAAGTCGTCGATGGTCTCGCGCCGCAGCATCACGCGTGCTGCCCCGTCGGCCACGGCCACGACCGGCGGCCGCATGGTCATGTTGTACCGGCTCGACATCGAGTAGCAGTAGGCGCCGGTGGCGGCGACCGCGATCAGGTCGCCGGGACCCAGATCCTCGGGCAGCCAACAGTCCTTGATGACGATGTCGCCGCTCTCGCAGTGCTTCCCGACGACGCGGCAGACGACCGCACGTGCGTCGGACACCCGCGAGACCAGCCGGACGTCGTATTCGGCCTGGTACAGGACCGTGCGGATGTTGTCGCTCATCCCGCCGTCGACGGAGATGTAGCGGCGGGTGGCACCGCCGCCGAGCGCCACGTCCTTGACGGTGCCCACACGATAGAGCGTGACCGTGCCGGGACCGGCGATCGCGCGACCGGGCTCGACGGCGATGATCGGCATCGGCAGACCGACGGCTTCGGATTCGCGGCGGACGATGTCGGCGAGAGTTTCGGCGACCTTGCCCACCGGCAGCGGGCGCTCCTCTTCGAGGTACGAGATACCCAGTCCGCCACCAAGATCCACGATCGACATCTGCGAGGTCTTCTCCACGCCGAACTCGTCGACGACATCGTGGAGCAGGCCGAGGACACGGTGGGCGGCGAGCTCGAAGCCGTCCATGTCGAAGATCTGCGAGCCGATGTGGCTGTGCAGACCGACGAGGCGGAGGTTGTCGGTCGCGAAGACCCGACGGATCGCGTCCATCGCGACACCGCCGGCGAGGGCGAAGCCGAATTTCTGGTCCTCGTGGGCTGTGGAGATGAACTCGTGGGTGTGGGCCTCCACACCGACCGTGACGCGGACGAGCACGTCGGTGACGACTCCCCGCTCGCCCGAGATCGCGTCGAGCCGGTCGATCTCGATCATCGAGTCGAGAACCACGTGCCCGATACCGGCGTCGACCGCCGCAGCCAGCTCCTCGGGGCTCTTGTTGTTGCCGTGCAACGCGATTCGCTCCGCGGGGAAACCGGCACGGAGCGCGATGGCGAGTTCGCCGCCGCTGCACACGTCGAGGGAGAGGCCCTCGTCGTTCACCCAGCGCGCGACCTCGGTGCACAGGAAGGCCTTCGATGCGTAGTGCACCCGGCCGTAGGGGCCGAAGGCCGCCATCATGTCGCGGCACCGGGACCGGAAGTCGGCCTCGTCGACGATGAACGCCGGGGTGCCGAACTCGGCGGCCAGCTCGCTCACCGGCACGCCGGCGATCCGCAGCTCACCCGACTCGTCGCGGGCGGCGTTGCGCGGCCACACCTGGGGCGGCAGGGCGGCGAGGACGGCCGGATCGTTCGGGCGCTGCGCGAGGTGCGGGGCGGCCAGGAGTTCGGCGTGCCGCGGGCCGGCCGGGTGCGCGCTCACATCTGCTCCGGAGCGCTGACACCGACCAGTCCGAGGCCGTTCGCCAGGACCTGGCGGGTGGCCTCGCACAGGGCGAGCCGGGCGCGGTGGATGTCGGCCACCTCTTCGTCGCCCTGGGGAAGGACGCGGCACTTGGCGTAGAAGCGGTGGTAGGTGCCGGCCAGAACCTCGAGGTAGCGGCAGACACGGTGCGGCTCGCGCAGGGTGGCCGCGGTGGCCACGACCTCGTCGAAATCCCCGATGGTGCGGATCAATTCACCCTCGGCCGGGTCATCGAGCAGGTCGAGGTGATCGAGCGAGGACACCACGCCCAGGTCGGCGGCGTTGCGCGCCAACGCCGACATCCGGGCGTGCGCGTACTGCACGTAGTACACCGGGTTGTCGTTGGACTGCTTGGTCAGCAGGTCCAGGTCGATGTCGATGTTCACGTCCACCGACGAACGGATCAGCGAATACCGCGCGCCGTCGACGCCCACGGCGTCGACGAGATCGTCGAGGGTGATGACCGTGCCCGCACGCTTCGACATGCGCACCGGCTTGCCGTCCTTGACCAGGTTCACCATCTGGCCGATGAGGACCTCGACGGTGGCCGGATCGTCGCCCAGCGCAGCCGCGGCGGCCTTGAGGCGGCTGATGTAACCGTGGTGGTCGGCGCCGAGCATGTAGATGCACAGGTTGAAGCCGCGGTTGCGCTTGTCGCGGTAGTAGGCGATGTCGCCGGCGATGTAGGCGGCGTTGCCGTCGCTCTTGATGACGACACGGTCCTTGTCGTCACCGAAGTCGGTGGACTTCAGCCACCACGCACCGTCGTTCTCGTAGAGGTTGCCGTTGCCCTTGAGCTGCTCGATGCACTCGTCGACGAGGCCCGTCGCGAACATCTTGTCCTCGTGGGTGTAGACGTCGAAGTCGGTGCCGAAATCGTGCAGGCTCTTCTTGATGTGGTCGAACATCAGGTCCACGCCGACGGCGCGGAAGGTCTCGACCCGGTCGGCCTCGGGCTGCGACAACACGTCGGGCACCTTCGCGACGACCTGGGCGGCGATGTCGCCGATGTAGTCGCCGGCGTAACCGTCCTCCGGGGTCGGGTTGCCCAGCGCCGCGGCCTCCAGCGACCGCGCGAAGCGGTCGATCTGGGCGCCGTGGTCGTTGAAGTAGTACTCGCGCGTCACGTCCGCGCCGCGAGCGGCCAGAACACGACCGAGCGCGTCACCGACGGCAGCCCAGCGGGTGCCGCCGAGGTGGATGGGTCCGGTCGGATTGGCCGACACGAACTCGAGGTTGATGATCGAGCCGGCCAGCTCCTTGCCGCGGCCGTAGCTCTCACCCTGCTCCAGCACGGTCTTCACGACGGTGTTCTGGGCGGCCGCACCGAGCCAGATGTTGACGAAGCCGGGACCGGCGATCTCCGATTTCGCGATGCCCTCGGCGCCGGCGAAGGCCTCGGCGAGCCAGCCGGCCAGCTCACGCGGCGCCACCCCGAGTCGCTTGCCGAGCTGCAGGGCGACGTTGGTGGAGTAATCGCCGTGGTCAGCGTGACGGGGGCGCTCGACGACGATGGAGTCGGGCACCAGGTTCTCGTCCAGTCCGCGGTCGCGGACCACGGTCAGGGTCACGGCGCGCAGCAGCGCGGCCAGGTCGGCGGGAGTCACGGGACACCATCCTATTGGCCGAGGGCTGCTCATCGATAATCGCACCCTCCCAGAGCGGGGGCAGCCCACCAGTAGACTCGGGTGCGCCGAGCGCGCGTCGGGGGGTACGACCGCCCGCGCGCACGGCGACCCCCCGTCGTACGAGGAAAGAAGTCAATGGCGCGCAAACCAGGGGCCAACGTCCCCAAGGCTCGTAAGAAGTCCGGGTCCGTACCCACTGCGACCGGCCGGCAGGTCGACTGGATGCTGATCGGCGCCGTCGTCGTGGTCATCGGCCTCGTGGCCGGACTCGCGATCTACCTGCTCCCGAAGCTCAACGAGAAGCGCGCCAACGAGAAGGACGACGTGGCGGTCCAGTCGGCCGAGGGGTTCGTCCCGTCGCCGCAGACCCCGGACCCGTCACAGGGCATCGACGGCGTCACCAAGATCTACTACGAGGCCGGCAAGCACGTGAACGCCTCGCAGCGCGTCGCCTACGACCAGTCGCCGCCGTTCGGCGGTCCGCATGACGAGATCTGGGCGACCTGTACCGGCGTCGTCTACCCGAACCCGCTGCGTTCGGAGAACGCCGTCCACGCCCTCGAGCACGGCGCGGTCTGGATCACCTACAACCCGGACACCGTCTCGCCCGAGGATCTCGACTACCTGAAGCGACTTGTGCGCGGTGAGCAGTACCTGTTCCTGTCGCCGTACCCCGGCCTGGACAAGCCCATCTCGCTGCAGAGCTGGGGTCACCAGCTCAAGCTCGACTCGGCGAACGACCCGCGGATCGACCAGTTCATCACCTCGCTGCGCCGCAACATGATGCCCGGCGTCTACCCGGAGAACCCGCAGACCGCGGCCTACCCGGAGACCCAGGCCACCTGTACCGCCATCCCGGGCTTCGATCCGTCGAATCCCCCGCCGGCCGATGAGGGCGAACCCGGCCCCGACGCCGTGCCCATGGACGGCGGCGGCAACAACCCGATGCCCGCGGGCTGAACAAGCGAGGAACGACCATGAGCGAGACACCCGAGGGCACGACGACACCCGAGAGCACCGAGACCACCCCGTCGCGTCGACGCCCGGCTCTGCTCGCACTCGCCGCGGTGGCGGTGCTCCTCGTCGGCGTCGGACTGGGCCTGCTGATCCAGGCGAGCCTGACCGACAACTCCTCCGGGAAGGACTTCCCCGCGGCGAACTCGGCGGCGGTCGGTTTCGCACAGGACATGACGCGTCACCACGAGCAGGGCATCGAGATGGCCGCGATCGAACTCGAGCACGGCACCGATCCGCAGGTGCGCAGCATGGCTTTCGACATCCTGACCGCGCAGAGCAACGAGATCGGCCAGATGCAGTCGTGGCTGAGCCGCTGGGGCCGGCCCGTCACCAACCCCGGCGAGACGATGGGCTGGATGGGCCACGGACCGTCGACGGAGGCCTCCGGTGACGATCACGGTGACATGGACCATGGGGACACGGACCACGGCGACATGGGACACGGGGATCACGGGGCCGCTCCGGCGGCCGACGTCGAGCAGCCGGCCATGCCGGGCATGGCGACCTCGGCCGAGATGGAGCGGTTCCGCGCGATGCGCGGCCCGGAGGTCGACACGACCTTCCTGCAGCTGATGTTGCGCCACCACGAGGGCGGACTCCACATGATGGAGTACGCCGCGAACCCCGACAACGTCTCGCAGCCCTACGTCCGCGACCTCGCGTCGGCGATGGAACGCACGCAGGACAAGGAGATCGGGATCATCAAGGCGATGCTGGCCGAGCGCAACGCCCAGCCGCTGCCGATGAACTGACGATCGCCGCACTCGCCACCTCCGTTCGGAACGCCGCCGGCAGGCCGCGATTTCCGTAGCGGAGGTGGCGATTTCGTCGGCGGGTTAGTCTGGCCACGTCGACGAGAGGATCGGGTTGGTCATGGCGGTTCGGGGCGCGGGTCCGGCCGGTGATGCCGGTTCGAGGCTGCGGATCTCCGTGCTCGGCTCGCTCTCCTGCGAACTCGACTCCGAGCCACTCGATCTGGGCCCGCGTCGGCAGCGCGCGGTCCTGGCGCGGTTGGTCGCGGGTCGCGGTCGAGTGGTGTCCACCGACCGATTGATCGACGACCTGTGGAACGGCGAGCCCCCGCCCAAGGCCCTGGCCGGACTCCAGGTGCAGGTGTCCAATCTGCGGCGCGTCATCGAACCGTCTCGTCCGCCCCGGGCACCCGCCACCGTCCTCGTCAGTGAGCAACCCGGGTACGCCTTGCGGTTGCCCGACGCCGCGGTGGATGCGTGGGAGTTCGAAGCCACCGTCACCGGGGCCGCCTCCGACTCCCCCGAACGACGACTCGACGAGCTGGATGCCGCATTGCGGCTGTGGCGCGGAGATCCCTACGGTGGCTTCGCCGGTGACAGCTGGGCACAACCCGAAGTCGCGCGACTACACGACCTCCGTCGATCGGCGATCGAACAGTGGGCGGCACTGGCCGTCGACCACGGGCGGGCGGCGCAGGTGGCCCAGGTCCTGGCCGCGGAGTGCGACGACCAACCTGCCCGGGAGGAGTTCTTCCGCCTGTTTGCCCTCGCCCTGTATCGACTGGGCCGGCAGGCAGACGCCCTCGCCGCGCTCCGACGGTTGCGGTCATACCTCGCAGACGAACTCGGAGTGGACCCGGCACCCGCGATTCAGCAACTCGAACGCGACATCCTGCAGCAGTCGTCCTCGCTGGACACTCCCGCGGTGCCGCAGACGCCGGCTCCGGCGATGCCGTCGCCCGGTCCGTCCACGGCTGCGCCGGACGAACGCCGCGAACCGGCCGGACGCGAGGACGAGTTGGTCCTGTTGAGCGGCCACGCCGACACCGCGGCCGCCGACGGGCTGCGCGTGGTCTGGGTCAGCGCGGAGGCCGGTGGCGGCAAGAGCACTCTCGCACAGACGTTGGTGGGTCGGTTGGAATCCGGCGGCTGGGTCGGGGCCACCGGCCACTGTCCGGAGGTCGACGGTGCACCGACGGCATGGGCGTGGCGGGAGATGCTGCAACAGTTGGCGGTTCAGCGTGACTCGAACACCTCCGAGGGCCTCGACACCACGTTCGACATCGCGCGCCGGATGGTCGACGCCTGCGCAGCCCGGTCGACCGCACCGGGAACGATCCTCGTGCTCGACGACGCGCACCGAGCCGACGGCGCCACGTTGCAGGTGCTTCGGCAGCTCGTGACGTGGATGGCGCGGTCACCGATCCTGGTCCTGGTCACCTACCGTGCCTCCGAGGCCGGGGTCGACCTGCTCGCGACCACGGCGTCCCTCGCCGCGGTCACCGCTGACCACGTCGACCTCAAAGGCCTGTCGGACAACGGCATACGCGAGCTCGCCCGGTCGGTAGGACTGGGCGACGTGGATGCGACCCTCCTTGATCTGCTGCGATCCAGAACCGACGGCAACCCTCTGTTCACCCGCGAACTCGCGAAACTGATCGCCTCCCGTGGGCCGTCCGAGGCCGTCGACGGCATTCCCGACGGCGTCAAAAACGTCCTGCTGCAACGCATTCAGCGCCTGCCCGCGGAAGTGGCCACGGTGTTGCGTCTCGCCGCCCTCTTCGGGCGCACCGCACCGATCGACGGCGTACTCGCACTGTGGTCCCGGTCGGGCGGCGGTGCCGCGGCCGAGGATGAGGTTCTCGACGCCGTCGACACCGCTGTTGCGGCCGGCCTGCTGACCGCCGACATCGACAGCGTCCACTTCAATCACGTACTGGTCCGGGACACCGTCTACGACAGCGTGCCCGCGCTGCGCAAACGCCGGTTGCACTGGCAGATCGTGAAGTTCCTCGAACGGGTCCCGGACGCCGACCCGGACGAGCTGGCCCACCACGCTGCCCTGGGCGTCGCCACCGACACCCTCGACCACGCCATCGAGCTGGTGACGCGCGCAGCCCGGGCCCGCTTCCGAACCGAGTTCAAGGCCGATTCCGCCGAGTCGTGGCGGTCTGCCGTACTCCTCCACGAGTCGGCCGGGCATGCGGGCGCCGATGCCAGGGCGGCCGACCGCAGGGCCCTCGTCGATGCGTTGACCCATCTGGTGACGGCCCTGGCCTTCCGTGGCGACGACACCATCGAGGCCCGGGAACGTCGACGCCAGGCCCTCGATCTGGCGCGCGGCCTGGGCGACGACGATCTGGTGATGTCCGCGCTGACCTGCTGGCGGGCGCCGGTCATCTGGACCATCCGTCGCCAGCGGGTCGCCGACACCGAGCTGATCGCGGCGATGACGGACGCACTTCCCCGGGCCACCGACGTGCAGCGGGTGTACCTGCTGGTGTCCGCGGTCTTCGAGCTGGAGGGCATCGACGACCTGCACGCGATCGGACTGGCCGAGCAGGCGGTGCAGGCGGCGACGCAGCACGACGACCCCGAAGCGCTATGTGCCGCGTGGAATGCACGCGTGTACACCGCGCTGGGACCCGACGCCTCCGCCGGTCTCCCCGACTTCACCGACGAGTTCGCACGAGTCGCCCGGGAGTCGGGAATTCTCGCGTATCAGGCTGCCGCGCACTTCTTCTCGTTCCTGGCGCGGGCCGCGCAGACCGACCTGCCCGGTGCTGCGTCGGAGGTTCAGCAAGGACTCCGGTCCGCTTCGGCAGGTCGAGCCGGTGAGCTCGTCGTCGTGCTCTCCGCCTTCTCGGCCGTGCTCGAGGCACTCGGCGGTGACATCGACCGGGCCGAAGGCGAGTACCGCGACCTCACCGCTCGACTCGAAGCGGCCGGAGCCGTCAATGCCGCCGAGATCGGTCTGGTCGGCGAGATGGTGATCGGGTGGTTCCGCGGTTCGCTGGCCCACCTCGTCGAACCGCTCGGGGTGGTCGTCGGCGCCGCACCTCAGATGGTCTCGTGGCCGTATGTGGTCGCGCTGCTCGACGCAGGACGCCCGGACGAGGCGCGGCGCGTCGCCGAGACCGCCCCGCCGGTCAGCCGTGACTTCTACTGGACCGCGATGTCGGTGTTCCACGCGCGGGCACTGGTCCGATTGCAGATGGTCGAGGCTGCTGCCGAACTCTACGACGAACTACGACGCTGGTCGGGGACGGTCGCCGGATTGAACTCGGGATCCGTCGTGTTCGGCCCGATGGATGTCGTACTCGCTGAGCTCGCCGAGTTGCTGGGCGACCACGCTGCTGCGGCCGACCACCGTCGAAGCGAGGCGAAGGTCCGGGCCGAGGTCGAGTCGGGTCTCACCGCGCTTGGCCGACGATGATCGCCTCCCGCTTGTCGTAGCTGCGGATCAGCAGGCCGAGCACGGCACGAATGATCGGTCCGGCTTCCTTTCGCATCTTGGCGAGCTCGCATGCGTCGGCATGCCGGAACATGCGGGGCGCCTCGAAACTCATCTTCCCGCCGGTGCGCGCCGCCTTTTCCACCCGATCCCAGTCGGTCACGCTCACGTAGCGGTCGACGATCGGGAACACCACCTTCTCCTCGTCTGCGATGTGCTCGGCGAGCAGCTCGTGGGTCTGCCGGAGGGTCTCGGCCAGGTTCCCGGCCGCCCGGGTGTCGCCGGATCGTGCACGGGCGAACCCGCCGACATGGGTGCCCAGGACGGCCAGTAACGCTTTGAGTTCGGTGTGATCGTCCTGCAACTCGCGCACGTCGACGGCAGCTCCCGCCGACGCGGTGAGGATCGGCCACACGATCTCGTCCTCGATGGTGTGGTGATGGTGGATCGAGGCACACAGCTGCGTGAGATAGTCGCCGATGGCTCGCCGGCGGCGGTCGTCGCACGGTTCACCGGCACCGATGCGGCCCAGGATCTCGGCGAAGCGACGTGTGTCGTCGAGCATGGCGCGGTGGGCGATCTTCATACCGGTGAGGTCCGGTGTCGAGGTGGCGGTGGACTGACTGGAAGAACGGCTGGTCACGGGTCTCTCCTGACGGCTGGTGTCTGTTGACTGCCGTCACTGTGCGCCCAGCTGCTTACCCGGGACTTGTAGTCGCCTTGTGACGCGCGCAAACCCACCACAAATGCGTAAACCCACCACCGTGGAGGCAGTGGGTTTACGCAAAAGTGGTGGGTTTGTGCAGTTGTGGTGCCCCCGGCAGGATTCGAACCTGCGACCTTCTGCTCCGGAGGCAGACGCTCTATCCCCTGAGCTACGGGGGCTCATCGGGCGAACCCAGACTAGCGCACGCTCACCGGCACATCACAATCGGGCTGCTCACGACACGCCGAGCGGACTCTGCACCCGCAGCGTCGACCCGTGTTCGCCGCGGAGGACGTGCAGTTGAGCCGGAATCCGGGCCCGCAACTCGTCGACGTGGCTGACGACACCGACGACGCGACCGCCGGTGCGGAGGTCGTCGAGGACACCCATCACGAGATCGAGGGCTTCGGGGTCGAGAGTGCCGAAACCCTCGTCGATGAAGATCGTGTCGAGGACCCGACCGCCCGATTCGGCCGAGACGACATCGGCCAGACCCAGCGCGAGGGCCAGCGAGGCGAAGAAGGTCTCCCCGCCCGACAGCGTCGTGGTGGCGCGCAGCACGCCGGTGTACTCGTCGCGGACCTCGATACCCAGGCCGCCGCGCCGACCGCGTACACCGGCGGCGTCGGAGTGGACGAATTCGTAACGCCCCGACGACATCTCGCGAAGACGTCCGGATGCGGCGACGAGCACCTCGTCGAGCCGGGCGGCGAGCACATACGACCGCAGCGACATGCGTCGCGAGTTCTGTCCGCGCCCGCTCACCAGTTCGGCGAGTCCCTGCAGCTCTTCGTGTCGGGTCTTCAGCGGCGCGAGTGCGTCGAGAGCCGCCCAGAAGCCGGAGACGTACTCCTCGAGGTCGGTACGGCGTTGCGCGGCCACCGCATTCACGCGGGCGGCATCGTCGCGTCGGGCGCGTGCGGCCACCAGATCCGCCGTCAGACCCGCGACGTCGACCTCAGGCGCCTCCAATGCCGCACACACCTCGGGGTCGGCGAGGGTCTCCTCGGCGCCGGCACGTATGGCCGCCGCCTCCTCGAGGAGCTTCTCCCACTGGCGGATCTGCCCCTGCGACGCGGCGGCCGACCGGACCTCCTCGGCGCCGGTGAACCCGGCGTCGGCACAGGCTGTCGCGAGGCGCTCGGCGATCTCCGCCTGCCGTCGGCGGGTCCGGTCGAGCTCACGCCGGGCTTCGCGGAGATCCCGTGTGCGGCGGCAGAGCTCGGCGAGTTCACGGCGCCGCTCCGCGATCCCGATCCGTCCGCCCGTCGCCTCGTGAACCTCGGCGTCGAGGGCGCTCAGATTCTCACGCAGGGCGGTGAGTCGTTCGCTTCGTCCGGCCTGCGCGGTGTCGTGATCGGCCAGAGTCCGACGCCGGTCGGCGATCTCGGCGTCGATGCGGTCGACCGCGTCCTGCAGCGACGGTGTACGGGCGGCCGCCCGTTCGGCTGCCGCGAGGTCGGCGACCAGGCGGTCGTGATCGGCCTGGGTGGCGGCGCGGTCGGCACCGGCGATGACGGCGTCGAGATTGGCCCGGCGCTCCTGCAGTGCGGCGACCGCGGACTGGGCGATGGCCTTGATCGCGCTCGCACGTTCTTCGGCGGCCGCGGCCTCCTTCTCTTCGGCCTCACCCACCGAGGTGCCGGCGTCGCCGGTCGCCGGCGCGGGATGACCGACCGAGCCGCAGACCACGCACGGTTCCCCGTCGACGAGGGCACCGGCGAGTTCGACGGCCATGCCGGTGAGGCGCCGTTCGCGGAGATCGAGCTGGTGTTCCCGTGCGGCGGAGTGCTTTTCCCGCGCGTCGAGTAGGTCCTGTTCGGCGTCGGCCAGCTGCGCGAGTACCTGGTCGCGATCGGTGAAGGCCTGGAGGACGCGGCGGGCGTGGTCCCGTTCGGCACGCAGCTTGGGTGCCTGGACACGCAGTTCGTCGGCCGCCCGGAGTGCGGCGACCGCCTCGTCGCGGCGAGCAGGTGCCGCCTCGAGCCACGTCCGCATGTCCGTGGCCTGTTGTTCCGCAGCGGCGATCGTCTTCTCCAGCCGATCGAGATCGGCGACGAGCCGGGGTCTCTCGGCGACACGCTTCGCCAGTGGCTCCCAGCGGCCCGATTCCTCGGTCCATCTGTCGACGGCCGCGACGAGAGCGGCATCGTCGCAGTCGGATTCACACAGGGTCGCGCCCTCGGCGAGTTCGGTGAGGGCCACCCGCGCACGATCGGCGGCGTCGGATGCCGCGGTCACGTCGGCGTCCACGCGCTCGTGATCATCGGCGAGCGGCACGATGGGTGCCGCCCGCAGGGCTAGCCGGCGGAACTGCTCGGCCGCCGTCAGCGTCGCCTCGCCTTCGACGAGCCGGGCGAGCCGTTCGCGAGCCTGCAGTCCGCGGCGACGCTGATCGTCGACGCGCCGGCCGTGTTCGTACGCGGCTTCGGCCTGTTCGACGGCGGCCTGCGCGGCGGTTGATTCCGCCAGCGCGGACTCGGCGGCCTGCCGGGCGGAGTCGAGACACCCCTGGGCCCAGTCGAAATCGGGTTCGGCCGGCGCCTGGGTGCCGCTGATCGCGACGATCTGCCCGGCGATGCGGTCGAGGGTGCCGGTCTGCTCGGCCAGCTTGGATGCGCTCTCGCGGGCGCGATCGCGGAGCCAGTCCTCGAGGTCGCCGAAACGCTCGGTGTCGAAGAGGCGTTCCAGCAGCTCCTCCCGCTCGTCGGAGTGCGCGCGGAGGAACCGGGCGAAATCGCCCTGCGGCAACAGGACCACCTGGAAGAACTGCTCGGCGCTCATACCGAGCAGGCGGACGACCGCCTCGCCGATCTCGGGGATACGGGTGAGGTCCGGCCCCGAACCGTCCACCCAGACCAACGACGCACACGCGTTGATCTTCCGCTTGCCGTCGCCGCGCTTTTTGGGGCGCTCGTGTTCGGGAGATCGCGTGATGCGCAACCGCCGGGAACCGATGGTGGCCTCGAGTTCGACCTCCGGAACCGTCTCGGGTGCAGCATGATCCGAGTGGAGTCGGCGGTTGGTGTCGCGGGCGCCGGGGACCCGGCCGAACAACGCGAACGCCACCGCGTCGAGCACGGTGGTCTTGCCGGCACCGGTCTGGCCGTGCAGGAGGAACAGGCCGTCGGCGCCCAGCTCGTCGAAGTCGACGGTGACCTCGTCGGCGAACGGGCCGAACGCCCGAATCCGGATGTGGTGCAGTCTCATACGGCGTCAGTGCTCACGCGGTCTCGGCGACGAACGCGTCGAGGGCGAACAGAGCGAGCTCTCCGTCGGCACCGGCGTCGGCCTCGGGTTCGCCGACGACGGCGCGCAGTGCGCGTTCGATCAGCACCCGCTCCCCCTTGGTCGGGGTGTCGCGGACGTCCTCGATGAAGGAGTTGATGATCTCGGCGTCGCTGCGGCCGCGGACCCGCGAGCGGTAATCGACCCCCGGACCGGTGTGCGGGCGGTCCCATTGCACGTGGACCGCGTGCGGGAACCGCTCCCGAAGGCGACGCATGGCGTCGAGCGGGCGCACCGCGTCGGTCAAGGTCACCTCGACGTAGTGGTCCTCGGCATCGGCGAAGCTCCCGGAGGTCAGCAACTCGTCGAGAGTCCCGCGCAGAGAACTCAATTCGCGGACGACCGGCAGTTCGTGCCTGCGGATCCCGCCGACCCCGTCGGCGTCGAGGTCGACGACCCACACTGCCTTGCGATGTGTGCGTTCGCCGAAGGAGTACGGGAGCAGCGAACCGCTGTAGCGGACGGTGTCGGTGACGCACTGCGGGGAGTGCAGATGTCCGAGGGCGACGTAGTCGGCTCCGGAGAAGGTCTCGGCGGGCACGGTTTCCACTCCCCCGACGCTGATCGACCGCTCGGAACCGGACGCGGCGGCACCGCTGACGAAGGCGTGGGCGACGACGACGGATCGGGACTGCCGGGTCGCGAGGTCGGTACGGATGCGCGTCATGGCGGCGTCGAGAACCGCGGTGTGGCCGCACACCTCCTCGACCCCGAGATGGCGCCGGGCGGTGTCGGGTTCGAGGTACGGGATGCCGTACACCGCGACCTCGCCGTGCTCGTCGGTCAGGACGACGGGTTCGGCAATCGCCTCGATCGAGGTCCGCAGGTACAGTCCGCCGGCCGCCGCGAACGCCGACCCTGCGCCGAGGCGGGTGGGCGAGTCGTGGTTGCCCGAGGTGACGATGATGCGCGCACCGGCAGCGGCGATCTCGGCGAGGCCCTCGTCGTATACGCGCACCGCGTCGGCCGACGGCACCGACCGGTCGTAGACGTCACCGGCGACGATCACGGCGTCGGCCGATTCGGCGGCGACCAGCTCGGCGAGATGGGTCAGCGCGCGACGCTGGTCGGCGAGCAGGTCGACACCGTGGAACGTCCGGCCCAGGTGCCAGTCGGAGGTGTGCACGATCCGCATGGTGACAAACCATACGGTCGGTGCCCGACAGATCGTGGGACGCGCGCTCAGGCCCCGGTCATCGGCACATTGTGAGTCGCGCTACCCGCCGCGGCATCCGCGGGACCGCCGGGTGCGGCCGCGGCCGTCGGCATCTGGTGGGCGGGTCGCACGAAGAAGAACGTCGCCACCACGCCGACCAGCAAGGCGGCCGCGGGCAGGTACAGCGACTGACCCATCGCCGTGGCGAAACCCTCGCGGAGGAACTCCGGCAGCTGGTTCGCGCCACTGGCGTCCTGTGCGGCGCCGGCGTCGATCCCGGGCAGTTCGGCTGCGAGACGGGACTGCAGAAGGGCGCCGATCATCGCCGACCCCAGCACCGAACCGATCACGCGCAGAGTGTTGTACACACCGGCGCCCGCCCCGGCCTGATGCCACGGCAGATTTCGGGTGGCGGTGGCGGCCAGGGGCGCCCAGACCCCCGCCGACGCGACACCCATCAGGCACAGCGGCAGGATGATCATCCACACCGGCGTGTCCGGTCGGGTGACGACACCCAGCCATCCGACGGCGATCGCGCTCAGGAGGAGTGCGGTGGAGACGATGGCGCGCGGGTGCACACGATCGACGACGCGCCCCACGATGGGTGCCAGGATTCCGGTCAGTACCGCCATCGGGACCATCACGACCGCCGACTGGGTGGGTGTCATGCCGCCGACGAGCTGCAGGAAGAAGCTCAGCGGGATCATCATGGCCGACATCGCGAAGCCCATCGACGCGATGCCGATGGTCGCCAGTGAGAAGTTCCGGTCGCGGAACAGCCCGAGCGGGAGCAGCGGTTCGGTGCGGATGCGCGACTGCCACCAGACGAAGACGCCGAGGAAGATCACCCCGCCGACGATCAGGACCCACACCCAGGCGGCCCAGTCGAAGCTCTCGCCCTCCTGGATACCGAAGACGAGGGCGGACAGGCCGATCGCCGACAGTGCCACGCCGATCCAGTCGAACTGGTGGTCGTTGGTCTCGACCTGCGGGACCAGGATCGCGGCCAGTGCGAGGCCGGCGATGCCGACGGGCAGGTTGATGAAGAAGATCCACTCCCAGCCGAACGAGTCGGTGAGGACACCGCCGAGCAGTGGGCCCACCAGGGTGGCCACACCGGCGACCGTGCCCCAGATCCCCATCGCCGCACCGCGTTTCTCGGGCGGGAAGATGCGGGTGATCAGCGACATCGTCTGCGGGGTGATGAGCGCGGCGCCGACGCCCTGCAGGGCGCGCGCGGCGATGAGCTCGCCGATCGAATCCGACAGTCCGCACCACACGCTGGCGATCGTGAAGACGATCAAGCCGATCTGGTACATCGACTTCGGCCCGTACTTGTCGCCGAGGCGCCCGGTGATGAGCAGCGGTACCGCATACGTCAGCAAGTAGGCGCTGGTGACCCACACGACGCCGTTGACGTCGGTGTTCAGGTCGGCCTGGATGCGCGGCTGCGCGACCGCCACGATCGTCATGTCGACGAGGATCATGAAGAAACCCACGCACAGCGCCATCAGCGCGGCCCAGGGTCTCGTCGTCACCTCGGAGCCGGTGACCCCGGTGTCAGGGGTGGAACGGGTCATCTCTACTCGACCTTCTGTGCGAGGTGTGCGGCGTCTGCGCCGGGATTCGGTGCCGGGGCGGAGTCCGGCTGGGTCGGCACGCGATACGGCGACTCCGGATCGTCGAGCCATTCGATGCGGCGGGTGCGGAGCCTCTCGACGAGGTCGTCGAGCCAGCCGATCTGGGCGGTGAGCGTGGCGATACGGCAACCCCCGTCGAGGAAGAACATCTCCGGTTTGCCGCGGGACCGGAACTCCGCGACGGCGGCCTCGACGTCGGCGAGGTCGGCGCGCATGGTCGCGACCCGCCGCTCGAGGAGCTCGACGACCCGCTCCCTGGGCAGACCGTGCGCCTCGGACAGGGCGAGGTAGAGCTCCGGGTACTCCTCGGGTCGCGTCTCGAGGATGCGTTCGAGGTTCTCGGTCAGTGCTCGCCGCCCCGCTTCGGTGATGGCGTACACCGTCCGCTCGGGCCGATTGCCCTCACGACGGACCTCGTGGACCTCGATCATCCCGTTCTCGGCGAGTCGGTCCACCGCGTGGTACAGCGTGCCGGCCCGGAACTTGGCCAGCCGGTCCTCGCGACGTGCGACGGTCGTCTGCACCATCTCGTACGGATGCATCGGACGTTCCAGAAGTAGGCCGAGCACCAGGATCGCCACCGGTCCGAGCGGTGTGGAACACGCCATGCGTGACCCCCTTGGTCCGGTGGCCGCTGATCGGCGTCGAATATTCCAGTCGGAATATACGCACGTGTGCGGTTGCTGCCAAGTGTCGCCGGCCATCATTACTGTGGACGGCATGACTCGTGCGCAGGAGGAATCCACCCAGAGCGACCCCACCGGGACGACCGATTCCGGGGAGCAGGGCAGCTATGTGATGTCCGGCCAGGAGTTCGTGCGGGACACCAAGTACATCGAGACCCGCATCACCGCCGACGGGCGGGACGGCTATCCCGTCGAGGCCGGGCGCTATCGACTCGTCGCCGCACGCGCCTGCCCGTGGGCCAACCGGACGCTCATCGTCCGCCGGCTCCTCGGACTCGAGGACGCCATCTCACTCGGACTGTGCGGACCCACCCACGACAAGAACTCGTGGACCTTCGACCTCGACCCCGGAGGCCTCGACCCCGTCCTGCAGATCCCGCGCCTCAAGGACGCCTACGAGAAGCGGATCCCGGGTTACCCCAAGGGGATCACGGTGCCGGCGATCGTCGACGTCCCCACCGGCGAGGTCGTGACCAACGACTTCCCCCAGATCACCATCGACTTCTCCCTGGAGTGGACCGCGTTCCACCGCGACGGCGCCCCCGAGCTGTACCCCGAACGCCTGCGCGACGAGATCGACGAGGTGAGTCACGGGATCTACACCGAGGTCAACAACGGCGTCTACCGGTGCGGGTTCGCCGGCAGCCAGGAGGCCTACGAGGCTGCCTACGACCGTCTGTTCACCAAGCTCGACGAGCTGTCCGAGCGGCTGTCGACTCAGCGATACCTCGTCGGCGACACGATCACCGAGGCCGATGTCCGGCTGTTCACGACCCTCGCCCGTTTCGATCCCGTCTACCACGGCCATTTCAAGTGCAATCGCAGCAAGCTGAGCGAGATGCCGGTGCTCTGGGCCTACGCCCGCGACCTGTTCCAGACCCCCGGTTTCGGCGACACCACCGATTTCACCCAGATCAAGCAGCACTACTACATCGTGCACACCGATGTGAACCCCACGCAGATCGTGCCCAAGGGCCCCGACCTGCGGGGATGGTTGACCCCGCATCACCGCGAGGAACTCGGCGGGCGTCCCTTCGGCGACGGCACGCCGCCCGGCCCCCCACGACCCGACGAGGTCGTCCCCGAGGAGAATTGGGTACCGAAGTCATGACCGACACCACTCGTAAGCCCACCGGCAAGGCCGTCGAGGTCACCGGCGGCATCCTCGACCGTGCACAGCGCCTGCAGGGCCCCGCGGTCAAGAAGTACGTCGACTCACTGCGCCGCAAGTACCCCGACGACTCCCCCGCCCAGATCATCGAGCGACTCGAGAAGCGCTACCTGAACGCGGTGACCGGTTCGGGCAGCGCCGTCGGCGCGGCCGCGGCCGTGCCCGGGGTCGGGACGATGACCGCGTTCGGCGCGATGACCGGCGACACCGCCTTCTTCCTCGAGGCCTCGGCGCTGCTCGCCCTGTCGATCGCCGAGGTCCACGGCATCGGCGTCCATGAGACAGACCGGCGCAAGTCGCTCGTGCTGGCGGTCGCCCTGGGTGAAGAGGGCGTGCTCGCCCTCGGTCGGGTCGTCGGTACGCGCGGCGGCCCCCTGCGTCGTCTCGGCGGGGCGGCCCTGCCATCGGGCGCCATCACCAAATTGAACAAGACCCTGGTCAACAAGCTCGTGCGCAAGTACGCGATCCGGCGCGCGCCGTTGATCTTCGGCAAGCTGATGCCGGCCGGCATCGGTGCGGTCATCGGCGGCGCGGGCAGCCGCGCGCTCGGCCGGAAGGTGGTCCACAACGCGCGTGAGGCATTCGGGCCCGCACCCGCCTTCTGGGTTCTCGACGCCGAGGTGGTGAACGAGACGAGCCCGCTGCCGCCCGGCTCCCGGTGATCCCGGAATCCACCGCGCCTCCCTCCACCGGGAGCACCCCCACCTCACCGGGCTGGATCCGGAAACTGCTCGGCGAGGCGTGGCGTTACCGTCGCATCGTCATCGTGACCCTGACCGTCACGATGATCGCGGTCGCCGTCGACGTCGTGATGCCCCTGCTGGCCAAGGCCGCGATCGACCGGGCCACCGGCGTCATCGACGACGACCTCGCCCTGTCCACCATCATCACCGGCCTGGTCGTTCTCGCATTCGTCCGCTATGCGTGTCACTTCGGCCGGCGGGTGTTCGCCGGTCGCCTCGCGATCAACGTGCAGAACAACCTGCGCCGGCGCCTGCTCGACACCCTGCTGCACCTCGACGGCCGCAGCCAGCACCAGATCCGGACGGGGCAGATCGTCTCCCGCTCCATCTCCGACATCCAGGTGGTCCAGGGGTTGCTGGCCATGGCGCCGCTCTCGATGGGTGCCGCGGTGCAGATGGTCGTCGCGCTCGGTGTCATGGCCTATCTCTCCCCGCTGCTCACCGCGGTCGCGCTGGTGATCGCGCCGCTGATCGCCCTGGAGGTCTTCCGCACCCGCCGCAAGCTCTTCGCGGCGACGTGGTCCGCGCAGCAGTCCGCGGCCGACGTGGCCCAACACGTGGAGGAGACCGTCACCGGCGTCCGTGTCGTGAAGGGCTTCGGTCAGGAGGACCGCGCCGTCGACGGCCTGGTGACACGCTGTCGCACCCTGTTCGCCCGGCGCCTGCGCGCGGCACGCATCAACGCCCGCTTCGGGCCCACCCTGAGCGCCATCCCCCAGCTCGGCATGGTCGGCGTGATCATCGTCGGCGGCTATCTGACGATGACGGACGCGATCACCGCCGGCACGTTCCTCGCGTTCACCACCTACGTCACCGCGATGACCGGCATCGCCCGCCTGCTCACCAATCTCATCGTCAACGCCCAGCTGGCCCGCGCCGCGGTGGAACGCGTCTACGACGTCATCGATCACCCGCGCGATCCCGGCGAGACCGCCACCGGCACGCTGCCCGACGGCCCGCTCGGCGTCGAACTGGAAAACGTCTCCTTCGCCCACCACACCCACGAGGCCGACGATCCGCCCGCCGTGCTGACCGGGATCGACCTGCGGATCGAGCCCGGTGAGTGCGTGGCGATCGTCGGACCACCCGGTTCCGGGAAGTCGACCATCGCCGACCTGGTCAGCCGCTTCGAGCGACCCGACGCCGGCACGATCGCCCTCGTCGGCGCCGATGGCCCGCACCCGGTGGACTCGCTGTCGCCGACCGCGCTGCACGAAGCCCTCGCCGCCGTCTTCGACGAGCCGTTCCTCTTCTCCGACACCATCACCGCGAACATCGCCATGGGCCCGGGCGCCACCGCCGACCCCGCTTCCCTCGCCGACCGCGTGCAAGCCGCAGCGGCCGCGGCCGAGGCCACCGAGTTCATCGAGGCGCTCCCCGACGGCTACGACACCGTCGTCGGCGAACGCGGCCTGACCCTCTCGGGCGGACAGCGCCAGCGGATCGCGCTGGCCCGCGCACTCTTCGCGGACCCGCGCGTCCTGGTGCTCGACGACGCGACGTCGGCGGTCGACGCCACCACCGAGGCCCGGATCCTCGGCCGCCTGCGCGACCAGAAACGGACCATGCTGGTCCTCGCCCACCGGCGGTCGACGCTCGTGCTCGCCGATCGGGTGGCCGTGCTCGACGAAGGCCGGATCACCGCGATCGGCACGCCTGCCGAACTCGAGGCCTCTTCGGCGCGGTTCCGCGAGCTGATGACGAACGCCTCCGTTGACCCGCACGACGACGGGACCGCGCCCACCCCGTCAAGCGTCTCCGACGACGTCATCGAGAGCCTCTGGCCCACAACGCATCTCCCGGAGGAGCAGGCCTACGCCCGGACCGGCGCGCCGGTCGGCGCCGGCACGCGGACCGGGCAACGGGGCGGGGGCGTCGCCAGCGCACTGGGGTCGATGCCGGCGACCCCCGAACTCCAGGCCCGGGTCGACGCCCTGCCACCCGCCGCCGAGGACCCCGCCGTGGACGTCGCCGACGCCCGACGCGAGAACCCGCGCTTCACCCTCCGCGGATTGCTCGCACCGGTTCGCTGGCTGCTCGCGTTCGCACTGGCGGCCATCGCCGTCGACACCCTCGTCGGTCTGGCGTTCCCCAGCATCGCGCGCGCGGTCATCGACGCGGCCGGCGATCACGACCAGCGCACGCTCTGGTGGGCGGCGATCGGTGGTGTGATACTCGTCGGCGTCGGGTGGGTCGCCGCATCCCTGCTGACGATGACCTCCACCCGAGCGGGTGAACGCGTTCTGTTCGGACTGCGCATCCGCAGCTACGCCCACATCCAGCGCCTCGGCCTGGACTACTACGAGCGCGAGCTGTCGGGCCGGATCATGACGCGGATGACCACCGACATCGACGCGCTGTCGACCTTCCTGCAGACAGGTCTGACGTCAGCGGTCGTCGCGCTCCTGACCCTGGTCGGCGTCACGGTCGCATTGCTGGTCACCGGGCCGCTGCTCGCGCTGCTGGTGCTCCCGGTCTTCCCGCTGCTCATCGTCGCCACGGTCGTCTTCCGGCGCGTCGCGAGCGCCGCCTACACGCGGTCGCGCGAACTGATCAGCACGGTGAACGCCGACTTCCAGGAGAACATCGCCGGGATCAAGACCACCCAGACCTATCTCCGCACCGACGACGCGCAAAAGCGTTTCAGACAGCGTTCGGCGGCGTGGGTCGCGGCCCGGATGGTCTCTCAGCGGGCGATCGCCTCGTACTTTCCGTTGATCATGCTGATGTCGGACATCGCCACCGCGATCGCACTCGGCGTCGGCGCCGGACAGGTGGCCGACGGCTCGCTCACCGCCGGCACACTGGTGGCCTTCGTCCTCTATCTCACGATGCTGTTCGGGCCCGTTCAGCAGCTGTCCCAGGTCTTCGACGGTTACCAGCAGGCGGCGGTCGGCCTGCGGCGCATCGGCGACCTGCTGCGCACCCCGAGTTCGCTGCGGGTCAACCCGGACGCCACCACGCCGCCGGCCGCCGGCTTCGACGGCGAGGTCGAGTTCGACGGGGTCGGCTTCCGCTATCAGGGCGCGGAGTCCGACGCCCTGCACGACGTCGACCTGCACATCCCCGCCGGGTCCTCGCTCGCCCTCGTCGGCCGCACCGGAGCGGGCAAGTCGACGATAGTGAAACTGCTGGCCCGCTTCTACGACCCGACCACCGGACGCGTCCTCGTGGACGGCACCGACATCGGCGACCTCGTCCTCTCCGGATACCGCAGCCGCTTGGGACTGGTCCCGCAGGAGCCGCACCTGTTCACCGGGACCGTCGCGGACAACATCGCCTACGGCCGGCCGGATGCCGACCGCGCCGCGATCGTCGAGGCCGCGGCCGCGGTGGGCGCCCTACCGATGATCACCGGTCTACCGGGGCGCATGAACCATCCCATCGGCGAACGTGGCCAGGGCCTCAGCTCCGGTCAGCGCCAGCTGATCGCCCTGGCCCGCGCCGAACTTGTCGACCCCGACCTCCTCCTGCTCGACGAGGCGACCGCCACGCTCGATCAGGCCACCGAGGCCCAGGTCCTGGCCGCCGGACGGGCGATGACGCGGCGCCGGACCTCCGTCATCGTCGCGCATCGGCTGGGTACCGCGGCCCGCGCCGATATGATCGCCGTGGTCGACGGCGGCCGAATCGTCGAACTCGGAACACACGACGAACTCCTGGCGTTGCACAGTTTGTATCGCGGCTTCTGGGAGGCCGGTGTGGATCCCGACGAGGCCGCGGTGACCGAGCCCGGTGGAATGGTGCCCATCGCGGGTATGGACGCAGTGGACGCCGACTCCTACACGGGCTCGAAACAGGACGCTCGACGTGGCGCGTCCGCAACCGACAACCAGACCATCCGCGCCGGATCACCCGAGATGACGATCTGACTCCGTAGTAGCAGGTCGGTGGGTGTGACGCACCAGACGACGCGTAGCATCGGCAGATGGTTCACCGATAGTCTCCACAAGGGACGTCAGCGTGGCAGAGAACCCGGCACCTTAAGGGAATTGAGGCGAGATACCGCTGTGAGCAGCAGTTCGATTTCTGACTTCGGACAGAACACCTGGCTGGTCGAGGAAATGTACCAGCAATTCAAAGAGGACCCGAGCTCGGTGGACCCGAGTTGGCATGAGCTCTTGAAGAGTTACAAGCCCGGAGACAACGGTGGTTCTACGTCCGCCGCACCGGCCTCCACCACCCCCTCCTCCAACGGCAGCGCTCCGGCGAAGCCCGCGGCCGAGTCGGCACCGCGTAAGCAGGTGACACTCGACCAGGAGCCGACGCGGACCGCCTCTGCCCGCAAGCCCTCCCCTGCCAAGGAGTCGACCGCGACCAAGGCCGCCTCCGGCCACAGTGTCGCGAGCCGTGACGGCTCCGCCCGTTCCCAGCCGAAGCCCGCCGCCGCTGCCAAGCCCGCTGCCGCCAAGCCCGCAGCCGCCGAGTCCAAGAAGGATTCCGAGGACGGCAACAAGGTGCTCCGCGGCCCCGCCGCCGCCATCGCCAAGAACATGGCGCTGTCGCTGCAGATCCCGACGGCCACCAGTGTTCGCGCGGTTCCCGCGAAGGCGATGATCGACAACCGTATCGTCGTCAACAACCATCTCGCCCGTACCCGCGGCGGCAAGATCAGCTTCACCCACATCCTGGGTTACGCGATCGTCCAGGCCATCAAGGCCTTCCCGAACATGAATCGGCACTACGCCGAGATCGACGGCAAGCCCAACGTCGTCACCCCCGCGCACACCAACCTCGGTCTGGCCATCGATCTGGTCGGCAAGGACGGCAACCGCACGCTCGTCGTCGCGGCCATCAAAGAGTGCGAGACGATGGGCTTCGCCGAGTTCTACAACGCGTATCAGGACATCGTCCGCCGTGCGCGTGACGGCAAGCTCGGCGCCGATGACTTCTCCGGCGTCACCATCTCGCTGACCAACCCCGGCACCATCGGCACCGTGCACTCCGTGCCGCGCCTGATGAAGGGTCAGGGCGCGATCATCGGCGCCGGTGCGATGGAGTACCCCGCCGAGTTCCAGGGCGCCAGCGACGAGCAGATCGCCGAGCTCGGCGTCGGCAAGCTGATGACGCTGACCTCGACCTACGATCACCGCATCATCCAGGGTGCGGAGTCGGGCGACTTCCTGCGCACCGTCCACGAGCTGCTGATCGACGACGCGTTCTACGACGAGATCTTCACCGCGTTCCACGTGCCCTACGAGCCGGTCCGCTGGCGTCGTGACATCCCGGCCGGCCTCGTCGACAAGAGCACCCGCGTCCTCGAGCTGATCGCCGCCTACCGCAGCCGCGGCCATCTGATGGCCGACATCGATCCGCTGATGATGAACAGCGATGCGCGCAGCAGCCATCCTGATCTCGACATCGCGACCTACGGCCTGACCCTCTGGGATCTCGACCGCACCTTCAAGGTCGGTGGCTTCCACGGCCAGGAGAAGATGAAGCTCCGCGACGTGCTGTCGATCCTGCGCGACGCCTACTGCCGCCACGTCGGTGTGGAGTACACCCACATCCTCGAGCCTGAGCAGCAGAAGTGGCTGCAGGAACGCGTCGAGGTCAAGCACGTGAAGCCGCCGGTCGGCGAGCAGAAGTACATCCTGAGCAAGTTGAACGCGGCGGAGGCCTTCGAGACCTTCCTGCAGACCAAGTACGTCGGTCAGAAGCGCTTCTCGCTCGAGGGTGCCGAGTCGGTCATCCCGATGATGGACGCGGTCATCGACCAGAGCGCCGAGCACAACCTCTCCGAGGTTGTCATCGGTATGCCGCACCGCGGCCGTCTCAACGTGCTCGCCAACATCGTCGGCAAGCCGTACTCGAAGATCTTCTCCGAGTTCGAGGGCAACCTGAACCCGTCGCAGGCGCACGGTTCGGGTGACGTGAAGTACCACCTCGGCGCCGAGGGCAAGTACTACCAGATGTTCGGGGACAACGAGATCAACGTCTCGCTGACCGCCAACCCGAGCCACCTCGAGGCGGTCGACCCGGTCCTCGAGGGCCTGGTCCGCGCCAAGCAGGATCTCATCGCCGACGCCGACGACGAGAGCTTCCCGATCCTGCCGCTCATGCTGCACGGCGACGCCGCATTCGCCGGTCAGGGTGTGGTCGCCGAGACGCTCAACATGGCCATGCTGCCCGGCTACCGCACCGGCGGCACCGTGCACATCGTGGTGAACAACCAGGTCGGCTTCACCACCGCCCCGGAGCACTCGCGTTCCACCGAGTACTGCACCGACGTCGCGAAGATGATCGGCGCGCCGATCTTCCACGTGAACAGCGACGATCCCGAGGCCTGCGTCTGGGTTGCGAAGCTCGCCGTCGACTACCGCCAGACGTACCACAAGGACGTCGTCATCGACCTCGTCTGCTTCCGCCGCCGCGGCCACAACGAGGGTGACGACCCCTCGATGACGCAGCCGGCGATGTACGAGGTCATCGACACCAAGCGTGGCGTCCGCAAGAGCTACACCGAGGCCCTGATCGGTCGTGGTGACATCTCGACCAAGGAGGCCGAGGACGCCCTGCGTGACTACCAGGGACAGCTCGAACGGGTCTTCAACGAGGTCAAGGAACTCGAGAAGTACCACGCCGAGCCGTCGCCGTCGGTGGAGTCCGACCAGACCCTGCCGACCAAGCTGGTGACCGCGGTCGACAAGGAAGTCCTGCAGACCATCGGTGACGCCTTCGTCAACGTCCCGGAAGGCTTCAACCCGCATGCGCGCGTGAAGCCGGTTCTCGAGCGTCGCGCCGAGGCCGCCCGCAACGGCGGCATCGACTGGGCCTTCGCCGAGCTCCTCGCGTTCGGTTCGCTGGTCATGGAAGGACGCACCGTCCGCCTGTCCGGTCAGGACTCGCGCCGCGGCACCTTCACCCAGCGTCACTCGGTGCTCATCGACCGGGAGAACGGTTCGGAGTACACCCCGCTGAACCACCTGTTGCCCGCCGACGCCGAGGACAACGGCGGCCGCTTCATGGTCTACGACTCGCCGCTCTCCGAGTTCGCCGTCGTCGGCTTCGAATACGGCTACTCCGTGGGCAATCCGGACGCACTCGTCCTGTGGGAGGCGCAGTTCGGCGACTTCGTCAACGGCGCACAGTCGATCATCGACGAGTTCATCTCGTCCGGTGAGGCCAAGTGGGGCCAGCTCTCCGACGTCGTCCTGCTGCTGCCGCACGGACACGAGGGCCAGGGTCCCGACCACACCTCGGGCCGCATCGAGCGTTTCCTGCAGCTGTGTGCCGAGGGCTCGATGACGGTGGCGCTGCCGTCGACCCCGGCGAGCTACTTCCACCTGCTGCGTCGCCACGTGCTCGACGGCATCAGCCGTCCGCTCATCGTCTTCACCCCGAAGTCGATGCTGCGCAACAAGGCCGCCGTCAGCCCGCTGTCGGACTTCACCGACGACAAGTTCCGCTCGGTCATCGACGATCCGAAGTTCGCCAAGGGCGACGCCGACCGCAGCAAGGTCAAGCGCGTCCTGCTGGTGAGCGGCAAGCTCTACTACGAGCTCGCGGCCCGTCGTGACAAGGAGGATCGCGACGACATCGCGATCGTCCGCATCGAGCAGCTCTACCCGGTGCCGCACCGACGCCTGCGCAACACGCTGGAGCAGTACGGCAACGCCAGCGAGTTCCGCTGGGTCCAGGAGGAGCCGGCCAACCAGGGCCCGTGGCCGTTCCTCGGCCTGTGGCTGCCCGAGGTGTTGCCGGATGTCCTCGGTGGCCTGCGTCGCGTCTCGCGTCGCCCGATGTCGGCCCCGTCCTCGGGTTCGAGCAAGGTGCACGCGGTCGAGCAGCAGGAGATCCTCGACGAGGCGTTCGGCGAGTAGCCCACGCCGACCCGTTCGACACCACAGGAGGCCCCTGCCGGAATCATCCGGCAGGGGCCTCCTGCTGTTCGGGCATCACCAGATGTCGTGCGGCAGTTCCCATTCCGTGAGTTCACGGGTGAGCAGGTCCCGGAGGACGGCTTCGGAGCCGAAGGCCTCGTCGTCGAGTCCGAGGAGGGTGAACGACACCTGTTGCGGGGTTCGGACGAGCCAGGACTGCACGCCGTCGCCGAACCGGTGACCGGCCGCGGGATCGACGCCCTGGGTCGTGCCGCGCAGCACCATCCGGCGCGCGGTCCGGCCGCCGACCACAGTGGCCTCCGGGGTCACCTCACCGATGTTGGAGATCACCGCGTCGGGCATGCCCTTGCCCGCGCCGCCGCCCACGAGCTTGATCAGCACCGACGGCGGCAGGAACCAGGCGAGCGGGCGTAGATGGATGTGGGGTGCGCGACGCCCTTCGGACAGCCGCACGAAGGCGGCCTTGCACGCGGCCCGGATCCCGGTGAGATCTCCGCCCGGCACCGGCTCGTCGGTGAGGTACACCGAGACCCCCGCGATCGCGTTGGTCCGGTTGTCCTCCTCTCCCGCACGACGATCCACCGGGACGCCGACCTTGATCGGGGTGCCCAACGGGGATCGTCCGCTCGACCGGAGGAGCCCGCTCACCACCGCGATGAAGAGGGTGTTCGGGGTTCCGCCGTGCTCGGTTGCGACGCGGTCCCAGTCGCCCGCGGGGATCGACGCGGTCGCCCAGGTGAACTTGGCCGCCGGGGATCGCTCGGCGAGCGGAGGGCGTTCCGGTCGCGGATCCGGTTCCAGGCCACGAGGCCTTGCGGCGCTCGGCCACGGCCCGCACGATCCCCGCGACGACGGCACCGGCCTGCGCGACGGCGTCGGCCGCGTCGGCGAGACGCCGCCTACGAAGCGGGACAAAGGATTCCGAGGAGGCCGACGAGGGGGTACGGTCAGCCGCGACGGCGACAGGAACGCCCGACTCGCGTGCCGCCTCGGCGGCCGCAGCGACCATGCCCCGTCCGTCGGTGACCACGTGCAAGGCACTCAGGGACAGCACGGTGCCGCCGGATTCGGTGGGTGCGCAGCGCAGACGCCAGCACCGGCCGCCCTCGGCGTCGAGCGGGACCGTCGACATCTCGGCGATCGCCCAGGCGTCGACGCCGGCATCAGGAACGGGAAGGGAGTCGACGGCCAGGCCCGGGGCGTCGGGTGCCGGGCCCCAGCTCGGACGCGAGCCGTACACGGTGGACGGCACCAGCATCCGGTGCATGCGCCCTCGGGCGAGCGCGGCGTTCATGGAGGTCATCGCCTCGAGGGAGACCTCCTCGTCGAAGACCCAGACCAGCTGCAGCACCACCGACCAGCCGAGTGCCGGTGTGGCGAACCAAAACGGCGCGTCGTCGGTGGCGAGTCGTCCGTACCGGTCGTCATTCGTCTCTGGGCGTGACAAGAGCGCCATCAGTCCAACCTCATGTTGATCGACCGTGGTCGATGTCGATCCCCCGTCGTTCTCCCCGCGTACAAGGATCTCACCCGCGACTCGGACGTGCGCACCCAGGTTTCACCGGTCACATCTTGGTTATTCCTTCACCGAAGTCACGCCGTGGTCGAGCCCATGCCGCGACAACCGTAGACATCCTCGGAGGTCGATCTCATGTCATCCACGAATGTCCGTGCCACCCGTTCACCCATTCGAACCGCGGCGCTGGTCGTGGGCGCAGTCTTCCTGCTGGTCGGAGTACTCGGTTTCATCCCCGGCATCACCACCGACTACGACACACTGACGTTCGCGGGTCATCACTCGGAAGCCGCCTTGCTCGGCATCTTCCAGGTCTCGATCCTGCACAACATCGTCCACCTGCTGTTCGGCGTGGCCGGCATCCTCCTGTCGCGCGCCGCATCGACCGCGTTCCTCTACCTGGTCGTCGGCGGGGCCGTCTACCTCGTGCTCTGGATCTACGGCCTGGTCATCGATCACGACAGCGGCGCCAACTTCGTGCCGGTGAACACCGCCGACAACTGGCTGCACTTCGTTCTCGGGGCCGGCATGATCGGACTCGGCTTCCTGCTGCGTGGACGCCGCGATCGACCGACGACGGCAGACGTCAACCCGGCTGGTGGCCCGGCAGTCTGAGAACAGCTACGAGGTGGCCTGGGCGGCCGCGGCCGCCAGCGCCGGAAGGGCGGCGGTGATCAGCCCGAGGAGCTCCTCACGGGTGACCGTCGGTGAGGTGAGCCAGCGGATCGTCGTCTCCTCGACGAAGGCGATCCACCCGTGCACGCTCATCACCACCGTCGGGCTCACCTCCACCCCGAAGCCCGGCGCGTGATCGAGCACGCGGCCGACCATCACCTCGCGGGTGCGGTCGAAGACGTCGCGCATCGCGGGGTCCGAGCTCGACGCCCCGCGGATGAGCGCGGTGTAGGCGGAGCGGTTCTCGCTGACGAAGTCGACGAACGCCGCCATCGAGGCGGTCAGGATGGCGATCGGGTCGCCCAGGGACTCGTCGGGCTCGGTGCACGCGAGCATCCGGTCGGCCTGGGCCTGCGCGATTGCGACGTGATAGTCCTGCTTGGAGGCGAAATAGTGGAACAGCAGGGCCCGCGACACCCCGGCCGCGTCGGCGATGGCGTCGATGGTGATCTCCTCCAGTGGACGGTCCCGCACCATCTCCAGACCGAACTCCAAGAGCTGGTCACGACGCGCCTCCGGACTCATCCGGGTGCGCTTGGATGCGGTTCGCTTGTCCTCGATCACCTGCGCGGCAGCCGTTCCTCTACTGGTCACCCGGCCAGACTACTCCTATTGAGTCTTGTTCAATAACTATTGACACGTGTTCAGTATCACCCCTATGGTGGCACCATGACAACGAACGATGTAGAGATCGCCATCATCGGGGCCGGCTTCTCGGGGCTGGGTGCCGCCATCCGGATGAGGCAACACGGATTCGACGACTTCGTCCTGCTCGATCGCGGCAGCGACTTCGGCGGGACCTGGCGCGACAACACCTACCCCGGCGCCGCCTGTGACGTGCCGTCGCAGCTGTACTCCTACTCGTTCGCGAAGAACCCGACGTGGTCGCGGTCGTACTCGCACCAACCGGAGATCCACGCGTACATCAACGATGTCGCGGCCCGCCACGACATCGCCGCCCGGTCACGCTTCAACACCGAGGTGACCAACGCCGCGTGGAACGAGGACGAGGGTCGCTGGATCATCGACACCGCACGCGACGGCAAGACCGAGCAGGTCCGCGCCCGCGTGATGATCGGCGGCGTCGGACCGCTCTGCGAGCCGAACCTCCCCGACATCGACGGCATCGAGTCCTTCGAGGGCAAGATCGTCCACTCGGCCCGCTGGGACAACGACCACGACTTCACCGGACAGCGTGTCGCGGTCATCGGTACCGGCGCGTCGGCCATCCAGTTGGTCCCGGAGCTCGCCAAGGTGACCTCGCGCCTCGACGTCTACCAGCGCACCGCACCGTGGATCGTCCCCCGCACCGAGCGCGCCTACACCAAGCTCGAGCACTGGGCCTACAAGAACGTCCCGGGTTACCAGTCGGCCGTCCGCGGCGGGATCTACGCCGCCAACGAGGTCGTCGCCTTCGGCCTGACCTACTCGCCGACCGCACTCAAGCCCGTCGAACTGCTGTGCCGGGCGAACATCCTGCGCGGCATCGGTCGTGATGCCGAGCTCCGCCGCAAGGCCACCCCGACCTTCCAGGTCGGCTGCAAGCGCATCCTGCGCTCCAACGACTGGTACCCCGCCCTCGCCCGCCCCAACGTCGACCTCGTCACCGACGGAATCGACCGCATCACCGCGAACGGTGTCGTCGCCAAGGACGGCACGACGCGCGAGGTCGACGTCATCGTCGTCGCCACCGGCTTCCACGTCACCGACTCCCCCGTGTTCGAGAAGATCGTGGGCAAGGACCAGCGCAGCCTCGCCGACGTCTGGTCCGAGATCGGCATGCAGGGCTACAAGGGCTCGTTCGTCCACGGCTTCCCGAACATGATGCTGATGGTCGGACCGTCGACCGGCCTCGGCCACACCTCGATGGTGTACATGATCGAGTCGCAGCTCAACTATCTCGTGGACTACCTGAAAACCGTTCGGGCACAGGGGATCACCCGGACCGAGGTGCGGTTGTCGGCCCAGCAGGAGTACAACGCGGGCATCCAGCACAAGCTGCGCAACAGCGTGTGGGTCAACGGCGGCTGCGCCTCCTGGTACAAGGACGCCAACGGCAACATCACCACGCTGTGGCCGGGATTCACCTTCGCCTTCCGCAACACCACCCGCCGCTTCGACATCGCCGCATACGATGTCACCCGCGGTGCGCGTCGTCCGCTGACCCCCGCCCCGGACCGGGGCGACGAGTCGACGTCGGATCAGCCGGCGGCCGTGAACGCCTGAGCGTTCGACGCCAACAGATTTCGACACCATCTCGAGGAGAGACAACTCATGAAGGACTTTCGCGACAAGGTCGTGGTGATCACCGGTGCCGGTTCGGGCATGGGCCGCGACATCGCCGTCAAACTCGCCGCCCAGGGCGCCCGCCTCGCCATCTCCGACGTCACACCCGACGGACTGGCGGAGACCGAGCGTCTCGTGAAAGCGGCCGGCGCAGAGGTGCATTCGCAACTTCTCAACGTCGCCGAGCGTGAGGCGGTGCTGACCTACGCCGACACCGTCAAGGACCACTTCGGCGTCGTCAACGTGGTCTTCAACAACGCGGGCATCGCGCATCACGGTGAGGTCGAACGCACCGAGTTCAAGGACATCGAGCGCGTCATGGACGTCGACTACTGGGGAGTCGTCAACGGCACCAAGGCGTTCCTGCCGCACCTGATCGCGTCCGGCGACGGCCACATCGTCAACACGTCGTCGCTGTTCGGTCTTCTCGCCGAACCAGGTCAGGCCGCGTACAACTCGGCGAAGTTCGCCGTCCGCGGTTTCACCGAGGCGCTGCGCCAGGAGATGATCATCGCCAAGCACCCGGTGAAGGTCTCGTGCGTGCACCCGGGCGGTATCAAGACCGCGATCGCCCGCAACGCCACCGTCTCCGGCGACCACGATCAGAAGGCCACCGCCGCCTTCTTCGACCGTTACCTCGCACGGATGTCGTCCGAGGACGCCGCCGACGTCATCATCGCGGGCGTGCGGAAGGACAAGGCACGCATCCTCGTCGGCGCCGACGCCAAGATCCTCGACATCGCGGTGCGCATCGTCGCGTCGAAGTACCAGTGGGTCTCGGCGAAGGCCACCAGCTGGGCGCTGTCGAAGGCCCAGTGACGACTACAGGCCGTGCTCGGCCAGCCACTCGAGCGCGACCTCCCGCGGATCGCTGCCCGTCTCGACCTCGCCCGCCATCGTGGCGAGGTCGGCGGTGGCGATCTCGCCGGCGACCTTGTTCATGGTCTTGACCTGATCACGGTTGAGTGCGGCGGACCGGAAGACGGGCACGAGCATCTCGGCGCGCGGCCCGGACTGGTCGACCGGTCCGCCCTCGGTGCTCGGCTCGTCGGCTGGCGGGTTGTCGGCGGTGTCGCCGCCACCGGCCGAACCGCGTAGGGCCTGAACGTCCGACGACGCGCTCTCGGCGTCCTCTCCCGCGATGTCGAGCGGGGTGAGGAGGCCGACCGCGTCGCCCTCCGATGCACGCCGGAGCACCTCGTCGGTGGCTCCGACCGTCTGCACCGGCCCCAGACGGCAACCCGCCGAGGCGAACGCATCGAGCGTCGCCGGGTCGGGGTCGGAGGTGGCGACCACCGGCAGTCCCGGTGGGAGAAGTGCGCAGTCGTCGAGTCCGCTCGCGCCGACGCTGCCGGCGAGAGTCGTCGACACGAAGATCTGCGGTGCGCCGGACACCGGTGTCTCGTCGCCCACCGAGACTCCCTGCGGCAGCGAACGGTTCAGCTCGACGTAGACGTCCTCGGCACCGACAGCGGTCGACGACGGGGCGAGCATCGTCAGGAGGTCCCCGGTGAAGGCGGGGAAGAGGTCGAGGTCGGCGCGGTCCATCTCGTCGAGGAGCTCCGCGTCGTCTCCGCGTAGCTGATCGGCGGACACGACCGAACCCGCGTTCCGCAGGGCGCCCGCGTACACCTCGGCCATCACCCGCATGGCGGGCTCTTCCGACGAGCCGATCACGATGCCCCGCGGCGGCGAGCCGGCTTCGTCCCCGCAACCGGCGAGGACGACGGCCAGGGCTGCGATCAGCCCGGTGACCACCACGAGACGCTTGCGGGCGAGACGTTTACGCACGTTGTCACCGTATCTGTTATGCGCCGCCATCTGTTCTGCCCCACCAGCTTCAGACACCCTCGGCGATGAAGCCCATGATCGAGCTCGCGATGAGCTGGACGGCGATCGCGGCGAGCAGCAGACCGGCGATCTTGGCCAGCAGGGTGATGCCGCCGACGCCGAGTACGCGGATCAGGACCGTCGAGTACCGGAGCACCAGCATCACCACGATGTGCACGCTGATGATCGCGGCCGCGATGGCCAGGTAGCCGGCGGTCTGACCGTCGACGCTGCTGACCTGCACGATGACCGCGGCGATGGCGCCCGGCCCGGCGAGGAGCGGGGTGCCGAGGGGCACGAGCGCGACGTTGACGTCGTCGGACGCCTTCGGGTTGCCTGCGTTGCCCAGCCCGGTGAGCAGCTGGAGCGCCACCAGCAACAACAGCAGTCCACCCGCACCCTGGAGTGCGGGGATGCCGATGTGCAGATAGTTCAGGATCGCCTTGCCGCCGATCGCGAAGACGCTGATCACCAGGAGACTCACCAGGGGCGCCTGCCACGCCGCGCGCCGCCGGTACTCGGGCGACCGCTGACCGACGAGGCTGAGGAACAACGGAATCTGTCCGGGCGGGTCCATGATGACGATCAGCGTGATCAACGTGGTCGTGTACACGGTGACGTCGAAAGGCACGGCCGAATCTTACTGGGGAGGCGTGCCCGGGCCCCGCGGGTACCATCGGCAGGCGTGGCGACGATCCCCCGTTCCGGTCCGCGCGGCCTCCCGCCGCGCGGAGAACACCACCCGGCGCCCGCCTCCGAGAAGCCGGCGCGGGTATCGCGCGCCGTCGTCGACTGCGCGGTCTACATCAACGGCCACCGTCAGCCGGGTGACATCTCCTACCGCGACGCGCTGGCTCAGGTCCGCGAATCCGGCGAGGGTTTCGTCTGGGTCGGCCTGCACTCCCCCGACGATTCCCAGATGACCGATGTGGGCACGACGTTCGGCCTTCACGAACTCGTCGTCGAGGATGCCGTGCACGCACACCAGCGGCCGAAGCTCGAGGTGTACGACGACACGCAGTTCCTCGTGCTGAGAACCGTGCAGTACGTCGAACACGAGTCGATGGCGATGGCCAGCGAGGTGGTGGAGACCGGCGAGATCATGGTGTTCGCCGGACCCGACTTCGTGATCACGGTGCGTCACGGTGAACACACCGAATTGTCGGGCATGCGACGGAATCTCGAGAGCCGTCCCGAACGACTCGCCCTCGGCCCGACTGCCGTCCTGCACGCCGTGGCCGACAAGGTCGTCGACAGCTATCTCGCGGTGACCGACCGTATGGACGTCGACGTCGCCGCCATCGAGGAGTCGGTGTTCAGCCGGCAGAACCGCTGGCTCGACATCGACCCGGTTTATCTGCTTCGACGCGAGGTGCTCGAACTACGGCGCGCGGTCACCCCGCTCTCGACGCCGCTCCAGACCCTCACCGCGAGCGGTAACCCGTTGGTGCCCAAAGAGGTCCGACGACACCTGCGCGACGTCGCCGATCACCTCACGACCGTCATCGAACGGGTCCTGGAGTACGACGAGCTGCTGAACTCGATGCTGCAGGCCGGCGCCGCGAAGGTCGGCATCCAGCAGACCACCGACATGCGCAAGATCTCGGCGTGGGTCGCGATCGCCGCGGTGCCGACGATGGTCGCCGGTATCTACGGGATGAACTTCGACCACATGCCCGAACTACACCAACCGTGGGGCTATCCCCTCGTTCTCGGTGTGCTGGTCGCGACCTGCGTCGCCCTGTTCGTGGTATTCCGCCGCAGCCACTGGCTCTGACGACGAGCGCCGCGGGTACCGGGGGCGGCCGGTGAGTGCCGTTACCTAACCGGTGGTCGTCGGCCATCGAGAGGCCAGCGTCTCGCACACCGAACGTTGCTCGCTCTCGTCCCGCGCGTGCATCAGCAATCCCTCGACGGTGAACACCGCGATCATCACCTCGGCGTCGACGGTCTCCGGCGGGACTCCCGCCGTCTCCAGTTCGGCACGGAACAGACTGCCGGTGAGCAGGTGGAAGTTGTTGTGCCATTCCGCCACCGCCGGTGAGTGCGGCACGCGGGCATGCACCGTCGTCACCAGACCGCGCATCTCCGTCAACCGCTGCACGATCCACAGCACCCGAGCGGCGATCGGCTCACCCGACACCGCCTGATACATGGGCCACACATCGGCCATCACGGCCGACAGAACCGCGACGAGCACATCGTCCTTGTCGTCGAAGTACCAGTAGATGGTGTTGGCCGCGACACCGGCTTCCTTGGCCAACCGGTTCATCGACGTCGCCTCGTACCCGCCCTCGATGAACAGCCTCCGCGCGGCGACGACGATCTCCTCACGCTTCTCGTCGGCGGCTTGCGGCCGCTTGTTCCGCGCCACTGAAGAAGTCACCTCCACAGATTCTCTTGAATGCCGTTCAAGACACTGTTACCGTGTTGAACACCGTTCAAGATACCCCGGCGAAGGTTCTACCCATGTCACGTCAGTTCAGTTACGTCCGGTCCGATGTCACGTTCCGGTCGGGCGACGCCCGGTGCGCCGCCTGGCTCTACCGTCCGGAGGGCGCCGAGAACCCTCCGATCGTCGTCCTCGCCCACGGCTTCGCGGCATTCCGGGAACTGCGGCTCGACGCCTACGCGGCACGGTTCGCCCAGGCCGGCTATGCCGCACTCGTCTTCGACTACCGCCACTGGGGTGCGAGTGAGGGCTCACCGCGTCGTGTCCTCGACATCGCCAAGCAGCACGCCGACTGGGATGCCGCGATCGCCTACGTCCGGGGTCTCGACGGCGTCGACACGCGTCGAGTGGTGGCGTGGGGGACGTCCTTCGCCGGCGGCCACGTCCTGAGACTTGCCGCCCACGACCGCGACCTGGCCGCCGCGATCGTCCAGGTGCCGCACGTGAGCGGGCCCGCGTCGGCGTTCTCCCAGTCCCCGGCACTGGTGAGCCGCCTGATCCTCGCCGGAGTACGTGACCAGTTGCGGGCGTGGACGGGGCGGCCGCCCTACCGCATGGCCGCCGTCGCGCGACCCGGCGAGATCGCCATGATGACCTCGCCCGGCGCCTACGAGCAGGTCGAACGCATGGGAGACATGCGCGAGGAACTCCTCGCCGAGAACGACGTGGCCGCCCGAATCGCGTTGCGGGTGCCCTTCTACTCCCCCGGACGCCACGCAGCCGACATCGATGTCCCGGTGCTCGTACAGCTCGCCACGAAGGACGACGTCACACCCATCGACAAGGCCCAGGCCATCGCGCGTCGCATACCGAAGGGGGAAGTCCACACCTACGACTGCGCCCACTTCGAGCCGTATCTCGATCCGTACTTCGACACCATCATCGAGCATCAGATCGACTTCCTCGACCGCCACGTGGGAGATCGGCGATGACCACGAACGATCGTCGACGCACCACCGCGGGAAAGCCCGTCCTGGGTCGCACACTCAACCCCTTCGAGTGACGACGGTGCGCAACTGTCGGCGACCGGACGCGAACGGACCCGCCGGGAGCGCGATTGTCCGGTGACCGCACCGGGTAGTCGATCGGGCATGAGCACCACCGACACCGATGCCACTGTCGAGGCCCTGATGGAGCGTGCCGGACGGACCTACGCCGACGACGCGGGGATCACCCTGAAGAACACCCCGTCGCCGCTCTTCGAACTCCTGGTCCTGTCGCTCCTGCTGAGCACGCGGATCTCCGCCGACATCGCGGTCGCCGCAGCTCGCGAGCTGTTCGCCGCCGGGCATCGCACGCCCGAGAAGATGGCGCAGGCGTCGTGGCAGAACCTCGTCGACGCACTGGGACGCGGGCACTACAAGCGCTACGACGAGAGCACTGCCACCCGACTCAAGGAGGCGGGCCGGAAGGTCGTCGACGACTACCACGGGGATCTCCGTGAACTCGCTGCGAAGGCCGATTCCGACCCGGATGCGACCGCCGAGCTCTTGCAGGAGTTCACCGGCATCGGCCCGGTGGGCGCCGACATCTTCCTGCGCGAGGTGCAGTCGGTGTGGGACTGGGTCGCACCGCATTTCGACAAACGGGCCCTCGCCGCCGCGAAGGACCTCGGGCTGCCCGACGACCCCGGCCGTCTCGCAGATCTCGCCGACGGCAGGCCCGAGGTGCTCGCCGCCGCCCTGGTTCGGGCATCGCTGGACAAAGACCTGCTCGACGAGCTCAAGGCCGGATGAGGCGGGCCTATCCTGGGAGGGCGGCGATGGACATCCAGGTTTGAGTCCTGCGCTCCGCGGGCAATCGAGGACCGATTCGCGTCCACTGTGGACAACGAACGTGAGGAGTGCTGGTGTCAGCTGAGGCGATTGCAACCGATCCGACGACGGATGGGGTCTTTCGTGTCCCGACGCTGCCCCGCGCCCGCGGTCCGCTGTCCCGAGCGGTGATCGACCTCCTGCGCAGCGATCCCGACGTCACGACAACCGTCGAGGTGCCGGTTGCCCTACATGACGCCGACCCGTACGGCGACGACCTACAGCTGGCGCTGTACCTCTGCTACGAGATGCACTATGTGGGGTTCGCCGACGCCGACGCCACCTGGGAGTGGTCGCCGGCGCTCCTGTCACTGCGCGCCGGTCTCGAGCGGCGCTTCCTGGAGGCCCTCCACCGCGACGTACCCACCGCTGCCGAGGACGAGTCGGTGCAGGCCGAGATGGACGAACTCTGCATCGAGAATCTCGACGGCGACGGCGCGTCCTACTTCCTCCGCGACAACGGGACCTGGGAGCAGTACCGCCAGATGTTCGCACTCCGGTCGCTGTATCACCTCAAGGAGGCAGATCCACACGCCTGGGCGATCCCGCGACTCCGCGGGCAGGCCAAGGCCTCTTTCGTCGCAGTCGAATTCGACGAGTTCGGCGGCGGTCGCGGACGGGCCGTGCACCAGGAGCTCTTCGCCGACCTGCTCCGTTCGGCGGACCTGTCCGCCGACTATCTCGGCTACCTCGACACCGTTCCCGCCGCAGCCCTGACCCCGGTGAACCTGATGTCGCTCTTCGGCCTGCACCGCCGCTACCGCGGTGCAGCCGTCGGGCACCTCGCGGCGACCGAGATCACCTCGTCGCCCGGTTCCCAGCGGCTGCTCGCCGGACTCGAACGGCTCGACGCACCCGAAGCATGCCGGCACTTCTACCGTGAGCACGTCGAGGCCGACGCGGTCCACGAGCAGATCCTGCGCACAGACGTGGTCGGCGACCTCGTCCGGCAGGACCCGAGTGCCGAGGCCGATGTCATCTTCGGAATCCGTGCCTTCTTGTTCGTCGAGGACGCACTCGAGGCACACGTGATGGGTGCCTGGGAACGCGGCGAGAGCGCCTTCCCCGGAATCTAGAAGAACGGAATCTGGAAGAACGGACTAGTCGGTCGAGCGCCGACGACGCTTGCGGTGACTTGTGTCGCACAGCGGGTAGTTCTTGCTGCGCCCGCACGCACAGATGGCCACCATGAACCGGTCGGACTGCACACGGCAGCCATCCGGTAGTTCGATGTCGACCGGGCCCTCGACGAGCACCGGTCCCCCACGTACCACCCGCACCGCGGTGCGCTCGGCGCCCGCGCCGTTCTCGGTTCGCGCCACGGTGACGTCCTCCGAGGTCATGACTGTTCCGTGTCAGCAGTGTGACCCGGTGCCGGCTTCCCGTCGACCTTCTCGCCGCCCGGTGCGACGGCCGCGATGCCGACCAGTCGTTCGACGCGGCATCCGCGTTCGAGCAGCCCGCGTTCCTCGAGCCACTCGGCCCGCGCGGTCATGACAGGGCCGAACGGGATGAACCGCTCCGAGACGACCTCGGCGTGCAGACCGCCGGTACGGAGAGCACGCAGCGACGCCTCCTCGTCGGCGAACTCGGAATGCACCAGCAGGAACGCTCCGCCGGGCCGCAGCAGCGTCGGGACGTGCTCACACAGGAGGTCCAACACCGCCCGACCGTCGAGGCCGGCATCCCAGGCGTGCGACGGTCCCGCCGGGTGGTACCGGGGATCGTCGACCGGGGGCGTCGGCACGTAGGGCGGGTTGCAGGTCACGACGTCGTACTGCCCCACGTGGCGGGTCAGGTCGCCGTGCTGGACGGTGACGGACACCCCGGCAGTCAGCGAGGCCCGGCGCGCGTAGGCCACTGCGTCGGCGGATGCGTCGACGGCGGTGACCTCGGCTGCGCCCCGGCGCGCGGCGGCGATCGCGATCGCACCGCTACCTGTACACAGATCGAGGACGTTCTTGCCGTCCACGCCCAGGGAACGCACCATGTCGATGAGCAGTTCGGTGTCCTGCTGGGGCAGATAGACCTCGCCGACCGTGGCGATCCCGGAGGCGGCGGTGGTGGCCCGCGGCGTTGCGGGCGATGCGGATGTCAGCGTCACCAGTGCATCGTTCCCGTTTCTCACTGTGGTGAAACCTCAGCCGGGCGTGGCCGACGCGCGATTCGGCTCCGTGACGTCGATACCGGCCTCCCGCCACGCGTCCCGGAGAGCGTCTGCGCCCTTGAGCCGCACCCAGGCCGCCTCGTTGGCGGTGATCGGCACCGCCCGGAGCAGACGGACGGGATCCATCGGATCGGGCAGCTCGACCTCGCCGAGTTCGTCGGCGGACAGCAGCACCGCCGTGCAGGTTGCGCCGTCCCACAGCGGTTCGCCCAGATCGACGAGCGCATCGGCGTCGAGGATCAATCCCTCGACCGCCGGCGCGGCCGCCAGCGTCGCCATGCGCTTGTGCAGCCCCGGGAGCGGGGAACCCGCGCGCATTCGAACGACGAGTTCGGCGCGTGGCCCCTTCACCGGGTCGGCGTGGAGATCGGTCGGATCCGACATCGGATGGCGTGCGCATCCCGACGTCACGTAGACCAGTTCACCGGGAGCGGCGTCGTCGAGCACGAATCGCAGTACGTCGATCGGTTCGACGCCGAGGAACGTCACCGACGCCCGCTGTGGTTCGGCGCCCAGCCGATCCCGGAGATGTTTCCCGACGAGGTCGGTCACCGATTCAGTCACGTCCGACAGGCTACCGAGAAGTCTGCGACCGATTTGAGCCCTCGTCTAGCCTGGAACAATGGTCCGGGTTCTGGCGGTCGCCGACGAGGTGGTGGACTCTCTCACCTACGGCGTCGGTATCGAGGGGCGTCCCGACCTCATCCTCGGCGCCGGCGACCTCCCGTTCGACTATCTCGAGATCCTGTCGACGCTGTGCGATGCCCCGTGCGTCTACGTCCCCGGCAACCACGACCGGGAACTCCGGGGTTACCGGCGCGGGCGTACCGGTTGGACCCGCGCGGGCATCCCCACCGAGGACCCGGGTCCGTGCGGCGGCATCAACGCCGACGGCCGCACCGTGACGGTCGCCGGACTGCGCATCAGCGGACTCGGCGGAAGCCGCTGCTACAACGGCGGGACCAACCAGTACACCGACATCCAGCAACGTCTGCGGGCGATGCGGCTGCGCTGCGGGAACGTCCTGTCGAAACCCACGCAGGCGAACTCGGGCGGCACCGACATCCTCCTCACCCACAGTCCCGCGCGCGGCGTCGGCGACGGCGACGACACCCCACATCAGGGTTTCGACTGCTATCACCCCCTCGTGCGCGCACTGCGCCCGACACTGCTCGTCCACGGGCACGTTCATCCCTACGGCAGTCGCCCACGGGACCTACCGATCGGCGAGACGACGACGTCGATGAACGTCGTGGGCTTCTGCCAGTTCGACATCGATCCCGCGACGCGGAAGGTGGAGATCGTGAGGCGCAGGCATGGCGCGTGACACCGGATTCCCCGAGGCCGACGCCGAATACGACTTCGCCCGGTTACGACGCCGGGCCGAACGTGCCCGTCTCGCACAGTGGTTCATGCGGCAGCCGGCGGACGTCAACACCGTCCTGCCCTTCGACGAGGTCGTCGCGGCACTCGGCGCCACGGGCAAGACCGTGCTCGGACTCCAGGTCGTCGAGGTGTCCTCGATCGTCGGAAGCGTCGACCGCACCAAGGATTTCGACCGGTACTTCCGCCCCACCTCGTCGCACATGCGAGAACGGTGGCAGCGTATCGCCGCCGCCCAGCGCCGGGGCGAGTCGGTGCCGCCGGTGCAGCTCTACCGGGTCGGATCGATGCATTTCGTCATCGACGGCCACCACCGCGTGTCGATCGCCATCGCACGCAATCTGACCACGATCGACGCCTACGTGACCGAGATCCACACGCGCATCTCACCGGAGGGCATCAACGCACCGTCGGATCTGATCCTCAAGGACCACCGGCGGCTGTTCCTGTCGCGGGTCCCGCTCGAGGGCGCACAGGCCGAGGCGATCAAACTGACCGACGCCTTCGACTACGCCGAACTCGCGGAGAACGTGGAGGCGTGGGGTTTTCGGCTCTCCCAGGAGCTCGGCGAGTTCCTGAGCCGTACCGAGGTCGCCCGACGCTGGTTCGGCGAGGAGTTCCTGCCCGTCGTCCGCATGGCCCGCCGGGCGGGCATCCGCGACGACCTGACCAGCGACGCCGAGCTCTACATGTGGGTGGCATGCGAACGCTATCGCCTGGTGCGCAGGCACGTGTGGGACGAGAAGGTCTTCGACGAACTGCGCGACCACTCCGACCGTAAACGGCGGTAGTGGTCGCGCAGCGACGTGACGCGGACCCGCATCAGCGGCGGCGCAGCGACTCTCCCGAGCTCTGGTCGAAGACCGCCACCTTCGAGGCGTCGTAGAACAGCTCGGCGGTCGAACCGCGGGTGACCTTCGAGTCCGGCGACAGGCGGGCGATGAGCTGATTGCCGCCGAGATCGGTGCCGGAGTCGGCGGACAGTTCGGCGAGCGCATCGCTCGACGCCCGGTTCGACCCGTTGCCGACACCGAAGTAGGCGTAGATGTCCGAGCCCATCGACTCCAGGACGTCGATGTTCGCGGTGAACGTCGCACCCTGGCGACGTGTGGTGTCGTCGACGAGTGAGGCGTCCTCGAGGTGCTCGGGGCGGATGCCGATGAGAACCTCACCGCTGCTGCCGACGTCACCGGCGCGCGAGACCACGGCGCGATGGTCGTCGAGGGCGATGGTGCCGATCGCGGTCTCGATGCCGTCCGTGCCCAGGCGACCGGACAGGAAGTTCATCGCAGGCGACCCGATGAACCCGGCTACGAACACATTGGTCGGGTTGTTGTACAGCTCCTGGGGCGAACCGATCTGCTGGACGTGTCCGCCACGCAGCACGACGACACGGTCGCCGAGGGTCATCGCCTCGGTCTGGTCGTGTGTCACGTAGACGGTGGTGGTCCCGAGTCGCTGCTGCAGCTGGGCGATCTCGGTGCGCATCTGCACACGCAGCTTGGCGTCGAGGTTCGACAACGGCTCGTCCATGAGGAATGCCTTGGGCGAGCGCACGATCGCGCGGCCCATCGCCACACGCTGACGCTGACCGCCGGACAGGTTGGCCGGCTTGCGGTCCAGGTACTGCCCGAGATCGAGGATGCGCGCGGCCTCGTCGACCTTGGCGGCGATCTGATCCTTCGGCAGCTTCTGCAGCGTCAGCGGGAAGGCGATGTTGTCACGCACCGTCATGTGCGGATAGAGCGCATAGCTCTGGAACACCATGGCGATGTCGCGGTCCTTGGGGGCACGCTCGTTGACGCGTTCCCCGCCGATCCGCAGCTCGCCCGAGGAGATGTCCTCGAGTCCCGCGATCATGTTGAGCGTCGTCGACTTTCCGCATCCCGACGGTCCGACGAGGATCACGAACTCGCCGTCGCCGATCTCGATGTCGACCCCGTGGACCGCGGTGGAGCCGTCCGGGTACTGCTTGGTGACCTTGTCCAGAACGATGTCTGCCATGGGTTATCCCTTCACGGCGCCGGAAGTCAGACCGGCCACGATTCGACGTTGGAAGAACAGCACGAAGATGATGATGGGGATGGTGATGACGACCGCGGCGGCCGAGATCGACCCGGTCGGTTCCTCGAACTGCGAGCTGCCGGTGAAGTTGGCGATGGCCACCGGGGCGGTGATCGCTCGTTCGGTCGAGGTCAGCGACAGCGCGAGGAGCAGGTCGTTCCAGGCGAAGATGAACACCAGGATCGCGGCGGTCACCACACCCGGCGCGGCCAGCGGCGCGATCACCTTGCGGAACGCCTGCCACGGGGTGGCGCCGTCCATCTTCGCCGCCTTCTCCAGCTCCCAGGGGATCTCCCGGAAGAAGGCCGACAGCGTGTAGATCGCCAGCGGCAGCGCGAAGGTGATGTACGGCAGGATCAGGCCCGGCCAGGTGTCGAAGAGACCCAGCCGACGCTCGATGTTGAACAGCGGTGTCACCAGCGAGATCTGCGGGAACATCGCGATCAGCAGTGCCGCGCCGATGAGGACCTTCTTGCCCGGGAACTCCAGTCGGGCAACGGCGTAGGCGGCCATGGTGCCCAGGAGCACCGCGATGAGGGTCGTGATCAGACCGACGCCGATCGAGTTGATCAGCGCCGAGGTGAAGGCACTGGTCTCGAAGATCGACTTATAGTTGTCGAGAGTGAACTCGGTCGGGATGAACTTCCCGTCGGTCACGCTCGACGCCGGCTTGAACGACAGGCTGATGATCCACAGCAGCGGGATGAGTGCGTACAGGATCACCAGGATGTTGGCGATCGACCACCACGCCTTGGATTTTCCGCTCGAATTCACCGGATTACCTCCCCTCGTCGTCGGAACCCGGTGCGGCGGTGCCGAACCCCTTGATGAACACGAACGCGATGATCGCCACGCAGACGAAGATCAGGATCGAGATCGCCGATCCGACGCCCAGATTGAATGCGCCGAACAGGTTGTCGTAGCCCAGCATCGACACCGAGTAGGTGTTGTTGGACCCGCTGGTGAGCACGTAGATGTTGTCGAACACGCGGAACGCGTCGAGCGTACGGAACAGCAGCGCGACGAGGATGGCGGGCTTCATCAGCGGAAGGATGATGCGCCACAGGCGCGTCCACGCTCCCGCGCCGTCGACCTGTGCGGCCTTCAGCAGGTCGTCGGGCACCAGGGCCAGACCCGCCAGCAGCAGCAGCGCCATGAACGGCGTGGTCTTCCAGACCTCGGCGAGGATGATGATCGCCAGCGACGGCCACTGCTCGGTGAGCGGCGCACTGCCGTCGGGCAGCAGGTTCGCCAGGTAGCCGGTGCCCGGGGTCCACGCGTAGTACCAGGAGAACGCCGCCGCGACGGTCACGATGCCGTAGGGGATCAGGACCACCGTGCGAATCGTGCCGCGTCCGAAGATGGTGCGGTGCATCACCAGTGCGATGGCCATGCCCAGGACGAGTTCGATGAGCACCGACACGACCGTGATCCCCACGGTGACACCGAATGCCGTCCACCAGTAGTTGTCGGTCAGCACCGTCGCGTAGTTCGAGAACCAGACGAACTCGCGTTCGCCGGGCGCCGACAGGCTCATCTTGTTCAGCGAGAGCCAGACCGCGTAGATGATCGGATAACCGGTCACCAGCAGCATCATCAGTGCAGCGGGCGCGACGAGCCAGAAGGCGAGCCGCCGCTCGGCGGTCTTGCCCTCACTGCGCTTGCGGGGTTTCGTCGCGGACTCGGTGCGGGGTCGTTCGGCGACGGCGGTGGCAGCCCCCGATGACGGTGCGACACCGACGGATCCGAGACTCGATCCCACCGGGTTCACCGGCGACGACGCCGACGGGTTCGAACCGGAAGATGCCTCGTGGCGTCCTCCCGGAGGGGCCTTCCACAGTTCGTCCGAGTGGACCGGCGGGTTGTCGCCCACGATCGGGATCGGACCGGTCTGGGCCGGTGCATCGTCGGGCAGCGCGTGACGGCCGGCGCGGAACGTGGACTCGTCCTCGTTCGGCCTGCGCCCGGGTGTGTTGTCGTCGGTCACGGAACCAACCCTTCCCCGTCGATTGCCTTCTGGACGGCCTCGGCGAGTTCGTCCACCAGTGTCTCCGGATCCCACGCCCCGACCGGACTCAGCTTCGCCTGCAGCAGGGTCGAGATCGCCTGGTACTCAGGCGACTTCGGCCGCACCGCGGCGTGCTCGGGCTGGAGCTGGCGCTTGATCTCCTCGGCCATCGGGTAGGCGAGGCGGAAATCGGCGTCGTCATAGATCGATTCGATCACCGGAGGCGGGCCCGCGTTGAGGGAGAAGTTCTTCTGCGAGGCCTCGCTGGTGATGCACTCGGCGGCCTGCCAGGCCAGTTCCTGCTGCTCGGAGGTGCTCGCGACGGCGATGTTGATACCGCCGAGGGTCGTCTTGGTCGGCAAGCCCTCGAAGCCCGGGTACGGCGCGAAGTCGAAGACCTTCTGCATCTCGCGGTTGAGCGGGACCACATCCCGGTCGGACGGCGGATTCGCGCTGTCGGCGTACAGGTTCGCGTACTGCGTCAGGTCGAGGAACGGAACCGCGCCGGCGACCGCGTTCTCGCGCATGCCGGGGAACACGAAGGGCCAGTTGACCTCATAAAGGGCCTTGCCGCTCTCCATGCCGAGTCGGGCCGCCCCCTCGTCGGAATTGGTCAGCGACGGGTCGGCGCCCGGTGCGGTGGCCACCGCCTTGAGCGTGCGGAGTGCGCGGACCGTGGCGGCGCGATGTTCCGGGGTGTCGTTGAGGGTGACCTGGTCGGGATTGTCGGGGTCGACGACCTGCCCGCCGGCGCTGACGAGCACCGAGTTGAACCAGACCATCAGGCCCTCATATTGCCTGCCCTGCACCATGATGTAGGTCGGTCCGCCGTTGCGGCCGCTGACCAGTGCGTCCTCGAGCATCCCGTCCCACGTCGAGGCGGGGCGTCGTCGGTCGACCTTGTCCTCGAGGACGTCCTTGCGGTACCAGAGCAACTGGGTGTTGGTGGAGAACGGGATCGCGTAGAGGCGTTCGCGCTCATCCTCATCCGTCTTCCACACCGCGGTGTCGAGGGGGCCGCCGAGCGAGCGCGCGGAGACCTCCGCGGCCATCGCGTCCGGCACCGGGACCATCCAGCCGGCGTCGGCGAACTCCGCGGTCCACACCACGTCCATGCCCATGAGGTCGAGCCCGGAGTCGTTGCCCGCGAGGCGACGGGCCAGCTGCAGTCGCTGATCGTCGGCGCCCTTGGGCAGCGGCGTCGTGACGACCTTGTAGGCACCGTTGGAGTCGGCCGAACACTTGTCGCCGATCGCGGCGAAGGTGTCGGCACCGTCGGCCGGCGGATAGAAATTCAGTACGCCCGCTTCATATCCCGAGCCACACGCCGACAACACGGGAAGCGCCGCGGCCGCGGCGACTGCCGCCGCAAGGACCTTTCGCCTTACGCGACTTGTGGTTCGAGAGCCGGGCGGGCCGCCCTCCGATCGTCGGGAACCCCCCGATCGGCCAGTGCGGCCCGTTCCATCATCAGTGCTGACCCTGCTCCGCACGCAGCCTCCTCGATGTCGTACGCGGCGAACACCCGAGGTGCTCCGCCGTGAGCGTCCGAGGTGCAACGCTATACGTCGCGATTCGTGACATGCAACACATCCGGCATGGGCGTGCCACTCCCGTGTCGATCGTGATCGCCCCGTGTCCTCTAGGACAGGAGTCTCACATCGTCAGGCGGGCGAGCATGTCGCGCGCTTTCTCTGCGCTTTTCGGGTCGCAGAGGACGTCGTAGCGTCCGGCGACGAGTTGCATCGTCGACGCGAAATCGCGCTGTCCGCGGGTGGCGGCGTACGGAATCGTCGCCGAGATCACACCGAAGACCATGCCGCCCACGATGCCGGCGATGATCGGCCCGAGCGGCGAGCCGGTGAAGACGAGGGCGACGAGACACCCGAAGAAGAACCCGAGCCAAGCGCCGGACACCAGACCGCCACCGATTACCTTGCCCCACGTCAGGCGCCCGATGACACGCTCGACCTGCATGAGGTCGACGCCCACGATCGTGACGTCCTGAACCGTGAAGTTCTCGTCGGACAGGTAGTCCACCGCACGCTGGGCCTCGGCGTAGGTGCTGTAGGAGCCGATCGGCCAGCCCTTGGGCGGGGTCGGCAGGCCCGGTGTCTCCCGGCTCGGGCGCATGGGATTCGTCATTTTCGGGACCTCCCTCGTGGAAGTGGATCGACGGACGTCGCGGCTGATCCATACTCGCCGACGACGTTCGCCGAACCGTTGGCACTACCCTTACTCCCATGTCGTCGGTGAGCAAGGTGTTCGTGGCCAGATTAGTCGGGTTGGCCGTCCTTGGTCCCGATGGTGAATCCATCGGGCGGGTCCGTGACGTGGTGATCTCGATCCGATTGTCGGGTCAGCAGCCGCGCGCGCTCGGCCTCGCCGTCGAATTGACCACCCGCCGAAGGATTTTCGTCCCGATGCTGCGCGTGACCGGTATCGAGCCACGGGCGGTGACCCTCAACACCGGAACGGTGAGCCTCCGGAAGCTGCACCTGCGTCCCGGCGAGGCCCTGGCGATCGGTCAGATCCTCGACACGCGGGTCCGTGTCACCGATCCCGATCTGCCCGAACTCGCCGACGCCGACGTGACCGTGGTCGATCTCGGTATCGAGCGCACCCGTACCCGGGACTGGGTCGTGTCGCGGGTGGCCGTTCGTGCGGGCCGTCGTGGGCTGCGTCGGCGTCACGAGACCCACGTCGTGGAATGGTCCAGCGTCCAGGGGATCACGCAGTCCTCGCTCGATCTGCCGGGACAGGGCGTCGCCCAGGCGCTGATGCAGTTCGAGGGGATGCGTCCGGCCGACGTGGCCAACGCCCTGCGCGAGCTGCCGCCGAAGCGACGCGGCGAGATCGCGGCCGCGCTCGACGACGAACGGCTCGCCGACGTCCTCCAGGAGTTGCCGCCCGACGACCAGAAGGCGATGCTGACCGCGCTCGGCCGTGACCGGGCGGTCACGATCCTCGAGGAGATGGACCCCGACGACGCCGCGGACCTCCTCGGCGAGCTGCCCGACACCGAGGCCGAGGCCCTGCTCGAGGAGATGGACCCAGAGGAATCCGAACCGGTCCGCCGACTCCTGTTGCACTCCCCCGACACCGCCGGTGGTGTGATGACCTCCGAGCCGATCATCGTCAGCCCGTCGACCACGATCGCCGAGGCGCTCGCCCGCGTCCGCAACCCCGACCTCACCCCGGCCGCGGCGAGCATCGTCTTCGTCGTGCGCCCTCCGACGTCGACGCCGACCGGCAAGTACCTCGGCTGCGTCCATCTGCAGGCGCTGCTGCGTGAGCCGCCCGCCCACCTCGTCGGCGGCATCCTGGACACCGACCTCGCCCAGCTGCACCCCGAGGACTCCCTGGAGACGATGACCCGCTACTTCGCGACCTACAACCTCGTCTGCGGCCCGGTGGTCGACGAGGCCGGCCACCTGCTCGGCGCCGTCAGCGTCGATGACCTCCTCGACGAGATCCTGCCGCGCGACTGGCGTGAGACCGAACCCGAGGACATCGACCGGCCGTCCGGCGCCGGCGCGCAGGTGAGGATCCGATGAGCGAACAGGGCGGACGCAAACTCGACACCCCGAGCACGCGGCGCACCATCTCGTTCAATCTCGACTCCGACGTGGTCGGGATGTACAGCGAACGTGTCGCGCGATTCCTCGGGACCGGCCGGTACCTGGCCATCCAGACGGTGGTCGTGATCGTGTGGATCGCGCTGAACCTGGTCGCGGTGACGATCCGGTGGGACCCGTACCCGTTCATCCTGCTGAATCTGGCGTTCTCCACGCAGGCGGCGTACGCGGCTCCGCTGATCCTGCTCGCCCAGAACCGTCAGGAGAACCGCGACCGGGTGGCGCTTGAGGAGGATCGGATGCGGTCGGCGCAGACCAAGGCCGACACCGAGTTCCTCGCCCGCGAGCTGGCCGCCGTCCGCCTGGCCGTCGGCGACACGGTCACGCGCGACTACCTGCGCAAGGAACTCGACGACCTGCTCGACGAGCTGACCGAAAGGCTCGCCGCTCGCGACGCGGAGAGCGCGGACGAAGCGGACGCCGACGACCGATCCCAGTGACGAATCGTCCCCCCGATCTGGTCCGATAGACGCTCGTCATCGCTCCGTTATGTCACTCCAGTAACTTCTCTCCCATGAGTTTGCCGCCGTAACTTTTCGCATCGCAGCGACGAAGTGAGTGACGACGAGCAAATGCGGAGTTCGCCATTGGGTCATCAGACCCGATATGTATGGTGGGTCACAGTTCGGCCGGAACAGGGTGTCGGTCACACGGCGCCAGAGCCGGTCGGGCGCATTCGCTCTCGGCTCCAGGCCGTGCGGCCAGAGCGGGCAATCACTGCGTCCTCGGGGGCAGACGTGTGGTGTTTTGACAACGGAGTACATGTGATCGTGCAGGCGGGAACGAAGAATCGGATGGCGAGCCATCCGCGGGGATCGGCGGTGAACCGCCGGGTACACACGGAGACGGGGCGCCCGGCGAACGGGCGCACAGCACACGACGGTGGTCGTCGGTGAGCCCGCTCAACCTGGTGCGGCGCCGTCGTGGGCCGCAGCGTCCCCTGCAGTTTCCCCGCCGAGCCGCGACCATCGTCGTCGGTGGCGCCCTCGTCGGCACCATGGTCCTGGGCACCGCGTCGTCGAGCGCGCACGGCGTGCTCGCCGCCGCGACACCGGAACAACCCGAGGCCCCGGTCGTCGTCGCCGACGTGGTGCCGGGTTCGCCGGTCACCCTCCTCGGTTTCGCACCGCCGCCGGAGAAGCCGGCCGCCGCACTGCCCGCGCCCCAGTTCCGGCTCGCGAACGATCTCCCGTCCGGCCCGCTGGGCATCCCCGGCGTGGTCCTGCAGGCCTACAAACTCGCGGCCAACCGGGTCGGCGCCGAGAGCCCGCAGTGCAAGCTGCCCTGGTTCCTCCTCGCCGGCATCGGTCGGATCGAGTCCAACCACGCGAGCAACGGCTCGGTCGATCAGTACGGCACCACGATCAACCCGATCGCCGGCCCCGTACTCGACGGATCGCTGGCCGGCAACGCCGTCATCAAGGACACCGACGGCGGCCGCATCGACGGCGACCCCGAACACGACCGCGCCATGGGGCCGATGCAGTTCATCCCCAGCACCTGGGCGTCGTGGGGCTCCGACGCCAACGGCGACGGCAAGGCCGACCCCAACAACATCTTCGACGCGACCTACTCGGCGGGCCGCTACCTGTGCGCCGGGGTCAGCGACATCATGGGTGAGGGCACCCGCGTCGCCGCGGTCCTGCGGTACAACCGCTCGATGGAGTACGTGGCGAACGTGCTCGGCTGGGCGGGCGCCTACGCCACCGGCGTGATGCCGACGAACCCGATCCCCGAGGCCAAGCGCAAGGCATCGAGCTCCAAGAGCAAGAGCAAGTCCAGTTCTTCCTCGTCCTCGTCGACGCCGCCGTCGGGACCGTCCTCGTCGTCGCCCTCGGTACGCAAGCCGGCACCCCCGCCGCAGAACTGCTTCATCGTCTGCCTGCCGACGATCACCCTGCCCGGACAGGCTCCGCCGCCGACCAAGAAGCAGGCACCGATCACCAAGAAGGCGCCCCAGCCGAACCCCCGCGTCGGGGTGCCCGGACCCGCGACGACTCCGGTGCCCGTCCGCTGATCCGGCCCCCCGCAACCGTCCCCGGGACCACCACCGGGGTCTGCCGGTGACGCCGGTACGCTGGAGCAGATGACTACAGGAGTTGCGCCCACGGAATCGGCAGTTCGCGCCGCTCTGGGCAAGGTGAAGGATCCGGAGATCGGCAAGCCCATCACCGATATCGGGATGGTCAAGTCGGTCACGATCAACGACGACGCGAGCGTCGATGTCGGGATCTACCTGACGACGTCGGGATGCCCTCTGCGCACCGAGATCACCCAGCGCGTGGAGAAATCCGTCGCCGATGTCGCCGGTGTCGGCGCGGTGCGCGTCGAACTCGACGTCATGGACGACGAGCAGCGCACCGAACTGCGCAAGAAGCTACGCGGAGACAAGGCCGAACCGGTCATCCCCTTCGCCCAGCCCGGGTCCCTGACCCGCGTCTACGCCGTCGCCTCCGGTAAGGGCGGCGTCGGAAAGTCCAGTGTCACGGTCAATCTCGCGACCGCACTGGCCGAGCGCGGACTCACCGTCGGTGTTCTCGACGCCGACATCTACGGCCACTCCGTGCCGCGGATGCTGGGAAGCGATGCCAAACCCACCCAGGTGGAGCGGATGATCATGCCGCCGATGAACCACGGCGTGCGGTTCATCTCCATCGGCCAGTTCACCGACGGCAACACCCCGGTCACCTGGCGCGGGCCGATGCTGCACCGCGCACTGCAGCAGTTCCTCGCCGACGTCTACTGGGGTGACCTCGACGTCCTCCTGCTCGACCTGCCGCCGGGCACCGGCGACGTCGCGATCTCGATCGCACAGCTGATCCCGGGTGCGGAGATCCTGGTGGTCACCACCCCGCAGCAGGCCGCGGCCGAGGTCGCCGAACGCGCCGGTGCGATCGCACTACAGACACGCCAGAAGATCCTGGGCGTCGTGGAGAACATGTCCTGGCTCGAACTGCCCGACGGCACCCGCATGGAACCGTTCGGTTCGGGTGGCGGCGAGAAGGTCGCCGAGCGACTCACCCGTGCGGTCGGCGCCCCCGTCGAACTCCTGGGTCAGGTGCCGTTGGAGACCGCCCTGCGCGAGGGCGGCGATGCGGGTGTCCCGGTGGTCCTGTCGGCCCCCGACTCCCCCGCCGGATCGGCCCTGCGGGCGATCGCCGCGAAGCTGGCCGTGCGCAAGCGCGGGCTCGCCGGCATGAGCCTCGGACTCGACACCGTCCGCCACTCCTGAGCGGTCAGGTCAGGTCGCGTCCCAGTCGGTGACGGCGGGACGACGACCGGTCCGGCGTTCGGCCTGCGCACCACCCGAGGACGGCTCGGCCGACGGTGTGTCGGTGTTCTTGTCGAGCGACATCGGCGCCGACACCGGTTTGATCGGCGGTGCCGGCGTGGTGCTGCGATCGACGGTCGTGGCGTCTTCTCCGAGACGGAACAGTGAGTCGTCGCCGTCCAGCAGATGCTTGGTGACGATCGAGCGAGGCGTCATGCCCCGGAGCTCGTTGAGGTCGGCGAGCGGTTTGCGCAGGTCCTCGAACTCCGGACCCAGTTCGTCCTTGAGCTGGTTGGTCGCGCCGGTCGCGTAATCGCGGACCTTGCGCAACGACTGCATCGACCACGACACCGCGCCGGGGAGTCGTTCGGGTCCGAGGATGACGAGGGCCGCCACGATCAGGATCGCGATCTCGCCCCATCCGATACTGCTGAACATCTACCTCGTCCCGGTGTCAGTCGCTCTGCGGCGTGATCTTGCCGTCGAACGTGCGCCCGTCCCGCCAGTACTGGAACGGGATCTCCTCACCGATCTTCGCGGTCCGGACCGCGACATTCAACTCGTCGGCGCTCTCGATGGGCCGTCCGTTGAACGAGGTGATGACGTCGTTCTCGCGGACCCCCGCGCGTTCGGCCGGCCCGCCGGAGACCACGTTGCGCACCTGCGCGCCCAGGACCCGCTCGTTGCGGACCGAGCTGGCGTTGATGCCGATCTGGGCGTGGTTGACCTTGCCGTCGCGGATGAGGGCCTCGGCGATGGGCTTGGCCTCGTCGATCGGGATGGCGAAGCCGAGGCCGATGGAACCGCCGCCGGCACCGAGCCGACCTGCGGTGTTGATACCGACGACCTTGGCGTCGGCGTTGACCAGGGGGCCACCGGAGTTGCCGGGGTTGATGGAGGCGTCGGTCTGGATCGCGTCGATGACCGCATCGGTGTCGGACTCGGCGTCGGGAGTGAGGGCCACCGCACGGTTGGTGGCGCTGACGATGCCGCTCGTCACGGTCCGGTTGAGGCCGAGTGGCGATCCGAAGGCGACGACCTCCTCGCCGATCTGCAGATCTGCGGAGCTACCGAGGACCGACACGGTGGGATTCTTCACGTTCTCGACCTTGAGCACCGCGAGATCGGTCTTGGGATCACGGCCGACGATGCGGGCGGCGACCCGCTGACGGTCGAAGAAGATGACCTCGAGCTTGGCGGCCTTGTCGTTCGCGGCCATCGCGATCACGTGGTTGTTGGTGAGGATGTACCCGGCCTTGTCGATCACGAAGCCCGAACCGGTCGAGTAGGCCCCGGAGGCGCGTACGTCGATGGCGACGACGGACTTCTCGACGGCCCGCGCCACCTCGGCGATCGACGAACGCGGTGCCGATCCGTTGCCGGAGTCGTCGGTGGACAGCTCGACCGAATCGGTGGTCAGCGGGGCCGCGACCTCGGCGGTCCAGCGCCCCATCAAGCCGCCGACGAGAGCGATGAGCAGGGCGATGATCGCGAGTGTCGCAAGCGCGCTCCAGCTGATCCGGTTGCCCAGCAACACATCTCGCACACCGAGCTTGGGTCCGGGGTCGGTGGCCGGGGCCGACGACGCGGTCTGCAGTGCCGGGTCGACGAGTCGCGCCGGGCTTTCCGGATCGCGCCAGGGGTCGTTGGCCCGTGGCTCCTCGTCGGTCTGGCCGTACGAGGCGAGCGGGTCGCGCTGGAGGGTCTCGTCGGAACCCGGCGGGCGGCCGAAGGCCTCGGCGAGCACGGGATCCGGATCGGCGACATGGGGCTGCGGCGCGGAGTGATTGTTCGGAGTGGTCGCGAACGACCCGCGAACCCCCGAGGGCCGGCCGAAGACCTGCGCGGTCGACGGCGACACCGGGGAGTGTCGTGCGCGCCCGGGCGTCAGGCGCTGGGTGTTCGGGGGATCTTCGCGGCGGGCGAACTGGGCGTCACCACCGGGAGTCGAGGTGTCCTCGTCTTGCGATCCGGTTCCGTCGGCCACGTTCACCGACCCCGACGGCGGAAGTTGCGGCCACGGCCCGTGTCACGCGTGAGCGGGTTAGCGGGCGGACGCATCGCGTCGCGGGCGCCGGGGATGCCGTCGGTAGGGGCGTCCGAGCCGAGATCGATCTCGCGGGTCGGGATCTGGGACAGTGCACCGAGCAGGGATGCGGGCACCGACACCTGACCGGACTCGCGGAGTCGGGTGCGGGCCAGGGACTGTGCGTCGACGGCTGCCACGCATTCCGGGCAGAGCGCGAGGTGGTGGGAGGCGCGGGCGTGCGCCGACATGCCGAGCTCGCCGTCGACGAAGGCGGCGACCGCCTCGGGGGCGAGATGTTCGGTGGGTGCGAAGCGGCGTCCGCCGGCGGTGCCGGGCGCGCGATAGCCGCGATTGGGGAGGAAGGACGACGGGGCCGGTGTCCAGGAGTCCGCACTCCAGGAGGACCGCCGGCGACGGAGATTGGGGGTTGGGGGCTCGATACCGCCGCCCCGGGTCGGACGCCCGCGATCGCCGTCCATCATCGTCGGTCACCCCTCTCCACGACGTGTCCGCCGCAATCCGATCTCAGCCTGCCGAGTCTGTTCGCCACGGTACTCACCGCCGGCGGACTGTGCCGCCGCACGTGGCGTGCACGCAACGTCTCAGCTTATCCGAGTCAGACAACGACGCTCGTCGCCTTGTGGTTCCCGGACTCCGCCGAGGAGTCGGCGGAGGTGAGATGTCCGACGATCGACCGATGCCGGAACGACACCTCAGCTGTGTGCGCCGATGGCGACGGAACGGCTGCTGGTGTGGCCCTGAGCCGCCAGCGCGTCGCGGATGCTCTGCCGGCCGCGATGGATACGGCTGCGGACGGTGCCGAGCTTGACGCCCAGCGTCGCGGCGATCTCCTCGTAGGACAGGCCCTCGATGTCACAGAGGACGACGGCGGCGCGGAAGTCGGGCGCCAGCGAATCCAGGGCACGCTGCAGATCGGGATCGAGATTGGTGGCGTCGAAGATCTGCTGCGGGTCGGGGGTGTCGGCCGGCACGCGGTCGTACTCCTCCGGCAGCGCCTCCATCCGAATCTTGCTGCGGCGGCGGACCATGTCGAGAAACAGGTTGGTGGTGATGCGGTGCAGCCAGCCCTCGAAGGTGCCGGGCCGGTAGTTCGACAGCGAACGGAACACCCGGATGAAGGTCTCCTGGGTGAGATCCTCGGCGTCGTGCTGATTTCCCGACAGACGGTAGGCCAGGCGGTAGACGCGGTCGGCGTGCTCGCGCACCAGTTCGTCCCATGACGGCATCAGCATTTCGTCGCCGGTGGCGTCGAAACCTGCCGTGCCCGCCGGAACGGCAGGCACGTCGTCGATGGAATCGCGGGAATCGGTCATGGTGGGTGGTCGGTTCCTCTCTCGTGAACACAGCCCGGTGACCCTGAGCACTCACCGTGTGGAACAACGTCGCACCGATCGGGTATTCCCCATTCGGCGGGCGTTCACACCAGCCTGGAGCGGAATTACCGTCAACCGGACGCCCTTACCCTCTCCTACCGGAGTGTGGTCGCCGTATGAGTCGGCTGAGTGTTCCCTGAGGATGTGGGGCGACCCGGATTCGCGCAGGTCGGCGTGCCATGTCCGGGTTGGACCAAGCGACGGTTAACCTCGACGCGTGACCGAGTCAACCCCGTCCGCCGGCCCCGATCTGATCGCCTACGCCGAGTCGGCGATCGTCGAGGACGATGCCGTCATCGCCGCCCGTGCCCGCGCCGAGGAACTGGGCGCCACGCCCGTGAGCCCGGCGGTCGGTGCGCTGCTGGCGCTCCTGGCCCGCACCGCAGATGCCAAGGCGGTCGCCGAGATCGGGACCGGCACCGGCGTCAGCGGTCTGTGGTTGCTCAACGGCATGGCCGCCGACGGTGTCCTGACCACGATCGACCCCGAGCCCGAACATCACCGCGCGGCGCGGGCATCGTTTGCCGGGGCCGACATCTCCCCCGGCCGGACGCGTCTGATCAACGGCACGCCCACCGATGTGCTGCCGCGCCTGTCCGACTCGTCGTACGACCTGGTCTTCATCGACGGGCCGCTGCTGGACCTGCCGCGGTTCGTGACCGAGGCGGTGCGCATGTTGCGCGACGGCGGCGTCGTCGTGGTGCACAACGCGACCGCCGACGGCACCGTGGGCGACCCGTCCCGCACCGACCCGCCGACGGCCGCTGCCCGCGAGGCCGCCCTGCTGATCGCCGACGACGAGCGCCTCCTGCCGGTCGTCATCCCGCTCGGGCCCGGCGTGTTGGCCGCCGTCAAGACGCGCTGACCCGAACACAAACCCACCCTTTTCCGGCAAACCCACCACCCGTGCGGGTGCTGGGTTTGCCGGAAAAGGGTGGGTTTGTGGGTTCTACACGTCCGTCGAGAAGCGGATTCCGTTGTCGGGGATCTCGATTCCCGGCCACACCCGGGCGCCGCGCAGCAGTTCGCAGCGCGCGCCGATGTCTGCGCCGTCGCCGACGACGGTGTCACGGATCAGGGCCCGCGGACCGATCCGGGCGCCGAAACCGATGATCGAGCGCTCGACGACCGCGCCGGCCTCGATGACCGCGCCGTCGAAGACCACCGCTCCGTCGAGGCGTGCGCGGGGGCCGACCTCGGCTCCGCGGCCGACCACGGTGCCGCCGATGAGCAGCGCGCCCGGGCCGACGCCCGCACCCTCGTGGACCAGCGACTCACCGCGACGGTCGCCGAGTGCCGGCGACGGCGCGATGCCGCGGACCAGGTCGGCCGAACCGCGGACGAAGTCCTCCGGGGTGCCCATGTCGCGCCAGTAGGCGTGGTCGACGTGCGCGTGGACGTGCTTGCCCTCGGTGAGCAGACGCGGGAACACCTCACGCTCCACCGAGACGGGCACGCCGTACGGGATCGATTCGATGATCTCGCGCTCGAAGACGTAGGTGCCGGCGTTGATCTGGTCGGTCGGCGGGTCCTGGGTCTTCTCCAGGAAGGCGGTGACCCGACCGTCGGCGTCGGTCGGCACGCAGCCGAATGCGCGCGGATCGCTGACCCGGACCAGGTGGATGGTGACGTCGGCGTCAGCCTTGCGGTGGGTGTCGATGACGTCGCGGACATCGGTGCCGCCGAGCACGTCGCCGTTGAAGACGACGATGGTCTTGGCGGTCAGCTCGTCGAGGACGTTGCGGATACCGCCGCCGGTGCCGAGCGGCTCCTCCTCGGTGACGTAGCGCATGCTCAGTCCGAGCTTGGAGCCGTCACCGTAGTACTCGCTGAACGTCTCGGCCTTGAACGAGGTGCTGAGGACCACGTCGCGGATACCGGCCGCCTGGATGCGCGACAGCAGGTGGGTGAGGAAGGGCAGGCCCGCAGTGGGCAGCATCGGCTTCGGCGCCGAGAGGGTGAGCGGGCGCAGCCGGGTGCCCTTGCCGCCGACGAGGACGACCGCCTGGACGTCCTCGGCGACCGGACCCGATCCCACGACGGCTTCACTCCCCACCGAGTCGCGCACGGTGTACTGATCCACTTGATCGGTCCCTTCTTCGTGATGATCGGTACTCACTTCAGCACCTATCCGTTGGTTTCGCTCGTCGGGGTGTCCTGGGCCGACAGCGCGCGGCGGGCGGCTCGTACCGCGAGACGGGAGCGCACGGCCAGTCCGGCCCGCAGCGCCAGCCGCAGCGGTGCGCGTAGGACGCCGGGGTTGCGGTCGGCCTGGAACCGGTAGGCGCTCTCGTGGTGCGCGGGCAGCATCTTCTCCGGGTGCCGGCCCGCGCTGTGTCCCTTGGTGTGCACGATCTCGGCGGAGGGCACGTAGACGTTCTGCCAGCCGGCCTTGCCGAGTCGGTCGCCGAGGTCGACGTCCTCCATGTACATGAAGTAGCGCGGGTCGAAGCCGCCGACGGCGTCGAAGGCCTCGCGACGCATCAGCAGGCACGAGCCGGAGAGCCACCCGACGGCCCGTTCCGACGGGGCCTCGTCGTCGGCGCGGTAGGCCGCTGTCCACGGGTTGGACTTCCACACCGTGCCGAGGATGGCGTGGCCGGTGCCGGAGACGAGGTCCGGGACACGACGCGCCGACGGGTAGACCGTGCCGTCGGGTTCGCGGATCAACGGTCCGAGCGACCCCGCACGCGGCCAGCGTTGCGCGGCGGCGAGCAGCTCGTCGATCGAGCCGGGCTTCCACTCGACGTCGGGGTTGGCGATGAGCACGAACTCGATGTCGGGATCGAGTTCGGCGACGCCGCGGTTCATCGCACGCCCGTAGCCGAGGTTGCCGCCGGTGCGGACCAGCGTGACGGACTCGTAGTCCTGCTCGGCCTTCTCTGGTGCGCCGTCGTCGGAGCCGTTGTCGGCGATGATGACCTGCGGCATCACGTCGGTCACGGCGTCGAGACTGCGGAGGAATGTCGCGAGGTGATCACCGGAGGAGTAGGTCACCGTGACGACGGCTAGCTGAGCGGGCACCGGCTCAGGGTAACGAACCCTCTGACGCGGCGATCGACGCGTGCAGCGCGGCACGCCAGTCCCGCAGCGGGGTCAACCCTGCCGCGGCCCAGGAACGCCCGGAGAGCACCGAGTAGGCCGGGCGCGGTGCCGGGCGCGGGAACTCCGCCGTGGTCGTGGGCAGCACGCGTGACCGTTCGGCGCCGACCTCCTCGAAGACGGCCGCGGCCACGTCGAACCAGGTCGCGCGGCCCGCGTTGGTGGCGTGCAGGACGGCGCCGGTGACCTCGGGGCGGGGCCCGGCGGCGACGAGTTCCCACAGCCCGTCGGCGAGGTCGATGCAGTACGTGGGCGACCCGAGCTGGTCGTCGACGACCGACACGGTGTCGCGCGACTTCTCGAGGCGCCGCATCGTCCCGACGAAGTCGCGGCTCTCGGGACCGCCGGTGTACACCCAGGCGGTGCGCACGACCGTGGCGCGCGGGTCGGCCTCGAGGACGGCGCGTTCGCCTGCGAGTTTGGTGGCCCCGTAGACGGTGGCCGGTTCGCCGCTCACGTCGTCCGGTTCGTAGCCCTCCGGACGATCGGAGTCGGGTGCGGCACCGGGGAACACGTAGTCAGTGGAGACATGGATCAGCCACGCCCCCGCGGCGGCGGTGTGGGCGGCGAGCACTGCGGGACCGGTGACGTTGACGCGGCGGGCACCAGAGAGGTCCGATTCGGCGCCGTCGACGTCGGTGTAGGCGGCACAGTTGACGACGACGTCCTCGGGACCGAGGTCGCCGAGTGCGGCCGCCACCGACGTCTCGTCGGCGATGTCGATGTCGGCCGAGGTCAGCGGGCGCCACACCACGGAGTCGGGTGCCTGCGCCGACCTCCCCTGGAGGGCGGTGCCGAGCTGACCGCCGGCGCCGACGATGTACACGGTGGGGGTGCTGGGCGTGACACGCATGCGCACCATCGTGCCGCAGACCACGGTGGGCCACGACTCCACGTCATCCACGTGACGACCGCTACTCGACTCCTCGGCGTTGCGTTCTCGAATTCCCGAATCACTTCAGTAGCCTGGCGACAGCACAACACCAACTTTCACTTCTGCACCGACAATCCCATGGCGCGGACCGACCGGGCGCCACCGTCGAGCAGCTTGATGACCTCGAAAGGGATCGCTGACCAGTGGATTCACCATCCGACGGCGCACGTGGGCGGCCGCGCCCCCGGCGTGCGGTACCGCCGGAGCCGGGTAACCGGCGCACTCCGGATGCCGACAACGGCCGACGGCCCGTGCGCGGCGAACGCGCTGGTGAACCGGGACGGCCCAGCCAGGGAGCCCGCCCCCGTCCCGTGGACGCCGAGGCGGCCGGCCCCCGACGCCGCGTGGTTCGGCGTGCTCCCGAGCAACCGACCCGAGCCGAGTCCGCACAGCGTGCGCGACGCCAGCCGCCCCCGGAACGGATCCCCGCCCGGGACGAAGGGATGCCCCGACGACGCCACGCCGACGAGCGTGATCCCCGGCGGCGCGTGCCCCCGCAGGATCCGGCATCGCCCCGCCGTCCGCGTCGTGCCGACGAGCCTCTAGGTCGACGATCCTCCGGCGAGATCCACACGCGATCCAAGCCCGCCGAACGGCAGCGGCCCGCACCGCAGGACCCTGCCCGCAAGCGCCGGCCCCGCCCCGACGCCGAGCAGGCCACGGCCCCGGCGAAGAAGAGCGCCGCGAAGAAGGCCGGACCGGCGAAGGCAGGACCTCGGAAGGCGGCCGCCCCGAAGTCCGGCGCCCCGAAGTCGGCCGCTCCCAAGGCGACTGCCGAACAGGGTTCGGTCCAGAACACCGTCCCCAAGAAGGGCGCACCGAGGACTGGTGCACCCTCGAAGACCGGGGCACCCTCGAAGGCCACCACCGGCACTCCTCCACGCCGGAAGCGCCGATCGGCCACCGCCGGCGCCGCCGCGGTGACCGAGAAGCTCTCGGTGAGTGGAGAATCCACCGCGCCGGCGACTCCGCCGACCGCACCTCCCGGCACCTCGTCGCGCCCGCGCGCCCATTGGGCATCCGGAGCCGGGTGGGGTCGTGCGCTGATCGCGATCGCCTCGGTCGCCGTGCTGCTGTGTACCGGTTACGCCTGGAACACGATGTCCGACCTCGAGACCCGCATCACGCAGCTCGGTGGCCTCGGCCTGGGCGGCGCGAAAGACGGCGCCGTCGACATCCTGTTGGTGGGCACCGACTCCCGCACCGACGCGAAGGGCAACCCGCTCTCGCCGGAGGAGATCAAACTCCTCCGGTCGGGCGAGGAGGTCGCCACCAACACCGACACCATCCTGCTGGTGCGCATCCCCGAGGACGGTTCGTCGGCCACCGCGATCTCGATCCCCCGTGACTCCTACGTCGACGTGCCGGGAATCGGCATGAGCAAGATCAACGCCGCCTACGGCACCACCCGCGAAGGCGTGCGCGCTCGCGCCGTCGAAGCCGGGCAGTCACCCGAGGAAGCGGAGAAGGAAGGCACGCTCGCGGGCCGGAAGGCATTGGTGGACACCGTCGCCAACCTCACCGGCGTCCAGGTCGACCACTACGCGGAGGTCGGTCTGCTCGGCTTCGTCCTGCTGACCAATGCGGTCGGCGGCATCGACGTCTGCCTCAACGCGCCCGTCCGGGATCCGTTCAGCGGCGCCCGGTTCCGCAAGGGTGTCCAGACCCTCAACGGCCCCCGCGCCCTGAGCTTCGTGCGTCAACGTCACGGACTCCCCCGTGGCGACCTCGACCGCATCACGCGGCAGCAGGCCTTCATGGCGTCGCTGACCCAGAAGGTGCTCTCCGCAGGCACTCTCACCGACCCGGGCAAGCTCTCGGAGATGCAGAACGCGGTCGCGCGCTCCATCGTGATCGACGACGGCTGGAACATCATCAACTTCGCCGAGCAGCTCAAGGATCTCAGCGGTGGCCGCGTGAAGTTCGCGACCATCCCGATCGTGACCGAGCAGGGTTGGAGCGAGGACGGGATGCAGTCCGTCGTCGAGGTCGATCCGCAGGCGGTCAAGACCTACACCAGCAATCTCCTCACCCCGCAGCAGGCGGGCGGCGACACCCAGCGCGGCGACTTCAAGGTCGACGTCGTCAACGCCGGCACGATCGACGGGCTCGGGTCGAATGTCGCGAACATCCTGACCAACAAGGGTTATCAGTCCGGGGAGACCTCCAGCGGCAAGGCCGACACCAAGGACTCGGTGGTCTACGCCAAGGAGAACGGCGACGCCGCCCGACTGCTCGCCAAGGACCTCGGCGGCGTGAAGGTCGTCGAGGACCCGAACCTCGCCGATGACCAGCTCAAGGTGATCCTCACCAACACCTACGCCGGACCGGGCGGACTCGGCGACACCGGCGAACAGACCGACAACACCCCGGCCAGTGAGCGCGTCGGCAACAAGCGGCCGCCGATCACCGCCGGGACCAAGGGGCCGATGTGCGTGAACTGACCACTCCGAACACCGTTGCCGACGCGATCTTCGGTGCGGTGGCCGATCATTCGCGTCCGCTGCTGACCTACTACGACGAGGCGACGGGCGAGCGTACCGAGCTGTCGGCGGCCACCCTCGGCAACTGGGCGGCCAAGACCGCCAACTATCTGACCGACGAGATCGGCGTGGGGGCCGGGGATGTGGTGGTCGTGGATCTGCCCGAGCACTGGCAGACCGCCGGAATCGTGCTCGGCGCCCTGTGGTCCGGCGCCGATGTCCATCTCCCGGGACCGGACACCGCCGAGGCCGCGTCGGAACCGCTGGTGGTCTTCACCTCTCGTGACCGGCTCGACGGCCATCCCGACGCCGACGAGGTCGTGGTGGCATCACTCGATCCGTTCGCCCTGCCCCTACGTGACCTTCCGCCCGGGGTCGGCGACTACGGCAGCGTCGTACGAGTACACGGCGACCAGTTCGTCTCCCGGTCCCCCGCGGTCGAGGCGCTCGACGGGACACCGACGGCCGAGGTGATCACCGAGGCCCACACGGTCGCCGAACGGGACGGCATCGACGCCGGCACCCGGGTGGTGTCGACGCGTCCCTGGCACACCGCATCCGGCGTTCTCGCTCACCTGCTCGCGCCGATGATCGCCGGCGGCAGTCTCGTGCACGTCGCCAACGCGGCCGCGGAGCGGGTGACCGCGATCGCCGCGGTCGAGAAGGCCGGCGTCGTCTTCGCCGAGTGAGTTCTCGATTGCCGCAAATGCCGCGCGACCCCGCGGGAGCAGACACCAAGGCCCCGCGGGATCGCGGGTTTTGAGGCACAGTGGGCACATGCGACTACCTGACGCACTGGCCCGGTTCAACAAGATCGTCACCAATCCGATCCAGCGGATGTGGGCGCCTCACCTGCCACCGTTCGCCATGGTCGAGCACGTCGGCCGCAAGTCCGGGAAGACCTATTCGAACCCGGTGCTGGCCTGGGTGGACCGTGACAAGCTCACGATCGTCCTCACCTACGGCAGGCACACCGACTGGGTGCGCAACGTGCAGGCGGCGGGTTCGTTCACCATCGTCCGCAAGGACAAGCGCTATCGGGTGACCGGACCCCGCGTCGTGCCGTCGGACTCCCCCGACCTCGCCGGCGGCGCGAAGATCTTCGCGATGCCCTTCGAGTCGGCACTCCTCGGCACCCTCCACAAGGACTGAGCCGCGATGGCCGACGATCCGCTCGACGACTTCGCCGCGGAGGACGTGACCCTGCGCGGCGACACCCGTCGCGTCTACCGCAAGGGCACTGGTCCCGCGGTCATCGTGATCGCCGAGATGCCGGGCATCAGCCCGAAGGTCGCCAATGTGGCCCGGCGCATCGCCGATCTGGGCGCGACGGCCGTCATGCCGTCGCTGTTCGGGGTCGACGGCCAGGACCCGCGACCGGACAATCTCGGTCGCGTGGGCGCGGTGCGCAACATGCTGGGCACCATCACCAAGACCTGCATCACCCGCGAGTTCACCATTCTCGCAACGGGAAAGACCTCACCGGTCGCAGCGTGGCTGCGCGAACTCGCCGCCCTCGAGCACGATCGCTGCGGCGGTCCCGGCGTCGGCGCAGTCGGGATGTGTTTCACCGGCGGGTTCGCGCTGGCGATGGCCACCGACGAACGGATGGTGGCCCCGGTGCTCTCCCAGCCGTCGTTGCCGTTCGCGGTGCTCCCCGGCCGCGCACGCGCCATCGACGTCGACGCCGCAGACCTCGCCAAGGTCCAGGCGCGGTGCGCACGCGGTCTCGAGGTGATGGGTCTGCGCTTCGCCGGCGACCAACTCTCGCCGCGGTCGCGATTCGCCCATCTCCAAGAGCTTCTCGGCGATTCGTTCATCGGGATCGAGCTCCCCGACGAGGCGGCGAACCCGGATTCGATGTTCCCCCGGCCGCATTCGGTGCTGACCGAGGATCTCTACGACGAACCCGGACAACCCACCAGGGAGGCCTTCGACCGGGTGATGGACTTCTTCACCGACAAACTCGGCTTGCCGCCCACCGCTCCGGAATCCCCTGCCGCACAGGGCTAGTCGCCGAGCAGCTCCTGCTGCAGCGCGGCATCCTTGTCGAGGACCATCTGCTCGAGGCCCTTCTGGAACGACACCATCCGTTCCTGCAGGGCGGGGTCGGACGAGGCGAGGATGCGAACGGCGAGCAGCCCGGCGTTGCGCGCTCCGCCGACCGAGACGGTCGCGACGGGCACACCCGCGGGCATCTGCACGATCGACAGCAGCGAGTCGAGGCCGTCGAGGTGACGCAGCGGCACCGGCACACCGATGACCGGGAGCGGGGTCGCCGAGGCGACCATGCCCGGAAGATGCGCTGCCCCACCGGCTCCCGCGATGATGACCTCGATGCCGTTGGCGGCGGCGCCGGCGGCATAGTCGAGCATCCGCTGGGGTGTGCGGTGTGCGGAGACGACGCCCACCTGGAACGGCACGTCGAACTCGGCGAGCGCCTCCGCGGCGGCCTTCATCGTCGGCCAGTCGGAGTCGCTGCCCATGATCAGGCCCACCCGGGGACCCCGGAACTCTGCGGTCTCACTCATGAATGCACATCCCATCCGTCGGTCCACGTCGCGTGCGACATCCACTGCGCGGCACGCTCGGCGCGCTCACGCACCGATTCCATCGATTCACCCTGGCGGCCGACGACATTCACGTGGCCGATCTTGCGGTCGCGCCGCTCGCCCTTGCCGTACAGATGCACCTTCGCCTCGGGCATGCGCGCCATCAGGTGGTGCAGACGCTCGTCCATGGACATCTCCGGGGCCTCCGGTGCGCCCAGGATGTTGGCCATCACGGTCAGCGGCGAGGTCGGCGCGGTGTTGCCCAGCGGGTAGTCGAGGACGGCACGCAGATGCTGCTCGAACTGCGAGGTGACCGCGCCGTCCATCGTCCAGTGACCGCTGTTGTGCGGACGCATCGCGAGTTCGTTGACGACGAGCTCCCCGTCGACGGTCTCGAAGAGTTCCATCGCCATGACGCCGACCACGCCGAGTTCATCGGCCAGACGCAACGCCATCTGCTGGGCCCGCTCGGCGACCTCGTCGGAGAGATCCGGTGCGGGCGCGAGCACGACGGCGCACTGGCCATGACGCTGGATCGTCTCCACGACCGGCCACGCGGCGCCCTGCCCGAACGGGGACCGGGCGATCATCGCCGACAGTTCGCGGCGCATGGGCACTTTCTGCTCGGCGAGCAGGGCCGGTGCGTCGGACGGGTACTCGTCGAAGACCGCGAGCGCCTCGTCGGCGCCGTCGACCAGCCAGACCCCGCGGCCGTCGTATCCGCCGCGGACCGCCTTGATGACGATCTCCCACTCGTTGGCCTCGCCGAACTCGACGAGACGCGCACGGGCGGCCTCACGGTCGCCGGCGAGATCGGCGAACGCCGGTACCGGCAGACCCAGCTCGGCCAGCCGCACGCGCATGGCCAGCTTGTCCTGGGCGAAGTGCAGCGCCTTCGACGGCGGGAGGACTGCCACCCCTTCGGCTTCGAGCGCCTCCAGGTGCGCCAGCGGCACACCCTCGTGGTCGAAGGTCAGTGCAGCGGCACCTGCGGCGGCGCGGCGGAGATCGTCGAGTTCGTCGTGCGAACCGAGGACGATGTCGGCGCTCACCTGCGCGGCGGGATCGGACTCGGACGCGGCCAGGACGCGCAGACACTGGCCGAGGGCGATCGCGGCCTGATGGGTCATCCGGGCGAGCTGTCCGCCGCCGATCATCGTGACCTTCGGCATACCCGACGCCGCACCGGCACTCCGTGCCGCTTCGGGAGTGGGAGGCACCGTGGAATTCGAGGTCACCGGCCCGTTTTCGGGCGCTTCATCCGGCACGCGAGGATTCACGCGAACCATCGTTCCATGTCCGGTCCGTCATCCGCACAACCGCCCGGAGAACTGTCCCGACCGATTTGTTTCGTACACTCGGATCTTGTGCCATTGATCGACGAGCTGATCGCTCGCCTCCCAGCGCCGGTCCGACGGCTCGTCATGCGGCACCACGAACTCATCAAGTTCGCGATGGTCGGCGGCACGACGTTCGTCTTCGACCTCGCCATCTTCTACAGCCTCAGTCTCACGATTCTCGAGACCAAGCCGGTGATCGCCAAGGTCATCGCCGGTGTGCTGGCGACGATCCTCAGTTACATCCTCAACCGCGAGTGGGCCTTCAAGAACCGCGGGGGCCGGGAGCGGCACCACGAGGCGCTGCTGTTCTTCATCATCAGCGGGATCGGTGTCATCCTGCAGGCCGCACCGCTGTTCATCGGCAACAACGTCTTCGACATGCGGTCCAACCTCAGTGTGTCCGAGGTCGTCGTCGTCGACTTCGTCCTCGGCTACATCATCGGCAACCTGATGCAGATGGCCTTCCGGTTCTGGGCGTTGCGCAAGTTCGCGTTCCCCGAGGAGCTGCTGCGCGGCGGCGACGCCGGGTCCACCGACCTGCATCCGACGCTCGCCGAACTCAACGATGAGGAACTCGGTCACGCGTGATGCCGGTGTCCGAGTCGTCCTGACCCGGATCCTCCTGCTCGTCCGGGTCCTCGCCGTAGCCGCTCGCATACCGGGCCGGGACGACGATCGCGAAGACCGGTGGGCGTCGCACGGTGAGTTCCAGTCGTCCACCGTCGGCCTCGATGAGCGCCCGCGCCAGGGACAGTCCGACGCCGCTGCGACCGGCACCCGGCCGTTTCCCGGCCGAGAACCCCCGCCGGAAGATGTGCGCGGAGATCTCGTCGGCCACCCCCTCGCCCTCGTCGGCGACCGTGATGCGGACCAGATCACCGGCCTGCAGCGTGCTCACGTCGATCCGGCACATCCCGCGGCCGTGCTGTAAGGCGTTGTCGACGAGCACGCTGACCGCCTCGCGTAGGCGCCCGGACTGCGAGGTGAGTGCCTGGGGCGCCCCGTCGACCTCCACGGTCAGCTCACGGCCCTGGGCATCGAAGGCGTGGCGAAAGTCCTCGACCAGCGTGGTGAGCATCTCCCCGACGTCGATGAAATGCGGTGCGGGTTCGTCGGCCCGCGAGGCCTCCACCAGTTCGTCGAGTTCGGTGGCCAGTCGTTCGACCTGATCGAGCGCGGCCTCGGCCTCGGTGACCACCGCCGGGTCCTCGTGCAGTGTCAGCTCCTCGAGGCGCAGCTGGATGGCGGTCAGCCGGCTGCGCAGCTGATGCGACGCGTCGCCGGCGATCTCACGCTCCCGCTCGATCCGCAGCGCCTGCGCGGTGTTGGCGTCGGCGAGCGCCCGGGACACCCGGTCGAGCTCGGCGATGCCGTACATCTTCCATTCGGTGCGGAAGTCGGCGCGCCCGAGCGTCGCCGCCCGGTCGGCGAGATCGGTCAGGGGGTCGACGATCCGGCCGGCAGTCACGATGGCCACCACCGATCCGCCGATCACCGAGGCGAGCACCACGAGCAGCACGATCCCGGTCGCGGTCATCTGGTCGTCGCGGACCTCGTCGCGCGGGATGGACAGGGTCAACATGCCGGCGGAGCCCAGACCGATGGATTCCGACAGCCGGGAACCCCCGATGTCGGCGCCCACGACCAACCGCTGGGCTGTCCCCTCGAGATCCGGGTAGGTGATCGTCAGACGCCCGTTCGGCGGCAGCAGCAGCTCGAAGGACTCCCGGTTGACCGAGTCGCGCGGGATGCGCCCGTCGGCGCCCTCCTGGCGGATGAGCTGATCGGCGATGATCTTGAGCCGGTTGTCGAGGTCCTGGTGGGCGTTGTCGGCGACCCACCACCAGGCGACCACGCTCAACGGGATGCCCAGCAGACATCCGACCGCGATCAGGACGCCGATCATCGTGGTGAGCAGGCGTCGCCGCATGGACGCCGGGCGGCGAATCGAAGCGGGTCGTATGGGCATCGGCTTAGGGGTCGAACCGGAAACCGACGCCGCGCACCGTCACGATGTGCCGCGGGCGGCTGTGCCGGTCGTCGCCGATCTTCCGGCGCAGCCACGAGATGTGCATGTCGAGGGTCTTCGACGACCGCAGATCCGCCGACCCCCAGACCTCGGTGAGGATCTCCTCGCGTGTCACGACCTCGCCGGCGCGCTCCATGAGGAACCGCAGGAGATCGAACTCGCGGTTCGCCAGGGTGAGGTCCTGTCCGTCGGCCAGGACGCGGCGCGCCCGGGCGTCAAGCCGGATCTCGCCGCCCTCGAGCACCTCGTCACCGTCGCCGGGCTGGCGGCGCCGCAGCAGGGCGCGCACGCGCGCGAGGAGTTCTGCGAGCCGGAAGGGTTTGCCCACATAGTCGTCCGCACCGGCGTCGAGGCCGACGACGAAGTCCACCTCGTCGGTGCGTGCGGTGAGCATGAGGACCGCCAGTGCGGGACGTTGGGCACGCACCCGCCGACAGACCTCGAGTCCGTCGAGAACCGGGAGCCCGAGGTCGAGGATGAGCAGCTCGTAGCGACTGTCGAGCGCCTTCTCCAGCGCGTCGGCGCCGGTGCTCACGACCTCGCACCCGTATCCCTCCCGTGTCAGCGCACGTGCGAGCGGTTCGGCGATCGCGGCGTCGTCCTCGGCGAGCAGCACATTGGTCAACGCTCCCGCGCCCCTCTGCTCTCGGGACGGTCGGCGGGGCCGTCCGGGTCGCCGTAGGCGTCGTCTGGGTGGTCGTCGTCGCCGTACATGTCGAGCACCTCGTGATAGAGCAGGGAGTGGACCTTCTCCACCTGCGGGATGTCGTCGAAGGACAACGGCTCGTCGGAGGCCGACTCGATGACCAACGTTCCGGTCCGCAGCATCCGGTCGATCACGCCGTGGCGGAATTCGACGGTGTTGATCCGCCGGATCGGGATGTCGATCCCGGACCGCGTGAGGATTCCGTTGCGGAACATCACCCGGCGGTCGGTCAGCACGAAGTGCGTTGTCTTCCAGGACAGCAGCGGGCGGATGAAGTACCAGATGAGGCCGAGCGCCCACACCACGCCGACGACGATCAGCAGCACCGTCCGCGGGGTCGAGCTCAGCGACGACCCGGCGATCACGCCGGCGAGGACACCTGCGGCCGCGGTGATGATCCCGAACAGCAGGAACGGCCCGAGCAGACACTTCCAATGAGGGTGCCGGTGGAGAACCACACGTTCACCGGGCGCCAGGTTCTCCCGCGGGTAAGCCATGCGGCTCAGCATAATCGGGACGGGCGTGCCCGGGGGGCACGCTGAGTAGACTGCGAGGCACCAGTACCGATCGACTGCCGGGCACGTTGGGGCGGTCGGCGAGGAGAGATGTGATGACCTACCAGGACCCGCGGGGCCCGCACCGCGATCCCGATCCCCGGACCGCCCGCTACGAGTCCGGCTACAACCCCGATTCGCGTGCCTACAGCCAGCAGGGCGCGCCCTACGAGGAGCCGTACCGCGACCAGTACCCCGCCGAGCCCTACGGCGGCGGCGACGCCTACCGCGCCGCGGGCGGATATGCGGAGCAGCCGCGGCCGGCGCGGGCGCCGCGACGCGGCCCGGACGTCAACCCGGTCACCTTCGCCGGTGGAGTGGTGATGACCGGTGTGGTCACCGGCCTGGCGGCCTGGCTGGTCGCGTGGATCATCTCGGCCTTCGTCGAGAAGGTGAACGAGTCCGGCAAGCTCGGGGTGTGGAATCCGGTGGCGGCCAGCGAGATCTGGTTCGGCGTCGTGGGCTTCCTGTGCGCGCTCGCCGCGGGCGCCCTCTGGTACGTCCTCCAGCTGATCACGCCGGCGCCCAACCAGTTCTACCGCTGGATCGTCGGCCTGCTGCTGGTCGCCGCGGTCCTGATTCCGATCCTCACCTACCAGCAGACCTCGGTCGGCATCGAGACCGCGATCCTGCACTTCGTCATCGGCCTGCCGCCGTTGACGATCATCCCCGCGATGGGCATCAAGAGCCTGCAGCGTCCTGCCGGCTGATCTAGACCGGCCGCAGGTGCGTGACGTCGCCTGCGGCCGCGATCACCTGCCGCCCGTCGGCGTCGACGACGATCCGCCCGGACGCGTCGACGCCGGTCGCGGTGCCGACGACCTCCTCGTCGCCGGGCAGCACCAGCCGTACGCGGCGCCCGATGGTGTCGCTGTCCTCCCGGTAGCGGGCCGCGAGTCCGTCGACGTCGTGCGGCCAGAGGTCGAGCAGCTCCGACAACGCCCGCAGGTACGACGCCGCGAGCTCGGTGAGCGGGACGTCTTTGCCGGTCGCCAGCTGCAACGACGTCGCGGTGGGCACCGGCAACTGCTCCTGCGTCATCGTCGTGTTGAGGCCGGTCCCGATCACCGCCACTCCCCCGTCCCCGTGCCGGGTGTGCGGCGAACGCGTGTACTCCGACAGGATTCCGGCGGTCTTGCGCCCCTCGATCAGAACGTCGTTGGGCCACTTGAGGGTCGGCCGCACGCCCACCGCCTCGCCGATGCCCTGGACCGCGGCGAGGCCGGCCAGCAGCGACAGCCAACCGAGGTCCTCGGTGTGCTCACCGACCTCCACCGCCACCGACGTCGCCAGCTGGGTCCCGCGCGGCGCCGTCCACGTCCGCGCGTGACGTCCGCGGCCCGCGGTCTGATCGGTGGTCAGGCGTACCGTCCCGTCGATCGATTCGGTGGCCGCGCGTGTCACGAGATCGGCGTTGGTCGACCCCGTCGCGTCGACCACCTCGATCCGGTGCCAGCGCGTGTCGGCGAGTCGGGTCCGGAGCAGATCGGCGTCGAGGGTCATGTCTGAAGAACCTACTGGGTGCCTCGCCCAGGGATGACGAGCGGCGCAAACCCGCGGAAACGTTTGCGTAGCAAACGGTCCCTAGTGTGCGCACATGGATGTCGATGTCTTCGCCCAGCCCTCGAAACACCCACGGATGCACGGCGGATCGGCTCGAGGCCGCCACTCCACCGTGCGATGGGTGCGCGACATGATCGCGGCGTCGATCCGCGCGGGCCATCTGCCGGAGTCTGCACAACTCGCCGAGGACGCGCTCGTCAGCGAACTCGGCGCGAGCCGCGGAACGGTCCGCGCCGCGCTCCGGTCGCTCGCCGAGGACGGTCTTCTCGTCCGGAGACCCCGGGTGGGGACCATCGTCCATCCGCGACATGCGCGGCTCGAGATCTCCGACACCGTGGACAAGTCGTGGCAGGACCCCGAGATCTCGCTGCAGATCCTCGATCAGCGCACGGTCGCGACGACCGAGTTCCTCCGGTCATGTCTGGCGACGGAGGACGAATCCGTCCGGCTCCTCGACATCTTGTTCCGACGCCACGGCGAGGTGATCGGGGTCCGGACCGCCTACTTCTCCGCGGAGGTCACGTTCGACTTCGACGCGTACACGGGTCCGGTCACGATGGGTTCTGTGTCCTCCCTGCACTTTTCGGCGCCCATCGCGATTGTGGTGACCGAGGTGACGGCCGCGGCTGCCGACGCCCGGACGAGCGAACAACTCGGTATCGCCGAGGGCTCGCCGGTGTTGTGCCGGACCCAGGTGTTCTCTGATGCAGACGGGCGTCCGCTGCAGGTGTCCTTCGACCACTACCGCGCCGACCGGACGTCGTTCGTCACCGACCCGCTGGCAGTCACGATGCAGGATTGAGCATCGTCGCAGGTAGAGGGCGCGAGCACCGGCGCAAAGTTCGTTTACGCCGTCGGAACGGTCCACGAAACACCGGATTCATACCTTCATCTCAGAACGCCCCGGCGATCTTCTCCCGCTCACCTCACCCCAGGAGTCTCGATGATGAAGTACGGCGTCTTCCTCCCGACGGTCAACAACGGTTACATCCTGTCCAAGGCCTCCCCGCAGTACATGCCGAGTTATGAACTGAACAAACAGATCTCGGTCGACGCCGAGGCTGCCGGCTACGAATTCGTGCTGACCATGTCCAAGTTCCGCGGCTACGGCTCCGAGGGCAGCGGCTTCTGGGACTACGCCCAGGACCCGCTCGCGGTCGTCGGACCGCTCATCGGCGCGACGTCGACCGTCAAGATCTGGGGCTCGGTCGGCGCACCGTCGGTCCATCCGGCGATGGCCGCCCGGATCGCCGCCACCTACGACGACGCCAGCGGCGGCCGGTTCGGCATCAACATCGTCGCCGGGTGGAACCGCAGTGAGTACGCGCAGATGGGTCTGTGGCCGGGCGAGGACTACCCGAGCAAGCGCTACGGATACGTCGACGAGTACGTCCACATCCTGCGGACCCTCTGGGAGACCGGACGGATGACGTACGAGAGTGAGCATTTCCGGCTCGACGACTGCCTTGTGCAGCCGACACCGCGTCACGGGGTCACGGTGATCATCCCGGGTCAGTCCCCGCGGTCGATCGAGGCCGCCGCCAACCGCGCCGACGTGAACTTCGTGCTGGGTGACTTCGATCAGGTCGCCAAGGCACGCGCCGACCTCGTCTCCGTCGCCTCGCGGGCAGGGCGCGACGTCGGGACCGCTGCGCTGTACGGCATCATCACCGCCCCCACCGATGCCGAGGCGGTGGAGATGGTGCAGTCGTTCGCCGCCGACACCGACGTCGAGGCCGCGGACGGGCTCCGCGCCGCAGCCGCCGGCGACCCGACCGGGATGTCGGCGAAGATCCAGACCCAGGAGCGCCGCCAGGTGCTCGACGTCGACTTCGACCACCCGACCCGCGCCGCGGTCGTCACCGGTTCCTGCCTGTTCCACCCGCACCTCGTCGGCTCCTACGACCGCATCGCCGCATTCCTCCACGATCTCGACCAGGTCGCCGGCGTGGACCGCAGCGTGTTGTCGTTCCCCGACTACACGACCGACGTCTCCGCCTTCATGCAGAACGTGGCGCCGCGCGTCAGTCACCTCGCTGCGGTGTGAGTCGGATCGCGGTCTCGCGCAGGTCGTCCGCCGACCCGCGCGGGACCGCGTCCGTCCAGCTCAGAGGCACCCGAGGGAACCGGAAAACGGACAAACAGACCGCCACCGACCGATCGCTCGGGAACCTGAGGGATATCTCACGTTGATCCGGTTGACGTGGCTCACACTCAGGTAGTTAGCATCGACAGTCATGACCACAGCTTCACGCGACGATTCCGCCGCTCCCGACATCCACACGACAGCGGGGAAGCTCGCCGATCTGCGCAATCGTCTCGAAGAGGCGAAGCACCCCGTGGGCGAGGCCGCCGTCGAGAAGACCCATGCGAAGGGCAAGCTGACCGCCCGCGAGCGGATCACCCACCTGCTCGACGAGGGATCGTTCGTCGAACTCGACGCGCTCGCCAAGCACCGCAGCACCAACTTCGGTCTCGCCGAGCGTCGACCGGTCGGAGACGGTGTGGTCACCGGCTACGGCACGATCGACGGCCGCGAGGTCTGCATCTTCTCGCAGGACGCCACCGTCTTCGGCGGCAGCCTCGGTGAGGTCTACGGCGAGAAGATCGTCAAGGTCATGGATCTGGCCATCAAGACCGGCCGCCCGCTGATCGGCATCAACGACGGCGCCGGCGCCCGTATCCAGGAGGGCGTGGTCTCCCTCGGCCTGTACGGCGAGATCTTCCACCGCAACGTCCGCGCCTCGGGTGTCATCCCCCAGATCTCGCTGATCATGGGTGCCGCCGCCGGCGGCCATGTGTACTCGCCCGCACTGACCGACTTCGTGGTCATGGTCGACAAGACCAGCCAGATGTTCATCACCGGCCCGGACGTCATCAAGACCGTCACCGGTGAAGAGGTCACGCAGGAAGAACTCGGCGGCGCGACCACCCACATGGCCAAGTCGGGCACCGCACACTACGTCGCCTCCGACGAGGAGGACGCGCTCGAGTACGTCAAGGAGCTCCTGAGCTACCTGCCGAGCAACAACCGCGCTGACGCACCTCGCCTGCCGGTCGCGCAGCCGGCCGCCGGGTCCATCGAGGACACCCTGAACGACGAGGACCTCGAGCTCGACACGCTCATCCCGGACTCGCCGAACCAGCCGTACGACATGCACGAGGTCATCCGTCGCATCCTCGACGACGACGAATTCCTCGAGATCCAGGCCGATTACGCGAAGAACATCATCGTCGGTTACGGCCGCGTCGACGGACGCAGCGTCGGCATCGTCGCCAACCAGCCGACCCAGTTCGCCGGCTGCCTCGACATCGACGCCTCGGAGAAGGCCGCCCGCTTCGTGCGCACCTGCGACGCCTTCAACATCCCGATCGTCACCCTGGTGGACGTGCCCGGCTTCCTGCCCGGTACCGACCAGGAGTACCGCGGCATCATCCGACGCGGCGCCAAGCTGCTCTACGCCTACGGCGAGGCAACGGTCGGCAAGATCACCGTCATCACCCGCAAGGCCTACGGCGGCGCATACGACGTCATGGGCTCCAAGCACATGGGCGCCGACGTGAACCTCGCGTGGCCGACCGCGCAGATCGCCGTCATGGGCGCCTCCGGCGCCGTCGGCTTCGTCTACCGCAACCAGCTCAAGGAAGCCGCCGCGAAGGGCGAGGACGTCGACGCACTGCGCCTCGAGCTGCAGCAGGAGTACGAGGACACCCTCGTCAACCCGTACGTCGCCGCGGCCCGCGGATACGTCGACGCGGTCATCCCGCCGAGCCACACCCGCGGCCAGATCGCGACCGCGCTCAAGCTGCTCGAGCGCAAGATGGTCAACCTGCCGCCGAAGAAGCACGGGAACATCCCCCTGTGAGCGAGAGCGGCGTGAGTGAGGCATCCGTGAACGAGAGCACCGAGAAGGCGGCAGAGAAGCCGTTCCTGACCGTCGTCAACGGCAACCCGACCGACGAGGACCTCGCCGTTCTGGTGAGCGTCCTGGCCGGCGCGGGCGCCGGTGGGGGCGAGCCGGAACCGGAGATCCGCAACGACTGGGGCCGGCCCGTCGACCGGTTGCGTCCGCAGTGGGGCGCACCGTCGAGCTTCACCAACCTGCGCTACTGACACGTGCCTGACTCCCAGATCGGGTCGAACACACACGAGACCGGGCCGGCCACCGCCGGCCCGGTCTTCGTGCTCGGGTCCGCGTCCCCCGCCCGTCTTCGGGTTTTGCGTGCCGCGGGTGTCGAACCGGTGGTCCGTGTCTCGGACGTGGATGAGGACGCGGTGCTGGCCCAGTTGCCGCCCGGCACTCCCCCCGATGCCGTGGTCGCCGCACTGGCGCGCGCGAAGGCCGAGGCCGTCGCCGCGCTCCCGGACATCGCCGGCGCGGTCGAGAACGGCGAGACGGTCGTGGTGATCGGCTGCGACTCGATGCTGCTTCTCGGCGATCGTCTGCTGGGCAAGCCGCACACCCCCGAACGCGCACTGGCCCAGTGGTGCGAGATGCGCGGGCGCAGCGCCGATCTGCTCACCGGCCATCACCTGATCCGGCTGAGCCCCGGCGCCGATTCCGCCACTGCGACCGGGACCTCCTCCACGACAATTTATTTCACCGACGCCGACGACGACGTGATCGCGCGCTACGTCGACAGCGGCGAACCGTTGCAGGTCGCGGGTGCCTTCACCCTCGACGGCCTCGGCGGCTGGTTGGTCGAGCGCATCGACGGCGACCCGTCGTCGGTCATCGGGATCGGCCTACCACTCGTGCAGCGCCTGCTGACCGAGGCCGGACTGTCGGTCACCGACTTCTGGCAGCACTGAGCCCACCCAGATTGATGTCGCGTGCGACGTTATTCCGCATCCGTCCATCCGCGGCGATGCCGCTCCCGAGGAGCGAGCGAGCGCTCCCACTCGCTGCCTGATCCGAAAGAGCGCGACGCACCCATGTCCGCTGCCTGATCCGAAAGAGCGCGACGCACCCAGCTCTGCTGCCTGAGGTGCGAGCGCAGCGTCCCCCTCGCTCCCTGAGGTGCGAGCGCAGCGAGCCTCGAAGGGTCAGCGCACCTCGAACCACTCGACCAGTACAGCCCGGTGAACTGACGAAAAATTCGTCCCCGTGAGCACCATCCGAGGGCATATTGCCCTCGAAAGCCGCTCAGGGGGACGAGATTTTCGCGCCGCCGTGCCGCATTCTCCCGGGTCCCGCTGCGCGGCGATTGATGTCGCGTGCGACGCCATTCCTACCCGCTCATTCGGCGTCACTCGACCTCGAAGAACTCCGGCCAGTACCGCTGCAGGCAGTCCACCGGCTGCCCCTGGCGATTGAACGTCAGACCGGTGAGGCCGATGGTCAGCGCTCGCGCACGCTCGACCGCCGAGCCGTGGCCCGTCGCCCCGCCGGTGTCGCCGATGATCGGGAGCAGCGTCGCGACCTGCAGGATCTCCTTGGGTCCCAACCCGTCACGCTGGTAGGCGGTGGCGGCCCAGTTCGCGGCCAGGCAGTCGGCGACCAGCTCACTGTTCTTGCCCTGCGGCAGGCGTCGTTCCGGGATGTCGAAGGCCTCCGCCATCCGGAAGACCACGTTGTGCCCGTACTCGTGGGCGACGACGATGGCGGCGGTGAAGTCGCCGACTATCGGCGACGGCACCCCGAAGACGTTCCCGTCCCAGATGGCGGCGAAGGTGTCGACCGGCAGCACGATGCTGCCTTCGGTCTCCTGCCCCTCACCGTTGGGCTCCTCGTCGACCCCGCAGAAGAAGGCGTTGGCCTCGTCGGACGCTATCCGGTTCGACGCCCCGTCCTCGTCGATGCACTCGGTGGCGAAGGTGGTGCCCGACTCGATGAGGACCCGTCCCGGCGCGGGGTCACCCCAGCCGAGTTCGCCGAACCAGCCGCCCCAGGTCTGGTCGAGGTCGTCGAGCAGCGTGGTGAGGTACTTCGGTACCGCGGTGTCGACGTTGGACGAGTTCACCCCGCTCGTCATGAGCTCTGCCGCGGGTGTCGCCAGTTCGGGGCAGTCGTCGAGACTGCACCGGCCGGGGTCGGCGTTGCTCGGCGTCGACGACGGGATCCTCGACCGCGACGGCGAACTCGGGGTCGGCGACCCCGGCTCTGCGGACGAAGTCGACGACGACGCTCGGCTCGACGAGTCGTCGGCGGAGATGAGCGAACATCCGCTCGTCGCGGCGAGCACGGCCACCGCCAGCGGGACACCCCACCGCATGAGTCGCGAGACACTCCGGCGCTCCACCCGAGCCCCACGTCGATCGATCATTGGGCGAACTTAGCAGGCAACCACCCCACTGACCTGCGGTTTGTCATCCGACCGAAGCACGGCCCCGTTGGGCACCACAGACCGCACCCGATCTGCCACCGGGCGGTCCCGCGGGGCGATGCCCTACCCTTTATCTCCGGGACCGGTCACGGTCCGCGCGATGAATGTCGAGACGCCCGAACGCACCAAGCTGGAGAACAGACCGTGAGTGTTGAAACCGACCCGAATCCGGCCTTCGCCGAGTACGCCCACCCCGAGCGGTTGGTGACCACTCAGTGGCTGTCGGCTCACCTGGGCGCGAAGGGCCTCAAGATCATCGAATCCGATGAGGACGTGTTGCTCTACGACATCGGCCACATCCCCACCGCGCAGAAGATCGACTGGCACCTGCACCTCAACGATCCGGTCACCCGCGATTACATCAACGGTGAGCAGTTCGCAGAACTGATGCGCAGCAAGGGAATCGAGCGCAACGACACCATCGTCATCTACGGCGACAAGTCCAACTGGTGGGCAGCCTACGCACTCTGGGTGTTCACGTTGTTCGGTCACGAGGACGTGCGCCTGCTCGACGGCGGTCGCGACGCGTGGATGGCCGAGGACCGCGACACCTCCTTCGACGTCCCCGAGTACCCGCGGTCGGACTACCCCGTCGTCGAGCGCGACGACACCAAGATCCGCGCCTTCGCCCCGCAGGTCCTCGAGGTGCTCGGCACCGAGCCACTCGTCGACGTCCGTTCGCCGCAGGAGTACACCGGCGAACGCACCCACATGCCCGACTACCCCGAAGAGGGCGCACTGCGCGGCGGCCACATCCCCACCGCGGTGTCGATCCCGTGGGCCAAGGCCGCCGCACCGGACGGCCGGTTCCGTTCGCGCGCCGAGCTCGATGAGATCTACGGCGACCTCGACAAGGACACCCCGACCATCGCCTACTGCCGCATCGGCGAGCGGTCCAGCCACACCTGGTTCGTGCTCACCCACCTGTTGGGGTACACCAAGGTTCGCAACTACGACGGATCGTGGACCGAGTGGGGCAACGCGGTGCGCGTGCCCATCGCGGTCGGCGACGAGCCGGGTGCCGCACCCGGCTCCAAGTGAGCCCTGATCGACGATGAGTTTGCCCGCAGCCCTGGCCGAGATCGTCGATGACTTTGCCGCGCTTGGTGATTCGGACAAGATCACCTTGCTCCTGGAGTTCGCCGACGAACTCCCCGACCTCCCTGAGCATCTGCAGCAGGAAGCGATGGAACCGGTACCGGAGTGCCAGTCACCGGTGTTCCTGTCCGTCGACGCCGGTGATCCGGGATCGGTACGCCTGTACTTCACCGCGCCGCGCGAGGCACCGACCACGCGCGGCTTCGCGGCGATCCTGCACCAGGGACTGGACACCGCCTCGGCACAGGAGATCCTCGACGTCCCGTCGGACTTCTACTACGACCTCGGCCTGGGCAGCGTGGTCAGCATGCTCCGTCTCCGGGGTATGGCGGGCATGCTCGGCCGGATCAAGGCGCAGGTTCGCAATCAGACCTCCGGTTCCGGGTCCGACGCACCCGGGGCATGAAGTTCATCCAGATCCGCGATGAGCCCATCGCCCCGGGAGGGCTCGTCGAGTGGACTCCCTATGTCCCCGGCGGACTGGGAGCGTGGGATCACGACTCCCGCCTGACCTCGCACAACCACGAGCAGCACCTACGTGCGGCCTTCGAGTACCGCGTGCAGACGCAGCGCGAGGGCGGCCGCGAGGCGTGGCTTGGTCTGTCGATCGAGTTCGACGAGCCGTTGTCGATCCCGGCGATCCGCTCGGTGCTGACCCAGTGGATCGACCGCCACGAGGTGCTGCGCAGCCATGTGGTGATCAAGGGCACCGGCTTGCAGCGGCTCACCACCGACCCGGGCACCGTGAAACTCAAGATGGGCCGGATCGGCTGGTTCCGCGAGTCCGGGCCGCTCGTCGAGCAACTCGGCGGTTCCTTCGACCGTGCCACCGCACCGCTGCACTGGCCCGCCTACCTGTTCGCGACGGTGGGCCGGGCCGATTCGTTCACACTGCTGTTCGCCGCCGACCACTCCCTCGTCGACGGGTACTCGCTGATCATGGCCCAACAGGAGCTGGTCTCGCTGTATCGCGCGGCTCGGGAACACCGCAGCGCCAACCTGCCCGAGGTCGGCAGCTACGTCGACTTCAGCGCCGAGGAACGACGCCTCGCGGACCAGACCGGCGGCGACCATCCGGCGGTGGCCCTGTGGTCGGAGTTCCTGCGCACGGGCGCCGGCGACATGCCCGCCCTGCTGCGCTCACACGCCGATGACGTCGAGAACGCCGACCGCGAGTACCTCGAGGAGACGACGATCCCGCAGGAGTCGCTGTGGGGTGTCATCGCCGACGACGCCACGGCCAATCGCTTCACCGCGATCTGCTCGGAAGCCGGCGGAACGCTGACCGCCGGCATCCTCGCCGCGTTCGCGATGGTCCATCACGAGATGACGGGCGACGCGGACTTCCGCTGTGTGTTGCCCCGCCACACTCGCAACGACACCCAGTGGCTGACGTCCCTGGGCTGGTTCGTCGGCGTCGCACCGTTCTGGGTCGACATGTCCGACTCACCCACGTTCGATCAGGCGGTCGCCCGTTCCACCGCCGTCCTCAAGCGCGGCCGTCAGGGCGCCGCGCTGCCGTTCCTTCGGGTGGCGGAACTGATCGGTCATCAGGGAGAGCCGCGGTTTGTCATCTCGTTCATCGACACCCGCTATGCCCCGGGATCCGGGGCCGCCGACGCCGGGCGCGCGAAGGTGATCCGCAGCCACAGCTACTCGCCGCACGAGGTCTACATCTGGATCAACCGCACACCGTCCGGTTTGCGCTATTCAGCCCGTTTTCCGCGCGAATCCCCTCTTCGCGAGTACGGCGTCGACGAGGCGTCGGCCGACATCACCGTCGTCGGGGCCCCGATGCCTGATGCGTCACCTTTTCCACTCGACGCGGAGGCGAGCGCCATCGACCCGACCATCGGTCCTGTACACGCCTACCTGCACAATTTCGCCGAACTCGTCCGTCGGCTCGGTGATGCGAGCACGTTCTCCGCGGCGTTGTGACCCACGGCTCCACCGAACGTTTGCTCGGTGGGCTAGGGTATTGGCCGGAAGGTCGCGATGCTGGACTCCCGGCGTCGTCCATCGCCCGAGCCGTCCGCATCCCGGTCGACGAGGGTGTACCCCCCGTCTTGACCGTTTGTCCGACAACCGTGTCGCGCGCTAGCCCCGCGCTGCGAACACCTGAGTACGAGTAAGGCCCAGGAGAACAAGTGCCCAGTACCTCTTCCGCAATCAGCAAGGTCCTCATCGCCAACCGTGGCGAGATCGCTGTCCGCGTGATCCGCGCAGCCCGGGATGCGGGCCTCGCGAGCGTCGCCGTGTACGCCGAGCCCGACGCGGACGCACTGTTCGTCAAGCTCGCCGACGAGGCGTTCGCACTGGGCGGCCAGACCTCGGCCGAGTCGTACCTCGTGTTCGACAAGATCCTCGACGCCGCCGCCAAGTCCGGTGCCGACGCGATCCACCCCGGCTACGGCTTCTTGTCCGAGAACGCCGATTTCGCCCAGGCCGTCATCGACGCCGGGCTGATCTGGATCGGACCGTCGCCGCAGTCGATCCGCGACCTCGGTGACAAGGTCACCGCCCGCCACATCGCCCTCAAGGCCGACGCCCCGATGGCACCCGGCACCAAGGACCCGGTCAAGGACGCCGACGAGGTCGTCGCCTTCGCCAAGGAGCACGGCGTGCCCGTCGCCATCAAGGCCGCCTTCGGTGGCGGTGGCCGCGGCATGAAGGTCGCCTACACCATCGAGGAGATCCCCGAGCTGTTCGAGTCGGCGACCCGTGAGGCCGTCGCCGCCTTCGGTCGCGGCGAGTGCTTCGTGGAGCGCTACCTGGACAAGGCCCGCCACGTCGAGGCCCAGGTCATCGCCGACCAGCACGGCAACGTCATCGTCGCCGGCACCCGCGACTGCTCGCTGCAGCGTCGTTTCCAGAAGCTCGTCGAGGAGGCCCCGGCGCCGTTCCTGACCGACGAGCAGCGCACCAAGATCCACGAATCCGCCAAGGCCATCTGCCGCGAGGCCGGCTACTACGGCGCGGGCACCGTCGAGTTCCTGGTCGGCAACGACGGCCTGGTCTCGTTCCTCGAGGTCAACACCCGCCTGCAGGTCGAGCACCCGGTCACCGAGGAGACCGCGGGCATCGACCTCGTGCGTCAGCAGTTCCGCATCGCCAACGGCGAGAAGCTCGAGTTCACCGAGGACCCGACCCCGCGCGGCCACGCCTTCGAGTTCCGCATCAACGGCGAGGACGCCGGCCGCAACTTCCTGCCGGCCCCCGGCCCCATCTCGGTCTACAAGGAACCCACCGGCCCCGGCGTGCGCGTCGACTCCGGCGTGGTCGAGGGCGACGTCATCGGCGGCCAGTTCGACTCGATGCTGGCCAAGCTGATCGTCACCGGTGAGAACCGCGAGCAGGCGCTCGAGCGTTCGCGTCGCGCGCTCGCCGAGTTCCAGGTCGAGGGTCTGGCCACGGTCATCCCGTTCCACCGCCACATCGTCTCCAACCCCGCCTTCATCGGCGACGGCGAGAAGTTCGACGTCTACACCAAGTGGATCGAGACCGATTGGGACAACCCGATCGAGCCGTACACCGGTGGACAGCCGATCGAGGAGGACGACGCCGCACCGCGCCAGAAGGTCGTGGTCGAGGTCGGCGGACGCCGCGTCGAGGTCTCGCTGCCGGGCGATCTCGCCCTCGGTGGCGGCGGCGGTTCGACCAACGGTGTCATCCGCAAGAAGCCCAAGGCCCGCTCGCGCAAGAAGGGCGGCGGCGCAGCCGTTTCCGGTGACGCCGTGGCCGCACCGATGCAGGGCACCGTCGTCAAGGTCGCCGTGGAAGAGGGCCAGGAGGTCGCCGCCGGCGATCTGGTCGTCGTCCTCGAGGCCATGAAGATGGAGAACCCGGTCACCGCCCACAAGGACGGCGTCGTCACCGGCCTGTCCGTCGAGGCCGGTGCCGCGGTCACCCAGGGCACCGTGCTGCTCGAGCTGAAGTAACCCCTCGCTGCCTGAGGTGCGAAGAATTCCCTCTCGCTGCCTGAGGTGCGAAGGATTCCCTCTCGCTGCCTGAGGTGCGAGGAGCGAAAGCGACGAGCCACGAAGGCCTGGTGGGATGATCTCGCCAGCCCTTCGTGGCTCGCTTCGCTCGCACCTCAGGGAGCAGTGATCGGCCCCCTCGCTCGCACCTCAGGGAGCAGTGATCGGCCCCCTCGCTCGCACCTCAGGGAGCAGCGGCCGGCCCCTCGCTCGCTGCTCCCGGAGCAAAGATCGGCCTCCCCGCTCCCTGAGTAGCGAGGTCGCGTAGCCCAAACCCGCTCCCTGAGTAGCGAGCCTGCGAGCGTATCGAAGGGACACCGTGCAACCAGTCGAGATCAACGCGCCGGGACGTGGTATCTGCGTTCGCTTCGTGCGGACGACCGGATCACCGACGTCCCGACGTTGTCTCTTCTCGGGGTCGACTCCCCCGCCGACTACGTAGCGTCGGCGAATGACGACTGGGACAATGAGACCCGCTTCGTGTGGGCTATCTGCATCCCCACCACCGGCGAGCTCATCGCGCTGATCGGGGTGACCCCGGACGGCTCCTCCGGCGAGATGTGGGGCTTGGCGCGTGAGGGCTACGACGAGGCGCTCGACGCCGCGATCGGCCCGGTGTCACGCTTCGCCGAGGGGGCGTTGGGCCTGACTGTGCCAGAGCACTTCACACGAACCATCCGCTGAAACCCTCCCTGTGTCACGAGCCCGATCGACGTCGCACGCGACCTCGTTTCGCCACCGTCGAATCTCCCCGGCTCCCGCGTCGGCATCCTGATGACTTGCTAGCCTGCCCGCATGACCGAGCCTCCGCCGTTCAGTCCCACGATCACGCTGCTCACGTTGAGCCGGGTCTGGGAATCCGAGCTCGCGGCCGCACTCAAACCGCTCGGGCTCAACACCCGAAAGTACGGGCTCCTCGGCCACATTCGCGGCACTCCGGGGATCTCGTTCAGCGAACTCGCGCGACGGTCGCGCATCACGGTCCAGAGCGTGCACTCCGCGGTGTCGGGCTTCGTCGAGGCCGGACTCGTCGACGACGGCACCGCGCACGCAGGCAGCGCGTCGAGCCTGCGGATCACTCCGGCGGGCGAGGACATCCTGTCGCGGGCGGCCGGCGAGGTGGCCCGACTCGACACCGAGTTCTCCGCGCGCGACCTCGAACTGACACAAGCTCTCCGCAACCACATGATGCGGTCCTTTCCGGAGAGCTGACACCCGAGCCGACCTTCAGTTAGGCTGAAGGTTGTGAGAGTTCGCCACTACTTGCGCCGGCCGCCGACCGTGTCCGCGACCGAGGCCCTGCAGCTGGTGCACGACGGCGCGCTGGTCGTCGACGTTCGCCGCGACTTCGAATGGAACCGGGTTCACATCCCCGATGCGGTTCACATGCCGCTGGAGGTACTGCCCGACCGGTGCATCGAGCTACCGGAAGACACCCTCCTGATAGCGTTCTGCACCGGCGGAATCAGATCCGCCGGTGCAGCAAATCTCCTCGTGGAGAACGGCTTCGATGCCGTGAACATGAGCGGCGGCCTGATCGGCTGGCGCGCCGCGGGTGGCGAACTCAGCGAATGAGCCCGCCACCGGTCACGTGAACTAGGCCGTCGCGTTCGCGAACGCGTCGAGGTTGCCGGTCGCCTCGATGTACTCGGTCACCCAGCGTTCGATGACCGCCGAGGTCTTCTCGACCTTCTTGAACTGCCCGACGACCTGGCCGACAGGGTTGAAGGCGACGTCGATGCTCTCGTCGGGATGCTTGTGCGTCGCGGCGACCGCCATGCCGGACACCATGTACTGCAACGGCATTCCCAGCGGATCGGGGTTCTCGGGGTTCTCCCAGGCCTCGGTCCAGTCGTTGCGCAGCATGCGGCACGGCTTGCCGGTGAACGAGCGGCTGCGGACGGTGTCGCGGCTCGACGCATCGATGTAGGTCTGCTGCTGGACGGGGGTGTTCTCCGCTTCCTCGACCATCAGCCACTGCGAACCGCTCCACGCGCCCTGCGCACCGAGTGCGAGTGCGGCCGCGATCTGCTCACCGCTGCCGATACCACCGGCGGCCAGAACCGGCACGGGCGCAACCTCTTTGACGACCTGCGGCCAGAGCACGATCGAACCGACCTCACCGCAGTGGCCGCCGCCCTCGCCGCCCTGGGCGATGATGATGTCGACACCGGCGTCGGCGTGCTTGCGCGCCTGCTTAGGCGAACCGCACAGCGCGGCGACCTTGCGTCCGGCGGCCTGGATCTTCTCGATCATGTCCTTCGGCGGCGTGCCGAGCGCGTTCGCGATCAAGGTGACCTTCGGGTGCTGCAGCGCGATCTCGACCTGCGGCGTAGCGGTCGCCTCGGTCCAGCCGAGCAGCTGCAGCGAGTTGTCGTCGCCGTCGGCGAGCGGCACCCCGTGGTCGAGGAGCAGCTTGCGGCCGAACTCGAGGGTCTCGTTGGGGACCATCGACTGGAGCAATTTGGTGAGTTCCTCGGCCGACATGTTCGCGTCCATGCCCTCGTACTTGTTGGGGATCACGATGTCGACGCCGTACGGGTGATCGCCGATGTGCTCGTCGATCCAGTTCAGCTCGATCTCGAGCTGCTCCGGCGTGAAGCCCACCGCGCCGAGCACCCCGTAGCCGCCCGCCTTGCTGACCGCGACCACGACGTCACGACAGTGGGTGAACGCGAAGATCGGGAACTCGATACCGAGCTCATCGCAGATCGGGGTGTGCATACAGACTCCTCGCCAGTGTCAGAATTAGAACGTGTTCTAATCTGGATACCAGGCTGCGCGTCGTCGGACAAGCGTTCCGCGGAACACCCGTCCCGGGTCCGAGGGCCGCTGACCGGCGAACCTCGACTCGACTCCCAGACGTCGATCGAGGTCTGCCAGTCGAGATGAGTTCGACCGGATGACACGACTTCGACGAGAACTGTCGTACCCCTGCCCTATCCTGCAGATGTCAGGTGATCCTCCCGGTTCCGGTGAGGCGCCTTCCTTCCGCCCCGACTCGGGGCACACTCACCGAACGCGCCGCCCCAGCGGCGCCGCACTACGTCCGAGAGGGCCAACAATGACAGACCACATTGCGAGACAACCCAAGAAGATCCTCTACGTCGACATGGACAACACCCTCGTCGACTTCCAGTCCGGGATCGACAAGCTGAGCGACGCCGAGCGCAAGAGGTTCGAGGGCGATCTCGACGACGTCCCCGGCATCTTCTCGCTCATGGACCCGATGGATGGCGCCATCGAGGCCTACGAAGAACTGGCAAAGCTTTTCGACACCTACATCCTCTCGACCGCGCCCTGGGACAACCCCATGGCGTGGACCGAGAAACTGCTCTGGGTGAAGATGCACTTCGGCCGCGACAAGAAGTCGCCCGCCTACAAGCGGGTCATCCTGTCGCACCACAAGAACCTGAACAAGGGCGACTTCATCATCGACGACCGAACCATGCGCGGGGTCGACGCCTTCGAGGGCGAGCACATCCACTTCGGCCAGGCCGGCTTCGAAGACTGGGAAGAGGTCGTCGCATACATGCGCACGAAGGCCTGATCACGCCCGAGTGCCCGGCGATCGAACCCTCTTGACTACGTCGTATCTCGGCGGGCGTATGGGGTTCGCGCAGTCTCGGTATCTCCGTAGATGATCGCCCGTTCGCGACGGGATTCGGTGATCAGCGTTGCACCCCAGGTCATCACGGTGCCGAGGCGGTTGCGGACGCCGGCGAGGAAGGCGATGTGGATGACGCCCCACGCGACCCAGCCCGGGAACCCCGACATCTGGAACCGTCCCGACTGCACGATGGCGCGACGGCGCGCGATGTAGGCGGCGGTTCCGAGGTCGCGATACTTGAACGGCGCCCGTTCCTGTTTGCCCGCAACGGTTTCGGCGATGACCTTGCCCGCGTGGTGGCCACCCTGCATGGCGACCTCGGCGACGCCGGCGAGGTCCTTGTACGCCATCATGTCGCCGGCGACGAACACCTCGGGATGGCCGGGGACCGAGAGGTCCGCCTCCACCGGGATCCGGCCCGCCCGGTCCTGTTCGACGCCGAGCGCCGCCGCCAGGGTGTTGGCGAACGGGACGGCCTCGACGCCGGTGGTCCACAGCGTCGTTCGCGCCGGGTACCGGTCCTTGTGCTTGTCGGCCTTGCGGGTGGTCTCCACGTAGTCGTCACCGACGTCGGTCACGTGCACGCCGAGGTGCGTCTCCACGCCGAGGTCGTCGAGAGTCCGTTGGGCACTGGCCGAGAGCCGGGCGTCGAACGACGGCAACACCCGTTCCCCACCGTGCAACAGCAGGACCCGCGCCTGGGCGGGATCGATGGCGTCGTACTCACGCTCCAGCGCCCTGGTGGCGAGCTCGCGGATCTGACCGGCGAGCTCCACTCCCGTCGGTCCGCCCCCGGCGACCGCGAATGCCAGCCAGGACCGCTGTTCCTCGGGGTCGGTGATCGTCTCGGCCATCTCGAACGCGGCCATGATCTTGCGGCGGATCGTCAGCGCGTCGTCGAGGGTTTTCATCCCCGGTGCGTACTTCGCGAACTGGTCGTTGCCCCGGTACGCGGTCCGCATCCCGGTCCCGACCACGAGGTAGTCGTAGGGCAGGCGGAACGACGACCGGTCGAGACGGTCGACGACGACCTCCCGCGCCTGCACGTCGATGTCGGCGGCCTCCCCCAGGACGACGTCGAGATTGCGCTGGCGCCGGGTCAGGTGCCGGATCGGACTCGAGATCGCACCTTCCGACAGCAAACCGGTGGCGCATTGGTAGAGCAGCGGCTGGAAGACGTGGCTGGTGCTGCGATCGACCAAGGTCACGTCGACCGGGGCACTCCGTAGCCGGCGGACGCAGTGCATCCCCGCGAATCCTGCACCGATGACGACGACTCTGGGTCTCGAGGGGGCCATTCCGCCGATTGTTCCAGACTGATACGGACCCGTGGGATTGGTTTGGGCTTCGCGTCGCGGGGTATCCGCGCCGTGTGGAAACCAGGGTTTCTCTCTCGGTCAACGGTGTGGCCCACGACGTCGTCGTCGACACCCGCACCACCCTGCTGGACGGTCTGCGCGACCGCCTCGGCATCTTCTCGCCCAAGAAGGGTTGCGATCACGGCCAGTGCGGCTCGTGCACCGTCCTCGTCGACGGTCGGCGCATCGTCAGTTGCCTGTCGTTCGCGGTCAGCTACGAGGGCTCCGAGATCGTCACCGCGGATGGACTTGCCGAACCCGGCGATCTCCATCCCCTGCAGCAGGCGTTCATCGACCAGGACGCCTTCCAATGCGGGTACTGCACGCCCGGCCAGGTGTGCTCGGCAATCGGCATGCTCGACGAGGCGAAGAACGGGCACCCCAGCCACGCCACCGACGACCTCGACCCCGACGCGGCGCACGAGGCCCTCAGCGACGAGGAGATCCGGGAACGGATGAGCGGCAACCTGTGTCGCTGCGCGGCCTACCCCAACATCGTCGCGGCGATCCGGCAGGCGGCGGAAGGATGATCCCCTTCACCTACGAACGCGCCGACGACGTGGCGAGCGCCGTCGACTTCCTCCGCGACCATCCCGGAGCGAAACTGCTCGCCGGCGGCACCAACCTCGTCGACCACATGAAACTCGGTGTCGCCAACCCGCCTGCACTCGTGGACATCTCACGACTCCCCCTGGACCAGATCAGTGAGAACGCCGACGGTTCCCTGCGTCTCGGCGCGACCGCCCGCAACGCCGACACAGCTGCCCATCCCCTGGTCCGACGCCGCTACCCGATCCTCGCCCGCGCGCTGCTGGCGGGCGCATCACCGCAGTTGCGCAACCTGGCGACCAACGCCGGAAACCTGCTGCAGCGGACGCGATGCGTCTACTTCCAGGACGTCACGACGCCGTGCAACAAGCGCTCACCCGGTAGCGGCTGCTCGGCGATCGGCGGCTACACGCGCTATCACGCCATCCTCGACACTCCCGGCGCCGACGACCCGAACACCTGCGTGGCCACCCACCCGTCGGACATGGCCGTCGCGCTCACCGCCCTGGATGCGCGGATCGTCGTGCAGGGTCCGGACGGCGAACGCGAACTCGATGTCCGCGCGCTGTACCGCCACCCCGGTGAACATCCCGACCTGGACACGGTCCTCGACCCGCACGACGTCATCGTCGCGATCGACATCCCCGCGCCGCCGGCCGGGTCCGTCTCGACGTACCGCAAGGTCCGCGACCGGGCGTCGTATGCCTTCGCACTGGTCTCGGTCGGCGCGGAGATCACCATGGACGGGGACACGACCGACGGGGGCACCATCGGCGAGGCGCGGATCGCCCTGGGCGGCGTCGCGCACAAACCCTGGCGCGCCGAACGCGCCGAAGCCGTCCTCCGCGGGCGGCAACCGTCGCGCGAGTTGTTCACCGAGGCAGCCGATGCCGAACTCGCCGACGCCCGGCCCCTGGACGGGAACGAGTTCAAGATCCCACTCGTCCATCGCACCCTCAGCGCCGTCCTCGAGGAGCTGACCCGATGAGCGTCGTCGGATCGTCGCCCGCCCCCATCGGCCATGCGCGGATCGACGGCGTCGAAAAGGTCCGCGGCACAGCGCCGTACGCATACGAACACCTCACCGACGCAACCTACCTGTGGCCGATCACCGCGACCATCGCCCGCGGCCGGGTGACCTCGATGGACACCGCCGCAGCGGAATCGACCGAAGGTGTCGTCGCGGTCCTCACCATCGACAATGCACCCCGGCTGGCCGACACCTCCGACGGCGATCTCACGATCCTGCAGACGCCGGAGGTCGCCTACCGCGGTCAACTCATCGGCGCTGTGGTCGCCGAATCTCCCGAAATCGCCCGGGAGGCAGCAGCTTCGGTGACCGTGTCCTACGACGAGGCACCCCATGACACCGAGTTCCGCGCCGACCATCCCAATCGGTACCGGCCGGAGAAGGTGAACGGCGGCTTCGAACCCACGTCCGAGAGCGGCGAACCCGACCGGATCCTCGACGACCCTCCGTCCGGTTCGGTGGTGGTCGACGAGTGGTACTCCACGCCGGAAGAGCACAACAACCCGATGGAACCACACACCGTGGTCGCGACGTGGGCGCCCGACGAGAAGCTCCTCACCCTGTACGACTCGACGCAGTCGACGCAGGGCGTGGTCTCCGCGTTGGCGCCCGTCCTTGGACTCGAACCCGCACAGATGCGGGTGATCGCGCCGCATGTCGGGGGCGGGTTCGGGTCCAAGGGTTCCCCTCATTCGCACGACGTGCTGGCCGCCATGGCCGCGATGCGGGTGCCCGGCCGGGCCGTGAAGTTCGCGGTGACGCGCCAGCACATGTTCGCCTACGTCGGCCATCGTGCGCCGACGCGTGCCCGGCTGCGCATCGCCGCGGACGGCGACGGCAACATCACCGCATTGATCCACGAGGCACACGCGCACTCCGCTCATGCGAAGGAGTTCGCCGAGCAGGCGGCCGTCTCGTCGCGGATGATGTACACCGCCCCCAACCGGCGCACCGACCACCACGTCGTCCCCCTCGACGTCCCCCCGCCGTTCTGGTTCCGCGCCCCCGGCGAAGCGCCCGGGATGTTCGCGGGTGAGGTCGCGATCGACGAACTCGCCCACGCCGTCGGACTCGACCCGATCGAGCTGCGCGTCCGCAACGAACCCGCCGACGACCCGGAGAGCGGGAAACCGTGGTCGTCGCGGCAGCTCGTCCGATGTCTCCGCGAGGGCGCCGAACGGTTCGGCTGGGACCGTCGCCGCGCCGAGCCCGGCACAACCCGCGACGGACGGCAGCTCATCGGGTACGGCGTCGCGGCGTCGACGTATCCGCACATGGTGAACCCGGGCAACGAGGCCTCCATCTCCTATCGGGACGGCCGGTACGCGGTGCGGATCGCGGCCACCGACATCGGCACGGGAGCGTGGACGGCACTGACGCTCATCGCCGCCGATGCGCTCGGGATCGAGCCGGAACAAGTCGACCTGCAGATCGGTGACAGCGCCCTGCCGAGCGGCTCTGTCGCGGGCGGGTCGTCGGGCACATCGTCGTGGGGATCGGCGATCGTCGCCGCGGCACAACGATTTCGCACCCGGTTCGGCGACGCTCCGGCCGACGGCGCCGAGGTCAGCGCCGAGACCGACGAGAACCCCGATCTGAAGAAATTCCGGATCGCCTCGTTCGGTGCCCACTTCGTCGAGGTCCGCGTCGACGTCGACACCGGCGAGATCCGCGTCCCCCGCATGCTCGGGGTGTTCTCGATCGGGCGCGCCATCAATCCGCGCACGGTGCGGTCCCAGCTCATCGGGGGGATGACGTTCGGCATCTCGATGGCACTGCTCGAGGAGAGCGTCCGCGATCCGCGCTTCGGGCACGTCGTCACCCAGGATCTCGCCGAATACCACGTCCCTGTGCACGCCGACATCGCCGACATCGACGCCGTCTGGCTCGACGATCCCGACGAACACGCGACGCCGATGGGATCGCGCGGTGCCGGCGAGATCGGCATCGTCGGCAGTGCCGCGGCCGTCGTCAACGCGGTGTACAACGCAACCGGCGTGCGCGTCCGGGACCTGCCCGTGCACCTCGACGACCTGCTCGAGGATTTACCGGACCAGTGAGTCAGCCGACTCCCGGATAGGTCGACCAGCCCGGTACCGCGGGCGACACCGGCCACGGCTCGTCGGCCTGGGCAGGAAGCCAGTGCGGCATCCCCACCTGTCGCGTTGCCGCGCAAGCCTTCTGGTCGGTGGTCGGGGTGGGATACAGGGCGGAGAAGTCGTACCGCGAGGTGTACCAGCCGCCGAAGACGTCGGTCTCCGGCGTCCGCTGACCACCCCGCGGAGCCGCCGGCGGCTGGTCCCCGGTGCGTCGGATGTCGATTTCGACGGGACGCGAAGTGTCATACCCGACCGCCCACGTCCCATCGCTCTCCACCGAACGATATCCCTGACGGCACAGCACGATTCGCGTCCAGTCGACGTCGTCGACGCGTCGTAGGCCGGTGTAGAACGCGGTGCCGACCTGGCGCCGGGCCGCGGAGACCTCGGACGGGTAGGCGGTCACCATCTGGTCGATGTTCGACGGCGAGGCCTCGGCGAACCCCGGGTATCCCCACTCGACCGACGCCCCGGCGTTGGCGAGTTCGAACGACTCGACGTAAGCGCGGACGAAGGTGCCCTCGGCGGACTGGGGGTCGAGCACCGGTGTGGACGACCAACGGAAAGTGGTGTCGAAACCGGGCGGGAGGTGGGAGTCCTGGGCGGCGGGGCGATCGGGCGGAGCCTGGTCCGGCGATCCCGCGCACGCGGCCAGTCCGAGACCCGCGGCCAGCGCGGCGACCATCGCGACGATTCGACGGCGGTGTCCTCGCGCCACGTGATCACCTTCTTCGACGGTGATGGTCTTCGACGGGCCCGGTGTGCGCCGGCTCTGGCTGTACCGACGCGGGCTCTGTCTGCACCCTATGCACGGACGATCGGCAGAAGCGGGATCCGCGTGCACCGGAAAGGCGACGAGAAGGTCTCGAAATGGGCACGCCGTAGGGGGAGGCTCATTCCCGGGTGTCGATGTCCTGTCCCGTGGCCAGGTCGCCGCATTCGATGCAGGTCACCTGTTGATCTCGCAGGTACCGCTGCGCACCCACATCCCCGTGGATGACCTCGGCTGCGGGACCGAGATGGTCGGCGCCGATGTACACCGGATGCCCCCGCCGGCCGTCGAAGACGGCACGTACCAGATCCCCGCGCCGCCCTCCGGATGCCTCGACGATGCGACGCACCACGTCGGGTCCGACATCGGGGGTGTCGACCACCGTGAGCACCACACCGCCCACTGCGGGCCGACGCTTCGCCCAGTCGAGCGCCGCCGACACCGACGCGCCTATTCCGTCGGCCCAGTCGTCGACGACGAGTGCGGTGGTGCCGGCGGGCGGCTCGACGACCGCAGCCCCCATTGCGACCGCGATGTCCGCGCACCCACCGGCCCGGAGCGCGTCCGTCGCGGTCTGCAACCAGCGGCCGTCGTAGGCGAGGATCTTGGGCATCCCGTACCGGCTGCCGGCGCCGGCGGCGAGCACCACACCGAGAACCTCACCGATCTCGTTGTCCGCACCTGACGCCGTCACCGTTCCATCTTCCCAATCCCAGGAGCCGTTGGTGAATCGGCGGTCCTCGGGCGGACCTCCTAGGCTGTACGCGTGCGTCCAGACGAAGACCTCGACCCCGGCGGACGAGGACAGCTCGACCGCTTCAACGATCTCACCACCGACGCGTGCGTCAAGCGTTTGCTCGCCTGCTGCAGCTCGCTCACCTGGGCACAACGCGTCGCGGAAGAGCGCCCCTTCGCCGATCCACAAGCACTGTTGGATCGGGCCGACGACCTACTGGTCGAGCTGGCCGAGACCGACATCGACCAGGCTCTCGCCGGGCATCCCCGGATCGGCGACCGGCCCGACAACGCCTCGTCGGCCCGTGAACAGTCCGGGGTGTCCGGCGCGGACACAGCGGTCATCGACGAACTGAAGAAGTACAACGCGGCCTACGAGGACAAGTTCGGCCACGTCTACCTGGTGTTCGCCAACGGCCGCCCCGCCGACGAGCTGCTCGGAATCCTCAAGGAACGCATGGACAACGACCCCGCGACCGAACGCCGCGTGCTGCGCACCGAGCTGGCGAAGATCAACCGCAGCCGCCTGATCCGTATGCTGATGACACCAGACACCGACGAGGGAGCCTTCGCATGACCGGCCTGTCCACCCATGTCCTCGACGCCACGTCGGGCTCCCCTGCCGTCGGCGTCGAGGTGTCCCTACAGGACGCATCGGGCACCGAATTGGCTTCGGGCACCACCGATTCGGGCGGACGCATCGGCAAGGTCAACACCGAGGCCCTCGTCCCCGGCATCTACCATCTGGTCTTCGACACCGGGAACTGGTTCGCCGACAACGACATCAAGGCGTTCTACCCGGAGATCGACATCTGCTTCGAGGTCGACGACGCCGACCGCCACTATCACGTCCCGGTGCTGCTGAGCCCGTTCGCGTATTCGACGTACCGCGGTAGCTGACCCGGATGCCCGTCCACGACGACGTCGCCGCGCTGCTCGGGTCGGGTGCGGGGCGGGATCGTCGTGGGCATCACCGGCCCGCCGGGCGCGGGTAAGACGACCCTCGCGCGGTCCCTCGTCGACGACTTCACCTCGACCCTGGACCCCGACTCGGTCGGGTACGTCCCGATGGACGGCTATCACCTGTCGAACGCCGCACTGGATCGGCTCGGCCGCCGCGATCGCAAGGGCGCACCCGACACCTTCGACGTCGCTGGATTCGTTGCCACACTCCGACGCATCGCCGACGGCGGCGAGACCGTGTACGCACCCGACTTCGACCACACCGCCGGAGAGCCGATCGCGGCGTCGCTCATCATTCCCGCCACCGCGCGGCTGGTGGTCGTCGAAGGCAACTACCTCGGCCTCGACGAACCCGGATGGCGCGACGTCCGCCCACTCCTGGACCGCCTGATCTACGTCGACGCCGACGACGCCACCCGACGCGAACGCCTGCTCCGCCGGCACGTCGAAGCCGGGAAGAGCGAGGCCGAGGCCCGCGCATGGATCGCCACCGTCGACGACCCCAACGCGGGACTCATCACGGGTACGCGGTCACGGGCTGACACGATCATCGCCTGAGCGCTCACAGATTCCGTTCCCGCTCACCCGATTTCGGTGAGCGGGAACGGAATCCGTGAGCGAAACCCAGGAAGGGGCCGAAGGTCAGCCGATCTCGACAAGCAGGTCACCCGGCGACACCTGGGTGACCGGGCCGATCGCGACGCGCGTGACCTTGCCGCCGACGGGGGCGGTGATGGCCGCCTCCATCTTCATCGCCTCGATGGTGCCGATCGTCGCGCCGACGGCGACCTCGTCGCCCACATCGACCGACAGCGACACCACGCCGGCGAACGGCGCCCCGACGTGCTTCGGGTTGGACCGGTCGGCCTTCTCGGCGCTGGCGACCGCGGAGTCGATGCTGTGGTCACGGACCGCGATCGGACGCAGCTGGCCGTTGAGCACGCACATCACGGTGCGCATGCCCTTCTCGTCGGGCTCGCTGATGGCCTCGAGCCCGATCATCAGTTCCACGCCGGGCTCGAGGTTGACGCGATGTTCCTCGCCGTAGCGGAGACCGTAGAAGAACTGGTTCGCCGACAACCGGGAGGTGTCGCCGTAGGTCTCGTAGTGCTCCTCGAATTCCTTGGCGGGGCCGGGGAACAGCAGGTGGTTCAGACGCACCTGACGGTCGCGGCCGGGCTTGTCCAGGATCGCCTCGTCGTCGGCGGTCAGCTGCTTGACCTCCGGCGCCGGCGCCCGGCCCTCGAGTGCGAGGCTGCGCAGCGGCTCCGGCCAGCCACCGGGCGGGTCGCCGAGTTCGCCACGCAGGAACCCGATCACCGAGTCCGGGATGTCGTAGCTGCCCGGGTCGGCGGCGAAGTCCGACGCGGTGATCCCGCGTCCCACCAGCGCCAGCGCGAGGTCACCGACGACCTTCGACGACGGCGTCACCTTCACCAGGCGACCCAGCATCGAGTCGGCCGCGGCGTAGGCCTGTTCGACGGCCTCGAAGCGGTTGCCGAGACCCAGCGAGATGGCCTGCTGACGCAGGTTCGACAGCTGGCCGCCGGGGATCTCGTGCGAGTACACACGACCGGTCGGGGCCGGGAGCCCGGACTCGAACGGCGCGTACACCTTTCGCAGCGCCTCCCAGTACGGCTCGAGGTCGCAGACGCGGGCCAGGTCGATGCCGCTGTCACGGTCGGTGTTCGCGGTCGCCGCGACGATCGCCGACAGCGGGGGCTGACTGGTCGTGCCGGCCAGTGCGGCACTCGCTCCGTCCACCGCGTCCGCACCGGCCTGCCAGGCCGCCATGTAGGTGGCCAGCTGACCACCCGGGGTGTCGTGGGTGTGCACGTGGATCGGCAGGTCGAAGTTCTTGCGCAGAGCCGTCACCAGCTTGGTCGCCGCCGGGGCACGCAGCAGACCGGCCATGTCCTTGATGGCGAGCACATGAGCACCGGCTTCGACGATCTGCTCGGCCAACCGCAGGTAGTAGTCGAGGGTGTACAGGTCCTCCGACGGCGACGACAGGTCACCGGTGTAGCTCATCGCCACCTCGGCCACCGCGGTCCCCGTCTCGCGGACCGCGTCGATCGCCGGGCGCATCGCGTCGATGTTGTTGAGCGCGTCGAAGATCCGGAAGATGTCGATGCCCACGTCGGTGGCCTCTTCGACGAAGGCCGTGGTGACCTTGGTCGGGTACGGCGTGTATCCGACGGTGTTGGCGCCGCGCAGGAGCATCTGCAGGCAGATGTTCGGCATCGCCTCGCGCAACTGCGCCAGCCGATCCCACGGGTCTTCCTTCAGGAAGCGCAGCGCCACATCGTAAGTTGCACCGCCCCAGCACTCCACCGACAGCAGTTCCGGCGTCAACGTCGCGACGTAGGGCGCGACGTTGACCAGGCCGGTGGTGCGCACGCGGGTGGCGAGCAGCGACTGGTGCGCGTCGCGGAAGGTGGTGTCCGTGATGCCCAGACGCGGGTTCTCCCGCAGATCGCGGGCGAACCCTTCCGGTCCGAGCTGCAGAAGACGCTGCCGCGAACCGTCTTTCGGCGACGCGAGCACCGCGCGTTCGACGGTGGGCAGCTTGTCGCGCGGGTACACCGTGGTGGGCCGCTCACCGTGCGGCTTGTTGACCGTCACGTCGGCGAGGTACGACAGGATCTTGGTACCGCGGTCGGCCGACACGCGCTGGGTCAGCAGGCCCGGGCGCTCGTCGATGAACGAGGTGGTGACCCGACCGGCACGGAAGTCCGGATCGTCGAGCACGGCCTGCAGGAACGGGATGTTCGTCGCCACACCGCGGATGCGGAACTCGGCGACCGCGCGCCGGGCACGACGCACCGCGGTCGGGAAATCCCGTCCGCGACAGGTCAGTTTGACCAGCATCGAGTCGAAGTGGCCGCTCACCTCGGCACCGAGGTTGGCGCCGCCGTCGAGGCGGACGCCCGCGCCGCCCGGGCTGCGGTAGGCGGTGATCCGACCCACGTCGGGGCGGAAGCCGTTCGACGGGTCCTCGGTGGTGATGCGGCACTGCAGCGCGGCGCCACGGATACGGATGGACTCCTGCGACAGGCCGAGATCGTCGAGGGACTCCCCCGCCGCGATACGCAGCTGCGAGCTCACCAGGTCGACGTCGGTGATCTCCTCGGTGACGGTGTGCTCGACCTGGATACGCGGGTTCATCTCGATGAACACATGGCGTCCCTGCTCGTCGAGGAGGAACTCGACAGTGCCCGCGCAGGTGTAACCGATGTGGCGGGCGAAGGCCACCGCGTCGGCACAGATCTTCTCCCGCAGCTCGTCCGAGAGGTTGGGAGCCGGCGCGAGCTCGATGACCTTCTGGTGGCGACGCTGCAGACTGCAGTCGCGCTCGTACAGGTGGATGACGTTGCCGTGGGTGTCGGCGAGAATCTGTACCTCGATGTGGCGCGGGTTGACCACGGCCTGCTCGAGGAACACCGTCGCGTCGCCGAATGCCGACTCCGCCTCACGCGATGCGGCGGCGATCGCCTCGGCCAGGTCGGCACGGTCGTCGACGCGACGCATGCCGCGTCCGCCACCGCCGGCGACCGCCTTCACGAAGACCGGGAAGTGCATGTCCTCGGCCGCGGCGAGCAGTTCGTCGAGATCCGACGACGGCTCCGAACTCGCCAGCACGGGGATTCCCGCAGCCTTGGCCGCGGCCACCGCGGTGGCCTTGTTGCCGGTCATCTCCAGGATGTCGGCGCTCGGCCCGACGAAGGTGATCCCGGCCTCGGCACAGGCGGCGGCGAGGCCCTGGTTCTCCGACAGGAATCCGTAGCCGGGGTAGATCGCGTCGGCGCCGCACCGCACCGCTGCGGACACCACTTCCTCGACCGACAGGTATGCGCGCACGGGGTGGCCCGGCAGACCGATCTGATACGACTCGTCAGCCTTCAGGCGATGCACCGAGTTGCGATCCTCGTACGGGTACACCGCGACCGTGCGCGCCCCCAACTCGTAGGCGGCGCGGAACGCACGGATCGCGATCTCACCTCGGTTGGCAACCAGAACCTTGTCGAACATCGGGTGTTCCCTTTTCTCCCGCAGCGGCATTTTCGTCGAATTGTCGCCGGCCCGTTCACTTGACGGACCAATGAAGTACATCACGTGATCCTACTCACGCCGCAACCCACCCCGAGCACCCCCCACGACCTCCCCGAATCGCACCGAAACAGACTGCCGGACAAAGTAACCGGAACAGATTGCGCGGGCGTTGTGTAACGCTCTCACCGCAGGTGGGCAAGGTGAGAGATCACCAACGCGAAATACGGTCGAATACCGACCGATCGCTCTGTCGAAATTCGCTCGTACCGGAATCCGGATTGCGAATTAATCGGTCCGATTTCCGCAATACGGGTCGGCCTGCCCGTCCCGCGCGGCAGTGACCCACGCCGCAGGCTTTGGCCCGGCGGGTCGCCCACAACTAGCGTCGACCCCGGATCAGTCATGACAGACCGGGAGGTCAACACCGTGGGCTTCACACGCTTCGTCGCGCTCGGGGATTCGTTCACCGAAGGCGTCGGTGACACGGACCCGACCCGGCCCAACGGTCTGCGTGGCTGGGCCGATCGGGTCGCCGAACAGCTCGCCGCACGGAACGAGGACTTCTCCTACGCGAACCTCGCGATCCGCGGCCGCCTGCTCGACGCCGTGATCGACGAGCAACTCGACAAGGCGATCGCGATGAACCCCGACCTCGTCACCCTCTACGCCGGCGGCAACGACATCATGCGCCCGTCGATCGATCTCGACGCGCTGCTCGCCCGCTACGACGAGGCCTTGGGCAAGCTGGTCGCCACGGGCGCCACGGTCGTGGTCTTCACCGCCTACGACACCGGCTGGGCACCCGTGTTCCGCAAGCTGCGCGGCCGCATCGCCATCTACAACGAACTGCTCCGCGAGGTCGCCGAACGGCACGGCGTCGTCGTCTTCGATTACTGGCGACTCAAGGGTTACGACGATTACCGCATGTGGGACACCGACCGCCTGCACATGTCTCCTCTGGGCCACACCCGCATGGCCGCCGAGGTCCTCGATCTGCTCGGTGTGGAGCACGACATCACCCCCGTCGAGCTCGAGGCCGCCGCCGAACTGACCCGTCGCGAACAGCGTCGACAGAACGCCGAGTGGGCGCGCACCTTCCTCGGGCCGTGGATCATGCGGCGGGTGCGCGGCATCTCCTCCGGTGACGGCGTGACGCCCCGCTGGCCCGAATTGGTGTCCGGCGCGGATCTGCTCGCCCGCTGAAACCGCTACGCCCCGAAGGTCCCGGGAAGGGACGCAAACGTTCTCTCCCGAGGACGCCGGGATACTCTGGCCGTTCGGAGGTGTGAACCACACATGAGTACGACGGGCCGGATGAACGAGTGACGAGCAGGACCGAGACGAACGGATCGCAGGGCGAGGAGAAGCCGCACCCCGACACGTCCGCGGCGGCGGGCGACGAGCACACGCATCCCCGTGCGGCGGTCGCGGTGCTCTGCCTGGCCGGCATCGTCGTCGCCCTGATGCAGACGATCATCGTCCCGCTCATCCCGCAGCTGCCGACCCTGCTGAAGGCCGACGCGTCCAACACCACCTGGGCCATCACCATCACCCTGCTGGTGGGCGCCGTCGCCACCCCGATCGGCGGCCGGATCGGCGACATGTACGGCAAACGGCTCGCCATCCTGGGCAGCCTCGGCTTCGTCGCACTCGGCTCCGTCGCCTGTGCGCTCGCGACCTCGCTCCCGGTCTTCATCCTCGGGCGCGGACTCCAGGGCCTCGGGTTCGGCATCGTGGCCCTGGGGATCAGTGTCATGCGCGACATCGTCCCGGCGCGCTACCTCGGCTCGGCCGTCGGCACGATGAGCGCCTCCCTCGGCATCGGCGGCGCCCTCGGTCTGCCGTTCGCCGCGGCGATCGCGCAGCACGTCAGCTGGCACGCCCTGTTCTGGTCCTGTGCGGCGGCGTCGACCCTTGCGGCGGTGGGCGTCGCTCTCACCGTCCCGTCGACCACGCCCTCATCGGGCGGGCGCTTCGACTTCCTCGGCGCGATCGGGCTGACCGGCGTGCTGATCTGCCTCCTGCTGCCGCTGTCGAAGGGCGCGGTGTGGGGCTGGGGCAACCCGCTCACCCTCGGTTGCTTCGCCGGGTTCGTGGTGCTGCTCGCCGTCTGGGGATTCGTCGAACTCCGTCGAGACAACCCGCTGATCGATCTCCGAATCCTCGGCGAGCGCCCTCTGCTCCTCACCAACCTGGCCTCGATCGCCACCGGCTTCGCCTTCTACGCGATGCAGCTCATCCCGATCCAGTTGCTCATGGCGCCGACCAACAGTCCCAACGGTTTCGGCTACGACATGGTCCATGCGAGCCTGATCCTCGCGCCGAGCGGTCTGGTGATGTTCGTGTTCTCGCACATCAGCGGACGGATCAACGCCATCTTCGGCGCGCGGATCTCCCTCGCGCTCGGTGGCGTCATCATCGGCGTCGGGTACATCGTCTTCATCGTGGGTCTGACCGGCCCCTGGTCGCTCACCTGGATCCACATGCTGGTCATCGCCTGCTGCATCGGCGCCGGCCTGGGCATCGCCTACTCCGCGATGCCCGCACTCATCATGCAGTCGGTGAGCGTCGAGCAGACCGGCGAGTCGAACGGTGTCAACGCCCTGATGCGGATCATCGGCACCTCCACCGCATCCGCGGTCGTCGGCATGCTCCTGACGTGGTCGATGATCGCCGTCGCCGGCCCCGGTGGTTCGACGATCGCGGTTCCGGCGAGCGACGGCTACCTGTGGGCCGCCGGTATCGCGCTGGCCACCTGCGTGGTCGCCACGGTGGTCGCACTGGCCATCCCGGCGCGGCGCGGACTCACCGAAACCCAGGTGTGACACCGGACCTCGCCGATCGCGGTCCCCCGTCTGCAACGACCGGCACATCGAGATGCGCGGGCCGTCCGATCCACGTAGCGTGACGCCGTGCCCTCAGCGACGCTCATCGAGAACGCCTCCGTCCTCACCGTCGACGCGCAGCGTCGGGAGCTGCCCCGCGCGTCGGTGCTCATCGAGGGTTCGACGATCGTCGCGGTGTCCACCGAGCCGATCGACGCCGGAGACGCCGTTCGCGTCGACGGCCGCGGATGCGTCCTCACGCCGGGGCTGGTGAACACGCACCATCACCTCTACCAGTGGATCACGCGGGGCCTGGCGGCCGATCACACGCTGTTCCAGTGGCTCACCACGCTCTACCCGATCTGGGCCGGGATCGACGAAGAGGCCCTGCATGCCGCCGCCCTGGGCGGGCTGACCCAACTCGCGCTGTCGGGATGTACGACGACCACCGACCACCACTATGTGTTCCCGCGCGAGGGTGGCGATCTACTCGGGGCCGAGATCGCCGCCGCCGGCGAGATCGGGCTGCGTTTCCATCCCACCCGCGGATCGATGGACCTGTCGGAGAAGGACGGCGGACTACCCCCGGACACCGTCGTCCAGACGATCGACGAGATCCTCGCCGCCAGTGCCGATGCCGTTGCGCGGTGGCACGATCCGTCCCGCGACTCGATGTTGCGGATCGCGCTCGCGCCGTGTTCGCCTTTCTCCGTCACCACCGACCTACTTCGCGAATCAGCGATCCTCGCCCGCGAACTCGGCGTCCGCATGCACACGCACCTCGCCGAATCCGTCGACGAGAACACCTACTGCGCAGAACATTTCGGTTCGACGCCGCTGGAGTACATGGAGTCGGTCGGATGGGTCGGCCCCGACGTGTGGTTCGCGCACGGAGTGGAGTTCGACGACGCGGCGATCGCCCGCCTGGCCGCCACCTCGACCGGCGTCGCCCACTGCCCCACCTCGAATGCCCGTCTGGGCAACGGAATCTGTCGCACCCGGGATCTCGTCGACGCCGGGGTGCCGGTCGGACTGGGGGTCGACGGGGCGGCGTCGAACGAGTCCGCACGACTGCTCGAGGAGGCGCATCAGGCCGTCCTCATGGCCCGCGCGCGCGGCGGCCCGACTGCGCTGACCACCCGCACCGCTCTCGACCTCGCGACCCGCGGGGGTGCGCGGGTGCTGGGCCGGGAGGACGAGATCGGATCGATCGAACCCGGGAAGCTCGCCGACCTCGTACTGTGGGATCTGTCCACCGTCGCTCACTGCGACATCGACGATCCGGTGGCCGCGCTGGTCCTGGGAGCGATCCCACCGATCAAGGCGTCGTGGGTACAGGGCCGACAGGTGGTCGCCGACGGTGGCCTGCTCACCATCGACACCGAACAGATGACCACCGCCGTAGCGACGCAGCACCGCCGCCTGCTCGACAAGGCACGCTGATGGATCTCACCGCCGTCACCCAGTACCGATTCGCGCGTTCTCGCGACGAGGTGTTCCCGGCACCCGGCGAACAACTGGTCGCCGGCGGCACATGGGTCTTCTCCGAACCCCAACCGGCCACCACCGGTCTCGTCGACCTCAGCGAAATGGGTTGGCAATCGGTCGAAGACCTGCCCGACGGCGGCCTCCGCATCGGCGCCACCTGCACCATCGCCGAACTGGTCGCACTGCCACCGCGCCCGGGTTTCCGCGCCCATCCACTGTTCGCCCAGTGCGCGAACGCCCTTCTCGCGTCGTTCAAGATCTGGAACATGGCCACGGTCGGCGGCAACATCTGTCGGTCCTTCGCGGCGGCGTCGATGGTCTCCCTCGGCGTCGCGCTCGACGCGACGGCACACATCTGGCATCCCGAGGGCGCCGATCGCGACATCCCGGTCGCCGATCTCGTGATCGGCAACGGCATCAACGTCCTCGGCCCGGGTGAGGTCCTGCGCGCGGTCGACTTCCCCGCGCACGCGCTCGCCGCCGTCACCGGGTTCCGCAAGATCGCTCTCGTCGATCTCGGCCGCTCCGGCTCGGTCGTGACCGGCCGCATCGATCCTGACGGCACCACGGTGTACGGGATCACGGCCGCCACCGAGTGGCCCACGGTACTGCGGTACCCCCATCCGCCGGCTGCGGACCGGTTGCGTCACGACATCGTCACCGCCCCCGGCTACTACACCGATCCGCTCGGGTCGGCAGACTGGCGTCGCGGGGTGTCGGCGGTTCTCGCCGAGGAGATCCGCGTCGAGCTCGACGAGACGGGATAGAACGATGGAGTTCGAGGTCAACGGCGAGAAGATCGACGCCGAACCGGCTGCGGGACAATGCCTTCGGATGCTCCTGCGCCGGCACGCCCACTTCGAGGTGAAGAAGGGTTGCGACGCAGGCGATTGCGGTGCGTGTTCGGTCCTCGTCGACGGGCAACCCGTGCACTCCTGCATCTTCCCCGCACAGCGCATCGCCGGGAAGTCGGTGACCACGGTCGCCGGCCTCGGCACCCCAGACGATCTGCACCCGGTACAGCAGTCCTTCGTCGACAACTTCGGCTTCCAGTGCGGGTTCTGCACCGCAGGCATGATCGTCACCGCCTCGACCCTCACCCCGGACGACCTCCCCGATCTGCCGCGGCGGATGAAGGGGAACATCTGCCGCTGCACCGGGTACCGCTCGATCAGGGACGCGATCGGCAACGCCGTGGCACCCGCTCCGCCCCACCCGGACGGAGTCGGGGCCGAGGACAGCGGCACGGGCGTCGGCACTTCGGTGTGCCCGCCCGCGGCCCGACGCGTCGTGACCGGCACCGAGGCGTACACCTTCGACGTCCCCGTCGACGACGCACTTCACATCCACGTACTCGGTTCGCCGCACGCGCATGCACGAATCCGGTCGATCGACACGAGCGACGCGTCCGCCCTCCCCGGCGTGGAGGCGATTCTCACCCACGAAAATGTCTCGACGCCAAGGTTTTCCACGGGACGTCACCAGAACCGGCTCGAAGACCCCGACGACACACTGGTCTTCGATCCGGTCGTGCGTTTCATCGGTCAACGCGTCGCAGCGGTTGTCGCGGCGACCCCGGGGATCGCGGAACGGGCCGCGGCGCTGATCCGCGTCGACTACGAGGAACTGCCCGCGGTCTTCGACCCCGAGGAGGCACGCGCCCCCGGGGCCCCGGTTCTCCATCCCGACCGCACCCCCGAAGACCGTGTGGTGGCGGCCGATCAGAACATCGTCGCGACCTTCCACGAGGGGTTCGGCGGCGACGTCGACGAGGCACTGGCCGCATCGTCGACGACCGTGCACGGCACCTGGCGCACCGGACGGGTCACCCACGCCCAGTTGGAGACCCACGGTTCGATCGCCTGGACCGATGCCACCGGCCGTCTGGTCGTCCGTACGAGCACACAGGTCCCGTTCCTGGTGCGCGACGAACTCGCGCGACTCCTCGATCTTCCGGCCGAGAAGGTCCGGGTGTTCAGCGGCCGCGTCGGCGGTGGTTTCGGCGGCAAACAGGAGATGCTGACCGAGGATCTCGCCGCGGTCGCCACCCTGCGTACCGGTCGCCCTTGCGTGTACGAGATGACCCGCACCGACGAGATGACACGAACGACCTACCGCCACCCGATGCGGGTGACCGTGGATCTCGGCGCCGACGACGACGGCCGGCTCACCGCCCTCCGTGTGGACATGCTCTCCGACACCGGCGCATACGGCAACCACGCGATCGGCGTCATGTTCCATGCGTGCGCCGAATCGGTCTCGGTGTACAACTGCCCGGTCAAGAGGATCGACGCCGAGGCCGTCTACACCAACAACCCGCCGTCGGGTGCCTTCCGCGGTTACGGCCTCGGACAGGTGATCTTCGCGGTCGAGTCGGCGATGGACGAACTCGCGGTCCGACTCGGCATCGACCCCTTCGAACTCCGGCGACGCAATGCCGTCGCGGACGGCGATCCGCTCCTCATCGCCCGCCCCGACCCCGAGATCGATCTGGTGTACGGCAGTTACGGTCTCGACCAGTGCCTGGACCTCGCCGAATCCGCTCTGCGCCGGGGCAACGGCGCCGTCGTCCCGCCCGGTCCGCGGTGGCGGGTCGGTGAGGGGATGGCGATCTCCGCGATCGCCACGATGGCCCCGCGTGGTCATTTCGCCGATGTCACGGTCGCTGTCGACTCCGCAGGCACCTACCACGTCGGCGTCGGCACCTGCGAGTTCGGCAACGGCACCACCACGGTGCACACGCAGATCGTGGCGTCGGCGCTGTCGACCGATCCGGCCCGGGTCTCGCTCTGGCACGGGGACACCGACGCCGTACCCCACGACACCGGCGCGTTCGCCTCCGCGGGTACCACCGTCGCCGGAAAGGCCGTGCACGGCGCGAGCCTCGCGCTCCGCGACACCCTCGTCGAGGCGGCGAGCCGACTCACCGGCGTCGACCCCGAGTACGTCGAACTGCGCCCCGACGGCGCGGTGGCCGGCGGCCGGCTGATCGGTTTCCGGGACCTGATCGACGCGGTCGACGACGGTCATCGTGTGCGGTATCCGGACGGTCCGCGCGCCGTTGCCACGGGCGAGGAACGGGGCGAGATGCGTTCCATCGCATTCGATGTGCAGGCGTTCCGTGTCGCGGTCGACACCGAGACCGGCGCAGTCGCCATCCTGCAGTCGGTCCACGCATCCGACGCCGGCACCGTGATGAACCCCGAGCAGTGCCGCGGTCAGGTCGAAGGCGGTGTCGCACAGGGTATCGGCGCGGCCCTCTTCGAGGAGATCATGCTCGACAACGGATCCCCCGTGACCAAGGTGTTCCGCACCTACCGTGTCCCCCAGATGGCGGACATCCCGTTCACCGAGGTGTACTTCGCCGAAACCGCTGACCAACTCGGTCCTTTCGGCGCGAAGTCGATGTCGGAGTCACCCTTCAACCCGGTGGCCCCCGCATTGGCCAACGCCATCCACCGGGCCCTCGACGTCCGTCCGTACGAGACACCGATGTCGCGAGACCGGATCTGGCGTCTCACGCATCCCGAAGCCGTTGAGAAAGCACCGACGTAATGGTGTGACAAACACCCGACAAATGATCGGTGAACCCGAGTCTCGTTTCCTCACGAATCGGCACCCAACTCATTTCATTTGAGAGTGCATTTCGGGACCAGATACCGAACAGTTCTCCGGAAGTCCTGCGAATTCATCTCGCCGAGTCGCACACTCCTCACTGTCCACAGTCCAGAGGAGGGCGTCATGACACACACTGCACCCGGAGAAGAGCGCGGAACCCTGTCTGCCAAGCAGGGAATCGCCGCGGGGACGTCCATCGGCGCCGCGATCATCCTGATCGTCGTCGGAGTCGTCCAACTCGCCCAGGGAATCGCCGCGGTCGCCGAAGACGAGGTGTTCATCCGCGGCGTCGAATACGTCTACAAATTCGACTTCACGACGTGGGGCTGGATTCACATCGTGCTCGGAGCCATCGCGATCATCGTCGGTGCCGGCCTCGTCGGCGGGGCGGGTTGGGCCCGATTCACCGCCATCGTGATCGCCGGCCTGTCGATCATCGCCAACTTCCTGTGGCTGCCCTATTACCCGTGGTGGTCGATCCTGGTCATCGCGCTCGACGTGGTGGTCATCTGGGCCGTGTCGACCTGGAACCCCAGAGCCGAGTACTGACACCGATCGGCGCCATCCGTGAATACGGAGATCCCCGGGCCTGCCAAGGATCAGCCCGGGGATTCCGCGGCGCTCACCACCTCCGAACGCGCTGAGCTAGAGCGGCTGCGCGCCGAGGTGGCCGCACTGCGCGCCGCAGCCGGCACGACCCCACCGCGCGACACCGAGACACGGCGGTCGGGTTGGCGCTGGTTCGCGGTAGGTGTGCTGTGTGTCCTCGTCGCCCTGCTGGCAATCGCGTCGGTGACGTCCCGCTACGTCCGTGGGGAGCTGCTCGACACCGACCGCTATCTGACGATGGTTTCCCCTCTTGCCTCCGAACCGGCGTTGCAACAGGAGATCACCGACACCGTCACCGACGAGATCTTCAACCGGATCGACGTCGAGGAGCTGACCGCCACCGCCCTCAACGCGCTGACCGATGCCGTTCCCGCCACCGAGAACGCCCCCCGCGTGGATCGTGCAGTCGACGGATTGGCGCCCGTCCTCGCCGGTCAGGCCCGCAGCTTCGTCGAGCAGACGGTGTCGTCCCTGGTCGAGAGCGATCAGTTCGAGACCCTGTGGGTGGAGGCGAATCGTCGGGGGCACACCGCCCTCGTCGCCGTGGTCACCGGTGACGCCGGTCCGTCCTCGGTGACCGTCGACGACTCAGGAACTGTGAGCATCGCCCTGGGGACGGTGATCGACAACGTCAAGGCCCGACTTCTGGACCGCGGGTTCAGCTTCGCCGAGAAGATCCCAGCGGTCGACAAGCAATTCGTCCTGTTCCGCTCACCCGAACTGGTCAAGGCGCAACGCGCGGTCTCGGCACTCGACACCGCCGCCGACGTGCTGCCTTGGCTCACGATCGCCTGCGCGTTGGCCGCCGTAGCCGTCGCACCGCGGGGTCGGCGCCTGCGGGCATTCTCAGTGGTCGGCCTCTCGCTGGTACTCGCCATGCTGACGCTCGCCGTCGCGCTGATCGTCGCGCGCGCACTGTATCTCGACGACATACCGCCCGACATCCTGTCCCCGGACGCCGCAGCAGCCATCGCCGACACGGTCACCCAACCGTTGCGGCTCGCCTTGTGCGCCGTCGCGGTTCTGGGGCTCGTGGTGGCGATCGGCGCCTTCCTGGTCGGTGGCTCCGCGTCGGCCGTCGCGGTCCGCCACGGATTCTCCCGCGGACTCGACTCGCTGCAGAATCTACGGAAATCGCGACCCCCGAACACCTTCGAGTCGGCGGTCTACCGCGGACGCGTCGCTCTTCGCGCCGCGATCGTCGGCGTCGCCGCGGTGCTGCTGATGTTCTGGAACTACCCCACCGGCCTGGTGGTGCTGCTGATCGTTCTGTGCGGTCTCATCGCCCTGCTCGTCCTCGAGATCGTGATCCGTCCCGCTCAACGATCCGTTTCATAGCTCGAAACCGCGCTGGGCGCGGTTTCGAGCTATGAAACGTGAACGTCAGCCGCGCAGCAGCCCCTTGGCGACGTGGGTCACCTGGATCTCGTTGCTGCCGGCGTAGATCATGAGCGACTTGGCATCTCGCGCAAGCTGCTCGACCCGGTACTCGGCCATGTAGCCGTTGCCGCCGAACAGCTGAACGGCTTCCATCGCGACGTCGGTGGCGGCCTTCGACGAGTAGAGCTTCATCGCCGACGCCTCCGAAAGGCTCAGCGGCTTGCCCGCCTTGCCGCGCTCGATCGCGCTGAAGAGCATGTTCTGCACGTTGATGCGGGCGATCTCCATCTCGGCGAGCTTGAGCTGGATGAGCTGGAACTGCGCGATCTCCTGGCCCCACAGCTTGCGAGTCTTGGCGTAGTCGATCGACAGCCGCTGGGCCTCGTTGATGATGCCCAGCGAGAGCGCGGCGATGCCGACGCGTTCGGCGGTGAAACCGGCCTTGGCGCCTTCGGAGCCGCGCGAATCCTGACCGGTGTCCTCGGTCTCGCCGAGCAGACGATCCTTGCCGACCCGCACGTTGTCGAAGAACAGCTCACCGGTGGGCGAGCTCATCATGCCCATCTTCTTGAACGGCTTACCCTGCGTGAGGCCCGGCATGCCCTTGTCGAGGACGAAGGACAGCACCTTGCGGTCGCGCATGGGGGTGCCGCTGCCGTCGTCGAGCTTCGCGAACACGACGATGGTGTCGGCGTACGGACCGTTGGTGATGAACGTCTTCTGGCCGTTGAGGATGTAGTCGTCACCGTCGCGGCGGACGGTGGTCTTCATGCCGCCGAGAGCGTCGGAGCCCGAATCGGGTTCGGTGATGGCCCAGGCGCCGACCTTCTCCATCGTGACCAGCTCCGGCAGCCAGCGCTTCTTCTGAGCGAGCGTGCCCTTGCCGCGGATCGTCGAGGCGGTCAGACCCATGCTCACACCGAGCGAGGCGACGAGTCCCAGACACACGCCCGCGAGCTCGATGTTGACCATCATGAACATCGAGCCGCTCATACCGCCGCCGTCGCCGGATGATTTCTTCTTCTCCCCGTTGGCCTCTGCCTCGAGTTCCTTCTCGAGAGCGTCCTTGGCCATCGCATCGACCCCGAAGGTCGAGAGCAACTTACGGGTGATGTCGTACGGAGGCAGCACGCCGGACTCGAGCTCGTCGAGATGTGGTCGGATCTCCTTGTCGATGAACGCACGCAACGCGTCCCGCACCATCAGATCTTCTTCGGACCACTCGAACATCGTCACTCTCCCCAGACAGTGCCCGCCGGGGGCGAACACGTTTCAGTTTTGCCGACTCAACTGTGTCAGGAGTCACTCGCGATGTCTAGGTACGTCCTCTTGAATCTGTTTCTTCAGGGCGAATTCTCAGGGCCGGCCAGAAGTAGGAGGTCGCCGGCCGGACCTCGACCCGGAAGTACCCCGCGGCGTCGTCACACAGAAGTGCCTGCGCAACAGGCATCGCCACGACGACCGTCGCCACGTCGACGTTGAGGGTGTTGCGCCGGTCGTGCACCCGCCGCACGAACTCCTCGACGCTCTCGCCGCCGTGGGGCCGGGCCGCCGGGTCGGTGAAGAAGACCGCCAGCTCGCGAGGATCGATCTCCTCGGGCGCCGATCCCGCCCAGGTTCCGACGTCGAGCGTGCGGAGTTCCTCGTCGATCTCGGGCCGACCGCCCAGGAGCCGGACGCTCTCGAGTGTCGCGGGTTCCGGCCCACAGAAGGTCAGGGCCCCGACGACCGACGCCGCCAACGCTTCGATGTCGCGGCGACCGCGGTCGTCGAGGGGCGCTTCACCGCCGAAGCGCACCGATCGATTGGGACCGGTGCGCCCGGCGGTGATGATCTGCATGAATCGAGGCGCTCAGCTCTGGGCGGCGTCGACCGTCCGGGAGGTGGCCGGGCTCTCCGACCGCGCCATCGCGCCGAGGATCAGCGCGAAGGTCACCGTCAGCACCGTCCAGAGGATGACCTGGTTGGTGATCGTGTACACGCGGAAGTCGGCGACGACGTCCGCGGGGAAGCCGGAGAACACGATCTGGCCGGCGTCGTTGCGCACCGGCTCCGGCACCTCGCTGAACGTCGGCAGTAGTGCGATGGTGATGCCGACCGCGATCACGTACGCGGCGCCGCCCACCACGGCCGACACCAGTCCGCCGATCCGCGGCCGCAGCCACAGCGCGAGAACGACGGCCACGATCATCAGCACGACCGACGCGATGGTGACGGTCAGGAATGCACCCGTCCGTTCCCCGATCGTGTCGTCGTCCCCGACCGCGGGCGGATTGGCCGGGTACGCGAAGAACGGCACACCGAACACGGCGACGAACCCGATCGCCCCGAGGGCCCCGGCGACTGCGCGTGCGTCGGTGGCCGGGTACCGGTTGCCCAGATGGCTCCACAGCACGGTGAAGGCAACCGCGACGAACGCCCCCATGCACAGGGCGAACACCAGGTTGCCGACCCCGGCGCCGAGATTCTCCTGCATCGCGCGGGTGAAGACCTCGCCGCCCTCGCCGTGGGAATGCCCGCCGCCGGCGTGTGCCAGCGCCTCTTCGGCTTCCGAGCGCTCGGCCTCGTAGTCGACGGCCTTCGACACCACGGGTTCGAGATAGAACCGCGCGAAGACGAACGAGATGATGCCGGCGATCAGGCCCGAGAGCAGACCTGCGCCGATGAATTTCTTCTCCATGTGAACTTGTCCCTGCCGTTTCGGTATCAGGCCGACTCAGTGGCAGGGAAAGCCGAGGAAATGGCGGGAGTCGTGCACGAATTCGTGCACGTAGGTGTTCTCGCCGAACACCGACACGACCCCCTGGTCGTAGCCGAGGAAATAGTAGGCGAGCCCGGCCAGGAGGACCGTGAGGCTCAGCCAGAGCGCTGCGCTCGCGACCGAGAGATTCGGTACCGCCAAGGCGCGCGGAGAGGGTGTGACTGCTTCGGACGTACGGGGACCCGTCATGGGATTGTCCTTTCGCCGATCTCGCGTCGGAGAGTTGTGGATCAGATACCGCCGGCACGGCATCCTGACTCACGTCTTCTCTGGGGCACCGTCGAATCCCTCGACCGCGTCCCCGAGTCGGCGTTCACAGTGGCGCGACCGTTCCGGATTCTCACCGGATTCCCCGTACAGGCGTGTGTCGACTGTATACCCCGACCTGTCACACATGTGAGACATAGTGGATAGATGCCCCGCCCCTCTGTTCTCGATCGATTCACCGCCCCCACCCGGCGATGGTTCACGGGAGCGTTCACCAAGCCGACCGCAGCCCAGAAGGGCGCCTGGACCTCGATCGCCGACGGAGCGAACACCCTCGTCATCGCCCCGACCGGCTCCGGCAAGACCCTCGCGGCATTCCTGTGGGCGCTCGACCGGCTCGCCGCCGACGCCGGTGAGCGCCGCCCGGGTACCAAGGTCGTCTACATCTCTCCGCTCAAGGCCCTCGCCGTCGACGTCGAGCGCAACCTTCGCGCACCGCTCACCGGGATCACCCGCGCGGCGCAGGAACTCGACCTCCCCGAGCCGAACATCACGGTCGGCGTCCGCTCCGGCGACACCTCGGCCGCCGACCGCCGCGCGCTGGTGAAGACCCCTCCCGACATCCTGATCACCACGCCGGAGTCGCTGTACCTCATGCTGACCTCCGCGGCACGGGAGAGCCTCACCGACGTGGAGGCGATCATCGTCGACGAGGTCCACGCGGTCGCCGCGACCAAGCGGGGCACGCACCTCGCACTCACCCTCGAACGCCTCGACGAGCTCCTCGACAAGCCCGCCCAGCGGATCGGATTGTCCGCGACCGTCCGGCCACCCGAGGTGGTCGCCGGGTTCCTCTCCGGGTCGGCGCCCTGCCAGGTGGTCAAGCCCAAGGCCGACAAGACCTTCGATCTCCGCGTCGACGTGCCGGTCGAGGACATGGCGAACATCCCGCCGGCACCCGGCCCCGAGGGCGCGGATTCCGCCGAACTCGACGACGCCTTCTCCCCCACGGCCGGATCGCTGTGGCCGTATGTGGAGGCGTCGATCGTCGACCAGATCGAGGCCAACCGGGCGACGATCGTGTTCGCGAACTCCCGGCGCCTCGCCGAGAAACTGACCGCCCGGCTCAACGAGATCCACGCCGAGCGGCAGGGTGTCCCAGCCGAGGCCACCGCCAACCCGACGGTCGCGGGCGGGGCTCCCGCGTTCGTGATGGGCAGCGGCGCGAGCTCCGGCGCCGAGGCCGTCCTCGCGCGGGCGCACCACGGCTCGGTGAGCAAGGAGCAGCGCGCTCAGATCGAGGACGACCTCAAGGCCGGTCGCCTGTCCTGCGTCGTGGCGACCAGTTCGCTCGAACTCGGCATCGACATGGGCGCGGTGGATCTGGTGATCCAGGTCGAGGCGCCGCCGTCGGTGGCCAGCGGCCTGCAGCGCATCGGTCGCGCGGGCCACCAGGTCGGCGAGATCAGCCAGGGCATCCTCTACCCCAAACACCGCACCGACCTGCTGCACTGCACGGTCACCGTCGGCCGCATGCTCGACGGCGCGATCGAGGAGATCAAGGTTCCCCAGAACCCCCTCGACATCCTCGCGCAGCAGACCATCGCAGCCGCCGCCGTCGACGACCTCGACGTCGACCACTGGTACGAGGTCGTGCGTCGGGCGGCGCCCTACCACGATCTCGGACGCGGTGTCTTCGACGCGACACTCGACCTCATCGCCGGGCGCTTCCCCTCAGACGAGTTCGCCGAACTGCGGCCGCGGGTCAACTGGGACCGCGACGCGGGCGTGATCACGGGACGCCGAGGCGCCCAACGCCTCGCCGTGACCTCCGGCGGGTCGATCCCCGACCGCGGCCTCTTCGGCGTCTTCATGGTCGGCGAGAAGTCCACGCGCGTGGGTGAACTCGACGAGGAGATGGTCTACGAGTCGCGGGTCGGCGACGTGTTCGCCCTCGGCGCGACCAGCTGGCGCATCGAGGACATCACCCACGACCGCGTCCTGGTGTCGCCCGCATTCGGCCAACCCGGCCGACTGCCGTTCTGGATCGGCGACGCCATCGGGCGTCCCGCCGAACTCGGTGCGGCGATCGGCGCTTTCACCGGGGCCATCGCCGATCCCGGCAAGCTCGACACCCATGCCGAGCGTCTCGGACTCACCGAGAACGCGCGCACCAACCTCGCCACCCTCATCGCCGAACAACGCGAGGCGACCGGGCACCTCCCCACCGACCGGACACTCGTCGTCGAACGATTCCGCGACGAACTCGGCGACTGGCGCGTCATCCTGCACTCGCCCTACGGTCTGCGCGTCCACGCGCCGTGGGCGAGCGCCATCTCCCAACGACTCCTCGCGACGCTGGGGATCGAGGGCGCCACCACCGCGTCCGACGACGGGATCATCCTGCGTCTCCCCGACACCGACGACGCGCCCCCGGGTGCCGACGTCTTCCTCCTCGATCCAGACGAGGTCGAACAGCTCGTGACCGACGGTCTTGCCGACTCGTCGATGTTCGCCTCTCGGTTCCGCGAATGTGCCGCGCGCGCACTGCTTCTGCCCCGTCGGGATCCCGGTCGGCGCGCGCCGCTCTGGCAGCAGCGCCAGCGCAGCGCCCAATTGCTTTCCGTCGCATCGAAATTCCCGGACTTCCCGATCGTTCTGGAAGCGGTTCGCGAGTGTCTTCAGGACGTGTATGACCTCCCGGCACTGCTCGATCTGCTCGGCCGCATCCGGTCGCGCCGCATCCGGGTCGTGGAGACCGAGACCCCGAGTCCGTCGCCGTTCGCGGCGTCGCTGCTGTTCGGCTACGTCGGCGCCTTCATGTATGCCGACGACGCGCCGCTCGCCGAACGTCGGGCGGCCGCACTGTCCCTCGACACCAGCCTCCTCGCACAGCTGCTCGGCCGCGTCGACCTCCGCGAACTGCTCGATCCCGGTGTCATCGCCGAGGTCATCGCCCGTCTGCAGCGTCTGTCCCCCGAGCGGCAGGCGCGTGACGCCGAGGACGTCGTCGACCTGCTCCGCTGGCTCGGCCCCCTGACCACCGAAGAGGTGGAGGAAAGATACCGGGGAGAAGCAGCAGTGGCCGAGGTGCTGGCCGACCTGCACCGCAGCGGACAGATCATCTCGATCAACCACAACCGGCGCGCCCTGTGGGCGTCGATCGACGACACCGCACGGCTGCGCGACGCACTCGGGGTCCCGGCGCCGATGGGCATCCCGGCCGCCTACCTCGAACCGGTACCCGACCCCGTCGGCGACCTCATCGGGCGCTACGCCCGGACCCACGGGCCGTTCACCGTCACCGACGCCGCGGCGTCCCTCGGCATCGCCACCGCGGTCGTCCGCGACACCCTGGCCCGCCTGGCCGCGGAACGGCGCGTCGTCGAAGGCGATTTTCTGCCCGAGACCGGCACCGCCGATCCGGCGCAGGGCGCGGCACCGACCACCCAGTGGTGTCACACCGACGTCCTCGGTCAGATCCGCCGCGGGTCGCTCGCCGCGAGCCGGGCCGAGGTCGCACCGGTCGGCACCGAGGTACTCACCCGCTTCCTCGTGGAATGGCAGCACGGTTCGCCCGGCACCCAGCTGCGTGGCGTCGACGGCGTCGCGACCGTCATCGACCAGCTGGCCGGGTACCCGCTGCCGGCGTCGGCCTGGGAGTCGCTGATCCTGCCCGCACGTGTCTCCGACTATGCCCCGTCCATGCTCGACGAGCTGCTGAGCAGCGGCGAGGTCGTCTGGTCGGGGCACGGCCGCATCGGCAACGCCGACGGCTGGGTGGCCCTGCACCCTGCCGACGTGGCCGCGTTCACCATCGCCGAGGCCGACACGATCGACACCACCGCCGTGCACGACGCGATCACCACGGCACTCCAACCCGGTGGCGCACTGCGGTTCCCGCAGATCGCCGGGGACATCAGCACCGGCACCACGACGCCGGCCGCGGACATCGAGTCAGCACTCTGGGACCTGGTCTGGGCGGGACAGGTCAGCAACGACACGTTCGCGCCCGTCCGCGCACTGTTGCATCCCCGGCGTAACCCGACGACGCCACGGTCGGCGCCCGCGCACCGCGCCCGGGGTCGCGCACCCAGACTCCGCGCCGGTCGCCTCTCCGCGCGCTACCTGACCGAGCACGCATCCGGGCCGCCGGTGTCGCCGACCGCGAGCGGACGCTGGTTCGCACTGGACCGACCCGAGATCGACTCGACCATCGCCACACAGGCACTGTGCGACCAACTGCTCACGCGCTACGGCGTGATCACGCGCGGCAGCGTCGTCGCCGAGGAGGTGGCCGGCGGATTCGCCCGGGTCTACAAGGCGCTCACCGTCTTCGAGGACAACGGACAGGTCCGTCGCGGCTACTACGTCGACGGCCTCGGCGGCGCGCAGTTCGCCTCCCCGGCCACCGTCGACGAGTTGCGGCGTCACGCCCTCCCCGACCGCAAGCCACCCCGCGAGGCGACCATCCTCGCCGCGACCGACCCGGCCAACCCGTACGGCGCGGCGCTGGAGTGGCCCCGATCCCGCGACGCCGACGCCGGACACCGCCCGGGCCGCAAACCCGGCGCACTGGTGGTGCTCGTCGACGGCGAACTCGTGTGCTTCGTCGAACGTGGCGGCAAGACGCTGCTGACGTTCACCGACTCGATCCCCTCGCTCGAATCCGCCGCCGGCGCGCTGGTGGCCCTGGTGCGCGCCGGTCGCATCTCCCGGCTGACGATCGACCAGATCGACTCAGAGCCGGTGCGCGCCACCGATTTCGGGAAGGTCCTCGTCGAGGCCGGGTTCGCCACGACGCCGCGCGGCATCCGACTCCGGTACGGAACCCATGCCTGAGGGCGACACCGTCTTCGCCGCGGCCGCCCGGTTACGCCAGGGGCTCGAGGGACGAACCCTCACGTCGACGCAGTTCCGCATCCCGTCGCTGGCGACGTCGGACCTGTCGGGACGGACCGTCGTCTCCGTCCGGTCGCGGGGCAAGCATCTGCTCATCGACGTCGGCGAGAGCGAGCCCGGTGCGGGCGACGCGCTCAGCATCCATTCGCATCTGAAGATGGAAGGTGTCTGGCACGTCCATCGCCGGGGCCAGAAGTGGCGCCGCCCCGCCTATCAGGCGCGCGTCGTCCTCCGCACCGACGACACCGAGGCCGTCGGCTTCGACCTCGGCACGCTCGAACTGCTCGCCGACCCGGACGCTGCCCTCGCCTACCTGGGCCCGGACCTGCTGGCCGACGACTTCGACCGCGAGGAGGCGATCCGACGCCTCGCCGCCGACCCGGAGCAGACCATCGGCGCGGCACTCCTCGACCAACGGCTGATGGCCGGCGTCGGCAACGTCTTCCGTAGCGAGATCTGTTATCTCCGTGGCGTTCTCCCTACACGCCCGGTCGGCGAGGTGGATCTCGGTCCGATGGTCGACCTCAGCCGACGCCTGTTGTGGGCCAACCGGATGCGCTCGGCCCGGACGACCACCGGCCAGACGTCACCCAACGGACGAATGTGGGTGTACGGCCGCAAGGGACAACTGTGCCGCCGCTGCGCGACGATCATCAGACGCGGCGAGATCCCGTCGACCGGCGGCGATCGATCCATCTACTGGTGCCCGCGCTGCCAGGCCTGACGCGCAAACCCACCCTTTTTCGGCAAACCCAGCACCTGCCCGGGTGCTGGGTTTGCCGAAAAAGGGTGGCTTTGTACGCGCGTCTTGGTCATCAGACCCAGTGTATTGACGTGTAGAACATTCAGAATCCGCCTGTGCGAGAGCCAGATTGGTCGTCAATCACTTTGAGATCACTATGATCGCAATTGTGGGGCTTCGAATCGGGCTCCGATACGTTTTTCTTCGATCACATGATCACCATTCCTCTGAACGAAATCAGTGAGCATCCGACGAACGCGCCACTCCTGTCCGGCGCACCACTCGTCTGACGCCGCGCATCGAGCGCCAGTACTCATTTCGTGTCATCAGACCTCAGGTCGCCGTCCGCACCGGCGTGCGACCTACGACTGTGCATGGCTACCCGCCGAAAGGGATACCGATGACCACCACTCCTACCCAGGACGCCGCGCGCGGTGACGACCCCGGATTCGAGATCAGACGCCGTCCGCCCTGGATCTGGATCGCGTTGTCCCTCGCGGTGGTTGTCGCCGTAGTGGTGGCGGCGAGTTTTGCGCTGGGCAACGACGATAAATCTCCGAACGAGATTCCTGGGGCCACATTGGTGATCGCCACCGACGAGGGATGCGCCGGTGAACAGGCCCTCGTCGAGTTCATCGCCGAGAACGTCGCACCGAAGTACGGAATCAAGGTCGCCAATCGCGGCCTCTCCGACAGCACCACCATCAACCGCGCGGTGAGCGACGGCGAGTTCGCGGGAACGCTCTACCAGCACAAACTGTGGCTCAAGCAGGTTCTCGAGGCCAACCCTGACTTCGAAGAGGTCGCGGTGACCCCGGTGTTCCGATGGGGATTCGGCATCTGGTCGCAGAAGTACACCGACCCCGCCCAGCTGCCCGATGGCGCCACCGTCTCTCTGTACTCCGATCCCGCCAACGAGGCGCAGGGATTGTGGCTGCTGGAGCGCGCCGGCCTGATCAAGCTCAACCCCGACGCCGAGAAGTGGCGTGTCACCCAGAAGGACATCCTCGAGAACCCGAAGAACTTGAAGTTCCTTCTTCTCGACTTTGCCGCCCAGTCGCGTTCGCTGCCCGATCTGGATGCCGCGGTCGGTTACACCTACTTCTACCAAGCTGCGAAAGTGCCCGAACGCTACCAGATCTTCGCTCCGCCGCCACCGGACGAGTTCGCCGGTCAGCTGACCATCGGCAGCCGGTGGGCCGATACCGAGAACATCAAGAACCTGGTCAAGGCGTTCAAAGATCCTGCTGTCCAGGAGTTCCTGGCAACAGATCCGAGCGTGAAGGGCGGACTCCTTCCGCTGCAGTGACATTCGTCCACAACGCTTCACATCGCGGACCGACGAATCCGCGACAGACCGACCCCCATCACCGAGCATGTACCCGATGAGCGGTACATCGGCTCACGGAAGGACCCATGGCAGAGAAGAAGAAAGCCCATCTGCTGGGCTTCATGCAGAACGGCTTCAACAGTCACGCGACGGGCATGTGGCGCCATCCGCGCGACAAGGTCAACTGGGACTTCGGGAAGTACGACTACTGGCAGCACATAGGTCGCGTCCTGGAACGCGGACTCTTCGACGCGATCTTCATCGCGGACCAGCTCGCGCCGTACACGACGTACCAGAACTCGTCGGATGCGAGCGTCAAGTACGCCGTCCAGTTCCCGTGCAACGAGCCGTCGACGATCGTCCCCGCGATCGCGACGGTGACCGAACGGCTCGGTATCGGTGTCACCTTGTCGACCGCGTTCGAGCACCCCTACTCGATGAGTCGACGGCTGTCGTCGCTGGACTACCAGTCGAACGGTCGCATCGCGTGGAACATCGTATCGTCGTTCTCCCATGGGGAATGGAACGCGTACGGCATCGATGGCCGCGAACGGGGGGATCGCTACGAGCGGCTCGAGGAGTACATGGAGCTCTGCTACAAGCTCTGGGACTCCTGGGACGACGACGCGATCATCGCCGACAAGGCGTCGGGGATCTACGGCGACCCCGCCAAGATCCACGAGGTCGATCACGAGGGTGAATACTTCCGCTCGAAGGCGCGGCACTTCGTCGCTCCGTCGCCGCAGAAACATCCCGTCCTCTGGCAGGCCGGCTCGTCCGATCGCGGACGAGACTTCGCGGCCAAGCACGCCGAGGCGGTCTTCGCCGTACACCCGACCATCGCGAGGATGAAGGAGTACTCGGCCGACCTGGAACAGCGGGCCACCGAACGCTTCGGACGCGAACCGGGCAGTGTGAAGCGGATTTTCGGTCTCCAGACCGTCGTCGGCGAGTCTCGCGCCGAAGCCGAGGACAAGTTCGAACGGATCAAGGAATGCATCCCGCCGGAGGGTGCCCTCGCCTGGATCTCGGGTCACTTCGGAATCGACTTCTCGCAGTACTCGCTGGACGACAACGTCGCCGACATCGAGGTCCCGGGTATCCAGGGGTTGTTCGAGTCGATCCTGTACGCCAAGGACGGCGCACCCGTGACGGTCCGCGAAGCGGCACTGATCTACGCCCAGGGCATGGGCATGCCGGTTGCGGTGGGAACTGCGGCCGACATCGTGGACCAGATGGAGGTCTACCTCGACGAGGGCGGCGCCGACGGGTTCATGCTCGCGACGACGTTCACGCCCGGATGCTACGAGGAGTTCGTCGACTGGGTCGTTCCCGAACTCCAGCGCCGCGGTCGATACCGTGAGCGCTACACCGGCACCACGTTGCGCGAGCACCTTCGCGAGTACTGAGACCGTCCGCAAACCCACCCTTCCTCGGCAAACCCAGCACCTGCCCGGGTGCTGGGTTTGCCGAAAAAGGGTGGGTTTGCGAAGCGGCGTCAGACGGGATACCGCTCGGGCTCGGGACCGAATTCGAAGCGGCGCGCGGTGATCTCGTCGACGGCGATCTCCACGTAGTTGTATTTCACCGTCGCGATCCACGGACGCAGGGGCAGCTTGTCGGCCGCCTCGATGTCGCCGAACGACGTCAGGATGCGGGCCGTTCCCTTGGCGACGACGCTCCAGCCGCCGGTGTCGGTGTGGGCGTCGGTCTCGAACGCCACCCGGTCGTTCACGACGAGTTCGGAGAGCTTCGTCCCCTCGCCGGTGCGCAGGGTGATCTTGCCGTCCGCGGCATGATAGTTGACGGGGAAGATATCGGGTGAACCGTTGACGCTCAACGCGATACGACCCAACTCGGCGGAGCCGAGCAGTTCCCACGCCTCGTGCGGGCCGAGGACCTGAACCGGAGTCTCTGTCATGACCAGTCCCTTCTCTCCCCCACTCTCGATCCTGCCGCGGGACAGTGGGATCGAACAGAGACCAACGACCCACCTGTCCGGGACACAAGGTCACCGAACCGGTGGGTCCGACGATCTCACTCGGGGACGGGCACCGGTTCCAGGATCTCCGACCGCGCCTCGGGGGCGGCGGCGCGCAGTGCGTCGGCGGAGTCGTCGTCGGGCTGTTGCTGCGAGGCAACCTCGGCCTCGACCCGGGCGATGTAGGTCGCGACCTCGAAGTCGCGTTGTTCGGTGGTCCAGTCCAGGATCGGTGCGAGCAGGTCCGCGACCTCGTCGGCGCAGTCGACGCCGCGGTGTGAGTACTCGATCGCGATGCGGGTCCGCCGGGCCAGGACGTCTTCGAGATGCAGTGCGGCCTCGTCGATCGCGGCGTAGACCACTTCGACGCGCAGGTACTGCGGCGCAGCAGCCAGCGGCGCGAGCAGCGACCTGTCTTCCTGGGCGTAGTAGAGCACGTCGTCGATGAGCGAGCCGTAGCGGTTGAGGAGTCGCCGAATCCGATACGGGTGCAAGCCGTATCGCTGCCCGAGATGCTCGCACTGGTTGATCAGCGCGAAGTAGCCGTCCGCACCGAGCAGCGGCACCCGCTCGGTGATCGACGGCGCCACCCGGGTGGGGATGAAGTCGTTGCACGCGTCGACGGCGTCGGCGGCCATGACCCGGTAGGTGGTGTACTTGCCGCCCGCGATCGACACCAGACCCGGCGCCACGGTGGCCACGGCGTGCTCGCGCGAGAGCTTCGACGTCTCGTCGTCCTCACCCGCCAGCAGCGGTCGAAGGCCGGCGTAGACGCCTTCGATGTCGTCGTGGTTCAGTTTGGTGACCAGCACCTCGTTGACGCGTTCGAGGATGTAGTCGATGTCGGCCCGGGTGGCGGCCGGATGCGCGAGGTCGAGGTTCCAGTCGGTGTCGGTGGTGCCGATGATCCAGTGCGTCTCCCACGGGATGACGAACAGCACCGAGTTTGCGGTGCGCAGGATGATCGCGGTCTCGCTGACGATCCGGTCGCGCGGCACCACGATGTGCACGCCTTTCGACGCGCGCACCTTGAAGTGCCCGCGCTGCTTGGACAATGCCTGCACCTCGTCGGTCCACACCCCGGCGGCGTTGATGACACAGTGGGCCCGCACCTCGGTGACGTCGCCGTTCTCGGTGTCGCGCACACGGACCCCGAGAACACGATCGGATTCGCGGAGGAAGCCGATCACCTGCGTCGAGGTGCGGATGACCGCGCCGTAGTTGGCCGCGGTGCGGGCCACCGTGAGGCTGTGCCGCGCGTCGTCGACAACCGTGTCGTAGTACCGGATTCCGCCGATGAGCGAGCTGCGCTTGAGCGCGGGGGCCACGCGCAGGGCACCCGAGCGGGTCACATGCTTCTGCCCGGGCACCGATTTCGCGCCGCCCATGCGGTCGTAGAGGAAGATCCCCGCCGCGACGTAGGGCCGTTCCCAGACCCGCTGCGTCAGCGGGTAGAGGAACGGCAGGGGCTTCACCAGGTGCGGGGCCAGCAGCCGCAGCGAGAGCTCGCGCTCCTTGAGTGCCTCACGCACCAGCCCGAATTCGAGTTGTTCCAGGTAGCGCAGGCCGCCGTGGAACATCTTCGACGACCGGCTCGACGTCCCCGAGGCGATGTCGCGGGCCTCGACCAGCGCCACTCGCAGACCGCGCGTGGCGGCGTCGAGTGCGGCACCCACGCCGACCACCCCGCCGCCGATCACGACGACGTCGAACTGTTCCTCACCGAGACGTCGCCACGCTTCGGCTCGGTAGAGCGGGCCCATGTCCGCCGGCCGGTCCGGGTTGAACTCGGTGTTCATGTTCGCCGAGCCTAATTGATCTCGGGCCGCACCACAGCGTGCGACACTGACGGCGTGGGCAGTTCAGGCAAATACGTGGCGGCGATCGACCAGGGCACCACCTCCACCCGGGCGATGATCTTCGACCACAAGGGACGCGTCGTCGGCGTCGAACAACTCGAACACGAACAGATCTTCCCGCGGGCCGGCTGGGTCGAACACGACGCCGCCGAGATCTGGCGCAACACCCGGCGCGTGGGTGCCGCCGCGCTGGCCTCGGCCGAGCTGACCGCCAAGGACATCGTCGCCTGCGGGATCACCAATCAGCGCGAGACCACGGTGATCTGGGACCGCGAGTCCGGAAAGCCGGTCCACAACGCGATCGTCTGGCAGGACACCCGCACCAGCGAGGTGTGCAAAGAACTCGCCGGCGACGTCGGCGCCGACCGCTTCCGAGAACGCACCGGCCTACCGTTGTCCACCTACTTCGCCGGCCCCAAGGTGCGCTGGCTGCTCGACAACGTCGACGGCCTTCGCGAACGCGCCGAGGCAGGCGAATTGTGCTTCGGCACAATGGATTCCTGGATCGCGTGGAACATGACCGGTGGCGTCGACGGCGGGCAGCACGTCACCGACGTCACCAACGCCTCACGCACCATGCTCATGGATCTGCGGACGTTGGACTGGGATGAGGAGATCTGCGAGGAGATGGGCATCCCAATGTCCATGCTTCCCGAGATCCGCAGCTCATCCGGGGAATTCGGCTCGTTGCGCGGGAACGGCCCGCTGCCCGGCGTCCCGCTGACCGGCATCCTCGGCGACCAGCAGGCCGCCACCTTCGGTCAAGCCTGCCTGAACCCCGGCGAGGCCAAGAACACCTACGGGACCGGGAACTTCTTGTTGCTCAACACCGGCACCGAGCCGGTCTTCAGCGAGCACGGCCTGCTGACGACAGTCTGCTACCGCATCGGCGACCAGCAGGCGCGGTACGCGCTGGAGGGATCGATCGCCGTGACCGGGTCGCTCATCCAGTGGCTGCGCGACAATCTCGGCCTCTTCCCGGTGGCGTCGGATGTCGAGAAGCTGGCCGCGGAGGTCGACGACAACGGCGGCGCGTACTTCGTCCCGGCGTTCTCCGGCCTGTTCGCACCGCGCTGGCGTTCGGATGCCCGCGGCGTGATCGTCGGCCTGACCCGTTTCGTCAACAAGGGCCACCTGGCGCGTGCGGCACTGGAGGCCAGCGCCTTCCAGACCCGCGAGGTCATCGAGGCGATGCAGGCCGACGCCGGCATGGAACTGTCCACACTCAAGGTCGATGGCGGGATGGTGGTCAACGAACTGCTCATGCAGTTCCAGGCCGACATCCTCGACGTCCCCGTGGTGCGGCCGGTGGTCAACGAGACCACCGCGCTGGGTGCGGCCTACGCCGCCGGCCTGGCCGTGGGGTACTGGGAGAGCGAGGACGAGATCCGCGCCAACTGGGCCGAGGACAAGCGGTGGAAACCCACGATGGTCGAGGAGGAACGGGACCGCCTGTACGCGGAGTGGAACCGGGCCGTCGAGCACAGCTTCGGCCTGGCGTGACCCACCGGTCCGGCGTGACTCAGGCGACGAAGTCGGCGAGGACGCCGACGACGCCCGCGCTGCCGCCGAGTGCTGCGGCAGCCTCGTAGGCCGCCTCCCGCAGGGCGGTCCGCGGAGCCTCGGCCGTCGTCGTCACCGACATGGCCGCGAGGACGCAGTCGAGGGCCCGGGCACGCCGGAAGCAGTCGAGCTGGGCGTCGACGTCGCCGCGGCGCTGATGCGCGAACGAGTCGAAGTCATGTTGTGCGACAACCACTCTCAACGCAGCCACCCCCGCCGGGTCGGCGCTGCCCTGTTGGCGCCACTGTCGGATCACGTCGCGGATCTCGGGTGTCGACGCACCCGTCACGTCCATCACCGTGGCGACGAGGAGGTGCAGACACCGGATGATGTCCTCGTCCGGTACCGCGGAGGCGAGCCGGGCGACGCCCCCGGGCAGCCGATCGACCCGGCTCAACATGTTCGGCTCCTCGTGTCCGGCGACGATGTGTCGCCGCCGGCGGTGCCGGCGTCGGAGGTCTCCGGCGAACGACCCGGCAGGGTGGGGTCCTCCCCCGGAGTCAGCCGGAAGGCCGGGGTCTCCGACGGTGTCGACGCCCGTTGGGGAATCCAGTCGCCGATGACCGGGGGCCCGACGAGTGGCAGATCGCCGACGATCTCCGCGCCGTGCTCCCGGTTGTGCAGATAGGGCGCAGCCTTGTGCTGGTTGTCGTTGTCGGCTCCGGGTCGGCGGCCCATGGGCGGTGCGCCGGCCGGACCCACCGGTGGGGTGATCCCGGCACGCGGTGTCGCGGCGGGCGGCGCCGATGCTGCGGGCGTCGCAACCGCCGGCGACGACGGCGACGGCGACGGCGACAGTGGGAGTGGCCCGACGACCGGGATCGCCCCTCCGCCGATTCCTGAACCGAAACCCGCTCCTGCGGAACGGGGTTCGTCCACAGCGCCCGTTCGGCCGGAGCCGGCGAAACCGTGCGGGGTGCTGCCCGGGGTGCCCATACCGCCGCGGAGGAGACCGTCGGGGTCGTCGTCGGCGCCGCCACGGCCGGACGAGCCCGACGAGGAAGCCGACGCCGACACCGGGGTGACGACCGGGGCGGGTCCGCCGCCCGCCGGTCCCGGAGCCGCACCGTTGGTCGCGACCGGGACCGCGCCGCCACCGGAACGGCCGAAGTCCCCGGCGTCGACCGTGTTCGCGGCCTGACCCCGGGGCGTCTCGGGACGCGAGCCCAACCCACCTCCGGCGGACATGCCGCCGGTGCCGCGGACCAGATCGTCCGGCCCGGTGGGCTCGGGAAGCGAGTGCTGGACGCGTTGCATCGGCGACGAGTACGTACCCGACATGGTGCGGTCCGCCTCGAACCGCACCATCGGCGCGTCCTCGGGATTGTCGCGGAGGTGCTGCTGCAGTTCGCGCAGCCGACCTTCCTGATCCCGTGTCGCACCGACGATCCCGACCGCGCTGCCCAGTGCCTCGCCGACCACGGTCGCCGTCTCCAGGCTCCGCTGCATGGCGTCGGACAACGACTTCCCCGCCTCGAGGGCGGTGTCGGAGGCGCGGCCGCGCAGGTCGTCGTCGAACATCGCCGCCATCCGCTCCGACGCGCGGCGCACCGCGTCGATCGCCTTGAGGATCGTCTCGACGTCCCCGGCCGCCTGGCCGGGTTCCATGGTGCGGAGGGTGTCGATGATCTCGTCGATGCCCATGCCGGCCCAATCGGTGCGTCCGCCCCCGAAGGACGGCGCGTTCGACACGCCCCGATTGTTCTGGGCGAACGGCCCTGTCACGACAACGGCCCCGTCACGACATCTCCCCCCACGTCGCGGTGCGCCCGGTCCCGGGCGGATCGGTACGACCCTACCGCGATGGTGGGGTCTCGCCGGTTGTCAGTCCAGATCGTCGTGACGGACGAGCTGACGCGCCGCCTCGGTGATCGACCCGGACAGCGACGGGTACACCGAGAACGTCTGTGCGAGATCTCCGACCGTCAGTTTGTTCTGCACCGCGAGGGCCAGCGGGAGGATGAGCTCGGAGGCGTTCGGGGCCACCGCGACTCCGCCGATCACCACACCGGTGGCGGGGCGGCAGAAGATTTTCACAAAGCCGCGTCGCAGACCGCTCATCTTGGCGCGCGGGTTGGTCGCCAGCGGCAGCATCACGGTGCGCGCGGGGTACTCACCGGCGTCGATGGCCTTCTGCGACACCCCGACGGTGGCGATCTCGGGACGCGTGAAGATCGCCGACGCAACGGTTTTCAGCTTGATGGGGCTGACACCCTCGCCCAGGGCGTGGTACACCGCGATGCGGCCCTGCATGGCGGCCACCGAGGCCAGCGGCAGCAGGCCGGTGCAGTCGCCGGCGGCGTAGATGCCGGGCACCGAGGTCCGGGAGACCCGGTCCACCTGGATGTAACCGCCCTTGTCGACCTCGACACCGGCGCGCTCGAGTTCGAGGTTCGCGGTGTTGGGGATCGAGCCGACGGTCATCAGCACATGGCTGCCGGTGACGGTCGATCCGTCGGCGAGATGGGCGGTGACGGTGTCGCCGTCGCGGACGACCTTGTCGGCGCGGGCGTGCTTGACGAGTTCGACGCCGCGTTCGGCGAGGGCGTCCTCGAGCACCAGGGCGGCGTCCTCGTCCTCATGCGGGAGCACGCGGTCGCGGCTCGACACCAGCGTCACCTTCACACCGAGTTCGGTGTAGGCGTGGACGAACTCCGCGCCGGTGACACCCGAACCGATGACGACGAGATGCTCGGGCAGCTCCTCGAGGTCGTAGAGCTGACGCCAGGTGAGGATGCGCTCGCCGTCGGGCTGGGCGTCGGGCAGGATGCGGGGCGACGCACCGGTCGCGATCAGGACGACGTCGCCGTCGAAGCGCTGGGTGCTGCCGTCGGCGAGGGTCGCGAGGACGCTGTGGGTCGAGACGCCGACCTGTGCCTCGTCGAGCACGGCGGTGCCGGTGACCAGATTGACGCCCTCGCTGACGAGTCGCGACTTGATGTCGGCGGACTGGGCGAAGGCGAGGTCGCGCACGCGCTGATGGATCTGCGGGAGCGTGATCAGGGTGTCGTCGGCCTTGATGTTGATGCCGAGGTCGATGGCGCGGCGGACCTCGGTGCGGATGCCGGTGGAGGCGATGAAGGTCTTCGAGGGGACGCAGTCCCACAGCACGCAGGCGCCACCGATGCCATCCGAATCGATCACCGTGATGTCGGCTCCGTACGCGGCCGCGGCGAGCGCCGCCTCATAACCCGCTGGGCCACCGCCGATGATGACGATCCTGGTCACTGTGCACTCCTGTCCTTCACCGGTATCGCCGCGGCTGCCCTCGTGGGGCACCGCGCGCCCGATGTGGTGTTGTCGAATGGGCGAACTGGCTGGCGCCGGACCGACGGGCGTCCGACTTCAGTGGTGTCCGACGGCAGATCCGACTGGGTCGAGCCCCGCGGGGTTGTGCGTAGCTCTGGTGTGGCGGACCGTCACATGGTGTCGCGCCATGTACCAACCTAGTCCGGATCGTTCCGCAACACGCCACGTGGTGGCCCCGCGTGCGTCGTACGCCACTCCTTCGCCCCTGCCTGTCGCCTTTCCGAGTCGCCGTCGACCCACTAGGCTCCATCCGTGCCTATATACGCCGCGTACGGATCGAACATGCATCCCGAGCAGATGGCGGAACGCGCGCCGCACTCGCCGATGGCGGGTACGGGATGGCTACGCGGATGGCGCCTGACCTTCGGTGGCGGCGACATCGGCTGGGAGGGTTCCCTGGCGACGGTCACCGAGGACCGCGAGGATCCCGACGCCCGCGTCTTCGTCGTCCTGTACGACGTGACCACCGAAGACGAGGAGCTCCTCGACCGTTGGGAGGGGTCCGAACTCGGTATCCACCGCAAGATCCGCGCCCGCGTCGACACCGCCGACGGCCCTGTGCTGGCCTGGCTCTACGTGCTCGATGCCTATGAGGGCGGGCTCCCCTCGGCCCGCTACCTCGGCGTCATGGCCGAGGCTGCGGAGATCGCCGGTGCCCCTGCCGACTACGTGCAGGACCTGCGGTTGCGCGAGTCGCGCAACGTCGGCCCCGGGCCGGGGCCCGTCGAATCCTGACCCCGACGCCCAGGGCGCGAACGGCCTTCACCTGCTCCTCGAGTAGCGAGGTGGCGCGAACGGCCTTCACCTGCTCCTTGAGTAGCGAGCTGGCGCGAACGGCCTTCACCTGCTCCTTGAGTAGCGAGCTTGCGAGCGTATCGAAAGGACCCCGACGCCTAGGGCGCGAACGGCGGCGTGAGCTCCGGCGGTTCGCCGGTGGCGCTGCGTGCGTTGAGGACGACGCCCGCGAGGGTGCGGACACCGATCGCCAGTGCGCGTTCGTCGAGGTCGAAGTTCGGCGAGTGCAGGTCGACCTGCGGGCCGAAACCGTCCCACACACCGAGGCGCGCCATGGCGCCCGGAACCTGTTCGAGGTACCAGGAGAAGTCCTCGCCGCCGGGTGACTGCGGTGTGGCGGCGACGGCGTCGGGTCCGATCGCGGCGACCGCGCGTTCGAGCATCCCCACGGCGACCTCGTCGTTGACCACCGGCGGCACACCCCGGAAGTAGGAGAGGTCGTAGCGCACGCCGAGCGGCGCGAGGAGCTCACCGACGACGCTGCGGACCAGCGGCTCCAGGGTCGCCCAGGTGCCGTGGTCGCCGGTGCGCACCGTGCCGCGCATCCGGCCTTCCTGCGGAATCGCGTTGGCGGCGCTGCCGGCATTGGCCGCACCCCACACCATGACCGTTCCCGACCGCGGGTCGACGCGCCGCGAGAGCACCCCGGGCAGTCCGGTGATAACGGTGCCCATCGCGTAGATCAGGTCGCCGGTCAGGTGCGGTCGGGACGTGTGCCCGCCTGCGGAGTGGAGCTGCAGGTCGATGTGGTCGGCTGCCGAGGTCAACGGACCCGAACGCAGGCCGACGGTGCCGACGGGTAGACGCGGATCGCAGTGTAGGGCGAAGATGCGCCCGAGTCCGCTGGTCACGCCGGCCTCGATGGCGTCGAGCGCACCGCCGGGCATGACCTCCTCGGCCGCCTGGAAGATCAGTCGGACCCCCACCGGGAGCGGTCCCGCCGAGGCCAGGAGCTTGGCCACGCCGATCAGGATCGCCGTGTGGGCGTCGTGTCCGCAGGAGTGCGACGCCCCCTCGACCGTCGAGGTGAACGGGAGGCCGGTGTGTTCGGTGACCGGCAACGCGTCCATGTCGGCGCGCAGACCGATCCGCGGTTCGCCGGCCGGCCCGAGGTCGCAGACCACGCCGGTGCCCAGCGGGAGCCGACGCGGGTCGAGGCCCGCGGCCGACAGTTCGGCCATCACCAGTTCGGTGGTGCGCACCTCCTGCCGGGACAGTTCGGGATGGGCGTGGATGTCACGGCGCCAGGCGACGAGATCAGGGGCGTGATCGGCGAGCCACGCATCGATGATCCTCGACGCGTCCGGCTGACTCTCGGCCATCACGCCGGTCACGACAGGACCCCGGCGGGCGTCGGAACGGCGAGGTCGGCGAGCAGCGGGCCGCGGAGTCCCCGCTTGATCAACGCGAGGTTGGGTCCAACCGTCGCCGCACCGGCGGTGGCGATCTCGGCGGCGCGGGCGGTCAGCTGATCCGCCTCCACCGCCTCGTCGACGATGCCGGCGGACACCGCGTCGGCGGCGCCGTATCGCCGGCTGGTGTACATCGCCTCGGTCGCGGTCCGGTCGGTGAGTCGTGTGCGCAGGAGCGTCGACATCCCGCGGGTGAACGGCATGTTCAGGGCCGCTTCCGGCAACGACCAGAAGCCGCGCTCGGTGCGCATGACCAGGTGGTCGGCGCAGAGGGCGAGCATGGCGCCCGCGCCGAAGGCGTGGCCGTTGACCGCCGCGACCGTCGGCACCGGGAGGGTGAGGATCGTGGCGTACAGCGCGTGCACACGGTCGAGGTATGCGGGCAGCTGATCCGGCGCGGCGAAGATGTGGTCGGTGTCGAGCCCGTTGGTGAAGAACTTGCCGGTCGCGGTCAGCACCAGCGGACGCTTCGGGTCGGCGCTCACCTCAGCGAGCAGCCGTTCCACCTCGTCGAGCCATTCCAGACGGAAGCGGTTCTCGGGGTTCGACTCGTCGAGCTCGGCGCCCTTGGCCCCGAGATGGAGTTCGACGACCTCCCCGACCTCGTTGAGATATGGCATGAACAGACCTTATCGCTCCGCGGCGCGTCCTCTCCCGGCGCGGCGCTCGCACGCCGCCGCAGGGCCGCACCGGCGTCGGGGCCACCGTTTAGGGTTGGCGCATGGATCCCACTGCCGACGCCGACGCCGCGGCCCTCGTCGCTGCCGCCACCATCGCCGCCGAGACCGACGCCGCCGCACACGATGTGGCCGTGATCCTCGGTTCCGGATGGGCCCCGGCCGCCGACGCGTTCGGTGCACCGATCCGTTCGCTGCCGATGTCGTCGATCCCGGGCTTCACCCCACCCAAGGCCGCCGGCCACGGCGGCGTGATCCATTCCGTTCGGGTCGGAGACCGTCGAGCCCTGTTGATGCTGGGCCGGATTCATGCCTACGAGGGCCACGATCTCGCACGGGTCGTGCATCCGGTGCGGACTGCGGCGGCGGCCGGCGTCCACACCGTCGTGCTCACCAACGCGGCCGGCGGTCTACGCGAGGACATGTCGGTGGGTCAGCCGATCCTGATCTCCGACCACCTCAACCTGACCGCGCGTTCCCCGTTGGTCGGCGCACAGTTCGTCGATCTCGTCGACGCCTACTCCCCCCGCCTGCGCGGGATCGCCCGGCGCGTCGACTCCTCCCTCACCGAGGGTGTCTACGCCGGCCTGCCGGGACCCCATTACGAGACCCCCGCCGAGATCCGGATGCTGCGCACGCTGGGCGCCGACCTGGTCGGCATGTCGACGGTGCACGAGACCATCGCCGCACGCGCCGCAGGGTTGGAGGTCCTCGGGGTCTCGCTGGTGACCAACCTGGCCGCCGGGATGACCGGCGAACACCTCAGTCACGCCGAGGTGCTCGAGGTCGGGCGTGCATCGGCGACGCGTATGGGCGAACTGCTCGCCCAGATCATCGGCGAACTGTAGAACCGATCCCGGCGGCGAATTCTCCCCCGACGCGTCCCGAAAGAACCCGAGGAGCACCATGACCTACCCACCCGACGGCTCCGGCGGTTATCCGCCCGGCGGGTACCCGGGCGCCTACGGGCCCGGTGGCTATCCGCAGAGTCCGCCGCCACCGCCACGCTCCCCGTGGACGTCGCCCGCGGTTCTGGTGGCCATCGGCGCCGGCGTCCTGCTGGTGGTCGCGGGCGTGCTGGCCGCGTTCCTGCTGATCCCCGCCGACGAGGAGTCCACCGACACGGTTGCCGCCGGCTCCACCACCTCGGAGCCGCCCACGATCACGAGTACGGTCACGCAGTCCCCGCCGCCGACCCCGACCACCATCACGACGACGACGCCGTCGCCGCCGCCGAACCGTCCGGCCCCCACCGTGGCGGGCGCGGACTGGCAGGGGTTCGTCACCGGACCGCGCTGCAACGCCGCCGACGACCCGGCGGTCGCGATCGGTCAGACCTCGCGGTCGCGCGTGGTCATCTGCCAGGTCGGCAATCAGACGGGCCGTTGGTACTACAAGGGACAGGCTCCCGAGGGCGGCATCGAGTTGCAGTTCCCGACCCGCGTCGGCAACACCTTCGAGGCGAGCAACGGAGCCGTCCGCTACCTGGTGTCCCCGTCGAGTCTCACCATCGTGGAGGGCGGTTCGGTACTGGCGAACGAGCCGATGCTCGCCTACTGGTCGTCACCGGGCTGAACGCAGCAACCAAACGGCCCGGGGTCTCCCTCAGCGCGGGCCGAACTGACGGTCGCCGGCGTCGCCGAGTCCCGGGACGATGTAGTTGGCGTCATCGAGGCCCTCGTCGATCGCGGCCACGACCAGACGGCACGGATGGCCCGCCTTCTCGAGCAACTCGACTCCCTGAGGTGCCGCGACGACACAGACCGCGGTGATGTCGGTGGCGTTGCGCGCGACCAGCAGCTCGATCGTGTGCAGCATCGACCCGCCGGTCGCGAGCATCGGGTCGAGGACGAAGACGGGCAGCCCGGAGAGATCCTCGGGCAGGGACTCGAGATACGGCACCGGCTGGGCGGTTTCCTCGTCGCGGGCGATACCCACGAAACCCACCCGGGCCTCCGGCACCATCGCATGCGCCTGCTCGACCATCCCGAGGCCGGCACGCAGGACCGGGACCAGCAGCGGCGGCTTCGCCAGCCGTGATCCGGTGTGCGGGACGAGCGGCGTGCTGATCTGCACGTCCGCTCTGGGCGCACCGGCGAGCGCCTCGTAGATCAGCATCTGGGTGAGATCCGAGAGTGCCGCACGGAATCCGGCGTTGTCGGTGGTCTCGTCCCGCATCGTCGTCAGACGAGCGGCGGCGAGAGGATGGTCGACGATCAGGCGTTCCATGGCGACCACACTATTTCCTGAACCCCACCCGCGTGTGCATCGAGGTACCGCGCATCGCCGGCGGCGGGGTTCGTCCGCACTCGATGGAACCGAACCGGCGTCCACCGCGTCGAAAACCCATGAGCCCGCGATCCACCGCCCCAACCGCCGACCTCTCCCGTCCCGGGTCCGCCCGGACCTCCGAACTGATGACGGAATCTGCAGCGCTGCAGGAGTTCTCGTCGACGCACCGCACCGGGAGCGTGCTGGTCGGCGATCAGGCCCGCAGCGACGAGGCAGTTCTGGTCGATCTCGCGATCACGTTCGGGGTCATCGGCGCAGAGTTTCTCGCCGCGGTGGTCGAGTTCCTCCTGATTCACCGGAGCAACCTCGAGACGACGGCGTCGCGGCAGGAAGACATCGCCTCGGCCACCCGCCGCGCGGACGACACCTACCTCGCCTGCGACTGCGCGGCCGCGGACCGGGGGTTCACCCTCTGATGCTCGACGTCGACATGTTCGTCGGACCCCTGCGCCAACTCGTTGCGGCACTGGGCACCGGCATCCTCGCCCCGGGTAACCCGGCGGAGACCGTCCGTGCCGCCGCGGGTGCGGTCGACGCCGCACGCCGTGGATCGTCTGCCGCCACCGAAGCGGTGCGCACACACTGGGAGGGTTCCGGCGCGGCAGCGGCCGTCGACGCCGCGGGGAGACTTCAGCAGAGCATGGGCACGCTGGCCGACGACGCCGATGCGTTCGCCCGCCTCGTCGAGAGCGCCGGCGGGAAGGTGCAGACGGCGTCGACCCAACTCCTCGGCCTGGTGGACTCTCTCGAACGTCGGGCCCGCGCGTTCGGGAGCGAGTTGTTCAGCCCGGCCGGCCTGCTGACGATGCTGCCGGTGGCGGCCGAGCATCTCGGCCGCGGTCTCGAGATCGTCGCTCGCACACGCGCCGACCTCCGCGCCGACACCGACGCGATGGCGGCCCTCGGGCGGCGGATCGCACCCGCGCCGGTCACGATCACCGGCGGCTCGGCGACCGGCGAGCACCCTTCGGGGTCGCCGGCCCCCGGGGGCGTGCCGATCACACTTCCCGACGGTTCGGTGGCCCACGCGCCGAACGAGCGGGCGGCGACGGCGGTGCAAGCCGCACTGAGCCAGCGGGGTGTTCCTTATCTCTGGGGCGGGACGACGCCCGCCGGTTTCGATTGCAGTGGTTTCACCAGATGGGCCTACCGGCAGGCCGGTCTCGAACTCCCCCGCCTGGCCCAGGATCAGGACACCGCCGGAATCCGCGTGTCACGAGCCCAATTACAGCCCGGCGATCTCGCCGTGTGGTCCGGGCACGTGGCCATGTACATCGGCAACGATCAGATGATCGAGGCCGGCGACCCGGTCGGCGTCTCCCCGGTTCGGACGACCAATCTCGACCAGACCTTCGAAGGATTCTTCCGCCCCCGATGACAACGTGGCGCGAAGAGCGTTCGGCCTCTGTGGGGGCACTACTGGATCCACGGCGATCAATCGCTAGGCTGTGTCCCCATGGCCGGAGACATCGTCCCGATTGAGCTCGGACTCACCGACGGAAACAGCTTCACCCTGTGGGCACCCCGCTGGCGAGAGGGTGACGACGAGTGGGAGGCGTTCCTCGGTCTCGACGAGGATCTCTACGTCCTGCCCGGTGTCGCCGAGCTGGCGGCCTTCATCCGCACCAACGACGACAACGACCTCGTCGAGCACCCGGCGTGGCCGACCATCGTCGGCGTGCAGGCCGAGGAGCTGATCCCCGACGAGCGCCACACCTACGACCTGGTGGGCGTGCCCGAGCTCGCCGCCGAGGATCCGACCCCCGAGGTCATCGCCGAACTCGAGGACGCGCTCGAGATCGTGCGCATCCTGGGCGAGGTCTGCGAACTGACCGCGATCACGAAGTTCTTCAACGGCAACCCGATCCTGGGTGCGGTCACCACCGGCACCCGCAACTTCGAGGGCCGCGAGGGCCTCGACCTCTGGGTCCGCATCGGCCGTCTCATCGCCAAGCACTGGGACGATGTCCTCGACGCGATCGACGAGGTCATCACCACGCCGAAGGTCGACGCGAAGGCCGTCGAGACCGCCGAGGCCGAACTCGAGGCCGCCGCGTCTGCCGAAGACGAGGACGAGCCGGACGACGACGACATCGAGATCGTCGAGACCGCGGACGACGCCACCGATGACGCCGACGACGAAGATGACGATGAGGACGACGATTACGACGACGACGATTTCTGGGCGTCGGTCGGCATCGACCCGATCAAGATCGTCACGAGCGGCAACGAGTACCTGACACTGCGCTGCTACCTCGGCGACGACCCGGTCTTCCTCGGCACCAAGGGCAAGATCTTCGTGTTCACGTCGGCGCGCTCGCTCTCGCGTTTCCTCGCCGACGACAACACCCACGATCTCGCCGAGCTGTCGACGTTCGAGGACGTCCGCACCGAGGCCACCAACGGCTCACTCGAGTTCGACGTGATCGACGACAACGTCTACGTGCTGCCCGGCCTCGCCGAGGACATCGCCGACGGCCCGCGCCGCATGGACCGCGACCAGCTCGACCTCGCCGTCGAACTGTTCACCGACGCAGCCGACTACGCCGGCGACGACACCGTCAACGAGGCCCTCGGTACGTCGACTCCCCTCGGCTGGTTCGTCGACTACACCGTCAACCCCGACCCGAAGCGGATGGCCCCGAGCGGACCGTTCGACAACGAGGCCGAGGCCTGGCGGGCGCTCGAGCACGACTTCGAGACCCGGCTCGTCCGGAAGGGCTAGCCCGTCCCCGCTCCTTGAGTGGCCCCGGCTCGTCCGAAAGGGCTGATCCTTCCCGCTCCTTGAGTAGCCCCGGAGCGTGCGGAGGGGCGTATCGAAAGGAGTTCTTTTCGGTATCGAGGTCAGCCCGACCCGAGCAGCACCGCGTAACCCGGCTTGATCACGTCGTCGATGACCGCGAGCCGTTCGTCGAAGTGGATGAACGCCGACTTCATGGCGTTGACCGTGAAGCGTTCGAAATCGGCCCAGCCGTAACCGAACTGGTCGGCGAGCAGCCCGAACTCCTTGCTCATCGTGGTGTCGCCCATGAGCCGGTTGTCGGTGTTGACGGTGACCCGGAACCGGAGCCGGGCCAACACGTTGAACGGGTGCTCGGCGAGCGAGGTGACCGCCCCGGTCTGCACATTCGAACTCGGGCACAGTTCGAGCGGAATCCGCTTGTCGCGCACGATGTTCGCGATGAGGCCTAGCTTCGCCCCGGTGAAGGAGTGGGCGGCGAGGTCGACGCCGTCGGGGAGTTCGATGTCGTCGAAGACCCGAACCCCGTGGCCGAGACGGTCGGTGCCGCAGAAGCCGATGGCCTCATGGATCGACGGCAGGCCGAACGCCTCGCCCGCATGGATGGTGAACGGCGCACAGTTGGCCCGCATGTACTCGAAGGCGTCGAGATGACGGGTGGGCGGATGACCGGCCTCGGCACCCGCGATGTCGAAGCCGACGACGCCGCGATCGCGGTAGCGCACCGCCAGTTCGGCGATCTCCCGTGAGCGCGCCGCGTGCCGCATCGCGGTGACCAGACAGCGGACGATGATCGTCTTCCCGCGGTCGGCGGCGATCCGCTCGCCGTCGGCGAATCCGCGCAGCACCGCCTCCACCACCTCGTCGAGGGTGAGTCCCGCCTCGAGATGCTGTTCCGGGGCGTACCGGACCTCGGCGTAGACGACGTTGTCGTCGGCGAGGTCCTCCACGCACTCGCGCGCCACCCGTTCGAGGGCGTCGACGGTCTGCATGACGGCGACGGTGTGGGTGAAGGTCTCGAGATAGCGCTCGAGGGAGCCGCTGTCGGCGGCTTCGCGGAACCACCGCCCGAGTCCGGCCGCGTCGTCGACGGGCAGTCCGTCGTAGCCGACCTCGTGCGCGAGCTCCAGGACGGTCGCCGGCCTCAGCCCGCCGTCGAGGTGGTCGTGGAGGAGAACCTTGGGCGCGAGGGTGAGGTGCGCCGGATCCAGCGTCGTCATCTTGTGAACCTAACGGAATCGATGATCAGTGGCCGGTCGCCGACGCCGCTCGTGTCGTCGGTGCCGATCTCGATCCGCACCGCACCGTCGAGACTCGAGCGCGCGCCCGCGATCCGGTTCTCATCCTGCGTGTGCAAGGTGAACAGCGGCTGGCCGGCGCGGACACGGTCGCCGGGTCTGGCGTGGATGACGACGCCTGCCTCCGCCGACACCGCTTCGCCGGGCTTGGATCGTCCTCCGCCCAGGCGCCACGCCGCATCTCCGACCGCACGCGCGTCCATGTCGGTCATGACGCCGTTCCGGTCGGCGGTGACCACGTCCTGATGCCGGGCGACCGGCAGCGGGGTGTCCGGATCTCCGCCCTGTGCGGAGATCATCGACCGCCAGGAGTCCATCGCCCGGCCGTTCGCCAGGTGTTCGGCGGGATCGGCGTCGGGCAGGCCCGCCGCGTCGAGCATCTCCCGTGCGAGCGCGAGGGTCAGCTCGACGACATCGGCCGGGCCACCGCCGGCGAGGACCTCGACCGATTCGGCGACCTCGACGGCGTTGCCGACCGCCAGGCCGAGCGGAACGCTCATGTCGGTGATCAGCGCCCGGGTGTCGACCCCGGCGTCGTGGCCGAGTTCGACCATCGTCGACGCCAGCTCGCGCGCGTCGGACTCGTCCGGCAGGAAGGCGCCCGAACCGGTCTTCACGTCGAGGACGAGTGCGCCGGTGCCCTCGGCGATCTTCTTGCTCATGATCGAGGTGGCCAGCAGCGGGATGGATTCGACCGTCCCGGTGACGTCACGCAGCGCGTAGAGCTTGCGGTCGGCGGGGGCCAGATCCGCGCCGGCGGCACAGATGACCGCGCCGACGCGTTCGAGCTGGCCGATCATCTCCTCGGTGCTCACCTCGGCCCGCCAGCCGGGGATCGATTCCAGTTTGTCCAGGGTGCCGCCGGTGTGGCCGAGACCCCGACCGGACAGCTGCGGCACCGCCACTCCGAACGAGGCAACCAGCGGAGTGAGCGGCAACGTGATCTTGTCGCCGACGCCGCCCGTGGAGTGTTTGTCGACCGTGATCAGCCGACGGCCGTCGCGGCGCAGGCCCGTCAGGTCCATCCGCCGTCCGCTGTCGATCATGGCGCGGGTCCACGTCGCGATCTCCCGGCGGTTCATCCCACGGAGATAGATGGCCATCAACAACGACGACATCTGTTCCGGGGCGACCTCGCCGCGGGTGTACCCGTCGACGATCCACGCGATCTGGGCGTCGCTGAGTTCGCCGCCCCCACGCTTGGTCGCGATGACCGAGACGGCGTGGATCACCTCGTCGGCGGCGGGCTCGACAGAGGCGGTCACGAGACGACCTCGGCGATGTCGTCGGGACCGAAGGCGTCGGGCAGGAGGTCGGAGAGGACGCGTGGACCGGACGGGTGATCGACGAGGAGGTCGCGCCCGCCGTGCTCGAGGAGCACCTGCCGACACCGCCCGCACGGCATCAGAACCTTGCCGGAAGCGTCGGTGACGGTGACCGCACGCAGGGACTTCCCGCCTTGTGAGATCAATTGAGCGGTGAGTGACACCTCGGCACAGATACCCAAACCGTATGAGACATTTTCCACATTGCAACCTGCCACGACACGCCCGTCGGAGGTGATTCCCGCGGCCCCCACCGGGTAACGCGAGTACGGGGCGTAGGCATGGGACAACATCTCAGTTGCTTTGTGTCGCAGAACATCCCATTCGATTTCGGTACTCACGCCCACCTCCAGGCAAAGGGTGTAACCAACCGGACATGCGCTGTTCATCGGCGCAAAAGCTTGGGTAAGGCAAACCTAAGTCGTAATGTCTTGTGCCTCAAATCGGTTCGGGCAATTTATCACCGGAATGGGCATGGGTTTAGAGTCTCTTGTCATGGGTCCATGGTCGAGTCGGAGCATGCCGATTCGACGCGTCCATCGACGATGTTGGAGGCCACTTTTCCGATGAGCACCTCGACCGAAGTCGCACCTGACCCGGTGCGTCGACGTTCTCTGTACCGCGGCGACCCGGGCATGTGGTCCTGGGTTCTGCACCGCATCACAGGCGTCACCATTTTCTTCTTCTTGTTCGTGCACGTGTTGGACACCGCGGTCATCCGCGTCGATCCCAACCAGTACGACGAGATCATCGAAACCTACAAGACCCCGATCATCGGTCTCATGGAGATCGCCCTGGTCGCCTGCGTCCTGTTCCACGCCTTCAACGGCGTGCGCCTGATCCTGGTGGACTTCTGGTCCAAGGGCCCCAAGTACCAGCGTCAGATGCTGTGGGTCGCGATGACCCTGTTCGTCGTCGTGTTCGCCGCCGGCGCCATCCGCCTGCTGCAGATCATGTTCAGCCACCTGTAGGAGACACCAGAGATGACCACCTCGGAAGCCACCGGTGTCGCGAAGACCCTCGGCAAGGAACACGACCGTCCGGCCAGCCTGGACAACCCCCGCTCCCCGCGTAAGCCCAAGGGCGGCAACTTCGAGAAGAACGCATGGATGTTCATGCGCTTCTCCGGCCTGATCCTCGTCTTCCTGACGATCGGCCACATGTTCATCATGCTCGCCTGGGACGGCGGCGTGCACCGGATCGACGCCTCGTTCGTCGCCGCGCGCTGGAGCTCGCCCGGCTGGCAGATCTGGGACCTGACCATGCTGTGGCTCGCCCAGCTGCACGGCGGCAACGGCGTGCGCACCGTCATCGCCGACTACTCGCGCAAGGACTCGACCCGCTTCTGGCTGAACGTGCTGCTGGCCGTGTCGATGATCCTGACCCTGGTGCTGGGCACCTACGCGATCCTCACCTTCGACGTCAACAGCGTCGGCTAAAGGAGACCATCAACATGCAGGAACACCGCTATGACGTCGTCATCGTGGGCGCCGGCGGCGCCGGGATGCGCGCGGCGATCGAAGCCGCACCGCGTGCCCGCACCGCGGTTCTGACCAAGCTCTACCCCACCCGTAGCCACACCGGCGCGGCCCAGGGCGGCATGTGCGCCGCGCTGGCCAACGTTGAAGAGGACAACTGGGAGTGGCACACCTTCGACACCGTCAAGGGTGGTGACTACCTCGCCGATCAGGACGCCGTCGAGATCATGGCCAAGGAGGCCATCGACGCGGTGCTCGATCTGGAGAAGATGGGTCTCCCGTTCAACCGGACGCCCGAGGGCAAGATCGATCAGCGTCGTTTCGGCGGGCACACCCGCGACCACGGCAAGTCGCCCGTGCGCCGCGCCTGCTACGCCGCCGACCGCACCGGTCACATGATCCTGCAGACCCTGTACCAGAACTGCGTCAAGCACGACGTCGAGTTCTTCAACGAGTTCTACGCACTCGACATCTGCCTCACCGAGAACGAGGACGGCGAGCAGGTCGCCACCGGCGTCGTCGCCTACGAGCTCGCCACCGGCGAGATCCACGTCTTCCACGCCAAGTCGATCGTCTTCGCGACCGGCGGCTCGGGCCGTATGTACAAGACGACGTCCAACGCCCACACCCTCACCGGTGACGGCATGGGCATCGTCTTCCGCAAGGGCCTGCCGCTCGAGGACATGGAGTTCCACCAGTTCCATCCGACGGGCCTCGCGGGTCTCGGCATCCTCATCTCGGAGGCCGTCCGCGGTGAGGGCGGCATCCTGCGCAACGCCGACGGCGAGCGCTTCATGGAGCGCTACGCCCCCACCATCAAGGACCTTGCGCCCCGCGACATCGTCGCCCGCTCCATGGTTCTCGAGGTGCTCGAGGGCCGCGGCGCCGGACCGAACAAGGACTACGTCTACATCGACGTGACCCACCTCGGCGAGGACGTCCTCAACGAGAAGCTGCCGGACATCACCGAGTTCGCCCGCACCTACCTCGGCGTCGACCCGGTCACCGAGTACGTGCCGGTGTTCCCGACGTGCCATTACGTCATGGGTGGCATCCCGACCAACATCAACGGTCAGGTGCTGCGCAACAACGACGAGGTCGTCCACGGTCTGTACGCAGCCGGTGAGTGTGCCTGCGTGTCGGTGCACGGCGCCAATCGCCTCGGCACCAACTCGCTGCTCGACATCAACGTCTTCGGACGCCGCGCCGGCATCGCCGCCGCCGAGTACGCGAACAACGCCGACTTCGCCGAACTGCCCGAGCAGCCGACCGAGATGGTCGACGGCTGGCTGGAGCTGCTCCTGTCGGAGCACGGTCACGAGCGCGTCGCCGACATCCGCACCGAGCTCCAGGCGTCGATGGACGCCAACGCATCGGTGTTCCGGACCGAGGAGACCCTCAAGCAGGCCCTCACCGACATCCATGCACTCAAGGAGCGCTACGCCCACATCAAGGTCCACGACAAGGGCAAGCGTTTCAACAGCGACCTCCTCGAGGCCATCGAGCTGGGCTTCCTGCTCGAGATGGCCGAGGTCACCGTGGTCGGTGCACTCAACCGCAAGGAATCGCGTGGCGGCCATGCCCGCGAGGACTACCCCGATCGCGACGACGTGAACTACATGCGTCACACCATGGCCTACAAGAAGGGCACCGACCTTCTCTCGGACATCGAGCTGGACTACAAGCCCGTGGTGCAGACCCGTTACGAGCCGATGGAGCGTAAGTACTGATGACATCTGTTCTGGACAAGCCCGCACCCTCCTCCGACGAGCCGCCGCTGCCCCCGGTGCCCGACGAGGCCACCATGGTCACGTTGAAGATCTTCCGGTTCAACCCGGAGAATCCCGACGCCCAGGGCTTCGAGAGCTTCCGCGTCCCGGCGCTGCCGACCGACCGCCTGCTCAACCTGCTGCTGTACGTGAAGGGCTACCTCGACGGCACCCTGACGTTCCGCCGCAGTTGTGCCCACGGCGTGTGCGGTTCCGACGCCATGCGCATCAACGGCGTCAACCGCCTGGCCTGCAAGCTCCTCATGAAGGACATGCTCCCCAAGGACAAGTCCAAGGAGATCACCATCACCGTCGAGCCGATCCGCGGCCTGCCGGTGGAGAAGGATCTCGTCGTGAACATGGAGCCGTTCTTCGACGCGTACCGCGCGATCAAGCCGTTCCTGATCACCTCGGGCAACGAGCCGACCCGTGAGCGCATCCAGAGCCAGAGCGACCGCGCCCGCTTCGACGACACCACCAAGTGCATCCTCTGTGCCTGCTGCACCACGAGCTGCCCGGTGTTCTGGACCGAAGGTTCGTACTTCGGCCCGGCCGCGATCGTCAACGCGCACCGCTTCATCTTCGACAGCCGTGACGAGGGCGCCGTCGAGCGTCTCGACATCCTCAACGACGTCGACGGTGTGTGGCGTTGCCGCACGACCTTCAACTGCACCGACGCATGCCCCCGCGGCATCCAGGTGACGCAGGCGATCTCGGAGGTCAAGCGCGCACTCATGTTCTCGCGCTAGACGTTTCAGCTTTCTCTGCAGCCCGGCAACGGCCCGCACCGACTTCGGTGCGGGCCGTTGCTCATTCGCACATGTAGCGGATCGTGCTGCTGGGCGACACGGACCGCTACGTCTGGCGGGCGTTCGATGCCTCGCCCCGGAAGATCCCCGCGATGATCGAGTCCACGAGCGCCGCCTCTTCCTCGGGGGTCGCCGGCCAGAGCAGCATGGTCAGCACCGACCGGATCGCGAACCGGGCGGCGACTGTGTCGTCGGGGTCGATGCCGATGAGTTCTGCGGCCACATCGAGCACGGTCGGCGAGGCGAGCACGGTCGGCGTCGTCGCGATGAGGCTTGCCGGCCGGAGGAACTGTCGTATCACCCGATCTGCACGCAGGGCGCCGACCGCCGCGGTGATCGCGATCCGGGCGCGCTCCTCCCCCGCCGTGCCGGCCGCTTCCGCGCGGATCGATTCGAGGACCGGGGCGGCGGTCGTCGACAACACCGCCTCGATCAACTGGGCACGGCCACCGGCGTGACGGTAGATCGTCGCCCTGGAGCAGTGGGCTCGAGCGGCCAGTTCGTCGATGCTGAACGCATCGAGTCCACGCGAGGCGATCAGTGTCGCGGCCTGCGACACGAGCCTCCTTCGCGCCGCGTCGCCGCGATCGCCACCCACGAGCCAGTCAGCCATGCACGCCCTCCGTCGTCGAATCTCATCATGAGACAAGGAACAGCTGGCTGGGTGCGTTTTCTGGCAGGTCAAGAAGGGTTCGTGAGACATCGAATCCCGGCGCCACGATCTCCCCGTGTCGACTTCGGCGAGAACCGTTGTCCCCGCCGCGCCCCGTCGGAGACGCTGGGTGCATGCTCGCACTCGACGACCCCGCCTTCCTCTCGCGTTTCCACACCGGGTCCCCGGTGCAGCAGGTCGGCGACTCCCCGTTCTTCGCCGTTGGTTCCTGGGAGCTCATCGCCGAGGTGGTGCGACGACCCGGGGACTTCTCGTCGAACCTGACCGCCACGATGGTCTGCCACGACGACGGGTCGGTGTCGGAGTTCCCGGTCGCCGGACTCGGCGATGCGATGCACGTCCTGGCCACCGCCGACGGCCCGCGCCACCGCCTCCACCGGTCGCTGGTCATGCCGTCGCTGACACCTGCTCGCATCCGGGCCCTGGAGCCCTTTGTCGCCGAGGTCGTGGACACCGCCTGGTCCGAGGGACTCGACGGCGACACAATCGACTGGACAACAGCTGTGGCACAACGTGTCCCGATCACCGTGGTCACCGGGCTGCTCGGCCTGCCACACGAGGACATCGACGATCTCGCCCGCTGGGCCGGTGCGACCAACGTGCTGATCGACGGCGTCATCACCCCCGGCCAACTCACCACCGCGATCACGGCGGTCGCCGAACTCACCGCCTACCTCGGCGACCGACTGGACTCGGCACTACGCAACGACAGGGCCGGTGCACCAGGACGAGGGGTGCTCGCCGACATCGCGTCGGCCGTGGCCCGCAACGACCTGGACCACCCGGCGGCGGTGATGATTCTCCTGCAACTCGTCGCGGCGGGGTCCGACTCCACCGTCAGCCTGCTGACCGATGCGGTCCGGGTTCTGGCGCAACACCCCGAGGTCGCCGCACGGTTACGTCGCGACCCCGACCTCATCCCAGCATTCGTCGAGGAGGCCCTGCGCTTGGAATCACCGTTCCGCGGCCACTTCCGGCACGTCGTCGCCGACACCACACTCGGCGACACCCACCTCCCCGCCGGCTCCCACATCTTTCTCATGTGGCGCGTGGCCAACCGCGACCCCGAGCACTTCGACGCCGCGCCGACCGTCGACCTCGACCGCGGCGCCGCCCGGTCCGGGCACGGCTCGCACCTGGCGTTCGGCAAGGGCCTACATCTCTGCGTGGGAGCCGGCCTGGCCCGGCTGCAGGGTCGTCTGGCGATCACCCGGTTGCTCGATGCCACAACGGATTTCCGCCAGACCACGACCCGGGAGCTGACGCTCGTCCGGTGATCGGGAACCGCACGGCGCCCGGTTGCGTCCAAGAAGGACCCAGCCAAGCCCGCCGAACGGAGAGTCTCGTGGTCCGAGTCCTGTACGTCCGCCTACTGCTCACCCTCCTGACCAGCACCGCCCTGTGTCTGGCGGTGTTCTCCCCCGCCACGGCGGCACCGACGCCCGGCGCCGACCCTGGCCACGAGGCCCAACCGGTCACGATCACCCTGACCTCCGACCACCAACACAACGGCGCCGCCGTATGGTTCGACGCCGCCGGCCGACTCCGCACCCAGACCGACGTCCCGCTCACCCATCAGGACGGCCACACGAAGCTGTGGTCGGCATCGCTGGTGTACACAAGACATTCGCCGGACAAACCACTCGACGCGCTATTCCAGTCCGGCGGAGGCTTTTCCAGATGTCAGATCTGGGTCGAGTCCAAACTCGTCGCCGAGGACACCGCTCGTGGACACGAACCGACGAGCAGGTGCCGAGCACGCAATTGAGCCAGGTTTCGAACTTACAGGGAGGAATCGGAAGCAGAATCGTACTCTGACTCTCGTCGTGATCATGTGAGCGGAGAACCACCATGGCGGAGCGCATCGAGGCCGGAGCGGTCGGAGACAGCGGCAAGGCCCGCGTCGTTGATGATCCCGGCAACAAGGGCCTGCGTCTCGGTTCGATCGGGCTGATGGGCAACGTCATCATCGGCTTGTCCGCCGTCGCACCGGCTTACAGCCTCGCTGCCACTCTCGGTTTCGTGGTCGACAGCGTCGGCGCAAAGGCCCCGGCGATGTTCGTCCTCGCCTTCATCCCGATGTTGCTCGTGGCCTTCGCCTACCGCGAACTGTCCCGCGACACCCCGGACTGCGGCACGACATTCACTTGGGGCACAAAGGCTTTCGGTCCGTGGATCGGCTGGATTGGCGGGTGGGGCCTGGCCGTGTCCGCGATCATCGTGCTCGCCAACGTTTCCGAGATCGCCGCGCTGTACCTGTTCAAGTTCCTCGGCCTCCACGGCCTGGCCGACAGCCTGCTGGCGAAGATCCTGCTCGGCAGTTTCTTCATCATCGCCATGACCTGGATCAGCATCCGCGGCATCGTCATCAGCGAACGCATGCAGGCGATCCTGATGTTCATCCAGTTCGCCGTGCTCGTCATCGCGAGCGTGATCGCGCTGGTGAAGGTCGGCACCGGCCGGGCCGGCGACCAGGCGATCACACCGGAGTGGTCCTGGTTGTGGCCCAGTGGTCTCGACCAGTCGCAGATCGCTGCGGCGGTCATCCTGTGCATCTTCATCTACTGGGGCTGGGATGCGTGCCTGGCGATCAGCGAGGAGACCAAGGACCCCGACAAGACCCCGGGCCGAGCCGCCCTTCTCACGTGCGTGATCCTGGTCGCCACCTACGTGTTGGTCGCCTACGCGATCCAGTCGTTCGCCGGGTTCGGCGACACCGGGATCGGACTGGGGAACGACGCGAACGACGAGGACGTCCTGACGATCCTGGGCGAGCCGGTGGCCGGCGCGATCATGTCGTCGGCACTGCTGCTGACGGTCTGCGTCTCCGCGCTGTCCTCGACCCAGTCCACGATCCTGCCCACCGCACGCGGCAGCCTGTCGATGGCCGTCTACAAGGCACTGCCCGAGAAGTTCGCCTCGATCCACCCGCGCTACATGACCCCCGCCTTCGGCACCGGCGTCATGGGTGCCGCGGCCCTCACCTTCTACCTGGTCCTGTCACTGCTCAGCCAGGACACCCTCGCCGACTCCATCTCCTCCCTCGGACTGGCGGTCGCCTTCTACTACGGGATCACCGCCTTCGCCTGCGTGTGGTACTTCCGTTCGACCCTGTTCGCCTCCGCACGGAACTTCTTCCTGCGCGGCCTCTTCCCGTTCCTCGGCGGCCTCGCAATGGCGGCGGCCTTCATCCGCTCCGCGATCGACATGATCTCGCCGGACTACGGCGCCACCTCGGTCGGCGGGATCGGTGGCGTCTTCGTCCTCGGGGTGGGCATGCTGGTTCTCGGAATCCCCCTGATGCTCGCCTGTTTCGCCCACAACAGCGACTTCTTCAGGGGCAAGACACTGACCGCGACCACCGAGGTGAAGGTTCCCGATGTCTACTGAGACCGCCGCAACCCGCCCTGACGCAGAGACGCCCATCGACCCGACCGACGATCCGGGCACTCCCCGGCTCACCGTCGGATACCTCGCGACCCCCTCGGGCGCCGACGGGGTCGTCCTCGCCGTGGCGCTCGCCCGGGTCACCGGCGCGGCCATCGACCTGGTGTGCGTGGTTCGCCCGACGCCCTACGACGGCCAGCCCGGGCTCGCCCAGTATCAACAGCGCATCGAGGCGCAGGCCGCCGACTGGCTCCGCGAGGGCGCCGAGCTGATCCCCGCCGGCTTCTCCTATCGCACCGTCGTCACGGTCAACGAGTCCTTTGCCGACGGGCTCGCCTCCCACGCGGTCGACACCGGGGCCAAGATGATCGTCGTCGGCGGCACGGGCGACGGGTTGCTGAGTCGCCACACGCTCGGCACCGTCAGCAACGAACTCGTCCACTCCTCACCCGTTCCGGTCGCATTGGCGCCGCGCGGATATGCGGATCGGGTGGACGCGGTCCTCGACATGGTGACCGTCGCCGTCCCGGTCAGACCCGGCGAGGACAATCCGCTCCCGTTCGCCGAGAAGCTCGCCGAACGCGCCAAGCTCGACCTCCGACTGCTCTCGCTGGTCTCCCTCGAATCGCCCTTCGACGACGACTCGTCGAGGGACGTGCGCGCCGCGCAGATCGCCGTCGCGCGTGAACTCCTCGAGAAGACCCGCTCCGAGGTGAATCCCGAACTCGAGGTCGACGTCCTCGTCGCCGATGGCACGACGCTCGACGAGGCACTGGCCAATCTCCCCTGGGACGCCAACGACATCGTCGCCATCGGCTCCGGTCACCTCGGATCACCCAACCGGGTCTTCCTCGGTAGCACCGCCTCTCGTATCCTCCGGTGGACGACGGCACCGGTTATCGTGGTCCCCAAAAGCGGCTGACCGCAGCCCGCGCCGATCACGGAGACCGACACCGACTTGACCGACCAACGTGCGCGAGTGCTCGAGATCCGCCACGCCGACTCCGAGCCCCCGGGTTTCTACGGCCCACCGCTGATCGACCTCGCGGACGTCACCATCTTGCGGATCTGGCGTGAGCCGGTACCCACCGACCTGACCGGATTCGACGCCGTGGTGACCCTCGGTGGGGCGATGGGAGTCGGCGACGCCCAACGCATCCCGTGGATCGCCGACGAGATCGCGCTCCTGCGCCGGGCGCTCGACCTGGGGATCCCGATCTGGGGTGTATGTCTCGGCGCCCAGATCCTGGCCGCCGCGCTGAACGCCGACGTGTACACGGCCTCCTCGCCGGAGGTCGGCATCCACACCGTCACCCTGAACGATGCGGGCACCACCGATCCGGTCTGGGGCACCGCGGACGGTGAGACGTCCGGAACGGTGCCGTCGGAATTCGACGTCGTGCAATGGCACTTCGACACGTTCACACTCCCGCCGGGGGCCACGCTGCTGGCGTCGTCGTCAACGTGTGTCAATCAGTTGTACCGCCACGGGAAGTCGTACGGCGTGCAGTTCCACCTCGAGGCCGGCGGTGAGCTCGTCGGCGAATGGCTCGACTCCACCGAGTCACGATCGCTGATCACCGAGACCATCGGCGTCGAGGCCACCGATCGTTTCCCCGCCGACGCCGCAGCCACCGAACCCGTCACCATCCCGCTCGCGCGCACCGTGCTGACCCGGTGGCTGACCGGTGTGGTGGTGGCCGACGCCCCATCCGCCGGTCGGACTCAGCCGACGCCGTAGGCGCGCACAAAAGCGTGTGCACCGTCGATCATGGTGCGCCGTAGACGTTCTGAGTCGACGGTGAGCGGGTTCGGTTGCTCGTTGAAGGCAAGAAGGAGCGTCAACGCGAAGAAGTGATCTGCCGCGCGTCGCGGGTCCTCCACGGAGAGCAGACCGAGTCCGGCGAAGTGAGCGATCCGCTCGGAGATGGCGTTCTCGACCGCTCCGGTCTCCAGATCGTCGTCGGCGTCGGGGTCCTGCCAACGCCGTTGCGCCACCAGGGCCAGCACAGCGGCATACTCCATCGAGCCCACGACGGTGACGCCGAGGTCGATGGCGGTCGACGTCAGCGCCTGCTCTAGCCGGGCCACGGTGGTGATACCCGCGTCATCACCGAGATGTGCGTCGATCACCTTGTTCGCGAAGATATCCAGGGATTCGGTCGCGTCCGCCAGGATCGAACGGAACAGACGTTGCTTGTCGCCGAAGTATCCGTACACGGTGGCCTTGGAGACCTTGGCCTTGGCGGCCACGGCGTCCATGCTCACCCGGTCGACACCCTGACTGACGAACAGGTCCCGCGCGGCCTCCACCACGGCCCGACGCTTCGTGGCCGAGGCCTCACTCAAGAGGTGCACCGGCTTCGGGTCATTCATGCCCACACCCTACAACAGAGATACTGAACCGTTCAGTCTTGGTGTATTGAACTAAACGGTTTAGTCTGCCTCTGTGACATCAACTCAACACTCCGCCGAGGCCGCGTCCGCGCCGGTGTCGCAGCGGCGACTGAACCTGATCAGCGCGGCGCTTGTCCTCGGGGTCTTCACGACGCTGCTGGACACCACGATCGTGAACATCGCGATCGAGCACCTTCGCGCGGCTTTCGACGCCTCGATCGCACAAACCCAATGGGTAGCCACGGCCTATCTCCTGCTATACGTGGCAGTCATCCCGATCAGCGGGTGGGCATCCGAACGCTTCGGAGCTCGCAACGTCTGGGCCTTCTCGGTCGCGGTCTTCCTCGCCGGCTCGATCTTCTGCGGCCTGGCGACCTCGCTGCCGATGCTGATCGGGTTCCGCGCCGTGCAGGGCATCGGGGGCGGCATGCTGATCCCGCTGTCGTTCTCGATCCTCACCCGCGCCGCAGGCCCCGAACGGATCGGCAAGGCCATGGTGGCGATCGCGCTCCCGGCTCAGCTCGCCCCGGTGTTGGGGTCGGTCCTCGGCGGCCTCATCCTGCAGTACTGGAGCTGGCACTGGATGTTCTTCATCAACATCCCGGTCTGCGTGGCCGCACTCGCACTCGTACGGTTCCTGCCCGAGGTTCCCGGCCGTCCCGGCACGCGCCTGGACACCCTCGGTTTCGCGCTGCTGACTCCTGGTGTGATCGCCTTGGCCTACGGCATCTCCGAGGCCACCGGCGCCGGCGGGTTCACCGCCGTGACGGCATGGCTGCCGTTGCTGATCGGCATCCTGCTCGTCGCGGCGTTCGTCTACCACTCGCTGACCACACGCCGCCAACCTCTCATCGACGTACGGCTTTTCGCGCGACGCAGTTTCGGACTCAGCAGCGTCATCACCTTCATGGCCGGGTTCACCACCTACGCGTTGACCCTGTTGCTGCCGCTGTTCTACCAGCAGATCCGCGGCGAGGGCGTCCTGGCCACCGGCCTACTGCTGATACCGCAGGGTGCCGGCACCATGCTCTTCTTCCTGCTCGCCCGTCGGATCGCCACCCACGTCGACGGCCGCTTCATCGTCGCCGGCGGTAGCGCACTCATCATGATCGGCATCCTGCCCTTCGTCTTCACCGGTCTCGACGGCGGCGGGATTCTGCTGTTGGCCGGCCAGCTCCTGCAGGGCATCGGCTTCGGCGCCGCCATGTTCCCGGTCATGACATTGGCCTTCGGAAGCCTCACACACGACGAAATACCAAGCGGCAGCGCGGCGTTCAGCGTCGTGCAGCGTGTCGGGGCGCCGTTCGGTGTCGCAGTCGTCGCCGTCATCCTGCAGAGCCGACTCGACTCCGCCGACTCACCGGCCCAGGCCCTCACCGCGTTCACCGGCACCTTCTGGTGGGTACTCGGGCTCAGCCTCATCCCCTGCGCCCTCGCCTTCCTCATCCCGAAGACACGAAAGAAGACCGCACAGGTGACCGCGCCGGATCAGTAGGGGCATCGTCCCCGAACGAACGGTGCAGCGCACCAGAATATGTCGACACCCGATCGACGACCCCGAATCCAATCGTCGCAAGGAGAACTCTCATGCCCACAGCACCGGCCCTCGTCGGCAGGTTCGCCGAGGCACTCATGGGCCGCCGCGCGTGTGTGCTCGCCACGGAACAGATCGCTCCCGATTTCCTCGAAGTCGAGTTCCGGGCCGAGCCACCGCCCGGTGGATGGCAGCCCGGCCACGAAGTCCAGGTCCGCGCCACCCGCACCGAGGGTCGCCGGTACACGGTCCACGGGGTCGTCGACGCCCAACGCATCACCATTCTCACCGTCCTTCACGGTGACGCACCCGGAACCCGATGGCTGCGCGCCCTCCGACCTGGAACGGAGATCACCCTTCTGGCTGGTAAGCACGTGGCCGCGCGGTTGCCCGGAACTCGCCTGATCTTCCTCGGAGACGGTTCTGCACTCGGCACGTTCAACGCGCACACCGCCGTCGGACACGGTGCGGTCACGACAACCACGGTGATCGAGGCTCCGCCCGGATCTGTTGCAGCACTGAGCGATCGGTGTCCCGGTTACCGGATTCTCCCTGCCCTCGACGATGAGCCCGGGGCGACGACACAAGCCTGGCTCGACGACGCGCTCCGCAACGGCGATCTCGCCGACGTCGACGGCGCCCTTCTCCTCGGACACGCTCAGTCCATCCAGCAGCAGCGACGCGCTCTGATCACCGGTACAACCCTCGACAGGCGTGCGATCACCACCAGACCGTACTGGGCAACCGGGAAGGCGGGGCTCTGAGGGGAGCACGGACCCGTAGTTCCCGACGGGCCCCACACGGCAGGTCGCGCGCGCCGGCATCAGCTGTCGAAGCCCAGTCCGATCCGGTCCAGCAGCGTGAGCCATGCGCCGCGGCGACCGTTGCGACGTTCGCTGCGCGCCATCTGATGCCGGGTGAGAGTGATTCCCGCCCAGCGGATCGGTTCCGGCGGGAACGGTAAGGGCTTGCGGCGCACCATCTCCAGGGCGGTGCGTTCGGTTCGTAGACCGTCGACGAGGTCGAGTGCGGTGGCAGCCGCGAAATGCGAGGCGCCGACGCCGAGTCCGGTGAAACCGACCGCCGTCACCACGCGCCCGCCGTGGGAGGTGTCCCAGAAGGCGCAGAACCGCGAGCAGGTGTCGATCACCCCGCCCCAGGTGTGCGTCGCGGTGATCCCCTCGAGTTGCGGGAACATCTGCAGGAGATGATCACCGAGCAGCGCCCATTCGCCGGGCTGGTGGGCGCGGCGGGGGTCGTCGTCGGACCCGAAGTGATACGGCGCGTCCCAACCGCCGAACAGCATCCGGTTGTCGGCGGTGAGCCGAAAGTAGTGGAAGCGTGGACCGCTGTCGGCGAGTCCCTCGCGCCCAGCCCAGCCCAGGGAGGCGAGTTGATCGTCCGACAACGGTTCGGTCATCAGTGCGTAGTCCCACACCGGGACCGTGTAGAGGCGCAGTCTGCGGACCAGCGATCGGCTCGCCGACGTCGCGACGACGACCCGACCGGCGCGAATGTGCCCGAAATCCGTCCGGGCGCAGATCTCGTCACCCGACGAATCCGAGGTCAGATCCAGAACCTCGGTGCTCTCGAAGATCTGCACGCCGAGCCGTTCGGCTGCCTCGGCGAGGCCGAACGCGAGTTTGGCGGGGTCGAGGATCGAGACATGCGGGTCGTAGAGGGCGCCGCGGACCATCGGGGAGTTGACGCGTTCCCGGGCCGCGGATGCGTCCAGCAGGACGAGATCCTCACCGAGTGCCTGCCCGGCGGCCGCGGTCTCGGCGAGATCGTCGAACTGCCAGTCGGTGGTCGCCAGGTCGAGTTCGCCGGTGCGCTCGACGTCGGCGTCGATGCCCAGGCGGGTCAGGGTGTCGACGATGGCGTCGAGGGTCTCGCGACCCATGCGCAGCAGCGTCGGCATCTCGTCGGGGAACCGCTGCAGTCCGTTGCCGAGTCCATGTGTGAGGCTGGCCGCGCAGAAGCCTCCGTTGCGTCCGGAGGCGTGTTCGGCGAGCCGGTCGCGTTCGACGAGCACGATCGATCGGGAGGGATTGCGTTCGGCGGCTTGCGCGGCCGCCCACAGGCCGGTGAAGCCACCGCCGACCACCAGCAGATCGGCGGTGGTCTCGCCGACGAGTCGGGGCCGGGGTTCGGGACGCAGGTCGCGGTCGAGCCAGAAGGGGCGGGCCGCGGCCCGCGCGACCACCTCGACTCCCCGCTGGGTCGGCCGCGAGGCCCACGTCCGGTCGGTCACGCCGTCGGACCGCCGAGGGTGAAGATCGTTCGGTGCCATTCCTTTTCGGCGACGCCGTGGATGTCGCTCATGACGTGCTTGATCAGCAGGTACTCGTCGAGCGAGTAGGTCGACATGTCCTTGCCGAAGCCGGAGGCACCGAATCCGCCGTGCGGCATCTCGCTGATGATCGGGATGTGGTCGTTGATCCAGACGCACCCGGCGTGAATCTCACGCGAAGCACGTTGCGCGCGATACACATCGCGCGTCCATGCCGACGCCGCGAGGCCGTACGGGGTGTCGTTGGCGCGACGGATCGCGTCGTCGTCATCGGTGAAACGACTGACCGCGAGCACCGGCCCGAACACCTCGTCGCGGTAGATCTCCGAATCCTCGGCCACGTCGGCGACGAGCGTGGGCGGGTAGAAGGCGCCCTGACCGTCGGGGACGCTACCGCCGGTGACCACGCGCGCACCGACCGCCCGCGCACGGTCCACCATCCCGGCCACCTTGTCGCGGTGCCGCCGGGAGATGAGGGAGCCCAGATCCGTTGCCGGGTCGGTCGGATCGCCGATGACGACCCGCGACATGAGGTCTGCGACGCCGTCGACGAAGTCGTCGTAGAGCGCGGGCGCGACGATCGCGCGGGTGGCCGCGGTGCAGTCCTGGCCGCCGTTGATGATCGAGCCCGCGACCGCACCGTGGATCGCGGCCTGCAGGTCGGCGTCGTCGAAGACGACGAACGGCGCCTTGCCGCCGAGTTCGAGCTGGATGCGGGCCCCGTTGGTGGCGGCCTGCGCCATCACCTGCCGGCCGACCGCGCTCGAACCGGTGAATGTCACCATGTCGACGTCGGGATGCCCGGCGAGATGGGCGCCGGCTTCCGGTCCGGTGCCGACGACGATGTTGAGGACACCGTCGGGCAGTCCGGCCTCGGTGGCGATGCGGGCCATCGTCAGCGTGGTCAGCGGCGTGATCTCGGCGGGTTTCAGCACCACCGCACAGCCGGCGGCGAGTGCCGGGATGACCTTCCACACTGCCATCTGCAGCGGATAGTTCCACGGCGTGATGGTGCCGACGACCCCGACGGGTTCCCGGCGGATCGACGAGGTGTGGTCACCTGAGTATTCCCCGCTCGCCTTGCCCTCGAGATTCCGTGCGACTCCGGCGAAGAAGTCGACGTTGTCGATCGATCCGGGGATGTCGAACTCGGTCGCGAGCCGAACCGGTTTACCGGTGTGGGCGACCTCTTCGGCGATCAGCAGGTCGGACTCGGCGTCGAGCGCCCTGGCCAACGCGAGCAGGACTCCCGCCCGTTCGGCCGGGGTCGCACGACCCCAGGCGGGCTGCGCGGCGCGAGCACTGGCCACCGCGGTATCGATGTCACCGCGACCTGCGAGTTTCACGGTCGCGACCGGCTCATCCGTGGCAGGATTGATCACGATGTGATCGGCACCGGTCGAGTGATGGGGCTTTCCGTCGATCCAGCCGGACGGAATGCTGGTTGGAGAGGACATACCCCCAGATCCTACCGCCGCCGTTGCGGATTCACGTGTCGAAATACGGTTTCGTTGCGGATTCAGTCGTCTGTGTTGCGGTCCGCTGCGGAATCCGTCACGATCATGGGGTGGCTGACCCTGCATCCACACAGTTGGACGCAACTGCGAAGAAGATCATCGAACTCCTGCAGGCCGATGGTCGGAGCAGCTATGCCTCCATCGGCAAGGAAGTCGGCCTGTCCGAGGCCGCCGTCCGCAACCGAGTCCAGAAGCTCAGCGAGAGCGGACTCATGCAGATCGTCGCGGTCACCGATCCCCTCAAGCTCGGGTTCGCCCGCCAGGCGATGATCGGAATCCGCTGTGTGGGTGACACCCAGGCTCTGGCGCAACACCTCGCCGAACACCCCGAGATCGACTACGTCCTGCTGACCGCGGGATCGTTCGACATCCTGATCGAGGTCGTCTGCGAGAACGACGACCATCTCCTGGAGATCCTGAACAAGAAGGTGCGCGTGCACCCGGAGGTCGTCGGCACCGAGACCCTCGTCTATCTCAAACTCGTCAAACAGCAATACAACTGGGGAACCAGATGACCGACTGGAAGTCACGATGACACTGACCGCACCCTCGACACCACCCGATTCCGCCCGGTCGCTGGGCGAGCGCAGTGCGGCGCACCTCTGGGGACACTTCGCCCGGCACGGCGACGCCATCACGCCGCCGGTGATCACCCGCGGCGAGGGTATGCGCATCTTCGACGATCAGGGACGCAGCTACCTCGATGCGCTCGCCGGACTCTTCGTCGTGCAAGTGGGTCACGGTCGGGAGGAACTGGCCGAGGCCGCCGCCAGGCAGGCCAAGGATCTCGCGTTCTTCCCGTTGTGGTCGTACGCGACTCCCCCGGCGATCGAACTCGCCGAACGCCTCGCCGCCTATGCACCCGGCGACCTCAACCGAGTCTTCTTCACCACCGGTGGCGGCGAAGCCGTCGAGAGCGCCTGGAAGCTGGCCAAGCAGTACTTCAAGCTCGTCGGGAAACCCGGTAAGCACAAGGTGATCTCGCGTGCGGTCGCCTACCACGGCACACCGCAGGGCGCGCTCGCCATCACCGGTGTGCCGGCCCTCAAGGAGGCCTTCGAGCCGTTGACGCCCGGGGCGTTCCGCGTGCCGAACACCAACATCTACCGGGCGGCCGACGACATGTCCGCCGACCCGAAGAAGTTCGGCCGCTGGGCCGCCGACCGCATCGCCGAGGCGATCGAGTTCGAGGGCCCGGACACGGTGTCGGCGGTCTTCCTCGAGCCCGTCCAGAACGCCGGCGGGTGCTTCCCGCCGCCGCCCGGCTATTTCGAGCGGGTCCGCGAGATATGCGACGAGTACGACGTTCTCTTGGTCTCCGACGAGGTGATCTGCGCGTTCGGCCGCATCGGGTCGATGTTCGCCTGCGACGACTTCGGTTATGTCCCCGACATCATCACCTGCGCCAAGGGCATGACATCGGGCTACTCCCCGATCGGCGCGATGATCGCCAGCGACCGCCTGTTCGAACCGTTCCGCGACGGCACCACGACGTTCGCGCACGGTTACACCTTCGGTGGGCACCCGGTGTCGGCGGCAGTCGCGCTGGCCAACCTCGACATCTTCGAGCGCGAGGGCCTCAACGAGCACGTCAAGACCCAGGCACCGGCGTTCCGGGCGACCCTCGAGAAGCTCCACGACCTGCCGATCGTCGGCGACGTACGCGGCGAGGGGTACTTCTACGGGATCGAACTCGTGAAGGACAAGGCCACCAAGGAGACGTTCACGGCGGCCGAGTCCGAACGCATCCTGCGCGGATTCCTCTCCACCGCACTGTTCGACGCCGGGCTCTACTGCCGCGCCGACGACCGCGGCGACCCCGTCGTCCAGCTCGCCCCTCCGCTGATCGCGGGTCAGGCCGAGTTCGACGAGATCGAGCAGATCCTGCGGTCGGTCCTGGGCCAGGCGTACTCGCTGCTGTAGTCCACGCGGCCGAACGTCGGACACGGCCGCTCCGCGCGTCCTGAGCCTGCCCGGTTCCGCTGGTAACGTGCGGTCGGTGACCTCGGGGTGGACTCGCCGGACCTCATCGGCGCTCGTCGCCGCCCTGCTCGGGCTACTACTGAGCATGATCGCCGCAGGTCCAACAATTGTCGGACCTGCCGGCGCGGTTCCCGTCCCGACCGGTGCACCGCCGGCCTTCACGACGCCCCTCACCGACCACTGTCCGCACAAGACCGGCACCCCACCGGCCGTCGACGAGTCCGAGGTCGTCGCACCCGGTTCGACGACCCCGCCCCCGCTGCCGGTCCCCACCCCGCCGATCGGGGGCGAGGACCTCGGGTACTGCGGCGTCGTCGCCGATCCCGCCGCGGGTCCGGTTCCCCCTCGGCTCACCTCGGCCGGGTGGCTGATCGCCGACCTCGACTCGGGCAACGTCATCGCGGCCAAGGATCCGCACGGGCGGTACCGGCCGGCGTCGACGATCAAGGTGCTGCTCGCGCTCATCGTGCTCGACGAGCTCGATCTCGATGCGACGGTCGTCCCGACCGCGGAGGACTGGAGCACCGAGGGCGACTCCTGCGGGATGGGGCCCGGCGGTCGCTACTCCGTCCGCGACCTGCTGACCGGGCTGCTCATGGTGTCGGGCAACGACTGCGCCAACGCCCTCGCGCGCGAACTCGGCGGTGTGGAGACCACGCTGGAGAAGATGAACGAACGCGCCCGCGAGCTGGGCGCCGCCGACACCCGCGCGGCCAGCCCGTCGGGTCTCGACGCCGCCGGGATGTCCTCCTCGCCGTACGACCTCGCCCTGATCTACCGGGAAGCCATGGCACAGGAGACCTTCCGGGAGTTGATCGCCAAGCCCACCTTCCGGTTCCCCGGGTATCCCCGCCGACCCGATGTGCCCGGCGACAAGGACCATCCGGCGTACGACATGTACAGCAGCAACCGCCTTCTGGTGGACGGTTATCCAGGCATGCTCGGCGGCAAGACCGGATACACCGACGACGCCCGCAAGACCTACGTCGGCGCGGCCGAACGCGACGGACGCCGCATCCTCGTCGTCCAGATGTACGGACTTTCGGTCGAGGGCGACATGTACTGGGACCAGGCGCGGGAGATGTTCGAGTACGGATTCCGGGCCGACCCGAACATCTCGGTTGGACGCCTCGTCGAATCATTCGGGGAAGCAGTCGAAACCACCGCACCGCGCGCCGCGTCGTCGGCGGACTCCCACCTCGCGAGCACCGGTTCCGACGCCGCCTCACCCATCTCGGTCCGCATCCTCATCGGACTCGTCGCAGCCCTCGCCGCCGTGGTCCTCTTGCTGGTGGGATTGAGGCTCTTCGGGCGTAGGTGACGCTCAACCGCCGGCCGACTCCGACACGACCCCATCCGACGCGGGTGCCAATCGGTGGAACCCACTGCGGTGGAAGACCAATGGAGAAGTGGCCGGATCGGTGTCGAGGGTATGTACACGCAGCAGTATGACGAGGTGATCACCCGCATCGAGCTCGGCGTACACCGACGTCGTCAGCCATCCGCTCGCGTCCCGCAGGACGATGCTCCCGTCGTCGAGCGAATCCCAATCGACGCCGGCGAAGCGGTCTCCGTGTTTTGTCGATAGCCTCAGGCAGACCTCACCGTGCTGTTCGGCGAGAATCGTGACCCCGAGTCGCGCTGCCGCACGGAGGTCCGGCCACGTCTGCGACGATCGTTGGACGCAGACCGACACCAACGGCGGGTCGAGCGACACTGCTGTGAATGTGCTCGCCGCCATTCCCACCGGGCGCCCGTCTCGCATGGCGCACAACGCCACGACGCCGGACGGGAAGGCACCGAACACTTCTCGGAGACGGCTCGGGACGAGATCGGTCTGTTCTCTCATCGCATGACTTCTCTCTCGTAGTGCTTGTCACAGATCGAGCACCAGTCGAGACGTGCAGGACCGGGACACACAGGTCATGATCACGTCGCCGGCTTCCCGTTCGTCGTCGGTGAGTACGGAATCACGGTGCTCGGGTACGCCGTCGAGCACAGTGGCCTCGCACGTGCCGCAAGTCCCCTCGCGACAGGAGGAGGAGACAATAACCCCGCCGACTCTCTCGACGGCTTCGAGGATCGTTTCATCATCCGCGACAGTCACTGTTACCCCGGACATCTGGCACTCGACCTCAAAGGGAGTATCACCGACGCGGGGCCCCACCGGCTCGGCCGGGCTGAAGCGTTCCGTATGGAGGGCTCCGTGCGGCCACGACTCCGTCTCCGATTCGATGGCCGTCAGCAGCCCCTCGGGTCCGCAGCAGTACACGCCGACACCTTCTCGTGGTTCACCGAGGATCCACGTCAGGTTCAACAGGCCGACCTCGTCCTGCGGGTAAAGGTGCACTTTGTCGCCGTAGCCGGCAATCTCATCGGCAAAGGCCATCGAACCGCGGGTACGACCGCCGTAGTGCAGCGACCACGGGACACCCCGCGTCTCGGCCTCGCGGAGCATCGGCAGGATGGGCGTCACCCCGATCCCACCCGCTATGAACAGGTACTCGGCAGCGTCCTCGAGCGGGAAGTGGTTGCGCGGTCCGCGGACCCGGACGCGGTCGCCGCAGGAGAGTCGATGAGCACGTTCGGAGCCGCCGCGACTTTGACGTTCCCGCAGAACCGCGATACGCCATGTCGGCTCGAGGGGTGACCCGCACAGCGAATACTGCCGAACGAGGTCGTTGCCGAGGTCGAGGTCGATGTGGGCGCCCGGCGAGAAGTGCGGTAGTGCAGTTCCGTCATCCGCTTCCAGTCTCAGACTCACCACGTTGACGCCCTCGAAGCAGACGCTATGGACCTTCACGTCGATCCACTCGACATCGTCTGGCGTGCCGGCGGCCGGGTCTTTGACTGCGGAAGATTGAGTCATTCGAAGTCACCCGACCGAATCCGAAGGCATACCCGCACTTTCGAGGCGTGGCCGGCTCCGAAACCGTCCACGGTCATCGACGCGTGCCGCGGGCGTCGATGACGCGGCGTGCCTTGAAGGTGGTCGGTTCCAGAGTGCCCGGCGTCAGCACCTCGAACGGGATCCGGATTCCCAACCGTTGCTTCAACACAGCCTCGGCGCGGCCGACGAGCCCGCCCTGGGCTTCGGTACGTCGGTCGTCATCCATCGCCTGCCAGGCCTCGTGTGTACCGGCCGAGACCTCGGCGTGAACTGCGATCTCGTCGAGTGCACCTTCGGTGTGGACATGAATCCGGAATTCGGGTCCGAGTTCAGGGATGTCACGCAATGCGGTCTCGACGGCACTCGGGTAGATGTTGGCACCCCGGATGACGAGCATGTCGTCGAGACGTCCGAGCACACCCTCGGGCATGCGCGGGTAGGTTCGGCCGCACACGCACGGGGTGTCGTCGAGGTACGTCTCGTCGCCGGGCGCGAATCGGATCATCGGTTGGGATTCTCGCCATAGGTGCGTGTAGATCACGGCGCCACGTTCGCCGACAGGGATCGCCAGATTGTGGTCGTCCCGATCGACGACCTCGGTGTAGACCTCATCGGTGATCAGGTGCGTGCCGGTACCCGCCTCGCATCCGACGCTGGTCTGGAACGGATACATCTCCGAGGTCGAACCGGCATCGGCAACCGTTGCGCCCCAGCCCTCTTCAATGATCCGTCGCGTGCCGGGCAGGCTCCCACCGGGTTCGCCGCCGACCAGCACGTGCCGTACCGAACTGGCCCGCAGGTCGACCCCCATCCGCTCCGCCACGGACAGCAGGTGAATGCAGTACGACGGGGTCGCACTGAACACCGTCGAGCCGAGAGTGCGGATCATCTCGATGTGTTTCTCGGAATCGGTGACCCCCAGGGGGAAGACCGTGGCGCCGATGCGTTCCACGCCCTGTAGGACACCCCAGCCACCGAAGAACAGTCCGAACGGGAAACCGATTTGGACGATGTCGTCGGGGCGCACACCTGCACACCACTGCGCCATGGCGTGTACATCGGCGGCCCGGTCCCAGTCACCGCGGGACACCGCATACATCGTCGGGGTACCCGACGTGCCCGATGACCCATGGACGCGCGCAATACCACCGGCGCCGAAATCCTTTGTGTACGAGCCGAACGGTGGATGCTCCTGCTGATCTGCGACAAGCATTCTCTTGGTGATGATCGGAACCTTTGCCGTGAAGTCCGCAAGCGACGTCACGTCTTCGGGCCGAAACCCATGCTTGTCGTAATGGCGCCGATAGAACGGCAGCTCGTCGTACACATAGCGCAGCTGGAGCTGGATCCGCTCGAGAATCCGACGATCCCGCTCCTCGGGGTCGAGTGTTTCGCGGGCCTCGTCCCAGTATCGGCGAGTCGCGTAATGGGAGGCTGAGTCAGCGTCGGCGGCGGTGGCGGCAAGCGCTTGTGAAGGGGGCATCGATGTCTGTCCTTGGCTCACGGAGATGGATTCAGGCGGGTCGGCTGACCAGACCCTGGGTCTCGGCCACGTCCCAGTACGAATGCAGACCACGGACGTGCTGGCCGCCGTCGACTGGGATGAAGTGACCGGTGATGCGCGCGGCATGCTCCGACATGAGGAACATTGCGACATCTGCGATGTCCGTCGCGTGCTGATGACGAGCCGGGGCGATCAGGGTGCGATCCAAGAACTCCTGGCCGATCTGGCCGACGGTGAATCCCGCCCCGAGCGGGGTGTCGACAGTGCCAGGCCCGATCGAGTTCACGCGTATTCCGTACCGTCCTAGTTCACCGGCACTCACCTTGGTGAACTGCATGACTCCAGCCTTGGCGGCACAGTAGTGGCCTAGACCGTCGGTGGCTGCGACGGCATTGAGTGACGAGATGTTGACGATCGATCCCCCTTCCCCGGCGCCGATCGCCTGCTGGGCGAACGCCTGTGTGCACAGGAATGTGCCCTTGAGAAGGGTGTCGACGATGAGGTCCCAGTCTTCCTCGGAGCAGTCCCGGATCAGCGACAACGACGCAGTCCCAGCATTGTTCACGAGGTGATGAACCGGTCCGAAGGTGTTCTGCGCCAACCGGAATGCTTCGCGGACGTCCCCCTTGACCGCCACCGAACCCACGTGCCAGGCCAGGCGGTCAGAGTGACCCAGCTCCGCCGCGGCCAGTTCAGCATTTTCTGCGCTCTTCTCCAAGACCACGACGTTTGCCCCCGCCTCGAGTAGCGCGGCGGTGATGGCTTTTCCGATTCCGCTCCCGCCGCCGGTGACGAGAGCGACCCGGCCGGCGAAGTCATCGTTTGTTCGGGGCACCGAATCAAACCCCCAGGGCGACACGCGCGAGCTTGTTTCGTCGAGCCATGTTCTCGCGCGGGGTAAATTGCGGCGTGACGTAGCGCGCGAAGAGCTCGAGAGAGCGATTCCACTTGTCCGTTGTCACCCAGTCACGGCTGTTGATCAGGAACGTTCCGAATCCACCGGTGACCTCTTCCAGTTCGCGGATCTGACGGGTGCAGTCCTCGGGGCTCCCGATGATCCACGGGATCTCCTCGACCATCCACTCGAAGGTGAGTTCGGCGTCGTCCATGCCCTCCCCCTTCTTCATCAGCGCACCGAGACCGAGGCCCAACAGGTACTCGTAGGACCGATGCACGCCTGCCCGGATCTCCTTCATCGCCTGGTCCTTACTGTCAGACACGTAGACCTCGCGGGTGATCCGCCAGTTCTGGCGCGCGACCTCGGGGTCGAGACCGTTCTCCTCCGCCGCCGAGGTCAGCGCCGCAGCATGTGCCGCCAGGTCAGGGGCGTTCGGATACCCGTTGTTGTCCCCCGGAGCGAAGTACACGCTGAGAGCCTTCCACCCCTTGGCGCCGCACCGGGCGTAGTTGTGCGTTCCGGTCAGGCCGGCGATCGCGAAGGGCGGAACCTCCTGGTAGGGGCCGACCTGCAGCTGACGGTTCTCGTACTTCCAGTACACGCCTTCATAATTGACGGGCTCGTCGGAGGTGAGGAGCTCCCAGATGATCTCTAGCGCCTCGGTGGTACGGGGAGCGGCCTCGGACCGTTCGAGCTGGAACAGGGCCTGGTCCGTGGGCAGCCCTCCGCCGCCGAAACCGTACTCCAACCGGCCGTGGGTGAGGTGGTCGAGGAATGCCAAACGCTCGGCAACCTGGAACGGGTCCTGGTACGGGAGGTTGACCACGCCGGTGCCGAGTCGGATCCTGCTCGTGAGGGCCGAGGCCTTCGCGAGCAGCAGTTCCGGCATCGGGACGTTCTCGTAGCCACCGGTGTGGTGTTCGCCGATCCAGAACTCGCTGAAACCCAGCTTCTCCGCCAGAACGATCTCTTCGATGTCCCGGTCGTAGGACAACGACCAGTTCTCGATCGGCGGGTGTTCCGGCATCGCGAACAGACCAAACCTCATGTGTGACCTCCCTGTACGGCTGAGCCCGGTCGTTGACCAGACACATATTGGTTTATTGCCGACCCAATAGTGATCTGACTCACTGCGGCGTGTCAAGGGTGGTCTAAGAAACCGGCTTTTCGCAACAGCTTTCGAGGACTCCCCGACCGACCTAGCGATTGATAACCAACCCCAGGTCTGTTTATCTTGTGACCGTGAACACAAGCGAGCAAACCCGTGTAGGCGTGGATCCGCGGCCGGTCGTGAAGCACGGCGACGACGGCACCTGGACTGTTTCCGGTTCGCGGTGCACGCGCTGCGCGAGAGCGATCGCCTACCAGTGGCCGCGCTGCCCTGGTTGCGCGGGCGAGGTGCACCCAGAGGATTTCGTCGGCATCGGCGTGGTGTGGAGCCGGACCACCATCCACATCGCGGTGGGCGATCACGTTCCGCCGTACACGGTGGCCTACGTCGACCTCGACAACGGGCCTCGAGTACTGGCCCAAGCGAGCGGAGAGACCGTCGACGTCGGCGCCCGGGTCCGCCTGGTCGGCCTCACGTCCAGCGGAGATCCGCACGTCGAGGAGGTGCGCCGATGAACCGGGTCGCGGTACACGGCGTGGGCATGTCCCGGTTCGGACGGCAACCGGGACGTGACCTCTTGGCCCTCGCCTACGAGGCCATCGCCGGAGCATTCGACGAGGCCGGCTCCGATGCCGTCGACGCGGTGTGGGTCGGAACGGTGTTCGGAGCGCCCGGCGTCGCCCAGCGGGTCCTACGCAGCCTCGGCATCACCGAGGTCCCGATCATCACCGTCGAAAATGCCTGCGCGAGCGGAACAACGGCCTTTATCGAGGCCCACGAGGCAATTCGCACCGGTCGATACGGACGTGTACTCGCCCTCGGTGTCGAGCAGATGAGTACCGCCTTTTCCGGCCCCATCGTGCCCGAGACGACCGATCCCGAAGGCCTCAGCGGGCTCGCCCTGCCCGCGCTCTACGGGATGAGTGCCGCTCGATACCTCCACGACGGGGCTGTGACGCCGGAACAACTGGCTGCGGTATCGGTCAAGAACCGCAATCACGCGCAAGGCAATCCGCGAGCGCCGTTCCGCGAACGCCTCACCGTCGAGGAGGTGCTTGCGTCACGCATGATCGCCGAACCGCTCACGCTCCTGCAGTGCTGCCCGACCAGCGACGGCGCCGCCGCCGCGATTCTGGCGCCGGCCACGGGCGCCGCCGGAGAGGTGACCGTGCGCGCGACGACGATGCGAAGCGGGCGTGTATGGGACCAGACCTCGCCCAATGTGTGGGGCCACGACATCGTCCGGGACGCCACCGTGGATGTACTCGATGCCGCCGCAATCGGTTCCATTGACGACATCGATGTCTTCGAGGTTCACGATGCGTTCACCATCGGCGAGATCGTGACGACCGAGGCCCTGGGAATTGCCGCCCCTGGCGAGGGCGGTGCGGCGGCTGCGACCGGGAGGACAGCACTCGGCGGCGACATGCCGGTCAATCCCTCCGGCGGACTGCTGTCACGCGGACACCCTCTGGGCGCAACCGGATTGGCGCAGGTCGCGGAGGTCACGTGGCAGCTCCGCGGACAGGCCGGCAGCAGACAGGTCGAGTCGGCACGACTCGGCCTGGTCGAAACGATGGGTGGAGGTGTCTCCGTTCTGGACGGAAATGCCTGTGCCATGACGATTCTGGAGGCTTCATGACCACGTCGGGAACCGAGGTCGCGAACGTCGACCTGCTCGATCCAACCGCGCTGGCCGACCCGTACCCGATCTTCGCGATGCTGCGTGCGCAGGACCCCGTTCACTGGAACGCTCGGTACAAGTCCTGGTTCATCACCTCCTTCGACGACGTAACCGCTGCGCTCAAGGACCCGCGTTTCACCTCGAACCGCATCACTCCCTACCGCGAGAACGTTCTGAGTAGGCCTGGAACCGACCCGTTGTTGCGCGAAGCTTTCGGTGTCCTCGACGACTGGATGGTGTTCAAGGATCCGCCGGACCACACACGACTACGCCGACTTCTCAGCCGCGCGTTCACTCCGCGCTCTGTATCGAGGATGCGGCCGGCAATCGAAACGATCGCCACTGAATTGCTCGACCGGGCGATTGAGCGCGGCGACAGCCGAATCGACCTCATCGGCGACTACGCCTATCCGCTCACATCCTCGGTGATCGCTGAAATGCTGGGCGTTCCCCGCGAGGATCGTGACCGTTTCAAAGACTGGTCGGACCAGATCAGTGGGCTCGTATTCGGAAGTCTCGGCGACGACGAGCGCCACCGGCGCGGTGCACGCGGGATGAAGGAACTCACCACCTACCTCGCTGAACTGGTCGCCGACCACGAGAAGTCGCCGTCCGACGATCTGATCTCGATGCTGATCTCTGCCAGGGAGAACGACGACTCGCTCAGCCACGACGAGGTGATCGCCACCGGTGTCCTGCTGTTGTTTGCCGGCCACGAGACCACCACAAACCTCATCGGGAACGGAATTCTGGCCCTCTTGGACCACCCGGAAGAGCATCGTGCCGTCGATCCCTCCGATCTGGCTCAGGTCAACGGGCTCGTCGACGAGCTCCTCCGGTATGACGGGCCGGCCAAAAGCGTGGTCCGACTCGTGACCGAGGACATGGTGTGGGGCGGCAAACAGATGCGTGCCGGCGAGCGGGTCTTCCTCTTCCTGTCCAGTGCCAACCGCGACCCGTCTGCATTCGAGAACCCGGACATCTTCCAGGCCTCGCGGCGCGCCGGCCGTCAACTCGGCTTCAGCGCCGGGCTGCACTATTGTCTGGGCGCGCCTCTGGCCAGGCTGGAGACCTCGATCGCGGTACCGGCCGCCATCAGTCGGCTCAGTGGCCTGGCGCTCGATCCCGACGACCCGGTCTCGTGGGCGCCGACTCTCCTGACACGCGGGATGACGCGGTGCCCCGTCCGCTACGACCTACGATCGGATTCGACCCACTAACCATCGGTTGCCGCTCGGTCGCCGAACAACGAAGCGGCCCCGCCCGATTCGGAACAGGAGGAACGATGGCTCGTCCGAGTCGTTGGACAGACGTCGTCGAGGCGGCGGCCGAGGAGTTCCGGAGCCGCGGATACGACAGCGCAACCCTCGAGGACATCGCCGCGCGTGTGGGAATCCTCAAGGGCAGCATCTACAACTACGTGCAAAACAAAGAAGAGTTGCTGCTCGCGGTCGTGGAACGTCCGGCGGAAGTACTGCTCGCAGACCTCGAACAGCTACGCAACGACGACCAGCAGTCGGCGACCATAAGGCTACGCACGCTCTTCCGGATTCAAGTACGCGTGTTCAGCGACCACTACCCCGCGGCGTTCGTGTACCTACGCAACATCGGACGCACCGACCTGTCCGACAAGTTCGGGAAGTTCACCGAGATGGATGCGAGATATATGGGCATCCTGGAAGATCTGATCGACGACGGAGTCAGGCGTGGTGAGTTCAATCCCCCGGTGAGCCCGCGAATCGCCGCCTTGTCGCTGGTCGGCATCCTCAATTGGATGCAGCACTGGTTCACACCCCAGAGCGACGATGCGAACCGTCGCCTTGCCGACGATCTGTTCGCGATGGCGCTGGGTGGACTCACGTCCGGCGGCAGTCTTGCCCGAATCCTGGCCGGCACTCACGATGCCGGGGCACCGCTCAGCGCGTTCGACTCGACAACCATCCGATCAGCACGCTGATCCCCGCACCAACGCCCGCGGCGGCTGCGAGTGCCGCGGGCCGCGGCGTCGGACTGACCTCGACGGTCGGTGAGATGACCACGGGCCGATGCAGTTCCGCGTCTGGGTCCTCCTCGACCTGGAACTCGGCGTTCGCCGGGTCGGTTGCGCACCAAGCGGCTGCGTAGAGCACGATGCGCGATGCGAGGTAGGCGAACACCATGACGCCGAGGATCGGACCGAACGCCACGCCCGCCGGGCTGCTCAGCACCGACTGGAGGTAGAGGCCGCCGACCGTCTTGACGATCTCGAATGCGACCGCGGTGATCAGACCGGCCTTGAGGGTGTTGCGGAAGGGCAACTGCACCAACGGGAGTCGGGCCATGACGAAGGTGAACAACGCCCAGGTGGCGAGGATCGACACGGCGATCGACACCACGCGGACGAGGATCGGCGCCCACGACGCGTCATCGAGAGCCACCCACCCCAGCACCGTCTGCGTGAGACCCGAGTTGCCCAGCGCGGTGATCGCCATTGTCACGGCGAAGGCCACGCCGAGGCCGGCGAAAGTCACGAGGTCCCATACCTTCGACATGACCGCGTTGCGTTGAACGCGGCCGCCCCACATCTCGGTCATGCCGGCGCGGACGCCGGAGATCCAGCCGATGCCGGTGAACGCCGCACCGAGAAGACCGACGACACCGACCGTGGTGCGGGAGTCGATGGCTGAGGTGATGATGTCGGAGACCTGGTCGCCCAGCTGCCCCGGCATCTTCTCCACGACTGCGTCCTGGATGGTCTGCAACATCTCCGGCTGCCGGGCCAGCACGAAGCCGGCAACCGCGAACGCGACCATGATGATCGGGACCAACGCGAGGATGCCGTTGAAGCTGATGCTCGCGGCATACAGATTGCCGCGACGGTCGTTGTAGCGATCGACGGTTCGGAGTAGATGGTCAAGCCACGGCCAGCGTTCGCGCCGGTCCTCGTAGATCGACTTCGCCCGCGTTGCAAGCGACTTCCCCGAATCGACCACCGAACTCACCGCACGCCTCCTCGTCGGGTTGCCGAGGGCGCCGGACTCAGGACCGTGTCAGCGCCTCGGTGACAGGAAACCCACCTTGTCATAGACCGACTCGAGGGTCGCCGAGGCCACCGACCGGGCGCGCTCCGCGCCCCGTGCGAGGATCACGTCGAGCTGCGCGGGATCGTCCATGTACTCGGTGACGCGGCCGCGCAGCGGGGTGACGAACTCGGCGAGGATGTCGGCGGTCTCGACCTTCAGGTCGCCGTATCCCTTGCCCTGGTACTTGTCGACGAGGACGTCCACCGGGGTACCGCTCAACGCCGACTGGATGGTCAGCAGGTTACTGACACCGGGCTTGTTCTCCGGGTCGAAGCGGATCTCGGTCTCGGTGTCGGTCACCGCCGAACGGATCTTCTTGGCGGACTTCTTCGGCTCGTCGAGCAGATTGATGAGACCCTTGTCGGTCTCGGCGGACTTGCTCATCTTCGCGGTCGGGTTCTGCAGGTCGTAGATCTTGGCGAATTCCTTGACGATGTACGCCTGGGGAACCTTGAGGACCTTGCCGAACCGCGAGTTGAACCGCTGCGCGAGATCGCGGGTGAGTTCGAGGTGCTGACGCTGGTCCTCACCCACCGGCACCTGATCCACCTGGAACGCGAGGATGTCCGCGGCCATCAGGATCGGATAGGTGAACAGGCCGACGCCGGCGGCGTCTACGCCCTGCTTGGCCGACTTGTCCTTGAACTGCGTCATCCGGCTCGCCTCACCGAAACCGGTGATGCACGACAGCACCCAGGTCAGCTCGGCGATCTCCGGGATGTGCGACTGAACGTAGATCGTGGAGCGCTCGGGGTCCACGCCGACGGCCAGCAACTGCGCGACCGACAGCCGCGTGCGCTCGGCCAGTGTCTTCGGATCGAACGACGCCGTGATGGCATGCATGTCCGGGATGAAGTAGAACGCCTCGAAATCGTCCTGCAGGGCCACCCACTGTCGAACCGCACCCAGGTAGTTGCCGAGGTGGAAGGAATCGCTGGTCGGCTGGATTCCCGACAGTACGCGGGGGCGGGCGGCGCCGGATGCGGGGACGTCAGAACTCATTGGTCCATTTTCGCACCACGCGCAAAGCCCTTTTACGCGGGCGCCCGCCTCACTCGTAGACAACGGTGACCGGCGCGTGATCGGACCAGCGCAGGTCGTATGCAGCAGCCCGGTCGACCGTCGCCTTCACCGCACGCTCGGCGAGCGAGCGGTTGGCGAGCTGGTAGTCGATCCGCCAGCCGGAATCGTTGTCGAACGCCTTGCCGCGCCACGACCACCACGAGTACGGGCCGCTCTCACCGGGATAGAGCTCACGGGTGACGTCGTGCCAGCCGGATTCCAGGAGACCACCCACCCACGCGCGCTCATGCGGCAGGAAGCCCGGACTCTTCAGGTTGCCCTTCCAGTTCTTGATGTCCGCCTCGGCGTGGGCGATGTTCCAGTCGCCGCCGACGACGACGTGGCTTCCGCTGCGGACGAGCCGACCGAGGTGGGCGCCGAACTCGTCGAGGAACCGCACCTTCTCCTCGTATTTGGCGATGTCCTTCTCGGCGTCGGTGCGCGCCGCCCCCTTCGGGAGGTACAGACTGGCCGCGGTCACCGGCCCGAGGTCGGAGTCGAGGTCGACCTCGAGGTAGCGGCCGAGATCGTCGAATTCCGCACTCCCGAAGCCGAACCGGACCGCGGCCGGCTCGGTGCGGGTCAGCACGCCGACACCGGCGTGCCCCTTGACCGACGACTCGCTCATCGTGAGATGCCATCCGGCGTCGAGGACAGGGGCCAGCGCGTCGCGGGCGAGATCCTCGCTCGCGCGCACCTCCTGCAGCAGTACGACGTCGAGCGACGAGTCCTCCAACCAGGGCAGGAAACCGCGGTTGGTTTCGGAACGATGCTTGACCGCCGCGCGGATTCCGTTGACGTTGACCGTGGAGATGGAGAGTGGCACGGGGCCACATCCTACGGATGCGGTCCGACAAGCCGACGCCCGCTGCGCTGCTTGAGAACGGTTGCGCGACGTATCGGAATGAGACGAGAAAGAGGTAAGGCAACCCTTGCGCACCCCGGAAGAGGTATGTAAGCATTACCTAATCCAGGCACGAGGTTAGGTCCCGAGATGTTCGTTTGTATTTGCCGCGCGGTCACCGTCGACGAGGTTCATGAGCACTGCGATGCCGGTGCGTACACCGTCGACGACATCAGCGACCGCTGTGGCGCGGGCGAGGGCTGCGGCACCTGCTTGGAGAAGCTCGACAGCATCCTGAGTGAAAGGCTGGCCACCTCGACGAGCGCTGCATGATCTGATTCCGACAACTCCAGCAACAACCTCGCGCGAGTGACGCGCGCGGGGCGTTTTGCCGTGTTAGCTTCATCACTACAAGTGTTCGGCTAACGGGAGGCTGTCAAATGCGTGGCGACGACGAGGTCATTGCTCTTCTCAACGAGCAGCTCACGAGTGAGCTGACCGCGATCAACCAGTACTTCCTCCACGCGAAGATGCAGGAGAGCTGGGGTCTCACGGAGATCGCCGCCAAGACCCGCGCCGAGTCCATCGAGGAGATGACTCACGCGGAGATTCTCACCGACCGCATCCTCTTCCTCGATGCGCTGCCCAACTACCAGCGCCTGCTGCCGCTGCGCATCGGTCAGTCCATCCGCGAACAGTTCGAGTCGGACATGGCGATCGAGGTCGAGGTCGTCGAACGCCTGCGCCCGGGCGTCGCGATGTGCCGCGAGAAGGGCGACATCACCAGCGCGAACCTCCTCGAGAAGATCCTCGCGGACGAAGAAGAGCACATCGACTACCTCGAGACGCAGCTCGAGCTGATCAACAAGCTCGGCGAACCGCTCTACCTGTCGAAGACGATCGCGACGCCGCCGACCAACGGCTGACGCCCCCTCAAGCGACTACCGGGCGCGTTCGCGCGGTCACGAACGCGACGACCGCGACCGCGATGCCGGCGACTGCCAGGACGGCGCCGATCACCGCCGGTGACAGGAATCCCCACCCTGCACCGACCACCACGCCCCCGAGGAACGCACCTGCGGCGTTGGCGATGTTGAGCGCCGAGTGGTTGAGGGCGGCGGCCAACGTCTGGGCGTCGGCCGCGACGTCCATGAGGCGTGTCTGTAGCGCGGGGATCATGGTCGTACCGGTCAGCGCGACGAGATACGTGAGCATGAGTGCTGCCCAGGCATTCTCGGCGAGTACGGCGAAGGCGGCGAGCGTTACCGCACTGGTGGACAGCCCGGCGAGAATCGCGGTCGAGACGTTGCGGTCGGCCGCCCAGCCGCCGACGAAGTTGCCGGTCACCATGCCCAGCCCGTACAGCATCAAGGCGATCGGGACGACCGAGACCGGCAGTCCCGTCACCGAGGTGAGGGCCGAGTTCAGGTACGTGTAAAAGGCGAACATCCCGCCGAAGCCGACGACACCGATCACCAGGGTGAACCACACCTGCGATCGCCGGAGCGCGCCGAGTTCGGTCAGCGGGTCGGTGATCGTCATGCCCGACAGGCTCGGCAGCACGCGGATCAGCGAAACGACCGTCGCGACGCCGATGACGACGACGATCGCGAACGCGGTGCGCCAACCGAACGTCTCCCCCAGCCAGGCCGCAGCAGGCACGCCGACGACGTTCGCGACCGACAGGCCGAGCATCACCTGCCCGACTGCCTTGGCCCGATTCCGCGGACCTGCCATGTGCGCAGCGACCAGCGCCGCGACGCCGAAGTACGCGCCGTGCGGGAGACCGGCGACGAATCGCGCCACCAGGAGGAGCCCGTACGACGGCGCCAGGACGGTGGCGAGGTTTCCGACGGTGAACGCCACCATCAGGGAGATCAGCAGGACCCGCCGCGACATCCGCGCCGTGAGTGCGGCGATCAGCGGAGCGCCGACCACCACACCGAGTGCGTAGGCCGAGATGACGTGACCGGCGGTGGGTTCGGAGACACCGAGTGAACCGGCGATGTTCGGCAGCAGACCCATCGCGACGAACTCGGTGGTTCCGATTCCGAAACCGCCGAGGGCGAGCGCGAGGATGGTCAGCCTGCGGGCTCGGCTCGAGATCCCCGAGGAGGGGCGCTCTGCGACGTCCGACGTCGCGTCGTCGAGCACGTCGATGGCGAGGTCGTCCGGTGCACCGGTGGTCGTCGTGGGGGCTTCAGGCACGCCTCATGCCAACCGGCACTCCGGCACCACCATTCCCCGACGGCCGGTGAGTTCGTTCACACAGCAAACGACCAGTCGTTGTACAGCGCCTACTCCGAGCCGGAATCACCGCCGGAAGAACTGTCCGAACCGCCACCGCTGCCGTCGGAGCTGCTGGAATCCGAGCCACTGCCACCGGAGTCCGACTTCGAACCTCCGCTACTGCTGTCGCCGCCGCCGGAACCGCTCGAATCCGAGCCCCCGGAGCCCGAGCCGGAGCCGCTGTCGGAACCGCTCGAATCCGAGGTCCCGGAGTCGGTGCCGCCGGAATCGTCGGTGTCGCTGTCAGGACCACCCGCACCCGAGGCGCCGTCATCCGACGACGGTCCGGCCGACGAGTCGGTCTCCGACCGCGTGACGCCCGGGTCGGTGCCGCCGGTCGACGAGTCGGTCCCGTCTCCACCACCGGCCGGAGTGTTGTCGTGGTCGGTGACCGGCGCCGAGGTGTCCGTGCCCGCAGACGGGTCGCCGATCGACTGACCGTCGGCCACCTCGGTGACCGCGGGCGAACCGCTGCCGCTGCCCGACGCCTCGACTTCTGGAGCCGTGGCCTCGGGATCGTCGTCGACCGTGGCGACGAACCGGGCCAGCGCCACCGATGCCGAGGAGTCATTGTCGGCCGGCAGTGCAAGGGTGTTCGGCTGCGAGGTGATCGTCGGTCCGACGATCGCGCCCGCCCAGTACCGCACGAAGTTCACCGGCAGCAGCACGATGCTGCGCACGCTGTCCGCGAGAGCAGTCACACCGCGCATGAGTCGTGCCGGGGACAGACTGACGATGCCCTGCAGGATGTCCTCGAACACGAAGAGGTCGGGCAGGTAGGCGCCGTAACCGAGTTGCGGCAGCGGGGGCAGGAAACCCTGGACCAGCCGCACGACGGGTTGCAGATTGGCCAGCGTGATGCCGAGCGGCAGGCCGATCGTCGGACGGCCGGACAGGAAGTCGCCGATCTCGCCGGTGTACCCGATGTCCTTCGCCCAGCCCTGGACCAGCTCGGCGAACGCCGACTTGGCCCCCACCATGCAGACCGTCCCGGACGGGGTCCCCGTGCCGCTGCACGAGACCGGCCGCGTATCCCACTGCGACGCGGGGTCGCGGTACATCGCCCATGGGTAGAGGAAGTGCTTCGTCTGGTATCCGAGGATGCCGTCGATGGCACCGATCGGGTCGTACAGCGGGTCCGGCAGGTCGCAGATGGGGTCGCCGTCGATGCACACCGAGACCACGCGATCGGAGACCGTCCCGAATCCCGCGTCCGCACCGTTCGCGCCGCGCGGGCCCGACATCGTCAGACCGGGGATCACACCGATCAGCGACAGCTCGATACCTCGCCCGGTCTTGTCGCCGGCGCGCCGCGGATCGGAGTACAGCTCGCCGCTGATGACGTCCGGGTCGATGGTCACCATGACCGGGTTGCCCTCGTCGTCGAGGATCGGCTCGCCGTTCTCGTCGATCGCGGCGATCTCGCCGACCGTGCCGTTCCCGATCTCGGACAGCACGTCGCCGGCGACGCGGGCGCCCTGCGAATAGCCGGCCACGACGACGGGCTTGCCCTGACACTGTGACTGATAACCGGCAATCGCCGACTTGGTTGCCGCGGTCCCCTGCGCGACACTCGAGTCATAACCCGTCGCTCCCAGGGGCCACAGGGTCGTCGGATAGTCGGCGTAGATGACCTTGTAGGCGCCCTCGCCGGCGTACGGGGAGTTCGGGTCGGGGCTGTTGTCGGGTCCGAGCCCGGTGTAGCGCTGTTTGACGCCGACGAGGTGCTGCCCCTCCGGGTCGTTGGTGCCGCCCACGATGACGACCGCACCCGCGCCACACGAGTCCGCCTTCGCTTCCGGGACACCGCCGACCAAGCCGAAAGATGCGGCGACCGCCACGCCGGTCGCGGTTGCGATCAGAAACGACGGCCGACGCGACCTGAGATGCTCCATTGCCCCCACGAGGCCCACTCCTCACCACTCCCGGACACGCTTCAGGGATGAAGAGGCGTCTTCACCGGGGTTGACCGGAACTCTAAGGGGAGAAAGCGAACCTGACAGGACGCTGAGAAATGCTAACGATTCTGAACAGGTGATTCACGCTGCTCATCCGCCGATTTCACCCGCTCGGAGGACACGTCCACTACACGGTTCGGGTGGCTGACGAGGACTTCGATTCGGCGTGACCGGGAGGGTTCTCTGGCACTCACATCCGTGTTATATCCTTGTCGCCAGGTCATGAGTATCAGCGACAAGCCCCGGCTAGCTGATCGGCAACCCTCCAACCGCGGTGGGGTGCTCCGGGTGATGACCGGGTTGTGGGATCGCGGAAGCGAAGCCCCGGCAAGCGCGGGTCCGAAGGTCGGACCCCAACAGGGTCGAGTTTGGCCCTGCCGACCGTAGAAAGTGATCAACAGTCATGTCTGATGCCAACGAAGGCACCAATCCAGCCGACAACTGGAGCTTCGAGACCAAGCAGGTCCACGTAGGCCAGGCTGCCGATGCAGCCACCAACGCTCGGGCGCTGCCGATCTACCAGACCACCTCCTACGTCTTCAACGACACGCAGCATGCGGCGAACCTCTTCGGTCTCGCGGAGCCGGGCAACATCTACACCCGCATCATGAACCCGACCCAGGATGCGGTCGAGCAGCGGATCGCGGCCCTGGAGGGTGGCGTCGCGGCTCTGCTCGTCGCGTCGGGTCAGGCCGCCGAGACCTACGCGATCCTGAACATCGTCGAGACCGGCGGTCACGTGGTGTCGAGCCCCCGTCTGTACGGCGGCACCTACAACCTCTTCCACTACACCCTGCCGAAGCTGGGCGTCGAGGTGAGCTTCGTCGAGGATCCCGAGGACCCCGCGTCGTGGCAGGCCGCCATCAAGGACAACACCCGGGCGCTGTACGGCGAGTCGATCTCCAACCCCAACAACGAGATCCTCGACATCAAGGGCATCTCGGAGGTCGCGCACCGCAACGGCCTGCCGCTGATCATCGACAACACCGTCGCCACCCCGTACCTGATCAATCCGCTGGCCCACGGCGCCGACGTCGTCGTCCACTCGGCCACCAAGTACATCGGCGGCCACGGCACCGCGATCGGCGGCGTGATCGTCGACGGCGGCACCTTCGACTGGCGCGTCCAGCGTGACGGCAAGGACCTGTTCCCCGGCTTCACCACCCCGGACCCCAGCTACCACGGTGCGGTCTTCGCCGACCTCGGCGCTCCGGCCTACGCCCTGAAGGCCCGCGTCCAGTGGCTGCGCGACACCGGTGCGGCGATCGCCCCGTTCAACGCCTTCCTGCTCGCCCAGGGTCTCGAGACCTTGAGCCTGCGCATCGAGCGCCACGTCTCGAACGCGCAGAAGGTCGCGAAGTTCCTGGAGGGCCACGCCCAGGTCGAGTCCGTCGCCTACGCCGGCCTCGAGTCCTCGCCGTGGTACCAGCGCGGCCAGGAACTCGCCCCCAAGGGCCAGGGTGCGATCATCGCCTTCGAGATCAACGGCGGTGTGGACGCGGGCAAGAAGTTCGTCGACGCCCTGACCCTGCACAGCCATGTGGCCAACATCGGTGACGTCCGTTCGCTGGTCATCCATCCGGCCTCGACCACCCACAGCCAGCTGACCCCGGAGGAGCAGCTCGCCGCGGGTGTCACCCCGGGCCTGGTGCGCCTGGCCGTGGGTATCGAGGGAATCGACGACATCCTGGCGGACCTCGAACAGGGCTTCGCAGCCGCCAAATAGGACAGGTGAGGCAGTTTTGTCGGTGAGTATCGACCTGAACGCGCAAGCGTCTGATCAGCCCGACTGGGAATCGGTCCCGGACGGGAAGCTCGTCGGCATGAGCATCGGCTCACTGCCTCTCGACAGCGGTGAACGGATCGACAACGTCACCCTGGCGTTCCAGCGCTGGGGGACGTTGTCGCCGTCCCGCGACAACGTCATCCTCACCCTGCATGCCCTCACCGGCGACTCCCACGTCACCGGTCCCGCCGACGCCGAGCACGAGACGCCCGGTTGGTGGGACGGCCTCATCGGCCCGGGCCAGGCGATCGACACCGACGAGTGGTGCGTCATCTCGGCCAACGTGCTCGGTGGGTGCAAGGGATCGACGGGTCCCGGGTCCCTCGCGTCAGACGGTCGACCCTGGGGTTCACGCTTCCCGCAGATCACCGTGCTCGACCAGGTCCGCGCCGAGGTCGCACTCCTCGACCGCCTCGGAATCCGCAGTGTCGGAGCAGTTCTCGGCGGTTCGATGGGTGGCGCCCGCGCGCTCGAGTGGGCCATCGAGTACCCCGATCGCGTCCGTAGCGCACTGGTGCTGGCCGTCGGCGCCCGCGCCACCGCCGACCAGATCGGCATCCAGACCACACAGATCGCCGCCATCAAGTCCGACCCGGCCTGGCAAGGCGGCAACTACCACGGAACCGGACAGACACCGCTGACCGGCATGGGCATCGCCCGCCAGATCGCACACCTGTCCTACCGCAGCGAACCCGAGCTCGACGAGCGGTTCGAGAACAAACCGCAGGGCGACGAGCAGCCGTTGCTCGGCGGTCGTTACGCCGTGCAGAGCTACCTCGAGCATCAGGCGTCAAAGCTGATGCAGCGCTTCGACCCGGGCAGCTACGTGGTGCTCACCGAGGTCCTCAACCATCACGACGTCGGCCGCAACCGCGGCGGCATCAAGAAGGCGCTCAACGAGTGCAAGGTCCCGGTCATCGTCGGCGGAATCGACTCGGATCGCCTGTACCCGTTGCGATTACAGGCCGAGCTCGCCGAAGAACTGGGCAACTGCGTCGGCGGCCTGCAGGTCGTGCGATCCGACACCGGACACGACGGCTTCCTCACCGAGTTCGACGCCATCAGCGACCTGCTCAAGCGCACTGTCGAGCTCGCACGCCGCGACGCCTGATCCCGGCCCTCCCGGATTCCAGTAACCGGCCGCCTGCGCTCAGCGCGGGACGGGGACCGGGGTGCTCGACGACGCCGGGGGTGCCGTGCGAACGGCTCCGGATTGCGGCGTCTCTTCACTGGGCGATGACCCCGACGACTGACTGGGTGCCGGCTTGTACGGCGTCGGCTGGGTCAGCGGCGGCGGAGCCGGCGTGGTGTTGCGCGGCCGGATCTCCTTGGGCAGCAGGGTCGGCGGGATCGGGGGCGGCGTCGAGCCCGGCGCGAACGGCAGCGTCGGCCACGGGAACGGCGACAGCGTGCGCGTGCTGGTCGTCCCGGTCGACGGCGCGGTCGGCGGCAACTCGGTGGTGGCCCAGCCCGGCTGTTCGTTCCATGCCGGCGGTTCCGCCGGCTGCAGCGGTTGGACGGGCTGCTCGTAGGTCTGTTCGACCGGTTGGTCCGGAACCTGCGTCACCGGGGCCTCGGTCGTCGGCACCGGCTCCGAACTCTGCTCGCTCGATGTGGCGACCGCGGGGACGCTGCCGACCGTCGACGACGGCTCGGGGACGTCGCGGTCGGCGAACGACGAGCTGATCGCGTAGAAGGTGATCAGGACCGCGGCGATGATCGCGCCCGCGGCGGCGAGCGGTGTGGCCGACAACCACTCGCGCTGCCGCTGCCCGCCGATGAAGGCGAGTCGGGTTGTGCCCGAATAGGTTTCGCCGGCCAGAAGTGCCGCCCCGGTCGCCGCGACCAGTTCCGGGGTCGACGGGCACACCGTGTCGAAGTCGTGGCCGCGGGCCATGTCGCGGACCGCGGGCAGATTGGCGAGACCACCGACGAAGACCACCGCATCCGGGGTGACGCCACGGGCGGACGCCTCGGCGACGTAGCGGTCGAACACCTCGCGTGCCTCGCGGACCATCGGTGCGACCGCGTTCGCCACCTGGGACTCGGTCAGCGCGACCCGTCCCGCGCCGCCGGGGAGGGCCACCGAGGGGCCGTCGGAACCGGCTCCTGAGTGTCCGTAGGCGATCTCTTCTTTGGCGGTCCGGCAGGCACTGAGCAGTTCGCTGCGTCCGGCGCGCGTCCGAGCGGCCTCACCGAGCGATGGGTTGTCTGCGGTGAGGTTCGCGGCGATGGCGCGGTCGAGGCGACGTCCGCTGAGGACCGTCGAGCGTTCGAGCCCGGTGATCCGGCGACTGCTCGGATCGACGGTGTAGATCGACATGCCGGTGTCGCCGCAGTCGACGACGACGGCGGTGGAGAAACGATCGATCTCGCCGGTGTCGGCGAGGCAGGCGACCACCGCCTCGTCCTCGGCGACCAGACGGATCTGGCGGCGCGGCCCGCTCCCCCGTGATCGCAGATGGCGTCGTTGGGCGGGGGTACGCGCGGCCACGCCGATCGGCCCCACCCGGGCGTCGGCCTCACGGGCGGCGCCGAGCATGACGTCGATTCCGGCGTTGACTCGACCCGCGCCGTCGAGGCCGTCGGTCGGGTCGACGTCGATGACGCGGGAATCCACCACGCTGCGGCCGAGATCGTCACGCGTCAGCAGGACGTAGTGGATCATGCCGGCGCCTGCCGACACGCCCATCGACGTCACTTCATTCACATGGTCATCGGTCGGTGTTGCAGTGATACGTACTCCAGCGGTCGGTGCGTCTGCCCCAGCGTCGTACTCAGTGCTCGGCAGAGAGAGTTGCCTGGTCAGGCGCGACCACTCGGCCTGAAGGTCACGCGCAGGTCTCTATTGTAATCAATCCGTGCCCAAAGAGTCGATCGACGTGGCGAGCCAGAGCATTACGCCGCCGACCGTCGCCATCACGGACACATCGAATAATTTTCCTCTGACCTGCAGTAATCCCGCCCGGGACGCTGGGATGAACGCACGGAGCAGTGCTCCGACGAGAAGTGCCGTGCCGAACACGAAGGATCCGCGGCGCCAACGGTCGAACATCACGAGCAGCGCTGCTGCCAGGACACCCAGCATGACCAGCAGGTACGGGATCTGGACGAGAACAGCGCGCACCCCCTGCACCGGCTCGGGCCCGGGTGCGGCGTCGTGATGTCCGTCACCGGGGGCCGACGGCCGCAGCCGATTCGGATCCGACGAGGGCACATCCGCTCCCGCCGGACCGACCCGCGGCTCGTCCGGGCTCACGCCGTGCCGCCGCCCTCAACGCCGGCGACGGCTCCGGTGGCGGCCTGCTGGGCGGCGAGTTGCTGCTCGGCCCGTTCGACGACGTTGACGAGCAGGAAGGCACGCGTGAGCGGTCCGACCCCGCCGGGGTTCGGCGAGACGTGTCCGGCGACCTCCCACACGTCGGGATGGACGTCGCCGACGAGGCCGTCGTCGGTTCGGCTGACGCCCACGTCGATGACCGCGGCACCCGGCTTCACCATGTCCTTGGTGATCAGATGCGGGACGCCGGCAGCCGCGACGACGATGTCGGCGCGCTCGACCTCGGACCGGAGATCGGCGGTGCCGGTGTGGCAGAGGGTGACGGTGGCGTTCTCGCTACGCCGTGTCAGCAGCAGGCCGATCGGCCGGCCGATGGTGACGCCGCGACCCACGACGGTGACGCGCGCACCGGCGATCGGGATGTCGTAACGACGGAGGAGATGGATGACGCCGCGCGGCGTGCACGGGAGCGTCGACTCCTTGCCCAGGACCAGGCGACCGAGGTTGATCGGGTGCAGTCCGTCGGCGTCCTTGAGCGGATCGATCCGCTCGAGCGCCGCGTTCTCGTCGAGGTGCTTGGGCAGCGGCAGCTGCACGATGTACCCGGTGCAGGCCGGGTCGGCGTTCAGTTCGTCGATCGCCGCGTTGAGCTGCTCGGTGGTGGCGTCGGCCGGCAGATCCTTGCGGATGGAGGCGACCCCGATGCGGGCGCAGTCCGAATGCTTGCCCTTCACATAGGAATGCGAGCCCGGGTCGTCACCGACGAGCACGGTGCCCAGACCGGGGGTGATGCCCGCCTCGCGCAGTGTGTTCACCCGTTCGGTGAGATCTGCGAAGATCTCGTCGCGCGTGGTCTTGCCGTCAAGTCGTATCGCGGTCACGCCCGACATTCTTCCATCCACGACGACTGCGATGTGAGCCACTACTGTCAGTGCCGTGAGAGCAACACGGGCCGACGTCGACCTCGCTGCGGCAACCATCTCCCCTCTCCTGCGGCGGACACCGACACTGCGCACCGTCATCGAGACCGTCGACGGCCCCCGCAACGTCGTGTTCAAACTCGAATACCTCCAGCTCGGCGGCTGTTTCAAGGTGCGGGGAAGCCTGTGGGCGACGCTGCACGCACGCGCCCAGGGAGCGCTGACCGACGCCGGCGTCCTCGTCGCGTCCGGAGGCAACGCGGCGATCGGCGCGGCGTGGGCCGCACGGATAGCCGGCGTGCCGTGCACCGTCGTGATCCCGGAGACCGCGCCCGAGGTCAAGGTCCAGACGTTGCGCACCCTGGGCGCGCAGGTCCATCTCGTCGGGCTGCGATATCAGGACGCCGCCGACGCCGCAGGCGAACTGGCCGCGACCACCGGCGCGTTAGCTCTGCACGCCTACGACCTGCCCGACATCGTCGCGGGCGCGGGCACGATCGGCCTCGAGATGACCGAGGACTTTCCCGGTCCGCTCACCACCGTGGTCTGCGTCGGCGGAGGCGGCCTGCTGGCCGGTCTCGCGGCGACGCTGCGTCCCGGCGATCGGCTCGTGGGCGCCGAACCCCTCGGGGCCTCCTGTCTCCACCAGGCACGGGCGGCGGGGGCACCGGTCCCGGTCGAACTCGAGAGCGTCGCCGCCGACTCCCTCGGCGCCACCCGCGTCGGCGACATCTGCTGGGAGACCGCCGCGCAGCGCCCCGACGTCGACAGCGTGCTGGTGACCGACGCCCAACTCTTCGACGCGCGGCGTATGCTGTGGGACTCGCACCGCATCCTCGTCGAACACGGCACCGCCGCGGCCGTCGCCGCGGTGACCACCGGAGCGGTTCACCCGGAACCGGATTCGACGCTGTGTATCGTGCTGTGCGGGGCGAACACGGGGTTCGACCTGTAGCGGACCTCCGCGCGCTGTCATCGGCGTCGAGCCCGGCGACTACGCTGAGCACATCATGTTCCGGATCATGTTCTATCAGCCCTGTATCCCGCCGAACACCGGAAACGCGATCCGGCTGGCCGCCAACACCGGGTGCGAACTGCATCTCATCGAGCCGTTGGGGTTCTCGATGTCCGACGCCCAGGTCAAGCGGGCGGGGCTGGACTATCACGAGATGGCCAACGTGACCGTGCATCCCAACCTGGTGACGGCCTGGACCACGTTAAAGCCCGAGCGCGTGTTCGCGTTCACCGCGCACGCGGAGAGATATCACACCGACGTCGACTACCGGCCCGGCGATGTGCTGCTGTTCGGTCCGGAACCCACGGGTCTGCCCGACGAGGTGCTCGCCGAACCCGAGGTCACCGACCGGGTGCGCATCCCGATGCTCGCCGGTCGTCGATCGCACAACCTCGCCAACGCGGCGAGCATCGTCGTCTACGAGGCGTGGCGGCAGAACGGTTTCGCCGGCGCCGTCTAGTCGACGCGGTACCGCTTGGTGCGGGCGGTGGCCCCGCCGATGAGCGCGACTTTGCTCTTGGGTACGCCTAGATGTGAGGCGAGCAGCTCGGCGACCGCCTTGTTGGCACGCCCCTCGGTGGCGGGTTCGCGAACGTAGATGGTGAGGGCTCCGTCGGGTCCGGCCTCCACCAGCGGACCCTTGCTGCTCTTCGGCTTGACGGTCACCACGACCTGCTGCGACATCGATTTCCCCGATTCGTAGTTTGTCACTCCGGCAGGCCCCCCACGGGCTACTGCCAGTCCCTGGATCTGGTTCCCACCCGAAGATCCATGCGCTGCAAACGATCTGCGACGACGGTCACCGCGCCTTCGGCATTTTGTACCCGACCGCGCACCAGCAATGCCGGTGCGGTCTGTGCCAGTACACGGTACCGCGCCCAGAGGCCGACGGAACACACCACGTTGACCATTCCGGTCTCGTCTTCGAGATTGATGAAGGTCACGCCGGAGGCCGTTGCAGGTCGTTGGCGGTGTGTCACCGCCCCACCGATCAGTACGCGTGCACCGTCGGGCACCGACAGCAACCGGTCCGCCGCCACCACCCCCATCGCATCGAGCCGAGGGCGCAGGAACTGCGTCGGATACGACTTCGGGGTGATGCCGGTGGCCCAGGCGTCGGTGGCCGCCAGTTCGATGTCGGACAGACCGGGCAGCGTCGGCGTGGCACCCGCCGAGCGGAGTTCCAGCTGGTCGTCGCGGACGGTCGCGGCCGCACCGGCCTCCCAGAGCGCCTGGCGCCTACTGAGACCGAAACCGTCGAATGCCCCGGCCCCGGCGAGACCCTCGAGTTCCTTGGCGCTCAACGCGGCCCGACGGGAGACGTCGGTGATGTCGGTGTACGGTCCGTCGGCGCGCCGGTCGACGATCCGCTGGGCCGCCTCCTCCCCGACCCCGCGCACCTCGTCGAGCCCCAGCCGCACATCGAGGCCCTCGTTCTCCAGCGTCGCGTGCGCCAGGGAGGCGTTGATGTCGGGACGATGGACCGCGACCCCGTGCCGTCGGGCGTCGGCGACCAGCGTCTGCGGCGAGTAGAAACCCATCGGTTGGGCCCGCAGCAGCGCCGCGCAGAACGCGGCCGGGTGATGCAGCTTGAACCACGACGAGTAGAAGACCAGCGAGGCGAAACTCTGCGAATGACTCTCCGGGAAGCCGAAGTTGGCGAACGCGGCCATCTTCTCGAAGATGCGGTCGGCGGCGTCCCCGGTGATGCCGTGGAGCTCTTCCATCCCGGCATAGAAGCGTTTGCGCAGGCGTTCCATCTTCTCCGGCGACCGTTTGGAGCCCATCGCCCGACGCAGCTGGTCGGCCTCGGAGGCGTCGAAGCCCGCGACGTCGACGGCCAGCTGCATCAACTGTTCCTGGAACAGCGGCACCCCCAGCGTCCGCTCGAGGGCCTTGTGCATCGACGGGTGTTCGACGGTGACCGGCTCGTCTCCGTTGCGTCGCTTGATGAAGGGATGCACCGAACCACCCTGGATGGGACCGGGACGGATCAGCGCCACCTCGACGACGAGGTCGTAGAAACAACGCGGTTTCAGCCGCGGCAGGGTCGCCATCTGGGCGCGGGACTCCACCTGGAACACGCCGACCGAGTCGGCGCGGCACAGCATCTCGTAGACCGCCGGTTCGGCGAGGTCGAGTGTGGCGAGATCGACCTCGATGCCCTTGTGCTCGGCGACCAGATCGATCGCGTAGTGCAGCGCCGAGAGCATCCCGAGACCGAGCATGTCGAACTTGACCAGCCCGATGGCCGCGCAGTCGTCCTTGTCCCACTGCAGCACGCTGCGGTTCTCCATCCGCGCCCACTCCGTGGGGCAGACGTCGGCGATGGGCCGGTCACAGATCACCATGCCACCGGAGTGGATGCCCAGATGCCGTGGCATGCCCAGGATCTCACCGGCCAGATCGGTCACGTCGGAAGGCGCGGTGTCCGGGGACTTGGCCCAGGCGTCCTGCTGCCCGGGCGCATACCCCAGCGCCCGCGCCATGTCCCGGATCGCCGAGCGGCCGCGATAGGTGATGACGTTGGCCACCTGGGCGCTGCGATCCCGGCCGTACCGGCGGTAGACGTACTGAATGGCCTCCTCACGACGGTCGGACTCGATGTCGATGTCGATGTCGGGTGGCCCGTCGCGCTCTGGGGCGAGGAACCGCTCGAACAGCAGCTTGTTGGCGACCGGGTCGACGTTGGTGATCCCCAACGCGTAACAGACCGCCGAGTTGGCGGCACTCCCCCGGCCCTGACACAGGATGTCGTTGGCCTTGCAGAAGTCGACGATGTCGGCGACGACGAGGAAATAGCCGGGGAACGTGAGGGTTTCGATGATGGCCAGTTCGTGTTCGATCTGCCGGTAGGCCTGCGGATGTTCGACCGGTGTGCCGTATCGACGCCGGGCGCGGGTCATGGTGAGTTCGCGCAGCCAGCTGGCCTCCGTGTACCCCTCCGGCACGTCGAACGGCGGCAACTCCGGTGCGATCAGACCGAGCTCGAAGGCGCAGTCGGCGGCGATGCCGACCGCGTTGTCGATCGCGTCGAGGTGCGCGGGCATCAACCGGGCCATCTCGTCTCCGCTGCGCAGGTGTGCGCCGGCGACACCCGGCATCCAGCCGGCGATGGTCTCGATGTCGGTGCGTGCCCGTACCGCCGCCATCGCCATCGCCAGCCGGCGGCGTCGGGGTGCGGCGAAGTGCGCACCGGTGGTCGCAACCGTCGGCACCCCGACGCGGGCGGCGAGACCGGCGAGCACACCGTTGCGTTCGTCGTCGTCGGGCATGCCCTGTGCGGTGAGTTCGAGGACGACGTTGCCGTGGCCGTAGGTCTCGATCATCTCCCGCAGCGCGATCTCCGCGGCCGGGACGCCGCCGCGGTCCAGCGCACGCCGGACCGCACCCTTCCGGCAACCGGTGAGGACCAGCCAGTGTCCGTCGCCCGCACCGGCCAGCGCGTCGCGGTCGTAGCGCAGCAACCCCTTCTCACCCGCCACCATGTGCGCCTCGGCGATGGTCCGCGACAACCGCCGGTAACCCTCCCCGTCGCGCGCGAGGACCAGCAGATGTTCTCCCGGCGGATCGTTGAGGCCGGTCCGGGCGATGTCGGGTTCCAGCGACAGCTCGGCACCGAAGACGGTCGGCATCGCGAACTCGCGGGCGGCCTCCGCGAACCGGACGATGCCGTAGAAGCCGTCGTGATCGGTGACCGCCAGCGCCTGGAGCCCGAGGCGTTCGGCCTCCTCGACCAGTTCCTCCGGCATCGACGCGCCGTCGAGGAAGCTGTACGAGCTGTGGGCGTGGAGTTCGGCATAGGCCACCGACGACGAGCCGCGCGCGATGTCCTCCGCCTGGTAGGCGCCGCGTTTGCGCGACCAGGCCGGGCTGTCGCCGCCGTCGCCCGGGAACATCGCGTGGTCGCTGTCGTCGGGACCGAAGGCGGTGCCCGGACGCCCGCCGTCGGGCGCGCGACCGGAGAGCACCCGCTCCATCTCCGACCACGTCGGAGGTCCCTGATCCCAGCCCACCCGAACAGTCTATCGAACAGATTTTCGAATGAACATCTCGATTCCACACCCGGAAGTCATTGCGCTCGGGACAGGTAAGTGCAACTCTGAGTACCAGAAAGATTCCATCTCCCATCCGGGGGGACGAGGACATCAAGCGGGCCCACGCCCGCTCACATGATGGGATCCCTACATGACCAGCTACTTCATCACCGGAGGCAGCGGATTCATCGGCCGGCGCGTCATCGATCGACTCCTGACCGTCGACCCCGACGCGACCATCCACGCCCTGGTGCGAGAATCCTCCCGATCGGCGTTCGACGCCCTGCTCGACGAGCTCGGAGCCACCGACCGGGTGACCCCGGTCGTCGGGGATCTGACCAGCCCGGGTCTCGGCCTCGACGCGCATGACCTGCCGGAGTTCGACCACGTGGTCCACCTCGCCGCGATCTACGACATGGCCGCCGACGCCGAGTCACAGCGCGCGGCCAACGTCATCGGCACCTCTCGCGTCGCCGACTTCGCCATCGCCCACGACGCCCTGTTCCACCACGTGTCCTCGGTCGCCGTGGCCGGCGATCACCGCGGCCGGTTCACCGAAGCCGATTTCGAGGTCGGCCAGGGCTTTCCGACGGCGTACCACCGGACCAAGTTCGAGGCGGAGCGGGTCGTCCGCGAACGCGAGGGCCTGCGGTGGCGGGTGTACCGGCCCTCGATCGTGGTCGGCGACTCGCGAACCGGTGAGATGGACAAGATCGACGGCCCCTACTACTTCTTCGGTCACCTCACTGCGCTCGGCCATCTGCCGTCGAAGTTGCGGTTGCCGATGCCCGACCTCGGGAAGCTCAACATGGTGCCCGTCGACTTCGTCGCCGCCGCGATGGTCGCGCTCATCGCCGTGGACCCCGAACGCAGCGGGCTGGTGTTCCACCTCGGCGACCGACGTTCGCTGACCACCACCGAGATGTACAACGCACTCGCCCCGGCGTTCGGGGCACCTCGCGGTTTCGACGTCATCCCGCACTCGGTGGTCGAGCCCGCGCTGGCCCTGTCGGCCATGGGACCCGCTCGCGTCGGCCGCAATCTTATTGCCGCCCAACAGGGTATCCCGTCGGCGGTGCTCGACGCGGTGTCGTTGCCGGTGGACTTCTCCTCCGACGCCACCCTCGCCGTCCTCCACGAGCAAGGGATCAGCGTTCCCGACTTCACCGAGTACGCACCCGGCCTGTGGCAGTACTGGTCGGCCCACCTCGATCGCTCCCGCAACCGGCGCCGTGACCCCCGGGGTCCGCTGGTGGGCAAGAACATCCTGATCACCGGCGGGTCGAGCGGTATCGGCAAGGCCACCGCCCGGATGTGTGTCGCCCGCGGCGCCAACGTGATGATCGTGGCCCGGTCTGCCGAGGAACTCGATGCCGCCGCAGACGAATTGAATTCGACGACCAGCAAGAAGGGCATCCCACCGGGTCGTGCGGTGGCCTACCAGTGCGACATCACCGACGAGGAGTCGGTCAACGCGCTGGTCAAGTCGGTGCTTGCCGAGCACGGTCACGTGGACGTGCTGGTCAACAACGCCGGCCGGTCCATCCGACGCGCCACCGTGAACTCGGTGCAACGCTCGCACGACTACCACCGGGTCATGGCGGTCAACTACTTCGGCGCGGTCAACCTCATCCTCGGACTCCTGCCGCACATGGTGGCCCGGAGGTCGGGACATGTGGTCAACGTGACCTCGATCGCGGTGCAGTCCCGCGGACCGCGCTTCGGTGCATACGCGGCGTCGAAGGCGGCGCTGGAGGCGTTCAGCGACGTCACCGGCACCGAGACGGTCTCCGACCACGTCACGTTCTCCAATGTCCGTCTGCCGCTGGTGAAGACGCGGATGATCTCGCCCACCGAGGTCTACGACAACCAGCCCGGCACCTGGGATGTGGACAAGGCCGCGGCCCGCGTGCTGCACGCGATCGTCGACCGGCCCAAGCGGGTCAGCTCGGTCGTCGGGACGATCGCCGAGATCGGGCACCGCTTCACCCCCGATCTGACCACCCGCATCCTGCATCAGGAGTATCTGCTGTTCGGTGAGTCGGCGGCGGCGATGGGGCGGGCCCGCCGTTCGGGTGGGCGCGACGCGTGATCGACACCCCGTACCTCGAGGTCGACGTCGACCGCCTGGACCACAACCTCGCCACCCTCGCCGGAGCAGCCCGAAGCCTCGGGGTCGACGTGCGGCCGCACGCCAAGACCCACAAATGCGCCGAGATCGCCCGCCTGCAGATCGAGCACGGCGCGGTCGGCCTGACCGTGGCGACCATCGGCGAGGCCGAGGCCTTCGCCGACGCCGCGGAGATCACCGGGTGCACCGACATCTTCATCGCGTACCCATTGTGGCCGACCGCCGGTCAGGCAGCTCGGCTGCGCGCCCTCGCCGAGCGGGTCACCCTCCGACTGGGGATCGATTCCCTCGCCGGCGCACGGCATCTCGCGTCGGCGGTGGGTTCGGCGCCCATACAGGTGCTAGTCGAGGTCGACTCCGGCCAGCACCGCACCGGCGTCACCCCCGAACTGGCCGGTTCGGTCAGCGCCGCGGGTGCCGCGGAGGGACTCGACGTGATCGGCGTGTTCACCTTCCCGGGCCACTCCTATGGTCTCGGGGACACCCGACGCGACGCCGCCGCCCAGGAGCTGGCTGCACTGGCGACAGCGGCCGACGGGTTGCGCACCAACGGAATCGAACCGCGCATACGCAGTGGCGGCTCGACCCCGACGGTCGGCCTGCTCGACGCCGAGCAGGCGAACGTCCTGACCGAGATCCGGCCAGGCGTGTACCCGTTCAACGACGCACAGCAGGTGGAGATCGGCTCGTGCGGCTTCGGCGACGTCTCGTTGACCGCGGTCGCGACCGTGGTGCGCCGTGACAACCACCGGATCGTCCTCGACGCGGGCAGCAAGATCCTCGGCGCCGACCGCGCCCCCTGGGCCACCGGGTACGGCCGGCTCCTCGATCATCACGACGCCCGCATCGTGATGCTGTCGGAACATCATGCGGTGGTGGAGTTCCCGGCCGGGGCGTCCGACGAGCGCATCCCCGGTATCGGGAGTTTCGTCCGCGTGGTGCCGAATCACGTGTGCAACGCGGTCAACCTCGTCGACGAACTGGTGGCGATCGACGGCTCGGACACCCGCTGGCCGGTCATCGCGCGGGGACGGAACAGCTGACTCTCATCCGACGCGAACACCTTTCGACGCAAGATATTTTCGCGCACGCCCGAACTTGCGGTCTGTCGAAAATGCGTACCACTGTGTATGCAGATCCAATTCGTCTACGAGGTCACGGAACCGACGAAAGGCACCACGACCTTCGATCGCCCGCTCTAACTGGACCCGCAACTGCGGATCGCTCTGCCGTTCGGTGAAGTCCGCCATGTCCTGCCAAGCATCGGGAGATCCGATGCATTCGAACGCAAGCCAGCGATCTGGGTCATCTTCTACGTCGACGCTGTTGCCCTCCCCGACCATGTCCGGATCCATCAACTCGTCGTTGTAGACGTCGCCCGTCTGTAGGTCGATGTAGCCGCCCGCCGAGCGGTTCGGATCGGTCTCCATCTCACCGCACAGCATCTCCAGATCCACCGGGACGACGCGGCCAGGCAGTGGTTCACGGCGGAGACACGCCAGCAGGTCCGCGGCCAGTTCGGCGTCGCCGGGCAGGCCACGGCGCGTCAGCCTGTTGACGATCGACAGCGCCACGGGCTCAACGCGTTCACGTAACGACTCGAGCGCCGCGGGGATTCCGGCTCCGATCTGCTGAAGGACATCGTCGACCTCGCAACCGTCGACCGCGTCGAGAAAGCGGGTGGCGTCCGACGTAGCGATCGCAGCCCGCACCTCCGCCAGGTCGACCTCCTTGATCACACGCTGTTCGGGCCACAGAGCGGCCAACATCGGGTGTGGGCTGCCGGGGCGCCGAGGTGCTCGATTTCTACCGTCTTCATCTGCCCATCGACGCCCGTACTGATCAGGGATGTCGCCCCAGCCCCAATTCGGGAGTGGGCTGTCGGGCCGGAACCCGAACACCTCCACCGGATCCACCTTCTGCGTGGCCACCGAACAGCAGTGCGTCCAGTCGTCACCCAGATCGAAGACGTACCGGAACTCGCTTCCGGGCTTCACGAGCCGGACCACCTTGGCCGAGTCGATGTCCACCACCTCCCGGAGCGGACCGTGGCTTCCTCCGGTCATCTCAGCAGCCGTCTCGAGGTCGGTGACCACACGTCCGTCGTCAAGAGTGAACATCGACAGGTGCGCGAGGTCCCACCGCGCGAACGCGGTGTTGATGGAGAACGCGAGATCGATGAAGGTGTGCGATGGCCCGATCGCGAAGACCCTTCCCGGATACGGCCATAGTTCCTGCCCCCGTCCGCCGAGCAGTTCCACTGTCACTGACAACCAGGTTCGTGCCATGCGACCGAGGGTGCCACCGCGACCTCGATCCGTCAGCCCGACGAAACCGGTTCACTCGTAGACCCCTTCGACGATCCACTCCCCGCCGCGATAACAGAGCAGCAGGGCACGTGAGTCGTCGAGCAGGACCTGCGCCCGGGCGGTCAGCTCCGTGGCCCCCGCCGCGGATGCCCGTTCCATGCCGACCGGCCACGGTCCGGCCCACCAGCACAGTCCCCAGCTCGCCTTTCGACCTTTCCCGCGACCCGGCGACCCCGACAGCCGGACGGTCACCGGTTCGGCGGTGAACGCTCCCCGCTCGGTCACCCGCACCGGCTGACCGAGTGCGTCGAGCACGCTGATCGCCGTCTCCACCAGCATGGTCGGGGTGGGTTGCGGCAGGTGGCCCGGCCACGGCGCGGAGGGGTCGCGGCGCGGTGTCCGCTCGTCACCGAGGGACACCATCGTGATTCGTTCGGCCGGACCGCGGCCGCCGCTGAGCACCGGGATGCGCACGGCATCACCCCCCAGCAGGCCTTGGATGCGGACCAGGGAGCGTCGGGCGCGTTCTTCGACGTCCGGGTCGACCGCCGAGCCACCGTTGAGGGTGTCCGAGAGCTGGTAGTGCAGGGAACCGGCCTCGACGACCTCCACCGGCTCCAGCCGCAGGCGCACGATCGGCGAGTCGGGGCGGGTGTCCTTGGCCTGGCCTCTCGTCCGTCCGTTCCCCCGTCGGCCACCGGTCAGCCAGCCCTCCAGCTGCCATCGGATGCGGTCCGCGGTGGTCTCCGGGGTCAGCGGCTGCGCACAGTTCCACGTCCGCGAATGTTGCTGTCCGCGTTCGGTGGTCGCCTCGATGGTGAGTCGGGTGCAGGCAACGGCGGCGTCGCGCAGGCGCCGGTGGAGCTTCTCGGCGAGGGTGCGGCCGATGAACGCCGCGGCGTCGATGCGGTCGACGGGCGGATCGCAGGTGTGGTCGACGTCCAGTTCGGCCGGTAGGTGGCGGCCCGACGGCACTCGACCCGGCAACGCGTTGGCCAGACGGTGCGCGAGCACCGCGTCCCGGGCGAAACGGGTCGCCACGTCGGCGATGTCCATCTCGGCGAATGCGCCGATGGTGCCGATCCCCAGGCGCCGCAGCAGATCCACCAGCTCGGCACGCGACGGATCGCTCATGCTCGGTTCGAGGGCGAGGTCGGCGATGGGCCGGTCGGCGAGATAGGCCCGGTCCCCGCCCGGCTCCACCTGATGGCCGCGCCGCGCGGCGAGGACCGCGGTGAAGATCTCGTCGGCGATGCCGACCTGCGATTCGATGCCGCAGGCCGACACGATGTCGACGAGTTCCTCGGCGAGTGCCTCCATGCCGCCGAAGTAGCGCGCCGCCCGGTCTCCGGGGATCACCAGCAGACCGGGCCGGAGCACCTCGAGGGTCGGGATCACCTCGGCCACCGCGGCCACCACCGGATCGAACAGCCGACCGTCGCGGACCTCGTCGGCCGCGACGACGGTCATCTCCGGGCAGAGTGCCTGCGCCTGGCGTTTGCGCATGCCGCGTCGGACGCCGACGGCCCGGGCGGTGGACGAGCAGGCCACCACCCGATTCGCCGACAGCACCGCCACCGGATGCAGCGGCGGCAGATCGGCCTCGGCGGCCGCCGCCATCGCCGGCCAGTCCGGGCACCAGAGCGCGAGGGTCCGCCTGGTGGGTTCCTGCCGTGTCATCAGTTCGCGACCGCGAGGATCGGACGAGTGCTCGTCGTCGAGACCATCTCCACCGAGCGATCGGCCCCCTGGCCTCGCGCCAGGAGATCGACCTCGGTGCTCTGCGTCTGCCGGCCGCGTCCCGATGCCGTTACCTGCAGTCTCATCCCGCCGATGCGGCCGTAACCACTGCGTGCGGTGTCGAGGTCGGTGGCGCCGGACAACAACGGACTGTGCCGGTAGGTGAGCACCCGCGCCTCGATGTTCAGCTGCGCACCCGGCCAGGTGCCCCCGGCGACCAGCAGGACCGACGACTGCTTGCGGACGCGTCCCATCACCACGCGTGCCCGCGACGGGGGCACCGCATCCGCCGTACCCGGCCCCACACGGCCGAGCACCACCAGGTCCATGCCGTCGAGCAGGACGGCGGCCACCTCCACCGGATCGATGCCGGGGTCGGGGATGGTGGCGATGCGCGAGAGGTCCGCACCCATCTCCACCGCCGAGAGCAGGCTCAGCCGGGGCATCCCGACGATCCCGACCTGGCCGCCCGCACGGGTGACCGACGCGATCATCGCGACCAGCAACGAGTTGGCGCCGTCGAACCGGGCGACCGTACCGCGCGGAATCCCGTTGTGCGGCAATATCTCCGACAACGGCTCCGGAATCGGCAGCACGCCGGCGGCCGGGTCGCGGGTCTCCACCACAGGCCGGTCGGGGCGTCCGGACATCGCCGCCATGCGTCGGCGGAGTCCGGCCAATTCATCCGTACGGGACGACACATCCATGACACGGGACGACACATCCATGACACTCTCCAGTCGCGTGGTGGTACTCGAGCGAGCCGGGAAGGTGCTGCGCCATCTGGTCCTCGAACCGCTGTGGGAATGATCCGAGAGGGTGATCTCGTCCGCCGATCATTCGAACATTGTTTCGATAACCAGAGAGTAGAACCACCCACCGACAAGCGTCAACCGACGCCCATCGGCGACCCACGAACAGGTGTAACACGTTGCACTGGCGCAACTTTCGCCACAGACCCCGAGGTGCGAACACCAACCCCGCTGCCTGAGGTGAGAGGAGCGCAAGCGACGAGCCACGAAGGCCTGGTGACGTCATCTCACCAGGCCTTCGTGGCTCGCTTCGCTCGCACCTCAGGCAGCGGGGGCAGCTCGCTTCGCTCTCGCACCTCAGGCAGCAGAGAGTCAGAACAGAGTGAGCGCGTGCTGCAGCTCGGGTGCGGCCACCGACCCGGGCGATCCCGCGTCCGAGCCGGACTGCCGCAGACCACCGGAGCCCGCCAGCCCATGCTGCTGCACCAAGGGCTGCATCCGCTCCCGCAGCCACGACGAGTACTCCGGCGTCACGTAGGCACCGCGCCCGTAGAGTCCGCGATACCTACGGATCAGGGCGGGGTGTTCCTCGGCCAGCCACTCCAGGAACCACGGTTTGGTCGAGGACCGCAGGTGCATGGGGAACGCGGTCACACCCGATGCCCCCGCGTCGGCGAGAGCCCCGAGCAGCTCGTCGAGATGCGATTTCGCATCCGTCAGGTATGGGATGACCGGTGCGACCATCACGTGCGGCGCCAGGCCGGCATCGGCGAGGTCGCGGATCAACGACAGTCTGGCCTGCGGCGACGGGGTGCCGGGTTCGATCTTCTTCTGCAGATCCGAATCGATGATGGCCAGCGAGATGCCGATGCTCACCGGGACCTGGCCCGCCGCCTGCCGCAGCAGAGGCAGATCGCGCCGGATCAGCGTCCCCTTGGTGAGGATCGAGAACGGCGTCCGGGACTCCGCGAGCGCGGAGATCACCCCCGGCATGAGCTTGTACCGGCCCTCCGCGCGCTGATACGGGTCGGTGTTGGTGCCCAGCGCGACGGTCTCCCGCGTCCACGAGCGACGCTTGAGCTCCTTGCGCAGCACCGCGGCCACGTTCAGCTTCACGACCACCTGGGAGTCGAAGTCCTTGCCTGCATCGAGGTCGAGGTATTCGTGCGTCGGCCGGGCGAAACAATAGCGGCACGCGTGAGTGCATCCGCGAAAAGTGTTGACGGTGAACTGGAACGGGAGATGAGACGCTTCCGGGACACGATTGAGAGCACTCTTCGCGAGCACCTCGTGGAAGGTGACACCCTCGAAGTCGGGTGTTCGCACCGACCGCACCAGGCCGGAGCGGCTCAGCCCGGGGAGCGCCCCGTCGTCGACCTCGACCGCCTGCTCGGACCATCGCATAGAGCGAGTCGAACACATGTGCGATCACACTGTCAAGCGCGGTGCCCGCCGACGAGCCCTCGCGGCTATCATCGCCGTATGCCACCGTCCGTCGGAACCCATCATGCCCCAGGTCCCCAGTACCTGGTGGCCGGCCGATACCGCCTGAAGTCGCGGATCGGCGGCGGCGGCATGGGCACGGTGTGGCTGGCCCGCGATCAACTCCTCGATCGCGACGTGGCCGTCAAGCAGGTCGTCTCCACCGAGGGCCTCACCGAGGATTCCGCGGACAACGTCCGCAAGCGCGCGATGCGCGAGGGTCGCATCGCGGCGAAGCTGTCCCATCGCAACGCCATCGCGATGCACGACGTCGCCCTCGACCGCGGCGAGCCGTGGCTGGTGATGGAATACCTGCCGTCGCGCAGCGTCGCCCAGATCCTGCACGCCGTAACAACACTCGAGCCGAGGGAAGCGGCCCAGATCGGCGCGCAGGTGGCCGACGCGATGGTCGAGGCCCACGCTGCCGGGATCGTGCACCGCGACATCAAGCCGGGCAACATCCTGATCGCCGAGGGCGGCCGCAACGCCGGGCTCGTCAAGATCACCGACTTCGGTATCTCGCGGGCCAAGGACGACGTCACCCTCACCCAGACCGGCGTGATCACCGGCACCCCAGCCTATTTCGCGCCCGAGGTGGCTCGCGGCGCGGAGCCGATGGAGGCCTCCGACGTCTACTCGCTGGGCGCCACGATCTACACGATGGTCGAAGGTCAGCCGCCGTTCGGCGTCGATGACAACTCGATCGCCTTGCTGCACAAGGTCGCTCGTGCGCGGATCAATCCGATGACCAAGGCCGGCGACCTCGAACCGGTCCTGTTGCGCTTGCTGGAACCGAGCCCGACGAAGCGGCCGACGATGGCCGAGGCACGCGATGCCCTCACCGCGTTCGCGGCGGGTTCGCGCGGCACCAAGGACCAGGTACTCACCGGACTCATCACCCGCCCCGGCGCCGGTACGCCCGTGTGGGCGCAGCGCAACAACCGATCGTCGACCACAGGGCCTCACCGCCCGGTGGCGGGCGCGACGCTGCCGCCCTACGCCCCGACCCTGGCCGGCGACCGCGGCTCACGCGACATCCCACACACCCGCCAGGAGCACCACTCCCCGACCCTGATGTCGACGCCGCCGTATTCGATGACGTCCCAGTCGTCGTCGCCCCACCGTCAGCCGATGAACCCCGGCTACGGAGAACCGACCCGCAACTCCGCGACCTCGAGCACCGCACTCGCGGTGTCGGTGTTCGTGTTCTTCGCTGTGCTGGCAGTGCTCGTGGTCCTGGCGATCGCGCTGCTGCGCTAGGGCTTTGGAGTTGAATGCGCCGCAGCTCCCGCGTGGCCGATTCCTTCCCGCTTACCGGATAGCGCCCGCGGGAGGTAAACGCTCCCGCGGGATCAGCCGATGTGGCGCGTGGCCGCCCAGCGGGTCAGCGCGTTCCGGTTGGACTGCTGGGTCTTGCGCAGCACGTTCGACGCGTGCGTCTCGACGGTCTTGATCGAGATGAAGAGTTCCTCGGCGATCTCCCGGTAGGTGTAGCCGCGGGCCAGCAGTCGCAACACCTCGAGCTCACGGCGGGTGAGGGAGTCGAGTTCGGGGTCCAGCGGCGGTTCGGGCGCCGACGACTTACCGGTGAACGAGTCGAGCACGAACCCGGCCAGCCGAGGGCTGAACACCGCGTCACCCTCCGCGACCCGGCGCACCGCATCGGCGAGTTCGGCGCCGTCGATCGTCTTGGTGACATACCCCCGGGCGCCGGCCCGAATCGTCGCGATCACGTCCTCGGCGGCGTCGGAGACGCTCAGGGCGAGGAAGACCGGCGCGTTCTCCGCATCGGCACCGAGCCGGTCGAGGACACCCCGCAACACCGCGACCCCGCCGCCGGCGGGCATGTGGACGTCGAGGAGCACCACATCCGGTGCGGTGGAAACGATCCCGGCGATCGCTTCCGGCACGGTGCCCGCCTCGCCGACCACACGTAGTCCCGACTCGTCGGCCAGTTCCGCGCGCACTCCGGAACGGAACACGGCGTGGTCGTCGACGAGGTACACGGTGTAGGTCGACGCCGGGGCGTCGGTCGTCGTGTCCGTCGGGTTCGGGGTCTGCTCGGGGGTCATCTCACCTTCCGGTCATCCGTCGATTCGTTCTCTGCCTGTTCTACCGGGGATGCCGTGGAGTCGCCTGCTTCCTCGACCACCGACACACCGTCGATGCGCGGCATCGTGAGCGCGACGTTGGTGCCGCGTCCGGGGTTCGAGGTGATCGCCACACGGCCACCCATGCGTTCCATCCGCGCCCGGATGGACCGGCTGATGCCCTGTCGATCCTCGTCGATGACGTCCGGATCGAAGCCGACGCCGCGGTCGCGGACGAACACCTCGACCTGATCCTCGGTCACCTCGCTGTACACGTCGACGGTGCGCTCCCCGGAATGCTTGGCCGCGTTCACCAGCGCCTCACGGGTCGCACCCGCCAGCGCCGACCAGCGTTTGGCATCGCGCGCGTCGCTGGGACGTAGATCGCCGACGGTGATGATCTCGACGTCGACCCCGTAGGCGTCCTCGACTTCCGCGCCGACGCTGCGCAGCGCCGCGGCGAGCGAACCACGTTCCTGGGCGGGGTCGCCGAACAGCCACGCACGGAGCTCGCGTTCCTGACTGCGGGCGAGGCGCGCGACCTCCTCCGGGCGATGTGCCTTCTTCTGGATGAGAGCGAGGGTCTGCAGCACGGAATCGTGTAGGTGCGAGGCGATCTCCTCGCGTTCGGCGTTGCGGATGCGTGCGGCACGTTCCTCGTTGAGAGCCCGCCACATCCGCATCCACAGCGGCACGGTGAGGAGTACGACACCGATCAGGGTCGCCACCACCGCGAGGATCGTCGAGTTGAGTCCGCCGAAACTGCGGTCGCCGGCGAGGACGATCACCACGAGCCCGCCGACCACCAGCAGCACACCGCCGATCAACCGTGTCCAGGTCAGCAGCGGAGCGCGCGGCGCCCGATGTGAGGTGTCGAACTCGCGCCACACCAGGCTCGCGCCGATGGCGATGAAAACGAACGGAACCAGATACTCCGCGGGCGTGCCCGACGCGGCGAAGCCGACGACCGACATCGCCACGAGCCCGATCACCGCGAGTCCGAGTGACTGCCTGCGCTCGCCCGGTGCGGGCGGTGCGGTGTCCTTGCCGGGCGGGCAGAAGAACCAGAGCAGACCGTAGGCCGCGACCCCGGCGCCGGCGAGCGCGGCGAGCACCACGAACACGATCCGGACGCGGAAGACGTCGACCCCCAGATGGTCGGCTATGCCGCCGGCGACCCCGGCGACCACCCGGCCGCCGTCCCGTCGTACCAGCCGCGGGGCAGGCTCCACCTCCGTTCCACTCACTCCTCGATGTTCCCACGGGCGACGAATCCGGACATCGGGGTTCACCCCTGTTTCTGTGCCCTCGATCTCGGGGTCGAGGGTCGCATCCCCGATCAACCCCGGGCGGAAATCAGGGGATCACCCGATGTGCGGCGGGTGCCCGGCAGAGCACGATGATCGCCATGGACACCAAGGAGTTCCAGAGTCAGATCAGGGAGATGTGGTCGACACGCCCCTACCGTCCGGAGAACCGGACCATCGCCGGCGTGTGCAGCGGCATCGCCGCCCGCTACCGCGTCGATCCCACGCTCGTGAAGATCGCCTTCGTGGTGTCCGCCTTCTTCGGCGGCAGCGGGCTCATCCTGTACCTCGCGGCGTGGATCGCGTTCCCGGGCCGGCAGCGCGCCCAGGCCGAGGCGGTACGCGCCGCGAACGCCGGGCACCGCGGTCACCGACGCCACGGACCGCCGTGGGGCAATCCCCAGTTCATCGTGCTGGCGGTCCTCGCGATCGTCATCGTCACCTCGGTCGGCCCGAACCGCACCTGGGGGTCGGGCGGCCTGGTCGGCGCGATCCTCATGCTGGGCGGGTGGTACCTGCTCCACCTGCGCACTCCGACTCCCCCGCCCGGTACCAGCATCGACACCGTCGCCGTCACCGACGTCGTCGTGCCGCCGCCGACGGCGGGACAGTTCGAACGCTGGGTCCCGCGCGCCATGGCCGGCACCGGGATCACCGGCGCCCCGGCGAACACGCCCACCTCCACGAGCGCACCGAACGTGAACCTGCAGAAACCTGCGGCCGACACCGGAACACAACGGGGTCCGGCAACGACCGAGAACCCGACCACGGAGTCAACTGACCCCGCGGCCACAGAGGAGATCTCCATGACCAAGAGCGACGTCGACACCGCATCGGACGGGACGCAGCGCTGGTCACCCCTGCCGACACCGGTGCCCGCCTCCGACGACGTCGACACCTCCCCGCCCTCCTGGGATCCGCTGGGCGTGGCCCCGTTCGCCTGGGATCTGCCCGAACCCGCCACACCGGCGAAGCCGGTCGAGCAGCGGCGTCGCCGGTCACCGTTGACGCTGATCGTCCTCGGGCTGGCGGTCATCGTCGGAGCGATCGGGACCGCCCTGCATCAGGCGGGGGTCGACTGGTTCACCGTGCCGCGCATCCTGTCCCTGTGTCTGGCGGTCGTCGGTGCCGGCCTCGTGCTGGCCGCGACGCTGCGTCGGCGCACCGGTGAGCACAGCACCGGCCTGTTGCCGGTCGCCATCCTGCTGGGTGTCGCGACCATCGTGACCACCACGGTCTCCGGTGTCACCCTGCCCACCGGCGGGGCCGGCGACCGGAACTGGAAGCCGCTGAGCGAGAACGACATCCAGCCCGAGTACACCCTCGGGATGGGCGAGATGACCCTCGACCTGCGGGAGATCGACCTCACCGCCGACCGACGCGTGGAACTGCGCAACGGGATGGGCGTCATCGAGGTCGCGCTGCCCGAGAACATGAACGTCCGCGTCACCTGCGACACCGGCATCGGCGACATCGACTGTCCCGCCGGACTCGACGGTGGCCGTGACGGCACGGACGGACCAGTCCTCGAGATCGACGCACACACCGGCATGGGAGAGGTTCGGGTCACCCGATGAACGAGCAACTCGACAGCGGCCCGAACATGGCTGACGACCACACCGAATCGACCCACCGCGCACCGGGGTTGGGGGTCGTGGGCATCGCGGCCCTGGCCGTCGCGGGGTGGGGACTCGCCGGCGGACCGGCACTGCCCGACGCGGCGAACCTCGGCTGGGCGGCCGTCGGCATCGGACTGCTCATCGGACTGATCCTGATCATCTCCGGAACACGTAGCCGGGGATGAGGGACGAGGGGTGAATGCGATCAGGCCGGCGTGATGTCCACGCCGGCCTGATCGTGTTCGGTCATTCCCACTCGATGGTGCCCGGCGGCTTGCTCGTCACGTCGAGGACGACGCGGTTGACGTCGGGGACCTCGTTGGTGATGCGCGTCGAGATGACCTCGAGGACCTCGTAGGGCACGCGGGTCCAGTCGGCGGTCATCGCGTCCTCGCTCGAGACGGGACGCAGCACGATCGGGTGTCCGTAGGTGCGGCCGTCGCCCTGGACGCCGACGCTTCGGACGTCGGCGAGAAGCACCACCGGGCACTGCCAGATCTGGGCGTCGAGACCGGCGGCGGTCAGCTCCTCACGGGCGATGAGATCGGCCTTGCGCAGCATCTCCAGACGATCGGCGGTCACCTCGCCGACGATGCGGATCGCGAGACCCGGGCCCGGGAACGGCTGGCGTGCGACGATCTCCTCGGGCAACCCGAGTTCACGGCCGACGGCGCGGACCTCGTCCTTGAACAGCAGGCGCAGGGGCTCGACGAGGCTGAACTCGAGGTCGTCGGGCAGGCCGCCGACATTGTGGTGGCTCTTGATGTTCGCGGTGCCGCTGCCGCCACCGGATTCCACGACATCGGGGTACAGGGTCCCCTGGACCAGGAAGTCGACCTTCTCCCCTGCCTCGGCCTCCTCGCCGAGGACCTCGCTCACCGCGCCCTCGAAGGAGCGGATGAACTCGCGGCCGATGATCTTGCGCTTGGTCTCCGGGTCGCTCACACCGGACAGTTCCTTCAAGAACTTGTCGGCGGCGTCGACGGTGACCAGCTTGGCGCCGGTCGCACCGACGAAGTCGTGCTGGACCTGCTCGCGCTCACCGGCGCGGAGCAGTCCGTGGTCGACGAAGACACAGGTGAGGCGATCGCCGATGGCGCGCTGCACCAGCGCGGCGGCCACCGCGGAGTCGACGCCGCCGGACAGACCGCAGATCGCCCGGCCGTCGCCGATCTGATCGGCGACCGCATCGATGAGGGCGTCGGCGATGTTCGCCGCGGTCCAGGTGGCCTCCAGCCCGGCGACCTCGTAGAGGAAGCGGGTGAGGATCTGCTGGCCGTGCGGGGTGTGCAGCACCTCGGGGTGGTACTGGACGCCGGCCATACGGCGCTTGAGGTTCTCGAACGACGCGACAGGGGCGCCCGGCGTCGAACCGGTGACGGTGAAGCCCTCCGGGGCCTGCTGCACCGCGTCGTTGTGGCTCATCCACACCGGCTGGGTGTCGGAGAGGCCCTGGTGCAGAATGCCCTCGCCGTTCACCGTCAGGGTGGTGCGGCCGAACTCGCGACCACCGGTGTTGGCGACCTCGCCACCCAGCTTCGCGGCCATCGCCTGGAAGCCGTAGCAGATGCCGAAGACCGGGACGTCCAGGTCGAACACGGCGGGATCGAGTTCGGGGGCGTCCTCGGCGTACACCGACGCCGGTCCGCCCGAGAGGATGATCGCGACCGGGTTCTTCTCCTGGATCTTCGCCAGCGGCGCGTCGTGGGAGATCACCTCGGAGTAGATCCGGGCCTCACGCACTCTTCGTGCGATCAGCTGCGCGTACTGCGCTCCGAAGTCGACGACGAGAACGGGCCGCGGGCCCTCGAGGAAATCCTCAGCAGAAGAGTCTGTCACCCGGTCGAGTCTAGTGGTCGACCACGACGTGAAATACTTCGACACCGACATGACTGCATCTCCCCGCACCTCCGCATGGTCGCTGAGCATCGGCGATCTCACCCAGGCCGCCGTTTTCGCCGCGTTGATCGCCGCGCTCGGCCTGCCCGGGACCATCAACATCGGCACCAGCGGCGTGCCGATCACGTTCCAGACCCTGGGTGTGATCCTGGCGGGAGCCGTCCTGGGGCCCAAGAAGGGCACCCTCGCGGTCGTCATCTTCATGGTGCTGGCCATCGCCGGACTCCCGATCCTGTCGGGCGGACGCAGCGGCCTGACCGCGCTGGCCTCCCCGACCGCCGGCTACTTCGTCGGCTTCCTGCCCGCGGTCATCGTGATCGGCGTGCTCACCGCGGCGATGATGTCCGTCGGCGACAAGCCCCGCTACCGCGTTCTCTGGGGCATCGGGATCAACGCACTGGGTGGGATGTTCGTCCTCTACCTGTTCGGGGTGATCGGACTGGTCCTGCGCACGGACCTGACGGTGTGGGCGGCGATCACGTCGAACGGCCCGTTCATCATCGGCGACGTTCTCAAGGTCGTCGTCGGCGCACTGGTCGCCGCGCAGATCCACCGCGGCCGACCCGGCCTGATCGAGCCGCTCCGACTGTCCCGGCGCACCGTCGCCGGCAGCTGAGCCGCTCCGCGATCGCCCCGCTTCGATGATCGAGTTCACGAACGTCTCGCACGCCTACGACGACCGGGTCGTGCTGCGCGATGTCTCGTTGGACCTCACCGAGAACCGCATCGGCATCGTCGGGGCCAACGGCAGCGGGAAGTCGACGCTGGCGCGGATGATCAACGCGCTCGTCGTGCCCGCGTCGGGCACGGTGACCGTCGACGGTCTCGACGTGTCCCGCAACAAACGTGAGGTCCGACGCCGCGTCGGGTTCATCTTCTCCGACCCCGACCGGCAGATCATCATGCCGACCGTCATCGAGGACATCGAACTGTCGTTGCGGCGCACCGACCTCGACAAGAAGCAGCGCGCGGCCCGGGCCCTCGGGGTGCTCGACCGGTTCGGACTGGGCGAGCACGCCGACCATCCCGCGCAACGCCTGTCCGGCGGGCAGAAGCAACTTCTCGCGCTGGCGTCGATCTTCGTGACCGACCCCGCGATCATCGTCGCCGACGAGCCGACCACACTCCTCGACCTCCGCAACACCCGCATGCTCACCGATGTCTTCGCGACGCTCGACGAGCAACTCATCGTCGTCAGTCACGATCTCGACATCCTCGACGGCTTCGACCGCGTCATCGTCATCGACGACGGCCGGGTGGTCGCCGACGACGAACCCTCGCCCGCTCTCGCCTACTACCGGACACTGATGTCGTGAACGTCCTCGGCGTCTACCGTCCCGGGAACACCCTGCTGCACCGGCTCCCGCCGGGAGTCAAATTCGTCGCGATGGCCGTGGCGATCCTGGTGATGTCGCTGACCGTGCGGACGCTGCCCGCACTGGGGATCGCGGCGCTCGCGGTCGCGGTGACCTTCGCACTGGCCGGCATCGGTCCCCGGGAGGCCGCCAAGCAGCTGCGGCCCCTGCTCTGGATGTTGTTGTTCATCTTCGTTTTCCAGGTCATCTTCACCGACTGGCGTCGGGCCGTGGTGGTCTGCGGACTGCTGGCGTTGTCGGTCGCGCTCGCCACGGTCGTCACGCTGACGACCCGCACCACCGACATGCTCGACGCGATCGTCCGCGGCCTGAGCCCGCTGCGTCACGTCGGCGTCCGCACCGACCTCATCGCCATCGCGTTGGCGCTGACCATCCGCGCGATCCCACTGATGGTCGAGGTGGTGCGCGAGGTCGACGAGGCGCGCAAGGCCCGCGGGCTCCGCCCCGGACCTCGCATCCTCGTCGCTCCGGTGGTACTGGCCGCGTTGCGCACCGCCGACGGATTCGCCGACACGCTCACCGCTCGCGGCCTCGACTAACCCCCGCGATCCGTAGAGAAAATGCGCGCTATAGCCGCATATCTTCTACGAAATCCCGTCAGGCGGGCCGGGTGACCGGCGTGATCGGCAAGCGCAGCGCGCCGGGAGCGTCTGCCGGGACGACAGGCGACGTCGGCACCGTGGGATCGATGCGCCGGTAGCTCTCCCCCTGCGGCGGCCGGCGGTCGTCCTCACCCTTGTTCGGCCACAGTGCGATCGCACGCTCGGCCTGGGCGCAGATGGTCAGCGACGGGTTCACACCGAGGTTGGCCGAGATCGATGCACCGTCGGTGACGTGCAGCGTCGGGTAGTTCCACACGCGCTGGTAGGGGTCGATGACGCCGGTCGTCGGGTCATCGGAGATGGCACACCCACCGAGGTAGTGGGCGGTGAGCGGCATGTTCAAGATGTCGCCCCACGTGCCGCCGGCGATCCCGCTGTTCATCTTGGCGGCGATCCGGCGGGTTGCCTCGTTGCCCTTGGGGATCCACGTCGGGTTCGGCTCGCCGTGCCCCTGCTTGCTGGTGACGTAGCGCAGCGGACCCCGCTTGCGCACGAAGGTCGTCAGCGAGTTGTTGTTGTTCTGCATGACGAGAGCGATCACCGTGCGCTCGCTCCACTGCTTCACGACGAGCAGCCGAACCAGGAGGAACGGGTTCTTCGCGACCTGCTTGAGGAACTGACCGAACCGGTTGCGACGCGTGCCACCGTCGGTGAGCAACGTCTGCAGATACGCGATCGCGTTGGAGCCCTTGCCGTATCGCACCGGCTCGATGTGGGTGTTCGGCTCCGGGTAGAACGACGAGGTGATCGCGACGCCGCGTGAGTAGTCGTTCTCCGGATCGATCCGCGACCCCATCGCACCCAAGATCGACTCCGAGTTCGTGCGCGTCAACCGTCCCATCGCATCCGAGATCTGCGGCAGCGTGGTCAGTTTCGCGTGATGCATCAGGCGTTGGGTGTTGAATGTCCCCGCGGCGAGGATCACCTGGCCGGCGGTGAAGGTGCGCCTGCGACGTCCCAGCGGTCCCCACGACGACGAGTGGTGCGTCCCGACCTCCCACGAACCGTCGGCCCGCTGGACCAGCGAATCGACCGTCGTGCGGTCGATGATGTTGGCGCCGTTGCGTTCTGCGAGTCCCAGGTAGTTCTTCATCAGCGTGTTCTTGGCGCCGACACGGCAGCCGGTCATGCAGGCGCCGCACTCGGTGCAGGCGGTGCGATCGGGTCCGGCGCCGCCGAAATACGGGTCGGGCACCGTCTCGCCGGGCGCTCCGTCGAAGCCGGTCTTCGCGCCGAAGAACACGCCGACGGGCGTGGGGGTCACGGTGTGGCCGACGCCCATTTCCTCCGCCACCTCGGCGACGATCCGGTCCGAAGAGGTGATGGTGGGGTTCTTGACCACGCCCAGCATGCGCCGCGCCTGGTCGTAATACGGCGTGAGCTCGTCCTCCCAGTCGGTGATGTGGTTCCACTGGGGGTCGGTGAAGAACGGCGTCGGCGGCTTGTACAGCGTGTTCGCGTAGTTCAGTGAACCGCCGCCCACTCCCGCACCGGCCAGGATCATCACGTCCTTCAGCGCGTGGATGCGCTGGATCCCGTACAGTCCCAGCTTCGGCGCCCACAGCCAGCGGTTGAGACGCCAGCTGGTCTTCGCGAACTCGTCGTCGGAGAAGCGGCGACCCGCCTCGATGACGCCGACGCGGTAGCCCTTCTCCACCAGGCGCAGCGCGCTCACGCTGCCGCCGAAACCAGAGCCGACGATGAGGACGTCGAACTCAGGAGAGCTGTCGGATCGCTTCTTCACACCCATGGAGACCATGCTAATGGTCGTTGTCACATGGGATGACCCAGGTCACCCTAACCCTTCGATACGCGTCCTCCGCAAGCTCCGGACGCTACTCAGGGAGCGAGTGTGCCGATCCTCCGCAAGCTCAGGACGCTACTCAGGGAGCGTCAAGCGTGGACGGACAACCCCACCCGCTGGAACTCCTTGAGGTCGCAGTACCCGGCCTTGGCCATCGCGCGACGCAGGGCGCCGACGAGGTTGAGCTCGCCGAACGGGTCGTCGGACGGACCGTTGAGGACACGCTCGAGGCTCGGACGGTCGGCGTTGCCGGCGACCTGCAGGAGCGCACCGCGCGGGGTGTCGGGGTGGGCAGCAGCCGACGGCCAGTACCAACCACCGCCGGGAGCCGATGCCGAGGCGGCGAGCGGCGTACCGAGCACGGCGGCGTCGGCACCGCAGGCGATGGCCTTGACCAGATCGCCCGAGTTGTGGATGTCGCCGTCGGCGATCACGTGGACGTAGCGTCCGCCGGTCTCGTCGAGGTAGTCGCGGCGGGCGGCGGCCGCATCGGCGATGGCGGTGGCCATCGGCACGCCGATGCCCAGCACCTCACCGGTGGTGGTCGCACCCGCGGCCGAGCCGTACCCGACGATCACGCCGGCCGCACCGGTACGCATCAGGTGCAGCGCGGTGCGGTGGTCGTGCACGCCGCCGGCGATCACCGGGATGTCGAGTTCGGCGATGAAGGTCTTGAGGTTCAGCGGCTCGCGAGCACCCTCGCCGTCGACCTGGGCGACGTGTTCGGCGGAGATGATCGTGCCGTGCACGACGAGCAGCTCGACACCGGCCTTGAGCAGTGCCGGGGTCAGCTCGGGTGCATGCTGCGGGCTGACGCGGACCGCGGTGGTGACACCGGCGTCGCGCACCTGCGCCACGGCTTCGGCGAGCAGACCGCTGTCGAGGGGTGCGGCGTGCAGCTTCTGCAGATGACGCACCGCGGCATAGGGATCGGGATCACCGGCGGCGATGGCGGCCAGCTCCTCGAGTTTGGCGTCGACGTCGCGATGCCGGGCCCACAGCCCCTCGCCGTTGATGACGCCGAGCGCACCGAGCTTGCCGAGCTCGATGGCCACCGACGGCGACACCAGCGCGTCGGTCGGGTGGCTCAGGATCGGCGACTCGAACCGGTAGGCATCGATCTGCCACGCGGTGGAGACGTCCTTGGAGGAACGGGTCCGACGGGACGGGACGATGCTGATGTCGTCCAGTTCGTAGGTCCGTCGGGCCGTCCGGCCCATGCCGATTTCGACGAGGTCACGCACCAGTGCGCCTTTCTGGGGAGTTCAGCTGCACATCGACCCTACGGTGTCCCCGGCCCGAACGGACCGGGGACACCAGGGGGATGTCAGCGGGAATAGTAGTTGGGTGCCTCGGTCGTCAGGGTGATGTCGTGCGGATGCGACTCCTTGAGTCCGGCCGCAGTGATCTGGACGAACCGCGCCGTCTGCAGATCGGTGATCGACGACGACCCCGTGTAACCCATCGCGGCGCGCAGGCCACCGACCAGCTGGTGGATCACCTGGGACAGCGGCCCGCGGAACGGCACCCGACCCTCGATGCCCTCGGGGACCAGCTTCTCCTCCTTGAGGACGTCGTCCTGGAAGTAGCGGTCCTTGGAGTACGACTTGGCCTGACCGCGTCCCTGCATCGCACCGAGCGAACCCATGCCGCGGTAGCTCTTGAACTGCTTGCCGTTGACGAGCACGAGCTCACCGGGCGCCTCGGCGGTGCCGGCGAGCAGCGAACCGAGCATTGCGGTCGAAGCACCGGCCGCGAGGGCCTTGGCGATGTCGCCCGAGTACTGCAGACCGCCGTCGGCGATGACCGGGACGTCGGCCTTCTGACAGACGGCGACGGCCTCGAGGATCGCGGTGATCTGCGGTGCGCCGACACCTGCCACGACGCGGGTGGTGCAGATGGAGCCCGGTCCGACGCCGACCTTCACCGCATCGGCACCGGCGTCGATGAGGGCCTGTGCGGCCTCACGGGTGGCGACGTTGCCGCCGACCACGTCGACGCGGTCGCCGACCTCGGCCTTGAGCTTCGCGACCATGTCGAGCACGAGACGGTTGTGGGCGTGGGCGGTGTCGACGATGATCACGTCGACGCCGGCATCGGTCAGCGCCATCGCGCGGTCCCACTGGGGTCCGCCGGTTCCCACGGCCGCGCCGACGAGCAGGCGACCGTCGGAGTCCTTGGTGGCGTTCGGGTGCTGTTCGGTCTTGACGAAGTCCTTGACGGTGATCAGACCGGTGAGGCGGCCGTTTCCGTCGACGATCGGCAGCTTCTCGATCTTGTTGCGACGCAGCAGCCCGAGGGCGGCCTCGGCGGAGACACCCTCCTGCGCGGTGATGAGCGGCGCCTTGGTCATGACCTCGGCGACCGGTCGGTTCTGGTCGACCTCGAAGCGCATGTCGCGGTTGGTGATGATGCCGATCAGCTCGCCCTTGTCGTCGACGACGGGCAGGCCGGAGATGCGGTACCGCGCGCACATCGCGTCGACCTCGGCGAGGGTGTGGGTCGGCGAGCAGGTGACCGGATCGGTCACCATGCCGGCCTCGGACCGCTTGACGGTCTCCACCTGGGCCGCCTGCGCCTCGATGGAGAGGTTGCGGTGCAGCACGCCCATACCGCCGGCGCGCGCCATCGCGATGGCCATGCGAGACTCGGTGACGGTGTCCATCGCCGAGCTCACCAGCGGCACGCGCAGGGTGACGTTCTTGGTCACCCGCGAGGAGGTGTCGACCTCACTCGGGATCACATCCGAGGCCGAGGGCAGCAACAGGACGTCGTCGAAGGTCAGGCCGAGCATTGCGACCTTGCCGGGATCGTCTCCACCGGTGCGAACATGCGTCATCGGTCCATCGTATCGACTCGCCCGATGCGGCGATCGTCACACGTGCACTCCGGTACCGATGACCGTATCCGGGGCCCGTGTTGCCACCTCCGCCACGCCCGCCGTATATCGCCTGAATACCTTCGAACGCCTGCGGCGTGACAGCCCGGGAATCCGCTACGGTGGTGGTGTGCGTGACCACCTCCCACCCGGCCTCCCGCCGGATCCGTTCGCCGACGACCCGAGCGACCCCGCTTCCGCATTGGACAGCGTCGAGCCCGGTATCCCGTTGGACGAGAACGAGCGGCTGGCGGTCGAAGAGGACCTCGCCGACCTCGCCGTCTACGAGGCACTGCTCGCCCATCGCGGCGTCCGGGGCCTCGTCGTCGTCTGCGACGACTGCCACGAGGACCACTACCACGACTGGGACATGCTCCGCGCGAACCTGATCCAGCTCCTCATCGACGGCACCGTCCGGCCGCACGAGCCGGCCGTCGACCCGCGCCCCGACGCCTACGTCACCTGGGACTACTGCCGCGGCTACGCCGACGCCCGCAACCACTACGACGAAGGCCGCTGACCCGGGACGATCTCGAACCACCACTCCCTCTCATACGACTGCGCCCGTACCGATCTCGGTACGGGCGCCGTCGTCTGTGGAGTTGAGGCGGGCTATCGAGGGTGCCCCTCCGACGCATCGACGCCGGGCGGCGGTGTCCACGGGAAGGCCGGGAAGTCGGCCGGGGTCCGCGTCATCGACGAGCTCGTCGACGGCACCTCCTCGGTCGGCTCGCTGGGCGGGCTCGACGGCACGGTCGGCTCGCTCTGACCGGGCTCCTCGACCGGGGCGGGCACCTCGGTCGTGGGCGCGGTGGTCACGGAGATGTCAGAGGGCGACGGCCGTTCGGACCGCTTACGCACGTCCGGCTTGGTGGTCGGCTCACCCGACTCGGTCACCGCGGGCTCCGACCGGTCGGCCGACGACGTCGCCTGCCTGGTGGACGGCAGACCGGCACCGGCACGGAGTCGGTTCATCCAGTCCGACATCTCCTGGCGGGTGTCCTTGTCACGCATCGGCCCCATGCTGTTCTGGGCCTTGGCGATGAAGCTCGCGGCCGCGGCGGTGTCGCCGGCGGCGATGGCGGCCTCGGCGCGCTCGAGGTTGCCGCGCACATCGTAGGCCGCCTTGGTCTCGGAAGCGGCCTCGGCGAACACGACCTGCTTGACGCCCCACAGCGGGTCGCCCGGCTGCGAGCCCTCGGACATGACGGTCAGGCCGGCTGCCGCGACGATGACGATCGCGGCCGCGCCGGACACGACGCGGAGGTGGCGCACCATTCGACGGCCACGACTCGCGCGTTCGGTGCTCTCGATTGCCCGCTCGACGTCGTCGACGGAGACCAGCTCCGGCACCGGGGTCGACACGACCTCGTTGCGCCAGCCCGAGAGAAGTTCTGCGAGTTCGTATTCGGTGTCGTCGCGCGTGGGGACGGGGACGTCGTGGGCGAGCGCCTCGAGGAAGTTCTCGTCGAAGCCGACCTCGGAGAGGTCCAGCGACTCCCCGCCGGCCACGCCCATTTCGCGCTCGAGGTCGCCGTCGGCGGACGCGGGACCACCGGCGGACGGGCCGCTCGGACCCGGTCCCCGACCGTCGGCCGGCGGCTGACCGGGACGGCTGAGCTGCTCACGCCCGTGGACGGAGCGACGATGGCGCCAGTCAGATCCTCCGCTCATCGTGACCTCCTGTCCGTTTCAACTCGTCCTTCAACTTCGCCAACGCCCGGTGCTGGGCGACACGAACCGCACCTGCGGTGCTTCCGATCATCTGGGCCGTCTCCTCGGCTGACATGCCGACGACCAGCCGGAGCACCAGCACCTCGCGCTGTTTCTCCGGAAGTATGTCGAGTAGGGCGCGCATCCGCCTGCTGCCGTCGGCGTCGAGGGCGAACTGCTCCGGTCCGCCGGTGACGTGACCGACCTCGGGCACGTCCTCCACCGGATCGGACTTGACCCGGGCGGCGACCCGCATGGCGTCGGCGACCTTGTGCGAGGTGATGCCGTAGACGAAGGCCATGAACGGCTTGCCCTGGTCCCGATAACGGGGCAGCGCGGTCATCACCGCCATCAAAGCCTCCTGCGCGATGTCATCTGCGGAGAACAGATGGCGTTCTCCGGTTCCGATTCGCCCTCGGCAATAGCGCAGGATCGGTTCCTGCACGCTCTCGAGGACTGACGTGAGAGCTGAACGATCGCCCTGGCCTGCGGCCCGGACGGCGTCGTCCAACTCACCACCTGTCAGCTTCATCGCGCGTAGGAATCCCCGTGTTACAGATCGGTTGACCGTTTGTGAGCCGGTCCTGTTACGGGCCCCGACACCCCTGAACGTCACGTCAACGCCGAGGCAGACCCTCAAACACCTTAGCCATCAACCCTCGGGCCTCAGTGCCATGCCCTTACCGACCAGCGTGGCGCGAAGGTCCCGATACCTCTCCTCCTCCGAGGCCGACGCCGCACCGATACCGGTCAGGAGGCTCAGTCCCGCCCACTCCAGGGGCAGCAGACCACGTTCACCTGCGTCGACGACGACATCGCGGGCCTGGGTGGCCGACACCCCGATCTCCCCCACACCGGCGAGTGCCGCCGCATGGATGAGAGAGGTCTTGACGCGGTGCCGCGCGGGCACGCCCGAGGTGGCAGACAGATGCCGGACGAGCGCAGTGCCCGCCTCCGCGTGGGACAGCCCCGCCGCACTGTTTCCGGAATAGAGGCCGAGTTCGGCACTGACCCACTCCCAGCGCAGCCGGCACCGCCCGAGTGTGAGCCAGTCCACACGCTCCGCCGAGGCCCAGCCCTCTGGGGACAACAGCTTCCGGGCCCGGTCCAGCAATCTCCCCGATGCTCCGAAACGGAGGAGACCGAGGTTGTCCGCTGCCAGTCCGATGAGGGCGTCGGCCCGTGCCGCCCGTACCGGGTCGGCGGCTGCCACGGTGCCCGGGGCCGAATCGACCATCGCGACGGCTGCGAACGCGTGGCCGTCGACCCCCTGCGCGAGGTCGTGGCGTCCGCCCTGCCTGAGTAGAGAGGCCGTCGTGCTGCGGCACAGTGACAGCAGTGCCGCCGCATCCGGGTCGCGCGGCATCGACCCGTGCGCGGACCTCACGTCCACACCCAATCGCGCCAGATCGGTGAGCGCCGAGGCGTACTCACCGCGGCCCCCCGCCTCGACGGCAGCCTCCCAACGCAGTTCAGAGGCCCTGTCGAGGCCCTGTGAAGTGGTCTTGATCACTACATCTCTTTTGGTTTGCATGAATTTAACGAACGATTCCCAACGTTAATCCTGAGACCAGATCACCGGCGGATGAGAAGAAGATTTCCTTGGTGTTAACCGTTGACATGGTCGTCGTTTGCCGATCAACGCACACGCGCCCTCCCGAGGAATGACAAACTATCGGATAGTTGCAGGTCATCGACCATTCGTTTCGTCCATCCAGACGGCATGTAAACCCCCGGGGAGCACTGTGCTAGCACCTTCCGTCCATCTAACGCGCCGTTAACATTTCCGAGACTTTCACCCTGCGGATGGCCGATTTCGACGGTATTGACGCCATTTCTCAGGCCCGCTTAATGTGAGCCACAGCGTTGCAGGAAATCGACGTTTCTCCACCGCGCACCACGGTGCGGCCCTAGACAAGGAGCAGCTGCCATGCCTCAGCCCAACCATCTCCCCGGCCCCAACGCAGACATCTGGGACTGGCAGATGTCCGGCCTCTGCCGCGGCGTCGACTCTGCGATGTTCTTCCATCCTGACGGTGAACGCGGCCGTGCGCGCGCCCAGCGCGAGCGTCGCGCCAAGGAGATGTGCCACCAGTGTCCCGTCATCGCCCAGTGCCGCGAGCATGCTCTCGCCGTGGCCGAGCCCTACGGGATCTGGGGCGGGCTCTCGGAGTCCGAGCGCAGCATGCTGATGAAGCGCGGTGTCGGCCGCCGCCTGGCGAGCTGAACAGTCCGTAGCCGCCGGCGGAAAGGGACCCGCCGGCGTCAGGGCCACCGCGGCACCACCGCGAACAACACAGGAGCCGGGCATCCGCAGAGGATGCCCGGCTCCTGTGTTGTGTACTACCGGAGCGACGCGCTCGGATCAGTGGGCGTGACCGTGTCCGGCGTGGCCGGCCGGCTCCTCCGCGGGCTGATCGGTGATCGCGGTCTCGGTGGTGAGCACCATGCGGGCGACCGAGGCGGCGTTGACAACCGCGGAACGGGTCACCTTCACCGGGTCGATGATGCCCTCGCCGACGAGGTCACCGAAGGTGAGGCTCGCGGCGTTGAAGCCCTCGTTCTTGCCGAGGTCGGCGACCTTGGACACCACCACGGCACCGTCGAGACCCGCGTTGGAGGCGATCCAGTACAGCGGGGCCTTGGCGGCGTCCCGGACCACGCGGACGCCCAGCGCCTCGTCGTCGGTCAGCGAGTCGGCGAGCTCATCGAGCACCTTCGACGCCTGGACGATGGCCGAACCGCCGCCGGGGATGATGCCTTCCTCGACCGCGGCCTTGGCTGCGGCGACGGCGTCCTCGACGCGGTGCTTGCGCTCCTTGAGCGAGGTCTCGGTGGCCGCACCGACGCGGATGACGGCGACGCCGCCGGCCAGCTTGGCCAGACGCTCGGCGAGCTTCTCCTTGTCCCAGTCGGAATCCGACGCCTCGATCTCGCGACGCAGCTGCGCGGCGCGACCGGCGATGGCCTCCTTGGTGCCCGCACCCTCGACGATCGTGGTGGCGTCCTTGGTGACGACGACACGACGCGCCGAACCAAGGACCTCCAGGCCCACGGTCGACAGGGTGAGGCCCACGTCCGAGGTGACCACGGTGCCGCCGGTGACGACCGCGAGGTCCTCCATGAACGCCTTGCGACGGTCACCGAAGAACGGCGACTTCACCGCGACTGCGCGGATGGTCTTGCGGATGGAGTTGACCACGAGGGTCGACAGCGGCTCGCCCTCGACGTCCTCGGCGACGATCAGCAGCGACTTGCCCGCCTCGACGACCTTCTCCAGCAGCGGCAGGAACTCCGGCAGCGAGCTGATCTTGTCGCGGTACAGCAGCACGAGCGCGTCCTCGAGGACCGCTTCCTGGCTGTCGACGTCGGTGACGAAGTACGGCGAGAGGAAGCCCTTGTCGAACTGCACGCCCTCGGTGATGTCGAGTTCGGTCTGCAGGCCCGAGCCCTCTTCGACGGTGACGACGCCGTCGGCGCCGACCACGCTCATCGCCTTGCCGACCATCTCGCCGATCTCCTCGTCCCGCGAGGAGACGGTGGCGATCTGGGCGATGGACTGCTCGCCGTCGACCGGGGTCGCGGCGGCCAGCAGGGCCTCGCTCAGTGCGTCGGCGGCCTTGCTGATGCCCTGACCGAGTGCGATCGGGTTGGCACCGGCGGCGACGTTGCGCAGACCGGCCTTGACCATCGCCTGCGCGAGAACGGTTGCGGTGGTGGTGCCGTCGCCTGCGACGTCGTTGGTCTTGGTCGCGACCGACTTCACCAGCTGGGCACCGAGGTTCTCGAAGGGATCCTCGAGGTCGATGTCCCGGGCGATGGTGACGCCGTCGTTGGTGACGCTCGGTCCGCCGAAGGCCTTGGCGAGCACCACGTGCCGGCCGCGCGGGCCGAGGGTGACCTTCACGGTGTCGGCGAGCTGATCGATGCCTCGCTCGAGCGCCTTGCGCGCTACTTCGTTGAATTCAATCTGCTTGGCCATGAATCTCTTTCTTCGCGGGAGTCGTCCGGCACAACGCACACCGCCCCGGTACCCCTGCACGGGGAGCCGGGGCGGTGCGTCGAGTCACGAGACGACTCGCGGGGTCTGTGTGGCCCGAGTCCTACTTGCCGATGACGGCGAGGACGTCGCGCGCCGACAGGATCAGGTACTCCTCACCGGCGTACTTGATCTCGGTGCCGCCGTACTTGCTGTAGATGACGGTGTCACCTTCCTTGACGTCCACGGGGACGCGGTTGCCCTGCTCGGTGACCCGACCCTCGCCGACGGCGATGACGGTGCCTTCCTGCGGCTTCTCCTTGGCGGAGTCCGGGATGACCAGGCCCGAGGCGGTGGTCGTCTCGGCCTCGACGGCCTGCACCAGGATCTTGTCCTCAAGCGGCTTGATGTTCACGCTCGCCACGATGTGAGTCCTCAACTTTCGTACTGAGAAAGAATCTGCACGTTCATGGCCCTGGGACAAAACCTCGTCGTCGCGGGTGTCCGAGGCTTCACTCAGCGCCGACTAGCACTCTATACGTGCGAGTGCCAGCACTCAAGGGTGGAGGGTGCAAAATGCCGGAGTTTCGCTCGCCGCGATCACAGCTCAGGGGCGCCGGGACCACCGGAGACGGCTCAGAGCTGACTGACCCGCACCGACATCGCCGGGTCGGAGGCCACCGTGAGCGGCGACGGCGCCGCCCCTCCGGCGATCACGTGGGCACCCAGGGTGGCGATCATGACCCCGTTGTCGGTGCAGAGTCGCGGCTTGGGCACACGCAGCGTGATACCGGCGGCCGCGCAGCGTTCCTCCGCGAGCGACCGGATCCGCGAGTTGGCGGTGGCCCCGCCGCCGAGGACGAGGGTGTCGACCCCCAGATCGCCGCACGCACGGACCGCCTTCATGGTGAGCACGTCGGCGACGGCCTCCTGGAACGACGCCGCGACATCGGCCACCGGAACCGCCGCCCCGTCGCGCTCACACTTCTCCACGTACCGCGCGACCGCCGTCTTGAGACCGCTGAAGGAGAAGTCGTTGCGGGCGTCGCGCGGGCCGGTCATCCCGCGGGGGAACGCGATGGCCTTCGGGTCACCGTCGCGGGCGGCACGGTCGAGGGCCGGCCCACCGGGGAAGCCGAGGTCGAGGAGCCGGGCGACCTTGTCGAAGGCCTCCCCCGCCGCATCGTCGACGGTGGTGCCGAGTTCGACGATCGGCTCGGCGAGATCGGTCACGTGCAGCAGATGGGTGTGTCCGCCTGACACGAGCAGCGCGACGCACTCGGGCATCGGACCGTGCTCGAGGGTGTCCACCGCGACGTGGCCACCGAGATGGTTCATCGCGTACAGCGGCACGTCCCAGGCGAGTGCATAGGCCTTGGCCGCGGCGACGCCGACGAGCAGCGCACCGGCGAGCCCGGGTCCGATGGTGACGGCGATGGCATCGGGCCGGTCGATGCCGGCGGCCTCACGGGCGCGGCGCATCGTCGGCACGATGGCCTCGAGGTGTGCGCGCGAGGCGATCTCGGGGACGACACCGCCGAAGCGCGCGTGCTCGTCGACGCTCGAGGCGACCTCGTCGGCGAGCAAGGTCGCGTAGCCGGGGGTGTCACCGTCGGCCGGCGTCCAGCGCACGATCCCGACTCCGGTCTCGTCGCAGGAACTCTCGATGCCCATGACGATCACGCCGGGCCCTCCTCGGGATCGAGCGGCCGCCCCGAACTCGGGACCCGCAACATCGTGTAGGCATCCGCGCCGGACGGCTGATAGTAGTTCCGGCGGATCCCGGCGGTGCTGAAGCCGTGCCGGGAGTACAGGGTGATCGCGACGTCGTTGTCGGTGCGGACCTCGAGGAAGACCGGTGCGTCGACGGCGTCGGCCACCGTCAGCATCGCGTCGAGCAGGGCCTTTCCGATCCCCCGACCGCGATGGGCGGGATCGACGGCGATCGTGTGGATCTCGCACTCGTAGGCGTCGGGCTGACCGAGCGTGGAGATCCCGGCGTAACCGATGACCTCCCCACCCGCGCGTTCCCGCGCCGCGAAGTAGGTGTTGTAGGGCGCGTTCAGTTCGGCCCGGAACGCCGAGGCCGGCCACGGCGAGTCCTCGGCGAACATCTGCTTCTCCAGCGCCGCGCACCGCGGGATGTCGCCGTAGGTCAGTGCGTCGATGATCAGTTCCGGTGCCGTCACCGCGCGGCTCCCAGTTTCCGGGCCTTCTGCTCGACCGCGTCGGGGCGTCGGAGGTACAGCGGCACAAGGGGTTCGGGAATCTCGCCGGCGATGATCGCGGGGGCGGCCGCCGCGACGAGTCCGCGCGCCGATGGCACGGTGGCCTGGGGCGGCGCTCCCGTCCAGCCGACCAGTTCCAGATGTGACGCCGAACCCGACGCCGCGCCGACCTCGCCGGCGGTGAAGACCGGGGACAACTCGTCGGCGACCGCCGCCGGGGCGGTGACCTCGGGGCCGCGCACCCGCGCACCGTCGCGGTACAGCGCCCAGTACACCTCTCGGCGCCGGGCGTCGGTGACGACGAGGACGTCGGGACGGCCGGCGGGCGGGGTCGTGTCGAGGGCGAGCGCATCCAGCGAACACACGCCGTACGCAGGGAGGCCGAGCGCGTCGGCGAAGGCCGCACCGGTGGCCATACCCACGCGCAGGCCGGTGAACGGCCCGGGACCGCATCCGACGACCACCGCGGCCAGCGCATCGCGGGAGATCCCGGACTCGGCAAGGCATTCCGCGATCAGGGTGGTGAGCAGTTCCGCATGTCGGCGATGGTCGGTGACGACGCGCTCGGCGAGCGCCCTCACGTCGGCGACCGTCTCCCCGGTCAGTTGGACGATCCCGGTGACCACCGAGTCGGTCGCGCTGTCGATCGCGAGCACCGTCCGCGCCGCGTCGAGATCTCCTCCGCCGGAACTCATTCCTCGGTCACCCACTCCCATTCCACATGTCGCACATCGGTGTCCACGTCGCGGCGCAAGCGCACCACGAGATAGCGCTGGGCCAGCCGCTCGGCAACACCCTCACCCCATTCGACCACGACGACCGCATCGGTCAGCTCGGTGTCGAGATCCAGGGCGTCGAGTTCGTCGAGACCGCCGCGTGCCAGGCCGCCTTCCCCGTCGTCACCGGCCAGCCCGAGCCGGTAGGCGTCGACGTGGACCATCGCCGGGCCGCCGGGACGGCCCGGCCGGTGCTCACGCGCGATGATGAAGGTCGGCGACGTGACGCGGCCCTCGATCCCCAGACCTGCGCCGATCCCGCGCGCCAGAGCGGTCTTGCCCGCGCCGAGCGGGCCGTCGAGGATCACGAGGTCACCCGGGGAGAGCACGGTCGCGAGTTCGGCGCCGAAAGCCTCGGTGTCGGCGACCTCCGGCAACTCGCGGGTCCCGGTGCGGTCGGTGACCGGCGTCGGGTGCGTACGGTCTGCGTGCATACGGTCGGTCTGCGTTTCGTCTGGGTGAGATCCCTCGGGGCTCATGCCTTCGCCCGCCTCTTCCACCAGCGCCGACGAGGAGCCGGCAGGGCGACCCGGGCGCGGTCCACCAGATCGACGATCGCGTCGCTGACCAATCGTGGTTCCTCCATCTGGACCATGTGTCCGGCTCCCTTGACCACCACGAGACGGGAGTCCGGTCCGAGCTGGGCGAACATGCGCACCGAGTTCGGCAGGGGTGTCAGCCGGTCCTTGTCGCCGCAGACCACGGTCGTGGGCACCTGCGCCAGCACCGGCAGAGCCGTCGACTCGTCGTGGATCTCCAAGGCGTGCAGGAAGTTCACGATGGTCTCGATCGGCGTGGACTGGATCATCTTCTCCACGGCGCTACCGAGCGCCGGGCTGAAGAACGCCGGACCGAAGCTGGCCGCGACGAGCACCGGTTCGAGGGCCTGACGGGTCAAACCGCGGCCCGCCTGGACCAGGCGCGGTGCTCGGCGAACACTCAGCCGGAAGGCGTCGACCACCGGATTGCCAAGGCCCTCACCGAGTCCCGCTTCGGTCAGTCCCCGAGAGGCGGTCGCGACGAGACCGACCCCGGCAACCGGCCCGGTGGACGAGAACAGCGCCGGGTGCCGGCGCGCCAGACCCATCACCGTCATGCCGCCCATCGAATGACCCACGACCACAACGGGCCCGCTGGTCACCGTCGAGCGGATGACCGCCGCGGCATCGTCGGCGAGCTGCGCGATGGTACAGGTCTCCACCGGCGCGGGATCGCTCTCGCCATGGCCGCGGTGGTCGTAGAAGACGAAGCGGTAGTTGCGGTCTGCCCACTCCTCGCCAAGCTGCTCACACTGGAAGTGCCAGCTCGCGAGCCGCAGGCTGAACCCGTGCACGAAGACGATGGTGAGCTCGGGCGGAGTGCCGTTCGGGACGTCACCGAGGTCGATGGTCCGGACCGCGAGATCGAGGCCGTCGTCGGTGGTCACGGTTCGCGCGTTCTCGTCGTACATCGTGGTGAGATCGATGTCGGCGTGCGGATCGGTCTTGCCGACCACGCTCTTGCGCGCGAGGTTGCGCGCCGCACCGATCGCCGCCATGCCGCCCAGTGCGGCGACACCGGCCACCCCGGCCAGCAGCCCGACGCGTTCGGAATCGTCCACCACACTCACCCCGCTCACTCGTCGGCCACCGCCTCATCGCGGGCCGCGCCCGCGTGCAGGTAGCGCCGAACCACACGGTTGCCGACCTGGGAGACGATCTCGTAGTCGATGGTGCCGATGGCGTCGGCCCAATCCTTGGCCGTGATGCCGCCGCGGGCACCGGTGCCGAAGAGTTCGACCTCGTCGCCTTCCCGCACCCCGGCCCCGTCGGGTCCGAGGTCGATGACGAACTGGTCCATGCAGATTCGGCCGATACCGTCGAACAGGCGGTCGCCGATGCGGACCCGGATACGACCCGACAGCAGTCGCGGCACTCCGTCGGCGTAGCCGGCGGGGACGACCGCGACGACGGTGTCGCGCGGTGCGATCCAGGTGTGGCTGTAGGAGACGCCGGTGCCGGCGGCGACCTTCTTGACCAGGGCGACCCGTGCCGTCAGCGTCATGGCCGGGATGAGTCCGAAGTCGCCGAGTTCGGGGACCGGCGTACGGCCGTAGAGTGCGATCCCGGGCCGAACCATGTCGCGCGCCAGGTCCGGACGGGTCAGTGCCGCAGGCGAGTTCGCCATGTGCATGATCTCGGGTGCGGCGCCGAGGCGGGCCAGGTCGGCGGCCGCGGCGTCGAGTCGGGCGGCCTGTTCGCTGTTAAGCGGGTGGTCTGGTTCGTCGCCGCGGGCGAGGTGGCACATCACCGCGCGGACGGTGACCGCGCCCTCGGCGTGCGCCTTCGCGATCTTCTCGGCGAAGTCGTCCCATTCGTCGGTGGCGACCCCGCTGCGGTTGAGGCCGGTGTCGACCTTGGCCGTGACGCGCGCGGTGACTCCGGCGGCCCGGGCGGCGGCGACCACCGCGTCGAGCTGCCTGGCCGAGGACAGGGCGATGTCGATGTGGTCGGCGACCGCGCCCTCGAAGTCCGCACCCGGGGCGTGCAGCCATGCGGTGATCGGGGCGTCGACACCGGCGGCGCGCAGTGCGCGGGCCTCGGCGATGTGGGCGACGCCCAGCTCGGCGGCCCCCGCGGCCAGCACGGCCTTGGCGACCGGTACGGCGCCGTGGCCGTACGCGTCGGCCTTCACGACCGCCATCACGGCAGCATTCGAGGCGGTACGCAAGACGTCGAGGTTGTGCGCGATGGCGCCGAGGTCGACGGTCGCGGTCAGGGCAGCAGAAGTCATCGCCGACCATTCTCCCAGATCGTCACCACCGATTTGTGCGCGGCGACCCGCAGAGCGCCGTGACCAGCGGCTTCACCAACCCGTTTATGAGTAATCACACCGATGTGGCAGCGGCGGGGACACGGTTGGCTGGACGACACGTGCTGCTCACCTCCCCAGAAAGCGATCATGTACGCCACCATGAACCCCGTGCCCGGTCATCCCAGCCCCGGTTTCCCCGATCCCCGGTTTCCCGATGACTTCGTCCCCGTGGATCCGGTCGTGTACGGCCCCGCCCGTACCGCCATCCCGGCCGGGCGGACCCCTGGCCTGCGCGAATCGGTCATCGCCTGGGTGTCGAACGGCTTGGCCTGGGTCTCCCTGTTCGCGTGCGGGGTCCTGTTCTTCGTCGCGATCCTCGAGGCGCTGGGCGAGAACGACGCAGACGGATGGGTGGTCGCGGCGATCGTCATGTATGTGGTGGGTGTGGTGGCGACCATCGGCGCGGCGGTCGGCCTGATCGCATCGTTCGTGAGACGTCTCGGCGCCGACGAACTGCACCGGCCGGGACCGATCGCGGATCTGGTGATGCTCACGGTCGTCACGCTGATCAGCGCGGCGGGGTGTGCGTCTCCGTTGCTGTTCTTCCTGTAGCGAACTCCCTGATCGCCGGGCGCAGCGCCGCGAGCAGCGCGGACGCACCGATCGGGGCTCCTCGGCTCGCCAGCAGAGCGGCGTGGGCGTGGACGCGGGCCGCCCAGGCCCCCGCCTCCTGCGGCGACCGGCCGACGGCGAGCAGCGAGCCGGCGATCCCGGCCAGCACGTCACCGGCACCGGCGGTCGCGGCCCACGACGACCCGGCGTCGTTGCCGACGACCCTCCCCGACGGATCGGCGACCAGCGTGATCCGGCCCTTCAGAAGGACCGTGACACCCCATCGGGCGGCGAGGTCGGCGACCGCGGACACCCGATCGGCGCCCACCTCGGCCCCGGTCAACCGCGCGAACTCGCCGGCATGCGGGGTCAGGAGTGTCGGTGCCGCGCGACCTGCGACCAGCCCCGGTTCATTCGACACGATGGTGAGCGCGTCGGCGTCGACGAGCACCGGCAGATCGGAGTCGAGGACGGTACGCAGCAGCGCCGTCGCGGCGGCGTCGGTGCCCATACCCGGACCCACCACCCAGGCCTGGACCCGGCCGGCGTCGGCGAGGTCCGGCGCGGCGACCACCTCGGGGAAGTGCGACACCACCTCGGCGTGCGCCGAACCGACGTATCGCGTCATACCCGAGGTCGCGGTGACTGCGGCCCCGGCGGCCAGGATGGCCGCGCCCGGGTAGCGATGTGAGCCGGCGATGACCCCGACCACGCCCTGGGTGTACTTGTCGTCCGCGGGACCCGGTACGGGCCAGTCGATCTCAGCGTCGGAGTACGAGATGAGTTGCCGCGCATCGGGTTGGAGTGGATCGCCGACACCGATGTCGACGACGACCACCCGGCCGCACCGCGGTGCCGCCAGGAGATGCGCGCGGCGCGGGAAGCCGAAGGTCACTGTGACATCGGCACGGACCGACGGGTCGTGCACCTCGCCGGTGTCTGCTTCGATGCCGGACGGAAGATCGACTGCGACGACGACGGTTTCGGGATCGAGGCCGGCGAAGACCGTCGCGGCCGCGGGGCGCAGCGGCCCCCTGCCGCCGATGCCCACGACCCCGTCGATGACCGCGTCGAGCCCGCCGGGCAAAGCGTCGTCGACCCGACCGCCGGCCGCCCGGAACGCCCGCAGTCCGGCGGGGTGTGCCTTCTCGGGGGCGAGCAGCACTGCATGCGCGGCGACTCCGCGACGGGCCAGTTCGGCGGCGGCGAAGAGCGCGTCGCCACCGTTGTCGCCGGCGCCGACGACGACACCCACCGACCGGCCGTAGCAGCCGCCGGCCCGGTTCAGTTCCGCTGCGACGGCCTGCGCGACGCCGTGCGCGGCGCGGCGCATCAGCGTCCCGCTGGCGAGCAGATCTCCCGACGCCCGCTCGGCGTCGCGGACCTCGTCGGCGGTCAGGTACCGGGTCGGCATGGGTGCCGGTCTACTCGACGGTCACCGACTTGGCCAGGTTGCGCGGCTTGTCGACGTCGTAGCCGCGGGCCTGGGCGACGCTGGCGGCGAACACCTGCAGCGGCACCGTGGAGACCAGCGGCTGCAGGAGCGTCGGCGTCTTCGGGATCGGGATGAACTCGTCGGCGACCGCGCGCGCGGCGGCGTCGTCGGCTTCGGCGATGACGATGGTGCGCGCACCGCGGGCCTGGATCTCGCGGATGTTGCTGACCATCTTCGAATGCAGCACCGCGCGACCGTCCGGGGACGGCATCACGGTGATGACCGGCAGGCCGTCCTCGATGAGGGCGATGGGGCCGTGCTTGAGCTCACCGGCCGCGAAGCCCTCGGCGTGCATGTACGCGAGCTCCTTGAGCTTCAGCGCACCTTCGAGCGCCACCGGATAGCCGACATGGCGGCCGATGAACAGCACGGTGTTGTGGTGGGACAGCGACCGGGCGAGGTCGCGGACCGGCTCCATGGTCCCAAGGACCTCAGCGACCGAATCGGCCATGGCCTCGATGGCGGCGAACTCGCGGGCCACCTCGTCGGCGTACTTCGTGCCGCGGGCCTGCGCGAGCGCCAGCCCGACCAGGTAGGCCGCGACGATCTGCGCGAGGAAGCACTTGGTCGACGCGACGCCGATCTCCGGACCGGCGTGGGTGTAGAGCACGGCGTCGGATTCGCGCGGGATCTGCGCACCGTTGGTGTTGCAGATCGCCAGCACGCGGGCCTTCTGGTCCTTGGCGTGCCGGACGGCTTCGAGCGTGTCGGCGGTCTCGCCCGACTGGGAGATCGCCACGACCAGTGTCGACCGGTCGAGGACGGGGTCGCGGTAGCGGAACTCGCTGGCCAGCTCGATCTCGACGGGCAGACGCGTCCAGTGCTCGATCGCGTACTTCGCCAGCAGGCCGGCGTGGTAGGCCGTGCCACAGGCGACGACGAAGACCTTGTCGACGTCGCGCAGATCGTCGTCGGTCAACCGCTGCTCGTCGAGCACGATGCGCCCGTTCTGCAGATGACCGAGCAGGGTGTCGGCGATCGCGCGCGGCTGCTCGGCGATCTCCTTCAGCATGAAGAAGTCGTAGCCGCCCTTCTCGGCCGCGGCGAGGTCCCAGTCGATGTGGAACGGCTTGCCCGCGCGCTCGTTCCGGTCGAAGTCGGTGATCGTATAGGTGTCGGCGGTGATGACGACCACCTCGTCCTGACCCAGCTCGACGGCTTCGCGCGTGTGCTCGATGAACGCGGTCACGTCGGAACCGACGAACATCTCGCCCTGGCCGACACCCACCACGAGCGGCGTGGACCGGCGGGCGGCGACGATGGTGTCGGGGTGGTCGGCGTGGGTGAACACGAGGGTGAACGCACCCTCGAGTCGCTGCAGTGCCGCATACGCGCTGGAGACGAAGTCACGGGCGGTGGGACCGAAGGCGTAGTACTTGGAGACCAGGTGGACGGCGGTCTCGGTGTCGGTCTCCGACCCGAACTCGACGCCGTCCTCTTCCAGCTCGGCCCGCAGCTCCGCGTAGTTCTCGATGATGCCGTTGTGGACGACCGCGATCTTGCCGTCGTCGCTGGCATGCGGATGCGCGTTGCGGTCGGTCGGCTTGCCGTGCGTGGCCCACCGCGTGTGGCCGATGCCCGTGGTCCCCGACAACGACTCGCGGCCGACGGTCGCGATCTGCTTCTCCAGGTTCTCCATCCGGAGAGCCTTCTTCTGGATCGCGGTGTTACCGGCGCCGTCGAGGATGGCGACGCCCGCCGAGTCGTACCCGCGGTACTCCATCCGTCGCAAAGCCTCGACGACGATGTCCAGGGCATCGCGCCGCCCCACGTATCCGACGATTCCACACATAGCTAGTCAGCGTACCTGCGTGCGGTGAGAACGACGCGCCCGCGCGGTGGGAACGACGCGCCACCGTGCGGGGCGTCACTCCAGGGTCTTGGGGACCACGACGTTCGGTGCTGCGGCGGGTACCGGAGACGCCGCTCGACGACGCTTGCGCTCCTTGGCGCCGAGCAGTTTGGCGATGCGGTCCTGGACTTCCGGCGGGTCGTCGAGGTCGACGGCCGGGACCTTGCCGAGGACGGTGTCGGCGTCGGAGAACGCCTGGTACTCGGCGTCCTGCGTGAGCGTGTGCAGCAGGAAACCGGTGGTCAGGGCGCGCACGGCGGTGTGCGTCTTCTTGTCCGCGCCGTTGCTCCCCCACAGCGCACCGATCGTCCGTTGTTCGAGGAGGCCGCGCGACGTCGCGCCGGGCGGGGTGCGCAGAACTGCGCGGTGCTCGTCGTCGGAGGCGTGGTCGGCGCCATACGCCTGCGCGAGCGGGAGTGCGTTGCCGTCGATGGTGTCGAGTTCGCCGATCGAGGAGACGATGAGACCGGGCGCACGGACGCTGCGCGCAGCGGGCAGGAGTCCGACGGTGGTCGGCGCCGGGAACAGCGCGGCCACTCCCCGGACCTCCGGCTGCGGCTGACCGTGCAGTACGCCTTCCGACGCGGCGATGACAGCGGCCGACGCCCCGAACCCGTGGCCGGCGAAACCCACCTTGGCCGGGTCGACGGTGATCTCGCCGAATCCCAGCCGGACCCGGGTCACGATCGACAGCGCCGAGCGCAGCTGCGCGGCCATCGCGTCGTCGGAGACCAGTACGCCCCGCTGGTCGGCCGGCACCGCGACCACGATGCCCCAGGAGGCCAGATGCTTGCACAGGTCGCGGTAGCGACTCGGCGACGACAGCCAGCCGTGCCCGAAGGCGATGGCGGGCAGCCTTTCCCCGTCGGCGGGGGTGAACACCTCACCGCGTGTACCGACGATCCCGAGGTCGCCGCGCAGGACTCGGTGCGGTCCACGACGGCCGAGCGCGGCCATCAGCTTCGCGGGCGGCTGCGATGGTTTCGAACGCTTCTTGCCTGGCACAGCAGACAGCCTATGCGTTCGGTGGCGGCAGATGCGGACTGGCGTCGGCCTTGTCGGCGGGCAGCATGATCCCGGGCAGTGCGTCGGCGGCGTCGGCCTCGTGCTCGAGCTCGGCGCGCAACCGTTCGGTCTCTGATTGCTCGGCGGTGCGCCGGTGTTCGGCCATCGACCGGCCGAGATCGCGCTGAGCAGCGGAGAAACGGTGCGAGGCGTCGGCGACCTCGGCGGTGGCCGAGCGCGCGAGGGCCTCGATCTGGTCGGCGAGGCTCACTGGTCACCGGCCAGGGCCAGGTCACCCGCGGACCGCTCGGGCGTCGTATCGGTGTCGGGATCGGTCGATGGTGTGCTGCCCTCGCGGGTGTCGGCGACGACGTGGGTCGGCGTCGGGGCTCCCCCGCCGGGACCGGCCGCCGGCCTCCCCTCGACGGCACCGGCCGCTTCCATACCCGGAACACTCTGTGCGACTTCGGGTTCCACGGCCGGTGCACCACTCAGCCGGAACGGGATGTCCTGCTCCTCATGCTGCTCCCCGGACTCCCGCGCCGCGCGCACCGTCTCGGTCGGCGCGATCGGCGGCTCGGCCGGAACCGGTTGGGGACGGACCGATTCGACCGGCTGCGCCCCAGGCGGGGTGACGACGCCGGCCCCGGGCTCCCCGGTCTCGATCTCGACGGGGTAGGGGTCGTCGTCGATCCCGTCGAGGGACCGGTTGAGGATGTCGAGGATTGCGGTGATCCCGCGCAACGTGGCGTCGACCGAGGTGGTGAACAGCTCGACCCGTGACCGGATGTCCTCGACCGCGACGTCGAGCGGGACACGTCCGGTCACCACCGCCTGAGGTAGCTCGGCGGGTGGTGTTCCCGCAGCGCTCGGTGCCGACAGCCGGGCGACCGCCAGGTAGAAGGTACGGAGCAACCGGTCGATCCCCGATGCGGCCGCCGAGGTGGCGTCGGTGATCGTGTGCAACAGGTAGAGGTCGGATTCCGCACGCCGCTGATGGTCGACGGCCGCGTCGATCGCGAGTGATGCGGACCTGCCGTGCCAGCCGTCGAGCCGCACCCGCTGTTCGGGCAGGTGGTGCAGCTGTTCGGCGACGGCCCGGTGAGCCGAGACCAGAACGCGGCTGTCCGCCGACAGCGCGGTGATGTCGAAGTCGTCCACCACCCGGAGGCCGGCCCGGACCGAGGCGTCGTCGGGGACGGGTACGCCCATCAGCCGCCCGGCCGCCAGCAGCCCGGTGAGTGCGGCGGCGCCGTCCTGCGCACCTGCCCGCAGCGCAGTCAGGGAGCTCTCGTCCCGCCTCATCTCGGAGCCACCTCGGCTGCCGGTGTCGCATGCGAGATCTCGCCCGCAGCTTGCGCATCGCCGTCGGCCATGCCGATCGCGGAGTCGCGCAGGTTGCGTGCGAGCACGGCCGCGGCCCGGGACTGCGACCGGAGACGAGCGGACAGTGAGGCACTCAGCTCGGCGTAGGTTGCGGCGGATGGTCCAAGCGACGCCGCCGCGTCGGGGCCGGCACCGGCGCGCGCCCACCGGCCGAAGTCGTGCGCGGCGAGGTCGTCGGCGACGGCGTCGAGGACCAGCGACGAACGCCGGTAGTAGGCCGCGACCGCGGACACCTGTTCGACATCCATCGCGATGCGGTTCGGCTCGATGCCGCCCAATGCTCACCCCCGTCCATCCCCTGCCCCCGATCCTCCCGGTCGCGGACGATGCGGTGATCGTACCCATCCCGGGTGCCGCCGTCCGGCCCGGCGACCTGCCTACTTGGACGCGCACGGGCCGCCCCCGGTTCCATCCGTCTCAGAACGTGCAACGAGGGTCCTTGGGATTTCCGACAACGACCGGCTTCCCGGTACCTTCCCGTCGTCACATTCTTGATCGAGAGTGACACCGACCACACCGTCGGTGAAAGGACCATGCAATGAGCACGTCGGACGTCAACTTCGGACTCTGGTACGACTTCCGCAATCCGCCCGGGAACTCGCGCGGTTTCGGCGACTTCTACCGCGCGACGCTCGACCAGATCACCTGGGCGGAGTCGATCGGGATCGACTCGGTCTGGCTGACCGAGCACCACTTCATGGAGGACGGCTACACCCCCTCGCCGTTCCTGCTCGCCTCCGCGATCGGCGACCGGACGACGACGATGAAGATCGGCACCAACCTCGTCGTGTCGCCGCTGCACAACCCGATCCGACTCGCCGAGGACTCGGCCACGCTGTCCCTGCTGACCGGCGGGCGCTTCTCACTCGGCGTCGGACAGGGATATTGGGAACCGGAATTCGAGGCCTTCGACCGGCGTCTGATCAACCGCCCGAGCCTGCTCGAGGAAGGTGTGGAGATCGTGCGCCGCTGCTGGTCCGGGTCGGCCGAACCGTTCGACGGCAAACGACTGCGCAAGCCCGCCCTGCCCGTCACGCCCACCCCCGAGACGACTCCCGATCTCCTGGTCGGTGCGATGGCCGACCCGGCGATCGAGCGGGCCGCCCGCATCGGCGACGGCTTCCTCAGCACCCAGAACGCCCACCACGCGGCGTACCTGGATGCGCTCGAACGACTCGGCCGGTCCCGTGACGAGGGCCGGATCTTCGCCGGGCAGTGGACGATCATCGCCGACGATCCCGAACGCGAGTGGTCGCGCATCGGCACCCATGCGCTCTACCAGATCAACAAGTACATCGAGATGGGTGCGTTCGGCCCCATCCCGCAGTTCACCGATCCCGGCCAGCTCGTCGACGCCGGCTCGTTCACCCTGTGGGATCCGGCCACCGCGGTCGACGAGCTCACCGCGCTGCTGACCGCCACCCCGCAGATCGAGGACGTGCACTTCTGGGCGCAGCTGCCCGGTGAGTCGATCGACAGCGGCAGCGCTCGCATCGAACTGCTCGCCGGCAAGGTCGTTCCCGAGGTCCGTGCGCGGCTGGCCGCCCAATCGTCGGTGGAGGTCCCTGCATGAACCACCCTCCGTCGGCGCACCCGCTGCTGATCACAGACTTCCTGTACCGGGCACGGGACATGTTCGGCGACAAGGAGATCGTCGATCACGTCGACGGTGCCGAGGCTTTCCGGTACACGTATCGGGACTATGCCGACCGGGTCCTGCGGCTCGCCTCGGCCCTCGTCGCGAGCGGTGTACGGCCGGGCGACCGCGTCGGGACGCTGGCCTGGAACCACCGGCGGCACCTGGAGCTGTACCTCGCGGTCCCGCTCGCCGGGGCCGTGCTGCACACGATCAACATCCGGCTCTCCGCCGACGAGATCGCCTACATCGTCGACCATGCCGACGATGCGATGATCTTCGCCGACCCGTCGCTGGACCACATGCTCTCCGTCGCGCGCGAACGGCGTCCGGACATGCCGGTGATCCCGATCGACGCCGACGACGAGAGCGTCTCGGCGGGAACGACTCTGGACTCGATGGTCGCCTCGGCGGAACCGATTGCGGCACCGGTCGCCCGCGCGGACGACGATCTGGCCGTGCTCTGCTACACGTCGGGTACGACGGGGGCGCCGAAGGGCGTTGGATATTCCCACAAGTCCCTGTATCTGCACACGATGGCGGCCTGCCTGGCCGACGGACACGCGATCTCCGAACGCGACCGCGCCCTGCTGGTGGTCCCGATGTTCCACGCCAACGCGTGGGGGGTCCCGTTCGCGGCGCTGATGTCCGGGGCGTCGCAGATCCTGCCCGGGCCGCATCCCACACCCGCGCAGATCGCCGGCATCATCGCCGCCGAGCGGGTGACCTACACCGGGATGGTGCCGACGGTGGCGGTCGACCTGCTCGCCCATGCGCAGGCCGCGGGGACCGACCTGAGCAGCCTCCGCGCGCTGGTCCTGGGCGGTTCGACGCCGGCCCTGGGCCTCATCCGCGACCTCGAGGCACTCGGCATCCCGGTGTTCCAGGGCTGGGGCATGACCGAGATCTCGCCGATGGCGACGTTCTCCCGTCCCCCGGCATCCACCGACGACGACCCGGAACGCCGCTGGGCGTACATCCGGAAACAGGGGCGGCTCCTCCCGGGGCTGCAGTGGAAACTCGTCGACGACGACGGCCGGATCATGCCTCACGACGGGATCAGCCGCGGGGAGATCCTGATCCGCGGCCCCTGGGTCGCCACCGGTTACTACGGTGCCGATCATCCGGACAAGTTCGACGACGGCTGGTTGCGCACGGGCGACATCGGCGTCATCGACGAACACGGCTACCTCACGATCGTCGATCGCACCAAGGACCTCATCAAGAGCGGCGGCGAGTGGATCAGCTCCGTCGCGCTGGAGGAGGCCCTGATCGAGCACCCGGCCGTCCACGAGGCTGCGGTGGTCTCCGTTCCGCATCCGCGCTGGCAGGAACGTCCCGTCGCCTACGTGGTCGGCGACGACCGCCTCGACGTGGACGTGGTGAAGGCCGAGCTGGCCGAGCGTGTCCCGCGCTGGTGGGTGCCCGAATTGATCGTCGCCGTCGACGCCCTCCCGCGGACCAGCGTCGGAAAACTCGACAAACGACGACTCCGCGAGCAGGCGGCCGGGACGCCCGACTTGTGGGAACCCACAACCGCCGCGGATTCTCCCGTTCCCGTGACGCACGCCGATTCCTAACGTCAACAGTGTGAAGTTCAGCCTGTTCTACGTGTTGGAGAGTCCGGACCGGGACTTTCGCCGGGCCTACGAGGAGATGCTCTCGCAGGTCGAGATCGCCGAGCGCCTCGGGTTCGACGGGGTCTGGCTCGCCGAGCACCACGGCAGCGCCTACGGGTCGATGCCGTCGCCGCAGGTCGCGGCGGCGGCCATCGCGGCCCGCACCTCCCGGATGCGCATCGGCATCGCGGTCAGCAACCTGACACTCGCCTGGCCGGTCCGCATCGCCGAGGACTTCGCGATGGTCGACGTCATCTCCGGCGGCCGACTCGACTTCGGCGTCGGACGCGGCTACCAGCCCCACGAGTTCCGTGCGATGGGCGTCGCCGACAAACAGGACGTCAGCCGGGAGGTCTTCGACGAGGCGTTCCAGATCGTCACCGGACTGTGGGCCAAGGCGGTCGGCGAGCCGTACACGTTCCACGGCAAGCACTTCCACATCGACGCCGTGGATTGCCGGCCCGCACCCCTCCAGCAACCGACGCCTCCGATCTATGTGGCGTCGATCAGTCCCGAGACCTTCGACCTGGTTGCCGACCACGGCCACAACATGCTCGTGACGCCGACCCTGATGACCCTGCCCGAGTTGAACGGGTTCGTCGTCAACGCCAAACGCACGCTGATGCACCGCGGCCGCGACCCGCTGTCCCTCGACTTCCCGATGAACTGGCAGATCCACCTCGCCGAGAACGACGAGGAGGCCGTCCGCCGGGCCCGGCCGAGTCTCGAGTGGTACTTCGACAACGTCATGTCCGCGGTGCCGCAGGGTGCCGCGACGCCGGCAGGTTACGAACGCTACGCGGCCCTGGCGGAGGCCGCGGCCGAGGGAGCGATGTCGTTGACCGGCCTGCGCGAGGGCGGCATCTGCTACGTCGGCGATCCCGACGGACTCATCCGCGAGATCGAGATCCTGCGCGAGGAGACAGGTCTCGACCATCTCATCTGCTGGATGCGGTTCGGCGGCATGCCCCACGACGACGTCGTGCGGTCGATGGAACTCCTCGCCGAGCACGTCATCCCGCATTTCGCCGATGCCCCACCACTCGTCCCCCGTGCCCTCCGGCACGAGGAACCCACCCAGTCCGACAAGTTTTTCGAAATCGAGTTCGACGATGAAGGAGAAGTCCATGAGCTATCTCGCGGTTGAGAACGATCGCCGGATCTACTTCGAGCACCACCGTGGGGACGCGCGTCCCATCGTGCTGATCCACGGCTGGGGCGCCAACACCCGCTGCTGGGACACCACCGCCCCCGCGCTGAAGGCCGAGGGTCATGAGGTCGTGCTCGTCGATCTGCGGGCATGTGGCCGCTCCGACAAGGACTTCGAGGACGTCTCGATCGCGGCCCTGGCCGACGACGTGGTCAAGGTGGTCGACCATCTCGGCCTGGATTCTCCCGTCATCAACGGCTGGTCTCTGGGCGGAGCCGTCGCGACCGCCGCCGCGGCCGCTCTCGGCTCACGCGCCGGCGGTCTGGTCCTCACCGGCGGTGCGTCGCCGCGCTACACCGCGACCGACGACTGGCCCTACGGCGGCTCCACCGAGGACGTCGAGGGAGTCCTCGCCGGTGCCGCCGCCAACCGTGCCGACACCTTCCGCGGCGTGGCCGGCGCGGTGTGCGCGACTCCCCCGAGTTCGGATGTCCTGGACTGGATCTGGGGGATGTTCCTGGAGATGGGCCCGGCCGGGGACGATTCGTTGCGCGACCTCGCCCGCACCGACCTGCGCAAGGAGCTCGGTGGGCTCGACATCCCGATCCTGCTCCTGCACGGCCGGGACGACGCCTTCGTCCCCTTCGCCGGGGCCGAGGCCGTCCTCGAACTCAATTCCCGTGCTCGTCTCGTCCCGTTCGACGCCTGCGGCCATGCCCCGTTCCTCGAGGACCGGGACCGCTACCTCGCCGAACTGTCCGGTTTCCTGAAGTCATGAGCGTCGGATCCCGGGTCTGGATCGTCACCGGCGGATCGCGCGGCATCGGCCGGGCAGTCGTCGAGAACCTCACGGCCCGAGGCGATTCCGTTGTTTCTCTGGCGCGCGGTGTGGCGACCACGCCGTTCACCAGGCCGGCGCAGGTCCTGGAGTTGAAGACCGACATCACCGACTCCTCGTCGGTGGCCCGCGCACTGGCCACCGTCAAGGAGGAGCACGGCGGCGCCCACGGCCTGATCAACGTCGCCGGCGTGCACCGCGGTGGACGGGTCGACGACCTGAGTCGGGAGGACTGGGATCTTGTGTTGACCACCAACCTCACCGGCGCCTTCGAGATGTGCAAGGCCACGGTCCCGATCCTCGAACCCGGATCGTCGATCGTGAATGTCGGTGCGGTGGTGGGATTCCGGGGATTCCCGGGCGACGTCGCCTACGGATCGGCGAAGGCCGGCCTCAGCGGCCTGACCCAGGTCCTCGCCGCGGAACTCGCCCCGCGCGACATCCGCGTCAACCTGGTCATCCCCGGTTTTGTGGATACCGACATGACCTCCGGACTCAGCGATCGGGCACGGGCACGCATCGTCTCGTCCATCCCCGCCGGTCGTACCGGCCGACCGGAGGAGATCGCCCAGGCCATCGTCGATGTCGCGCTGTCCACCTACATGTACGGCGCCATCGTGCCCGTCGACGGCGGATTGATGAACACCTTCAGCGGCGGTGGCCGATGACGTGGGGTCGAGTCGCTTCGGCGCGGTTGTGACAACCCACAAGAGGCGCGAAACGAGAGGGTGACTCAGGCCACATCGACTCATAACGTCGTTGTTGCACACAGTTTCTCGCCTTCCCCGGAGGGTGGCGGTCAAAAGGAGGCCAATCGGTGTCAACCAGTACAGCAAGCGTCAGCACGGAGCAGCAGAACAAGGCTCTGGTCGCGGAATTCATGGAGGTGTTCTCCCGCGGCGACGTGGACGCCATCCTGTCCTATCTGGCGCCGACGGCCACCTGGTGGGTGGGCGGAGAGATCGACGGGATCTCCGGAACCAAGAACAAAGAGGAATTCGGTGCAATGCTGGCCGGCCTCTCCGCCACCACCAAGACCGGCGCCATCGCCCTCACCCCGCTCGCCTTCACCGCCGAGGGAGAACGCGTGGCGGTCGAGACCGAGTCGTACTCGGAGATGAACAACGGCAAGGTCTACAACAACCTCTACCACTTCGTCTTCGTGGTCCGCGACGGAAAGATCCACGAGGTCAAGGAGTTCCTGGACACCGAGCACACCCGCGCGGTCTTCCTCGGCTGAGAACTCCCCTCGCGAAATCGCAACACCCCAACCCCTCGATCCTCCAACCCTTTTGAACCAAGGAGTCAATGCAATGGATGTCGGCGTACTTCTCGTCTTCCAGAACTACCACGAGAACGTGAGTGACGAAGAGGTCTTCCTGCGCGACCTCGAGCTCGGCGTACTGGCCGAGAAGGCCGGTTTCGACTCGGTCTGGTCGGCGGAGCACCACTTCGACGACTACTCGATGTGCCCGGACAACTTCGCGATCCTGTCCTACCTCGCCGGCCGCACCTCGAAGGTCAAGCTCGGCATCGGTGCGACCATCCTGCCGTGGAACGATCCGCTGCGCGTCGTGGAGAAGGCCATCATGCTGGACCAGATGTCCGGTGGCCGCGTGCTTCTCGGCATGGGTCGCGGCCTGGCGAAGATGGAGTACGAGGCCTTCGGCATCCCGATGGACGAGGCCCGCCCCCGCTTCAACGAGGCCGCCGAGATGGTGCTGCGCGGACTCCGCACGGGCGTCGTCTCCGGCGACGGTCCGATGTACCCGCAGAAGGAGATCGCGCTGCGGCCGGCCCCGAACCCGAACACCTCGTGGGACGGGCGGCTTTTCGCCGCGGCGATGTCGCCCGACTCGGTCCCGGTGGTCGCCGACCTCGGCGTCCAGATGATGACCTTCATGCAGTTCCCGTTCGAACAGCATGCCGAGGCGATCAACGGCTGGAAGCAGATGTTCCGCGACGCCCAGGGCGTCGAGCCCGGCCCGCCGGTCATCCAGGACTTCGTCATCTGTCACGAGGACGAAGAGGAAGCCCGCCGACTGGCCTACGAGCACATCAACCGCTACTTCCTGTCGGTCATCAAGCACTACGACTTCGCCGGCAAGCACTGGCGTGAGACCAAGGGCTACGAGACCTACCAGGCGGGTGCGGACATGATCCGCGAGGCCGGCATGGAGGCCGCGGCCGACGCCTACGTCGAGGCGAACATCTACGGCACGCCCGAACAGTGTGTCGAGAAGTACGCCTACCGCCACGAGCTCATCGGCGACTTCCTCCCCAACGCGGCCTTCGCCTTCGGCGGTCTGCCCTTCGACGAGGCCGAGAAGAGCCTGAAGCTCTTCGGCGAGAAGGTCGTCCCCGAGGTCCACAAGATGAAGGCCAAGACGCCCGCGGCGGTCTGATCCGCCGACCGAACATCGCTGCGGCGCCGGCCCCTTCCCCGGCGCCGCAGCGACTCCAACCCCCACATCACGCAGGAGGATCGGTGAACGAAACCGTTCTCGACCAGGTGGCCCTCGGGTTCCGCGAGGTCATGGCCAAGGTCTGCACGCCCGTCGCGGTCATCACGGCCTTCGACGACCGGCGGCCGCACGGCACCACGGTCAGCGCGTTCACGTCGCTGTCGATGGGACCGCCGATGATCCTCGTCTCCCTCGACCGCGGCTCCGACCTCCTCGCGATCATCCGCCGCACCGGACGATTCGGCGTCAACGTGCTCGCCCACGACCAGGCCGACATCGCGATGCGGTTCGCCCGCAAGGGCGCCGACAAGTTCGACGGGGTCGACTGGTCTGATTCCGCGGACCTCCCCCGCCTCGACGGCGCCGCCGGCTGGCTGGGCTGCACCACCGAATCTCTGGTCGACGGCGGCGATCATGTTGTCGCACTGGGCAACATCGTCGAGACCGGCGTCACCTCCACCGCCCCCCTCACCTACCACGACCGGGTGTTCGGCACCCACCGAGCATTCGAGGTCGCCCGATGAACACGACCACCCGTCCCCAGGACCCCGACGCCCCGACCCCCATCGCGACCGAGGCGTCGACCCAGGCCGTCGCCCGCGCGGTCGCGGCCGTGGCGGCAGGCGGTTTCGTCGTCGTGGTCGACGACGACGACCGGGAGAACGAGGGCGACCTCATCTGCTCGGCGTCGTCGATCACCGACGAGCAGATGGCGTTCCTGATCCGTCACACCACCGGCATCATCTGTGCCCCGATGAGCGCCGACCGTGCCCGCCGGCTCGAACTGCCGCAGATGGTCGAGGACAACCGGGACGCGCACGGTACCGCCTTCACCGTCACCGTGGACCACAAGGACGCCGGCACCGGGGTCTCGGCACACGACCGCGCCCTGACCGTCCGGGCGCTCGCCTCCGACGGCACCACGGCCGGCGAACTGCGCCGCCCCGGACACGTGTTCCCCCTGCAGGCCCGCGACGGCGGGGTCCTCACCCGCGCCGGGCACACCGAGGCCGCCGTCGACCTGGTCACCTTGGCCGGGGCCGGCGAGGTCGGGGTCATCGGCGAGATCATCGCCGACGACGGGACGATGCGGCGCGGCGACGACCTCCTCGAGTTCGCCGAACACCACGGACTGCCGGTGCTGCGCATCGCCGACCTGGTGGCCCACCGGACCGCCGCCGGTTCGTTCGTCCACCAGATGGCCACCGCGGCGATGCCGACCCTGTTCGGCGACTTCCGCGCGGTCGCCTACCGCTCGGACATCGACGACACCGAACACCTCGCCCTCGTCATGGGCGACGTGGCCGCCGCGGGCGCCACCGCCGAGGGCGCGCTGGTGCGCGTGCACAGCGAATGCCTGACCGGCGACATCGTCGGCTCACTGCGTTGCGACTGCGGCGCGCAGCTCGAGCAGGCGCTGTCGGCCATCGCTGCGGAGGGCTGCGGAGCGGTCATCTACCTGCGCGGACACGAGGGCCGCGGTATCGGACTCGGCCACAAGATCCGTGCGTATGCACTGCAGGAGCAGGGCCTCGACACCGTCGACGCCAACACCGCACTCGGACTGCCGGTGGATTCGCGCACCTACGGCACCGGCGCCGCGATCCTGAAAGACCTGGGCATCCGCCGCGTCCGCCTGATCACCAACAACCCCGCGAAGTACGGCGGACTCGGCGGCCACGACCTCGACATCGTCGGGCGCGTCGGCCTGCCGACCGTCTCCACCCCGCACAACGTCCGGTACCTCCGCACCAAGAAGGAGCGGATGGGCCATGTGCTGTCCGGTGACCCCGCGATCGGGGAGGTCGGCGTCGGCGAGGTCCGTCTCGGGGAGGCCATGACCGGGACCACGGGTGCATGAACCGACTCACACGACGTTGCTACTGTGAGGTTCATCATGAGGTGTCGGTGAGGAGGCCGTGCGGATGACGTCCATCGCGGAGCGCGGAGTCGATCCCGGTATCGATTCCGAGGGCGGGTCGGCACGTGCCACCGGCCGCGAACGCGACGTCATCGCGGCCTTCGCCGAGATCACCACCGAGGCCATCACCGACACCAAGCTCGAGGACCTCCTCAGCCTGGTCGGCCAGAAGCTCTGCGCACTCCTCGGCGTCACCCGTTGCTCGGTCTACCTGCGGCACGCCAACGGCAGCTATCGCGGTGCCGCGGGCTTCTGCGAGGACGCCGGCGACATCACCGAGGCCGTGAAGCGGCAGGTCTCCGGCTTCGACGGCGACCTGTTCAGCCAGGAGGTCATCAACACCCGCGCGCCCGTCGTCATCGCCGACGCCCTCAACGACCCGCGCCCCCACCGCCGGACGATGACCCACTGGGACGTCCGCGCGATGCTCGGCGTCCCGCTCACCTTCGACGACGCGGTGATCGGCCTGATCTTCGTCGACAGCCGCGGCCGCGAACACGAGTTCACCCCCGAGGACATCGAGGTCGCCGAACTGTTCGCGCGCCTGTCCGCCCTGTTCATCAGCCAGGCGATGCTCAACACCCGCCTGCGCGGTCAGGCCGCCGAGATCGCGCGGAACAACGCCACCCTGGCCTACCTCGCCGACGTCCACCACCGCCTGACCAGCGCGGTGCTCGAGGGCGCCAACATCCACCGCGTCGTCGAACTCCTGTCGGAGCTGTCGGCCAAGCCTGTGGTTCTCTACAACAACTCCTTCGATGTACTCGCCTGGGCCGCGCCGGAGGCGCTGAAGCTGACCGCTCCCCCGGTGATGAGCGAGAAGGTGCGGGCCACCGCCTCGGTGCGGCAGGCTCTCGCCGAACTGTCTGTAAGCACGCCGTCGGCCATCGTCCCGGCGCAGCTGGCGGTCGGCCTCGGCCGCCGACACCTGATGTGCCGCTTGGTGATCGAGGGGAGACAGACCGGTTTCCTCGGCATCGTCGAGGTGGGCCGCAGCCTCGAGGCCCTCGACGCGAACATCGCCGAACGCGGCGCCACCGTCCTGGCCCTGCAGATGCTCTCCGAGCGCCGGCAGATCGAGACCGAGGGGCAGGCGCGCGATGACTACCTGTCGGACCTGCTGCGCAACAGCCGCGACAAGGAACACCTGGTCCGACGCGGCCCGCAGTTCGGCATCGACCTCACCAATCCCCATGTGCTGGTTCGGTTCACCGTCGACGATGCAACCGACCGGCTGACGGCGTCGGCGATCCAGTCGCTGGTCACCCGCACCTTCGCCTCGGTCATGGCCATCTCCCCGCCGCCGGCTGTCCGACTGCCGGGCGCGGTCATCGTCATGGTCCGCCTGGAGTCCGACGACCTCGACGAGGTCGGGAGGGTCCGCGACCACGTGTCGACGATCCGCGATCGACTCTCCGGCGATCTCTCACTCGGCGCCACCCTCATCTCCGGCATCTGCCGCACCCCCGTCGACTATCCGCACGCCCATCGCGACCTACGCGAGATGGGTTCGGTGGCAAAGTCGTTCGGGTGGGACGAGCGGGTGATGACCCTCGACGAACTCGGCCTGTTCCGGGTGATCGTGTCCAGCGGTCACGTCAAGGAGGCCCTGCACTTCGCGCACTCCTTTGTCGCACCCGTCCGACAGCACGACGACGGCACGCTCCTCGCCACCTGGCGGGCCTTCGTGGCCGCCGACGGTAAGGTCCAGGCCACCGCGACGACACTGGACGTCCACGAGAACACCATCCGGTACCGCCTCGGCCGGATCAAGGAGATCGCACGACGCGATCCGACGTCGCTGGACTGCCTGCTGTCGGCGAAGATGGCCTTTCAGGTCCTCGACCTCGCAGGTCAGTGACCTGCGAGGACGCCCATTGGAGATTCCTCCAACCGGCCCGCACGACGATGGTTCTCCCCGGGCCGGACACGCCATAGGTTCATTCCATGGCCCGCAGCACGATCCCCGACCGTCCCGCCCCCGATCAGATCCGGGTCGACGCCGACGAGATCCCGGTGGACACCGCCGCCCTCGCGGCGTGGATGGACGAGACGGGCCTGCCCGGCGGGGACATCGACCTCCGGCCGCTGCACGGCGGAACCCAGAACATCATGGTGATCGTCAGCCGCGGCGGACGGGACTACGTGCTCCGCCGCGGTCCCCGGCACCTGCGCCCGCAGTCGAACGCGGCGATCGCCCGCGAGATGACGCTGCTGTCGGCCCTGAGCTCCACCGATGTCGCACATCCCCGGTTCGTCGCCGGCACCACCGACACCGACGTCCTCGGGGCCACTTTCTTCCTGATGGAGCCCGTCGAGGGGTTCAACGCGGCCGACAGCCTGCCGGCCGCGTACGCCGCGACCCCCGAGGGACGGGAGGCGATGGGTTACGCACTCGTCGACGCGCTCGCGGGTCTGGCGGCCGTCGACCACTCCGCGATCGGTCTCGACGACTTCGGCAAACCGGACGGCTTCCTCGAACGACAGGTTCCGCGGTGGCTCGCCGAACACGAACGTTACGCGCGCACACCGGGATACCCGGGCGGGACGTTCCCCGATCTCGACCGGATCGCCGGCTGGCTCGACGACAATCGCCCCGCCGAGTTCCGGCCCGGGCTGCTGCACGGCGACTACCACGTGGCCAACGTCCTCTACGATCACCGCACCCCCGAGGTCGCGGCCATCGTCGACTGGGAGATGGCGACGGTCGGCGACCCGCTGCTCGATCTCGGTGTGCTGCTGGCCATCTGGCCCGACGACCCGCGGCAACCGGACCTCTACGAGAGCGCGCTCGGCCAGGCCGGCGACCTGCCGAACCGATCCGCGATCATCGCCCGCTACGCCGAGCGGTCCGAGAGGAACCTCGAGGCCCTGGACTGGTACACCGTTCTCGCGAGCTTCAAGCTCGGCATCATCCTCGAGGGCACCTACGCCCGCTCCTGCGACGGCAAGGCGCCCCGCAAGGTCGGCGAGCGACTGCACCGCTACGCCGACGGCCTCTTCGTCCGCGCCCGCGAGATCATCGCCGGCGCCTGACACAGCCTCTCCCCCGGATCGAACCGCGATCCCCACCTCGTCCGACCCCACAGAAACGGAGCACACCACCATGGCCTGGGATTTCTCCACGGAACCCGACTTCCAGAAGAAGCTCGACTGGATGCGGGATTTCGTCCGCACCGAGGTCTTCCCGCTCGAGACCCTCGACCTCGACTGGGATCAGTTGCGCAAGGCGATCGCCCCGCTGCAGGAAGAGGTCAAGGCCAACGACCTGTGGGCCGCGCACCTCGACCCCGAACTCGGCGGACAGGGATATGGCCAGGTCAAGCTCGGCCTGATGCAGGAGATCCTGGGTTCCACCCCGTTCGGTCCGCTCGTGTTCGGCTGCCAGGCACCGGATTCCGGGAACTGTGAGATCCTCGCCGCGGTCGGGACCGAGGAGCAGAAGAAGCGGTGGCTCGAGCCGCTGCTCGCCGGTGAGTACTACTCGTCGTTCGCGCTGACCGAACCCGACAACGCCGGCGCCGATCCGACCAACCTCACGACCACAGCGGTCCGGGACGGGGACCAGTGGGTTCTCAACGGGCACAAGTGGTTCATCAGCAACGCCGCCACCGCCGACTTCATGATCGTCGTGGCCGTCACCGATCCCGATGCCGAACGCCACCGTCGGACCTCGCAGTTCATCATCCCCATCGACGCCCCGGGTCTCGACGTGGTCCGCGACATCGGTTCGGTGGAGAACCCCCGGCCGCGGCCGTACACCTACGGCTCGCATTGCGAGGTCGTGCTGCGCGACGTCCGCGTCGACGACTCGGCCCTGCTCGGCAACCGCGGCGACGGCTTCCTCATCGCCCAGAAGCGCCTGGGCCCCGGCCGGATCCATCACTGCATGCGCTGGATCGGCCAGGCGAGCCGCGCCTTCGACATGATGTGTGAACGCGCCACCTACCGGTACGCCCACGGATCGGTCCTCGCCGACAAGCAGACGGTCCGCAACTTCATCGCCGACTCCGCCGCCGAGATCCAGGCACTGCGCCTCATGACGCTGCACGCGGCGTGGCGCATCGACGAGGAGGGCACGGCCGCCGCCCGCAAGGACATCGCGCTCATCAAGTTCTTCGGCGCGAAGATCCTGCACGACGTCATCGACCGCGCACTCCAGGTGCACGGCTCGCTCGGTTACAGCGCGGACCTGCCGCTGGAGTCCATGTACCGGGCCGCGCGCGCCGCCCGCCTCTACGACGGCCCCGACGAGGTGCACCGCGACAGCGTCGCCCGCCAGTACCTGAAGGGTTACACCCGACCGGCCGACGACCGTCCGACCGAGCACATCCCCACCCGCCGCGAGGCCGCCCGGCGCCGCTTCGCCGAGCTTCTCGCCGAACAACCCTGATCCCACCCCCGCACTGACCCGACCAGAAAGCGAACACGTATGTCTCTCAACGGAAAAACAGCGATCGTCACCGGCGCGGCACAAGGCATCGGTCAGGCCACGGCGATCCGTCTCGCCGCCGACGGCGCTCATGTGGTCGCCGCCGACATCCAGGACTGCGAGGTCACTCTCAAGGAGATCGCCGAGGCGGGCGGCTCCGCGGAGGCGGTCCGTCTCGACGTCCGCGTCGCCGACGACTGGTCGGCGGCGGTGGAGCAGATCACCGCCTCCCGCGGCTCGGTCGACTGCCTGGCCAACGTGGCCGGTGTGGTCAACATGATCAGCGAGGACTCCGTCGTCGGTCTCACCGAGGAAGCGTGGGACCTCGTCGTCGGCACCGACCTCAAGGGTGTGTGGCTCGGTATGCGGGCGGTCATCCCGGGCATGATCGACAACGGCGGCGGCCGCATCGTGAACATCTCGTCGATGGCCGCGCTGCGGGGTCTGCCGAACCTGGCGTCGTACTCGGCGGCCAAGGGCGGCGTCGTGGGTCTGACCAAGCAGGCGGCCTACGAGTACGGACCGCAGAACATCCTCATCAACGCCATCGCGCCGGGCACCATCGACACCCCGATCCTGGCCGACATCACCGAGGAGATGCGGCAGGCGAATGCCAACGCCCACATCGTGCGTCGGCTCGGCCGCCCGTCGGAGATCGCGTCGATGGTCGCCTACCTGATGCGCGAGGGCGACTTCCTGACCGGCGAGATCTACCCGGTCGACGGCGGCTGGGCCGCCAAGGGCAACTTCTGAGAGGAGCTCAGGCGCGCAGTTCGATGCCGTGAGCCGTCACGGCATCGAGCAGCGCGGTCGGGCGATCGGCCGGCGGCACATCGTGCACCAGCGCAAAGGAACATCCGAGCGCTCGTGCACCGCCGTCGGCCTTCTCGCTGTCCCCGACCATGAGCACATCGCCGGCGGGCACACCGATCGGGTCGAGGGCCGCGCGGAAGATCCGCGGGTCGGGTTTGATCGCGCCGACCTCATAGGACAGCGCATACGCGTCGACGAGATGGTCGACACTGTGCAGGGCGAGGACTTTGCGCAGGTCGAAGGCGATGTTGCTGACGATGCCGATCGGCACCCCGGCGTCAGCCAGACGCGTCAGCACCTCGACGGTGTCGGCGAACGGCACCCACGACTCCGGGTCGAGGACCCGGTCGTAGAGAGCGTTGGCGTGACCCGGATGGCTCAAGCCGACCGTACGCAGCAGCGCGAGATACCCGACACGGTGCAGTTCCGGGTCGAGATCCCGTCGCTCCCAAGCAGTCCGGTCGTCACCCTCGATCCCGTCGGGCAGGCCGACCGGCGCGACCATGCGGCGGATGATGTCCGCCTGACGTGCCGGGGTGAACGACTCGCCCGCGTCGTCGAGGAGATCGACGAACCAGTCATCGCGCGCCTCGAAGCGGAACAGCGTGCCGGAGAAGTCGAAGAGGACCGCCCGCACTGCGTTCGCCGTGTTCGCGGTCATGCGCCGGCGGCCGCGACGACGTCGGCGAGACCGCGGGCGACCGAGCCCGCCTGTTCCGCCGTGCCGGCCTCCACCATGACCCGGACGAGTTGCTCGGTTCCGGAGGGACGCAACAGAACTCGACCGGAGTCACCCAGTTCGGCCTCGGCGTCGGCCACGGCCTGCTTGACCGCCGGCGACTCCGCGACCGCATGCTTGTCGGCGACGCGGACGTTGATGAGTTCCTGCGGCAGCACCGTCACGATGCCGGCCAGGTCGGCCAGCCGCGCCGAGGTGGCCGCCATGCGGGCCATGATCATCAGGCCGGTGAGGATGCCGTCACCGGTGGTTCCCGAACCCGGGACCACGATGTGGCCGGACTGTTCGCCGCCGAGGGAGTACCCACCGCGACGCAGCTCCTCGACCACATAGCGGTCGCCGACGGCGGTGGTGCGCACCGTGATCCCCGCCTCGCGCATCGCGATGTGCAGACCGAGGTTGCTCATGACGGTGGCGACGAGGACGTTCTCGTGCAGACGGCCCTTGTCGGCGAGCGACATCGCCAGGATCGCCATGATGGCGTCGCCGTCGACGATCTCGCCGGTGGAATCCACTGCCAGACAACGATCGGCGTCGCCGTCGTGGGCGAGTCCGAGATCGGCGCCGTGCTCGAGGACGGCCGCCTGCAGCTTGTCCATGTGGGTCGACCCGCAGTCGGCGTTGATGTTCAGGCCGTCGGGATCGGCGTGGATCGTGATGACGTTGGCACCGGCGTCGGCGTAGGCCAGCGGCGCGAGCTGCGACGCGGCGCCGTGGGCGCAGTCGACGACGACCGTCAGACCGTCGAGACGCTCGTCGATGGCCTGCGCCAGATGCCGGCGGTAGCGGTCCCCGGCGTCCGGTGCGTCGAGGACGCGACCGACCGCGGCACCGATGGGCCGGATGAACTCCTCGCCCATCGCCGCTTCGATGCGGTCCTCGATCTCGTCGTCGAGCTTGTGCCCGCCGGCGGAGAAGAACTTGATGCCGTTGTCGGGCATGGGGTTGTGCGACGCGGAGATCATCACGCCGAAGTCGGCGCGGTAGTCCGCGGTCAGGAACGCGACCGCCGGGGTGGGCACGGTGCCGACGCGGATGGCGTCGACGCCGGTCGCGGCGAGTCCGGCGCACACGGCGGCTTCCAGCATCTCGCCGGAAGCACGCGGATCACGACCGACCACCGCGCGCGGACGGCGGGTCGAATCGTCGGAAATTTCTTCGAAAACGACCGCGGCGGCCGAGGCCAGGCGCAACGCGAGCTCGGGAGTGAGCTCGGCGTTGGCCAGGCCTCGGACGCCGTCGGTACCGAAAAGGCGTGCCAAGATCAGCGCTTGGAGTACTGCGACGCCTTGCGGGCCTTCTTCAGGCCGTACTTCTTGCGCTCGACCGCACGCGGGTCACGGGTGAGGTAGCCGGCCTTCTTGAGGGCGGGACGATCCTCCGGGGTGACCTCGATGAGGGCACGGGCGATGGCGAGACGCAGCGCGCCGGCCTGGCCCGAGGGGCCGCCACCGACGAGCTTGGCGAAGATGTCGAACGACTCGGTGCGCTCGACGAGAACCAGCGGAGCCTTGATCAGCTGCTGGTGCACCTTGTTGGGGAAGTACTCCTCCAAGGAGCGGCCGTTGAGCTTGAACTCACCGGTGCCCGGCATCAGGCGAACGCGGACGACGGCTTCCTTGCGGCGGCCGACGGTCTGGATCGGGCGGTCGATCACGATCGGCTCGCGGACGTCTTCGACGGCCGGAGCGGCGTCGTAGTCGTCAGCAGCAGCCTCGACGGCTTCCACGGCCTCGACGACCTCGACAGCTTCTTCGACGGCCTCGACGGCCTCGTTGATGTTCTCGTTGGTCACTGGGCCACCTGCTTGATCTCGAAGGGGACGGGGCGCTGGGCCGCGTGCGGATGATTCGGGCCTGCGTAGACCTTCAGCTTCGAGGCCATGGCACGACCGAGCTTGTTCGAGGGCAGCATGCCCTTGACGGCCTTCTCGATGACGCGCTCGGGGAAGGTCTCGAGCAGCTCGGCGGTGGTGCGGGACTTCAGGCCACCGGGATGCCCCGAGTGGGTGTAGTTCAGCTTGCGCTCGGCCTTGTTGCTGGTCAGCGCAACCTTCTCCGCGTTGATGATGATGACGAAGTCACCACCGTCCATGTGCGGGGCGTAGGTCGGCTTGTGCTTGCCGCGGAGCAGGTTCGCGGTCTGCACGGCCAGCCGGCCGAGCACCACGTCGGTGGCGTCGATGACGTGCCACGTACGCGTGATGTCACCGGCCTTCGGGGTGTAGGTAGGCACAGTTGGTCCTCAACTCTTGTCTTTAGGGTGCTGGTCGGGTGCGCGGCGGAGGTTGTTCCCGGCGACCAGTGGGGACCCGGGCCTCTTCTGCCTGTACACACACGTGTGCGACAGGCGTCGAGCACCAGCGATCCAGGTTACGCGACCGTGCAGGTCAGGGTCAAAACGCCCGACGGGGCTCACCCCACCCGTACCGAGCCGACGGCTCGCGCGCACTCGTCGTCCAGCGACTCGGCGGCCGACCCCGCCTGACAGCCGATGGACACCTGCAGTCCGTCGTCGACGATGACATACCAGCGGATGGAGCTGCCCGAGGCCGGCGCCTCCCGGTAACTGATGACGTCGCGTCCGGCGTACCGGGTATCGGCGGAGAACTCCGTGACGACGTCGTCGCCGCGCTGCTCGATCCGGTTGCGGAGGCTGGTGGCGACCGACTGCGGGGTCGAGCCGTCGCGCAGTTCGGTCAGCACCGCGATGATCCGGCGGCCGTCGGTCTCGGAGACGAACACCGCGCGCTGCGTGGTCGGGTCGTCGGTGGTGTCACCGGGAGTGTCCTGTCCGCTGCGCCTCCAGTCCCCGGGAACCGACAGCGTGGCGCGTCCGACGGTGGCCTCGGAGGTCGCCGGTGCCGGGTCGTCCCGCTGCCACCAGCCGACCGCGAACGCGCCGGCGACGACGATCACCGCCGCGGCCGCCGCACCGGCCAGCACCCGGCGGCTGCGCCGGATCGACACGTCCGTCGCCGGCTCCGCGGGGTCGGCGACCACCGGCACGGCGTCGTCGGCGACACCTCCGGTCCGCCGGCCTAGGCGGACGACGAGGTCGCGGTCCACCGGTACGACACGGCCGGCGATCGCGTGCTCGGCGACCAGGCCGACCGCTGCCGCCACCTCCGCGGGGTCGTCGCCGTCGACGAAGACCGCCTCGACCGCGTCGTCGATGATCGTGAGGCCCTCGGTCCCCTGCTCCCCCGGCTCGATCAGCCCGGAACGTTCGAGAAGCCAGCCCTCGGGGTGCCGCCGCACGATCTGCACGTCCCACGCCGCCGGTCGCGGACGGGCGGGATCGGCGGGCGGGGTCGGGATGTGCGTGGTCTCGACCACGGCACAGCGCTGCACGGTGATGTCGGCGTGGCTGCGCGCGACGAGGACCGCACGCGGGAGGAGCGTGAGCGGGGCACGGCCACCCACGTCGGCCAGCGACGACGCACGTCGCGGTCCCCAGGTGCTCGGATGCCCGACGATGAGCGGGTGTTCGGCCTCGGCCGCGATCCCCAGGTCGGCGAAGGCCATCTGCCACGCCTGGCGCAGGTGGTGCCGCCGGCCGTCGGCGACCACCGTCATCTCGTCCACGGCATCGAGGAGCGGACGCAGGTCGAGCCCGGAATCCCTTGCGCCGCTACCGGGTTCGAAGATCCTGGGTCGGCCGTACGCGAGGTCGACGATTGCGGGACGCCGCCGTATCCCGCTCACGCCCGCACGTGCCTCAGCCATCGCAGATCGTCGTCAGTCCTCGGCCGGCACGAGCGCGACCTGGATCATCTCCTGCGGACGCACGCGGGAGACCAGCTCACCGCGTCCGGGGACCAACCGCTGCATGCGGCTGCGCCCGGTGATGAACCCCTCGTCCCGGTCGCCGCTCATCAGCAGCATGTCCGACGACAGGTCCTTCAATCGTGCGATCACCGGATCGAACATCGCCCGGCCGAGGCCACCGGAACGGCGGGCCAGGATGATGTGGAACCCGATGTCCCGCGCGTGCGACGCGAACTCGATGACCGGCAGCAGCGGGTTGCCCGCCGAGGTGGACACCATGTCGTAGTCGTCGACGACGAGGTAGACCTCCGGCTTGCCCTCCAGCCACGTACGCTCCCGCAGCTGCGCGACGGTCACGTCGTCGGGGGGCATGCAGCCCTTCAGGTAGACCGCCAGCTGGTTCATCAGCGTCATCGCGTTGTCGTGTGAACTCGCGTAACCCGCGAGGTGATCGCCGTCGACGATGCCGAGCATCGTGCGGCGGTAGTCGATGAAGGCGATCTTCACCTGCTCCGGGGTCCCGCCGGCGACGAGTCCGCGGACGATCGCACGCAGCACGTTGGTCTTCCCGTGCTCGACGTCGGCGAAGACCATGAAGTGCGGCTGGGCGTTGAAGTCGAGGACCACCGGGGCCAGCTCGAGTTCGCCGACACCGATCGCGACCTGGTTGAGCGACAACGAGACCCCGGCCGCGGCGAGCCCGTTCTGCACCGCCGCCATCTCGATCTCGGTGCTCAGCTTGCGCACCGGCATCGCCGACCGGCCCGGGTACGCGGCGGCCAGTTTCTCCGCCGACGCCGCGACGCCGGCGGGCAGCGACTCGGCGCTGCTGACCGCGTCGAGCCGCGGCAGCGCGATCAGCATGTGCAGTTCCTCCGCGGTGAGACCGCGGCCGGGACGGTTCTGCGGGACACCCGCGGCGGCGCGACGGCCCATCTCCGAATCCGTCGGATCGCCGAGGCGCAGTTCGATGCGTGTGCCCAGGAGGTCGCGCACCGCCGGACGGATCTCGGCCCATCGCGACGCACTGACGATGACGTGGACGCCGAAGGACAGACCCTGGGAGACGATCGTGGTGATCTGTTCCTCCAGCGACTCCAGTTCGGAACGCAGCACACCGATCCCGTCGAGCACGAAGAAGACGTCGCCGAAGCGGTCGCCGGCCAGCGGGTCGTCGGGGGCGACGGTCCCGGTGGCGAACCAGGCCGCGCGGCGGGCGCGGTAGTCGCGCATGGACTCGACGCCCAGACGGGCGAACAACAGCTCGCGCGCCCGGATGATCGCCCCGACCTCGGCCACGGTGCGACGGACGGCGTCCATGTCGCCGCGGGATGCCACCGAACCGACGTGCGGGAGCGCGGCGAGACCGGCGAGACTGCCGCCGCCGAAGTCCAGGCAGTAGAACTGCACCTGTTCCGGGGTGTGGGTGGCGGCCGCGGTCATGATGATCGTCCGCAGCGTCGTCGACTTACCCGACTGTGGTCCGCCGACCACCGCCACGCTGCCGGCCGCGCCGGAGAGGTCGACGACCAGCGGGTCGCGTCGCTGGTCGTAGGGGCGGTCGACCAGACCGATCGGCAGCGCGAGATTCCCGGGTACCGCCGGCTTGGTCCAGTCACGCGCACCGACCAGGTGTTCCACGGTCGGCGACTCGTCGAGCGGGTCCAGCCACACCCGGTGCGCCGGCGGGCCGGCACCCTCCATGCGGCCGACGATGGTCTGCATCAGCGTCGGCACCGACACCGAGGTCGGTTCGAAGTCGACCGGGTCGTCGGGAGCCGCGTCGAGTGCCGGGGGCTCCTCGTCGAGCAGGCTCGCCGCCTGGTCCAGCAGCGACCGCGGCGAACCCTCGTCGAGCGGCACCGGAAGTGCGGTGAAGACCTTGAGGTTCCCCAGCCGCGGGGAGCCCGGCGCGACGGAATCCGCGGAGTCCTCGGCCGCGGTCGGCGAGTAGTACGGACCGGAGACGTAGGAGGTGTTGAAGCGTACTGGATCGTCTGAGTCGCACTTCAGGTACGCCGAGCCGGGCACGCTGGGCAGGTGGTAGGCGTCGGGGACACCGAGCACCGACCGGGACTCGTTGGCGGAGAAGGTCTTCAGACCGATCCGATACGACAGGTGGGAGTCGAGGCCGCGTAGCTTGCCCTCTTCGAGGCGCTGCGAGGCAAGCAGCAGGTGGATGTGCAACGAACGGCCCAGACGGCCGATCGCCACGAACAGCTCGGCGAAATCCGGCTTCTGCGACAGGAGTTCGGAGAACTCGTCGACCACGATGAACAGGGCGGGCAGCGGCTCGAGACGCACGCCCGAGGCGCGGGCACGCTCGTAGTCGGCGACGTTGGCGTAGTTGCCCGCCGCCCGCAGGACCTCCTGGCGGCGGTTCATCTCACCCGACAGCGCATCTTTCATGCGGTCGACCATCGACAGTTCCTGCTCGAGGTTGGTGATGATGGCCGCGACGTGCGGCGCGGACTCGAGTCCGAGAAACGTTGCGCCACCCTTGAAGTCGACGAGAACCAGGTTCAGCTCGGTCGGCGAATGCGTCGCCAGCATGGCGAGGACGAGGGTTCGCAGGAACTCCGACTTGCCCGAGCCGGTCGCACCGATACACAGACCGTGCGGTCCCATGCCGCCGTGCGCACTCTCCTTGATGTCGAGTTCGACGGGCGCGCCGCTCGGGGTGTAGCCGATCGGCACCCGCAGCCGCTCGCGTCCCGTGCGTCCGCGCCAGGCGGTGGCCGGGTCGAACCGAGCGGCGTCGTCGATGCCGAGGAGTGCGGGCAGACCCGGGTCGGTCGACGTCGCCTCGGACTCCAGATTCGCCAGGGTCGCCGCGGTCGCCAGGCGGTACCGGGCCATGCGGCGGGCGATCGCCTCGGCCTCGGCGACGGTCAGCGAGTCCATGTCGGCGAATTCCTCGACGCCCGCGGCACTCCGGGCCGACACCTTGCCGCCGCGTACCACTAGTTGCAGGCCGCGCCGGGCCGCGAGGCCGTCCGGCGGTGCGGTCAGGTCGAGAACTGTGACCCCCTCCATGCCTGCCGAACTGAGGACGCGTTCGTCGCCGGCGACGTAGCCGTCGTCGATGATGACGACCAGGTGGGCGCGGTTCCCGCTGGGCGGGGCGGACCGGCTGAACCGGCCGCGCTCGAGAAGGTCTGCGGCCAGTGCGTTCTCGAGATCGGCCAGCGTCGGATAGATCATCCGCATCGGACCGATCCCGTCGTGCAGCGTCGGATGTCCCGCGTGCGGAAGCCATTTCGCCCAGTCCCAGGCCTCACCCGCCGGGTCGCCGGTGACGATGCCGATGTGGAGGTGGTCGGGACCGTGGAAGGCGCACAGCTCGAGGATCATCGAACGGACGAGTTCGCGGGTCTCCTGCCGCGCGCCCTCGATGTTGATCGCCGGGAAGCCGCGCAGCGAGATGGATCGAGGCAGACTGTAGACCGCGGAATGAGTGCGCACGAAGCGTCGCAGCGCGACCATCGACACCGGTTCGATGTCCTCGAGGGGTCCGGTCTCCGGCGGCATCAGACGGGTGGCCAGGCGCTGGACGCCGACGCCCACCCGCACGTGGGCGAAATCGTTGTCGGCGGGGCGCCGCTCCCACATGCGCCGGCTGCCGACGACGTCGAGCAGGGCGTGCGGGTCGGGATGGCTCCAGGTGCGGGCGGCGCGCTGGTTCTCGACGGTGTCGAAGACCTGGCCGCGCAGCTGACCGAGGTAACGGAAGTAGTCCTTGCGCTCCTCGTTGAGTTCCGCGGCGCGCTTGCCGCCGCTGCGTCCGCCGGCGGCGAACATGCCGAACATCGACATGAGCATCATCAGCGGGAACATCATGAACAGCGGATTGGTCAGGATGTTGCGGCCGCCGGTGACCATCATCAGCGCGATCATGCCGACGACGGCGACGATCATGACCACGGGCAGCAGCTTGACGAGCAGATTGCCGGGCACCACGCGAGGCACGTCGGGCGGCGCCTGGATGTTGACCTCGCCCCCGGGCATGCGCGGCGGCGTGATGCGTGGACGACGCACGAACCCCTCGGTGGTCGTGACCACTCGATCCCCCCTGACACCTTCGAGCTGTGCATCCCCTCGCGGGCGAACCCGCTGAAGTTGGCTATGTTAGCTGCTGAACCCTGGGGGAGGATTGACCTGTATGTCACCTGTGGACGGATTCGCACCGGGACACCCGACGACCACCGCGGACGGCACCGGCGGTGACCGGCAGCGCTCGGACATCTCGGTCGAGCCACAACTCGTACGCGTGTCGGTGCTGGGCGGCAACACCCAGCTCGACGTCGGCCTGCCCGCCGGCATCCCGATCGCCGGGCTCATCGGCGATCTCGTCGCACAGATCGAGTCGCGCAACCCCAACCGACACGACCCAGACGATCCCGACGCCGATTCCCGCGGCCGCGGCCGTCCGCACGACCGGCAGAACCGCTGGACGCTGGCCCTGGTCGGCCAGGAACCGCTCCCCCTGCACCGTTCGCTGTCGGAGTCGGGCATCCGCGACGGCGATCTCCTCCTCCTGACCTCCACCCGCACCGGCGAGTCACCCGTCCTCTTCGACGACGTCGTCGATGCCGTTGCGCGGCTGAACGAATCGCAGTTCGTGGGCTGGACCGCGACCTCGGCGCGATACGTGGGCTACGCGCTGGCCCTCGTCGCGGCGGTTGCCGCCGGCGCGGGGTTGGCCGCGAGCCGGATCGACAGCGGCGCACTGTGGCTCGCGGGAGGGTCCGGGCTCGCGGTGATCGGACTCGTCACCGCGGCGACGATCGTCGCGCGCTACTACCGCGACCAACTCACCTCGACGATCCTGTCCGTCTGTGCGGCGCCGCTGGCGTTCGTGACCGGCATGCTCCTCACACCCGGTTCCTACGGGGCGGCGCATCTGACACTCGGATTCGCCCTCACCCTGGTCACCGCGGTCATCACCTACCGGATGACCGCGGTCGGTGCGACCGCCCACAGCGCGGTGACCAGCGCCGCCCTCGTCGGCGCGCTCGGTTGCGGTGCGCGTCTGCTCCTCGACGCCGACATCTCCCATGTCGCGGCCGTGGTGGCGGCGGTGGGACTCCTGCTGATCGGACTCTCCCCGCGGCTGACGATCCTGCTCGCGAAACTGCCGCTGCCGCCGGTACCCACCGCCGGCGCGGCCATCGACGTCAAGGACATCGAGCCGCAGCCGTCGATCGAGGGCATCGGCGCGATCGGGGCGACGGCACTGCCGAAGGCCGATGCGTTGGAACGACGCTCGTACATCGCCAACGCGTACCTGACGGGCATCGTCGGCGGACTCACCGCCGTGGTGGCGATCTCGGCGGTACTCACCGCCGCTCCCCTCGCCGGCTTCGAGTGGAAGAACGCCACCTACGCCGCGATCATCGGCGTCGTCCTCTGCCTGCGCGGCCGCTCCCACAGCGACCTCTTCCAGGCGGCGATCCTCATCATCGGCGGTTCGCTCGTGGTGCTCACGCTGCTGGTGGGCCTGGCGTTCGGGGACGGCCGGTGGCCGATCATCTCCTTCGCGCTCGGTGGTGTCGTCCTCGTCGCCGCGCTCGTCTTCGGAGTCGTTGCGCCGCACCAGGACTTCTCCCCGGTGATGCGCCGCTGGGCGGAGATCGGCGAGTACTTCCTCGTCGCGCTCATCGTCCCGCTGCTGCTGTGGTTGCTCGACCTGTACCGGATCGTCCGGGACATCTGATGTCCCGGGCGACACCCCGGGTCGCGATGCCCGTCGCGCTGACGCTGACCGCGACCCTGCTCGGGTTGACCTCCTCCCCCGCCGCCGCGGTGACACCGCCGCGCGTCGACTCCTCGGCACTTATCCGTTCGGCGCCGGTCGCACCGCCGGAGCCGACCGAGCAGAGCCATCTCTGCAACACCGCCACCCTCACCCGCAGCACCGCGAAACCCACTGCCGCACAATCGATGATGAACCTCGACGAGGCGTGGCGCTTCAGCCGCGGCGCCGGGCAGCGGGTGGCCGTCATCGACACCGGCGTCACGCCGCACCCACGCCTGGGACGCGTCACGGCGGGCGGCGACTACGTCTCCGGCGGCACCGGGCTCGAGGACTGCGACGCCCACGGCACGCTGGTCGCCGGGATCATCGCCGCACGCCCGAGCAGTTCCGATGCCTTCGCCGGGGTCGCACCCGCGGCGTCGATCATCGGCATCCGCCAGTCCAGCAGCGCATTCAAGGCCAAGAACAACCGTCGCGACGATTCGGCGCCGTCCGTGGGCTCCGGATTCGGATCCGTCCGCACACTCGCGCACGCGATCGTCCGCGCCGTCGACCTGCGCGCCACGGTCATCAGCATCTCCGAGGTCGCGTGCGCGTCGTCGGCCGCCAAGGTCGACGACCGCGCTCTCGGGGCCGCGATCCGGTACGCCTACGAGCGCGACGTCGTCGTGGTGGCGGCGGCCGGCAACGTCACCCGGGACGGCGCCTGCCGATCCCAGAACCCGGCGCCCGCGGCAGGCGATCCCGCAGACTGGGGTTCGGTCACGACCATCGCGAGTCCCGCGTGGTACTCCCCCTATGTCCTCACCGTCGGCTCGGTCGACGCCGCGAGCGGCGCACCGAGCGACTTCAGCCTGCACGGCCCCTGGGTCGGGGTTGCCGCACCGGGCACCGACATCGTGAGTCTGGACAGCGAGAAGGGGTCGAGCCGACTGGTTTCGGCGCAGCGCAGCGAGGAAGGTCCGCTGCCGCTGATCGGCACGAGTTTCGCCGCACCCTACGTCGCCGGCACCGCGGCGCTGGTCCGGGCCCGGTTCCCCGATCTGAGTGCCCGGGAGGTGATGGATCGCATCATCGCGACCGCCCACTCCCCGGGGACCGGCCACGACCAGCGGATCGGTCACGGCGTCGTCGACCCCGTCGCGGCGCTCACCGCAGAACTACCCGCCGACGAGAAGGCCCGGCCGCAATCGGCTCCGATCGCCGCACCCGCACCGCCGACGCCGCCGGATCACACCGCACGCAACGTGGCGATCGCCGGAGCAGGGATCAGCGCCGCGGTCATCGCCGCGGTCCTGGCCATCGCACTGCCCCACCGCCGGGTCCGCAAACTCGATCCCGACGAGTTCTGAGCAGCGGCGTTCAGGTCAGCTGCCGGAGCGTGCGGGACGCAGCTCGCGCGGCAGCGCGAAGGTCAGGGTCTCGTTGGCGGTGTTGACCGTCTCCACCGTGCCGTAGCCGCGCTCGGCGAGGTAGTCGAGCACACCGCGGACGAGGACCTCGGGCACCGATGCGCCGGAGGTGACGCCGACGGTGTTCACACCCTCGAGCCAGGTCTCGTCGATCTCGCGGGCGTAGTCGACCAGATGACCCGCCTTGGCGCCGGCCTGCAGGGCGACCTCGACCAGACGCACCGAGTTCGACGAGTTCTGCGAGCCGACCACGATCACGAGGTCGCATTCGGGCGCCATCGCCTTGACCGCGACCTGACGGTTCTGGGTGGCGTAGCAGATGTCGTCGCTGGGCGGATCGTTGAGCAGCGGGAACTTCTCCCGCAGGCGACGCACCGTCTCCATGGTCTCGTCGACCGACAGCGTGGTCTGCGACAGCCAGACCAGCTTGGACTCGTCACGCACGGTCACCGAGTCGACGCTGTCCGGGCCGTCGACGAGCTGGATGTGCCGAGGCGCCTCACCGGCCGTCCCCTCGACCTCTTCGTGGCCCTCGTGACCGATCAGCAGGATGTCGTAGTCGTCCCGCGCGAACCGCTTGGCCTCCTGGTGCACCTTCGTCACCAGGGGGCAGGTCGCGTCGATGGTCCGCAGATTCCGTTCCGCGGCGGACGCGTGGACCTGCGGCGACACGCCATGGGCCGAGAACACGACGATCGCACCCTCGGGCACCTCGTCGGTCTCCCCCACGAAGATCGCGCCGCGATCGGCCAGGGTCTCGACCACGTGCCGGTTGTGCACGATCTCCTTGCGGACGTAGACGGGAGCGCCGTGCTTGTCGAGGGCGCGCTCGACCGTCTCCACCGCGCGGTCGACACCCGCGCAGTAACCGCGGGGTTCGGCGAGCAGGACACGCTTCGTCTCAGACATGTCTCCCAGGGTACGGGTTACAGACGGGTGCCCATTGATGGCAGAGTGTTGGCATGGATCGCGCACCCTACCCGGCCCGTATCGCCGCAGGTCTGATCGTCACCGCCCTCGAGGAGACGCGCAAGCTTCCCGCGCTGCTCGTCACCCTCCCGATGACAGCGGTCAGTCAGACCCTGCAGGCAGGTATGCGGGCGCAGCAGAACATCGCCGAACTCGCCATCAAGGGCGACGCCGCCCTGGGGATGCTCTTCGACAAGCCCAGCGAGCAGCCCGAATGGGCCCGCTTCGACGAGGACGACGAGACCCCGGAACCCGGCTACGACGCCCACGCCGGTGACGTACCGATCGAGAAGCCCACCAGCATCGTCGACGAGGTCGAGGCCGCCGCCGACGGCAACGATCCGGGTGACCAGCCCGGCGAGGCCGTGAAGTCCACCACGACCGCGAAGGTGACCAACGCCACGAAGACGAGCGGGGCCACCAAGTCGACCGCGACAAGCGGGGCCACCGAGGTCGACGCGGAGGCCTCCGACGCCGACCTGGCCGCGCCGCCGCGCGCCGACGCCGGCCGCTTCGCGCTGTACAGCTCCGCTCCCGAGGATGTCGTGGACGCCGCGGAGAAGAAGCCGACGGCACCCAAGGCCAAGCCGAAGAACGGGACCACCCCCGAGATCGTCGTTCTCATCGACTACGACACGCTGACCCTGGCACAACTGCGTGCGCGTCTGCGGACGGTCGGCACCGAGGACCTCGAGACCCTCGTCGACTACGAGAAGGCCAACCGTGGCCGCGCACCGTTCGTGACGATGCTCGAGAACCGGATCGCCTCGCAGAACAAGCGCTCCACCGAGGCGTGAGCGGGACCTCGCCGAACTCGGCCGAGAATCCGTGGCCGGTACGCACGGTCAACACCAAGATCGCCGACTGGATTCACCGGTTGGGTCAGATCTGGGTGGAGGGTCAGGTCACCCAGATCAACCGGCGCCCCGGTACCCGCACGGCGTTCCTCACCCTGCGGGACCCGGCCGCCGACATCTCCATCTCGGTGACGTGTAGCCCGGATCTGTTGGCGCGCACCGAGGTTCCGCTCACCGACGGCAGTCAGGTCGTCGTTCTGGGCCGGCCGAGCTACTTCACCGGCCGGGGCACGGTGTCGCTGCGGGTCAGCGACATCCGGCCCGTCGGCGTCGGCGAACTGCTGCTGCGGATCGAACGCCTCCGGCAGTTGCTCGCCGCCGAGGGACTGTTCGACCCCCGGCTGAAACGTCCGCTGCCGTTCCTGCCGCGCTCGATCGGGCTGATCAGCGGGCGAGCCAGCGCCGCACAGCGCGACGTCGTCAGCGTCGCCACCGATCGGTGGTCGGCGGTCCGCTTCGACGTCCGAGAGGCCCCCGTCCAGGGCCCCACGGCGGTGGCACGCATCCTCACCCACCTCGCCGACCTCGACGCGCATCCCGACATCGAGGTGATCATCATCGCCCGCGGCGGAGGCAGCGTCGAGGATCTGCTGCCGTTCTCCGACGAGGCGTTGTTGCGCGCGGTGTCCCGTTGTCGCACACCAGTGGTCAGCGCCATCGGTCACGAGCCCGACAACCCGCTGCTCGACCTCGTCGCCGATCTGCGCGCGGCGACCCCGACCGACGCCGCCAAACGGGTGGTGCCCGACGTCGAGGCCGAACTCGCCGGGATCGACGACCTCCGCCGGCGCAGCGCACAGGCATTGCGCAACTGGGTCCGTCGCGAGACCGGGGTCATCGAAGGACTGCGACGACGCCCGGTCCTCGCCCGGCCCGGGGTGATCGTCGACCAGGAGTCCGCGAACGTGGCCGAGCTGGTGCGTGCGCTGCGGCGCGACGTCCGGCGCCACGTCGACACCGAGGACCGCCGTCACGAGCATCTCGCGGCCCGGCTGTCGACGCTGGGCCCGGCCCAAACCCTTGCGCGCGGTTACGCCGTGGTGCAACGCACCGACACCGACGTGACCCACGTCGTGAACACACTCGACGACCTGCCCGTGGGGGCCGAACTACGTATCCGGGTCGCCGACGGCGCGGCGCGCGCCACCGTCACCGCGACCGAGGCACCCACCACTTCCCCTGAGGACGAAGGAGATTCGTGAGCACCGACAGTGACGACACCGGCGAGGAGTACACGCCGGTTGCCGAACTCGGCTACGAGGAGGCGCGCGACGAGCTCGCCGACATCGTCAGCACGCTCGAGCACGGCGGCCTCGATCTCGACACCTCGCTGGCCCTGTGGGAGCGAGGCGAGGCACTCGCGACGCGCTGCGAGGAACACCTCCGCGGAGCGCGCGAACGCATCGAGACCGTGATCGCGCAGAAGAACTCGGCCGACGAGGACGACGACTAGCGCTTCCCGAGGGCCCTTTCCAGCGCTCAGGCGTCGAGCGGCTGCTGCTTCGCCACCGACGCCGCGATCGTCTCGATGTCGGCGTCGGGTCCGCGCGACAGCACACCCACACGCACGTTGCCGAAGTCGGTGATCCAGAACTTCTTGCCCTCGGCGGTCTCGTAGGTCACCCACTGCCGGCCGCCCGCCTCGCGGGTACCGGTCGCGCCGATGTCGCCGTACTTCGTGTCGCCGCCACCGAGGTACGGGACCAGCAGGTCCTCCGACGCGTCGGTCTGACTCAGCTGCACGTAGGCGCCACTCGCGCTGAGCCAGCCGACGGTGCTGACCCGATGCCCCTCGATCGCGTCCGACGAGCCGGAGTTCGGCTTCCATCCCTCCGGGGTCGGCGGGCGGCGGATCGGGAACGGCATCTGTCGGGCGTCGGCGTCCAATGCGGTGACCACGTCGAACGCGGGCACCTTGTTGTCCGCCGGGTCCTGGTTCAGTCCGACCGAGCAATTCCCCGACGCGATCGCCACCAACGCGATCAGCGCGAGCAGCGGCACCAACGACCAGAACATGTCCTTGCCGTTGATGAGAATGCGCGGTTTGTCTGCCATGAGGGCGAGTATCCCACCACCAGGGTCAGTCACCGAACGGCCGGTGTGACATGCAAGGATGGTCCCTGAGATCACCGCCACACCCACGGATCCCACGGGCTGCGACCCACCGGGTTCCGGGCCACACCTGAGGAGCCGAAGACGATGACAGCCAGCAGCCACCAAGCACCCGATCGCAACCTCGCGATGGAACTGGTCCGCGTGACCGAGTCGGCTGCACTCGCTGCCGGACGCTGGGTTGGTCGCGGCGACAAGAACGGCGGCGACGGCGCGGCGGTCGACGCGATGCGTCAGCTCCTCTCCACGGTGTCGATGCGCGGCGTCGTCGTCATCGGCGAGGGCGAGAAGGACGAGGCCCCGATGCTGTACAACGGCGAAGAGGTCGGCAACGGCGAGGGACCCGACTGCGACGTCGCGGTCGATCCCATCGACGGCACCACCCTGATGGCCGAGGGCCGCCCCAACTCGATCTCGGTGATCGCGGTCAGCGAGCGCGGCACCATGTACGACCCGTCGGCCGTGTTCTACATGGACAAGATCGCCGTCGGCCCCGACGCCAAGGGCGCGATCAACATCAACGAGTCGGTCGAGTGGAACATCAACTCGGTCGCCAAGGCCAAGGGCATCGACGTCGCCGACCTGACCGTCATCGTCCTCGACCGTCCCCGTCACGCCGAGCTCATCGGTGAGATCCGACAGGCCGGCGCCAAGATCCGCCTCATCTCCGACGGCGACGTCGCCGGCGCCGTGGCGGCCGCCGACGACTACTCGACCGTCGACATGCTGATGGGTGTCGGTGGCACCCCCGAGGGCATCATCACCGCCGTCGCGATGAAGTGCATGGGCGGCGAGATCCAGGGCAAGCTGTGGCCCCGCAACGAGGAGGAGCGTCAGAAGGCGCTCGACGCCGGCCACGACCTCGATCGGGTACTGACCAACGACATCCTGGTCAGCGGCGAGAACGCCTTCTTCTGCGCGACCGGCGTCACCAACGGCGACATGCTGCGCGGCGTCACCTACCGCCCCAACGGCGCGACGACCCGTTCGCTGGTGATGCGCTCGAAGTCCGGCACCGTCCGCCGCATCGAGGCCGTCCACAAGCCGGCCAAGCTCCGCGAGTACGCCAACATCGACCTCTGATCCACCCGAGCAGCGCGGCCCCACGCCGGGACCGTGACCGTGATGCACCTCACGAGTCCGGTCACCTCTGGCGTGGGGCCGTTCTACTGGGGCGATACGATCCGGTGCGTGAGTAAACCTGCCTCAGCCCCCGAGTTTCTCTACTCTGATCTGCTCCCCATCGGCGCCGACGAGACCCCGTACCGACTGATCACCACCGAGGGCGTCTCGACGTTCGAAGCCGGCGGACAGACCTTCCTCAAGGTGGAGCCGGAGGCGATCCGCAAGCTCACCGCGGAGGCGATGCACGACATCAGCCACTACCTGCGCCCCGCCCACCTCGCGCAGCTCCGCAAGATCATCGACGACCCCGAGGCGTCGGGCAACGACCGCTTCGTGGCACTCGACCTGCTCAAGAACGTCAACATCTCCGCCGGCGGCGTGCTGCCGATGTGCCAGGACACCGGCACCGCGATCGTGATGGGCAAGAAGAGCGAGGGCGTGCTGACCGGCACCGACGACGCCGAGGCGATCTCGAAGGGTGTCTACGACGCCTACACCCAGCTCAACCTGCGCTACTCGCAACTGGCGCCGCTGACGACGTACGAGGAGAAGAACACCGGCTCCAACCTGCCTGCCCAGGTGGAGATCTACGCCACCGAGCAGGGACCCAAGGGGCCGGAGTACAAGTTCCTGTTCATGGCCAAGGGCGGCGGTTCGGCCAACAAGTCCTTCCTGTTCCAGGAGACCAAGGCCATCCTGAACCCGAAGTCGATCCTCAAGTTCCTCGACGAGAAGATCCGCTCGCTGGGTACCGCGGCGTGCCCGCCGTACCACCTCGCCGTCGTGATCGGTGGCACCTCGGCCGAATTCACCCTGAAGACCGCCAAGTACGCCTCGGCGCACTACCTCGACAACCTCCCGACGCAGGGTTCGATGTCGGCCCACGGTTTCCGCGACCTCGAACTCGAGGACGAGGTCTTCAAGCTGACCCAGTCCTTCGGCATCGGCGCCCAGTTCGGCGGCAAGTACTTCTGCCACGACGTCCGCGTCGTCCGTCTGCCGCGTCACGGCGCGTCGTGCCCGGTGGCCATCGCGGTGTCGTGCTCGGCCGACCGCCAGGCCCTCGGCAAGATCACCGCCGACGGCGTGTTCCTCGAGCAGCTCGAGACCGACCCGGCCAAGTACATGCCGGCTGCCGGCGTGGCCGAGGACATCTCGGGCGGCGAGGTGGTCGAGGTCGATCTCAACCGCCCGATGTCGGAGATCCTGGCACAGCTGTCGCAGTACCCGGTGAAGACGCGCCTGTCGCTGACCGGCCCGCTGGTGGTGGCCCGCGACATCGCGCACGCCAAGATCAAGGAACGCCTCGACGCCGGCGAGCCGATGCCCGATTACCTGCGCGATCACCCGGTCTATTACGCCGGCCCGGCCAAGACCCCCGAGGGCATGGCGTCCGGATCGTTCGGTCCGACGACCGCCGGCCGCATGGACTCCTACGTCGAGCAGTTCCAGGCCGCGGGCGGCTCGATGGTCATGCTCGCGAAGGGCAACCGGTCCAAGCAGGTCACCGAGGCGTGCAACTCGCACGGCGGCTTCTACCTGGGCTCGATCGGCGGCCCGGCAGCCCGCCTCGCGCTCGACTGCATCAAGAGCCAGGAGATTATCGAGTACCCCGAACTGGGTATGGAAGCGGTGTGGAAGATCGAGGTCGAGAATTTCCCGGCCTTCATCGTTGTTGACGACAAGGGCAACGACTTTTTCACCGACCCGAGCGGGACCGTCAACGTCCCGCTGAGCGGCATAAGGATTCGATCGAAGGAGTAGAACACCTATGACCCAGGCACAGGGCAAGCAGGAATACCGCACCGAGCACGACACGATGGGCGAGGTGCAGGTCCCCATCGATGCTCTGTGGCGCGCCCAGACCCAGCGAGCGGTGGAGAACTTCCCCATCAGCCACCGCCCGCTGGAACGGACGCAGATCCGCGCGATGGGCCTGTTGAAGGCGGCCTGTGCCACGGTCAACAAGGATCTGGGGCTCCTCGACGCCGAGCGGGCCGACGCGATCATCGCGGCGGCCACCGAGATCGCCGACGGCAAGCACGACGACCAGTTCCCGATCGACGTCTTCCAGACCGGATCGGGCACCAGCTCGAACATGAACACCAACGAGGTCATCGCCTCGATCGCGAAGGCCAACGGTGTCGACGTGCATCCCAACGATCACGTCAACATGTCGCAGTCGTCGAACGACACCTTCCCCACCGCCACTCACGTCGCGGCGACGGAGGCGGTCGTCACCGATCTGGTCCCGGCCCTCGACCATCTCCGGGAAGCTTTGGCGGACAAGGCGTCCGAGTGGCGTGAGGTCGTCAAGAGCGGCCGTACGCACCTGATGGACGCGGTGCCGGTGACTCTCGGCCAGGAATTCGCGGGGTATGCACGGCAGGTCGAGGCGGGCATCGAGCGGGTCACCGCCACCCTCCCGCGGGTCGGCGAGCTGCCCATCGGCGGCACCGCGGTGGGCACCGGACTCAATGCCCCGGACGGGTTCGGCACCAAGGTGGTCGCCGAACTGGTGCGCCGCACCGGCGTCGAGGAACTCTCCCTCGCCAAGGACAACTTCGAGGCGCAGGCCGCACGCGACGGCCTCGTCGAACTGTCCGGGCAGCTGAAGACGATCGCGGTGTCGCTCACCAAGATCGCCAACGACGTCCGGTGGATGGGCTCGGGCCCGCTGACCGGTCTGGGCGAGATCCTGCTCCCCGACCTCCAGCCGGGCAGCTCGATCATGCCGGGCAAGGTCAATCCCGTTCTGCCCGAGGCGGTCACGCAGGTCGCCGCGCAGGTGGTCGGCAACGACGCGGCGGTCACCTGGGGCGGCGGCAACGGCGCTTTCGAGCTCAACGTCTACATCCCGATGATGGCCCGAAACGTCCTCGAGTCACTCAAGTTGCTGGCCAACGTGTCCCGGCTGTTCGCCGACCGCTGCATCTCCGGTCTGCAGGCCAACGTCGACCGCCTGCGGACCCTCGCCGAGAGTTCCCCGTCGATCGTCACGCCGCTCAACAGCGCGATCGGTTACGAGGAGGCCGCCGCGGTCGCCAAGCAGGCCCTCAAGGAGGGCAAGACGATCCGGCAGACCGTGATCGATCGCGGCCTCGTGGGCGACAAGCTCAGCGAAGAGGAACTCGACGCGCGTCTCGATGTGCTCAAGATGGCCAACCTCGACCGCGAACGCTGAGTACCGTCTGGTCATGACCTCACTGGAGCCCTTCCCCACGGACTGGCAGACAGCGCTCGTCCTCGTCGCCCATCCTGACGACCCGGAGTACGGCATGGCCGCCGCGGTCGCGCGGTGGACCGGCGAGGGCAGGCGTGTCGTCTACGCGCTCGCCTCCAGCGGCGAACGCGGGATCGAGGGCATGACCCCGGCGGAGTGCGGCCCTCTCCGGGAGGCCGAACAGCGTGCGTCGGCGAAGATCGTCGGTGTCGACGAGGTGGAGTTCTGGGGCTTCCCCGACAGCGACATCCACAACACCCCCGAACTGCGTGCGAAGATCGCCGAAACCGTCGAACGCATTGCGCCACAAGTCATCTTGTCGCTCTACGGCGGCCCCGAGTGGGCGCCGGGGCAACCGAACCAACGGGACCACATGGAGTTCGCCGCCGCGGTACTCGAGGCCTATGACACCTTGTCCGAGTCGGGTTCCGACGAGATACCGGCGTGGCTGTTCGAGAACGGGCCGGCGGCCACCCACGCGGTCGACGTCGATGTGCAGTTCGAGGTGGCCGTGCGGTCCCTCGCCGCGCACGACCGATACCTGTCGGTCCTCGACCCGGACACCCCCGTCCTCGATCAGGCCCGCGCCCAGATCGACCGGGCGACCGCGCCACGAGACGGCTCCGACGGCGTGCGGATCGCCGGCTTCGAGCTCAAACGGACCCGCTGACCGGCCCGGACACCGGCAGGTCCCGACGTTGGCCCCGTCGATTTGTGACCTTCGGCCCCTCCCGGACATGCTCGCGACACGGGAAGGTGTGGGGGTCAGTCTCTCGAACCACCCGGGAGAGTCCCTCCGAGATAGTCGGGAGGTGACCGGTCATCACGCTCACCGGTGTACTCGTCGTATTCCTCGCAGCCTTCGCGGTCTGCGCCCTCGTCGGGCTGTCCATCTGGCTCATCGTGCTCTTCGGCCTCCTGTCGGGAGTGCAGGCCGTGGCATGGGTGACCGAGCAGACCTCGGCCTGGCGACTGCCGGCCGAACCCGACACCGGTCGGTGAAGCCGTCCCACCTGGCCCCGACGTCGCGCTAGAGCGGCACTGACCACCGCACGGACAGTCCCCGGCCCGAGCCTGGTGTGCTCAGCGCGAAGGACCCGCCCAGACGTTCCGCGCGGTCTCGTAGATTCTTCAGCCCGCTGGGCGTCACGTCCTCGGGGAGTCCGACGCCGTCGTCGGTGACCTCCACCGCCAGCTCATCGCCGACCGAGATCGCCACGGTCACCGTCGTCGCGTTCGCATAACGGACTGCGTTGCTCAGGGCCTCGCGCACCACCGCCACCACCTGGTCGGCAAGGCGCGGCGAGACGATCGACAGCGGGCCCGCCATCCGCACATGGGTCTGTAGAGGCAGGTCGTCGACCTGCTGATCGATCGTCTCCTGCACCCTCTGGCGGAGTCGTGTCGTCTCGGTCTCGTCGGCCTGCAGGTCGAAGATCGTCGTCCGCACGTCCTGCACGATGTCCTGCAGATTGTTGATGGACCGGGTCAACCGCGCCCGGATCTCGGGCGACTGGGTGCGCTGCAGCGTCGCCTGCAGGGTGAGACCCTCGGCGAAGATCCGCTGGATCACATGGTCGTGCAGATCGCGTGCGATCCGTTCTCGATCCTCGAGGACCCGCAACTCGTGAGTCTGGATGGTCGCGCCGGCCAACTGCAGCGCCAGGGCCCCCTGGTCGGCGAAGTTCGAACTCAGGCTCAGCAGATCCTCCGCGAACCCGTCGCGCCCCTTGGACCGCACGGCGATCAACACGCCGCGGGTCGATTCCGCCGTCCGCAGTGGCGCCACCATCACCGGGCCGTGGCGCGTCGACGAATCCCCGGAGATGTCGTACTCGAGCTGCTCGCGGAGCACCGGCCTACGCCGGACGAAGGCATCGCCCGAGGTCGACCCCTTGATGGGCACGGATCGTCCGCGGAAGAACTCGGCGTCGACCCCTTCGGCGACCGTGACGACGAGTTCGTCGACCGATTCCGGCGGCACCTCGTGGTCGTGGGGTTCAGCGATGCAGACCAGGTCGGCGTCGGCCAGGGTGAGGACCTTGCGAGCGATCGCCTCGAGGACGTCTTGCTGATCGGCCCCGGACAACAGCTCCGCGATCACGTCACGATTCGCCTCGATCCAGGCGAGCTGGGTCTGCGCCTGCTCGTAGAGCCGCGCGTTCTCGATCGCGATACCCGCCGCGGACGCGAGCGCCTGGATGACGAGCTCGTCATCCTCGGTGAACAGCGCCCCGTTCTTCTTCTCGGTCAGATAGAGATTGCCGAAGACCTCGTCGCGGACCCGGATCGGGGCGCCCAGGAAACTCGTCATCGGCGGGTGGTTCGCCGGGAATCCCACCGACGCGGGATGTTCGGAAAGGTCGGTGAGCCGCAGCACCCGCGGGTCGTCGATGAGCTGGCCCAGCACGCCGCGCCCCGTCGGCAGGTGTCCGATCTCCGTGCGGATGTCCTCACCGATGCCCTGGGCGAGGAACGCCGAGAGGTCGTGTCCGCTGCCGAGCACGCCGAGTGCGCCGTACTCGGCATCGACCAGACGGATCCCGGCGGCGACGATCGACTCCAGCGTGGTCTCCAGATCGAGTTCGGAACTCACCGAGAGCATGGCCTCGAGCAGACCGTCGATGCGGTCTCGGACATCGGCAATCTGCGTGATCCGGTCGCGGACCTCATCGAGGAGCTCGCGTAATCGCATCTGCGACAACGCATTCTGCAGTTCGACAGACCTCGCGCCGCGCTCCGGGGTTTCGCGGACCATATCCCGAATGATAGACCCTTCAATCCAGCGGGTATTCGGTTGAACGATTCTGGACGAATGAATCCCCGGCGCTTGACCGGAGGTTCTGCATGAGAAATCGGTTTCACGGCTACTTCCGACCGGATTCCGGACCGGACATTTCGGATATGCATGGAAATCGCCGGTCCCGGGCAATCAGGGTATGACCGGTTGAAAGCCGACCTACAATTCGTGGCATCGTTACTGTGCCGGGAGGGAGGACTGGCCGATGTTCTCGGTTTTCCTCGTCGACGACCACGAGATCGTCCGACGAGGTCTCGTCGAACTCCTGGATCACGACGACGACGTCCGGATCGTCGGCGAGGCCGCGACCTGTGCGCAGGCCCTCGCCCGCATCCCCACGGTGAAGCCCGACGTGGCGGTGCTCGACGTCCGCCTACCCGACGGGAACGGGATCGAATTGTGTCGCGAGCTGCTCAGCCGCGTCGACGGACTGCGCTGCCTGATCCTGACCTCGATGACCGACGACGAGGCCATGATGGACGCCATCCTCGCCGGCGCCAGCGGGTACGTCATCAAGGACATCACCGGCATGGAACTCGCCCGGGCCATCACCGATGTCGGCGCCGGACGTTCGTTGCTCGACAACCGGGCGGCCGCGGCCTTGATGGACCGCTTACGCACCCAGCGTGAAAAGGAGCAGAAGCCCGGCGACGGGTTGAGCGAGCAGGAGAGCACGCTGCTGGCGCTCCTCGGCGAGGGCCTCACCAATCGTCAGATCGCCGCCCGGATGCACCTCGCCGAGAAGACCGTGAAGAACTACGTGTCCCGACTGCTCGGGAAGCTCGGCATGGAACGCCGTACGCAGGCCGCGGTCTACGCCGCGAAGGCAGCGCAACGGGGTCACGCGCACTGAGTCGGGGCGCGCGAGCGATCTGCGCACCATACCCTGCGGTCTTGAGGCCAAAACGTGTCGAAGGTCCTCATCCTCAGGACTTTACCCGGTGACTCGACCCTCACCGGGGGCATGTACTGGGTACACCAACCGATGCCGGGCACCCCGGCACGCGGTGTGTGAACCCCAGGGGGACTGCCGTGTGACCGTATCCGGATTCCTCGACGGACCCGTAGTCGTCGGCGTCGACGGGTCTGCCACTGCCCGCGCCGCCGCCCGCTGGGCCGCGCGCGACGCCGCTCTCCACCGGTCGGAGCTCGAGCTGATCGCCTCGGCGAATCTCGCGGCGGACGATCCACGCGTCCTCGAACCCCTGCGCGCCCGATGCGAACGCGCCCTGGCCGAGGCCCGCCGCGTCGCCGAGGACTCCGGCGACTCGCCCGAACCGCTGAAGATCACGACCCAGGTCGTCGACTCACCGCCGGTCACCACCCTGGTCGAGGCATCCGGTCGAGCCCGCCTCCTCGTCGTCGGCAACCGGGGGCACATGGCTGGTCATCGCGTCGCTCTCGGCACGGTCACCACCGCACTCGCCGAGCACTGCAGATGTCCGCTGACGGTCGTCCGCGACTCCACGTCCCATTGGTCCCAGGCGGGGGTCGTGGTCGGCACCGACGGCTCCCCGGGCGGACGAGCCGCCGTCGACGCCGCGTTCGCCGCAGCCGACCTACGCGGCGTCCCGGTCACGGTCGTCCACGCCTGGTGCGACACCGATGTCGCCGACATGTCCGTGCCGTGCACGATGTCGGAGTGGCCGAGCCATCGCAGCCGCGCCGACGCCTGGCTCGACGCCGAACTCGCCGAGGTGCGCCACCGGTACCCGCGCGTCACGGTCCGCCACGCCGTGACCAGAGACCGACCCGCCCGCGCCTTGCTCGACCACGCCCAGGCCGCACAGCTGCTCGTCGTGGGCGCGCGTGGTCGCGGCGGTTTCGCGGACATGCGACTGGGCTCGACGAGCCTTTCGGTCCTGCGGTCGGCCCGTGGCCCGGTGATGGTCGTAACCCGCGAGCGCTGACCTGCGCCCGATCTGCCGAACCATGTGCCATTCGGCCCTATGAGACCTACATCACACCCGGCGAAACTGAGGTGGTCGCTCGTCCGAGTCCGTCGACGAACCGACAGGACCGACTCGACACAGCCAGCACCAGAGGTCCACCCATGACAGTCATATCCCCGTTGTTCGCCGAAACCGAGGGTTCGGCCGACCGGTACTGCGACAGCTGCGGACGCAGCTTCATCCCACGACGACCACTGGCCGACCCCGAACGGGATCGCTGGGCCAGGGTCAACGGCTGGCACGTCGGGGTGGAGGAGACCTTCTGCCCCGCCTGCCGGCACGCACGGTCCGAGATCAGCGACCCGTGAGCTGCCCGAACAGGGCGGGAATCGCACCGACCAGCTGCGAGAGCAGGCCGGTCAGCATGTCGGAAGCCGGCACGTCGGGAGTCGACGGCGTGGCACCCGGAGTTGTCTGAGGGGTTGCTCCGGGCGCCTCGCCGGTCGGCGCACCCTTGTTGACGCCGATCGTGATCTTCGGGCTCTTCGCCGGGTCGAGCCAGACGAGGATCTTCTTCATCAGTTCACGCTCGATGGCGACGCACCCCAGCGTGGGTTGGTCGTTGGTCACGTGCAGGAACATCGCCGTCGCCTTGCCGGGCGTGCGCTCCGGATTGTGCGCGATGTTGACGGCGTAGTCGTAGACCGGACCCGAGTTGTACAGGTTCTCGCTGTCACCACCGGGACTCTGGGGCTGACGTACGTGGGTGTTGTAGGTCGGCGACTTGGGATCGGAATCCCACCAGTCCTGGGTGTCGACCTTGAGGTAGGGCATCTTGGTGCCCGGGTTCTCCTGGCGACCGAAGGCCTGGTCGAGCGGGAACGTCCCCTCCGGGGTGCGCGGTACGTTGTCCTGCGGTTCGCCCATCCCCAGGGAGCCGAGGTAGGCCTTCGTCGGACCTAGGCCGGGGACCGGCTTCCAACTGCCGTCGGTTCCCTTCTCGAAGGCGGTGAGTGTGGCGGTCGTGTCCGATGCCTTGGGTGCGGTCACAACGATCATCTGACTGGTCGGACCCCCGGAACCGTCGAGGCCGCCGGGGGCCTCATCGGAGCCGCTGCCGCCGGACAGCTGGTTGAGCACCTCGTCGAGCAGCGGGATGCCGAGGCCCTCCCCCATTCCCGGCAGCGACGGGCTGCCCGGCGTGGTCGGCGTCGTCGGCGTGATAGGTGTCGTCGTTTCCGGATCGGCGAGAGCCTGACCCGCACCACCGGCACATGCGGCCAACACCGCAATCACCAATAGTCCCAGCAGTCTCATTCGCCTCATCAGTAACTTCAGCACCACAACAGTGTGACAGCGCGCAAGACCCCGTGAGTCACGTGATGGTCACGGTGCAGTGAGGATCGGATCAAGCCCTCCGGTGGACCCGACCGGCCCTCGATCGTCCGAGCAACCGTCGACTGTCGGGTCGGCGGTCGATTGTCGATGGAAAATCGGAAATGATCCATTATTCGACGCGCAGGGCAAAGCGTCGGAAAGAAGTCCTCGCGTCGAAGCCACGCATAATTCACCGACTATTTCTTTGCGAGAACTAAACATAATCGTTAGCGTCGGCAACGGCGTTGATCGCACAGCGACCCCGCCGGACGGAAAATCACCGACAAAGGAGAGAAATGGGTTCCCTGGAGAACATCGAAGCCCTCACCGCATTCGTCGAACTCCTCAACGCACTCAGCGACCTCGGCGGCAGCGCGGCCTGACCCCTCCCCCGAGTCCGGCCCACCATCACGGGAATCGTTGCGTCAGAGGCGATCTCGACAGTGGGCCCCAGTGACGGAAGGCCGCGACGGTTCGCTCCCCTCAGCGGATCGTCGCGGCCTTCCTCTGTAAGCACCCCGCTCGCTACGCTCCCGGCGCGGTCACACCCCGCCCGCTCGCTACGCTCCCGGCGCGGTCACACCCCGCCCGCTCGCTACGCTCCCGGCGCGGTCACACCCCGCCCGCTCGCTACGCTCCCGGCGCGGTCACACCCCGCCCGCTCGCTACGCTCCCGGCGCGGAGGGCCCGAACTCCTCCAACATCTCCGTCACCAACGCCGCGATCGGCGACCGCTCACTGCGGGTGAGCGTGATGTGCGCGAAGAGCGGATGCCCCTTCAGCTTCTCGATGACCGCGGCGACACCGTCGTGCCGGCCGACGCGGAGGTTGTCGCGCTGTGCGACGTCGTGGGTGAGCACCACACGAGATCCCGAACCGAGGCGCGACAGCACCGTCAGCAGGACGTTGCGTTCCAGCGACTGCGCCTCGTCGACGATCACGAACGAATCGTGCAGGGAACGACCGCGGATGTGCGTCAGCGGCAGCACCTCGAGCATCCCGCGGCTCAGCACCTCCTCGATGACCTCCGGCGAGGCGAGCCCCTCGAGGGTGTCGAACACCGCCTGCGCCCACGGACCCATCTTCTCGGCCTCGCCCCCGGGGAGGTAGCCGAGCTGCTGACCGCCGACCGCGTACAGCGGCCGGAACACGACGACCTTGCGCTGGGTCCGCCGCTCGAGAACCGCCTCGAGACCCGCACACAGGGCCAGAGCCGACTTTCCGGTGCCCGCCTTGCCGCCCAACGAGACGATGCCGACGCTGTCGTCGAGCAGCAGGTCGAGAGCGACCCGCTGTTCCGCGGAACGCCCGTGCAGGCCGAAGGCCTCACGGTCTCCCCGCACCAGCTGCACGCGCTTCTCCGCGTTGACGCGACCGAGGGCGCTCGACGACGGACTGAGCAGGCGGATGCCGGTGTGACAGGGCAGCTCCCTGGCCTCGTCCAGGTCGATGACCCCGTCGGCGAACAGAGCGTCGATCATCGACGTCTCGACGTCGAGCTCGGTCATCCCCGACCACCCGGACACCACCACGTCCTGCGCGTGGTACTCGTCGGCGGCCAGACCGACCGCGCCGGCCTTCACACGCAGCGGGGTGTCCTTGGACACCAAGGTCACGTCCTTGCCCTCGGCACGCAGGTTCAGCGCACAGGCCAGAATCCGGGAATCGTTGCTGTCGGTGCGGAAACCGGCCGGCAGGACGGACGGATCGGTGTGGTTGAGCTCCACCTGGAGGGTGCCGCCCTCCTCACCGATCTCGATCGGCAGGTCGAGCCGACCGTGCGCGAGTCGCAGGTCGTCGAGCATGCGCAACGCCTCACGCGCGAACCAGCCGAGCTCGTGGTGGTGACGTTTGCCCTCGAGTTCACTGATCACCACCAGTGGCAACACCACTGAGTGCTCCGCGAAGCGCATGACCGCCCAGGGGTCGGACAGCAGCACTGAAGTGTCGAGGACGTAGGTGCGTGTGGTCACGTCGGGCTCCTACGTTCATGCGGCGCCCGCACAAACCAGTTCTCAGGTGACCGGCCGGTCGAAGTCCGTTGCCCTCGGCGTCAGCCGAGGTGGACGAGGACCGGGGCCGGTCCTCTCGCGCTGCTGGTGCAATACACGAATCGAACCTCCCGGACGAACCGCTTCCCCGCGATCCGTACCGTCAACGTACGCGCAGACTCCGCGGGCGGCGCGCCGGAATCAGGTGTGTCGGCGTGAATTTCGCGTTAATCGCAGTATCGTCTGACCCAGGGACGCAAACGGCGCCACCAGGACATTCGTCGTCCTGATGGCGCCGTGCGCGCGTCTTGCGTCGTGCCGGTGTTCTACCCGCGGGCGCGGGAGAGGATGCGCTGACGTGCCGCCTCGGCCTCTTCGCCCAGACCCTCGATGGAGTCGAGCTTGACCGCGTCGGCGAGGGTCGCGGCGATCTCGCGCCAGGTGTCGGAGTTCTCGTAGTTCTCCAGGAGAGCCCGTTCGGCATCGAAGTCGTCGATGTCGTGGCCGATGGCCTCGGCCCGACCCAGCGCCAGGGCCGCGTCGATCGCGATGACCGTGGCGTCCTGGTCGGCGATGATGCCGGCGTTGAGGAACGCACCGAAGGTGTTGGCCTGCTGCTGGTCGTCGGCGGCGATCTTGGTGAGGATCTGCTCCAGGACGTCGTCGGCGGCGATTGCACTGAGTCGCTTGATGAAGCTGACGCACTGGTTCTCGTGGACGGCCATCAGCGCGAGAACGTCGAGCGGTCCGAGCTGGTCGACCTGCTCGGGGGTCTGCCGGTAGCCCTTGGTGACGTGGACGAGTCGACGGTTCTCGGCGTCCACCGGATCGATGGCGCGACGCACGACGAGGTAGTCGCGCAGGACGATCGAGTGCCGGTTGTCCTCCGCGGTCCACACACCGATGAGCTGACGCCACTCGGAGAAGGCCGGGAAGTGCTTCGCGAGCACACGGTGGTACGACGGCAGGTTGTCCTTGGTGAGGAGCAGCGCCAACAGTCCGGCGCGCGCCTCCTCGGACAGCGTCGCCTGCGACGGATCGAAGTCGGCGCCGCCGAGGAAGGCGAAGTTGCGTCCCTCGTCCCACGGCACCCAGTCGTGCGGGTTCCACGGAGTGGCGGCCGACTGGTGGTCTTCCGCGATCTCGGGAAGAGCCTTCTCGAGCGCGATGATCAGGTCGTCTTCAGTGAGTGCGTTCATCGCTGCAAGGATACGGACGCCGCTCGGCGCGGGGCAATTCAGGTCACATCCGAGCGGCCGGCCACGGCTAGATGCGGCTCATCAGTCCCCACTCCTCGAGTCCCTCGTAGAGCGGGAAGTCGAGGGCGAGCTTGGACACCCGGCCGCGCAGGGCCGAGACGTCGGCCGACGAGCCCGCGGCGAGTGCCGTCGCGATGATGTCGGCGACCTCGGTGAACTCTTCGTCGCCGAAGCCACGGGTGGCCAGTGCCGGGGTACCGATGCGCAGACCCGAGGTGACCATCGGCGGGCGCGGGTCGAACGGCACCGCGTTGCGGTTGACCGTGATCCCGACCTGATGGAGCAGATCCTCGGCCTGCTGGCCGTCGAGGTCACTGTTGCGCAGGTCGACGAGCACGAGGTGGACGTCGGTGCCGCCGGTCAGGACCGAGACGCCGGCCTTGGCGACATCCTCACCGTTGAGGCGTTCGGCGAGGATGCTCGCACCCGACAAGGTGCGGCGCTGACGCTCGGCGAACTCCTCGGTGCCGGCGATCTTCAGTGCGACGGCCTTGCCGGCGATCGCGTGCATGAGCGGTCCGCCCTGCTGGCCGGGGAACACGGCCGAGTTGAGCTTCTTGGCCCACTCCTGCTTGGCCAGGATGATGCCGGAGCGGGGTCCGCCGAGGGTCTTGTGCACTGTCGAGCTGACGACATCGGCGTGCGGCACCGGCGACGGGTGCAGGCCGGCGGCGACGAGTCCGGCGAAGTGCGCCATGTCGACCCACAGGTGGGCGCCCACCTCGTCGGCGATGGAGCGGAACGCCTCGAAGTCGAGCGTGCGCGGATAAGCAGACCAGCCGGCGACGATGACCTTGGGCTTCACGTCGAGGGCGATCTTGCGCACCTCGTCCATGTCGATCCGGAAGTCTTCCTTGCTCACGCCGTAGAAGGCGTTCTCGTAGAGCTTGCCGGAGAAGTTGAGACGCATGCCGTGCGTGAGGTGGCCGCCGTGGGCGAGGTCGAGACCGAGCATGGTCTCCCCCGGCTCCATCAGGGCCTGCAGCACGGCCGCGTTGGCCTGCGCGCCCGAATGGGGCTGGACGTTGGCGAAGTCGGCGCCGAACAGCTCCTTGGCGCGGTTGCGGGCGATGTCCTCGACCACGTCGACGTATTCGCAGCCGCCGTAGTAACGGCGTCCCGGGTAACCCTCGGCGTACTTGTTGGTGAGCACGCTGCCCTGCGCCTGCAGCACCGCACGCGGCACGAAGTTCTCCGAGGCGATCATCTCGAGAGTGTCCCGCTGACGGCTGAGTTCGCCGTTCATGGCGGCGGCGACGTCGGGGTCGAGCTCCGCCAGGGACATCGAGTTCACGGATGACGAGTTCGCGGTCATGGCGACAAGTCTAGGGACCTGCGCCGCGATCCCCTAACCCGCTACCAGCTCACGGCGCAGGCTCGCCGGGATGAGCGGTTCGTCGAGCAGCCGTCCGAAGGCCGCGGCGCGGTCGCCGGCGGCGTCGAGCCAGGTCTCGAGCAGTTGGTAACCCTCGACGTAGGTGCTGATGTAGGCCCGCCACAGCGGCGAGGTGAGGAAGCGCAGCATCTGCCGGGCCCGCTCGGGCGGTGCTAGCAACCAGGTCTGGAGGAAGTCGGCGACGGTGTCGGCGTCGGCGTGCTGGTCGTGCAGCATGAGGGCCGCATCCTGGCGGACGGTCAGCAGTCCGGAGGTCGCGCGTCCGACGCGAATCGCCCGATCGGCGTCGAAGCGCAGGCCGAGGTCGGCGTAGATCTCCTGTGCCCAGGCGCCAAACTCTTTGCCCATGATGGCGGTCAGGGCGTGGTCGGCGAGCCCCTCGGCCATCAGACACTGCGGGGTGTTGACGAGGAAGATCGACTGCTCGTGCTGGCCGGCGCCGACGAGCAGTTGTTCCTTGCGGCAGTGCTCGGTGTGGTGGCCGGGGTAGGCCTCGTGGGCGATCAGGTGCGGGAGCGAGGACATGTACTGCGTGAGGTCGGCGTTGATCGCGACCCGCGACCGGTAGTCGCCGAGGTAGTAGTTGAACCCCGACCACGGCTTGTCGGTGACGACCTCGAAGTCGACGATCTCGTTGTCGGGCAACGGGTACTGCGCGCGAACTCGTTCGCGCAGGGCGCCGCTGAACGCCCGGACGCATTCGTCGACCTTGTCGGCGGGGATCTCGTCGGCCCGACGATGGGCGGCGTACGCGTCGCGGAGTTCGTCACCGGTGGCGTCGGCAAGGCCGAGCGCCTCGGCGAGTTCGGTGTGGGCCTGCCGGTAGCGGTCGGCGTCGGCGAGGGCGATGTCGACGTCGAAGTAGGCGCTGACCTCATCGGCGAAGGAGATCTCGTCGCCGGCGAACTTGCGGGCTGAGCACTCGAGCGCCCGCAGATGGGAGCCGATGAACTCCGCGCGGTCGGCGGGCAGATCTCCGGGGAGTTCGGCGCGCAACGCTCGGGCCTGCGCGGCGAGCTGCGCCGGATCGGGCGCGGGCCCGTTCGCGATCTCGGCGCGCAGGGCCGGGTCGCCGGTGAACGCATCGACGAAGCCTTCTTCCAGCCGGTCGAACGCCAGCCCCAGCCGCAGGTAGTCGGTGACGAGGTCGGGGGTCGCGTGGTCGGCCGGCATACCGGGCACGTTACCGCGAGCGGAGGCCCCGCGTGGACCCACCGCGTCGCGGCGAGCGATGGGCCCTAAGCTGTTACGCATGATGACCCGGGCAGCCGTGCTCACCACTACCCCGGAGCTGCGCTGATGGCTCGCAATGCCAGTGATCGGGACCCCAGTCTGTACCTGGAACTCGACCGCCGGCAGTGGCGCGAACTGCGTGAGTCCATGCCTCTCGTGCTGAACGAGTCCGAGCTCTCCGAGCTCGTGGGCCTCGGTGAGCAGATCGACCTCGAGGAGGTCGCCGACGTCTATCTGCCTCTATCGCGTCTGATCCATCTGCAAGTCGCTGCGCGCCAACGACTGTTCGCGGCCACCTCGACCTTCCTCGGCGAGCGTCAGATCAATCGGCAGGTCCCGTTCGTCATCGGTATCGCAGGCAGTGTGGCCGTGGGCAAGTCGACGACGGCGCGCGTGCTCGCGGCGTTGCTCGCCCGGTGGGAGTCGCATCCGAAGGTCGACCTGATCACCACCGACGGCTTCCTGCTGCCGACGGCGGAGATGCAGCGTCGAGGAATCCTGCACCGCAAGGGTTTCCCCGAATCGTATGACCGGCGCGCGCTGCTCCGCTTCGTGACCGAGGTGAAGTCGGGTGCGCGCGAGGTCGCGGCGCCGGTCTATTCACACCTCGCCTATGACATCGTGCCGAACGTCTATCACTATGTGCGGCAACCCGACATCCTCATCCTCGAGGGGTTGAACGTCCTGCAGACCGGTCCGACGCTGATGGTGTCGGATCTCTTCGACTTCTCGATCTACGTCGACGCCAAGATCGAGGACATCGAGGAGTGGTACATCTCGCGCTTCCTGCAGATGCGGACCACGTCGTTCGCCAACCCGGACTCGCACTTCCACGCGTACGCCTCGCTCACCGACGAGCAGGCCACGGCTGCGGCCCGGGACCTGTGGACGTCGATCAACCGGCCGAACCTCATCGAGAACATCCTGCCCACCCGCCCACGCGCCTCGCTGGTGCTCCGCAAGGACGTCGACCACGCCATCAACCGGGTCCGCCTGCGAAAGCTCTGAACATCACGCCGGCGTGAGCATCAGATCGACCAGTTCCGCGCTGTGGCGGCCGGCCGCCGCGCGATCCTCCTCGGAATAGGACAGGTGCAGCGCCCCGATCCCCATCGCGAAGATCCAGTTGGCCCGCACGGATGCGATTCTCGGGTCCAGCCCGTGGTCGAGGAGACACCGGCGCACCGCTTCTCGCGCACGACGATCGGAGGTGCGGATACTCGCCTCGGCCTCCGGATCCGAGCGCGCCCATTCCCGCATCGCCCGTTCGATCATCCAGTGGCGCGGACTCGTGAGCTGAGCGATCAGGCCCAGCAGACGATCGCGTGGGGGTAGGTCGGCCAGCGCCGCGAAGTTCTGGTGCTCCTCGTCGCTCCACTCGCCCCATCGTGCGACCAGCGCCGCGCGGTAGGCCGCGATGTCGGTGAAGTGCCAGTAGAAACTGCCTTTGGTGACCCCCATGCGCTTGCAGACGGTGTCGATCTTGATCTGCTTGAACCCCTCCTCGGCCAGGATCGCGTACCCGAGCTCGATCCAGTCGTCGGCCGACAGGTGGCCGCCACCTCGCTCTTGCGCTCGCCCCATTCGCTCACCCTAACGGCGCTTTCCGGCCCGAACCGGGTATCCCATACTTTTTTGTATGTTACGTTCCGATCCGTGGACACCCCGACATCCGGAACGGTGCGGATCACCGACGAATTCATCGCCGCCCTGGCCGAACGCGCCGGCCGGGCGGAAGATCTACGGCAACTGCCGGCCGAGACCATCCGCGACGCGACCGACTCCGGCCTCCTGGATCTGTTGATCCCCAGCAGGTTCGGCGGACTCGAAGCACCCTTCCCCGAGATCCTCGACCACGTCCGACGCCTGGCCCATGGCTGCACGTCGACCGCCTGGACGCTGGGTTTCTACACCCTGCACGGTTGGATCACCGCACTTTTCAGCGAGGCGGCGCAGGAAGAGGCTTTCGCAGATCGTCCGTACCTCGCACCGGCGCCACTGGCACCGACCGGGACCGCGGAGCCGCGCGAGGGCGGTTTCGCCGTGTCCGGTCGCTGGTCCTGGGCCACCGGCATCATGGCCGCCAACTGGGTGATGGTGGGCGCCGTCGTCACCGGCGATCGGCCCGACGCCATCCTCGCGCTCCTGCCGATCGACGACGCGCGGGTGGAGGACGTCTGGCACACCGACGGCATGCGGGCGACCGGGTCCAACGACGTCGTCATCGAGGACGCCTTCGTACCGGCCCACCGCACGGTCCGGGTTCGAGATCTCTACGCGGGCAGGACACCTGGCGCGACGTTGCACGACAGCCACTCGTATCGCTGGCCCATGGTCCCCGCGCTTGCCCTGCTGGCCGCCATGCCCGCCCTGGGCACGGCCGAGCGAGTCGCCGACCTGTACGCGGCACGGCTCTCCGAACGCGTCCTCGCGTACCAGATGGTCAAACAGAAGGACAAGCCCGCGGCGCGGATTCGACTGGGCGACGCCCGAATACGACTCGAGGCCCTCCGCGGTCTGCTCGCGGAGACCACGTCGACCATCGAGGGGACCCTGACTGCCGGCGCGACGGTCGACGTCCGCACGCGGGCCCAGGCACGTCTTGCCGCGGCCCGCATCGTGAACGAGTCGAGAGCCGTGATCGGCACGCTGCTCGAGGCGTCGGGCGCCAGTGTGCACTTCCTCGACCATCCGGTGCAGCGTGCGCGCCGCGACGTCGACGTCCTGTCCGGCCACGTGGTCTTCGACTACGACGAGATCAGGGAGATCGCCGGATCTCTCGAGATCGGTATGGAGATCTCCCCGTTTGCCATGGTGTAGCGCGGCTGATGCCCGTGGCACCCCTCTACCGGCTGATCCGACAGAGCGCGACGCACCCAGGCCCGATGCCTGATGTGCGAGGAGCGCAAGCGACAGTCGGCCTTGCTGCCTGAGGTGTGAGGAGCGATAGCCGCCGGGCTGAGTAGCGACGGAGGAGCGTATCGAAGTCGACGAGCCACGAAGGCCTGGTGAGACACCGTCGCCCACCTGACTACCGGTCGACGTCAACCCGACCGGCAGACTTCGATCGACGTCTGCCGGTCGAGTTGAGATTCGGCAGTCGGGATCCGGGCGCTTCTCAGGGAGCTGGCGAGATGACCTCGGAACGGTGGCGGGTTGTTGCGGTCCACTCGTCGAGTCGTCGACGGCGAGTGTCGGTTCGCGCGGCCAGCTCGTCGGTGAGTCGTTGCCGGGCCGGGTGGTGGGGTGGCTGGATTCAACGACGCGAACGGCGGATCAGGTCGTGTATCAACGACTTCGGAAATAGATGTTTCCCGCGTGACCGATTCCTTCCCGCTTACCGGGTAGCGCTCGCGGGAAGGAACAGACGCCGCTGGAAGGAAACAGTCCCGCGGGAGGGAACAACCAGCGGTCAGCCGAACGCCGGCGACGCACGCCGTTCGTCGAGCCCGGCCGGGTAGCCGCCGGCGATCGCGATCCGGTTCCAGGTGTTGATCATCGCGATCGCGGCGACGAGTTGTCCGGTCTCCACGGCGTCGAAATGTGCTCGCACGTCGTCGAACACGCCATCGGTCACCCCGCCCTCGCCGAGCTCGGTGAGTTGTTCGGCCAACGCGAGGACGGCGCGCTCCCGTGTGTCGAACATGGTTCCGGCCTCGCGCCAGGCCGGGAGCATGAGCAGCTTGTGCGGGTCGATCCGTGCGGCGAGTGCATCGCCGGCGTGCATGTGCAGGCAGTATGCGCAGCCGTTGAGCTGCGACACCCTCATCGAGATCAGCTCGCCGATCTCGGCGTCGACACCCGCCGACGACGCGCGCTGCAGAGCGACGAGGGCCTTGTAGACCGCGGGATTGTCCTGCGGAATCCACATGCGTGTCGACGGGCGGGTCCGGACACTCATCGAGCACTTCCCGCGGGGGCGTCGGCGTGGCGTGCCAACCACTGCTCGAGGGTGGTCGGGGTGACGACATCCGGGTACGCGGGCACCAGACCCCCGCCGCGGATCGCCGGCCCGCCGACGGACGCCCCGAGAATCCAGCGCGGCGATCCACGTTGCGCCGCAACGGCTTTTGCCACCCCGAGGAGGTCCATCTCCGCCGGCCCCGCGACCTCGATCTTACGGAGCCCACCCGCCCCGACCGGGGCGGGCGCGGTGGTGGCCGTATCCGCGACCACCTTCGCCACGTCCTCCGCGGCCGCCGGGCGGCACCGCATCTTCGGCACGATCGCGACGGGACCGACGGCCATCCGCCCCATCATCTGTTCGGCGAGTTCGAACCACTGCACCGACGCGAGGACGGTGAGTGTCGCCGGGTCGACGACGTCGCGGTACGCGGCCTCCTGAGCCGCTTTGCCCTGGTAGTAACCGAATTTCGCGTTCACCGCCGGATCGTCCGCGTTGACGATCGAGACGCAGACGACGTGCCCCACCGCAGCTGCGGTCGCCGCCCGCCCGATGTTGTGCGCCGTCGTCCGGAAGAAGTCGACCGCTTTCTTCGCGCTCAGCGTCTCGACACTGAGGCAGTCGACCACGACGTCGGCCCCGGACATCGCCTGGGCCAGCCCCTCGCCGGTATAGGCGTCGACCCCGGCCGCCCGGTTCGCCCGCACCACCTCGTTGCCGCGCTCGGCGAGCAGATCCGCCACCCGGCTGCCCAGTACCCCGCTCGCTCCGATCACCACGATCTTCATCTCGCCCCTCCTCGCCGACTTTGTCGGTTGTTGTGTCTCCTTGTGTCTTCTGGACCTAGGCTAATGCGGGATTAGCACAAGAAAGTGGTCCAATCTGATGGAAGAAAACAGGGTCAATCAAGGCGGCGTCCCTCCCGACCCGTGGGCGGAGGTGGCTGTTCGCCTCGGCGCCGATCTGTTCCTCGACCTGCAGCCGGACCCCGGGGCGAGTGCACGCGGGCGCGGTGCGACGCTGCGTCGAACGCTCATCGAGGCGCTGCGGTCGGCGATCCTCGACGGGCGCCTCCCCGCGGGCACCGCCCTTCCGCCGTACCGTTCGCTCGCCGCCGACCTCGGCCTCGCCCGAGGCACGGTGTCGGCGGTCTATCAGGAGCTGATCGCCGAGGGCTGGCTGACCGCGCGCCAGGGTTCGGCCACACGCGTGGCCGAGGGCGCAGCACGCCCCGACGCCGCCGGACGGGACGACGAACGCCCGCAGGCGCACCCGATGTTCCGCTTCCCGCACGACTTCTCGCTCGGACAGCCGTGCGCCGGCATGTTCCCGCGGACGGACTGGATCCGTGCCACCCGCCGCGTTCTCACCGACGCCGGCGACGATGCGTTCGCACCCGCGCACCCGCAGGGTCGCCCGGAGCTCCGGCACGCCCTGAGCGCATACCTGGGCCGGACCCGCGGCGTCCGCACGACCGCCGACCGGGTGGTCCTCGGGACCGCGGTACAGTCCGCGCTGGAGTTGCTGTCGCGCAACGTCTTCGGCGACGCCTTGGCGGTCGAGAGTCACGGCCTCCCCTTCCATTGGCGGGCCGTCGAACGCGGCGACACCCGAACGATCCCGATCCCCGTCGACAATGAGGGGATGGTGATCGACGACCTCGAGCGCAGCGGCGCCTCGGCGGTCCTGCTGTCGCCGAGCCACCAGTTCCCGACCGGGGTGCCGCTGTCGCCGTCGCGGCGCATGCAGGTCATCGAGTGGGCCCGGCGGACCGGGGCGATCATCGTCGAGGACGACTACGACGGCGAGTTCCGGTACGACCGTGACCCGGTCGGCGCTCTGCAGGCGCTCGGCCCGGATGTGGTGGTCCACGCCGGGTCCATGTCCAAGAGCCTCTCTCCCGCCGTGCGCGCCGGGTGGCTTGCGCTGCCCCCTCAGCTGGTGGACGTCGTGGTGGGCGCCAAAGGACTACGCGAAGGCGACGCGAGCATCGTCGATCAGCTGATCCTCGCCGAGCTCATCGACTCCGGCGCCTACGACCGGCACATCCGCCGCAGCCGGCAGGTGTACCGGCAGCGCCGCGACGCACTCGTCGAAGCCGTCACCGCATGTGGTTTCGCGCTGCCCGGCATCGCCGCCGGACTCCACGCGGTCATCCCGGTCGACCATGCGGTCGAGGGCCCACTCGTACATGAGGCGTTCCGGCGCGGGATCGGGCTCGTCGGCTTGTCGTTGTTCCGTCACCCGGACGCCGATCCCCTGCCACACGGCGGCCTGGTCGTCGGCTTCGGAACGCCCGCGGCGTCGACCTTCACCGCCGACCTGCAGGCCCTTCGCGACCTACTTGCCGAATCGCCGGCTGCGCGCCGAGTAGTCCCGTAGCGCGCGCAGGAAGTCGACCCGGCGGAACTCCGGCCAGTACGCGTCGGTGAACCAGATCTCCGAATAGGCGCTCTGCCACAACAGGAATCCCGACAGTCGTTGTTCTCCGGAGGTCCTGATCACGAGGTCGGGGTCGGGCTGCCCCTTGGTGTAGAGGTTCGCGTCGATCGCCTCGACGGTGACCGCCTCGATCATCTCCTCGGGAGTGGCACCGGCGGCACGCTTCTCGTCGAGCAGTGCCCGCACCGCGTCGACGATCTCCTGGCGGCCGCCATACCCGACGGCGACGTTGACGTTCATGCCGTGCCGTTCGGAGGTTCGGTCGGCCGCGGCCCGCAGTCGCCCGGCGACGGCCTCGGGCAGGGCGTCGAGGGTGCCGACGATGCGGATGCACCAGTCGCCGTCGGGCGAGGAGATCTCGTCGACGATGTCGGGCACGATCTCGAGCAGTGCGTCGAGCTCGTCGGACGACCGGTTCAGGTTCTCGGTGGAGAGCAGATAGATGGTGACGGCCTCGATGCCCAGACCCGCGCACCAGCCGAGCATGTCGGCGATGCGCTGGGCACCCACCCGGTGTCCGTGGCTGACGTCGTCGAATCCCGCCTCGCGCGCCCAGCGGCGATTGCCGTCGCAGATGATCGCGACGTGCCGCGGTAGGCGCTGGGTGTCGAGGAGTTGGATGAGTCGACGTTCGTAGATGGTGAGAGCTGGACGGCGCACCCGATCCGGCAGCAGCTTCATCCTTCGCGGCCTCGTGTCACGTGGGACACCTTACGCGCCGGGGTGCGAGCAGGATGACCCTGCCGACCTCCGCGAGGCTCCCTACAGCCGAGTAAGTTACGGTACCGTAGGTTTTGTGAACACACTGTCGACCCCGCCCCCGGACGTGGCCGATCGCCCGCGTCTGCGCGGCGTGATCCACCACTACTCCGCCTATGTGGCAGCGGTCGCCGGCATCGCGCTGGTCATCGGCGCCGCCATCCTCGACGGCACCGTCGCCGCGCTGACGTGTGCGGTCTACGCGCTCACCGTCGTCGGACTCTTCGCCGTCAGCGCCACCTATCACCGCATCCCCTGGAAGACGGCGCGTGCGCGCATCCGGATGAAGCGTGCCGACCACGCGATGATCTTCCTCTTCATCGCCGGCACCTACACACCGTTCTGCGCCCTCGGCCTCCCGTCGCCGACGAGCTGGTGGGTACTCGGCATCGTCTGGGCCGGCGCGCTCGGCGGGTCGCTGCTGAAGATCCTCTGGCCGGGCGCTCCGCGCTGGCTGGGCGTGACCCTCTACATCCTGCTCGGCTGGGTGATCGTCGTGGTCGCCCCGGCCCTGGTCTCCCAGACCGGCTACCTGATCATGGTCCTGCTGGCCCTCGGCGGCGTGCTCTACAGCGTCGGCGGCGTCCTCTACGCGATGCGCTGGCCCAATCCGTGGCCGCACACCTTCGGCCACCACGAGGTCTTCCACCTCTGCACCGCGGTCGCCGCGTTACTCCACTACGCCGCCGCCTGGCTGGTCGTCGTCAACTGACCAGCCAGGCGCAGGGCGGAACTCAGGCGCGGGCGAGTGCGTCGAGCACGGTGGCGCTGGCCTCCCAGCCCATGCACTTGTCGGTGACGGACTTGCCGTAGACCAGCGGGGTGGCGTCGGTCGACTGCGCGCCGGGCTCCAGGAAGCTCTCCAGCATCACGCCGCTGATGTTCGACGCCTTGCCGGCCTCGCGGGTGGCACGCAGGGTCGCGGCGATCTCGGTCGCAACCTCCGCCTGGCGGACGTGGTCCTTGCCGGAGTTGGCGTGCGAGCAGTCGATCATCACGCGTGCGGGCAGTCCGGCCTTGTCGAGGGCCGCGGCCGCCGACGCGACCGACTCGGCGTCGAAGTTGGGTCCACGGGTGCCGCCACGCAGGATGATGTGGCAGTCCTCGTTACCCGCGGTCTCGACGACAGCGCCGTTGCCGAAGTCGTCGACTCCGAAGAAGACATGTTCGGCCGCAGCGGCTTTCACGCCGTCGATGGCAACCTGGACGTTGCCGTCGGTGCCGTTCTTGAAGCCGATCGGCATCGACAGGCCCGACGCCAGCTGACGGTGCACCTGCGACTCGGTGGTGCGGGCGCCGATGGCACCCCACGCGACGGCGTCGGCGATGTACTGCGGGCTGGTCGGCTCGAGGAACTCACAGCCGACGGGCAGTCCGAGGTCGATGATGTCGAGCAGCAACGACCGGGCGGTCCGCAGACCGCGCTCGACGTCGAAGGTGTTGTCCATGCCGGGGTCGTTGATCAGACCCTTCCAGCCGACCGTGGTGCGCGGCTTCTCGAAGTAGACCCGCATGACGATCTTCAGACGATCGGCGTAGGCCTCGGCCAGCGGCGCAAGGCGACGCGCGTAGTCGATCGCGGCGATCGGATCGTGCACCGAGCACGGTCCGACGATGACGAGCAGTCGGTCGTCGCGGCCGGCGAGGATGTCGGCGATCTCGTCGCGGTCGCGGGCCACAGCCAGCGCACGACGCGCGGTCAGCGGCAGTTCGCTGCGGACGGTGTCGGGCGACGGGATCGGACGGAAGGACTTGATCCGACGATCAGAGGTCGATTCGGCCTTGTCGGCCGTGCGGGTCGGAAGATCCGGGAGAGTGGTCACGGTATGTGCCTTTCGAGGTCGTGCCCTGTCGGTGATCCGATCGGGGCACGCCTTCACAGTGGTGGAGCCCCGCTCAAAACAAAGAGCAGCGACCGTATGGTCGCTGCTCGGGCTCCGGGTGTTACGTGCGCGCGCTTGGTCAGCGCTTCATCGTGGCCCCACCCGGAGCCTCGATAAAGCGCCAATATGCGCGCACGGTGCTGATCACGGCGACAAGACTAGCACAGCGGGTTCTGCGGGTCGCCGGGGTCTACGGATGACCGCGGTCGATCAGTTCACTGAGCACGATGATCGACTCGGACTTGTCGACCGGCCCGGCCGCACGGATGCGCTCGAGCGCCTGCTCGAGGTGGCGGACATCACGGGCCCGCACACGGAGGATGGCGTCGGCCTGACCCGAGATGGTCGCCGCGCTCACGACCTCGGGAATCGGTTCCCACGACGCCTTGAGTTCATCGGGCGAGATGTTGCCCCGGCAGTACACCTGCACATAGGCCTCGGTGGTCCATTGCATGGCGTGGGGGTCGACGATGGCGGTGAATCCCCGGATCACCCCGTCGGCGAGGAGACGGTCGACGCGACGCTTGACCGCCGGTGCCGAGAGCCCGACCTCGTCGCCGATCTGCGCATACGTCGCACGGGCGTCGCGGGTGAGGCAGGCGAGCACCTTCTCGTCGAGATCGTCGAGCGTACGCAACGGATGACCACCTTCCGACCCTGACATGACGATTTGTTGCAGCATTGCGCAATTCACGGCGATTGTTTGCACCAATGGCCGACGATACGCTCGATTCATGACTCTGACGAGCCCGGGCATCGGTGCGCCCCTGGTCCGGGAGGCGCGGCTACGGACCTACGCGATGACCCCACCGGTGCACTTCACCGTGTCCTATGCGATCAATCCCTGGATGGACACCTCGGTCCCCGTGGACACCGACCGCGCCCTCTCCCAGTGGCACACCCTCCGCGCGGCGTACGAATCACTCGGCCACACTGTGCATCTGGTGGACCCGGCGCCCGGCCTGCCCGACATGGTCTACGCCGCGAACGGCGGTCTCAGCGTCGGCGACACCGTCGTCGCCGCGAGCTTCGCCTTCCCGGAGCGGGCCGCCGAAGGCGACTTGTACGCGGAGTGGTTCGCCCGCAACGGATTCGGCACGGTCCACCGCACCACGGGCATACAGGAGGGCGAGGGCGACTTCCTGGTCGTCGGCGACCGAATCCTCGCCGGCACCGGTTTCCGCACCCAGCGCTCCGCGCACGACGAGGTCGCCGCGATCACCGGTCGAGCGGTCATCACCCTCGACCTCGTCGAGCCGCGGTTCTACCACCTCGACACCGCACTGGGCGTCCTCGACGACGCCACGATCGCCTATTACCCAGCCGCGTTCTCCGAACGCTCACGCCGCCTGCTCGACGACCTGTTCCCCGACGCCCTCATCGCCACCGACGCCGACGCCGAGGTACTGGGCCTCAACCTGGTCTCCGACGGGCTCAACGTCGTGATGACCGATCGCGCACCGCATCTCGAGACACTGCTGCACGACGCCGGGTTCCGTCCGGTGACCGTCGATCTCTCCGAGTTGCTCAAGGGCGGCGGCGGGGTCAAGTGCTGCACCTTGGAACTGAGGAGGACCCGCACCATGTCCGACACGCTCATCCCCCACGATGTGACAGCTCCCGCAGGTCCCACGATCGACGCCGAACCGCATGTGGCGCAGAACTATTCCCCCATCCCCGTCACTGCTGCCACCGCCGAGGGCGCGTGGATCACCGATGTCGACGGCAGGCGCCACCTCGACTGCCTGGGCGCTTATTCCGCGGTCAACTTCGGCCACCGCCATCCGCGGATCGTCGCCGCGGCACTCGAACAGATCGAACGGGTGACCCTCACCAGCCGCGCGTTCCGCTCAGACCGTCTCGAGCCGTTCTGCGCCGCCCTCGCGGAGTTGTGCGGCAAGGAGATGGTGTTGCCGATGAACACCGGCGCCGAGGCCGTCGAGTCGGCGATCAAGGTCGCCCGTAAATGGGGTTATGACGTCAAGGGCGTTCCCGACGGCCGCGCGACGATCATCGTTGCCGGCGGCAACTTCCACGGCCGCACCACGACGATCATCTCGTTCAGCGACGACCCCGATGCCCGCACCGGATTCGGCCCGTACACACCGGGTTTCGTCCGTGTCCCCTACGGCGACGCCGACGCGATCGCCGCCGCCATCGACGAGACGACCGTCGGCATCCTGCTCGAACCCATCCAGGGCGAGGCCGGCATCATCGTCCCGCACGACGACTACCTTCCGCGGGTGCGAGCCCTGTGCACCGCCGACGACGTCCTGCTGATCGCCGACGAGATCCAGTCGGGCCTCGGCCGGACCGGGCGCACCTTTGCCGTCGAACACTGGGGCGTCGAACCTGACATCTACCTGCTCGGCAAGGCACTCGGTGGCGGGATCGTGCCGGTCAGCGCGGTGGTCGCGAATCGTGAGGTCCTCGGCGTCCTGCATCCCGGACAGCACGGCTCGACTTTCGGCGGCAACCCGCTCGCCGCGGCCATCGGCCACACCGTCGTCGACATGCTGGCCGAGGGCACCTGGCAGGAACGCGCCACCGACCTCGGCGACCACCTACACACACGTCTACGCGAATTCGCCGGCCGCGGCGTCGTCGCGACCCGCGGTCTCGGACTCTGGGCGGGAATCGATCTCGATCCGTCACTCGGCACCGGCAAGGAATTCTGCCTGCGCCTCGCCGAGCACGGCGTCCTGGCCAAGGACACGCACGGCTCGACTTTGCGGCTCGCCCCGCCGCTCGTCGTCACCATTCAGGAGATCGACTGGGCCATGGGCCGATTCGCGGAGGTGCTGGACGAGATGAGCGCCCGGTCAGCGTGATGCGCGCGTGCGGTCGCGGTTGAGCCACCACGTCGACGTCGACAGAACCGTGGCGAAGGCGCACCACGCCGGGTAGGCGGCGAGCGCGGCCCCGGCCTTCGGATTCACGGCCGCGGTACGCCGTGTCAGGTCGGCGCTGCTGACCGTGAGGGCCGCGGCGGCCACCGACGCGGTGCCCAGCGCCCCTTTGCCGAAGTAGATCCAGCTCCATGCCCCGTTGAGTGCGAGATTGGCGCCGAGCGCGGCGATGTACGCCTGCTTCTCGTCCTGGGACGGCCACTCGCCCAGGCCGTCGATCGTGGTGGCGGAGGTGACCGCGATGTCGGCGTACAGGGCGGTCCAGGCCACCGGGAACACCCAGGCCGGCGGCACGAAGGACGGCTTCTTCAGCCGCGGATACCAGGTCTCGACCGCGGGTTTGGTCACCACGCTGCCGATGGCGCCGGCTGCGGCGGTGGCGAGCGAGGTCCCGATAAGAGTGGAGATGCGCATACCCCTCAATACCCGTTCCGGCGAATCCGACACCTGCGCCGTCGAGCTGCCCTCAGCCGATCTGGGCGGCCAGGTTCTCCTCGTCCGTGACCGGCAGCCCGCAGACCGTTCCCCGGCACACATAGGCGGCGTCGCGTCCGTCGACCGGACCGCGTGCGACGAGCAGTGGATGCGAATCCTGTTCGCCGGCAACGACGACCGCCCCGCCGGGGACGTGAGCCCAGGCCGCCCGGGTCAGGGAATGATCCGACGCGGGGCCTTCGGCCACGGCTATCTGGATCGGCCCGGCGACCCGCGCCGACATCACCGACATCCAGTGCCCGGCCGATCGCGGCAGCTTGGCGACGATCACCGACGCGCGGGACAGGCTGTGCTCCAGTAGTTCTGCGTAACCGACCGCCTTGGCCGAATCGGCGAGCATCGATGCGGTGAGCAGCGCCTCGGCCATGAGCGACGCCCCCGACGGGGTGGCACCGTCGATCGGATCCCGGGGCTGGGCGATGAGCCCTTCGCCGGTGGCGTCGAACCAGGCTCCGGGCGCCTCCGGGTCGGCGAAGCGCTCGACCGCGGAGTCGAGTAACCCCAACCCAGCACCCAGCCATCGGGTTTCGCCGGTCACCTGGAACAGCGTGAGAAGAGCCGTGCTCAGGGCCGCGTGGTCGTCGAGCCCGCCATCGGTCTCCCCCACGTGCCCGCCGAGCGACGATCGTCGGAGCCGGCCGCCGATGAGGTGCATGCCCAGCAGCTCGTCTGCGCACCGAACGGCGGCGTCGACGTAGGTGGCCTCGCCCAGCCCGGCACCGGCCTCGGCGAGTGCGGTGATCGTCATGGCGTTCCACGCGGTGACGACCTTGTCGTCGCGGGCGGGTTGGACGCGCCTGCCCCGCGCGTCGAGGAGAGCCGCACGTACGGCGTCGAAGCGTTCGCGGTCGTCGGGATCGGACGGCAGTTGGAGCGTCGAGCGGCCGTGTTCGAAGGTGCCCCGCTCGGTCACGACGAACAGTTCGGCGGCCCAGCGTCCGGTCTCCGGTCCAAGGACCTCGGCGAGCTCCGCCGGCGTCCACACGTAGGTGGACCCCTCAACCCCGGCGGCATCGGCGTCGAGCGACGAGGCGAACCCGCCCGGCACCCGCAGGTCCCGCCGGAGGAAGGTGACCGTCTCCTCGACGACGCGGCGCGCCAGCGGATCTCCGGTCCGCCGTGCGAGATGGGCGTACGCCCGCAGCAGCTGCGCGTTGTCGTAGAGCATCTTCTCGAAGTGGGGCACCACCCAGCCGGCGTCGACCGAGTACCGGGCGAAACCACCGGCGAGCTGGTCGTAGATGCCGCCCCGGGCCATCGCATGCAAGGTCCGCCCGGCGGCGTCGATGGCAGCTGAGTCGCCGGTGCGTTCGGTGTGCCGGATCAGCGCTTCTCCGAGCGCCGAGGGCGGGAACTTGGGTGCGCCGCCGAAACCACCGAACTCGGGGTCCTCCTCGCCGAGGGCGGTGCGGACGCCGTGCGCGAGCAGTCGGTCGTCGACGGCGACGGTGCCAACCGGCAACGGGGCCGTGTTCGCCACGATGTGTTCGCGCACCTTCGCGGCGGTGTCGTCGAGATCGGCTCGACGCTGCGTCCATGCGTCGCTGACCGCGGTCAGAACCTGTCGGAAAGAGGGAATCTGACCGTGCGGCCGCGGCGGGTAATAGGTGCCGGTGTAGAACGGGTCGCCGTCCGGCGTGAGGAAGCAGGTCATGGGCCAACCACCCTGCCCGGTCATCGCGACGGTGGCACTCATGCAGATGGCATCGATGTCGGGACGTTCCTCCCGATCGACCTTGACGCAGACGAAGTCACGGTTCATCTGCGCCGCGGTGGCGTGGTCCTCGAAGGACTCGTGCGCCATCACGTGACACCAGTGACAGGCCGCGTAGCCGACCGACAGCAGAACCGGCACATCGCGTTCGCGTGCCTGGTTCAGTGCGGCGTCGGACCACTCCTGCCAGTGGACGGGATTGTCGGCGTGCTGCCGGAGATATGGGCTCGTCGCCGAGCCCAGCATGTTCGACGAACCGTCAGGTGTCCGCCGGGCGTCGCTCATCGGTCCCGGTGGTGCTCGTCGCGTCCTGGTTGCCGGGGGCGGCGTCGTCGGCGGCGGTGACCGGCCCCGACGGGTCGGTGCCCTCGTCGAACGCCTGATCTGCCTCGGGGTGCTCGGTGTCGAAGGACTCCGGAAGTTTCTTGAGCTGGCGACTCATCGACCAGATCAGGAACGCGGTCCCGATCAGCAGCAACAGGATCACCAGCAATCCCAGCGGCGACGACTTGCCGAACTCCGGCCCCTGCGGCTCCTCGGCCGCGACGACCATCACGGTGTTCACGATGGCGATGTTCATGACACCTCGATTCCGGTGAACAGATCGGTTTCGGGCAGGGCGGTCTTCACGCGCGTCTTGGCCAGCTCGAACTCCTCGGTCGGCCAGAGTCGCTGCTGCCACTCCAACGGTACGGCGAAGAACATGCCGTTGGGATCGATCTGCGTCGCATGTGCGCGCAACGCATCGTCACGCTGCGGGAAGTACTTGGCGCACTCGACCTGGGTGGTGACCCGACCCATGAGGTCGCCCCGGCTCGGGTCCCACTTGCTGAGCCACTCGGTGAACGGGCTCTCCTGACCGTGGCGCTCGAACTCGTCGGAGAAGAGCTCCATCCGGTCGCGGATGAAACCGTGCGTGTAGTACAGCTTCGACACCGTCCACGGCTCACCGGTTCCGGGGAATGCGTCGGGGTCGCCGGCCTGGTCGTAGGCCGCGACCGACACCTCGTGGCACCGGATGTGATCCGGGTGCGGGTACCCGCCGTGCTCGTCATAGGTGATCATCACGTGCGGACGGAACTCGCGGACCAGACGGACGAGCGCCTCGGTCGCCTCGTCGAGCGGAACGGTCGCGAACGAGCCCTCCGGCAGCGGCGGCAACGGGTCACCCTCGGGGAGTCCGGAGTCGACGAAGCCCAGCCACGTCTGCTTCACGCCGAGGGCCTCGGCGGCCCGGGCCATCTCCTCGCGGCGGACCTCGGTCATCCGCTCTTTGATGCCGGGACGGTCCATCGCCGGATTCAGGATGTCGCCGCGCTCGCCACCTGTCAGGGTGACGACGAGCACCTCGTTGCCTTCGGCCGCGTACTTGGCGGTCGTGGCCGCACCCTTGCTCGACTCATCGTCGGGGTGCGCGTGGACCGCCATCAGACGGAACACACCCGGCTGCGGGCCGTCGGCATGGGATTCGGTCACAGTTCCTCACCTTCGGATCGTTACTGGTCCCATGGTAGGTATTGACGCGTGAACAGTTCGGATGGGGGCGCCGCGGAGCGCCCTCGCAGCGGCCCGCGCGCGACCTACCCGGAGAATTCCGCGTCCGCGCACACCCGTCGCCGCTGGTTCCTCGCCCTGTCGATACTCGTCGTCGTGGCCGGCGTCACGCTGGCGGCGATCGGTTACAGCAAGTTCGGCACCGCGGACGTCTCCGGTGAGGCGACCGGCTACGAGATCCTCGACGACAACACCGTCGCCGTGCAGTTCACCGTCGACCGCTCCGACCCGAGCAAGCCCGCGGCCTGCGTGGTGCGCGGACGATCGAAAGACGGCAGTGAGACCGGCCGGCGCGAGATCCTGATCCCGGCCGACCCCGCCGAGCGGATCGGCGTCCGCACCGAGGTCACCACCTCCAAGCCGCCGGTCATCGGTGAGGTCTTCGGCTGCACCGTCGACGTGCCCGCCTACCTCCAGCCCGAGTCGTGAGCACGCGGCCGACCGAACCGGGCGACGCGGCAGCACCCCGCGCCGCGTTCGCCGCCATCGGCAGCCGCTACTTCCCGCTCCTCGTCGCGCTGTTCGTCGGTGTGATGCTGATCAGCAACGTGACCGGCACCAAGGGTGTCGTGCTGTTCGACGACTGGCTCCACCTCGACGTGGGCCCCGTTCACATGCAGGGCCTGGTCACCGACGGCGCCTTCTTCCTGTTCCCACTCGCCTACGTCCTGGGTGACGTGATCAGCGAGGTGTATGGCTTCCGCGCGATGCGCCGCACCATCCTTGCCGGCTTCGCCGTGCTCATCCTCGCCTCGCTGTGTTTCTGGCTGACCATCCACCTACCCGCCGCCGATTTCTATGAAGGCCAGGAGGCTTTCGAAACGGTCGCCGGCGTCGTTCCGCAATTCCTGCTCGCCGGCCTCGCCGGATATGTGGTCGGCGAATTCCTGAATTCATTCGTGTTGGTCAAAATGAAAGAGCGTGCCGGTGAACGGCATCTGTGGGCGCGCCTTTTGGGATCGACGGTGGTCGGCGAATTCGCGGACACCCTCGTCTTCTGCTCGATCGCAGCAACCGCCCTGGGTATCTCCACCTGGGGAGATTTCGTCAACTACACGATTGTCGGATTTGTCTGGAAAACACTCGTGGAGATCGTGATCATGCCGGTGACGTATTTCGTTGTGGGATGGCTGAAGCGAGCGGAACCCACCTACCAGGAAGCACTCGGCGCGGCAACGGCTGGAACAACTGATGTGCCATAGGTCTCATCGGCTGGTATGATGATCGGATACACGGCTCCGCGAGGGGTCGTGTTGCTGCATTTATAGCAGTCCATATGCCGCGCGGTGAAAGAGTCGCATCGCGGCGCGGACAACACGAAGGAGTGACCGATGACCGACACCCAGGTGACCTGGTTGACCCAAGAGTCGCACGATCGCCTCAAGAGCGAACTCGACTCATTGATCGCCAATCGTCCGGTCATTGCCGCCGAGATCAATGAGCGACGCGAAGAGGGCGATCTCAAGGAGAACGGCGGCTACCACGCCGCCCGCGAAGAGCAGGGCCAGCAGGAAGCGCGTATCCGCCAGCTGCAGGAACTGTTGAACAACGCGAAGGTCGGCGAAGCCCCGACCCAGTCGGGCGTCGCCCTGCCCGGCTCCGTCGTCACCGTCTACTACGACGGCGACGAGAAGGACACCGAGACCTTCCTCATCGCAACCCGTGAAGAAGGCGCCTCGGGCGGCAAGCTCGAGACCTACTCCCCCAGCTCGCCCCTGGGCTCGGCCCTGATCGACGCCAAGGTCGGCGAGACCCGCGAGTACTCGGTGCCCAGCGGCGCGACGATCAAGGTGACCCTCGTCAGCGCGGAGCCGTACCACGGCTGAGATGGGTTGAAAACCACCACTTTTGGGCAATCCCACCACCCTTCGGCGCTCCCTGTCAGGCTGTTTGTGAGACACCTGGCAGGGGTCGCGGGGAACGGAGTGCGTGGTGTCTATCAGTGTCGAGGTGGGTCGGACCCCTAGCGGGCAGCGGTCGTACCCGCTCGGTTTCAAGGTCGAGTTTCTGCAGTTGTGGGATGCGGCGATGTTGGAGCGGGGTGGCCGTGCGCGGTTGTTGCGTGAGTATGGGTTGTCTCGGGCCACGGTGCGGGGCTGGTTGCACTCGCGTGATCGGGGAGACTTTGAGGCGTCGATGGTGTCGGCAGCACTCAAGTCGAAGGGATCGCGTCGGGTGGATGCTCAGGAACGAGCC